>CAWEGU010000006.1:0-150499 GCA_963808645.1 uncultured Alphaproteobacteria bacterium
GCGCCGGCTTCCCATTGAGCATCCAGCCACGGGAGATAGGCTTCGAGCGTGCTTTGTCTGGACCGGAAGACGTCGGAGCGCTCACCTCGGATAATCCGGCGCACTGTTTGGCGGTGATAGTCGGTGCGCCGCACGATCTGCTTAATCGAAAGGCCGTCTTTCCAAAGCGTGAGGACGGCAACATTAACTCGTCGCGGCGCAGATATCCTTCGTACTGGATGCGCTCGGCGGCTGTGAGAAGATCGGGGTTGACCACGGTGGCGCCGATGGCCGATCGGATCTGCCGCATCGATTTGCGCACGGCGTCCACGAAGGCGCGTGAGGCGTTCTGCATCAGATGCCAGCGGTCCGCCGCCTGGGTCGCGTTGGGCAGTGCCCGCGCAATCGCCTCGCCGTAACCGCCGCCGCGATCCCGCGCGACGATGGCAATGCCAGGATGGCCAGCAAGCCACGCTTCGGAGGTGGCCCGCTCACGGTCCGGGAGCAAAATCACTGGTCGACGCCGCTCAAGATCGCAGACGACCGTTCCGTAGCGATGGTTGCGCCGCCAGGCCCAATCGTCGATGCCAATCACGCTCAGCGGCTCCTTGGAAACACGAGCGCGCCGCCGGACAACACGGAGCAGCGTGTCGTTGCTGACTGGCATCACCAGCCTGCGGGCGAAGTTTGCCGCCGGGCGACCGCCGAGCGCAAGACCGAGGTGGTGGACGACATGGTCCAGCCGCGCGATCCGACGAGCGGATCGGGGGAGCGCGTTCTCCGGAAAACGCTCCGCGAATATCCGTTGGCCGCACAGCACCGCGCCACACCTAAACCGCCGGGCTACGACGGACAGGTGAACGCGACGGGCCCCGAGAGGCAGGTCCATCGCAGCGCGTCGATATCGGCTGTGGACCCGGCGGGAAACCGTTCCGCAGGATGGGCATACGCTAGTGGCGCTGTCGTGCTGAACGACAAGGGTCAGCAACTCCGGATCGAAACGCACGTCTTGAACGACAAATCCATGCGGTACGATCGTTGACGGGCTAAACGTCCGAACCATGACGTGATTCCTTGCTGGAACCACCGCAGATCGGAACTCAACTGCATCAAAAGTAAGTCAGACCCAAAATTGCATGCCAATTCACAAGCTGGCGTCGGCGCCACCCGATCTAGGCTTCCATCATGTGTGGAACCAATCGGGTCTCCTCCCGCCTTTTTTCATGCCAGTGCTATTTTAGGGTAGCGCGATCCCCCCACAGCCGTGCCAAGCAGATGGGGGGGCGCGGAGCCGCTAGGCATGGCGGTTGTGGTTAGGGGTCGCGATTGCGTCGTTCGAGGTGCGTTGGCCCCTGGCCTTAGTCTCGGCGGAAGAAAAGTTCGTAATAGTGACCGCCGGCCGGGTGCTGCGCAAACGGCGTCTTGAGAAGAAGACGGAAATCGCGGTCGCCAAGATAGGACGTCAGATCGGCTTCAGTTGCGCAGCCCAAATAACTTTCAAAATCGGCAGCCTCCACCTTAAGGAAGAGGACCTCGCGCAATAACTTGCTGGCGCCTTGCAATACCAGCAGCTCCGAACCTTGCGTATCCATAACGAGCGCGCCGGGACCGGCAAAATCCATTCCGGCCTGATCGACGATTTCGTCCAGTGTGCTTGAGACAAGTTCCACGTCGTGCGTGAATGTAACCTCAGGCCAGATGTCCCGGTGCATGGCCAGCTCGTAAAGGGATGAAGAGGCGCCCTGGTTGCTGGATACATGAAATGTGTGCCGTTCCCCGCCTTGTTCGTCACCAGGGCTTGAACAGCCTTTTGCCGTGGGATCTCAGCGACGTTGGTGCGCAGAACGTCATATACGGTGGGCAGCGCTTCGATCCAAAGCACTGCGAGCCCGTGCGCCGCATAGATATCGCGCTCCTGGCCCTCATTGGCCCCGACATGCACGAGCCATGTAATGTCAAGCAGAAACTGATCATCCAAGATAGGCTGCGCTCGGCTCGGCTCCGAGCTTTTCATAGCACACCCTTTGTTGGACGGCCACCTTAGGGTTTCCTGCGAGACCGTTCACTGCGCAACGCAAGCGGCATTCTGTTCTCTGCGGAGCGTCGTATCAGCAGAGCCGTTCAGCTGGTCAGGCTACCCTGCGTGTTTTTCGTAAGGTCGCAATGCCAACGCGCTCTGACCGGATGCAAAGAGCCACAGCTCACGTCCATCGACTTTGAGGCGTGGTGAGGAGGCGCTTGGCCGTCGCTGGCGGCCGAGACCCGCTGAAACCGTTCCGCCGCCGGGGGTTGTAGACGGGACTGCAAGAGCGCTATCCCTGTGTAATGCCGATTATTGAACACCGCCCCGTTTCCCGCGTCCGACCGGACTGCAATTGGCTGCAGGCATATGCTCGGAATGTCACCTCTCAAAGCGGGCAAGACGGTGTGCTTCAAAAGATATTCGATGTCATCGGAGTAACTAGCAGGTTCTGCGTCGAGTTCGGCGGATGGGACGGCAAGCATTTCAGCAACACTTGGCGTTTCATTGTTGAAGAGGGGTGGTCCGGCTTCTTCGCTGAGGCCAATCCTGCCAAGTACAAGGAAATTCAACTAAACCATCCCTATGATCGTGTCAGAGCTCTTTGTCAGTTCATCACGTGGGACGGTGACACCTCGTTTGACGCCACCCTGACCCGCGAGAATGCGCCAGGCTCGATCGATCTGGTCAGCATGGATGTTGACGGAAACGAGTGGCACATCTGGAACGCGATACAGGCGTACCGCCCCCGCGTGCTCGTCATTCAATTCAATCCCACAATTCCTAACGACGTGTATTTCGTCCAAGATGCCCATCCAGATATCAACCACGGCAATTCTCTCCTTGCTTTGGTCGAGTTGGGAAAGAGCAAGGGCTACTCACTGGTGAGCGCCGGGCCATGGGATGCGTTCTTCGTGCTAGACGAACTCTATGTATTGTTCGGCATACCAGAAAACAGCCTAGACAGTATGTGGGCCAGTCCAGCGCTCCAGAGCGTGTTGTTCCAAGGCTTCGACGGCACTCTTTTCACCACCGGATTACACCGGCTGATCTGGGCGGGAATTGAGTTCGATGACGAAAAGCTACAGATGCTGCCCAACCATACGAGGGTATACGCCGACAAACCTCCCGCTAAGGCACCCGCTTAGCGCATCTATAAGGCGAGAGTTCTGGCGGCGCACCAGCGGCCAACGCGCGATCCGCAGGCCGGAAAAGTGCTCTCGCCTAGTCTGGAGCCTCTCCGTTCGCAAATTGCGAATTACGAAGGCGCCGGGGTTGCGTGCGGACTCCGCCCAGCCGATCCAGCCGCCGTTTTTGTTGCTTTTTTCCGTTTCTTCCGGCGACAATAGGAACTTCATGATCAGCTCTGGACAACGGACGCTCGCCCCGGCGCGAGCCCTAGAGCCCCACCTGACCTGGCTTTCCAGGCTTGAGAACGGGCCCGAGCCTCGGATCCAAACCGGGATGTGCAGGTCCGGTCCAATCCCCAGCGCCGGCGGGCGTTCTCCAGCGCCCTCCGTACCTCGGGCGCAGCTCGGGCTTCCATGGCCCGCAAGCGGCCGTGCTCATCTAGAACGTCACGGTAGTGCTATGCCCGGTCGAAGCTCCTGTGAACACTTGCATGCCTCGGGTGAAGCCACGACATAAAGGGGTGGAAGGCAGGGACCCCTCAACAGGTGCCTTGCTGATGCGGCTGGGTGTGGCAGCTTGTCGTCATGTTCCACCGCCTCCCGCTAGCCCTGGCCCTTCTCGCTGCCGCCGGGCCTCTGCTTGTCGAGACCGCCCCGCCGGCTTCGCCCAATTCCGAGACGGCGCGGGATCGCACCTTGACGAGCTCGTCCTCGACCCCGAGCGTTCAAACCAATCTCACAAATTAATACCCGGAGGATTACGGCGCCACGGGTAATGGCACCACGAATGATAGCGCCGCGTTTGGAAACGCCCTCACTGCGGCAGGTAACGGTGGTATCGTCAGACTAACATGCGGCAAACAATACTACCTCGCCTCATCGCCCGGCACCATCATCAACCAGGCTATCGAAGGCTGCACAGTCCCGGATAATTACACCTCCACCAGCTCTTACACGACCTTTCCAGGCATTCGGCTCAACCCCGGCGCAAGTATCTCGTTAGGAAACAATGGTCAGCTCCAGAAGCTCGCAATCATCAATTCAACGCTGAGATGGCCGCTCGCCAACGCCGTGGGATATGCCGGCGATGCCGTCGTTGCCCCAACAGTCAAGAACAACGTCCTGCGTGACATTCTCGTGATCGGATTCAATCGCCCGTATGTCTCGAGCGGGTACGGGCGCCATGATATTCGGCACCTATATTTCGACACGCAGGGTCCGCTTTCCTTAACGAACTCCGGCGATAGCTCAGACGTGATTGACGGCCACGCATGGCCTTTTGGAACGGTCAGGAGGCGGCGGCGGTTCGCTCGATTGGCGTACCGGGGACGCTTACTATTTCAGCAATGGTCAAGCCGACACACGTTGCGATAACCTGCTGGCCCACGGCCATGCGGTAGGCTTCCATTTTGCCAATGGGGCGGCTGCACTGACGTGCAAGCATCTGTGGACTGAGTATGTCGCCGATGCTGTGGTGAACCCATCCGACAAATACAACGGTTCGATCGGACTTCTGTTCGACACGCCAGGCGGCGGCGTTGGCAACTCGACTGCATTGACGGTCCTGGAATGGTATTGCACATCCACAACCGTCTGCGTGCAGGGCAATATTGGCGATTATGGGCCACCCTTCTCCGACAATGTGGTCTTGGGCTTCGGCCAAGTGCAAGGCACCACGGGTGACGCCATTGAAATCAAGAGCGGTAACTGGCGGATCGGCCCTGTCAACATGGATAACGTCGGAGCATCTGCTCTGAATATTTCCAGCGCTTCTTCCTTTGTGCAAATGTCCGGTGTAATCAACAATTATGGCACTAGGCAGCCCATACTCGTACCACAGGGTGCCAACAGGATCATTACGAGTTCCGCGACTTACGCATCACACGCGATGTGACCGCAGGAAGCACGGATGGGAACTCGATGCTGTCGCGAACCGACTGCGCGCTGCCGATCGTGACTGCTCCGAGGGGCGTTGTGAATCTTTGATTTCCGGGCTGCATAATCACAATTAGCGCAAAGACGAATAGCATAGCCAATCTCCTCGGAGCAACGAACGGTCGGCGCGTGCGCCTCTACTTCACCAGCGCCTATATGATATTTTTGGCTCGCCGGGGCAAAACATCCAGCCCCGCGCGTCCCAAAAGGGCCCGAGTTTCCTCATGCCTCCGGGGACATGGATCGAACTTGAATACGACAACTCGTCGGGCAAGTGGATAAAGTCCGGCGAGAGCGCCGACCTGACGATCAAGCCTTCAGCAGACATGCCCAGTCGGATGTAGGACCATCTCACCCCGGCCCCTGTAACGCATACTAGAATCCAATTCAACCGCTCACCCGGTCGCAAGCCAGTCAGCTTCTCTTTCCTCGCTAGCCCCCGTACCGATCGGCCCGGCAGCGACGCGGGAGTCTAATTCCTGATCTTCGTGAGTGACGCCAGTACGCGGCCCTGGCTTGTGGATCCGTTTTGATAGGCGCAGGGTGGGTCGGCATCAAGTCTGGTGTTTTTCCGTCTCATAAACGCAATTAGTCTCGCTTTTTCAGGGGCTGTCCGCGCGTGATTACTTCGAAAACACCGGGACGGTTTACGGCGGCCTTAGGGTCCGGACCCATAAAAGTGTTGGCCTGATCGGCGGGCTGTAATTCACCGCTTCCGGAAAGGGAGCGGGGATAAATCGGGCTCAATTCTGGCTAACGGACGCGCAGTTTTCGAAGATCGAGCCGTATTTGCCGAGCGACACGCGCGGCAAGGCGCGCGTTGATGATCGGCGCGTGATCAGCGGCATCGTTCACATACTGAAGTCGGGGAGCCGCTGGATCGACGCACCGCCCGAATACGGTCCGAGGAAGACGCTCTACAATCGCTATGTGCGCTGGGCTGCAAAGGGCGTGTGGCTCGATCTGTTTCACGCTCTCGCGCGCGCCGGAGGACCGCCCGCACAAGTTCTGATCGACAGTTCCGCCGTTAAAGCGCACCGCTCGGCGGCCGGCGGAAAAGGGGGGAGAACCATCAGGCCATCGGCCGCTCGCGCGGCGGCCGCACGACGAAAATCCACGCATTGACCGATGCGCAATGTCGCCCGCTCGCCTTCATGCTTACCGGCGGCCAAGTCGCTGACTGCACCGCCGGTGCGGCCCTGCTCGAACAGCTCCCCGAGTGCGACATCCTCCACGGCGACAAAGGCTATGACGCCAACGCCATTCGCAGGCAAGTCGAAGACCGCGGAGCGATGCCGAACATTCCACCGAAGGCAAACAGGAAGTGGAAGAACTGCTTCTCACCATTCCTGTACCGCAACCGCAACGCCATCGAGCGCATGTTCTGCCGACTGAAGGACTTCCGGCGCATCGCGACCCGCTACGACCGAAACGCCGTCAACTTCCTCGCCGCAGTCTGCATCGCCGCAGCGGTCAGCTACTGGTTATAAGTCCGGACCCTAGTATAGGCAATGGGCCAGATAACTCGGTTCTCGATGAGGGCACGCTGAACTTAATAAGTACGATTTTACATTCGGCAGCGGCAGCTTCGACAGCCTGGAGCTATGGCGCCATCCAAGCGAACGTCTATATGGTTCGACTGCTTACGATATGATCTAGCTGGGCAGCGGCGCGAACCTCGGTTTCTACAACGATGGAAGCTGGCGGTCAGACGGTCTATAATTCGGGGCTTATCACAGGCGGCGTTTAGCTTGGGAATGGTGGGCGAGCGGTCTATTACGGCGTGAGCGATACCAGCGACAATGACGTTTACGCTAAATCAGGCGGTGATATTCTGTAGGCTGGGCACGGAACCGATGATCTTTATGGCAGGAACAGGCGGTGACGCTTTCGTTGCTGGCCAGGGTGATGCGGTCATGTCGAGACGCTCGCCAACTTCCATGCCGGCATGGCCGATTGTTTTCAGTGTTTTCACCTCAGCGACGGCCTGCACGCCACGAATATTGATCTGGCCCGCAGCTTACGTGGAAGCACGACATTCACCAATTGCACCGGGCGTAGGCGAAGCCAACCATACTCTCATTTCGGTCCTCTGCGTCAGGGCTCCTGCTGCATTTGTCGTTGAGCACATCGACGGCAAATGCACCTCGTCACATTTTCCGCTTGCAGATAGCTTCGATTTCTTACCAGGTGACCAATGCAGATGGACCCTACGATAGCCTTGGCTCGAATTTCTACGACGCAACTCTATACGTCGTGCGATAATCACTTTGATCCCAGCTGGGATGCACTCTCGCAGGGCTTAACGAGAGCAACGGTACTCACGACTTCGTTGCATATAACAGCAAGGGAATCCGACGCTGCTCAATTACTACGACGCGACTTGGACGCTGATTTCCGCGGACATTCTTTGATAGCGGGGACCTTGCGCGCTCGATCGAAGTAATCCCAATTCGACTATGTGCGCCGCCTGCTGTCCAGCGGAACTGGGTGTTCTTGGGGGATGAGGGACTGGGAGCGAGCAAGAGCCCAAATTGCGATGTGTGGGAGCACTTTGATAGTGCCAGCTCGAACCGCGGCCTCGACCTCCTACGACTTGCATAAGACAAACCCTGATCGTCTCCAGATCGCCGGGTGCGGGCTCTGCGAGCTTTCGACAGCCGGTTAGGACAAACAGGTGCCCAAAGCCACACTGCTGATTGCCATTGGTCGCATATCGTCCCAGGAAGATGGTATCGGTCGCGCCATAACCTGTCTCCTCAAGCAGCTCGCGGTGCATTGCGGCTTCGGCGTCTTCGCCTGGATCGACTATCCCGGCAGGAAGGTAAGGCCGTATTCGCGAGCCCCGTGCTTGTATTGCCAGAGCGTGAGAATGCGGTTCTCTTCAGTAACTGCCACGCAAATCGCGAAATCCGCGAGCACCACCTGAAAGTAGTCGGGAACTTCCTGCCCTGTTTCTGTGACAACATGCTGGCGCGTAACGCGTATGAAGGGGTCAGCTCTGAGGACGGTCTCCTCGGAAATAATCGTCCACATGGGCTCTCCAGGTTTGATGGACTGCTTGCTTGTAGGCTGTGTCAGCTAAGGTGGGATTAAGCACATCAGCCCCGTGCAAGTCAGAAAACTCGACCTTTATCCTGCCGAAGGGACATGGATCAAATCTGATATGAAACTCCAGCAAGTGGACCACCGAAGGCGAGGGTGCCGAACCGATAAGAAGACCTCGAACAGATATGCCGAGGCCGAGCCCAAAACGATCTAGTCTGGGAGCCAAGTTCTGCATATGTGGGGTTTACGATCGGCGAGGGCGGGTCTGGAGAGCCCCCCCGTTCAATTCTTGCGCTGCGAGCCGAACTTCCTGATCCGCCCAAGGCTGCTGCGCAGCAGTTGAGAATCCGTGCTTTCCTAGAGCACTGTTCTTCGGCCGCCTCGGCTTGTGGGTCCGATTTCGTAGGCGCAGGGTAGGTCGGCATCAACTCTGGTGCTTTTTCCTTCTCATGGAGGCTCAAATGACTACTTACGTGTAGGTCGGCACTTATTCCACTCAGCAGAACCTTGCTCCTGGAGACAACGCCTATGTCGCGCCTTCAACGGATCGAGGCGAACGTCTATGACGGCTCCACTGCTTACGATATGATCTACACGGGTAGCGGCGCGAACGATGCCGTCTACAACGACGGAACGATTACGCTTGCTGGAACCAGCAACCCAAATTCGTGCGCCGTGCAATGGGGCAATGGTGGAGGCGGAGGCTTCCATGACGATACCGACGGCGTGGTGCATGGCGCAGTCGGGCTCGGCAGCGTCGAAATGGTCGCCAATTTCAACGCTGCCGCCACTCCCGATAGTCTGCAGAACTTTCACATCAGCGACGGCCTGCACGCCACGACAATTGATCTGGCGAGCAGCCTCAGTTGAAGCACGACATTCACGGATTACAATGGCGCAACCCTGATCACGTCGGCGGTAAGTGGCGGGAACGCCTACCTCTTCGTGGGCGGGGTCGGACACGCTGAAGTCCAGGTACAAACCGTATTCGGCGCGTAATAGTTAGTGGCGCGTAGCGGAATGTGCAGCCACCCTGTTTCTTCAGCCGCGTGGATCGCAGCCGGAACGCCGCGGCTAAGCGGCACGGCTTGCCCCATCTTAGCGGGCGGGCGAACCCGGAATTGCCAGATCGCGACTTTGCTTGGGGCAGGTCGCCGAGCATCTCAGGCGGCCGCGATTGGCTTGCGGCAGATCATGAAATCCTGGTCCTGTATTTCGGTCCTATCCCAAGCACCGTAGCGAATTGGCTCTTTGAGCCGAAGGCGTCGCTCTTGCAAGAATTGCAGGATCCGGGTCTCTTCGTGTGCCACAGCACTTTCTGGCGGGTTTGAATGCTCTATCCAGCAATTGCCGTGCTTTATGGGAAATCTAAACGCGGATGGCCCCGCCGAGATCGTGCGCCTCCTCCTTTCGTTTAGCAAATACATCGTCGCAATGCAGGTACCCCCCGGTTTCAGTACCCTTTCTATTTCCCTCAGGTAGTTAGCTACATCTTCGTCAAACAGGTGCGTAAAGACGGAGGCCAGGAATACCAGATCGAAACAATTCGACAGATAAGGAAACGGCTAACAGAGCAGCGGAACCGGCTCCGCCTGGATTGTATAGATTGTTCTTTCACAGCAACCAATTTGAAGCGCATATGCGGGTGCCGTGTTGCTATCGCTCTGTTGCACCACCGGATCGCCTCGCCATTGACATCGAAGCCTTCGTACTTGCCGGGCGGCTTGAGGTACTGCGAAAAGTTGAATCGCATGTTTGCCGAGCCCACACCCGACATCGAGAACTGTAGAGGTCGAGGTAAGCTGCGCGTGTTCTGCCAGATAGCTGAAGAAGGCTCGACCTTGTTCGACATACTCTACGTTTGCGCCAACCATGCTCCACATACGGGCAGGCGGCACCATGCCAGCTCGCGCCGCCGAAGCTTCTTCAAAAGCTTCCCGACATCGCCGTACGGCCGACTGTAGAAACCTCACCACCTCTCCGTAGTTGCATGAGCAGCCCAGTTGGTCTGCGGAAGCATAAATCGTAGAAGCCCTGCGGGCCGATGTCTATCCGGACCGGCAGGATCGGACCAACCCCGTAAACACGGTCTGCCGGGCGCGTTCGCTGCCGAGATCCTTCGCGGCGGCCAAATCACAAACGCAAGCGCATGTTTGCGCCCGCACTCAGCGATCAGCTTTGTAGCAGAGCAGTTTGTTGCCCCCAACACAGAGTCCGACCAATTCATACGCCGAGTTCTGAGGGTTTTGAAGTTTCCCAGGGTGGGCGCGTGGCGAGCGCTCGGGTGAGGGTTGCGTTCGAGCCGTCTGGACGTGCCTTGGCGTGACATTTCGGACAGGATTCAGGCGTCCGGCTTCTCCTCATCGAAGCTCGTGAGACCAACCGCCCGAAGCCGATGCTGAGCCCCTGTCCCGGACCTCGCTCAGTTCGAAGAGCAACTACAGGACGTGCGCCTGCTCGGCATGGAACAGTTTGTTCCAGTTCCAATCGATCACCGGTGATCGATTGGAAGATCTCCCCTCGACGGTCGAAGAAATCCGTGCCTCTTTGCTGGACGCCTTCGATCGCCAACACCAAGTTGAGGCAACGGCGCGCCTCGTGGCGCGCCACCTCACGTTGGGCCATCCGCCGGAATTGATTATTTCCGCCCTGGCGCGTGCTCTATTGCGTGAAGACGCAGGTTTTCACGCCTGTCAGATTCTCGAGGCCGGGGTGCGTCAGTTCAGCGAATGGGGCAACACCGAGCCGGGGCGGCATATCCTTATTGCGGTTGCACGCTACCTTGCGGCTCACTCGCCAACCGAGCGCGCGTTGCTCCAAACCGCCGGTATCGCAGCCCGCCTTTCACGGGGCGACCGACTTCATGAGAATACCTGATCTTCAGGCGTGCAGCATGGACGGCTTTGTCACGTTACCAAATTGAGCGTGCAATACTAGGCGAAAGTGACACCACTGCAGCGTTGGGATTGCAATGACTGCCTTTTCCCGCCCTGCGCTTTCTCGGTTCCTCATCCTCTACGCCGCGCTTTATGCCGGCTTCGGGGTTCAGTCGCCTTACCTCCCGAGTCTTCTCGAAAGTCGCGACCTGCGGCCAGAGGCGATCGCGCTAGTGCTGGCCGCCGGCAGCGCAGTGCGCTTAGCGGCGGGCCCAGCGGCAGGCCGCTTGGCCGATCGGCTCGATGCCCCCAAGGTCATCCTCTCCCTTTGCTCAACCGCGGCGGCGTTGATCGCACTGGGGTATCTGCCGGCGAGGGGCCTCGGGCTGTTATTCGCCGTCGGCGTGTTCCATTCGGCGGCCTTGGCCCCGCTCGCGCCGCTCAGCGACACGCTCGCTCTCGGGGCCGCAGCTGCCGGCCGGTCCGATGACGCGGTCAGGCGAGGCTTCGAGTATGGCTGGGTGCGTGGGGCCGGCTCTGCGGCGTTTATTCTTGGATCGGTGCTGTCCGGCCAAGCGGTCGGGCATTTTGGGATTGCCTCGGTCGTCTGACTCAATGCGGCACTGCTCTCCACCGCGGCATTCGCGGCTCTACTGGTACCGCAGCTGCTGCCGATGCAAACTGTGGTCCGAGCCACGGCGGGGGTCCGCGGACTTGGAGCGCTGCTGCGCCTGCCGCTCTACCGCCGGCTCGTTCTGGTCGCGGCATTGATTATGGGCAGCCATGCGATGCACGACAGCTTTGCCGTGATCCGGTGGGCTGCCGCAGGGATCGGCCCCGGTACCGCCGGGCTGCTGTGGTCCCTATCGGTCGCAGCCGAGGTAATGGTGTTCCTCTTTGCCGGCCGCCCCTTGCTCGACCGTCTCGGTCCGGCCGGTGCCGCGATGCTCGCTGCCGCCGCCGGGATAGTGCGCTGGGCGGTAATGGCCGAGACCGCCTGGCTCCCGGCGCTTGCGACGATAGAACCCCTGCACGGGCTGACCTTCGCGCTCTTGCACCTGACCTGCATGCGACTTTTGGCGGGATGCGTTCCACGGCACCTTGCGGCGACGGCGTTAACGCTCTATGGCACCGTCGGTATCGGTGCCCCAGCGACGCTGCTGACGCTTGCCTCGGGCCCGCTCTATGCCCGTTTCGGAGCGCACGGGTTCTGGGTGATGGCGGCTCTCTGCGCCGCGGCGTTGCCCCTCGCTCGGACGCTGCGCGAGCCTTTTAGCAAACCAACCTGATCTTCCGATTTTCGCCTCTCGCGAAACCAGCGGCGTCGAGGTGTGTGCTCATCTGCGCCGGCTAATGCGGCATATTCGAAAAAACTGGCCGAAAACCAGTATCCTGTTCCGGGGCGAGATTGCTTTTCGCCGCAATCGAAAACCGCCAGCCGACCACCCATCCGCCAATCACGCATTTGCATTTTTACACAGCTTCGGTGGGAAGCCGACATCCCGGCTCCCTTCGATTTCCGGAAGTGACCCGACCAAGACCCATACCGCACATTGCTGCGCCTGCATCTTGTCGGCCAAAGCTGGCGCCGGTCACGAGGTGCGTGCCTCAGTAAATTTCAGGGCAGCGCCGCGACCGGAAGACCAGCTCAGCTTCTGGAACGGCGGAGCCTTTACACCTGTCTCAAACTCGAACCGAGAATGCCAACTCGCAATTGCTCGTCCCTCGCGCTTTCGTCTACTCGGATTTGAGAGAAGCCATATCGATAGAGAAGGGGTACCTCACATCGGACTTGAGCAGTCGTTCGTAGGCTTCGTTGACCCTCTGGATGGGGATGACTTCGACATCGGCGGTAATGTTATGCGCCCCACAAAAGTCGAGCATCTCCTGGGTTTCGGCGATGCCGCCGATGGCAGAGCCGGCGAGACTGCGGCGTCCCATGATTAGGCCGAAGGCAGAGACGCCCAGGGGCTTCGCGGGAGCGCCGACCAGGGTGATGTTGCCGTCGCGTCGGAGCAGGTTGAGGTAGGCGTTAATGTCGTGTTCGGCGGAGACGGTGTCGAGAATGAAGTCAAAGCTGCCGGTGTGCTTCTTCATCTCGTCGGCGTTACGGGAGACGACGACTTCGTCGGCACCGAGGCCAAGCGCGGCTTCCTTCTTGCCAGGGGAGGTGGTGAAGACGACGACGTGGGCTCCGAACGCATGAGCAAACTTCACGCCCATGTGACCCAGTCCGCCGAGACCGACCACGCCAACTTTCTTGCCGTTGCTAACTCCCCAGTGGCGCATGGGAGAGTATGTCGTGATTCCGGCGCAGAGTAGCGGCGCGGCTCCGGCGAGATCGAGGTTGGAAGAGACGCGCAGGACAAAGTGTTCGTCGACGACAATGCTCTCGGAGTAGCCACCGTAGGTCACTCCTCCGAGGTACTTGTCGGGCGAATTGTAGGTGAGGTTCATGTTCGGGCAGAACTGCTCAAGGCCCTCCCGGCAATGATGGCAGGTGCGGTCAGAGTCGACCATGCAGCCAACAGCTACGAGGTCGCCAGCTTTGTACCTCGTGACCGCAGAGCCAACCCTGGTGACACGGCCCACGATCTCGTGGCCGGGGACGCAGGGATAGACCGTGGGCATGACATCGCGCCACTCGTTACGGACCTGATGAAGATCGGAGTTGGCAAATGCCGCAGAAGAGAATCTCGAGCTGTAGGTCGCGTTCGGTCGAATCGCGCCGTGAAATCGTGGCGGAGGCCAGTGGCGATGTCGCACTGGCCGCTGAGTAGGCCTTCGCGTTGTACACGGATTTGTCCTTTTCTGTTCGACTCTCTTGAGTTGCCCTCATGGGGTGGCCCTGGGCGCTGCAGGAGCTTTCGTCCTCAGCGTGCGGTGTAGCCGCCATCCACAGTGAGTGCGTGACCGATCACGAAGCTTTGCGCCAGGACTGCAAAGCCAAAGCACAGCGGCGGCGATCTCCTCAGGCCGACCAAGTCGACGAATCGGCTGGTCTCTCATGATGTCTTTCATGGCGTCCGGTTCCTTGGCCAACATGTCCGCAACCATCGGCGTTTCGATCGTCCAGGGCAAACCGCGTTAATGCGAATACCCCTGGAGGCATATTCGAGCGCAGCACTCTTCGTCAGCCCGATCACTCCGTGTTTGGACGCATGATACACGGCTCGGCCGGGGATGCCGATCAGGCCGCCGATCGAAGAGCAGTTGACGATAGCCCCGCTTCCTTGCTCGCGCATCTGGCGCAGCTCGTACTTCATGCAATTCCAGACGCCACGGAGATTGATCGCATACACTCGATCGAATTCTTCGCCGCTGGCATCCGCGGTTTCCACTGCAGGACTGCACACCGGCATTGTTGTACGCCGCATCCAGGCGACCGAAGGTGGATACGGTCTGCTCAACCATCGCTACTATCTCAGCCTCGTCGGCGACATTGCAGCGGATCGCGATCGCCTTATGGCCAGCGGCGACCAGTTCCTCTACTGCGGAGCGAACCGCGTCCTCATGGACATCCGCCAGCGTGACAGCCGCTCCCGCCTCCGCGAAGGCTCTGGCTGTCGCCAGACCGATGCTCGAGGCAGCTCCAGTAACTAGCGCAACTTTATCGTTGAAGGACCAGTTCACGGATGCTCTCTCTTAATATTGCGTCATCGTGCGCCTAGAGCTCCTGGCGCGTGGGCCGGAACAGGATCTCGTTCACGTCCACGTCCTTCGGCTGGCTGATGGCGAACGCCACGGCCCGCGCGAACAACTCGGCAGGAATCGCGGTCTCCGCATAGAACTTGTGGATTCTCTCGGCGACGTCCGGGTCGGTCACGCTGTTCGGCAATTCCGTCGCTACCGCGCCCGGTGAGATCATGGTCGTGCGGATGTTGTAGGGCTTCACTTCCTGGCGCAGCCCTTCGGATAGGGCTCGCACGGCATGCTTAGTCGCCGCATAGACCGCGAAGCCGGGCCCGACCTTATGGCCAGCCACAGAGGACACATTGATGATATGCTCGGCTTTCTGCAGCTTCATATACGGCAGCGCCGCGGCAATGCCGTACAGCACCCCCTTGATGTTCACGTCGATCATCCGGTTCCATTCGTCGATCTTGAGGCGCTCAGGGGGCGCCTGCGGCATCAGCCCGGTGTTGTTGATCGTCACATCGATCCGCCCATATGCCTTCACGGCTGCGTCGACCAATCGCTTAACTTGGTCCCATTGGGTCACGTCCGTGGTTATGGCGAGTGCCTTGCCGCCGCTGGCGGTCAGCTCGTCTGCTAACGACTGGATGCGATTGACGCGCCGTGCACCCGGCACAACGCTTGCACCCTGCGTGGAGAGAAACCGGGCGGTCGCCTCGCCCAGCCCGATGCTCGCGCCCGTGATGACGAGGACTTTTCCTTCGATGTTATTGCTCGTAATCTTGACTCCTGGCCGCCATGACGGCCGCTCAGCGACCGGTCATTTGCATCAGGTTTTCGGGGTAGCGAGCCCCTTGCACAGTGATCTTTGAGGCAGCGCTATCGATCTCACGGAGATCGTCGGACGTAAGTTCGATAGCAGCAGCTCCGATGTTCTCCTTCAGGCGAACGCGGCTCGATCAACCCCGGTTTGACCCCCAGAAAGTATACGCAAACCGCGCGTAAAATTGGCCATGTGTGATCCGACTTCGAAAGTTGACCTCGATCATCGTCCAAGCGTAAGCCTGCTTATAACCTAAGCGAAATTTCTATTGAGTTTGAACCACGGAGGGGTCGGCCATTTGCGCCATCTGCTGCCCGGTCGATGATCTGACATAGATGCCGTTGAGCGCTTCGGGTCCGTACTGGAACTTGGGGTCGACCTCCAGGTCGACATGAGACTGATTCAGCATGGCATAGCTCGTGACCGAGGGGCGCACGCGACTGGTTGGCGCGGCAATCCGCGCTAATCCCTTTTATGTCACCGGCCATTCTGACCGACCATAACGCCAATAAAATGGATCGACTGACATGCAAAATATACGACCGATCAGCGCGTCGCTCGCATTAGCGCTAGCCTCCGTCGCATTCGACCGATGCCTGGCTGCCGAAGGGCTTCAGGCCATCGAAATTCCTGGCGATCGGGCTTTTATGGAAAGCATCACCGCTGGCCCGGACGGCACCTTATATGTGAGCAGCCTTGCGTCGGGTGGCATCGCACGGATCAAGCCCGGCGCATCGAAAGTCGAGGAATGGATTGCGCCAGCGGCATTTGGAAGCCGTTCAACATTTGGCGTTTTTGCCGATGCAAAGTTCAACACCCTGTGGGTCTGCTCGAATGATATGTCTGGTCTCGGCGTCGATGGCCCAGGTCAGCGCCGAAATGTGTGCGCAGCAGCCTCTCTTCCGCACGGATGCGCGCGAGGATCGGCGGTATAATGAGCGCCGCGAGCAGCACGCCAACCCCCGAACGAAATGCCAGGCCCCAGCCCAACGAATTGACGAGCGACCCCAGGTAACTAGGGTTCCGGATAACACCATAGATACCGCTTGTGGCTAGGGTATGGCCGGGCTGGATGGCGACCAGCCCGCTGAACCGGTTTCCGAGCACGATGACGGGCCAGAGCCGCAGCGCGCCGCCAGCCACGAAGAGGGCGACGCCGAGCAAGCGAATGGTATCCCCATCGAGGGTCCAGACTCCCACGCGGTCTGTCCAGGCCGGCAGAAAGGCGTCGAGCAGCCCGATCAGCGCGAAGACTACGATGACCCAGCGGTCGGCGCGATCCTCACGCACCCCTGCACTCAGGTTTCCGCCACTGAAGAGTACTACGCCAGATAGCACGAAGAGAGCGATCGCAAGGGCAATCAGGGCCGGGTGGGAGACGAAGGCGGCAAACCCGCCCCAGCCGAGGACGGCGAGCCCGAAATAGGCAAGGGTCGCCACTGAAGCGGCGGCCGACCCTCGGCCTCGACGACGGCCTTGCGCTTGCTATGGCGGCGCATGTTTTTCGGCGATCGACCATAAGCTTTAGCTACAGGTAAAAAGTGTTGCTCAAAACCATCTTCGCTATTTCCCTGTTAAGAACAAATAAGGCTATTATGCACTTGACATAACGAAAAAGTTAGCGCATTGTTCGTGACATAGGAGATTTCCATGTCCACGAACCTTGCCGATCCGATCTTTCACGATGAAGACAAAGCCCGCGCTCATTTTGAAGCGATCCGCTGGCCAGATGGCAAGCCGATTTGCCCGCATTGCGGCGTTATTGGGCAGGCGACGCTTGTTCATGGCAAATCGCATCGTTCCGGCATGTATCAGTGCCACGCTTGCCTAAAACCGTTCACGGCCATGATTGGAACCGTCATGGAGTCAAGTCACATTCCAATGACCAAATGGGCTCTCGCCTTCCATTTGATGGCGTCGAGTAAGAAAGGTTATTCGGCGCATCAGCTTATGCGCACGCTCGGCCTCGGCTCTTATCGCACGGCTTGGTTCATGGCGCATCGCATTCGCGAAGCGATGTTTGTTGCCGATCCCGAGCCATTCGGCGGCACGGACAAGATTGTAGAAGTTGACGAAACATTCATCGGCAAGCCTAAGTCGATCTTCGTGAGTGGCAAGGGGTGGCAGGATAAGCGCGGTACGGCAACGAAGCGCAAGGTCATGACGTTGGTCGAGCGCGGCGGTCGCGCAAAGTCATTCAAGGTGAAAGACCTCGACATCAAAACCATTAACAAGGTGCTGTTCAACAATATCATTCTCGACAGCCGATTGCATACCGATGAAGCGCAGCATTATAAGAAGCCCGGCAAAGAATTCACCAAGCATGAGCGGGTCAATCATTCGGAGGGCGAATATGCTCGCGGCGACGTGACGACGAACACCGTCGAGGGCTTCTTCGGTATCTTCAAGCGGGGCATGACAGGCACCTATCAGCACTGCGGGGAAAACCACTTGCAGGCATATTTGAACGAATTTGATTTTAGATATTCGAACCGCATTGCCCTTGGCGTTGACGATACGGAACGCGCTCACCGCGCAATCAAGGGCACGCATGGCAGGCGGTTGAGCTATCAACGCCCTCATTCAGCGCAACCGGCTCGCGCGGTTTAAGCGTAACCGTGCCAAGATCAGGTTGATTTTGGATTTAATTGAACAGCTTTTTTGATTCGCCTCTTCCGCTGCGCTATCGCACGCTTGCTCTTGCCAACATACTCTTTAAGCGGCTTAGGCGGCGTGTTGAGAGCACGGCGGATTGCATCATCGCGGCGACGCGCGACTTCATCGTCGCTAAATTGCTCATTTTGGGGTTTCGTTATCATACGATATCAGGGACAAGTACAGTGCATCTTCTGCGGGCGGACGGACATCAGTAACGAACACGTCTGGCCGAAATGGGCATGGCAATTCCTGCCAAAAAGCTCCGCCACCAGACATACTAGCATTTCTCTTCAAACCGCTCCAGGGACCCCGCCTGTTCGTGGAGTGCGAGAGTCGCGTCTCCATGCTGGCAGAGTTATCTCATAAAGGCTCATGTCGTATGCAGAAAACATTGCAATAACGGATGGATGAGTTCGCTTGGATCCAAGGTAAAACCAATTATGACCGATCTTATCATGGGGCATCCGTCGGTTCTTTCCGAAGCTAATCAAAAAGCTATTGCACGATGGCTTGTTATGAAATTCATGGTGATTGAGTCTATACACCAACCGATAATACCACAATCTGAAAGACATTATGTAATGGTCAACAGCGGCCCATCCTCCAACTGGCGGATATGGATTGGTCATCAGAAAGCTAATTTGTGGAAGACCGCATATTGGACTGAAGCAGCTACATTAGGAATTGTATCGCCAGACAAACCTCCGATGCCTCCAAACAATTCATTCGCCAAAAATACACAATCTATATCTTCGGTATTGGAGACCTGTTCGTCCAAGCGATACACATGACCATTACCGGGCTTGAATACAATCTGCCACCTGAATTCCGTGCCTTGCGCCAAATATGGCCGTTCCAAGGCAATTTTCTTTGGCCGCCCGGCGCTATCCTCTTGGATAGCAATTCTGCCAACATCGCTAATGCTTTCTGGCGCGGCCTCCAAGGAGTGCAATGGATGCCCGGTCCCGAAGGCGAATGAGCGAGAAGAATGCCCCCCGCCCTAACGCCGGCCTGTCCTGATTTGTTTACCATATTTTGTCCTCGTTATGTCAAGTGCATAATCTGGACAAATAAAGAACCCTTAGATAGAACAAACAATGTACATTGAGCCTGCGCGGCGCGTTTCGCGTCGGGTTTGCGCTTGCCAAAAAGGAAGACAGCCGTGACTAAAGCAAACGTCCGTCTCATGGAAGGGACGTTCATGGACAAGATGAACGCGCGCGACAGCGCTTTGTTGCAGTGGGATCGAGCCTTCGAGAAAGGCTCGATCCTGCGGCTAAGAAAAAGTGAGAGCATAGGGTTCGGAATGATTGAGGCAATCGAACCAGAGGCCGAGCTTTTTGCCGTAGCCGAGCGGGTCGATTTAGCTGAGAAGGCTTTCCACGATGCCCTCGCGCGCCGGAACGAGGCGCAGATCGCCTATTTGCGCGAGCCAAACATCAAGACCCGTGAGGCGCTCGAGGCGGCAAAAACAGCCGAGGCAGTCGCGCTGGAAATTCTGAACGCGGAGGTCCGATGGCTAGCCAGCACTCGGGCCACAACGGTTATAGGGCTCAAGCTGAAGGCGTCCTATGCTTCCACAGAGGGCAAGCTCGCCGACAGCATCGTCGAAGACATTTTGCAACTTTAAGAACGGGTAACCGCCATCACGCCATGGGCCTGTTTCTGCGATCGAGGAATGAATGCAGATGGGTCCGAGAGTTGCCGCGGAAAACCATTAGTAATCAGGGGGTTGAAGTCCCTCAACTCGACCGAGTGTGACGCGATTTTTGCCCGAGCGGGCAGACTTCCGCCACGAGACAGCCTCGGCGATGTTCCGGCGCGTTGCGACAGCTGAGGCGCCGGGCATCATCGCGAGGCGCTTGGCGCCCTCCGAAAATACCATGAACCCGGCGGTGGCGTCGCTCGTCATTCTCGACACTCCGTTTTCGCGTTGCATGGAAAGGAAGTCGCGCGAAGCGTTGTTCCAGGCCCCGGCAAATCTGCGATTGATGGCGCGCGCCAAGCTCGCCAGCGCTGCTAGCAAAGGTGACGAAACGGTAAAAGCGCTGCATAATGGCTAGTACGCGGCCGATAGGCTCAAATTGAAACGGAACGGTGAACCATCGATGCTGTCCCTGGTCCTGAGCGCGATCTGCTTCGCTGGCATCCATTTCGGCGTCGCCGGCACCACTTTGCGCGATAGCGCAATCGCGACGCTTGGCGAAGGCGCCTACCGTGCGATGTTCTCGATCGTCTCCCTGGTTGCCATCGTGTGGCTCGTGATGGCCTACAAGGATGCCCCTTATGTGGCTACTTGGGGCATTCCGGAGTGGTGGAAACCGATAGCAATCATACTTATGCTTCCCGCCTTTCTCCTGGCGGTGATTGGATTGACCACGCCGAACCCGACCTCCGTGGGCCAGGAAGGCCGGGTAGCGCGCTCGCCCGAAGGCATCGTGCGGGTTACACGCCATCCGTTCCTCATTGGCGTCGGATTGTGGGCGGTGGCGCATCTGGTCGCCAACGGCGATGTCGCCTCGTTCATCTTCTTTGGCGCCTTTGCCGTCACCGCACTGGCCGGAACCGTGTCGATCGACGCCAAGCGTCGCCGCGCGCTTGGTCCGGGCTGGCAGACCTTCGCGGCGCAAACCTCTATCGTCCCGTTCGCGGCGATTGCTGCCGGCCGTACCCGGTTCAACCCCGGTGAGATCGCGGCATGGCGATGGGTCGCCGCCGTCATTGCCTACGCCCTGATGTTGGGCGGCCATTCTCACATCATCGGCGTGTCCCCTTTTCCGGCGTGACGGGCGCAACGCGGAGACGACATATGCTTGGCGATCGGACAGAGCATCCTGAGCCCAGCGAGACGATGCTGACGCCTGGCGCTTCGGTGCGGACGCGTGGGTCACGCGGCACTCTGACGGCGCCGCTTCACTGGGGGCGCTTTGCCATGGACACCGTGGCCCTCGGGTGATGACCGTCGGTGCCGTTGCCATCGGCCGCAATTGACTAGCGGCTTTGTTTCACTCTGCCAAATAGGCGCACGGTTCGGCCAGGTCCGATTGGGCGCCAAAAGTGCGGATAAAGCCTTGAGGGCATCCCAAATTTTTATGGTTGTCAAACCTTTCCAATCGTCGAAAATCGCCAGCAGCGAAGGGGCGCTTCACACGAATTCGTTCTACACAGTTGTTCTCGATGAGCGCGGTGCTTTCGACCTGCTTTCAGGGCTAACAAGATCACGCCCCTGCCAACTTCGGCGTCTCCGTGCTCTGATAATGCAAGTCACTGTGGATTTCGGTGCGCTCCTGCGGCAATTGAAATTGGGCCTCGATGCGCGCGATCGGCGCCGGTGTCAGGAGTTTGCGATCCGCGTAAATGACGAACAGATCGCGCGACTGGTCGAAGACGATGCGTCCGCGCGGCCGGTCTTCGTATTCGTAAGACCGCACCAGGGCACGCAGGGCGGGCTCCACAGTCCTGTCGCGGCGCCAGTGCGCCCAGGTTTCGTAATGGCCGGGCCGTAGGTCAGACAATTGCCGTACGGCTCGGCCTGGTCTAGCGGACAGCCTGCGGCGAGCAACCTCGCTTCGCCCTCCGTCGCTTGCACCAACCAGAATATTGCCACCTGCGGCGTCTCGCGCTGCGCTGTTCCGGTCATGTTGTCACCTGCCTTTCGCGCGGGCGATTATTTTGCCGGCTTGCCGTCCTGCGCCAGCGCCTTTCGAGCTCCTGCTTGACACCGAGGGCGTCGGCGGGGGCGCGATCGCGTTGGCCGAGCGCCTGGACCGCGAGGGGCGCGAGTCGCTGATCGCAGACCCCCCGGACTATGGCGGCTGCTGAACGACGCCGGCTGCGTTATCACGGGTACGGCCACTTTATCGAAAATTTCCTCGCCGACACAGCGGCGGACTATGCCGGCCGCGCGAGGCCATGTCTACCGCGCGCTGAACCGTGCCATCGAGATCGCTAGCGCTGACGAGTTCGCTGAGTGATGCTAATATTCACTTTCAAGAGAATGAAATGAGGGGATCTGCACGCTATATTAGTTGTGGCTTAGTTGTGTTCATTATCTTGTCAACTATATTTGGTCCCGTTTATGAACTGATTAGTAGGTGCCGCGCAGCAAATGAGTTTCCGGTAATTGGCAAACTGGTGGATATAGGTGGACGGCGAATTCAGCTAGACTGTCGAGGTGCCGGAAGGCCTACCGTAGTATTTGAGTCAGGCCTGGACCTTAACGGTTCTCTCAGCTGGTCGGCGATCCATGACCAGATTGCGAAAACCACGCGAGCCTGCGTGTATAGCCAGGCTGGGATCATGTGGAGTGACCCCAGCGGGAGAGCTCAAAATGGGAAAACCATCGTGGAGGACCTGCATCTCACATTGTTAAAAGCGGGCGAAAAGGCACCGTACGTGCTGGTCGGACATTCTATGGGCGGCCCATACATAATGATTTACACGAACTACTTTGGATCGGAAGTGGCGGGATTGGTTTTTGTGGATGCATCCCATCCAGATCAGGTCGAAAGGTTCAAAGCGATAACGTCGCTTACACAACCAGTGTGGTTGCGTCTAATTGCAAAGGCCGGTGCAGCGCTCGCTTGGACGGGCATAACCCGCGGGATCGTAGTGCCGTTATTAGAGGAATCTATTCGTGAGTACTGGCGTCTGCGTAAGTGGCCATCGGATGCTGTGTTGGCCTATAGCCCGACCTCCCTAGACTCAATTCTGAATGAAACTGACGCAATCGACGAATCCCTCGCAGAGGCCGGAACAGCTCGCCAGCTAAACGACCGCCCCGTGTTTGTGCTGACTGGAAAGGGTCCGGTGTCTGCCGAAGTTCTTGCGTATTTCAAAGTAACACCCGAACAAGGCAGGCAGTATCTAGAAATTTGGAAAAACTTGCACGATGAAGAAGCATCGTGGTCGGCTCAAAGCCAATACCAGGTTGTCTTCGATGCGGGCCACTATATTCAGTTTGATCAGCCTAACGTCGTCATCGCTGCGGTGCTATCGGTAGTCAACAGGGTTCGCGCAGCGGCTAAGTAAGCTAGAGAAAAAGTTAGTGTGATGTTCATGAATTTCTGGCTCGGGTCGATACTGTTCTCTAATAGGTCATCCTGAGACTAGCGACCACGTCAGCTGTACGCCGCTCTCCATCCAACTCCTGAGGGAACTGTGTATCGTCGGCATTGCGGCCTTGCGCCAGGAGCAGCCAATGGGCAAGGTTTTCTGCTATTGGTATCCTAAGCGAGGCGGTCGTGACGGTAACGCCCAGATTGACGCGGGTAACGATGGTCGCCAGACCATGTGGCGACGGTTTTTTACTCCGCCGTTGACAATTCGCGCTCATCAGCGCGCGATGGATTAGAGAGATCCCGCAGGCGCGCATGTGCATTCGCGCTTTTATCATAATCACCGCACTACTCGCCTTCCCGCTGCAAATCTCCAGCGCGTCCGCTGCCGCGTCCCCCCCATTGCCACCTCCGCGTCCGGCCGAGGCGCCCTCCCATCCCGCTCCAAACGACCTCGCGCCGGCGGAACAGGCCAAGCCGGAGCCAACCATCGACCAGGCCTGCCTGGATCGTCTCAGCGCCGCAGGAATCGAATTTGAGCAGGTCACACTTCCTCCGGCTGTCAACCCGGAATGTGCCATCGCGACGCCCGTGCGGCTCAAGGCCGTCAAATTGCCACCGCGGTGGAGAACGTCGATCCGCCTACCCGAAGAGCCGACGCTTTCCTGTCAGTTCAGTGAACGGTTCGGCCATTGGCTGCGCGATCTCGTCGCTCCGCTCATTGCCGGCGCGCTCGCGGTCGAACTCGAGTCGGTTCACACGGGACCGGGTTACGAATGCCGCAACCGCAACCGCGCAGAGGCCGGGAAGATCAGCGCGCACGCGTCCGGTCTGGCGGTAGATGTCGCGAGTTTCGAGCTCGCGAACGGCGAAGCACTGCCCATCAAACCAAATGGGGATGAACATCTGCGTGGCATGGTCGATGCCATCCGCGTCGCCGCATGCGGGTGGTTCACAACGGTACTCGGCCCAGGGTCCGATGCAGCGCACGCCGAGCACTTGCACGTCGACATCCTGCAACACGGGTCGAGCGACCGCTACCGCATTTGTCAGTGACCCGTCGCGTCCGCTCATCCTATGCCCTAACGGCCATGGGTGTTCGTGTTGTGGTGAGATGACGCACACATTGAGATGATCTCTACATATTGACGGTGAGGGCTTTTCAGCTCTCGCACGCGCCGGAACACCGATGACGCCGTTTTCGCCGGGGAAGAAACTGCCAGTCACAGCGTAACCCCTTGATCATTAATGGATTTCGCAGCACCACTTGGGCGTTCTGCACTCATCCCGTGAGCGCGGCCAAGACTTTGTTTAAGCGACGCCTCTTTGCCGTCGCATTGCGCGACGGTGAAAAGGTTGCTCGCCTGCGACGCGCTGGTGAACGCCACGAGATCGATCTCATCGCGACCAAGCGTGTCAATGAACCGTAGCAACGGTGCCGTGTCCTCTGGCAAGCCCTAACGATAGGTCACGATTTCGATTACGTCCGCGCCTTCGCTTTCAAGCTCGGCTTGTAACTCACGATTGGTCTCGCCGTAACGCTGCACCACGACGCGTTTGCCGCAACGGGGTCCCTTGAATTTCGGCAAACACCTCGTGCGTCGTGAAAGGATTGCTGGAGGCGCGATCGATGCGCACCTTGCGCGAGTGCAGCACCGTGGCCGGTTTGGGGCCCCGTACGACCACCTGCGCTGAATCCAGTAGCTGCAACAGAACATCGGTTAGCCCTAGCAAATCCGTTGCAGCGAACAGGGCACGTGTCCCGACGCCGGTCTGAAAAATGAATATATCGGGCGGCGCAGAATTCCAGTCACGGATCAACTCGCTGATGTGTGCAGGATCCGAAAATGGCGTCCCTCCATACTCGCGGACCAGACTGGCAATGTGATCACGCATCCGGCTTTCGAGAATGGCGACGGTTTTGTTCTTCATTGCCGCACGGCCAAAAGGCTCCTGTCAAGTGTGCCATAATGCGAGCGCGCTCCAGGGGTGTCAATTATCCCCGAATAAGCGACCGCCAAGGCTGCGCGCCCCGCAGATTAGGGCTCTGCCTTACCCGCAGAAAATTTACAGATAGGCCAGAGGATCCGATGAAACCTGAAATCTTTGAATGGCAAATCGCGCACGCCGGCTACCTAACTGTCGAGCGCCTCCGAATGCGGCTTACCGATGGCGCTAGAATAAATCGTCATTAGCTGCTAGCATCAGACGGGATTCAGCCATTCACGCAGCTTCGACCAGCGCCACCGCTTTCTTCTGCCCGAGCAGGATGACGAGCCGCTTGCCGCGGGTGACACCTGTGTAAAGCAGATTGCGTTGCAGCATCATATAGTGCTGTGTCGTGATGGGAATGACGACAGCGGGAAATTCCGAGCCTTGCGATTTATGGATCGTCGTCGCGTAAGCGAGGACCATCTGATCGAGTTCACCGAACGCATAGGTGACCGGCCGGCCGTCGAAAGCGATCGTCATCTCGCCGAGTTCGAGATCGATGGCTTCGACGTAGCCGATGTCGCCGTTGTAGACCTCTTTATCATAGTCATTCTCGATCTACATGACCTTATCGCCGATGGCAAAGGTCATCCCGAATTTCTCGACCTTTGGTTCTCCTCTCGGATTGAGAGCCCGCTGCACTTCGATGTTCAGCGAACGGGCTCCGAGCCCTCCGCGGTTCATCGGGCAGAGCACCTGGATGTCGCGCATGGGATCGAAGCCGAAGCGGCGGGGGATGCGTTCCTTGACGAGCTCGATGAGCCGCGTGATGGCAATGTCCGGCCCGGATACCTCAACGAAATAAAAATCGGTTGCATCCCGGGGAGCCGACAGATCGGGCATCTGCCCAGAATTGATCCTGTGGGCGCTCTGAACAATCTGGCTTAGGGCTGCCTGCCGGAAGACCTCGGTAAGTGTCACCACGGGCACGGCGCCGCTCGCGATGATATCCGCAACGGCCTGGCCCGGGCCGACCGGCGGCAGCTGATCGATGTCGCCGACGAAAAGCACGGCGGTATGATCGGCGCGGGCCTTCAGGAGCGAGTTCATCAGCATCACGTCGACCATGGAAGTCTCATCGACCACGAGGAGATCACAGTCGAGCGGACTTTCTTCGTTCTTGCGGAAGCCTCCCGTCTTGGAGTTGATCTCCAGAAGCCGATGGATCGTCTTGGCCTCGTGTCCTGTCGTCTCGGTCATGCGTTTGGCCGCGCGTCCGGTCGGCGCGCACAAGAGGAGGCAGACTTTTTTCGCGGCGAGAATGCGCAGGATGGAATTCACCAGGGTGGTCTTGCCCACACCAGGACCGCCGGTGATCACCATTACTTTCGAGCGCAGCGCGGCGTCGATCGCCGTCTTCTGGCTGTCGGCAAGCGCCAGGCCCGTGCGTGCTTCCACCCACTGGATGGCCTTCTCTGCATCGATCGATTTCCAGGGCATCGATCGGCGTGAAAGAATTCGCAACCGATCGGCGATCGAGCGCTCGGCATGATAGAGGCCGCCGAGGAAGACGCAGTCGCGCCCTTCGACCTGATCGGCGATCACCTGCCCGGCATCGAGCTCAAGCCGCAAGGCGTCGAGGACAATCGTGTCCGGGATTTCCAAGAGCTTCACCGCCAGCGGCAGCAGATCGTCGCGCGGCAAGCCGCAATGGCCTTCGTCAAGAGCTTCGTCAGGGCAAACGAGATCCCGGCCCTCGCCCGGATCATGGCCGTCTTTTCGATGCCGAGTTTGATCGCGAGGGCATCGGCCGTTTTAAAGCCGATCCCCCGGATATCGCGGGCGAGTCTGTAGGGATCTTCCGAAATCACCTGGATCGCATCGGCGCCATAGGTCTTGTAGATCCGCACCGCGCGCGATGTGCCGACCCCATTGGCATGCAGGAAGATCATGATTTCGCGGATGGCCCGCTGCTCGGCCCAACCCGTGGCGATCCCATCGGCGCGCTTCGGACCAATGCCGGCGACTTCCCGCAGCCGATGCGGTTCTGCTTCGATGACGTCGAACACTTGGCCGCCGAAGGTCCGGAGGAGTTTGCGGGCATAAGCAGGACCAATGCCATGAATCATTCCGGAGCCGAGATATTTTTCGATTCCCTCTGTTGTGGTGGGCGGCATCGTTTTCAGAAACCGGGCGCGGAACTGCACGCCATGGGTGCTATCATTGGCCCATTCGCCGCTCGCTTGGAGGAACTCGCCGGCGGAGATCACCGCGGCATGACCGACGACGGTGATGGGTTCACGCTTGCCGCGCGCCTTCACGCGCAGAACGCAGAAGCCGTTGTCTTCGTTATGGAATGTTACTCGCTCGACGAGGCCGGCGAAGACTTCCGTCGTTGGGTTATTGTTTGCTGCCATCGATTGTCTGACCCGCTCCTCTCCCGGGCACCTACGTTTGCGTATATTCGTACACAATTGGGACCGGCCCTGCTTTAATCCGGCAATGAGCAGCGTTTCGGAAGGGTTCGTCCTGCGCAAAGTCACTAGTTTCGCGGCTATCATGGGGCTGATCCTCGCCACCATCGCGAATCTGCCTCGTTTTGCCTCTGCAGGCCAACCGGGGAGGTCAGCATAGCCGACGATCTTGAGCGAGGCTTTGTCGTGCTCCGGCGCCTTCGAGCGCTACGCATGTAATCGTTGTCCCTACCGCTCTTATTTCCGGCGTCGAAAGCCCGGCGTTGCTGAGGGAAAATGCGCCAAATTATTGGGAGGCAGCATGGGAGCCCGCAACCGCCTGCTCGGACTGGCGGGCGAGTCGCTGGTGGAATCGACTGCATTACGACACCGGCAAGACGCTGAGCGACCCGAAGCATTGTCCGGGCAGGCGCTGAATGAACAGGCCCAGACCGCGCTCGCGGACGTACAGCACTGGGTTGTCGAGTGCCGCCAATTTCTGTCGGCACGTCTCGTCGCGCTGGAGGCGTTCGATAGCCGCTCCACTGATCTGGCGCGGCGGCTTTCGTCTACATGGATTGGCGCCATTTTCGTGAAATTCTCGACGCTGGCGACTAGGCGCACCTCGAACTGAAAAACGTCTGCGTCTCGGCCAAATCGAAGGTAGTGGGCTCTTTTGACAAAAGCGCCCACTACCGGAAGTTCATATTCCAAGGGCTTGGCCTGCCTGAGGATCGCAATTTCGCGGTGCAACTCGTTGAGCGCGGATTGCGGTGGTGGGGTCGCAATGTCCGGGTATCGGAAGCGGGTATTCATCTCTTTCTCTACTCATGGCCGAAGGGGACTGCCGCAAGCCCTGCTAGTGCAGCCGGGGCTGTATCAGCGCGTGATCAAGGGACTGATCGCGGATATCGAAGCCGAAGGCGCGGATATTCCCGGTGCACTGGCATATCGGATCGCTGCGCGGCGGGTGATGGAGCTCCCACAAACCTTCCAGACTGAAGATATTGTTCGTCTGCTTGCCGATCTCGGCGATCCTCATAACAGACCGCCAATCTCCCGTTGCCTCGTTGCGGAGCAGAGTTCGCCAAGCGAGCGGTCCGGCTGAAAGGAGTGTTTTTCGTTCGGACCGCAAAGCGGGTCGGATCAATGTGTCCGCAATTTCTTTCGAGAGCCGCAAAGGCAAGGTTTGCACCCAGTTCGGGCGGTTCCTGTCGAGCCATCGGTCAATCAGCTCTAGGGGGATATCCCGAGGGGCCTCGCTTCGAAGCCGAACAGGGCGTCTTGGCGACTGCAATGCTCCCCCAAGCAGATGGTCTCCGGCTGCGATTCTGGCCGACTGGCATTGCATCCGATAGGGCGGGATCAATCATATACAGCGCGGACAACATCCAATGGTTCTCGTCCTCAGCCGCGGAGGTTTCTGCCCCAAGGACCGCCGGCAGGCTGAAGGGCTTGTTGAGCTCCATCGTGAGCTCGAGGTTGCTTATTGCCGGCTTGTCACGATTAGCACCGACAATATCACTCAGACGAATGAATATCGCAGAGGAGTCGGTGCCCACTGGCCTTTCCTCTCCGACGTGGGGCGTGTCGTCCAAAAAAATCTCGACATCGCCGGATACACTGATCCTATCCACAACCCCATGATCCCCCACGTGATTGTCCTCGAGCCCGGTCTTGTCATTTATCAGATCTACAACGGCTACTGGTTCTTCGGCCGGCCCACTCTGGAAGATCTTCGCCAGGACCTACGTGCAGTTACCAAGAAATGCCGGCCGGACTGGGACATCACAACGCCCGAACTCAAAGCGGCGTGGCAGCAAGGCCGGAAGGAACTCTTCTATCCGTACGGTAAAACGTACGTCCAAACTCTCGGTGAACAGGATTAGAAGCGGTATCGCCATCAGCTACACGCTGCGTCGCGATCGCCCGGTGCCATTCTGGCAGGCTAAATTTGCAAGATGAGCATGCAGCATAGGCATTTCTTGCGCGTTTCATATGCCTTGATTTGTGCAACAAACACTTCGCTTACTTCATGGCTCCTTGGCCAACTTCATGTCCTCCCACTCCTTTGACATCTCTAAATCCATCGCCGATCGTGCATTGGAGACGGCGGCAATGTCTGCTGCGGTCGGCGACGTAGGGAGTTCGAATTGCAACCGCCTCCGCAACGTCCGGATTCGATGCACTTTCCGATAGTGCCAATTCGCCCTTTGCTGAAATCCCACCTGCCGACTGAAAGTTGTGAACAACACCGACAGCGCAGAGGCTAGACCCAGCTGCCATTTTTCGATTGCCGCGGATAAGGATGGAACGAGACCAAGAAGCGCCGCAAGACTGCTTGCAGCCAGCGACGCCCAAAGCAGTCCCTGTGCCGCATAATAGTTAAATCTAGCAAGACGAAGATACCTTTTCTCGTCAAATATGAATTCCGCGAGCAAGGTGTTTTCGCGCTCATCAAGACTCTGTGTGTCATCAGGCATGGAAGGGTTCCCAACGGCAATGCCATAGGGCGGGACGCGCCCTGTGGGACAAATACGCCAATAAATCGATGCTAATGCTTCACTTTCCGCGCGGTGCAGATTTTCTTGCAGACAGTGTGGAAAGTCGTGTCAATCGGATTCCAATGCGGCAAGCGCCGCCCTAGAATCTGACATGACTCACATTTTTGGATTCGAACGTTCGCAACTTTTGTTGTTGCCGGAGACTGTGGACGATTATGTCGGCGCCGACAATCCAGTGCGGTTCATCGACGGCTTTGTTGATCAGATGGATCTCGCGGCACGCAGGGTTGGTGAAGAAAATATTGAAGAGCGAACCCAGCCGTTGAATTTCTTCACGTCGCACTCAAGCGTGTAGGAAAAGCCGCCCTTGTCCATCGCCACCCATAATTGCCCGACATGGCGCGGGCAAAGGGCCGGATTATCGACGCATTTTTTCAGCTTCGCGCGCCGTTCGGCTGTCCAACTCGCGAGAGCAAACGTCGTCCGCCGATTGTGTACGCCTTGGTCGCGGCAATTTCGCGCACGGAAAGGAGCGGCACCTGCTCATAGATCACAAACGGATCGAATGTCGGAAATGGGTATTTGAGAAAGGTGATATTACGGGGTCGGCGAGCACCGTGAGTTCGTCGGTATTGTTGATCAGTGGAGCGATCGAGGCTGCGTCCGAGAAGGCGCGTTGCACGCGAGAGCGAGCCCCACTTGTCGCGGGCTCGTTGGCTTTTTGGTGAACTGACTCGGAAGCGGCTACCGGCGTTGGTGGTCGCGCGGGGCATTCCTTTCACTGCCGCCGCTGCGGGGCTCGCGCCGCACGTCGGATCACAGATCGTTAGAACCTATGCCACTAGAGCGCACCACACGTGATCAGTCATTACCTGCGCGAAGCGCCCGACGTGCGGCGACGCGAGAAAACCAGTCGGTATGGGCTTTTATAATGGACAGGCACGGGGAGAAAGTCGCACGGCAGCTCGCGCTCTACGTCGACGAGCCAAGCCGCAACCTCGGCTTCGACGGCCTGCCCCTAGCGTCCTCGCGCCGTTGCGTAAAACCTCGGTCAGCGGATCGGAAAATGTTTCTGGCTGGGTTAGTTCGAAAACGTTAGTCTCGGTCACGGCGTATCACTCCTTCGATGGAGAAGTGGAGGCGTCGAACACCCCCACGATATGCCGCCTTACCCTTTCATGCCGTCACCAACTTTCGGCTCCCATCCTTGGCATCCTCAACCCCCTCCATGAAACACATGCGCATATGGTCATTCTGTTTTGTCCTTTTGGTTCTAACATCGACCGCGAACGCGGAGATTTGCGACATTCGGTCGGCGCCGCGCACTGAACTCGCCGGCCGCAGTTTTTACATGGAGCTGCCCGGAGGTCGCGCCGTCTTGGTGATTGGCGAAGCAACCATGAACAAGGAGGAGCACGAGCAAGCGGGCCGTCTCCTCGCGCAAGCACCCCAGGGCACCGAGGAACTGAACAAACAGGTTTCACAATTCTTGCAGGAACGCCGCCAAGTGGTGGAAAGCGCCCAAATAGACTTTGCCATTCTACAACAATCTTTGCAACAGCGGGCCTTCAACTACCTGGCGCTTGAGTCCGCGCCCGACACCTTAGCCAAGTGGACCGATAAGGCGAGCGACCTCTACATGGATGAAGCCGTGCGTGTCCGATTCGGAGGACTCAACAAAGCGGATGGAGACCGTCTATTGTTGATCACGCTTGGGCCGGCGCTTTTCTTAAAGGCAAATCAGCCTAAATTATTTACAGATGTGGCCCTGATGGGGATTGATTTGACCCTCGAGCCGGGACCTCCTCCGCAGTCCGCCAGCGGGGAAGCGAAAGACGCCGCCGTGCGCAAGGCAGATGAGGTGATGGATAAATTGGAAAAGTCCAAGAAATCACTCCGTTCCTTCAAGCGAATAATTAGCCAACTTAAGCCCGGCTCTTCCCTACTCAGAAGAAAATCAGACGCGCAGATCAAGCAGGCCATTGTCGCCCATTTTTGGCGGCCCGCGCGCAGAGAAGTGGGCGAATGGGTCGAATTGAAACTGACCAGCCTTCGTCAAAGGGCGCCTCCAGCCACCATTGACCCTCTCTACGGTCAGCTCATGGCGCGAAAAGGAAACGGCCTGCTCCTGGTGTCCGAAGAACAGGTCATTCCCGTGTCCGAACGCCTGGAGCTGTCGTGCAAGAGCTAGCATCTCTGACAAATCGTTGGAAAGAAAGACCCTAAGCCTCCGTGAGGGCCTGCATGTACTCCAGAACGGCCTTGCACTTCAGGCGCCACTTGCGAATGAACGCCTTGCGCTTCGTCTCGATCTCCTGCTTCGTGCCGACGTAGATCATATCCTTGTAATCGGCGGAAAGTTCGTCATGCAGCCGATACCCGGCAATCCCTCGCTTGCTAGGCCGTGTTAACGGTTTTTATGCAGAGCCTTGCGGCGGCGATGCATAGCATTGAAAGGTAGGCCCTGGCAGTTTTTTCGTAACGCGTTGCAATACGACGAAACTGCTTGAGCCGGTTGACGCATCGCTGGGCCGGTTCGGTGAGCGGGTCCCGGCTCGGGGATGTATCGAACCAGCCCCGCCGGGAGGGAGGCTTGGTCGCTCCCGCCAGCTTAGCCAGCAACGGCCGCCTGGCGGAGAGCTGGAGTTTTTGTGCCCAACGGCAGCAGAGACGAGGCACGCAGCGGTAGGGTTGCGCGAAAGTCCGGTTATTCGAGCGCACCCGATGCAACGCAGGGCGCACCGAGCGCCTGAAGTCTGGAGCGCGCCGCCGCTAAGCCCTCGATTTCGAAGCTTCGGCAGGCGTCTTCCAGAATAACCACCTCGAATCCCAATCGGCGGGCGTCTTCGGCGGACCATAGCACGCAGAACTCGAAGGCCAGCCCTGCCAGAAACACCCGTAGGAAGCCTCGTTCGCGGAGGTAGCCGCTGAGCCCTGTCGGTGTCGCATGATCGTTCTCGAAGAAGGCCGAGTAGGAGTCGACTGCCTGATGATACCCTTTGCGCAGCACGAGCTCAGCATGACGGAGGCTGAGCGCCTGATGGAACTCCGCGCCTCGGGTTCCCTGAACGCAATGATCAGGCCACAGTATCTGCTCGCCATACGGAACACGGATGGTTTCGTACGGCCTGCGGCCAGGATGGGCGGAAGCGAAAGAGTGATGGCCCAGCGGGTGCCAGTCTTGGGTCAGCAGCATGTGAGCGAAATGTCCGGCGATCTTGTTAATGATGGGGACGATCTCGTCTCCACCCGGAACCGCTAGGGCTCCTCCCGCGCAGAAGTCGTTCTGGAGGTCCGCGATCAAGAGAATGTCGGTGTCGCCGGGGATGATGAGTTTAATCATATCCACCCTCTTGCTTGGCGAGCCTGCGGTCGACCTCCTCGGCGAGATCGACCAGAGTGCAAGCCACGTGAACGGGGTAGGCAATCCCAGGTTCTAGTCGCCTGAGGCGCTCGGGCAGCCGCTGGAGCTCACGCGCAGTCCGCGAGCGGACCTCGGCAAGAGAAGGCGACGGGATGATTCTCCGGCCCTCTCTCATTACGGGCTGAAGCAGTGGTTCGCCGGCCTGACTGTCGCCTTCGATGGAGAGGACGTCGCCCGCCATGCGGCCATCCGTCCCGTAATTGCGCCACACCTGCTTGCGGCCGGGCCAAGATGCCTTGCCGGTTGAGCGCTTGCGGCGCGCGACGCCACCGTACTCCTCGAGCTTGTAGGCGCAATCAAGCGCAGGCGCGTCGGACGACGTGACAAGGCTCGTGCCCATGCCATAGCCGTCGATGGGCGCGTTCCGTCTTGCGAATTCCATGAGATCGTCTTCGTCGAGACCACCGCTGGCGAAAATAGTCACTTCGTTTAGACCTCCTTTATCGAGGATGCGGCGCACGCTACGGGCGAGCACTACCAGGTCGCCGCTGTCCAACCGGACTCCGCCCACCTTGATCCCCGACGCCTGCAGCCGCGGCGCCAGTGCCACCATCTTGCGAGCGGCGGCCTCGGTGTCGTAGGTGTCCAGGAGGATGACGAGCCGGTCCGGCCGCGACCGGGCGAAGTCCTCGAACGCCTGAGCCTCGTCGTCGTAGGTCTCAATGAAGGAATGGGCCATGGTCCCATACAATGGGACATCCCAAAGCTTGCCGGCCATCATGGTCGCCGTGCCGTCGAAGCCGGCGATATAGCTCGCCCGCGCAGCCAGCAAGCCCGCCTCCACACTGTGGGCACGGCGTAGACCGAAATCAACCAGCAGCTTGTCCGGCGCGGCGAGCACCATGCGCGCGGCCTTTGACGCAATCAGGGTCTGGAAATGCAGGATGTTGATGAGCGTCGTCTCGTAGAGCTGGGCCTCTGGTAGTGGCGCGATCACGCGCAGGATCGGTTCGTTGGCGAAAAAGGGGGTACCTTCGGGCATGGCGTGCGCATGACCCGTAAACCGGAAGGCGGCGAGCCGGTCGATCAGGACAGGTTTGAAGCGTCCGCTCCTGGCCAGCCAAGCAATGTCCTCTGACGAAAAGCGCACCGTCTCCAGATACTCCAGGGCCTGCTGCAAGCCGGCGACGATCAAAAAGCCCCTCCGATTGGGCAGCGCGCGAACGAAGAATTCGAAAACAGCGATCTCGGTCTGTCCCCGTTCCAGATAGGCTTGGACCATGTTCAGCTGGTAGAGGTCCGTCAACAGGGGGCTCGTAGCAGGTTCCATCGATGTCCTCGGCTCAATCAGCTACGCGCTGAACGCCGCGGCAGGGCGGGGCGTCGATTTGGGAAGGCCCGCACTTGATCATCGCGTCTTTCACGGGATTCGGTTTCGTGAATAGGTTCAAGCCCGCCGGGTTCGCCGTCGGGGTCGCTTCTTGGATAGGAGGGCCTGACCCCGTGCCTCTGTCGGGGCAAGAGGTAGGAAAGATTTAGGGAGGATTGATGTTTTGGCAAAGAATGAGCGAGCGCAAATGAACTCCCAAATCGCCCAAATCGAGGCTTTCAAAAGGGACCCTAAAAATAGGTTCTTTGAGAATATCCGGCAAGACATAGCCAAGCTATTCCAAACCGGGAAGGCCGACACGCTGCAAGAAGCCTATGATGCGGCATGCTGGCTCAATCCCCGATATTCGCGCCATTCTTATCGAAGAGGCCGAACACGGCACGGCGGCGCGGGGAGAACCATCATGACCCTCGTTTCTAATGCCACGAGGCCGGTCCTGACGATTGGCCGAATCGAGAACTCTAAGCCAAATCTCCGGAAAGGGTGGAAAGCGATCATTCGCTCAAGCCGCCTGAATGACGCCAGTGCGCCAATGGATTAAATTGCTGCCGCGATAGCCCGCTGAGGCGGGCGGCTTTTCTGCGAGCGCGGTGACGAGATCTATCACATCAAAGAACCCCAGAAGATCCCGCTCGTGGTGAGCCCGGACGAGGCCAAGCGCCTCTTGGCCATGGCGGGGAATCTCAGGATCAGCTCTTGAACCTCACGACGATCCCGCGCTTGACGAGATGCGCAAGCTCGCTGGCATCCCAGTTCGTCATGCGGACGCAGCCATGCGAGGCGTTCTTGTCAATCTTCGAGGGATCGGGTGTGCCGTGCAGGCCGTAGGTCGGCTTGGTTAAGGCGATGTAGACCGAACCGACGGGATTGTTGGGACCGGGCGGAAGCCTGAGCTTCTCCTTGTTGTTGCCCTGCACGAAATTCTTGTCCGGATCGTAATAGTAGATCGGATTATAGGCCACGCCTTTGACCTTGCAGGTGCCCGATGGCGAGGGAAGCTCGCGACTGCCGATCGTCGCGGGATAGGCGACGAGGACGTGGCCCTCTCGGTCGTAGCCGAGCACCTGACTCTTCTTTTTGTCGACGACGATCGTCTTCAGGGTGCCGTGGATCGGCTGCCGCTTGACCTCGGCAACGAGAATCTTGGTGCCAGCCTTCGAGAGATCGACACCAGGATTGAGCGTCGCTAGCAGGTCCTCGCCCATGTGGAACATCGCGCCGATCTTCTGGGATGGGTTGCGGTAGCCCATCGCTTTAAGCTTGGCGAGTTCGCCATAATCCTTGGGCAGGTTGGGGAAGAACGGTCCTTCGACATCTTGGTCGGTGAGGACATATTCCATCAGCACCGGGCCGCCGCTCTCGGCGAGGAGCGACGACCAGACCTTATCGTCGAGTCCTTTCTTAACCTTAAGCCCCTTAGCCTTTTCGTAAATCTCGAGCGCATGCACGAAGTTCTCACCGTCGCGCCCGTCGATCACGCCGGGCGACGCGTGCACGCGGTCGAGCATCACCTCGGCGCGGACGGTCGCGGGGCTGACGCCATCGTTGACGCCGGTATCGGTCACCTTGGCGCTATTGATGATGTCCATGGTCGGCGACGGAGTGGATGTCGCGGTCGGCGCAGCCAAAGCGGGCGTCGGATTGGCAGGCAGTGCAGGCGAGGGGGGCGCATCGGGTGCGGGCGCGGCTGTCTGGGCCCCTGCCATCGTCAAGGATGCGAGAAGACCTATCCATGTTGCATTCAACCTCGCGGCTCTCTTCATGGCGCCAACCCCTGTTTGGTTCGTGGTCAAATTTACGCGGCAGAGGCGGAAAGTCATGGAAATTACGGGCGCCCGGTCATGCCTGCAGCTGAGCTTGTCTCGCAGCTTGAGGGCGACTGGGGACCCGCCGATGACATGCAAGCTATGGCTAGGCACTGCTTTTGGAGCTGAGCGGAGACTCACACCATTCCCCCTGTCAACGCCTCGACGCGCCTCCGGCGCGGCATGACGGGGCGCGAGAATGGATCAGCGCTGGCTGGTGGGAGGCGTGCTGGCCGCACGGCGGCCCCCCGCGCCACTCGGGAGAGACCCACCGTCCCACCGCGCGCTAAATCTTTATGGCGCTCATTTCCAAACCGCGCGATTTTTCGAATTCTTCACCGGTGGCATGTAAGTACAGGCGCGGATGGCTTCAATTTACTTGTAAGCCGGAACCAATGGCGTTTCCCCTTGATCTCACTATGGTAAAACTTGTCTGCTGAGGGGGCCGCTTTGAACCCCTCCCAAACGGCGGGAGGTATGTTTTCAAATAGGTAGACTTTCTGCTGGCCGGTCTTGACCTTGAGCACAAAGTACCCGAGCGGGCCGCTTGGGCAATATTCCGCCCATTCGATCCAAAGACCATTCGGGGTAGGGTGCCGCTCGCATTTGAGCCGTTCGTGAATCCATCGTTGCGCATTCTCGAATGTGTCCCGTGGTGGGCAGGCAATCCCTGTCTCGACCTGAACAAGCCCGGGGGAGGGTTTCTCCGGCGGGGCCGAGGGCGCCGCCGGGGACCCCGAAGCCGGCGGCAGTTCAATCGGTCGCTGAAGGGCGGCGACGCGGCCAGGCGCCGTCGGCTCGGGCGGCGTGGCCCGGGGGGCTTCGACCAGCGGCGACGGCCCCGCCGGGAGCTGGGGTGCGAGCTTTGGAAACAAGATTGGCTGGTCTGTCTTGCCTACCGTCTCGGGTCGATCGGCCTCCGTTGCTGACTCGCTTGGCGGGAGCGCTTGGGCAAGTGCGGTTTCTACCTCCGGGGACGGCGAGCCGTTGGGGTTAACGCGTGCCAGTGCGGCTTGATGTGCGGCTTGATATGCGGCTTGAACCAGAAGGCGCGCCTCTTCGAAGCGGCCTGCAGCCACGGCGGCAGTCGCCTGGTCTATCAAAGTGGGGATTACTTTGTCGGTCTGCCGCGGATCAAGCGGTGCTGACGGGGAACGGCCCGGCGCCGCAGAAAACTCCTGCTGCACACCCGACCTAACCGCCGGGGCGGACGATTGAGTTGGGTCGGAGAAAACAAGGAAAGCGACATAGCTGATCGTGACGAGACAGCTCATCGCGAGGACCACCGCCGCTTTGTAAGCCACTGGTGGGCGGTGCGCTATTCTGCCAGACACAAGGCCGAGTCGCCGTGGAGCTGTCGGCAATGGCGGAGGCTCGACTAAACGCGGCGCGATGGACGGCGTTTTCTCGCGACCTAGAGCAAGATCACCATTTTTCGAATCATTGTCTTGCTCTAAGTCTTTGTTTCGTCGCGTGTCCGGATAGAAAACCGGTTCCCCCTCTTGCTGGACGCGCTCTAGCGACGGCTCCGTTACTCCGCCGGCAAGGGTAATGCGATTGCGGAACGTCTCGAAGTCTGAATGACTCAATCTCTCAAGTAGCGCCGGTCTGGCGGCGAAAACCATCTGCAATGCAGGTGCATCCATGGCAAGCACGTTCAGCATCTGCATCTGCGCCAAATAATACAGCGACTGACGAGGAAGCGAGTCCGCGTCGTCGATAACGAGGACCACCGATTGCCTAGGCTCAGCCGTCTGTAGAAGCCGTGCCAACGCTTGGGGCGCCATTCCACGGCCTCCCGCAACCCCAGCAGCCGCACCGATAATCTGCTGTAGATCGAGCAGCTCAGGCAAGGGGCGTCCAATCCGAAGCACCCGGCTCGTGGAGCTAGCACATGCAGCTAGAGCTGCGTCGGGGATGCGTGTTGGATGGGGGTCCCGGCAGATAACGACAATCGTCCGCTGTCCTGCGCGCAAGGCGTCACAGATGCATTGCACTTGGCGCTCAGCCCGTGAAGCGACGATTCGGCCTTGTGCTGACAGTTGATCGGCGGGATCGCTCATGACTCAAGCACTCATACGTCCGATAGTTACCTTTATTGAAAATTAGGAAGAATGGTAGCCGGATTTTCTCGCGCTGTAGACGTGGATCGGACAGCCGAGCATGAAGCTTGGCGTATTTTATTTTGTCGAAGGCGCGCTCTGCCGAGCGAAAGCTTTCCCAGTTTCGAGCCAGGCATCACACGGACTTAAGCGCAACTGCTCCATGTGAGGCGACAATTCAAAACTCATTCCCGTAGTAATCCCGCCCCTGGACGCTCTTCGCGCCAGTGACGATGCCGTGCATACGATTGAGGGCAAGAAAGCTCGCCTGCTCGTCGTGGCAGCGTGCCGAAACCTCGCATGCGTTGCGCTCCACTACGCCTCCGTCAAATTCGGCCAAAGCCGTGAACTTGTCCACCGGCACATAGTCGGGGCTCTGAATGACGGATAAGGGTCGATTCCGGCGGTTCGACTGCGGACCAGCGAATGACCGCTCCTGGCGCGCGAACTCGGGCCTTCTGTAAAGTCCGCTATCCGATCGCTATGGGAATGGCAAGCGGACCTCGAGGAAGCCGTACGCAACGATCTCGATCTATGAGTACGCCCGCTAACAAAAGGGCCGGACGGCGCGCCCGTCTGTAAATTTCCGGCACCCCCACTTCGAATCTCCAGCATCCGCAACGAACCGCCCCCACGGCGATCTCGCTGTGCGTCGCGCCACGCCGGGCTCATGCCGCCTGGATGTGTTCATGACCCGCGACCCGCGACCCAGGAATGAGGTGAGCCGTGCCGCCCGTCATCTACAAAGACCACCGCGGCAACCGGCTGCCGTCCGTCACCACCATCATCGGACGCTTCAAGGAATCCGGCGGCTTGCTCTACTGGGCCAACCAGCAAGGGCTCGAAGGCAAGACGCTCGACCAGGCGCGCGCGGAGGTGACCACACCCGGAACGCTGGCGCACAAGGCGGTCGAAGACCACATCAACGGCCGGCCCGAGACGGCGCTCACGGGCGGGTGAAGTCACGGCAAAGGCCCGCAACGCCTATGCCGCCTACCTCCACTGGGAGGCGATCAACAAGATCACGTTCCGGCACACCGAGGTTGCCCTGGCGAGCGAACAGCGCGCGTTCGGCGGCACCCTCGACGCGGTCGGGATGATCGGCAATGCGCTCATCCTGCTCGACTGGAAATGCGCCAACGCGGTCTACGCCGACTATCTCTACCAGCTCGCCGCCTACGGGCTGCTGTGGAACGAGAATTATCCCGACCACCCGCCGGTGGGTGGTTTCCATCTCTGCCGCTTCGCCAAAGAGCAGGGCGATTTCTCGCACCACTATTTCCCAGCACTCGACGACGAGGCCGAAACCTTCCTGCGGATGCGCGCTCTGTTCGATCGCGTCAAGAAGGCCGAGCGGCGCCTGCGCTGACGGAGGATCCCGTGACCATCACCCCGCCCGCCGAGGCAACCGGAGCCGCCAAGCCGGCGATGAGCAAGGGACAACTCGTGGCGCTCAAACCGCCGCGGTTGCCCTACCACGAGGCCGTCGAAGAACGGTTCGGCATCGACCGCGCCGGATGGAAGGCGCTGGTCGAGGCGATCTACCCGAACGCCGAAACGGCGGACGCCATCGTCATGGCGCTGTCCTACTGCCGCGCCCGCAATCTCGACCCCTTCAAGCGGCCTGTCCACATTGTGCCGATGTGGTCGAGTGTGGCCTGCAAGACGATCATCGGCCGAGCTTCCCGACCCGTTCGCCGCCCGGCAAGAAGACGATCCCGAAATCCCCCATGCCCTCGCGCACGGGTCTGAATGAGGACGACACCGATGCCGTGGTTTCGGAAACACCACACCTGTCCCTGCGGCACAAATTGGTGGGATGAATGGGACGGCCTCTGCAACGACCGGTGTCCCGTCTGTGATGCGGAGATCGAACCCGACGAGCACGAGGCGATCCCGGGCGCCAACAGCGCTAAAATCCGTACTCTTAACGATCGCTTTCGCAAATCGTTGACCGGCGAACGCGTCACGATGACTGCAGCCGTTAGCGCCCTGCCGGACGATGTCAGGGCCCGGGCGAAAGGGCTCACGAGAACGTTCGACGATTTGAACTCCGGACAACGATCCACACAAGGAGCACGATTTCGGCAGCTTCGAGATCGATGACCAGAAGTTTATTTTCAAACATGACTACTACGACAAGTCGATGCCGTACGGCTCCGAAGATCCAGGTGACCCACAAAAAACAACACGCGTCCTCACGATCATGCTAGCGGACGAATACTGAGGACGCCGTCTTCCCTTTGGGGGGTCTGGTCGTCGATCTGTCAGGATAAGTCGCCGAGCTCGGAGCCGCTTCCCTCTGCGCCGATCTGCGTAACACCGACACGCCGCGAGGAAGGGATTGGAGCTCACGCGAGCCTCAGCCCCTCAAGGTCTACGCCGGGGGCGATCGCCTCGATCGCTTGCTGGAGCTGCTTTAAATCCGAACCTTTCGTGTATCGTGAGGTCTCGCCAGGCGTGGCGTGCCCGGTGACGCGATCGATGATAGAATCCGCGACCCCCGCGCGATGCATGAAGGTCGTGGCGGAGTGACGAAATGAATGGAAATCGCGTCCGGGCCGATAGATACCATTTTCCTGGCGGTAGCGCGAAAACCACTTCGTGAAGCCATGGCCCAGGCGTCCGTCAGCACCCCCAGGTTTGAGCTCCGAAAATACTCGCACCTGATTGTTCTTGCGCTGCTCTTCAACGCGGCCAAGGAAGCCTATTCGCACTAGCTCGGAATGAATCGGGACAAGCCGGACAGCCGTGCGATTCTTGAGTTTACGGGGAGGTTCGTCATTGATATCGAAATACCAGATTCCCTGCTCACATTTGATGTCTGATCCCTGAAGCTGGCAAATTCCCTCATGGCGCAATCCAGAAAATATAGCAATCAACGGGAGCCAGAATTTTTCATCCCGCATGATGAGTGGCCCCGGCGCCGACCGCCGATGCGGGGACTGACACCCTGACCAGACGGGTGTCGCGAAGAGCCGCGCAAGATCTGCACTCTCCCACATATCGCGCTGATCCTGCGCACGCGCTTGCCGCGAAAACTTAAATCCGGAAAAGAGATTCACGGTTACGTAATCTCGCGAAATCGCATCAGTCCAAAGCATTGACAAAGCGGTCAGGTGGCGCTGCACTGTCCGTGTTGAGAGGCGCTCGGGTTTGTTCGCGCGCGCCTTATCCAGCGCGAATATCTCCAAAGGGCTTTGCCACGAAATTCCGGTCCTTTTCCATAATCGGCCGATAACCGCTCCAAAGTGTTTTTGAATGTCGCGGCGTCTTGGCGTGTGTACGCCCCAAGCGACTTGTCGCCGGCGAGCGCGCCGAACAGCTCATAGCTCTTGCGCGATTGGTGCGCCGTCTGCTTGTCCCAATGGTTCGCGGCCAGTTGCTGGTCGGACGACGTTGGGGAGAATGCAGACCAAAGCGGGTGCCTTCTGTAGCAATGAAACGGGCAAAGCCCGGACCAAGGCCTGACGCGCTCCATGCAACGAAGGAAATCAAAGGCTTACCTAAAGTTGGCTGGGGCGGGAGGATTCGAACCTCCGCATGGCGGAATCAAAATCCGCTGCCTTACCGCTTGGCGACGCCCCAATGCCGCTTTTTATCCCAGGCTGCCGCTGGCGGCGGCCGGACCATAATGCGCGGCGGGACAAGCCGCAACGCTGTTGCGGCATAAACGAACATAAGGATGGGCGGAAAATCCAAGTACGGCCAGCCGCCGCCAAAGCGAGAAGGTTTGTTTGGAGTTAGCCTTGAGCATTCTTCCGAGCCATAGTTTCAAAACAAGCTGCGCTGCCCACGCTGCGGCGGCTTTGATCGGATTACGCCAGTGCGGGATGACGCGGGCGATTGCGCGCTGCGGGCCACGCAAGCGTGAATTTACGGTGGCGGTCGGCTCCATTTTCCAGGCCGGCCATGCCAAACTGCATCTTTGGTTTCAGGCTGCGCATTTGACGAATCTAGCAAGAATGGGATCAGCGCCCATCAGATACTTCGGACGTGCTTGCCTTGCTCCCGGGCGCTCGGAGGCTGCGTCCAATTCGCCCTCGATTGACACGCCCGAGGTTCGGTCTACTGTGACACCCGCAACGGTCCCTCGCTTCGAGGGGTAAAAGGGAATGTGGTGGGCGCCGGCCTTCTTCGAGCCTGCGCTTCGATCCGCAGCTGCCCCCGCAACTGTCAGTGGGTAGCCCCGCGCCGATAGGCCACTGGGAACCGGCCAACCGGGTCCTGGGAAGGCGGCGCAAGGCAACGATCCGCGAGCCAGGAAACCTGCCGTTCGATCGAACAAGGGCCGGCGGGGGTGCTCGGCCTCTATCGATGCTGGTGCGCTTCCCGCTCCAGCGAAGGAGCCCGGGTTCGCCCGGCACCAATTAGCACCCGCCGACGCGCCAAAGGACCGGGTGCCCGCTCATGAACCGCCTTTCCAAAATTCCGGCCAAAATCCCAGCAACGATCGTCACTGGCTTTCTTGGCGCGGGGAAGACGACCCTCATCCGCCATCTCATGGCAAGCGCGAATGGCCGCCGTCTCGCCCTCGTCATCAACGAATTCGGGGACATCGGCATCGATGCGGAAATTTTAAACGGCTGCGGCGATCTCGCCTGTGGCGCGGGAAGTATTATCGAACTCGCCAATGGTTGTATCTGTTGCACCGTCGCCGACGATTTTTTGCCCGCGATCGAGAAACTTCTCGCGCTTGATCCTCTCCCCGACCACATCGTCATCGAAACCTCCGGCCTCGCTTTGCCGAAGCCCTTGGTGAAGGCCTTCGATTGGCCAGCCATTCGCTTGCGCTTGACCGTCGATGGAGTGATTGCGGTTGTCGATGGCAAGGCGGTGGCGGAAGGGCGTTTCGCCGGCGATCCAGCTAGATTGGCGCGCCAGCGCGCCGCCGATCCTTCCATCGCCCACGATAATCCGCTCGAAGAGGTATTCGAGGATCAACTGCAGTGCGCCGATCTCATTGTCCTCAACAAAGCTGATCTCATCGATTTGGATGAGCAGCGCCGCATCGCCAAAGACATCGCGGCATGGGTCCCTCGGGGGGTAAAAATAGTGCCCGCCCGCGAGGGCAAACTCGACCCCGCGATCCTCCTCGGCCTCGATGCGGCGGCCGAGGATGATCTTGCCGCGCGCCCCTCCCATCATGACGGGATGCCTCGGCACGATCACGACGATTTCGACAGCGCCGTCTTTGAGATCAAAGCAGTCGACGATACCGACGCCTTGCTGCGCCAACTGGCCGACATTGCCACGCGCCACAATGTGTTGCGGATCAAAGGTTTTGCCGAGGTGCGCGGCAAGCCGGTGCGGCTTCTCGTCCAGGGCGTCGGCAATCGCTTACAAAAGAGTTTCGACCGCCCGTGGCTTCCTGGCGAACCGCGGCGCGGACGCCTCGTGATCATCGGTGAAAAAGGTCTCGACACAGTGTCGATCGCAAAACTCTTGGCGCGCGAGGAGACCTGAGCCATGCATCTGCTGCGCACCGAACAGCGATCGCTCGACGAAGCCGAAGCCGCCGTGGATCTCGGCCAAACCCCGGCTGGTATCTTGTTTCTCTCCTTTTCCGACAGCGATCTCGGCCTCGTCGCGGCGGCCGCGGGGCGGCGTCCGGCGAATGCCATGAGCCTGCGGCTCGCCAATCTCGAGGAACTCAAACATCCCTATTCAGTCGATCTCTATATCGAGAAGGCCGCGAGCCAAGCGCGCTTCGTGCTGGTCCGTATCCTTGGCGGACTCGACTATTGGCGATATGGCGTCGAGGAATTTTTCCGCGCGGCGCGGGAGCGGAATTTCGCCCTTGCCGTCGTGCCGGGCGATGCGATGGAGGACCCGCGGCTCGAAGCCGCCTCGACCGTCCCGGGCGTCGATCTCCGCCATATCCATGCCGCGTTCCAGCATGGCGGAACGGAACAGATCGGAGCGCTTCTCAGTTGCATCGAGAGCCGCGCGGGCGCCCTGGGCGCATGGAAGGAGCCCGCGGCCCTGGCCGCAATCGCGGCGGCGGGCCGTTTCGAGGCAGCCTGCCGCAGGCTCGATGGCGCCAAGGGCCGGGCGCTTGTGGTCTTCTACCGATCCTTCATGGTCGCGGGAGACACGGCACCGGTAAGCGCGCTCGCGGATGCGCTCATCGCGCGCGGGCTCGCTGTGACCGCGATCTTCGTGGCGAGTCTCAAGGACGTGGGCGCCATCGCCTGGGTTCGCGGCGAACTCGCCCGTGAAAAACCCGATGTAATCATCAATACAACAGGCTTTTCGGCCCGCCGCCGTACGGAAGGAGGCGTTCTCGATGGCGCCGGCGCGCCGGTGTTGCAGGCGATTTTCACCAGCGCCACCGAGGCGCAGTGGCAGGAAAATCCGCGCGGACTCGGCGCCGCCGATCTCGCCATGAATGTCGTCCTCCCTGAAATGGACGGGCGATTGATCACCCGCGCGATTGCCTGCAAGGCGGAAGCCGAACATCGCGCGGATCTCGAATTCACGCCCCGCATTCACGCCCCCTTGCCGTCGCGGGTCAGCTTTGTAGCCGATCACGCAGCGGCTTGGGTCACATTGCGCAGGACCCACCGCGCCGCGCGCAAAATCGCCTGCATCCTTTCGGATTATCCGAGCAGGCAAGGCCGCGGCGGCTATGCCGTTGGCCTCGACACAGCGAAAAGCGTCGCCTCGATTGCCAGTTCGATGCGCGATGCCGGATACGGTATCGGGCCGCTCCCGCGCCCGGAGGAATTGATGCGCTACCTCGAAGAGAGGGTTTCGACCGAACGCCTTAAGCTCGCCGACTATGTCTTGGCCCTTGATGCCATGCCCCCGGCATTCGCGGACTCGATGCGGGCGCAATGGGGTAACCCGGAAGCAGAGGCGGATGATGACGCTTTCACGTTTCCGGTGGTGCGCGCGGAAAATTTGATCATTGCATTGCAGCCCGATCGCGGCATTGCGGCAAATCGCAAGGCGGACTATCATAATACAGGGCAGCCGCCGTGCCATTCCTACGTCGCCTTCTACATCTGGCTCCGCCAGCATGAAAAGATCCATGCGATGATTCATTTTGGCACCCATGGCACGCTCGAATGGCTGCCGGGTAAGGCAGCGGCGCTCGGGGAGGATTGCGCGCCCGAGGCGGTGCTCGGAGCGCTGCCCGTCATCTATCCTTTTATCGTCAACAATCCGGGCGAGGCGGCGCAGGCCAAACGGCGAATTTGTGCGCTCACCATCGGTCACATGACGCCGCCTCTCACACGAGCGGGAAACCATGGCGTGGCGCTCGAAATCGAAGCACTATTCGATGAATATGCGCTTGCCGAGTCGCTCGACCAGAAGCGCGCGAGGCTATTGGCGCAAGCAATCCTCGCGCGGGCGAACGAGGCAGGATTACTTCAGGATAGCGAGCTCAAAGACGGCGCCGGTCCCGATGTTGCCCTGCGCCACCTCGACGCCTGGCTTTGCGATCTGAAGGACATGCGGATCGCCGACGGCTTGCATGTTTTCGGGCAATCGCCGGAGGCGAGCTTGCGGGACGCGATCGTCGCCTCGCTCAGCCAAACCCTTCAGCCCGCGCGCGACGAAACGGGCACTAGGGATGCGTTTGCGCGGATAAGCGAACTGATCGATCATTGCGGCGAAGCGGAACGCGCTTCGCTCTTAGCCGCGCTCGATGGCCGCTTTGTCGCGCCAGGTCCTGGCGGCGCGCCGTCGCGCGGACGCATCGACGTGCTCCCCACCGGGCGTAATCTTTATGGGATCGATCCACGCGCGGTGCCGACGCGCACCGCCTGGGAGATCGGTCAACGCGCGGCCCAAGAGGTGTTGAACCGCCATGTCCAGGATCATGGCGACTGGCCGAAGAACGTCGTCATGGACCTCTGGGCGAGCGCCACCATGCGCACTGGCGGCGACGATCTCGCGCAGGCTTTCGCGCTCATCGGCGCCACACCAATATGGGACAACACATCCTCGAGAGTCACCGGGTTCAAGATCGTTCCGCCCGCGTGCCTCGCGCATCCGCGCATTGATGTCACCTTGCGAATCTCCGGGCTGTTCCGCGATGTCTTTCCGGCCCAGATCGCCTTGTTCGATCAGGCGGTACGGGCAGTTGGCGAGCTCGACGAAGAAGATGACGTGAACCCGCTGGCTGCGGCGCGCAGGCTCGCGCCCGGAAATCCCTTGCGGGTTTTCGGCGCGGCCCCCGGCACCTATGGGGTCGGGCTCACGCAGGGGATTGACGAGGACTCATCCCTCACCCGGAACGAACTCGGAGCGCGCTACCTCGCCACCGCCTCGCATGCCTATCGCGGTGCGCAAGGCGGCGGCATCCCGACCGCGACCTTCGCCGAGCGTATCGCGACCGCCGATGCGCTCATCCATGTTCAGGACCAGGACGAGCAGGACATTCTCGATGCCGATGCGATTATCGATCATGAAGGGGGCTTTGCGGCCGCCGCGCAGATGCTCGGCAACGATGCGCCCGTCTATCATGTCGAGACGGCGCGCCCCGGCGCCATCAAAGTGCGCACGCTGGCGCAAGAAACCGCCCGGGTCGTGCGGGCCCGCGCGAGCAATCCGCGCTGGATCGCCGGGCAGATGCGTCACGGTCATCGCGGCGCCGCCGAAATCGCCGGGACGATCGATCGTCTCTATGCTCTCGCGGTGCTGAGCGGCGCGGTGTCGAGCCAGCATTTCGAGCTTCTGTTCGAGGCGACCCTTGGCACGCCTTCAGTGCGGGATTTTCTCGTCGACGCCAATCCGAAGGCCGCGCGCGCTATCTCCAAGCGCTTCGAGGAGGCGCTCGCCAGGGGCCTCTGGCGGAGCCGCCGCAATTCAACCCATGACTGCCTAGCTACGATGCGAGAGGCGCTTGGATGATCCATGAGACCGAATTGCGCAAAGGCTGGTGTCCCGGCGCGCGGCGGCCGATGCGAGCCAAGGACGGGCTCCTCGTGCGGCTGCGGATACGCGGCGGTGCGGTTAGCGCCGCGGCGCTGCGCGGGCTCGCGCAAGCCGGACGCGCCCACGGCAACGGGCTTTTCGATCTTTCCTCGCGCGCCAATTTGCAATTGCGCGGGGTACGCGACGAGAGCCTGCCCTTGCTGATCGAAACGCTCGATGGCCTTGGTCTCATCGATGAGAACGCGGCGACGGAAGCGGTTCGCAATGTTCTGGTGAGCCCGCTCGTTGGTCTCGACGGGCGAGATGATGTGTCGAGCGCGGCCGAGGCGCTTGAACTCGAGCTCGCCGCCAACAAAGATTTACACGCATTGCCGGGAAAGTTCGGCTTTCTCATCGACGATGGCAGCGGCCTTTCGCTCGCCGGCGTCCCCGCCGATGTCCGTTTCGATTGGACCGGAGGCAAACAGGGCTTCGCGATCGGGATCGGAGGACACGCCAAAGAGGCAATATTTCTGGGATGGTGCGGGGGCGGCGATATTCCCGATGTTGCCTCGCGCCTCGCCCGGGCCTTTCTGCGGCTTGGTTCGCAAATCGCGAAACCGCCGCGCCGAATGCGCGGCCTTATCGAGAGTTGCGGCGCCGGCGCGATTGCCGGACTTGCCGGATTGCGCCCCGGTCCGCCCCGAAAGTGCGGCGCTATCGAGGAGCCTTGTCCAATTGGATTGCTGCGCCTCAACGAAAGATACTGCTTCGGGGTTGGCGCGGCTTTCGGGCGGCTTGACGCAAATATGCTTGAAGCAGCGGCGTGCGCCGCCGAAATTTTCGGGACAGGCGAGATCAGGCTCACGCCGTGGCGCGCGCTCACCTTGCCTTTCGTGCAGCCTGAAGGCGCAGATGCCATGCGCGCCTATTTTACCGCGCATCGATTCATCGTCGATTGTGACGATGCGCGCTTGGCGATAGCGGCGTGCGGCGGCGCTTCGATATGCGAGCGTGGCACCACCGATACCCGCTCCGATGCTTTGGCCTTGATGCTTTTCGCACGGAGGTTCTGCAAGGCCGGCGTCGTGCTACATGTCTCTGGCTGCGCCAAGGGCTGCGCGCGGCAAGCGGCGACGCCATTGACCCTCATCGCTCATGCAGGAGGCTACGATCTTGTCGCGGATGTCACCGCAGGAGATGCCGGTACGAACGATGCGAAGGGCCTCGACCTGACGGCGGTGCGCGAAATACTGGAAACGACGGCGCGGCGGAGCGAGCTGGAGAGGCAATGACCGAGGCATCGAGCCGCTACAACTATCTGCGCGACGGGGCGGAAATCTACCGACGCTCCTTCGCGATAATCCGCGCCGAGGCCGATCTCGCCCGTTTTACCCGCGATGATCAATATGTCGCGGTGCGGATAATTCATGCCTGCGGAATGGTCGAGATCGCCGCCAGTCTCGTGTTTTCGCAGGGGGCCGTGGCGCAAGCGCGGCAAGCGCTCCGGCAAGGAGCGCCTATCCTCTGCGATTCCAAAATGATCGCGCGAGGCATTATCGCGGCACGTCTGCCGCGCGGCAACGAAGTCATCTGCAAGCTCGACGATCCAGCCGCCGCATCGCTTGCGCAAAAACTCGGCACCACGCGCAGCGCCGCCGCGCTCGAATTTTGGCGCGACCGGCTCGATGGCGCGATCGTCGCCATCGGCAACGCGCCAACCGCCTTGTTTCATCTACTCGATATACTCGACGAAACTTCCGCGCGGCCCGCCTGCATCGTCGGAATGCCGGTCGGCTTCATCGGCGCGGCGGAATCGAAAGAGGCGTTGATCGCCGATGCCCGCGTGCCTTTCATTACTCTTAAGGGGCGCAAGGGAGGGAGCGCGATGGCCGCCGCGGCCTTGAATGCGATCGCCAGCGAAGCCGAATGAGCGGATTCTCCTCATCGAACGGCCGCCTCTTTGGCGTCGGCCTCGGCCCCGGCGACCCCGATCTCGTGACGATCAAGGCGACGAAGATCATCGCCGCCGTTCCGGTCGCCGCCTATTTCGCCAAAAAAGGCTCTGGCGGAAAAGCCCGCGCCATCCTCGACCGCTGGGTGGCCGATGCATGCCTCCAATTGCCATTGCTTTATCCGTTGACGACGGAAGCGCATTTTTGCGATCCCGCTTATGTCGAGGAACTGCGCGGCTTCTACGCAAAGGCGGAGGGCGCCATTGCGGCGCATCTATTGGCTGGCCGTGATGTCGCTCTCGTCTGCGAGGGCGATCCGCTTTTCTACGGATCCTTCATGCACCTTTATGTCCGGATGAAAGATCGTTTCGTCGTCGAGATCGTTCCCGGGGTAACCGGTATGTCTGGGTGCTGGAGCGCGGCAAAGGTACCGATGGCCTGGGGCGACGATGTTTTGAGCGTTCTACCGGGCACGCTCGGGCGCGCGTCGTTGGTCCGTCATCTCGGTGCAAGCGATGCGGTGGTCATCATTAAGATCGGCGCCAATCTGGCGAAAATCCGCGCGGCGATCGCCGAGGCAGGACGCCTCTCGATGGCGATCTACGTCGAACATGGCACCAGCGAAACCGAAATGATCGTTCCGCTTGCCGTCAAGACCGGCGATCATGCGCCGTATTTTTCCTCCATTCTCATTCCCGGCCAAGGCAGGCGCCCATGAGTGCGCCGGGGAGGTTGCGGATTGTCGGTCTTGGCCCCGGTGGCGACGCATGGATCTCGCCCGAAGCCTCGCAGCTCATCGCCGATGCAACCGATCTTGTTGGCTACGCGGCCTATCTCGAACGGCTTCCTCCCAAAAAAGGGCAGAAGCGGCATCAATCCGGCAATCGGGTCGAAATGGAGCGCGCGCGGCATGCGTTGCGCCTGGTCGAGGATGGATGCCACGTCGCCCTCGTCTCGGGCGGCGATCCGGGCGTATTCGCGATGGCGGCGGCCGTTTTCGAGGCGATCGAGGAGGGCGAACCTGGCTGGCGCGACATCGACATCGCGGTTAGCCCCGGAATCCCAGCGTTGCAGGCGGCGGCGGCGCGGATTGGCGCACCCTTGGGACACGACTTCTGCGCGATTTCCCTATCGGACAATCGCAAGCCATGGCCCCTGGTGGAAAAGCGGCTCGCCGCGGCGGCAAACGCGGATTTCGTGGTCGCCATTTATAATCCAGCCTCGGCCGCGCGGACACACCGCATCCATGACGCCTTCGCTCTGCTGCGTGGCCTCAAGGGCGCTTCGACGCCCGTTGTTTTTGCCCGCGCGGTCGGACGCGAGGATGAACAGATTTCAATAGAGACGCTTGCCAGCGCGGATCCCGCCTGCGCGGACATGAGCACGCTGATCATCGTGGGCTCCAGCGAAACGCGCATCGTCCCACGCCGCAGCGGGATGCCGTTCGTCTATACCCCGCGTGGCAAGGCCGCCCGATGACGAAGGATCAAAGCCATGGCTTCCGCGGGATCATGCAAGACCGCGCCAGAGACTTGTCGCGGCCGCGCGACCATGATCACCGGCAAACCGAGATGGCGGGCCGCGCGGACCTTGGCGAACGCCGCGTCGCCGCCGCTGTTCTTGCTAACGACCACATCGATCGATCCTTCACGCAAAAGCTTGTCCTCCGCTTCAAGCGCAAACGGGCCGCGCCCAAGTATTACACGATGGCGCGGCAGGCCCGGCGGACGCGTGAGCGGCTCAATCGTGCGGATAAGATAGAAATGCTGGGGCGCCGCCGCGAAGGCCCCGAGTTGCAGGCGACCGGTCGTCAAAAAAACGCGCCTCGGTTCACGCCCGAGCGCGGCGGCAGCAGCAGCCATATCGGCGGCATCAATCCAATGATCGCCCGATTGCGCAACCCACGCCGTGCGCGACAAAACGACGAGCGGAATTTTCGCCCCCGCCGCCGCGATCGCCGCGTGGCGCGAGATTTGTTCGGCGAAAGGATGCGTGGCATCGACAAGCACGTCGATGCGCTCGGCTTCGAGATAGGCTTGGAGACCGACCACGCCGCCAAAACCGCCGATCCGATAGGGAATTTGTGGCGTGCGAGGCACCGTGGTTCGGCCGGCGAAGGACAACATGGCCGAAATGCCGCTGTGCCCCGCAAGCAGGCCCGCCAGCTTGTTCGCCTCGGATGTCCCGCCGAGTACGAGAACCCGCATCGCCTGCCTTCCGAAACCTTGCTCTCGCCGCCATGACTGCCGCTTCTCGCGAAAAATGGTTATCACTGATCGGCATCGGGGAAGACGGCATTGCGGCTCTTTCTCCTGCCGCGCGGATGCTGCTCGCGCAAGCCAATTTGGTCGTCGGCGGCGCCCGCCACCTCGCGCTGGCAGGCCCGCTCGCGGCCGAAACCATGACCTGGCCTTCACCGCTTGCCAATGCGATCCCGGAAATTCTCGCCCGGCGAGGTTCGCCCGTCTGCGCCCTCGCCTCGGGCGACCCTTTCTTCTATGGCGTTGGAACGTTGCTGAGCGCCCATGTTGGGCCGCAAGAAATGCAGTGCTTTCCGGCGCCTTCGGCGTTCAGCCTCGCGGCGGCAAGGCTCAACTGGAGCCTGCAAGACTGTTGCCTCATCTCGCTGCATGGGCGCGAGTTCGAGCGGATTATTCCGGCGCTGCAACCGCACGCGAAAATCCTGTGCCTGTCCTGGGATGAGACGACGCCGTCGTGTCTTGCAAAGCTCCTTTGCGAGAGAGGACTCGGCCACTCGCGGATCGTAGTTATGGAGGCGATGGGAGGCCCGAGGGAGCGCACGCGGGCCAGCACGGCCGGAGCATTTGCGATCGACGCCATCGATCCCTTGAACGTCGTCGCGCTTGAAATCGTCGCGACGGCGCAATCGCGCATTGTCACCGTTGCAAGCGGCCTTGCCAACTCCTGGTTCGAAACTGACGGGCAGCTCACCAAGCGGGAGGTCCGCGCGGTAACACTCTCGTCGCTGGCGCCAAGGCGGGGCGAGCTTTTGTGGGACGTCGGCGCCGGGTCCGGATCGATCGCGATCGAATGGCTACTCAGCGACTCCGCCAATCGCGCGATCGCGATCGAGGCGCGGGAAAATCGCGCAAGCCTCATCAGGGGCAACGCCGAAAATCTTGGCGCTCCCCATATCGAGATTGTAACCGGCACGGCGCCGGAGGCTTTCGCAAAGCTACCACAACCCCAGGCGATTTTCGTCGGCGGTGGCGCAAGCGACGCAGGAGTTCTCGACGCAGCCTATGCTGTCCTCGCCCCCGGCGGAAGGCTTGTCGTCAATGCGGTGACGCTCGAAACCGGGGCGGAGCTTGCGCGCCGGCGCAAGGCGCAAGGCGGTGAGCTTCTGCGCATTGAAATCGCGCGCGCAGAACCTCTCGGCTCCTTTCAAGCGTGGCGTCCGGCCCTGCCGGTCACGCAATGGTCCGTGACGAAGCGATGACGGCCCGCATGATGCCAGAGATCATTTCTAACGGTCTGGGACAGGGCGAAAGGAGCTAGAGCACCGCCGAAATTAGGCCTGCGGTGATTGCAAAAAGCCGGGCCAGGGCTCATGAATTGGACGCTAGGCCCCGGCCGTTGGGAGCCCCGAAAGCGCGCAGCATGACACATAAAGAACAAGGCCAATTCCTCCGGCACGATTGGACGACGGATGAGATCGTCGCAATTCACGATTTGCCGCTGCTCGAACTGATCGCTGAGGCGAACCGCGTTCACCGGCATTTTCACGACGTTAGCGACGTCCAGAAGGCAAGCCTTCTCAGCATAAAGACCGGCGGCTGCCCGGAAAATTGCGCCTATTGTCCGCAATCCGCGCATCATCGCGAGGTTCATCTCGAGAAGGTCGATATGATGGAAACGGAGGTCGTGCTGGCCGCCGCCGCGCGCGCGAAAGCCGCCGGAGCCGATCGTTTTTGCATGGGCGCGGCCTGGCGGAATGTCCGCGACGGAGCGGCGTTCGACGCGGTGCTCGATATGGTGCGCGGCGTTCGCGCGCTTGGGATGGAGGCTTGCGTGACGCTCGGCATGTTGAATGCTGCCCAAGCCGGGCGGCTGAAAAAGGCGGGGCTGACGGCCTATAATCACAATCTCGACACAAGCCCCGAATTCTATCCAAAGATCGTGACGACGCGGACTTACGAGGACAGGCTCGCAACATTGCGGGCGGTGCGGGCGGTCGGGCTGCAAATGTGCTGCGGCGGCATCATAGGAATGGGAGAGGCCGTCAGGGACCGGGCATCCATGCTGCAAGTTTTGGCCGGGTTCGATCCGCATCCCGAAAGCGTGCCCATCAATGCGCTGGTTCCGGTCGCGGGCACCCCGCTTGGGCAAAGGGAACAAATCGACGCAATCGATTTCGTGCGGATGATCGCCGCCGCGCGGATCGTTCTTCCGGCTGCAAGAGTCCGCCTTTCCGCCGGCCGGTCCGTATTAAACCGCGAGGCCCAAATACTTTGTATGGTCGCCGGAGCGAATTCGATCTTTTATGGCGAAGCCTTGTTGACAACGCCCAATGTTGCCGAGAACGAGGACGACGCGTTGTTCGCCGCACTCGCGCCGTATCCGCCCGCGGAAAATCCCGTTCCATTCCTTAACGTCGAGTTGGTTCAAGAAACATGAACAAAAGGCTCGCCAAAATTGCCCTTTTGGTTTTGGCCTTGCCGGCGTTCGCCGCCGCAATCGTTTGGGCCCGGCACACGGTTCGAAGCGCGCTTGCTCAACACCAGAGTGCACTTGCTCATCAACCGGAGGCAATCCAAAAGACCCTCGATAGGATCAAGCTCCCGCCCGGCTTCAAGATCAGCCTCTATGCGCTGGTGCCCGGCGCGCGGCACATGGCGGTTGGCCCGCAAGGAAAGGTGATTTTCGTTGGAACGGCGGAGACCAAAGTTTACGCAGCCGCTACTGACGAAGCCTCGGGTGTCGCGGGCGGGGTCTCGGAATTCGCCCCTGCGATCGAGATGAATGGGCCAAACGGAGTTTGTTTCGCCAAAGACGGAGTGCTTTATGTCGCCGAAATTAACCGGGTTCTATCGTTTCCACGCGCCGAGGACGATTACCAAAACCCTTCTGTCAGGGCCAAGGCCATTGTCGAGCAAGGCAAGCTCATTCCGGCCGGGGAAGGCACCGGTCATAACTTGCGGGTTTGCCGCGTTGGACCCGACGGCAAGCTCTACATAGCCTTGGGGCAACCTTACAACGTGCCGCCGAAAACAAAGATGGGCGAGTTCAACAAATGGGGAATCGGCGGCATCATCAGAATGAACCTGGACGGCACTGGCCGCGAAGTCTTCGCACGCGGCATTCGTAATTCGGTAGGTATGGATTTCAATCCGAAGGACGGGATCTTGTGGTTCACCGACAATCAAGTCGATCGGATGGGCGACGACATTCCGCCGGAGGAATTGAACCGGGCGCTCACGGCCGGCCTTAATTTCGGCTTTCCCTGGTACGGCGGCGGCCATATCCGCACCAATGAATACAAGGACGATACGCCGCCTGAAGGCCTCGTGTTTCCCGAGATCGAAACCCCCGCCCATGCCGCCGATCTCGGCATGACATTTTATACTGGCACGCAATTTCCAGAAAAATACAGGGGCGGCATTTTTTTCGCTCAGCACGGGTCATGGAACCGAACTGTCCCCATCGGCGCGCGGGTCAGTTTTGCCTCGCTGAAACCCGACGGCACAGGCGACAAAGCGGAAGTTTTCGCGGAGGGCTGGCTCAACGAAAAGGGTACCTATGACGGGCGCCCGGTGGACGTGGCGCAACTCCCGGACGGCTCGCTCATCGTCTCCGACGATTTCGCCGGCGCCTTGTACCGGATCACCTACGAAAAGCCGGAATGAGATGCCGCTTGCCATGATCTCTGATATGAGCGGCCGGCATCGATGTATGCCGACCGCTCGGATCGGTCGCTTCAACCGCGCTCCGGGCGGCGCAAAGGGCGGCCCTTGCGATCAAATCACCGCATGGATTTTTGTATCTCGCCCGCGCATTCTGGACTGCAAAACACGAACAATCCCGAATCCCATCGGACACCAATCCCGGACTATATGCTGGAATGAGCATGGCGCGGCTGGCCAGCCATCCTCTGCGGTTTGAAATCGCTCCTCGAAACCGGCCGTGTCCCAAAAATCCGGCATCGTAACCGCCAAACAAGCCAGAGCAGTGATCATGCCATCCGATTGTCCGCCTGGTGACTTTGCAATCATTTCTTATCGACAACCGCTTCCAGCGCCGCCTCGAAGCTGGCAAAATTGCGCGGGTTGGCGCCGAAATCATAAGGCCCGAAGCGAGACACCGAACGGATATCGATTCGCGTCTGGCCGGCGAGCGGCCTTAGCCTAAACGTGATATCCGACGGAAAGCCGAGGATGAAACTGGTGGCGATGGCATCGATATGGCCAAGGCCCGCGCGCCCCCCAGGCGGCCTCTGTTCGACAATCTTCCAGCCATTTGCGACCAGCGCCGCCAAGGCGGCATCGAACGCTTCCCGAGCGTCGAGATCGAGGAGAATCGGCTGTATCTGCGGATAGGCTCTGATCTGCGCCTTTCGTCTCGCGATCGCGACGCTTGGCGGAGTGGTATCGCCGCGCGCGGCCAGGGCCCCGCGTGAAAGGGAAAAGTTTGGCGGATCGGCGATATCGGTCGAGAGATCGGCAAGATGCGGTAGGCGCAACGTTTGCTGCGCAAGATAGGCCGGGTATGCCAAAAGCAGAGTGGCAAGAACGAGCCCCGCGAGGGCCTGCCCGGCGCCCTTGCGCCCGCTGCGCCAAATGATCGCAAAAGCCAAAATCGCGCATAAAGCCGCGCCACAGGCAATCACAAGCGCTCCGCCGAGTACCGCGATCAGGCCGACGCCCCGCGCAACGCCCAAAATGCCTATGGCAGCGACGGCAAGCGAAAATGTCGCGAGGCGGCGGCTGAGCAAGGCCGCTTTGGAATAGGGCTCCTCGACGACCAGACGCCACATGTCGAAATTCCTCTTGCGATCTATTTGCGTGAAGAGCGCCAAATGGCTACAGCATTCCCGCCGAATCAGCCATGCTGGATTTATCGATTCCGCTTTCAATTTCCGCGCGGCGCTGCTTCGGCGGAATTTTCCGCGGGACCTCCTTGGTTCGAACTCTTGCCATCGAGCATCTTGGTCCGGCTGTGAACGCGATTGTGCAAAAGGATGCCGCATGGCCTGGCGCGCCGCGAGCAACTCGGAAGCGCGCGTCGCTCGCGGCGCCAACAAAAGGCTTCCTGTGACGATCAAGATTTTTTCAAGGTTGCGGGCATAGTGACCTCTGCGCTTCCCCGCAGTAAAATTATATCCCAAAGAAGATGGGAGCGCGGCGCCCAAGTCATCCACCGCGACCTTCGAGGACCGCACCGCCATCGCCTGCGCCGCGATGTTCGAAGCTCTCGGCGCAGGTTTTAAAGCCCCGCGGATTGGCAGCCTTGAACGCGGCGGTATGCATAACAATTCGGATCGCACGCATGCTTCCGGCAAGTCAGGTGGGTTAGCGTGATCGCGTACGGCTGGAAGCCGCGAATATGTCGCGTTAGCGGGCTGCTCTAGCGCGACGGTTTTGCGATTCAGTCGAAAACTCAACAAGGCAGGTTACATGGCGTTTACTTCCTCCCCACATGATCATTCGCGGAAGCTCCCACGAGCTGAGTTTGCCGCTTACAGTTTGGATTTATGGAAATGAGCACCGATCAGAACCGTGCGCAAAAAGCCGCTGCCGCAAATCGACTCCCCGATTTCCTTTCGACGCTCTATCGCGAAATCGGGATTTCGGCGGTCGCCGCTGCGCTCGAGGCAACCGCGCGCAAGCCACAAAAACCCGCCCCAAGGCGCGAGGACATTCCCGCGGTGCTCAAGGATGGCGAGGCGGCGTAGCCATACCGATGCGGGGATCGTTTTGTCTTTCAAGTTGATAGTCTGCGGCTTCGCGGTGCACTCGTTTGGGACCAGCAGGCGACGAAGCCCGAACTCTCGAGTCCATGCTGAGCGAAACGGTCCAGGATCGTTGCAGCCTCTGCCGTCCCATCGAGTGGATGGCATGCCCGAACATTGAACGGCGCGCGGAACTCATTGAGGGTTCGCAACAACGCGCAGTTATCGATAGCTATTCAAACGCAATTAACCCCGGGGGCGTGGCCCGTCTGATCGAGGCGGCAGCCTCGAACGCATGGCTCATTTTCTATACGCACGACATCGACGAGCGGCCGAGAAAGTATGGGTGCACACTGGGTTATTTGAAGCAGCTCTCGAAATAACTCTTGCTGAACACTGTGCGATTCTTCCGGTCCGCGATGCGCTCGGTTATGATCGGCTTCTGGCAATAGGATGCCGAAGTGAGCGGTCGCGAACCCATCTTATTCGAGCGCACTTCGATAGCATCCTCCCCACCGCCGTCTCTTTTTATGCGGCCCGCCCGCCGTGTTGCGCCAATGTCACATCAAAGATACAAATGCTGGGCGAGATGTTATTGATGTTTTGACGAAATCGGTGCCCGTGCTAGACTTTCACGATGGCCGGTAGGAAACAAACAATTAAGCTGGGAATTGCCGGGGCGGTCGCGGTTCTTGCCGCAGTCGCAGTCGTTTGGATTGCTGTCCCGCTTTTGGTATTAGCAGTGTTCTTATTTGCATGGGCTTTGGAACCCAAGCGCACGGAGGCATTTCTCGGGCGGTTGCCGTACGGCAATTACCCCCTCAAGGCATTGGCAAAATTAGACTTGATAATCTCCGGCTGGAGTTGAGAGAGCCCTAACCGCAGCCTCCCGCAACTACCGGACCGATCGCCTGCGCACTCGGCCGCACCGGGTCCCCGGCCCGCGCCTTTTCGTCAAGCCTCGTCACGTGGCATACCATGACCAAGACCGTCCGTGTTCAAGAGGTTGGCGGACCCGAGGCGATGAAGATCGAGAATATCGAGGTGCCGCCGCCAGCGCGCGGTGAGGTGCTGGTCCGCAACCATGCGATCGGCGTCAATTTTATCGACATTTATTATCGCAGCGGGGCTTATCCCGTGCCTTCGCTTCCCTTCACGCCTGGCAACGAGGGCGCGGGCGAAATCGCCGCTATCGGCAAGGGCGTGACAGGTTTCAAGCTGGGCGACAGGGTCGCCTATGCCACGAACTTGGGCGCCTATGCCGCGGAGCGGCTCATCGATGCGGACCGTCTCGTCAAGCTGCCAAAGAGCATTCCCTTTGAGATGGCCGCGGCGATGATGCTGAAGGGCCTCACCGCGCAATATTTGCTGCGCCGGACTTTTCAGGTAAAGGCGGGCAATACCATCCTCGTTCATGCGGCGGCGGGCGGAGTCGGACTCATTCTCTGCCAGTGGGCGAAGGCGCTTGGCGCGCTCGTCATCGGGACGGTGGGTTCGCCCGAAAAAGCCAAGCTCGCCAAGAAGGCCGGAGCCAAGCACACGATCCTCTATCGCGAGGAGGATTTTGCCGCCCGCGTGAAGGAAATCACAAAGGGAGAACTCTGCGATGTAGTCTATGACGGCGTCGGCAAAGCGACCTTTCCGGCCTCGCTCGACTGCCTGAGGCCGCTTGGAATGTTCGTGAGCTTCGGCTCCGCCTCTGGCCAGATCGAAGCGTTTAACCTCGGGCTCCTTTCGGCGAAAGGTTCGCTCTTTGTCACCCGCCCGTCGCTCTTCACTTATTCGGCGAAACGCGAGGATCTCGAAAAAATGGCGCGCGAACTTTTTCGCGTGGTGACCAGCGGCGCGGTGAAAATTCCGCTGCATCGCACCGTGCCGCTCGATGACGTGATCAACGTTCATCGCGCGCTGGAAAACCGCGAGACGACGGGCGCGACCGTGCTCATTCCCTGAACGGCGGTAAATATGGAATGGCGGGACGACGGCCTCATCATCGGCACCAGAAAGCATGGCGAGACGAGCGTCATCGTCGAGGCCATGACGCGCGCGCATGGCCGTCATTTTGGGCTTGTCAGGGGCGGCCGCTCTAAGCGCATGGCGCCGTTGTTGCAACCCGGCAATCACGCCGAACTCGTGTGGCGGGCGCGGCTCGACGAACATCTCGGCACGTTTTCGGTCGAGCCGGTGAAGCTGCACACCGCACGTTTGATGGCGAGCGCGGAAGCGCTGCACGCGGTTTGCCTTGTCGCCGCCCTGCTGCGCCTTGGACCCGAGCGCGATCCACATCCAGCGCTTTATGAGACGGCGATGCGGATCGCCGGCGGTATCGACAGGCCAGAGATATTGGCCCCGCTTATCGTGCGCTTCGAGGCCAAGATTCTTGCCCAAATGGGGTTCGGCCTCGATCTTGCGACATGCGCCGCGACGGGCGCCACCAACGATCTCGTTTATGTGTCGCCAAAATCCGGACGCGCCGTGTCGAAAGCGGCAGGCGAGCCTTACAAGGCACGGCTTCTGCTGCTGCCGGCTTTTCTGCGGGGCGAAATCGCGGCGCCGCCTCCCGCCGACATAAGGAATGGTTTCAGACTGACCGGCTTTTTTTTGCTGCGCGATCTTTTCGGCCCACGCGGTCAAACCCTGCCGGAGGCACGCGATGCCTATCTTGCCGAACTCGCCAAACGCTTCGGCGCGGCTGTGTGAACACCCAAGCTACTTGATCTTGGTTTCCTTGAATTCGACGTGCTTGCGGGCGACCGGATCGTATTTCTTGAACGCCAGCTTCTCCGTCTTGGTGCGGGCATTTTTCTTGGTCACATAGAAATAGCCCGTGTCCGCCGTGGACAAAAGCTTGATCTTGATCATTGCGGCCTTCGCCATTTCGTTGTTCCTTTAATGCGAATGCACGGGCCTTGCCCAAGAGCCCCGTCTTACCGCGCGCGACCGGGCGCTTGACCTTACCACAGTCATTCAAGGCCGTCTTCCGGCGTGTCCTTCGGCGCGCTCCGCTCTGGCCGGCCTCCGCCGCGGAAGTGCCGCAATTGCTGGAAGCCATACCGGCAAAGCCTGAATATTCCATAGAGGAACGCAACAACAACGGCCAAAAGTACAATGTTGTGGAATAGTACAATAACAGCATGCGAAATATATCTGACAATATCTAGGAGAGATCCAACTATATAGCTAAAAAAATCTAACATAGATCGAAATCCCCCCAGTTAGACGCCTACACTGATATAAAGTGAGCCAAGTGCTCGGCGCGAACGCTTTCCCGGAGGGACTCCGTCCGGGCCGGTTGCCTCGCAGCTAAACATGACCAACGCCATCTAGCAACGCCTGTTTGTCCCGAACCGGCAAGGAACACGTGCCGCCCGCGCAAACAAAAGCCGCCGCGTCGCCGGCTAGCGCTACTTGCGCTTTCGCCGGATGCCCTTCCGGGATTTCGCCCGGTCTATCGATGTCGACGACGATGCGTCCGGTAAACGGAACGCCAAGCGCGGCCTCATAGAGAGGCTTCCGTCGCGCCCCCACGGTCACGATCTCCTTGGCGCGCAGCCGGAAGTCGAGCGCGTTCAAAATCCCCGCATGGCCGACAAGATTGCTCCGCGCCGCTGCCCCGAGCGCCGCAAAAAGTTCGTCCGCCCGCGCGAGCCAGCGCGCCTCGCCGGTGAGCCCGCCAAGCCGAACGAGCGCGGACAAATAAACCGGATGCGCATTCGGGATCGCATCGTCCGATGTCGGCGCAAGCCGCAAGATGACATCGCCCGCGTCCTTGGCCGACATGTTGAGAAGCCCGCTCCGAGGATCCCCGTGATAGACTTCAAACGCCTTCGCCCAAGCGATCGCGTCGGCAAGATAATCGCGCGCGGAAACCAAGGCCGGCGCCCAATTGCGTGTTTCGTGCAACGCAAGCGCGGCGCGGATCATCGCGGCATGATCGAGCGCGAGACCGGGTGTCACGACAACGCCCGCGCGCCAGCTATGCGCGAGGCGTTTGTTTCCTTCCGCGTCAGTGAACTGCATTGCTGCGACGATGAAGCCGTAAGCACGCGCGGCAAGCCCTATCCATTCCGGTATCTCGAAAATCGTCGCGGCATTGACGAGCGCTGCAATCATCAAGCCGTTCCAATCCGCGAGAATTTTGTCGTCGAGGCCGGGGTGAACCCGCTTTTCGCGCGCCTCGAACAGGCGCTGCCGCAAAGGCGCAAGTCGTGCTTCCTCCTCAAGCGCCGGAGCCTTTGCTTCGAGGCGGTTCAGGATGATAACGCTCCCGCCATGCGCGGCTTCTTCCCAATTGCCGCTTGGCGAGGCGTCATAAAATTTGCCGAAAAACGCCGCGTCCTCTTGCCCAAGCAGGGCCTCGATCTCAGCATAAGTCCAGACATAAAATTTGCCTTCGACTCCCTCGCTGTCGGCATCGAGACTGGCGCAGAACGCGCCTTCGGCCTTGGTCATATCGCGCTGGAGCCACGCAACCGTTTCCGTTGCTCGCGCGCGAAACAGAGGGCCACCAAATTCATGATGGCAAAGCCCCAAGAGCTCGAGGATCTGGGCATTGTCGTAGAGCATTTTTTCGAAATGCGGCACGAGCCAGCGTTCGTCGGTCGAATAGCGCGCATAGCCGCCGCCGAGATGATCGTAAATGCCGCCTTCGGACATTTTGCTCAGGGTCAGTTTGACGAGATCGCGGTAGGGGGCATTGGCAAGCCGCGCGCCCGCCCGCCAGAGCATTTCGAGAAGCGGCGTATTCGGAAATTTCGGCGCCCCGGCGAGGCCGCCATGGGCGGGGTCTATGAGGCGGGCGATTTGCGGGGCGAGCGAATCCAGCTGTTCCAGGGTAATTCCGCCGCCGCCCGACGCGGCGGATTTCGAAAGCTCTTTGCGGACGAATTTCGTATTTTGCGCGATCCGCGCGGGATCGGCGCGGAAGGCTTCTGCGACCGTTTTTAAGACGCTCACGAAGGAAGGCCGGCCATACTGCGCAACCTTGGGAAAATAAGTGCCGCCCCAGAAGGGTTCGCCGGTTGGCGTCAGGAACATGGTCAATGGCCAGCCGCCGCGTTCGCCAAAACTGTGCAAAGCGGTCATGTAGATATGATCGATATCCGGGCGCTCCTCGCGATCGACCTTGATGCTCACGAAAAGCTCGTTCATCACGGCCGCGGTCGCTTCATCTTCAAAACTTTCATGCGCCATCACATGGCACCAGTGGCAGGCGGCGTAGCCGATCGAGAGCAAAATCGGCTTGTTGAGCGCCTGTGCTTCCTTGAGCGCCGCCGCGCCCCACATCCGCCAATGCACGGGATTCTTGGCGTGTTGCAAGAGATAAGGGCTCGCCGCTTGACTAAGCTCGTTTTTTGCTGACATGCGAGGTCTGAGCCTGGGTTCGAGGTGCGGGGCATTGAGGCGCGGCCCGGCGACTGAAGCGGACGGCGGGCAGCGGGTCAATGCGAATTTGCTCCGGGTTGCGCCAGTTGTAGACAGCCGCGTCCCTAGGGCTGGGTGCCGGCGGCTCTGGAAGCGAGTTAGGCAGCGCCTTCGACTCCGCGCCGAACCGCGCTAATATCACTGTTCAATTGCGGTTACCGGGTCTCGAGAAACGCCCATGCACACCATCAAATATCGCTTGTGCGAGGAAAGGTTGCGTCCGCGCCGAACCAAGCTCGAAATTCCGGGATGGGCCGGCAAACCCGAGCCCCGCGCCGACGGCTCTCACGAATACGCGTGGCATTGCGTTCCATTCTCGGAGGCGGCGCAATATGGCCTCGAAGTATTCTATCCATACGACAACGAGTTGCATGTGAGCAGCAAAGGCGGGCGCCTCGTGTTCGACGGCGACTTTGGGCAGCCTCCGGACGATGGCCGGATGTGGCCGCCGTTTAGGACCTTTGGCGAACAATTTTATACGTATCAGCTACTTCTCGACCTGAAGGTCGAAGCGGGGCTCGCGGTTAAGATCGAGCCGCATCCACGCTTTTATACTGACCCAACCGGCAGTGTTCCGATCGCCGTTCCGGCGCTCATGAGGAACTGGTGGCCAATGATGTTCTTTATGGTCTTCAAATCGCCGGTTGAAGGCCGCACGCATATTTTCAGGCCCAACGAGCCGTTCGCGCAGTTCACTGTGATTCCGGAAGAGTCCGATTTCGAACTCGTCGAAATGAGCGTGGAGGAAGCTGCCGAGCGAGAACTACAGGCGCGGCGGATCCACGAGAGCCGCGCTACTCTGTCCGCTGGCACCCAATGGACTTCGGCGTCGAATACCGTATTTGACGCCACTTACCGCCGTATTCACGGCGCGGCGAGAAAACTTCCGCCTCGCTAGGACCACCCGGCGCGGACAAAAAAGGATCGCCCAACCACTTGTGGATCTGGCGGTAATCGGCGGTGTATCATCTTTAAGTGGGCGGCCCGCATCTCGTTCCCGCGGCCGAGCCGTCCGTCCATCAGTATGGATACCTTTCATGATGATGGTGGTGATGATGGTGGTGATGATGGTGGTGATGATACCAGCGATGGTGATGGTGGTGATGGCGGCGATAATACCAGCGGTGGTGGTGATGATGGTGATGGTACCCATAGCCATACTGCGCGAGTTTCACGTTGGGGTTTTGCTCGGCCTCCCCCTTGGCGCGCGCTGCGTTCGTCGTGTCGATGGCCATCAGCAAAGCGACCGCATTCGGGATTGGCTGGAGCAGTTCCGCATAAGAGCGAGCGTTCAAGACCTCAGTTGCGTCCAGCGCCCGCGCCGCTTCCACCGCGCTCATCGTTGCGAGGGCGGAGACCGCGCCCACCAGACCTGCGATCTTCTTGTCCATGTCAACCTCCCCAGAAAAATTAAGTTTGCGCAACAATCACGCTCGTTCGCAACTAGCGCGCTGACAATCAAAATCAATGAGATGAATGAACTATTATCGGCTTTCAGCAAATATTCCTCAACCAACCTGCTCCGCGCCCATTCATAAGCATGGGTTTGCGCGACGGTCTCGGCCCCAGCAACGCGCGCGGCCGTCGAGGAGCTAGGCCCGCTTAGGGAAAATTACGGAATAGCGGCAGAAGAATATAATAGAGACCCACCGCGATAAGCACGGACCTGCTGAGGGAGCCGGCCTCCGGGAGGCCCTGAACCACGGCCGAAATCGCGGCGGCGCACCAAAAGCCCGTCAGTGTAATCGTCACCAGGCGGAGGCGCACGACGCGCAGCGGGTGAACGAAGACGACCGGCGCGAACATCAGGCAAGCGAAGCCGATGATGACCAGCGTTGTGACAGCTGGCGCCGGCCGCAACACCAGAATATAAAAGATGAGAACGTTCCAAATCGCCGGAAACCCGCGAAACCAGAGGTCGTGAGTCTTGATGCGGCGGTCAGCGAAATAGAGCGCCGAAGCTGCGCAGACACCGCAACAAACGAAGATCGCGAGCGGCGGCTCGAGCAGACCGGAACGCCACAAGCCAACGAGCGGCACCACGACATAGGTGAGAAAATCGACGACGAGGTCGAGAACAACGCCATCGATATGCGGCGCCGTCTCCTCGACCCTGTAGCGGCGGGCCAAGGAGCCGTCCACGGCGTCGATCACCAGCGCCGCGCCAAGCCAGGCGAACATTGCGCTAAATTTTCCGCCGGCCGCGGCGAGGAGCGCGGCGAACCCCAAAGCGGCGCCGCAGGCCGTGAAGCAATGGACGAGATAGCCGGCGACACGAGGAGGCATGGGTATTCGCAAGACCGCGGCCGGCGCCACTTATGGATGGCGATGCCCGGCGCTTTGGATTCATGATAAAGCCAGCCGGTCAGCCGCGTCGAGCACCGCCGTGGCCGCGCTGGGTTGATGAAGGGAAATGTCAGGCAAACCCGGCGTCACGGCAACAGTGCTCTTTACCTATTCCCGGACTAGGGGTTTATATGCGGCATAGCAATTGCACGAAGCCCGATGGGCCTCGATGGTCTGGGGAATGTCGAATGGCGAAGCCAGGAAACGGCAGCGGCGAGGAGCGCGGACAGGCCGGCGGCGGCCCGCCCATGGCCGCGGATAAAATTTTCCCGTTCCTTCCGCGCACTCCCGAGAGAGCGCTTGTCATAAGTTCCGCGCTTACCATCGTTAGTTTTTTGAGCCATATTTTTTTCCTGTTCCTCGTCGATCCTTGGAGAGTATTGAATATTTCCAAGGAGTCCGCTTTGGCCTATTCAACTATCCCATTGTGTTTTGGCGTTATTTTTGTACTGTACGCAATATATAGTTTTATTAGAATAGAGTCAAGATCATCTGTCCACGTAATTGTGCTGTTATTCGCGGCTATATTTGGAAGTTTTAGCGTTCATGGGCTTTTGGGTTTTGTACACCATTACTTAAATCTTATCGTATTATCGACGTACGGAAGATAAATCAGGTCCTGCACGTGGTTTAGCGAAGCATTATTAACGGAAGATTGGATCTCTGTTGAGGTGGAGCATGGGGATAGATTCCTTTGCTGGGCAATAGGCAATACGATCTTAGTCGCGCACCTATGCACCTATGATGTGACATTTTGGGTGTTCGGCAAGATCAATATCAATGGCGCCGGGCTCTCCGCCTTAGCCGTTTCGCAAGGGCAAAGCTAAGTTTGCGAAATTCCTTGCCGATCGAAAATGCGGGGTAGCGGCTCGCTTCGCACTCGCCGCGGCGCCCAAGGGACCAGTAGTTGCTTTGAACGCGCGGTCCGCCGGATGCGTTGCTCCACGCGGTATTGGAAAGACGCATAAAAGCGAGCTTCGTTTGATGCGCCCGCGAGGGAGGCTGTTTCATGCCCATGCGGCTCGATACGCGGAGCCCGGATTTCGGTGCCGCGTTCAACGCGCTTCTCACGATGAAACGGGAAGTTGCGGAGGACGTCGACCAAGCCGTTCGGGCGATCATCGCGGACGTCGTCGCGCAAGGCGATGCCGCGCTTGCCGTCTATTCGAGGAAATTCGATCGCGTCGATCTGGAGACGCTGGGTTTGCGGGTGGGCGGGGCCGACATCGATGCGGCATTTGCCCGCTGTCGCCCGGACGCGCTCGATGCATTGCGCTTGGCGCATGCCAGGATCATTGATTTTCACGAGCGGCAACTCCCGCAAGATCTACGATATACCGATCCGCTCGGCATCGAACTTGGCTGGTGCTGGCGGCCCGTCGAGGCGGCGGGGATCTATGTTCCGGGCGGCACCGCGAGCTATCCATCTTCGGTTTTGATGAACGCGGTGCCGGCCAAGGTTGCCGGGGTTAGCCGCATTGTCATGACCGTCCCGGCCCCGGAGGGGCGGATCAATCCGCTTGTTTTGGCGGCGGCGAAGCTCGCCGGCGTCGATGAAATTTACCGGGTTGGAGGGGCACAAGCGATCGCGGCATTGGCTTATGGAACTCAGACGATCGCCCCGGTCGCTAAGATCGCCGGTCCCGGCAATGCTTATGTGGCCGCAGCCAAGCGGAGGGTTTTCGGCATCGTTGGCATCGACATGATCGCCGGACCTTCCGAGGTCTTGATCATTGCCGGCGAAGGCGCCGATCCCGAATGGATCGCCGCTGATCTTCTGGCGCAGGCCGAGCACGATGCCGCCGCCCAGCCGATTTTGATCGCCAATGACGCGAGCCTCGCCGGCGCCGTCGAGATCGCCGTCGCGCGACAGTTGCCTGCTCTCCCGCGCGAAAAAATCGCGGCGGCGAGCTGGCGCGATTTTGGCGCGATTATCCTTGTTGCCGATCTTGAGGAAAGCATCGCGCTCGCCGATCGCCTGGCCCCTGAGCACCTCGAAATCATGACCGCGAACGCCGAGGCGATCGGTCGGCGGATCCGCAATGCCGGTGCTATTTTTCTAGGTGCTTACACGCCCGAGGCCATCGGCGACTACGTAGGCGGCCCGAACCACGTCTTGCCGACCGCGCGCTCGGCCCGCTTTTCCTCTGGCTTGAGCGTTCTCGATTTCCTGAAAAGAACCTCGATTTTGAAGTGCGGCGTGGCCAGTCTCGCAAGGCTCGGCCCGGCGGCGATCGCACTCGGCCGCGCCGAGGGGCTGGATGCCCACGCGCGCTCGGTGGCGCTCCGAATCGGTCATCGGTTATCATGAGCCGGAACGATCCGAACGAGCGCAATCGCCTCGTTTCCGTGACCCTCGACGAGGCTTCGATCGGCCGTGGCGGGGCGGACCAAGAGCACGAACGTCAAATCGCGATCTACGATCTTATCGACGAAAACAGCTTTGCCCTACCGGGCCGAGACGCCGGTCCCTATGGACTGAAGATCGCCTTGCAGGACGCAAAGCTCGCGTTGGAGGTCGCTGACGAAAACGGCGTGACGCTCGTCGTCCATATTCTCTCGCTGACTCCGTTCCGTGGCCTTCTCAAGGATTATTTTATGGTTTGCGAAAGCTATTACGCGGCCATTCGGACCGCGATGCCGAGGCAAATCGAAGCGATCGACATGGGACGCCGCGTGCTTCACAATGAGGCGGCCGACCTGCTCCTGGAACGGCTCAAGGGCAAGGTGGATTGCGACCACGACACGGCACGGCGGATTTTCACCCTCGTCGCCGCGTTGCATTGGAAAGGCTGAGCGCCGATGCCGGCGGGGCAAGACGCCAGGGCATCGCCGGGATGAAGCCCGCCGTAAAAAACCGCCCACAAGCCGTGCTTTTCGCCTGTACGCGAAACACGGTGCGCTCGCCGATGGCGGAGGCCCTCGCCAGGCATTTCTTCGGTAGGCAAGTCTATTTCGCGTCGGCCGGGATAAGGCGCGGCGAGAGCGATGGATTCGCCATCGCGGCGATGAATGAAATCGGCATCGACATGACAAAACATCGGCCCCACACATTCGAGGACCTCGAAGACGCGAGTTTCGACGTCATCGTCACCCTCTCGCCCGAGGCACATCACAAGGCGCTCGAATTCACCCGCACCCTCGCCACCGATGTCGCTTATTGGCCGACGTTAGACCCGACCGCCGTCGAAGGCCCCCGCGAGCGCATTCTCGATGCGTATCGCGATGTACGCGAGGCTCTCCTCGAACGCATCAAGAAAATGTTGGATTACCAGCCGATGGGTAATCTGTGAATGGCGGCGGCATTTTCGCGGTGGCTGAGAAGGGCCGGTTCGAGTAGCTATTGATCAACGTTTGCCACGGGGGGGGGGCCTTCTGGCTCACGCCCGTCGCCGTGCCGGTCCACGGTCCCGCACCTTGGACGAGCGCGCCGGAACGGCGCGGGGTGAGGCCTGAAACAAAGAACACCGCCTCAGGGATGACAACACTTTTGCTACCCTCCCAAGTCCCCGCGATCCAGGATCGGTCGGCGTCGGGCAGCTCCTATGGCCAAGCCAGCCTGGCGCCGCGCTCTTACGCTAGAGTTTGGAGTTCAGTGTGCGTTGAACGTCGCAACCCAACTGCAGCTTGTCGATGTGATAAATAGCCAATATAGGTGGCCTGTGTTGCAAGCGTTGATCAATGCCTCTCCATTGGTCGCAAGTAGAAAACCCCCACTAGTCCAAACAAAACTGCTCCCGTCGCTGTTGTACGCCCAGACTTGGCTGTTGCTGCCGTCCCAAATCGTTTCTGATACATTACAGTAATAGGGCTGCCAGCCGGTACTGCAGGCCGCCGCCTTAGGAAGGGATCCTGCTCCTCCAGGTGCCGCCGCAGCGGCGCCTCGGGCGGTGGGGGGTCGCGCGCCGAGCTGATCCGGGGTTGGCGTTTCGGCCCGCGCTAGTCCCACCGAGCAGCCCAGCAGTAGCGCTGTCAGTCCGGCGTCTCTGAGAAACTTGTGTGCCATTTTGACTTCTCCCTGTGTCACCATTCCTCGGTCTGAGGTTGGTGCGCCTGATTGCCGCACCACCACAACCTAACTTGAAAACGTGGTGTTGACAAGTGAGACATTATCTCATGCGGCTTTTTTCTTCGGCGCGATCAATTTGCGATCGACCAAAACCTCGGCGATCTGAACCGCGTTCAGCGCCGCGCCCTTGCGCAGATTATCGGCGACGCACCAAAGCGAGAGGCCGTTTTCGACCGTCGCGTCCTCGCGGATGCGGGAGATGTATGTCGCGTCCTCGCCCGCCGCTTCGTGTGGCGTGATCGAGCCGCCGGGCTCGTGCTTGTCGATCACCAGACAGCCGGGCGCCTCCCGCAATATTTCCCGTGCCTCATCGGCGCTGATTGGATTGGCGAACTCGATATTGACCGCTTCCGCATGGCCGATGAAGACCGGCACCCGCACGCAGGTCGCGGTGAGCTTGATTTTGGGGTCGAGGATCTTCTTCGTCTCCGCCATCATCTTCCATTCCTCCTTGGTATAGCCATCCTCCATGAACACGTCGATCTCGGGGATCACATTAAAGGCGATACGCTTGGGGAATTTCTTGGCCGACACGGAATCGGACACGAAGATCGCGCGGGTTTGAGAAAAAAGCTCGTCCATGGCTTCCTTGCCGGCGCCGGACACCGATTGATAAGTCGCAACAACGACGCGCTTGATCTTGGCCTTGTCATGAAGTGGCTTCAAAGCAACCACGAGCTGGGCCGTTGAACAATTCGGATTTGCAATGATGTTGCGCTTGGCGAAACCCGCGATCGCCTCCGCGTTCACCTCTGGCACGATCAAAGGCACGTCGGAATCGTAGCGCCAGGCGGAGGAATTATCGATGACGACGCAGCCTTGGCCCGCGATTTTCGGTGCCCATTCCTTCGAGACGGCGCCGCCCGCCGACATCAGGCAGATATCGGTCCCGCTGAAATCGAAGTCTTCCAACGATTTGCATTTCAAAATCGTGTTGCCGAAAGAGACTTCCGTACCGATCGAGCTGGGTGACGCAAGCGCCACGGTCTCATCGGCCGGAAACAGGCGCTCGGCAAGAATATCGAGCATTTCGCGCCCGACGTTTCCGGTCGCGCCAACGACCGCTAGCTTGAAACCCATCTTCTGCTCCGTCCACAAATCGCGTTGTATTTTTTCGGCGCGCGGCCCGCCGCATGAGGCTCATTGCATAGGCGATGTCGGAGAATGCCACAACAGGCGGGGCTTTCGACGTTTTTGACCCTTTCGGTCGGGGGGCGGCCAAAGCCGCAGGCAATATAATCGCGGCATTGACACTGCGGGTGCAACCAAACCGGGGGCTATGCGTTTAGGCGAAGGAAGCCTAGGAGTTTCGATATGTTTTACAATAAGGTATCGACCGTTCTGGCCGCCGCCGCCTTGGCCGCTCTCGCCACCGCCAACGCGCAAGCCAAACCGCGCCCTCGCCATCATCCGCAAGTAGCCGAGCGGTACTATGGCGAGCGTCCGCCGCTCACCGTCAAACGGCGCAGTTTCCTCGATCCCGGACCGGCCGTTCCGGTGGGCAGCATGTCGAACTACGTGACGGCCAATACGATCTTCAACCGGACGCCCGACCAAATCTTTGACAAGTCGGCATTCGGAAACGAACTCCTCCCGTCGCCGCTCGAAATTCCCGCTCGTGCGGGGCCCCTCATCGAATTTGAAACCCCCGCCTATGATTACTGACGAAAAAGGGCCGCGCAAGGCGGGAAGGGCGGCGCGGGCATGATCATCGCGAGGGCGCAGCGGCAACTATGGGCGAGGGATCACCGCCCGCACGCGCGGGGATGGCGGACGGCTCGAAGAAGGGATGGGGACGCAACATACGCTCCACCGAGGCGATGAGTGGCATCCCATAGGACTGCCGCCGCTCCGTTTCCTCGAAAACGCCGTAGACGCCGGAAACGGCGCGGCCGAGTGCCGCTCGGGTGGGGAGGCCCTGCACCAACGCGGCGGCGAACAGCGCGGAGAAGAGATTGCCGGTCCTCGAAGGACGGCAGGAAAACTTGGGAGTCGAAACCATCCAAGCGGTCCGTGGCTCGATTGCCGAGGTCTGAACGATTCCGGAAGATGCGTTTTGGAGCCGCATGCCGGTTACGGCAATCGTCAATGGCCCAAGCCCGCGGGCGGACGCAATAATGCACTCAAGCGTCGCGGGAGCCCGCCCTGCCAGACGCTCCACTTCAAATTGGTTCGGCGTAATAATATCCGCCAAGGGGACAAAGCCTTCACAAAAAAGGCCGGACCGGCATCTCCCATTACCGGATCGCAAAGATAAAGAAGATTTGGGTTTCGCGCCTTCGCCCGGCGAACGAATGCGATCACGGCGCCGGCGATTCCCGACGAGCCCAATTAGCCAGAGATCAAGACCTTGCAGATGTCGACGAGGCCGCGTTCTTCCACGCCAACCAGCAGGTCGCGCACCAATTTTGGGTTGAGCACGCCCCCGCGCATGGAAGATAACGCGGATGGTTGCTCAAAAGTGCCGTCGGCACTGCCCCGACCTCGATGCCGCAGGCTTGCAGCGGGAAGACCGCCGCGCTGTTTCCGACATGGCCGTGAACAACTTGCGACTGAATCGCGATGACCGTACGATGCCGCCTTGTCCTTCGCGGTTATGGCCGCAGTCCTTCCAGCCATTCCTCGAACATTGTACGCGCCTTTGCGGGCAATGATGGGCCGGCGGCTTTGGCGCCGTCGCGCAGATGGCGTGGATCGATCCCGGCACCGGCGAGTTCCGCCGCATGGCCAATGAGCCATGGTTCGATCCCGGCGATTGGGGCGACCTCGGGATGGAACTGCACGCAGAGAATATTGGAACCGGAGGAAAAGGCCTGGTTGCGGCACATCGCGGTCGAGGCGAGATGGACGGCGCCCCGCGGGATATCGAAGGTGTCGCCGTGCCAATGCAGCACCGGCGTTCGCGCCAGATGCCGAAGCGGCGTGGATGCGGCGGCACCCGTCAGGTCGACCGGCCCCCAGCCGATCTCCTTGAAACCGGACGGATAAACTCTTGCGCCGAGCGCGCGGGCGACGAGCTGGGCGCCAAGACAGATGCCGAAAGTAGGCCGGCCGGCAACTATGCGTGCTTTGAGAAGATCGAGTTCCTCGCGCAGAAACGGATACTTGTCGTCCTCGTAAACACCGACGGGCGCGCCGAGCACGATGACGAGACCGTTTGCGGCTGGATCGAGTACTGGGAAGTCGCGAAGGCCAACATCATAATAACAGAGCCCGTAGCCGGCCCGGATCAAAGGCTCTTCAAAGGAACCGAGATCCTCGAAATGAACGTGCCGTAGGACGGCCGCGGTTTTCATCGACATTGGGTTTCCCTTAAACCGAGCTAGCCCGCAGCCATAACCTGGGTGAGCGTGGCTGCGCCCGCCCAGGTCATGGATTGCGTGCCACGAGCCGACAACCCGCGAATTTGGCCTGATTCGCAAGGCCAGGCGATGACCCGCAACAAGACCTTTTGCTTTTGAAAACACCGCTTCTTGACGGCCCGTTCGGCGGCGGCCCGCATGCCGAGCATGTCCTTGGCCAACTTTGTTCCCTACGTCGTGGGACCATGCACAACCATCAACTGGCCGGGGATTGGACCGGCTTCGCCGCCGGCGGCCGGGCCATCAGCATGCTATCGCCGGTCGGGGCGAGGCCCGCCGAAGCGGCTCGCCCAGCGTGCGAAGGAACGACTTAACCGGCGAACGGCGATGGACGAAGCTAGATTGAAGATTCAGCAGGCATTCCTGCTGGAGAAGCTGGCGGAGAGGTGAAGGGCTTCGACGCTTTTGCTCCATGATGGGTGGAAGCAACTATTACTTATCAGCTCGTAAATATGTCATTTTGCAGCTGGCGCATCGATGATCGAACCTTACGATGGCGCCGGCCTTGTCGGCAACCCGCATGCGGCCGGCGGTGCCGGCTTTCGGATGCTTCCACGCGAGCTCTCCGGGGTTCCGAAGCGGCACATAATACCACGTCTCCGGTCGATCTTTCGGCAACGGCGCCCCTCGATTCCCGGGAGCAAGCGCATCGTCATGCCTTGGAAAATCATGACCATCGGATTAAGGGACGGGGGCGATCGGTCATGACCAACGAGACTTGGTATAAGACAATACCTCGCCCGCTCCACAACCAAGCGAGTCACAGCTGCTCTTATTGTAAAGATAGTGTAAGTGACACTCCTACTACTTTTGGATCGGCTCTTTAAACATGGGTTCCAAAAAGCCTATCGGTAAAGATGAAAACCGTGCCGAAATTCCTTGTCGGCTGTTGGTGATGCTTCAAGTGATGTTTAAGCCAGACATTGTAGAACCGGAACTTGGTAACCCAGTTCTCGGAAACGCCATGGTAGGCTTCATGTAACGATGACCAAAGCGCTGCATAGCCGATGCACGCAACCAGAATGAAAGCAACCCAAGCCCAGCCGAGGAAAATGGCGAATACGAACATTGGGCTTGTCGCGGCCACGACGCTCAATGCGTTGATGTCAATGTTCACATCATTGCGGCTCTTACCGTGATGCTCGATGGCGTGTTCGCTCCACCACGAACCCCTTCCCAACCCAGGATAGTGCATCAGCCAGCGATGTGCTGCGTACTCAGCGAGCGGTGTGTAAAGAACAAGAAAGAGTATTGCGATAGCCCAAACCATTGACTGCCCCTTGAACATCCATCGGCCGACACTTCGGCTAGCCTGCTCCGGCGGGGAGATCTATTACACAGATACCCACCAGATGACGAGCTTGTTAAGGCTGGAATTGCCACATTCGACGAATTTTGGCAATGCCAAACCCTCGACATGGGGTTCCATGCGCCAAAGCCAGTGGCAGCGGTTCGCCAAGCGCGCGAAACGCCGATTTTGTTGTCACCTGTTGCTTGCTTTGGCGGGACAGTGCCGGAATCCGTGAAGCTTGGGCGAAAAATCTAGTCACGCGCGCCAAGATCAGTACTTGGAGTCAAAATGGCTTTCTTGGCGCTGAATCCCGCTAGGACCGCTGGAAAATGATTCCCTATTTGGGCCAGGCTTTCTCGTGTGAGGCATTACGAAGGGCGGGACATCCCCTAAAACTCACACATCCTTGAACGTGAACGGCGAGATACTGCGCATCGTCTCGTCGACGAGCAGCGGTCGCAACGCCGGGGGGGCCGCGCGCTGCGGGCAAGCGGGGCGGTCGCAAAGGCGGCAATTGATCCCGATGGGCATCGGATCCAGGGTGTTGAAGTCGAGACGTTTGGCATAGACAAGCCGCCGCGCATATTTGATCTCGCAGCCGAGCCCGATCGCAAAGCGCGGCTCGATGGCCCCCCAGGGCGTGAGCGAGCGCCGCACGGTGCGGGCGATCGAAAACCATTGCGAACCGTCGGTGAGCTCGACGACTTGCGTCAAGATCCGGCCGGGCTCGGCAAACGTCGCGTGAATATTCCATAAAGGGCAGGTGCCGCCGGAATGGGCGAACGGAAACCGGCTCGACGAGAACCGTTTCGAAACGTTGCCGGCGATATCCACGCGAACGAGGAAAAACGGCACGCCCCGCGCGCTTTGCCGGGCGAGCGTCGTCAGGCGATGCGCCACTTGTTCGAAACTCGCTCCGAACCGCGCCGCCAGAATCTCGACATCGTAGGAGGCAAGCTCGGCTGCTTCGTGGAAGCGCCCATAAGGCATTATCACGGCGCCCGCGAAATAATTGGCAAGCGTTATGCGCAGCAACGGGCGGCTCAAGCCGTCGTTTGGCTCCAACCGCGCCGCGATGGCGTTCAAGAGCTCGCCGAATTGGCTCAAGGCAAGCTGATAGGCCGCCTGAAAAGTCCGGCTCGGCGGCTCCACGGCTTCCGAGATCAGCAATTGGCGGCGGTGATGATCATACCAGCGCAGCCGGTCGCCCATGACCTCGACCGGCAGCGCCCTGACGCGGATGCTATGGCGCAGGCGAAGATGTTCGCACAAGGCGAAGTAAAGGCCGTTTCCGGCGAGCGCCAGCTCGGCCGCAACGGACTCGGCCGCGTCTTCGAGTTCCGGGAAATGGTTGCGCGCTTCATGCATGATGGCGCGGATCCGGTCGATCGGGCTTTCGCCGGGAACGCGCTCGGCGCGGTCGCGATCGGTTCCGGCGGCGATGCCTGCTTCGTTGGCCTCGCGCGCCGCCGCATAGGCCCGGTAGAGCCGCGCCATCGCGGCGACTAGAGCCGGCGAATTCTCGGCTGCGTCGCGCACTTCCGCGCGGGGAACCGCGGCCTCCCGAAACAGCGGGTCGGCAAGGATTTGCTCCATTTCGCCGGCCGCATGCTCGCCCTCGCTCTCCATGAAGTCGCGCGGATCGATTCCATAGACGTCGGCCAGGCGGATCAACACCTGGACCGTGATCGGGCGCTGATTGCGCTCCATCAGGTTCAAATAGCTCGGCGAGACATCGAGTTCGGCGGCCATTCCCGCCTGGGTAAGCTGGCGCTCCCGCCGCAGCCGCTTCAGCCGGGGGCCGGCGAATATTTTTCGAGGAGCCGTGACCATCGCATCAGCTGTGTTAATTCACATAGTGACAACATTACAATGAAAAGGTGTTACACAGCAACTTCAATTCGCAGACAGAGCATTGCATCGACGCGCTATTTTCCGCTAGCCATTCTGCACGTGGTACGTTTCGGCCGATGTCAATTTTGTTAACTATGAAACCGTTGGTGTAATTGGAGAATATCGATGAGCAAGGAGCTCACCTTTGAAGATCTCGTCCCGGCGACCCCAAAAGGGCGTTTCGCTGGTGTCCGCCGTCCGTATAGCCCGGAGGATGTCGTGCGCCTTCGCGGCTCGTTTTCAATTTCCTACACGCTCGCCGAGCGCGGCGCCAACAAGCTTTGGCAATTGCTGCACGAGCGGCCCTATGTGCATGCCCTGGGCGCCGTCACCGGTAATCAGGCGATGCAGATGGTACGCGGCGGTCTCGAAGCAATTTACCTTTCCGGCTGGCAGGTCGCGGCCGACGCCAATGCAGCCGGCACCATGTATCCCGATCAGTCGCTCTATCCGGCCAATTCCGGTCCGGAGCTCGCCCGCAAAATCAATCGCACTTTTAAGCGCGCCGACGAGATCGAACATGCCGAGGGCAGCGTCTCGCGCGATTGGTTCGCGCCCATCGTGGCCGACGCCGAGGCTGGATTCGGCGGCCCGCTGAACGCGTTCGAGATCATGAAAGCCTATATCGAGGCCGGCGCGGCAGGCGTCCATTTCGAGGACCAGCTTGCTTCCGAAAAGAAATGCGGCCATCTCGGAGGCAAGGTGTTGATCCCAACCTCGCAGCATGAGCGAAGCCTCGCCGCGGGCCGCCTCGCCGCGGATGTGATGGGGGTGCCAACGGTCATCGTCTGTCGCACCGATGCCGAATCCGCGCGGCTCATCACCAGCGATGTCGACGAGCGCGACCTCCCGTTTATCGAGCCCGGCAGCCGCACCCCGGAAGGGTTTTTCCGGCTAAAAGAGGGTACTGGGCTGCGGCATTGCATCGCCCGCGGTCTTGCCTTTGCCGAATCCGCCGACCTGCTCTGGTGGGAGACCTCGCACCCCGATCTCGCCGACGCCCGCGCTTTCGCCGAAGGCGTCCAGAAAAAATATCCCGGCAAGATGATGGCGTATAATTGCTCGCCCTCGTTCAACTGGAAAGCAAAACTCGACGCGGCGGCGATCGCCCGCTTTCAGCGCGAACTCGGCGCGATGGGTTACAAGTTCCAGTTCGTCACCTTAGCCGGCTTCCACGTCCTCAACCACTCGATGTTCGATCTCGCCCGCGGCTATCGGGATCGCGGCATGACCGCCTATTCCGAGCTCCAGCAGGAGGAATTCGCCTCGGAGGAGCATGGCTACACCGCGACTAGGCATCAGCGCGAGGTTGGCACCGGCTATTTCGACGCGGTGACCGTCGCGGTCACCGGCGGCGCCGCTTCGACGACCGCGATGGGCGCGTCGACCGAAACGGCCCAGTTCAAAGACCAAAAGCCGGTTGCTGAGGCCGCCGAATAAGCTTGGCGCTTGTTACGAAATAATGATCGCGGCCGTTGCGGGCCGCGATTTACCGAAGACTAGCCACACACGAACACTACAACCGCCTATGGATATGGTGAAAACGTCCGACTGCGTGCGGAGCCGAAGTCATATCTACACCCGGCTCCGCTCCCGTTTGTGTTCCGGCTAAATACGACACTATTTAAAGTCGTAGCTTTGGACCTGGTCATAGGCGCCGGTGGGCACATCGACGACATGCCAGCCAAACCAATTCCCGTTGACGCAGGCTATCTGGAGCGCCTGGCCGGCATATAGATTGTCAACAGTAAATACTACCCCGCCCTCCTGGGGAAAGATGTAAAACCATTGAAGCACGCCAAGGAGAGTTCTGAAACCACCCGCAGTTGGTCGCGTGGGCAAAGTTCCAACCCAAAACGAGAGGGGCACTTGAGCCTGCCTTTGAGCCAGTCACCGCGGCGCCGCTCTTAGCTGCGGCAGCGTTCTGCTCGGCAAGCGCCTTCAGAACCTTTTCTTGCTGCGGACTCGGTGCTGCCGCCCTGGGTGTTGCTACTGTGTTTTGCGCCACCGCATTACCCAATGAGCAACCGAGCGCGATCGCTGCCAATCCGAGATATTTCATTGCCATCTCTAGGCCCTTTCAGGGTTTGTTAAAACTGGTCCCGACAACTAGAGCGAAGAAAAACATCCGTTTCTTGTTGACGTTGGAGCAGATTGTTTTCCTTTAGACTTGACCGCGGGAGCCGTAAAAGATAGCTCGACGCAACTCCTTAATTTGTCAGAAATTTTCTGACAGTTTACAATTGTTAACGATCATTTAGAAAAAATCAAGGAAGATTTTGGCGCGCCACGTGCTACATAAACGCGCTAGCTCACATTCCCCGGCGCCGCGAGCTTTGTCAGGCGAAGGGCGGAGCAAGGGAATCCAGTAAGACGCGGCGCAACGCTCTTGGAAGATTGATGACGAGACGCATTCGCAAGGCTGTTTTTCCGGTCGCCGGCTTGGGAACAAGGTTTCTCCCGGCCACCAAATCGATTCCCAAGGAGATGTTGACCGTCGTCGATCGCCCGGTCCTTCAGCATGTCGTCGAGGAAGCGCGCGAGGCCGGAATCGAGCATTTTATCTTCGTGACCGGGCGCAATAAGGCGGTCATTGAGGATCATTTCGACATCTCCTACGAGCTCGACGACACTTTGAGAAAGCGCGGCAAGCTGAAGGAATTGCAGGCCTTGAAGGCGGAGCTTCCGGCCCCTGGCGCAACGAGTTTCACCCGTCAGCAGATTCCGCTCGGCCTCGGCCACGCGGTCTGGTGCGCCCGCGAAATCGTCGGCAACGAGCCTTTCGCGGTGCTGTTGCCCGATATGGTGACCATGCCAGCGGCCGGGGGGCGCTGCCTCGCCCAATGCATCGCGGCCCACGAAAAACATGGCGGCAATATTATCGCCGTCGAGGAAGTGCCGCCGGAAGAAACCCACCACTATGGGGTCGTCTCCATCGGCAAGGATTACGGGTCTACGTTCGAGATCGCCGGAATGGTGGAAAAGCCGCCTCGGGGAACGGCGCCCTCCAATCTCATCATTACTGGGCGTTATGTGCTCGGTCCGGAAATTTTCCCCATTCTCGAAAAGGGCGAGAAGGGCGCCGGCGGCGAAATTCAGCTCACCGACGGCCTGAAGGCGCTCGCCAGGAGCCAACCGTTTCATGGCGTGCGCTTCGATGGCAAGACCTACGATTGCGGGGCGAAGCTTGGCTTCCTCGCTGCCAATGTGGCCTTCGCCCTCGCCGATCCGGAGCTAGCCCCGTTGCTCAAAACGGAGTTGCAGAAGATTCTCGGGACTCTCTGATACTGCGTTAAATTCCCAGCCACTCCGACGCGGAGGCACCCACAAATGCTCCCTGGACCGGGGAAAGGTATCATTGAGATTCAGGCGCCGATCCACTCAACCGCTATCGCCGTGCAAAAACCCATTGGTGAAAAGCGCGCGCAAAACCGGCGGTAGATTTTCGGGAATGTCCTCGGCGATGAGCCCAGGCCCAAAATGACGGGCGGCGGCGCCATGCAGCCAGACGGCGGAGGAGGCGGCCTCGAAGGGCGGCATGGATTGGGCAAGAAGCCCGCCGGCGATCCCGGCAAGAACATCTCCTGAACCCGCCGTGGCGAGCCATGGCGGCAAATCCTCGGCTATGGTCGCCAAGCCCGCCGGATCCGCGACCACCGTATCGGCGCCTTTTAAAACCGTCACCGCGCCGCTCAACGCCGCTGCAGCGCGGGCGCGGTCGAGTTTTGATTTCGAATGCAAGCCGTCGAAATGCGACTGCAAGACTCGTTCTGACGTATCGAGACCAAGCCATTGGCTTTGCTCGTTTTGCTCGGCATGGCCGAAGAGGCGCGCGAATTCGCCATCGTGCGGCGTGAGCACGACCCTTCCGCCCCGTCGCCTGATCATCTGCGCGAGACCATAAGCATCGTGTTCAAAACTCGTCAGTGCATCGGCGTCGAGCACGACGGCGCGGGGCAGCGCTTCGGATTCCCTGTCGGCATTGAGCGCGGCCCGTACCATAGCCCGGGTTTTTTCTCCGACGCCCAGCCCTGGTCCCATGACGAGCGCGGTCTTCCGGCGATCGGCGAGGAGGCCGACGAGGCCGTCCGCGTTGTCGCAGACGCGGGTCATAATCGCGGTGAGCGCCGCGGCATGGACGAAAAGCGCCGCGCCCGGAGTAGCGACCGTCACCAGCCCCGCGCCTGCGCGAAGCGCGCCGCGCGCAGCAAGACGGGCGGCACCCGTGTGCGCCGGCCCGCCGGAGAGAACCACGGCATGACCACGCGAATATTTATGGCCATCGACGCGCGGAACCGGGAAACTCTGCCGCCAGATAGCCGGGCAATTAGCGAAGATTTTGGGAGAGATCGTCGCCAAGACATGTTCCGCAATGCCGATATCCGCGATGATAGTGCCGCCGCAATGGATGCGGCCGGGCAGCAGCAGGTGCCCCGGCTTACGGCGAAAAAATGTGACGGCGCGTGCGGCGTTTATCGCTGCGCCACGAACTTGCCCGCTGGAGCCGTCGATGCCGGAGGGAATATCCACCGAAAGGATCGGCTTTTTCGTCCTCTTCGTCCATTCATTGAGACGCAAGACCAAAGCCTTGGCCGGTCCATCGAGGTCTCGCGCAAGGCCCGCGCCGAAGAGGGCGTCGATCACCAGATCGGCGGAATCGACATCAAGTTCCTCGATGGCGAGCATCTTGCCGGTCCAGCTTTGGGCAGCAAGCGCGGCGTCACCCCGCAAGCGGTCGCGCGCGCCAAGCAGTCCGAGCTCGACGGTAAAGTCTTGCGCGGCGAGCATGCGCGCGGCAACAAAGCCGTCGCCGCCATTATTGCCGGGGCCGCCGAAGACCGCGACGCGGCCATGGCGTGGAAGAAGCCGTGCGGCCTCCTTCGCCACCGCCGCGCCAGCCTGTTCCATCAGCACGGAGCCGGGCGTGCCCCCGGCGATGGTCAACCGATCGGCTTCGGCCATTTCGGAGTTGGTCAGCAACGCCGACGAGAGAGCGTCTGACATGGGGCAAAAACCATGGCTAAACAGCGATAGGGGCGGCCGTATTATATACGTTATCGGGATTTAAAAACTGCGGACACCACCGCGCCTCTGCTACGCGGTGAAGTCCAGCGACAATGCGACCTGCGCGTGCCTAGGACCACCGTCAACTGAATGGATCTTCCTCCGAAGGAAGGGCGGGGAGTCCCAACTCCCTTCGGATCCTAGGTCTAACACCAAAGATAGAACCAACAGAGTTTTGGGAATCTTAATCTTGGCGAAGAGAGCGCCTGCAGGTACTAGGCTCGCTACCTGAGGCCCGGAAGCCGAGTCGTCTAATTTATTGGACAGCTTTTTATTGCCTTGGAGCACCGCTGGATCGTTGTGATTTTCACCAGCTACCTTGACGAGACCGACGCTGCCGGCCCATCGGCGGCGGTATTTTGGCCGGATATGTTGGCCATGCGTGTCAGTGGATACGATTCGAAGAAAGTTGGCCGGGATGCGCTATGCCCACACTTAAGCATTTCGCGCCAAAAATACGCCAGCACGAGCCAAAGATCCTTGCACCGCGGCAATCGTGCGGCACTCGATGCTGGGACGAACATGCAAGGAGACAATGGACCGAAGCGCCAGGATGAATTCAGCGATTACAGAACAGTCGTCGCGATCGGTATAGGCTGCAAAAGAAGCTGCTCCAGCGAAGCAATCGTCACTCTCGTCGAACGCGCCCTCGCGGCGGCGGCCTGCGCGGGTGCGCCAGCGGCCCTTTTCACGCACGAGGCCAAGAAGAGCGAGGCGGGCCTCGCCAGTGCGGCAAAAGCGCTTGGCGTGCCACTCGTCTTTCTCAACATCCAAGTTTTGCGGCAAGCCTCTTTACGCGCCGTCACGAATTCGCCAAGGGTGATGCGGATGTTCGGACTTCCATCGATCGCTGAGGCCGCCGCGCTCGCCGGCGCGGGACCGTCGTCCGTACTGCTCGTCGCGCGGATGAGCGATGGGGGCGCAAGCTGTGCGATCGCCGGCAAGAAAGAGCCATGACCGTTCATTTCATCGGCGTGGGGCCTGGCGCTCCCGATCTCATCACCTTGCGCGGGCGCGATCTGATCGCCCGCTCGCCCGTATGCCTCTTCGCCGGCTCTCTCGTGCCCAGGGCGCTCCTCGAACATTGTCCAGCGGGCGCCCGCATCGTCGACACTGCGCCGATGAGCCTCGACGAGATCGGCGGCGAATTTTTGCACGCGCATCGCGAGAATGAGGATGTCGCGCGCCTGCATTCGGGCGACCTTTCGATATGGAGCGCGCTAGGCGAACAAATCCGCGCGCTCGACCAGCTCTCCATTCCCTACACGATCACGCCGGGCGTTCCGGCTTTCGCGGCCGCCGCCGCCGCCTTGGGCGTTGAGCTCACTCTGCCGGAAGTGGCGCAATCCCTGGTTCTGACGCGCATCCAGGGGCGCGCCTCCGCGATGCCGGAGAATGAAAAGCTCGCAACTTTCGCGGCCACGCGGACGACGCTCGCCATTCATCTCTCGATCCATGCGATCGAGCGGATCGCGGCCGAATTGACGCCTCATTATGGCGTTGATTGCCCGGTGGCGATCGTGTTTCGCGCGTCCTGGCCGGATCAAACAATTCTCCGGGGGACGCTCGCGACCATCGCAGGAATGGTCGCGGAGATGCCGATTGAGCGCACCGCGCTGATCCTCGTCGGGCAAGTCTTGGCGCGCGGCGATTTTCGCCCAAGTGCGCTCTATGACAAAGACTACCAGCGCCGTTTCCGGGGCAAACCTCAATGAACCGGAAGGAACGGCGTTCGCGCGAGAAGATAGCCGTCGCGGTCGAAAACGGCGATCTCAAGCACGATGCCGCGGTCGTGCAGAACCTTCGCCGCCGTGCGCCACGCGGTCTCCGCGATCACGGCCGCGATGTCGAAACCTTCCGCGATGGCGAGATCCAGGACTTCCTTGGCGCTGTTTGCGGTTTTCACCCGCGCGACGATGCTGGCACTGGCGCCGGCTTCCGCGCAGCGCGCCGCGAGCCAGAAAAAATCGACTTCGCCACGGCCCGAGTGGAGATCGAGAAGGCCTTGGCCGAGCTTTGTCATTTTGGCGAAGCCGCCGGCGATCGTCACTTTGGCAACTCCATGGGCGCGCAGATATTTCAGCATGCCTCCGGCAAAGTCGCCCATCTCTATCAGCGCGACGTCCGGCAATCCATGCAGCGCCTTTATCGCCGCTTCCGAAGTCGAGCCGGTCGATCCGGCGATATGGGAAAGCCCGGCCGCGCGGGCGACATCGATCCCGCGATGTATCGTATCGATCCACGCGGCGCAGGAAAACGGCACGACAATCCCTGTCGTGCCCAGGATCGAGAGGCCGCCAACGATGCCGAGCCGCCTGTTGAGCGTTCGTTCGGCGATTTTTTCGCCGCCTGGAATCGAGATTTCGACGGTCGCGTCTCCGGCAAGTCCACGCATGCGCGCCACCTCGCCGATCGCGGCTTTGATCATCCGGCGGGGCGCCGGATTGATCGCTGGTTCTCCCGGGGCCAAGGGCAGGCCCGCGCGGGTAACCGTGCCCACTCCCTCTCCGGCGCGAAATACCACGCCCGATCCGGATGGGCCGTGGGACACGCGCGCGATCACCAGCGCGCCATGCGTCACGTCGGGATCGTCGCCCGCGTCCTTGATGATTCCTGCGCGCGCAAACCCCTCGCCAAGTTCTTCCAATGCCAGCGCAAAAGACGGCCGCGCGCCGCCCGGCAACGTAATGATAACGGATTTGGGAAACCGGCCGGCAAGCAGCGCCTCATAGGCCGCCCGCGTGGCGGCGGCGGCGCAGGCGCCGGTCGTCCAGCCCTTGCGCAAATTTGCCTTCCGGGACGGGTGCTCCTCGGCTTCGCTCATTGGAAAGGAAACGCCTTCTCGTGAAACTCGCCGGCCATGGCGGCAATGTTCTAGCACCCGGTCTCGTCATCGCCGCGCCGCGCTCGGGCAGCGGCAAGACCACGCTGACCCTTGGGCTCATGCGCTCTTACCGGAATGCGGGCCTCGCCGTCGCCGGCACCAAATGCGGGCCGGATTATATCGATCCGGCCTTTCATGCCGCCGCGACCGGCAGGCCAAGCTTTAATCTCGACAGCTGGGCAATGCGTCCTGCGCTTCTTGCGGAACTGGCCGTTGCCGCTAGCGAGGCTTGCGGCCTTGTCCTCTGCGAAGGCGTCATGGGGCTTTTCGACGGCGTCGCGGGAGAGCCAGGGCGGAGCGGTTCGTCTGCCGATGTCGCGGCGGCGCTCGGCTGGCCGGTCCTGCTCGTTATCGACGTCACCGGACAATCGCAAACCGCGGCGGCAATCGTCCAAGGCTGTGCCAACCTCGACGCGCGCATAAAAATCGCCGGGGTGGTCTTGAACCGGGTGGCTAGCCCGCGCCACCGCCATCTCTCTAGCGAAGCCATCGAGACGCTGGGAATCCCGGTCCTGGGCGCCTTGCCGCGCGATGAAAAGATCAATCTGCCGGAACGCCATCTCGGCCTCGTTCAGGCGGGCGAAACCGCCGGTCTCGGTGCGGCTTTGGATAGGATAGCCCAGTTTATCGATGAGCATGCCGATACCGGCGCCATTTTGCGCTGTGCCCGCGCGTCCACGACATTGGCTGAAGCCGGATCGCCCGCCTTGCCTCCTCCAGCGCAGCGCATCGCGATCGCCAGGGACGATGCGTTCTCGTTTCTCTATCCGCATATCCTGGCGGGCTGGCGAAAGGCGGGCGCGGAAATCGCTTTCTTTTCGCCGCTCGCCAATGAGCCGCCGCCTGACCACTGCGATCTTTGCTGGCTGCCAGGCGGCTATCCCGAACTTCACGCGGCAGCGATCGCGGCGGCGGAGCGTTTTCTTGCCGGTTTGCGGCGGTTCGTGGAAACTAGGCCAGCGCATGGCGAATGCGGCGGCTACATGGTCTTGGGGCGAAGCCTGACCGATCAAGCCGGCCATGTCCATCCCATGGCGGGACTACTTGGCGCATCCTTTAACATTGCGAAAAGCAAGCTCCATCTCGGCTACAGGCAAGCCCGCCTAATGGAGCCGCACCCCTTGGGCGCAAAAGGCGCTCTATTGCGTGGGCATGAGTTTCATTATGCCACGATCGAAGCGGGTTGCCTGCCCGATGCGCCTTTCGCCTTCGTTGGGGATGCGCATGGGGGAGCTGAGCAAGCGGAAGGAAACCGGCGCGGCAATGTCTCGGGAAGTTTCTTTCACGTCATCACGGGTGAAGAGCCATAATCTTCGGGAGTGTATCCGCTAGGATCGTCCCGCCGGCAATTTCATGGGGCTTTAGCAAATTCAAATTTCTGCGTCGCGAGACGATGAAAAGGAAGCGCGGTGAGCGAAACCGATGGCCGATCAGGAGACGGCATTTGTCCTTGATGAGCGCGCCGCCGGGCCGAGCAGCTCGCGCTGGAGTCATTGCCCAAGCGGCTTGGAATGACATTATTACCGCGGCCGGCCGCTCACTTCCGCGATGAGGCGATCCAACAGTTCCGGCGTGGCGAAGCCGTCGGCCGGAGCGATTTTGATGCTGATTTCGAAATCATGGATGGCATCGCGCGAGGCCTGCCCGAAACGGCCGTCGATTTGACCATGATAAAGCCCAAGCCTTTCGAGCAAGCGTTGAATCTCCGCCTTTTGTGTGCGGCTCAAGAAGACCGGTCCTTCCGGCCAATGGCCGCGCGGCGCGGGTCTGCCTTCGATCCGCTGGGCGAGCACGCTAAGCGAAAGAGCGTAGGAGTCGGAATTATTGTACGCCTTAAGGATCCAGTAATTTGACGACAGAAGGAAAGCCGGACCGGCGGCGCCGGCAGGGAGGAACAAGGTCGCATCGCCTTGCGGAAGTGGGTCGCCGTTGGCGCTTTTGACGCCTTCTTCGGCAAAGGCGGCGAACTCGCCATGCAGCGAGGCAAAGCCGAAATTTTTGGGCAGGATCGCTTCGGTTCCCCAGGAGAGGCCAGGCTGCCAACCGGACTGGCGCAAAAAATTCGCGATCGAGGCCAGGCTATCGAGAGGATTGTTCCAAATGTCTGGAGAGCCTGATCCGTCATAGCTGACCGCGTATTTGAGATAAGCGGAGGGAAGAAACTGCGGCCCGCCCATCGCGCCGGCCCAGGAGCCTTTCATCGCCGCGCGGGCAACGCCGCCTTTGTCGAGCATGACAAGCGCGCCGATCAGTTCGTCGCGGAAAACCGGCCGGTCCTGGCGGCGGTAAGCCAAGGTCGCGAGCGAGCGGACGACGTCCATTTCGCCCTTTGCTCTCCCGAAGTCCGTCTCGATGCCAAAAGTCGCGAGAAGGATTTCGCGTGGCACCCCGAAGCGGCGTTCGATCTGGGCGAGTTCGGCGCGCCACCTATTCAGGCATTCGCGGCCACGCGCGATGCGGCGGGGCGAAACGGCTTCGTCGAGATAGGATTTGAGAGGCTTATCGAACTCCGCCTGCCGGTTCGACGAGGCGGGCACGGCAGGGTCGGGAAGAAGCCCGGCGAACGCGTTGTCAAAAGTACCGCGCGCGATCCTTTTTTCTTCGGCAAGCGGCCAGAGGGTCTGCAAAAAGTCTTTGAAACTCTCGGGTGAGGGCGCCACGCGGTTTGCGGGCTGGTCGAGCGCCGAGGCGAACCGCACCGGCCAGCAAAGCGCCAGCGGCAAAAGTGTAAGGAGGCGGAATAACTGGATATTGTGTCGCATTTGTCCGGGGAACCGAAGTCGACTTGACAGACAAATGCAAGCCCGCCGGTCCTCCAACGATCATTTGGGCAAGGACTGCTCTCATTGACTTCCTTGCCCACGGCTTATAGGATACCCACCTATACCAACGTCAGTCCTGCGGAAGCAAGCTGGGCATGGGCCACGTCATTTCCGACAAGCAAAGGCTTCTGAACCGGGTGCGCCGCATTCGCGGGCAGGTCGAAGCCATCGAGCGCGCGCTCGACGGCGAGGCGGGCTGCGCCCAGATCATGCATCAGATCGCCGGGTGCCGTGGCGCGATCAACAGCTTGTTGGTGGAGGTGGTCGAGGATCACATCCGCACCCGTTTGGTCGATCCGGCCAAGAATCCGGAGGCGCTCGACGCCGAGGCGGCGGCGCAACTTATCGAGGTCGTTCACAGCTATTTCCGATGAGGTTCCGGGGCATGCAGGAGGGAGGATGAACGACCAGGACGCCATGCCTTTAGGCGAACACAGCCATATTTTTCTTGGCGCCGGCCATGCGGCGAACGAGCGCAGGACTTGGGCCGCGATTTCGCTCGCCGGATTCATGATGGTCGCGGAAATCGCGGGCGGCACCCTGTATGGGTCGCTTGCCGTGGTCGCCGACGGCTTTCATATGGCAACCCACGCCTTGGCGCTCTTGATCGCGGCCGTGGCTTATTCCTATGCGCGGCGGCACGCCAATGATCCCCGCTTCGTGTTCGGCACGGGAAAGCTCGGCGATCTCGCCGGTTTTACGAGCGCCCTCGTCCTTGCGATCATCGCCTTGCTTATCGGCTATGAGGCGGCGGTGCGTCTTTTTTCGCCGGTGACGATCCATTTCGACGAGGCGATTTTGATCGCGGCCGGCGGTCTTATCGTGAACATTGCCACCGCCTGGCTCCTAAGTGCGGGAGGTGGCGACCATCATCGCCATGCGCATGGCCACGGGGTTAGGCATCGCGGGGGCCACGACGTGCACGCGCATGACGCTCCTCGCCGCATCGACACCGGGCGGGGAATTTTGCTTTTGGAGGTTTTCGAGGATGGCGTGCCGCCGCGTTTCCGGCTGCGCCGCGAAGACGATCTCGCACCTGAGTCAGTGCTTGGCGATAAAACCGCGTCGATCGAAACCGAACGCTCCGGCGGCGCGCGGCAGAATTTTCGCTTCGCCGATCGCGGGGCTTTCCTCGAATCGATCGAGGAAATTCCCGAACCGCACGAATTCAAAGCCCGCGTACGGCTCGCGGGCCTTGATCACGCGGATGTTTACGAGCTCGATTTCGTTGAGCCCGGGCATGGCGGCGCTCTGCCCGCCTCCACGGCTGGAAGGGACAACAATATGCGCGCGGCTTTCGTCCATGTGGCGGCGGATGCGGCGGTCTCTGTGCTTGCGATATGCGGGCTGCTCCTCGGGCGCTTTTTTGGCTGGATTTGGATGGACCCGGTCATGGGCATCGCCGGGGCCTTGGTCATCGCCAATTGGGCCTATGGCCTGATCCGCGACACCGGCTGCGTGCTCCTGGATATGAATCCCGACAAGGCGATGGCCGAAGAGCTGCGGCGCACGATCGAGAGCGACGGGGACCGCTTGGCGGATCTCCATCTCTGGCGGCTCGGCCCCGGCCACCTCGGCGCAATCGTATCGATCCTGACAGCTAAGCCGCGCGGCGCGGAATTTTACCGCTCGCGGCTCAGCCGGTTCCGGATGCTCTCGCATGTCACGATCGAAGTGCGCGATACTTGCCGCGAGCCGGCCCAAAAGTAGTCCTCCCGCCGCCGGACGACGGCGGGATGCGGCGGGAATTGGCCGAAACATCTGCTTCGCACAAGATAGTTTGCCCACGATAAGACGGATCGCCGCCGGAGGAGCGTCGCGCGATGCTCGGGCAGCCCTCATCCTCACGGGTTTCGCAATAATGGCAAGATTTGCATAAAGTTGGCTGATTCGCACGGTAAGAGGCGGTTTGGCTATGCTGGGAGGGATGGATGGGGGGCTGCTGGCGCCAGCGGAAGATGAAATTCGCGCCGTGTGCCGGGCTTTGCGCCGGGGTTTGGACGCTCCTCCTGGCCATTTCGGTGCTGGGCGAAGCCGCCGGTCAAACGGGCGTCGCCGCGAGTTTGCATAGTCATTCCGGCGCGGCGGGACTGCCGCTTATCGCCGGTCTCATCGCCTTTCCAGCGCTCGCCGCGCTGCTTTATCTATCCCGGCGGCGGAGCTGGATGGAACATGAGGCAACCCACCAGTTTGAGCTTTCGGCGTTACGCGCGAAGCTCGACCGTGCCGAGCTTTTTCTTGGCGCCGAAACCCAGATCATCGTTGCCTGGGGAGGGCCAGGCGAGGACCCCGATATCGAAGGGAATCTTCGGCTTGCCGAGGAATGGTCGAATCCCCGCCGCGGGCTTGCCTTCGCGTCCTGGCTGCCCAAAGCGACGGCGCAAACTCTCGACAACTCCGTCGCACGGTTGCGCGCACGGGGCGAATTGTTCCGCGCCACCGTCGCGAGTTTGGACGGGCGGCGCCTTGAAATCGAGGGGCGCCCGGTTGCCGGGCTTGCCGTGCTACGGATCAGGGATGTTTCCGGCGATCGCCTCGATGCCGTCCGCCTCGAAGAGCTGCAGGCGGCCACGATCGAGCAACTCGACGCCTTGCGAGCACTTCTCGATGCTGTTCCATACCCGGCGTGGGTGCGCGACGGCGGCGGCAAACTAAGCTGGGTCAATGCCGCCTACGCCAGCGCGGTCGAAGCCAAGGATCGCGAGGCCACGGTCTTGCGCGGCATCGAGCTTATCGAACGTCAGGCGCGCGACGCGAGCGCTGCGTTGCGTGGGACAGGAGCGGTCTGGCACGGGCGCGCTCCGGCGGTCGTTGCCGGCGAGCGCCGGATGCTCCAAATTGTCGAGGCGCCGGCGGGCTCCGGTTCGGCCGGAATGGCGGCAGATATGTCGGAAATCGAATCCATGCGTGTCGCGCTCGAGCAGCAAATGCAGGCGCATGCGCGCACGCTCGACCAGCTTTCGACGGGGGTCGCCATTTTCGACGGCGCCAAGCAGCTCGTTTTCCACAATGTGGCCTATCGCCAGCTTTGGGCACTCGATCAGGCTTGGCTCGACCAGAAACCAACCGATTCGGAGATTCTCGACCGCCTCCGGACGGCGCGGTTGTTGCCGGAACAAGCCGATTTCCGGGCTTGGAAGGCAGACCTGCTCGCCGCTTATCAATCGCTTGATACCGACGAACAGGTCTGGTTTCCCCCGGATGGGCGGACGGTGCGCGCCGTCATTAGCCCTAATCCGCAAGGCGGCGTCACCTATCTCTTCGATGATGTCACCGAACGCTACCGTCTCGTTTCACAGTTCAACGCCTCAATCCGTGTGCAGAGCGAAACCCTCGATACCTTGAAGGAGGGCGTGGCCGTTTTTGGCAGCGACGGCCGCCTCAAATTATTCAACCCGGCCTTCGCCAAAACGTGGGCGCTCGGCCGGGGCGAACTTGAGGGCCGGCCGCATATCGACTGCGTGGCCCTGCTCTGCGCTCCGCTGTTCGCCGATGTAGAAATTTGGGGCGACCTGCGCGCCGCCGTTGCCGGATTGCCGGATCAACGCGTTGGGCTCGAACGCCGCCTCGCACGCCGCGACGGGTCCGTGCTCGATTGCGCCGCCGCGCCGCTGCCCGATGGCGCGACCCTTCTCACCTTCATCGATATGACTGCCAGCGTGAATGTCGAACGTGCATTGACCGAACGCAATCAGGCGCTGATCGGGGTTGAAAAGCTGCGCAATGAGTTCGTCCATCATGTCTCCTACGAACTGCGTTCGCCCTTGACCAATATCATCGGCTTCATTCAGCTTCTTGACGATCCCGCGATCGGCCCGCTCAACGGCAAACAGCGCGAGTATGCCGGTTATGTGATGAAATCCTCATCGGCGCTGCTCGCCATCATCGACGATATTCTCGATCTCGCCTCGATCGATGCGGATGCGATGGAACTGTCGCGCGATGACGTAGACATCGCGCAAACCATCCGGGAAGCGGCGGAAGGCATCCAAGACCGGCTCGAAAAATCCTCGCTCACGCTTCGCGTCGCGGCGACGGAGGGTATTGGGTCCTTTGCCGCCGACGGCAAACGTATCCGGCAGATTCTCTTCAACCTTCTCTCGAACGCAATCGGCTTTTCTTCGCCCGGTCAAACCATCGATCTGGCGGCGATGCGGCAGGACGGCGAAATCCTGTTCAAGGTTACCGATGAGGGGAGTGGAGTTCCGCCCGAAATCCTCGAACATATTTTTGACCGCTTTAAAACTTCTACAACGGGAACGCGGCATCGCGGCGTCGGACTTGGCCTTTCGATTGTGCGATCCTTCGTCGAGCTGCACGGCGGCCGCGTCGAAATCGATTCGATTCCTGGAAAAGGGACGCGCGCGACTTGCATCTTTCCCTTACAAGATGCGAAGCTCCCCGCAAGCAGCACTGCGCAAGGAGCGTGAACGCAATGGACGCAGGCACGGTCCCCGCTTCCAGTACGCTCTGGCCGCGAGAGCTTGAAGACGAGGGCGCGGTAGCCGCGTTTGCCGCCGATGTCGCCGCGTTCATCGGTCCCGGCGATCTCGTGACCTTGTCGGGCGGCCTTGGCGCCGGAAAAACGGCGTTCGCGCGCGCCCTCATTCGTATCCTAACGGGCGAGCAAGACCTCGAAGTGCCGAGCCCGGCTTTCACCTTAATGCAGGTCTATGAGGGCTTGAACTTCCCCATCGTTCATGCCGATTTCTACCGGATCGAGAAGCCGGGGGAGCTCATGGAATTGGGGTTCGAGGAGGCTTGCGATGGCGCGCTCGTCCTTGTCGAATGGAGGGAGCACGCGGGCGCCTCTCTCGATGGCGGCAGGCTCGATATCGAATTCGGGCTCGACAAGGACCGCGGTCCCGGCTACCGCGCCGTGACCCTGACCGGGACTGGCCCGTTCGCGGCGCGGCTCGCGCGCGCCAGGGCGGCCCACGAGCTTCTCGAGCGCAGCGGCTGGAGCGAAGCCCGGCGCGATCTCATGCCGGGCGATGCGTCGACGCGAAGCTACGAGCACTTGGTGAAACCCGACGGGCGGAGCTCCATTTTGATGAGTTCGCCGCCTCGCTCGGACGGGCCGCCGCTTCGCTATGGCAAATCCTATAGCGCCATCGCCAAACTCGCTGGGGACATAAAGCCTTTTATTGCGGTCGGCCAAGGTCTGCGCGCAATAGGCCTCTCAGCGCCCGAAATCATTGCCTTCGATCTCGCCGCCGGTCTTGCCATCGTCGAGGATCTCGGCTGCGAGCCGGTTGTCGGCGGCGGTGGCATCATCGAGGAACGCTACGCCGTTGCGCTGGCCGGGCTTGCTTATTTGCATGGCGCCAGCCTTCCCGACACTTTGCCCCTCGATGGCAACGAGACCTACCGGATTCCAATCTATGATGCCGATGCCCTTTCTATCGAGACCGAACTACTGCTCGACTGGTACGCGCCGTATATCGCTTGCGTTCATCTCGCCTCGGGCGCCAAGACGACCTTTGTCAATCTTTGGCGCCAAGTGGTTCAGGATGTCCTCGCCGTGCGGCCGGTGTGGACTTTGCGCGACTACCATTCGCCAAATCTCCTCTGGCTCGCCGGGCGGGAAGGCATCGCCAAGGTAGCCGTCCTGGATTTCCAGGATTGTGTCTTGGGCCACCCCGCGTACGATGTCGTCTCCCTTTTGCAGGACGCCCGCGTCGACGTTCCGCAAGACACGGAACTGAAACTGCTCTCCCATTACGCGCGGTTGCGGCGCCAGTCGGATCCAGGCTTCGATGCGGCGGGGTTTGCCCGAGCCTATGCAATTTTGGGCGCGCAACGGGCGACCAAAATCCTTGGCATTTTCGCCCGCCTCGATGAGCGCGACCATAAACCGCAATATCTTGCGCACCTTCCCAGGGTCGAAAAATATTTGGCCACGGATATGGCCCACCCGGCTTTAGGCGAGCTCAAACTCTGGTATGAGGAGCATCTGCCGCGGGTCTTTGGCCGCCCGCGCTAACTTCGGCGGTGATGGGCCGTCGAACGTCCGCCCCGCATATTGATTCGCATTGCAAAAGCGGAAATTCGAGAAAGGCACTTCGACCGTCCCCCTGGGGGCTCATCATACGATAGCTTGGCAACCGGCGCCCCGATGTCCTCATTCCGCCCCACCAAAGCCATGGTCTTCGCCGCGGGACTGGGCACGCGGATGCGGCCGTTGACCGATCGGGTGCCAAAGCCATTGCTTGCGGTTGCGGGCAAGCCGCTGATCGACCATGCGCTCGACCGGCTCGCCATGGCCGGTGTCGATACCGCGATCGTTAATGTGCATCATCAGGCAGGCCAGATCGAAGCGCACCTTGCCGCCCGGAAAACCCCCCGGATCCTGATTTCGGACGAGCGCGACAAGCTTCTCGAACAGGGTGGGGCAATTGCCAAGGCATTGCCTTTGCTCGGGCCAGAGCCGTTTTTTCTCGCCAACACCGATGCTTTCTGGATCGAAGGCCCTGGCAATAATCTGGGCCGCCTCGCGGCCTCCTGGGATCCGGACAGAATGGATATTTCGCTGCTCGTCGCGGTGGGGACGGCGAGTGTGGGGATCGATTCGCCGGGCGACTTCAACATGGCGCCGGATGGCCGCCTAACGCGGCGGCCGGAGCGGGAAATCGTGCCTTTCGTCTATACCGGCATTGGCATCGTCAAGCCGGCGCTTTTCGCGCGCGAGACGCGGGATATTTTTCCCCTCGCGCCCTTCTTTTTCGAGGCGGCGAAAACCGGACGCCTGTTTGGCCAAAGGCTTGATGGGCTCTGGCTCCATGCCGGCACGCCGCAAGCGATCGAGGAAGTAGAGTGCAAAATCGCGCGCGGCGTCATGTGACGCGAACGCCTACAGGACAGCGAGCGCTGTAAAAAGCGTTTGACCCCGGGCTCTAACTTTCGATCAAAGACTTGGCGGCCAGGCTGGCCGGGGTTTTGCGGGTAAGCGTTGAGCGCGGGTCTCGCCCGATGTGATCATTTGATCAATAAGGACGCACCTCGAACCGAAGAGTTGGTGCATGCCGAAATCGAAAAAGCCGAGCAATTTTTTCCGGAGATGCTCTAGCGGCCAGATGACTCTTGTCACTTTATTTTGACGACATTTTTAGGTCGGTTGATAATGGATAATTGTCATTATTAGCTACTAGTCATGAAATAGGCCCGTTTCTAACTTCTCCTTTCTCTTGACGCTTGAGTATTGCCTCGTTCAGGGCGTATAAGCATTCTTGTATTAAGCGAAAGCTCCAGGTGATCGGCCTCGATGACGCGGAAGCTATGACTGTCGCCTTACTATTCAGTGACACGCCGGCCGAGGCCGCCGCGAGACTGCTGACCCGGCTTGGCTTGGCCGCGCTATTCGCTGGCCTGCCTTGTGCAGGAATCTTTTGGCGCGGCGCTATTTATGTTGTGGTGCCGGTCGGCGCGATCTTGATTCTGCTTGGTGCACTGTTGGATGCCCCCCCTTACGCGGGGCGCCGGCTCCGCGACGCGCTTGTCTCGCCGGCCGGCGGCGCGGCGCTGGTGGTGGCTTTATGGGCGGCGGTGTCCGTGATTTGGACTCCGTTCCCCGCGGCCGCGGGCGAACGGTTTCTTCAGTTCGCCGGCGCTACCTCTCTCGCGGTGTTGGCCGCCGTCTATCTGCCCCAAAAGTCCAAGAGCCTCGATTTTTACCTGTTGCCCGGCGGTATCGCCGTGGCGAGCGCGGCGACACTTGCCCTGACATATCTTGACACACCCTGGTTTTTTGGCGGCTTCGAGTTCGACGAAACGCTGTATGAGCGGGCGACGATCACCTCGATTGTCCTGGTTTGGCCGGCGCTGGGGTTCTTGTCGCTGCGGGAACACTGGATAGCCGCGGCGATCCTCGCGGTTCTCGTTGCCTGGGTGGCGCTGGCGGGATTTGCCCAGATCGCGCTTCTGACGATGGGCGCGGGCGCATTCACTTTCGCCATGGCCATGTCCGCTCCGACCAAGACGGCGCGGTTTTTCGCCTGGCTTTTCGGGCCCTTGATCCTATTTTCGCCCCTGCTCCCCTTGCTCTATCGTCTGGTTCCAGGGGTGACTGGATTTGATCCAGGCGACGGATCCGCGCTGGCGCTGATCTGGAGCGATCTCATCGTCTCGCAATGGCCGCGCCTAATCACCGGCCATGGCCTCGACTTCGTGCATCGAGGCTTGAGCCTCGGCTATCTGCCCGAAGGGACGCCAAAAAGTCTTTTGGTTGTGCTTTGGTTTGATCTTGGCCTGGCCGGCGCCGCCGGTTTCACCGTCCTCGTCGTACAGGCCTTCAAGGTCGCCGGGCGCCTCCCGGTGAAGACGGCGCCGGCCCTGCTCGCCGGCCTCGTCTCGATCTTGACGATCGCCATTCTTGGTATTGCGACGTCGCAGATCTGGTGGGTGACTCTTCTTGGTTGCGAGGCCATTGCGTTCGCGCTCCTCGTCAAGGGAGCTGATAGGGCTCAGCGGCCGGACGTCCGGGCGATTCGGGCGATCGCGCCGGAAACTCCGCAAACGCGCGGGGAAGAAAGTGCCGCGGGTTCAGTGGCTCCGCCGCGTCGCCTCAACGAGTTCGCGGATTGGTGAAAAACGCCAGAGTCAGCGGTGATCGTGCCCTGCCAGCGGGCGGCGATCCCCGCGCAATGGCCGAACAGTCGGACAATTGCGGAGGAAGCGCGAAAGAGTTCTTGCGGCGGTAGGCCAAGCAGCTTTAACATTGGCAGATGATCGAGGCAGTCATCACCATCCGGAACGCGCGCGAAGGCGATGCCGATGGCATCGCCGATGTGCATGATGCCGCGTGGCGCGACGCTTATCGCGGCCTTATTCCCGGCCGCGAGCTCGAACGGATGATCGCGCGGCGCGGGCCACGCTGGTGGCACTTGGCCATTTTGCGGGGATCGCGACTCCTAGTCCTCGATTTCGACGAAACCATCGGCGGTTACGCGAGCTATGGACGCAATCGCGTGCCTTCGTTGCATTATGGCGGGGAGATTTTCGAACTTTATATCGCACCTGAATTTCAGGGGCTGGGGTTCGGCACGCGGCTTTTCGAAACGGCCCGCAAGGACCTGGCCGAGCACGGCTATTCTTCTTTTCTCGTTTGGGCCTTGGCTGACAACGAGCGGGCGACCCAATTCTATTTAAAGCTCGGCGGCAGAAATGTCCGCCAAGCGACCGAGCGGTTCGGCTCCGAAACCCGCGCCCGGGTGGCGTTTGCCTTCGACTGAATCCCAAGGATGCGCAACGTGTACGGTTGGCAAAGCCTCCGCTGCCAGCGATCCAGGTGTCCAGTGCCTGCTGCGACGCATTGTCATAAACATTGACGGCGAACTCAGGCGGCTCCCGATCCGCGAGGGGGAGTTCACTAAGCTGGCTTCCTTGAACGACACGCTGAAGAGCGGCTGCGGCCGCAGCAGCTGAATGCGCGGCTTGACGACCGCGTAGGCGGGGGATAACGCAGCTCGACGGAGTACTGATCGTTTCGATACGCTCGCCAGCCGGCCAGATGCCGTCGGGGCGCATGATCCGGCGCTGAGTGCGAGGACGACAAGGCCGCCGTTATCGCGAGGACGCTGGGTTGCATCTAGCTCTCCATCTAGAAATTGGCCCAGAATGTTCTATGGCCTATTGGCAGACAGTCCTGTCAAATTTGCCGAAATTGGCCCGGCATGACTAGGGTCATTCCGCGCGTCGTCGCGTTGCTGGCCACTTACAACGAGGAACGGTTCGTCGCCGGCTGCCTGGAGCACCTTCTCCGGCAGCAAATTGATGTCTATCTGATCGACAATTGCTCGAATGACCAGACGGTCGCTATCGCAAGCCGCTATCTGGGTCGTGGTCTGATCGGCATCGAGACCATGCCACGCACGGGAATGTACAGTTGGCGGCCGATTCTGGAACGCAAAGAGCAACTCGCCAACACGCTCGACGCGGACTGGTTCATGCATGTCGATGCCGATGAGATTCGCCTCCCGCCTCGCACCGGCCGCTCGCTCGCGCAGGCCTTTGCGGATGTGGCCGTCGAGGGTTACAACGCAGTGAACTTCCAAGAATTCACCTTTATCCCCACTCAGGAAGCGCCGGATCATGATCACCAGGATTTTCCGAAGACGATGCGGTGGTACTACCCGTTCTTGCCGACGCCTGCCCCGCATCAAGTCAAAGCGTGGAAGCGGCAACCCACCCCGGTAGAATTCGCATGGTCAGGGGGCCACCAGGTGCGATTCTCGGGATTACAAATCTCTCCTCAATGGTTTCGGATGCGACACTATCTCTTTCTGAGTGTGCCACACGCGGTTCGCAAGTATGTTGAGAAACGCTACGACCCGGCGGAGGTGGATTCTGGATGGCACGGCCTCCGGGCCAGGTTGCGTCCGGAAATGATCAGGCTGCCGGCCGAGGCGGAGTTGCGCCCTTATCTCTCTGACGATGAGCTCGATCCGTCTAACCCGCGCGTCCAACACTATTTGTTTGATGCGGCATGGGCGGCGCGCCAAGAAAGAGGATAAATGTCGCCCAACACTTGGCCAATGACCGTCGTGAGGATACCCCCGCTCGGGCCGGAGCCTGGCACGGCTGTGCTTCAACAACTCTCGCATTTCTGAGGCTCCATGTCTCGCAATACCTGTCCAATCATCGTCGGTGGTTGCCACCGGTCGGGCACCAGCGTGATCCGGAGAATCCTCAATGCCCATTCGCGGATACACTGCGGCCCGGAGGTCAAGTTCTTCCGGGACTTCTTCGGCGACTATTTCCACGATCCCCTTCACCACGGGCGATTTTCGACCACGGCCCGCAGCCTTTTGCCGCAATCTGAACTGTTTGACTTGCTCGGGCGGGCCTTCCTTGCCGTGCATGAGCAAGCAGCGGCACTCGCTGGGAAGCCCCGGTGGGCAGACAAGAACCCGGAAAATGTTCTCTATCTAGCCGAGTGGCAACGCCTCCTCGACACTCGGTGGGTTCTTGTTCATGTCGTGCGCAACCCTCTCGACACTCTCGCATCCTTCAAGGAGGTGAATTTCCCTCTCACGATCCCCGCTTCACTCGAGGCACGCATCGCCTTCTATCGGAGGTACACTCAAGCGGGTCTCAGCTTTGGCGAAGCATACCCTTCTCGATATTACTGCGTGCTCTACGAGGATCTGGTCGATTCTCCTGAGCCTGCGCTACGCAGTTTGATGCGGTGGCTGGACGAGACACTCGAGCCGGGTCAGTTGGAGTTCAACCAATTCGCTCACCAGACCGGGTTGGAAGACCCGAAGATCGCCCACACCTCCGGAATTCACTCCGAAAGTGTCGGCAGATGGCCTGATGCTTTCACCCCTGACGAAGCGCGACTGATCTGGAGCGGGACCCGTGACCTCTGGGGGGGCCTGGATCCTGACAACCAGCATGGCGCCGTCGCGGCAGTGGTTGGAATTTGAAGGTGACGTAATCTCCGCGTTCCTTCAACAAACCGGACCGGCGTTGCCGCGCCGAACGGCTTCGCGTCGGCAAATCGCCCGCCGGCTTCGTGGTATCGCTGTTGATGGTGTCGTCATTACGCCGCCCTGAAATCAAGCCATTTCCGTCACGGCACCCGGATCGTTGCCAGGCCCGCGGCGGGCCGTGAGCGTATGATAAGAGACCCGATGTTTTCGAAAATATTGATCGCCAATCGCGGCGAGATCGCCTGCCGGATCATCCGGACAGCCCAGCGACTTGGCATCACGAGCACGGCCGTCTATTCGGACGCCGATCGCGCGGCGATGCATGTCGCGCTTGCCGACGAAGCTTTTCGGATAGGTCCGGCGCCGGCCCGCGCGAGCTATCTCGATGGCGCCAAAATCATTGAAACGGCTCAAAAATCCGGCGCCCAGGCAATTCACCCAGGCTACGGGTTTTTATCCGAGGACGCGGATTTCGCGGAAGCGTGCGCCACCGCAGGCGTCGTTTTCATCGGACCGCCAGCAGCGGCAATCCGTTCTATGGGAGACAAAGCGCAAGCCAAGGCCCTCATGGAGAAAGCCGGCGTCCCTCTCGTGCCGGGGTATCACGACGGCGAACAAGACCCGCTCTTCCTCGCGGAAAAAGCCTTGGCGCTCGACTATCCCGTCTTGATCAAACCCTTGGCGGGCGGCGGCGGCAAGGGGATGAAAATTGTGGCGCGCAAGGCCGAGTTCGCGGCCGCGCTCGCAAGCGCCAAACGCGAGGCGCTATCTGCTTTCGGCGATGGCCGTGTGCTCATCGAAAAATATCTTTCGCGCACACGCCACGTCGAGGTCCAGATTTTTGCCGACGCTCGGCACAATGTTGTGCATCTCTTCGACCGCGATTGCTCGATCCAACGCAGGCATCAAAAAATCATCGAGGAAGCACCCGCTCCCAGCGTTTCCGGTGAGCTGCGCCAAGCCATGCGGGAGGCGGCCCTGTCCGCCGCGCGCGCGATCGGCTACGTGGGCGCCGGCACGGTAGAGTTCTTGTTATCGCATGGACAATTCTATTTTCTCGAAATGAACACCCGGCTCCAGGTCGAACATCCGGTGACCGAAATGATCACCGGCATCGACCTCGTCGAATGGCAGGTGGCGGTTGCCGCCGGCGGCGCGTTGCCTCTGCGCCAGGACGAAATACGACCTCTGGGACATGCCATCGAGGCGCGGCTCTACGCGGAGGACCCGGCGCGCGATTTTCTGCCGCAGTCCGGCCGCATCGTGCGCCTGGATTTTCCCGCTCCAGGAGCGCGGGTTCGAAATCGACGCGGGCGTGCGCGCGGGAGATGCGATCCCGATCGATTACGACCCGATGATCGCCAAGCTGATCGTTTGGGATAAAGACCGGCGGCGCACTCTTCTCAGGCTGCGCGCCGCGCTCGGCAAAACCCGCATCGCCGGGGTTGCGACCAATTTCGATCTGCTGCGCACCATCGCCGCCCATCAAGCTTTCACCGAGGGTCCGCCGGATACTGGATTTATCGAGCGCCATACTGACGAACTTTTGCCCAAGCTCCAGCCTGCCGGAAATGATGTTCTTGCCACCGCGGTTATCGGGCTGCTTTGCGAGCGATCGGCATCCGCGCGCGAAAAAGCCCAGCGTTCGATCGATCCCTGGAGCCCGTGGGCCAGCCAAAATGGCTGGCGCCTGAACGAGGACGCGCGTGAAACCGTGCGTCTGTACGAGATCGTGCCCGAACGAAACGGCGGCAGTGCCGTCGAGGTCGAGGTCCGCTATCAGTGCAACGGCTGGCGCCTCGACTTGCCGGGTGGGACGTTTTTTCAGGCAAGCGGCACGCTCGCGCCGGATGGAAGTCTCGCCGCGGATCTTGACGGTCACCGCGTCAACGCGGTCTGGCTCCGCTCCGGCGAAGAGATTGTTGTGTTCGCAAAGGCTAAGGCCGCGCACCGCTTGGAATTGGCCGGCCCCTTTGCCGGGGCGGGGAGGCGAGATGAACCGCCGGGGCGGCTCGCGTCGCCGATGCCCGGCCGCATCGCCGCATTGCTTGTCGCGCCGGGTGCGCAGGTCGCGGCAAATCAGCCGGTTCTCATTCTAGAAGCCATGAAGATGGAGCATATGCTGCGCGCCCCAAAAGGTGGGATCCTCAAGGAATTCAAGTTCCAGTTGGGGGAACACGTCGGCGAAGGCGTCGAACTGGCCACCTTCGAAACCGGACCGCCGCCAGACAGTGCCTCGTGAAATTCGGCCAGGACTACCTAAATGAGGACTGGTGAGGCCCGAAACCTGCCCGGAGAAGCCTTTCTTCTTTTGATCAACCATATTTTGGGCGTGAACTCTTTCGCGCTTTTCCGGAAAATGTTCTAAGCAGGTGCCGCTTGGGCCGGGCGCCTCCGGTAAGGCTAGCCGTTTTGCTCCCGCATTTGGAATTCGAAATAGCATGCGTAAGGTCGTTGGCGGCAAGCTCCATGGCATCCGCGTCACGGAGGCGAATCTCGATTATCACGGCTCGATCACGCTCGATCCGGATCATTGCGAAGCCGCCGGTATCTTGCCGCTCGAATTCGTCGAGATCTGGAATAAGAATTCCGGAGCGCGTATCTCAACCTATGTTATTCTAGGCGGACGCGGGTCGCGATGCTGCATTGTCAATGGAGCGGCGGCGCGGACCTGTCAGCGCGGTGATGAACTGATCATCTGCAGCGCGATCTATCTGCCCGGCGAAAGTATCGCCGATCTGAGCCCCGCCGTTGTGATCCTGGATGAGAATAATAATATCGCTGAAACTTTGCGCTATTGCGTCAGCCGGGACGGCGCGGGGCGCTATCAGTTCGCGATTTTCGACGAAGCGGGAACGCAGCTCAAGTCTCCGCTGCGCACCGGTTCCAAGGGCCGCAAATTCTAATCCGGCTGATGGGCCAATGTTCTTCGCGAGGTTTTGCAGGTTGGCCCCCATCGGCTGGCCAACAGGGCGGATCGATCTTGACTCTTTTTTTTGCGCTCGCATATAACGGACGCATGTTCGCCATATCGAACGATCGGGCAGAGCTGTGCTATTCGCTCCGGCAAGTAAAGCGGCGGGTCTTCGCGAGGTCGATGCGCCGCAGAGTCTCGTCGCGCATTTCGGCACCGATAGTCCGCTCAAGATGGATGCCGGGGTCTCGCTCAGCCCCCTGACGATCGCCTATCAAACCTATGGCGAGCTCAACGCCAACAAGTCGAACGCCATTTTAGTCTGCCATGCCCTGACCGGCGACCAGCATGTCGCCAATCGGCACCCCATCACAGGTAAGGGCGGCTGGTGGCACACCATGGTCGGCCCAAACCGGCCGATCGATACCAATCGCTATTTTGTCATTGCCTCGAATGTTGTCGGCGGCTGCATGGGCACCACCGGGCCCGCCTCGCTCAACCCGGCGACCGGCCAGCCCTATGGCCTCCATCTTCCAATCGTCACCATCAAGGACATGGTTTTCGCGCAAGCCATGTTGGTCGACCAACTCGGTATCGCCACGCTGTTTTGCGTCGCTGGCGGTTCAATGGGCGGCATGCAAGTGTTGCAATGGGTGGCGAGTTTCCCGGAACGTGTGTTCGCGGCGATGCCGATCGCGACCGCCGCGAGGCACTCCTCGCAGAATATCGCTTTTCACGAGGTTGGACGCCAAGCGGTGATGGCCGATCCCGATTGGCGCCAAGGCCGCTATCTCGAAGAAGGCGTCATCCCGACCAAAGGCCTCGCTGTCGCCAGAATGGCGGCCCACATCACCTATTTGTCGGACGGAGTGCTGCAGAGCAAATTTGGCCGCAAGCTGCAGGGCCGCAGCGCGCCAACCTTCTCTTTCGATGCCGATTTCCAAATCGAGAATTATCTGCGCCAACAAGGCACAAACTTTGTCGACCGTTTCGATGCCAATTCGTACCTCTATGTGACGAGGGCGTGTGATTATTTCGATCTCGCCGCCGATTACGGCGGCTCTCTGGCGTTCGCCTTCAAAGGCGTCAAAACCCGGTTCTGCGTCGTTTCCTTCAATTCCGATTGGCTTTATCCGACGCAAGCCTCGCGCGCGATCGTGCATGCCTTGAACGCGGGCGGCGCCTCGGTTTCCTTTGTCGATATCGAGACAGATCGCGGCCATGATGCGTTCTTGTTGGACACCCCTGAGTTCATCGCGACCTCTCGCGGCTTTTTGAATGCCGCGGCGCGGGCACGGGGCATAGCGCCGGCCAAAAACGGGGCGATTTGAACCGTGGCCGCCGAGACGCGAGTTATCAAAGCCAAGCGAGCTCGCGCAATTCCGGCGCGCGTAGATCTTCTTCTTGTCGCGGATATGGTCGAGGCGAAGTCCCGCGTTCTCGATGTCGGCTGCGGCGATGGCACGCTGTTGCGGTTGCTGGCCGAGGAAAAAGGGGTGGATGCACGCGGGATTGAGCTCTCCCAGCGCGGCGTCAACGACTGCGTCGCCCAGGGGCTATCGGTCATTCAGGGCGATGCCGACACCGACCTTGGCGACTATCCCGACAATGCCTTCGATTATGTGATTCTCTCGCAAACGTTGCAGGCGACGCGCCAGCCGCGCACCGTGCTTGAGCATATGTTGCGAATCGGCCGCCACGCGATCGTGTCGTTTCCAAATTTCGGCCATTGGCGAATCCGGCTCCAGGTCGCGTTCGGCGGACGCATGCCGATGACGCGCAACCTTTCCTGCTCCTGGTACGACACACCAAATATCCATTTTTGCACGATCCATGATTTTGTCGCGCTCGTGCGGGATATCGATGCGAGGATCGAGCGCGGCGTGGCGCTCGATCGTTTCGGCGCGCCCTTGGCCTATGGCGAGCCCTGGATCTGGAACTTCTTCGGCGAACAAGGCGTGTTCCGCCTGACCCGCAAGCGGTAGCATGGGCGGAAATTGAGTTCGTCTGTGATCTGGCCTAATGATGAACCGGAGTTCCGGCTCGGCAACCATGCACTCGAATTCGCCGCCTGGAAGCTTCCGGTAAGGAGAGAGATTTCGAGCCCTCTCGTTCACCCGCCGATCATGGTGGTAATGACATCGCCGCCGCGCTTGATCGTCAGTTTCCAATAGTTGCGATGCTCGCTCACCGCCGCTTGGAGTCCCCGCGTGGTGCCAATTGGCCTGTCGTTGATGGTCATGATCACATCGCCTTTTTGAAAATTGACCATCGCCGCCCGCGAGCGGTCCGCGACGTCGCTGACGACGACGCCCTCGCTCACGCCACGGAGGGATAATTCTTCCAAAACCGCCGGCGATAGATTGATCACGGTCATGCCGGAGAAGGGAGAAGAGCCGCTGAGCTTGACAGGATCGCGGGCCGGAATTTCCGGGGCCGGAAGCAGTTTGACCGAGGCAGTTGTCTCTTTGCCGTTACGAAGCAGGGTAACGGACGCGGTCCCGCCGAGCGGTTTCGTGGCCAACCGATAGCCGAGACTCTCGGGATCGTCGACGCTCCGGCCGTCGACGGCGGTGACGAGATCGCCGCGCTGCAAACCCGCCTCGGCGGCCGGGCCGCCGGCGGAGAGATCGGCGACAAGCGCGCCAGACGGTCCGTCGAGGCCAAGCAAGTCGGCAATTTCCCTTGACACGGCCTGCAGGCTCGCGCCGAGCCACGGACGCCGCACCGCTTGCCCTCCGCCCTTGGCGGTGGCGATCACGATTTTCACCATGTTGACCGGGATTGCAAAACCGATCCCGATCGAACTTCCGGTTTGCGAAAAGATCGCGGAATTGATCCCGACGAGCTTTGCCCGCATGTCGACGAGGGCGCCGCCCGAATTGCCTGGATTGATCGCGGCATCGGTTTGAATAAAAAATCCGTAATCCGATATTCCGACCTGGGTGCGCGCCAGTGCCGAGACGATTCCCTGCGTCACCGTCTGCCCAACCCCGAATGGATTGCCAATCGCCAGCACGATATCGCCGACTTCGAGCGCATCGGAATCGCCCAACTGCATCACCGGAAAGCTCTCCCCTCCCTTCAGGCGCAAGACCACGAGATCAGTTCGCTGATCACGCAAGACAATCCCGGCTTCGAATTCCCGCTTATCGGCGAGCGCGATTTTCACATCCGTCATGCCTTCGATGACGTGATAATTGGTGACGACGAGGCCCGATGCATCGACGAGGACGCCGGAGCCGAGCGAGCGCGCGGTCGGGCCGCCTGGCCTGGGTTGGCCGCCCTCACCAAAGAAACGGCGAAAAATCGGGTCATCGAAAAGGGGATTGCGCGGCCACTTATCCGTCCGTGAGGCGTAAACATTGACGACCGCGGGTTGCGCTTTCTTGACGACTGGCGCGAAAGACAGAAAAGTATCGCTCTGCGTCTGGGGTATCTGCCGCGGCGGCTCTGCGCTCGCGGATACGGCAAAGAGAACAGATCCCAAAAGCAAACCGGTCAAGGCCCGGCGCAAACCAAGCGAGGGCGCGTTCATGGATCGCTCCAAACCAGCGGACCAGACCCTGTGTCGGTTTTAAGCGGGAACCGGTTCGCGTTAAGCAATGCGCCCCGCGCGTGCACGCCGGCGACGCGAACGATCCCTAAGCCGCCGCCTCTTCTTCGCCGCCCCTGACCGGGCCCGAATCCAGGCCCTTGGCAGTGACATCGCGGTCGACGAATTCGATGACCGCCATGGCGGCATTATCGCCATAGCGAAAGCCAGCCTTCAAGACCCGCGTGTAGCCGCCATGCCGGTCCTTGTAGCGCGGCGCGAGAACGGCGAAAAGCTTGCCGATGAGGGTGGCATCCTTGACTTGAGCGATCGCTTGCCGTCGCGCATGCAGATCGCCGCGCTTGCCGAGGGTGACCAGCTTCTCGACAATCGGGCGCAAATCCTTTGCCTTCGGCAGCGTAGTGACGATCTGCTCGTGCTTGATTAGCGCTTGGCACATATTGGAAAACATCGCCTTGCGATGTTCATGCGTGCGGCCGAAGCGGCGCTTGGCATGTCCGTGATACATGGCGTCCTCCGTTATTTTCGTGGCCGCCGCGCCAGGTACGGCCGCACCCGTTTGCACGCTTTAGACGAGAGGGAAGCGATAATCCGATCAGTAATGCTCCTCGAACCGCTTGGCGAGTTCATCGATATTGTCCGGCGGCCAACCGGTGACGTCCATCCCGAGGTGGAGGCCCATCTGGGCCAGCACTTCCTTGATCTCGTTTAGCGATTTGCGGCCGAAATTCGGCGTGCGGAGCATTTCCGCTTCGCTCTTTTGAATGAGATCGCCAATGTAGACAATATTGTCGTTCTTCAGACAATTCGCCGAGCGCACCGAGAGTTCGAGCTCATCGACCTTTTTGAGGAGCGCCGGGTTAAAGGCGAGTTCGGGAATCGACGGTGTCGCCTCGATCCGGTGCGGCTCCTCGAAGTTGACGAAGACATTGAGCTGGTCTTGCAGAATACGCGCAGAGAAAGCGATCGCATCTTCGGGTGACAGTGATCCGTTGGTTTCCAATTGCATGGTCAGCTTGTCGTAATCGAGGATTTGCCCTTCCCGCGTATTCTCGATCCGGTAACTTACTTTTTTGACCGGCGAGTAGAGACTATCGACCGGGATCAAGCCGATCGGCGCGTCTTCCGTCCGGTTGCGCTCGGCCACGACATAGCCCTTACCGGTGTTGACCGTGAATTCCATGCGGATTTCGGCCGCTTCGTCAAGCGTACAAATGACAAGCTCGGGATTGAGGATCGAGATATCGCCGGTCGTGCCGATGTCCGCGGCGGTGACCTTGCCGGGACCCTGCTTCTTCAAAACCATGCGCTTCGGGCCATCGCCTGGCATCCTGATGGCGATGTCCTTGATATTGAGTACGATGTCGGTCACATCCTCGCGCACGCCGGGGATCGACGAGAACTCGTGCAAGACGCCGTCGATATGGACCGAGGTGATCGCCGCCCCCTGCAGCGAGGACAATAGAACGCGCCGCAGGGAATTGCCGAGGGTTAGGCCAAAGCCGCGCTCGAGCGGCTCCGCCACGATCGTGGCCGCCCGTTTTGGATCGTCGCCCGGGACCACTTCGAGCTTGCTTGGCTTGATAAGCTCCTGCCAATTCTTCTGAATCACGACCGGACCTTTCCTTGACGCAAATCGCCTAGCGCAATAGTGTCGAAAATGCCTGCTTAAACGCGCCGCCGCTTGGGCGGCCGACAGCCATTGTGTGGAATAGGCGTGACATCGCGGATCGAAGTCACCGTGAAGCCCGCGGCTTGAAGGGCGCGCAACGCGGATTCCCGGCCTGAACCCGGCCCCGAAACCTCGACATCGAGCGTCCGCATCCCGTGTTCGGCCGCCTTTCTGGCGCAGTCCTCGGCCGCCATCTGCGCCGCGTAAGGCGTCGATTTACGCGACCCCTTAAACCCCATGGTCCCCGCCGACGACCAGGAGATTGTGTTGCCCTGAGCGTCGGTGATCGTAATCATTGTATTATTAAAGGTCGAATTGACGTGCGCGACGCCGGTCGCAATGTTCTTGCGCTCGCGGCGGCGAACGCGGGTTGCCTCTTTCGCCATCTTCAATTCCTTCAAACGCGCCCGCCATGCCAGGCGCTCGCAACCATCATCGATTCTCGGACGATTGCCTGGCCGGTCGAGTTGGCGGCGAACGCCATGCCAACTTCTCTTGAGTTACTTCTTCTTGCCGGCGATGGGCTTGGCCTTGCCTTTGCGAGTCCGCGCATTAGTGTGGGTGCGCTGGCCGCGCACGGGCAATTGGCGCCGATGGCGAAGCCCACGGTAGCAGCCAAGGTCCATCAGGCGCTTTATGTGAATCGCAATCTCGCGGCGAAGATCGCCCTCGACCATGTAGTCGCGGTCGATCGCCTCGCGAATCTGCAAGATTTCCGCGTCGGTTAATTCGGCGACGCGCCGCCCGGAGGGGATATTCACTCTTTCGCAAATTTCCTTGGCCTTCGTCGGGCCAATGCCATGAATGTATTGCAGCGAGATGATGACGCGCTTGTTGGTCGGAATATTGACGCCGGCGATACGAGCCAAGACCTGAACCTCCATAAGGGCCGACATGCGAAAGCTTCGCGGCGGAAGAGTTTAGCCCCGTCCAGTGGGGACCGGCCCTTGCGGGTACTTGCAAGGACAGCGCTTGGGCAACCGGAGTAGCCCGGCAACCTTGTCTCAGGCCCGGAAAAAGCCTGCGTAGCCGATCACGCGCACGGCGTCAACCAGCTGTCCGGGCTCGGCACCTATGAGACGGCTTTGGATCGCCGCGGCCGAGAAACTCACTCGGCCGGCGCGCGTCCGGCAAGGGCGTCGCGTGGCCTGCGGTGGTCAATTCGCGAAGCGAAAGCGTCGAGATAGACCGGGAGCCGATGGATGCGGTAGGCAAGCCGTAACTGGCATAGAACTCATAGCGAGGCCTAATCGGCGGATATGCTCCTATTGAACACTTTGGCGCATGCCGCCTTGATGTTTGCCGTCACCGCGCTTCGCCGCGGCATCGGTGGGACGGCCAGCCCCGTTCTTCAACTGTAAAATCGCTCGATCTATTGGCGCCGGAATGCCTTGATTTTCCTTGATTCACCGGTGAGTCTCCTCGCGCAGAATACTCCATCGTTGTGGAAAGCCTTAATGGCCTTGCGAACTCAGCCGCGCGTCGGCTATCGTCTCGATCAGCGTCGCCATATCTTGTCTTGGGTCGCCCGAAGTTTCGCCCAGCGAAATATGCTCGACCGTCACATTCGTTTGCAACGCACGCAAGATGAGTTTGAAGACGAGCCACACGGAGCGGTGCCGAAACTCCATATCGAGGGTAATTACCGGCAATCTGTTCCAATCAAGTTCGAATTCCGTTCCCCAACCGAATGACAACGTTCCGGGCTTAAAAAATAGTTCCACAGATGAATTTACAATATCCTGGATATTGACAAACTTTTCGGCGTGGGCATAGGCAATGAAATCCGCGACGTCGACCAACCGCAATTCGGCGGCAACCGGTTCGAAGGCCGTGCCGAGGGCGTTCGCCAGAAGTTCGGCATCATCGTCGCGCTGACCTAACAAAATATGAGATACTTTCATTCGCCGATCCCTTGCGCGGGCTTTTATCACACAGAATGTGAATTATTTCAGCTACTGCTTTATAAAAACCAATCGGCTTCGGCACTATCGTCGACGGATCTTGCGAAAGGCTTTGTCTTCGACGATTTGGAATTAAATGCTATTTGTTTTTTCAGAATATTAACAGTTGTAAAATCTTCAACCGCGCCGCGTTCTTCCGTACATAACGAGAGCTATGGTGGACTCGGTGAGTTTGTAGCCGATATCCGCCGGCATGGCACGCGTCGGCCGCACAATCGGGAGAAACCATGCCGAATCCAAAGCGTCCGATTGGCAGCCTTCTGGTGCTCGGTGGCGCGCGGTCGGGCAAAAGCCGCTACGCGCAAACGCTCGCGGAAGCCTCTCGCCTTCGCCCGGTCTTGATCGCGACGGCGGAGGCCCGTGACGCTGAAATGGGTGAGCGCATCGCCCGCCACGCCGCCGGACGCGACGCGTGCTGGACACTCGTGGAAGAGCCCGTCGCGCTTGCGGTGGCGCTCCTGCGCGAGGCCCGGAAGGACCGGATCGTTGTCGTGGACTGTGCGACACTTTGGCTCGGTAATCTTCTTCTGCAACACAATAACCTGGCGGCCGCGTCACAGGATTTGGCGCGGGGCATCGCTGGGCTTGCCGGCCCAGTTATCTTCGTCTCGAACGAGGTCGGTTGCGGTATTGTGCCGGATAACGCGCTCGCCCGCGCGTTCAGGGACGCCCAGGGTCTGCTCAACCAGGCACTGGCGGAGGCTTGCGAGGCGGTCGTTCTGGTCAGCGCCGGGATCGCGCTCTGCCTCAAACCCGCGCGCAAGCCCAATTTTCGTTTCTGACCGCGCCCTGCTCCTGCCAGGGCCAATCCGCGAGCTCCGCCGGATAATGTTGCGGGTCCTTTGGGACACCTATGGGGCTCTTACCAATTAACCACGAGAACATCGACGAATGGATATCGGCGAAACGCCATCGGCATTCGCATCGACCGGAGTATGTCATTGGAACGTTCGCTGAAAAAGGGAGCGCTTAGTTTTCTCGATTCGCTAACGATGGCCGTCGCGGGTTCGGCTCCGGCCTATTCGATCACCGTAACTACCGCCACTCTCGTTGCCGCGGCCGGACTCGCCGGACCGGCGGCACTCTGGATCGCGGCCGTGCCAATGATCGGGATCACCATAGCTTTCGCTTATCTGAACCGGTGGCGGCCGGACGCCGGAGCGGCTTATGTCTGGGTTGGCCGCGCGATGCACCCCGCGCTGGGCTTCCTTGCCGGATGGGCGCTCCTCAGCCTCTCGACTATCTTCAACGTCGCCGCCGCGCTCCCGGCGGGACAGGCGACGCTCGACCTCATCGCGCCCGGCCGGAGCCACGACGTTGTATGGACGGCTGGCGCCGGGGCGGTCTGGGTCCTCGCCGTGCTGGCGCTCATCACCTTCGGCATCACGGTCAGCGCCAAGGCGCAGGTCGTTTTGACTTTGTTCGAGGTCTTCGCCGTCGTTCTCCTATGCGGCCTCGCGATTTGTAACGCCCGCGCCATGCCGGCCGCCCGTTTTTCCTGGGATTGGTTTTTTCCTTCGGCTTTCGGCACATTCCAATCATTTTCAGCTGGAATGCTGGTCGCGCTTTTCTACTATTTTGGCTGGGACGTATCCGCCAACCTCGCGGAAGAGACGGCTGGCGCCAACACGGCCTCGGGGATCGCCTGCAGCCTCGGCGTGCTGGTGACCGCCGGACTGTTTGTTCTGGCGCAGGTCGCGGTCCAGATGGCTCTGACGCCCAGCGAGATTCAGGCGAATGGTGGCAACCTGCTCCCGGCCCTTGGCGCGGCGGCGCTCCCGGCGCCGTGGAGTTTCATCGCCGTGCTGACGGTTTTGGTCAGCGCCGTCGCGACGATCGAAACGCAGCTCCTTCAGTGCACCAGGCTGTTGTTTTCCATGGCGCGCGATCGGGTGATCGGCGAAGCGATGGGCAAGCTCCATCCTCGCTTTCAGACGCCTTGGCTTGCGGGCTTCGCTGTCGCAGGCGTCTCGCTCATTTTGTTCGCCGGCTCGGCCACCGTGCCTTCCATAAACGCATTGATGAGCGACCTCATCAATGCGATCGGAGTGCAAGTCGCCTTCTATTACTCCCTGGCCGGCATCGCCTGTGCCTGGCATTACCACAAGTCAGTGCGCACCGGGGGGGGACAATCGCATTCGTGGTGATCGTCTCGTTGGCATCGGCGCTCTTTGTCGGCGGGGTCGGAGTGTATCAGTTGCCGCACCTTGGCTGGCGCGTTTCATCTCTCAGTATCGGCTCCATCGCGATTGGGGTGGCACCGTTGGTGTACTACCGCCGGCGCTACCGCGGCAACTTTTATCACGATGAAGGCGTCCGGTGATCGGCGCTTCGTGGTTGCGATCAGTTTGCTGAGTATCCTAGTGCGGCGCCTACGCAATAAGTAAGGTTTAACCATTCTGATCTGGCTAGCTAAGGATTTTTTGAAAAACCTCTTGTAATGCGCGGCGAGTTGCATATTTTTGATCTCGCCCAATTTCGCACGTGCCTGTGGTTGCGTGCCGGTTGGCGGGGATCCGGACAAGAGGCCGGTTAACCGCCTAAGAAGACCGGCAGCCGGAGGCGAACCGGCGAACTCCGCCAAACGGGGGACGCGACTTAAAGCAACGACGGACCGGGCTTTTTCGTCTCTGCCAGCCTCCAAAGCTGGCTTACCGAAGAGGCTAGTCTTTCTTGCCGGGCGTGCGGAACGGGATCTCATCCCAATCCAAGCGATGGCCATGAACACTTCGGACGGCGCAATCTGCCTTGTCCAGGGTGGGAGTGTCCGACGGCGCAGCATCTAACCGCGCGCGTCCCTTAGGCAATTGCCTCGGGGCACCGCCGGTCGCGGATGGCGGTCAACTGAAGCGGTCGCGTCTCCATAGCGCGGGCGCCATGCGGCATCGTCATTCACCCAAAGCTTGTTCGTTCCGGTGCGGAGGTCCGCGCCGGTCGAAGGGATGCCGCGATGACCGATCGTATTTTGGAATTCCTCCGCAATCGCCGCGAGGACGGGCCGTGCCTGGTGCTGGACCTTGATGTCGTGCGCGACAATTACGCCTCCTTCGCGAAGGCGTTGCCCGACACCCGCGTGTTCTACGCCGTGAAGGCCAATCCCGATCCGAGGGTCCTCGAATTGCTGGCGCGTCTCGGTTCCTGTTTCGACGCCGCCTCGGTCGCCGAGATCGAACAGGCGCAGGCGGCGGGCGCGGGCGCGGATCGCATCAGCTATGGCAATACGATCAAGAAGGAGCGCGACATCAAGCGCGCCTTCGAACTTGGCGTGCGCCTGTTCGCGGTGGATTGCGAGGCCGAAGTGGAAAAAGTGGCCCGCGCGGCGCCTGGGGCGAAGGTGTTTTGCCGCATGTTGTGCGACGGCGCCGGCGCCGAATGGCCGCTCTCGCGAAAATTCGGCTGCGCCCCGCAGATGGCGCCGCGCGTTCTCGAACGCGCGCATCGGCTGGGTCTTATCACCTTCGGCCTTTCTTTTCACGTCGGCTCGCAACAGCGCAATCCACGCATGTGGGATGGCGCTTTGAAGGCGGCGGCCGCGATCTTTTGTGATTTGGCGGAACGTGGCATCGTTTTGCAGATGGTCAATCTCGGCGGCGGATTTCCGGCGAAATATACGAAGAATGTGCCGGCGGTGAAGAGCTACGCGCAAGCGATCTTGCATTCGCTGCGCCGTCATTTCGGCAACCATATTCCTGAAACGATCATCGAGCCCGGCCGCGGCATGGTCGGCAATGCCGGGATGATCGAGGCGGAAGTGGTGCTGATCTCGAAGAAGTCCGACGATGACAAGGTCAAGTGGGTTTATCTCGACATCGGCAAGTTCAACGGCCTCGCCGAGACGATGGACGAAATGATCCGCTATCCGATTAGAACCGCCTTCGACGGCGGAGCGACCGAGGCTTGCGTCGTTGCGGGCCCGAGCTGCGACTCCGTCGACGTGCTCTACGAAAAGAACCCTTATTTGCTTCCGGTCAGTCTCGAAATCGGCTCGAAAGTGCTGATCGAAGGCACCGGCGCTTATACGGCGACCTATTCCTCGGTTGGGTTCAACGGCTTCCCGCCGCTCAAGTCCTATGTGATTTAGGCGGTGGCGCCGAAATTCCGCGCGGGGAAAAACTCTCCTTCGCCGTCGTGGGGGAGATAGCCGTATTTAGAGCCATCCACCCTAGTAAGGAACCAAGTTCAGAGGTGGCTGAACTGCCGCTCGATCCTGCAAGGAAACCGGCGCACGCGCCAGTAGTACCCACCGTTACCCCTGCGTTAATAATGCAGCTGTGCCCCGCCGTGGCATTACCCATGGAGTCGGTTATGTGGTCCGCGATTGCGTCCTTCCTTCTCGGAGGAGTCGGATGGTTTGCGACGAGCTTCTTTGCGAAACCCTACCTCGATTTCCTGAACCTCCGAAGCCAAGTGCATGAGGAGGTCATTTTTACGGGGAACGTTGGCCCAATGTTTGCGGGCACGCCCGTTTACGAGAAGGCGGTAGATTCGCTGCGCCGTCTGGGGGCGAAGGTGCACGCAACGAACATCACAGCATCGAGCCTGCTACGTTGGTACCTTCCGAGAGCCGGATACGACCTTGTCAAGGCGGGCGGCGGTTTGATCGGATTATCTAACTCTCTGGCTGATAATCCTGGTGACGCCTTTCGCGCCAATCACACAAATTCGATTCAGGTGGGCCTGAAGCTCCCGCGCGAATATCTCCCTGAGTACCTGCGCCAGATTCTCGAACAGAAGCTTCGGCCTCCTCGCTCGTGAGGATGTCTGAGATTTTTCGTTAGATCATAGAGACTTTGTGTTAGATCAATGCGCCTGCACATAGCCTTCTACGTTATTGGCCGCAATTTCGATAGCCGAGCGGCTTGAATAAAATCCAAAGTGGGAGGCCGCTTGCACTGAGGACGCCCCTTGGAGAACAATGATGGGTAAACTATCCGTTGTCCAATTTGGAGGCTCAGATATTACGCTTAGTATGATTCGTTGGGGCATTCTTAGAAGATATCGGAGTAATAAGTTCGGATTCATGAACCTCACTGGGGCATTGTTTATTCCAAAATACGAAATCGCTGTTTACGACGGTGAACCATCAGTCAAATATAAACTAGGTCTACCAGACATGGTATTTTATTATCCTGATAAATCAACAGCGCTGCAAAAATTCGATGAACTCAGAGCTGTTATCACGCAAGGAGGGCTGTTTGGTAAGCCTATTCGCGATTTCATTTCCTCTGCGGAGCCAAAAGAACAACATAATTGGTTAGTGGCGCCTAATTTGGAAAGCAATACCCATGGCGACGATAATCCTGAATTAGAGTGCCTTGCGCAATTAGAGCGCTTGGCAGAGTTCCTGGCGCAGACTTTGCCCGAAAGGAAGAAGCCTCAAGGCTTGACGAGGATGGCAGTGATGGGTGCCGAAACACGGTGCCAATTAGTTGACGTCATTGAAAAATTCGAGGCTGAAACGGGCCGAAGCGTATTCCTCCTTACGGACACGGCGGAGGGCGTTGTCCGCATGTTTGTCGATCGGGAGCTGAACGAGCTGATCCAAAAAAGCCCTTACGGCGAATTGCTCCATTTAGCACTCTTTACTGCTTTCCCGACGCTGGATCGTCAAATAACTGAAAATTGGTCGGCCATAGTTGAAACTTATCACGCGCAGCCAACTACAAAAGACTTATTATTTGAAAAAGCCGATAGGCTGAGTCATTATATTATACTTAAGCTTGATATTGCACCACGTCTTTACACGGTTTTGTATGAAAATGGTCCTGAGCTGAGCGATGAGCAAAGGCAGTTAGTAAAACTAGAGGAAGCGGCAGTTTGGTTCCGGGTCATCGATGAAATGGCCCATTGGTGTTTCCGCTCCAAACGACCCTTTTTCATGGATTATTTTGAAGATGCGTTGGCGTATCATCTCGCGATGCAAGGAGCCTCACCCGATGCTATTTCTACTACTATAGAAGATCGGATGAATGAGTATGGCCCATATCGCAAGTGGGTTTCGGGGGGAGACGAGCCTGCGGCTGGCACTTTGTTATGGGAGGCAGGAAAACATCTTCAGGCGGCGTTGGGCGTCGGCCGCCATGCTTTGTTTCAGGTTTATTTTGCAGATTGGTTCTTGAAAAGCGTGAAAGAGAGGCCTTGGTTTCCGAGCTTCTGAGTGGGAAGAAAAATAGCGCGGACGGTCGCCACTGATTGTCAATCAGCGGGCCTGCGCAATTCACGCGTTGTACCGGAAAAATCGCGCGCTCGCTGCTCGGCAGCCCCAGCGGCCGTTGACCCCATCCGGAGAAAAATCCATGTCGCAATGGCCCGTGCACGGCACGATTACAGGTCCGATCGTCATGATCGGCTTTGGTTCGATCGGCCGCGGCACGCTGCCGCTCATCGAGCGTCATTTCAAATTCGACAAATCGCGTTTCACGGTCATCGATCCCGAGGATAAGGATCGCCACCTTCTCGATGCGCGGGGAATAGCGTTCGTCAAGAAAGCCATCACACGGGGCGATTTCGTCGATCTGTTAAAACCGCTTCTTACGCAAGGCGGCGGCCAGGCCTTTGTCGTCAATCTCTCCATCGAGGTGTCCTCGGCCGCGATCATGCGGCTCTGCCACGAAGTTGGCGCGCTCTACATCGACACGGTCGCCGAGCCTTGGCCGGGATTTTATACCGACGCCCGGCTCACCGCATCCGAGCGGTCGAACTATGCTTTGCGTGAGGGCGTCTTAGATCTCCGCCGCGCGCTCGACGGGGGTCCTACCGCGATTTCTTGCTGCGGCGCCAATCCGGGCATGGTCTCTTGGTTCGTTAAGCAGGCGCTTTTAAATGTCGCGGCCGATTGCGGCATCAACTTCTTGCCGCCATCGACGCGTGAGGATTGGGCGCGGCTCGCGCAAACGACCGGCATCAAGGGCATTCATATCGCCGAATGCGATACCCAGCGCGCGGCGACGCCGAAGCCGCGCGGCGTTTTCGTCAATACCTGGTCTGTCGAGGGCTTTATCTCGGAGGGTCTCCAGCCCGCCGAACTCGGCTGGGGAACGCACGAAAAACATATGCTGCCGGAAGCCAAACGACACGCCTTCGGACCGGATTGCGCGATCTATTTGCTGCGCCCCGGCGCGGGGACGCGGGTACGGTCCTGGACACCTGCGGCCAAGGCGCAGCACGGCTGGCTCATCACCCATAATGAGTCGATCTCGATCGCGGATTTCCTGACTCTGCGCGAGGGGGGAGAGGCCATTTACCGGCCGACGTGCCACTACGCCTACCGGCCGGCCGACGCCGCCGTGCTATCGCTCGACGAAATGGCGGGGCACCAATGGCGGCCGCAGAAAGAGTCTCACATTCTCGACGAGAACGAGATCGTGGATGGGATCGACGAACTCGGCGTTTTGGTTTACGGCCATGCGAAGAATGCCTACTGGTACGGCTCGCGGCTTTCGATCGAGGAGACGCGGCGGCTCGCGCCCTATCAAAACGCCACCGGGCTTCAGGTGACCTCGGCCGTGCTTGCTGGCATGGTATGGGCGCTCGAAAATCCGCGAGCGGGCATTGTCGAGGCCGACGAACTCGACTTTCGCCGCTGCCTTGACGTGCAGCGGCCTTACCTCGGCCCGGTGACGGGACAATATACGGATTGGACTCCGCTTGAGGGCCGCGCGGTTCTGTTCCCCGAGGATATCGACAGGCAAGAGCCGTGGCAATTCAAGAATGTGATCGTGCGATGAGGAGGGGAAGAGGGCAAAGCAAAACTGAATTTGCCTCCATCCCGCCCCTTCCTTCGATCACCGCGCATCAGAGTGCTGTCTCGATTATAATGCGATAACGGCCGCGCCGCGTACGGAAGATCCCCATGATATCGTATGCCCAAAACTTCGAAGATGTAATGATTGCGCGGCTTTTTGATGCTAACTACCATGGTTTCTATGTCGATATTGGCGCTGCTCAGCCAGATTTCCTTTCGGTCACATGCCATTTTTACAACCAGGGATGGTCAGGGATTAATGTCGAGCCAACTTTTCGCTTCTATCCGCTTTTATGCGAGGCTCGGCCCCGAGACATAAACCTGCAGTGCGCCGTCGGTAACAGCCCAGGCCGCCCGACGTTTTACGAAATTCCAAAGTTTGCTGAAAATTCGACGCTCGAACGCGCTGTCGCGGATCATTTCACCGCCACCGAATTGACATCAACGCCGCATGAGGTCGAGGTCATCCGGCTCTCTGACCTTTGCGCTCTTCATGTCAAGAACCGGACCATCGACTTCATGAAAATCGACGTCGAGGGGGGTGAACTCGGTGTTCTGCAGAGCGGAGACTGGGAGAGATTCCGTCCGCGGCTCCTAGTCATCGAGGCTACAGTCGTCAATTCCGGAGAAGAGAATTGGCAGAGCTGGGAGCCGATCCTGATCGAAGCCAATTATCACAAAGTCTGGTTCGACGGTCTGAATAATTTCTACCTGCGCGAGGAGGACCTGGAGCTGCGTCACGTTTTCCGGTTGCCGCCAAACATTTGCGACCGGTTCGAAACCGCCGAGGTCGGCCGATTGAAACGGCAGATCGAAATGTGATGTCCGATCGGGCGTATGCGGAGCAGATTAAGGCATTGTATTTGCGCCCTAGTTTCCGTTGGTTGGCGCGGTTCGCAAATTGGCCCGAATTGAAGAAGTTGGTGGAGCTTTTGAAAAAAAACTATGAATGAAGCGCTGGAATCCGGGTTGCAGGGATCAAACACCTACCGTCGATTTCACAAGCTGGGACTGAATGTTAATTGTTATCATAGGGCCAATGCGCGAGAAAGCGTCAGTGAAAGAACTTATCTTCATCGACAGTGGGCTGCAGAACAAGGCCGGCCATATAGTTACACGCTCGCCAGGACGGTGCCAGAGGCTTTGGCGCGGCGGAGACTGCGATGCCGCATTTTTGGCCTGAGCAGCGTCGATCCATTGGTTGCCGCCGAGATTGAGACCCAGGTCGCGAGCAAGGTCACTGGCGCTCGGGCCCTTCGAGCTTTCGGGCCGACGCTGGACAACCTGCGAACATTGCCTTTGTGTTGTCGTTGGGGTGCTATATACAACATTGCCATGTCCGCTTTCGCCCGGGCGCGAGTTTGAGGTTTTTGTCACGCATGGCTTCAAAAAAAGTGGCCTTGATCACCGGCATCACCGGGCAGGATGGCGCTCTGCTTGCCGAACTCCTTCTTTCAAAAGACTATATCGTCCATGGCGTGAAGCGGCGGTCGTCGTTGATCAACACCGAGCGTGTCGATCATTTATATCATGACCCGCATGAGGCCGGCGTTAACTTTCTTTTGCATTATGGCGACCTCACCAATTCGACGAACCTCATTCGCATCGTGCAGGAGGTTCAGCCTGACGAAATTTATAATCTCGCGGCGCAAAGCCACGTCCAGGTGAGTTTCGAGACTCCGGAGTATACCGCGAATGCTGACGCACTTGGCACACTTCGTCTTCTCGAAGCGATCCGCATCCTGCGCCTTTGTCAAAATACCCGTTTCTATCAGGCGTCGACATCGGAGCTGTATGGGAAGGCGCAGGCAACTCCGCAAAACGAGGCGACGCCATTTTATCCGCGCTCGCCTTACGCCGCCGCAAAGCTCTACGCTTACTGGATCACGATCAATTACCGCGAAGCCTATGGGATGCATGCCTCGAACGGAATCCTGTTCAATCATGAAGGTCCTACCAGGGCCGAGACCTTTGTGACACGGAAAATCACGCGCGCGGTCGCGGCAATCCATTTGGGGTTTCAGGACAAGCTCTTTTTGGGCAACCTCGATACCAAGCGCGATTGGGGACACGCGCGGGATTACGTCGATGGCATGTGGCGCATTGTGCAACAGCCCGAGCCGGGCGATTATGTTTTGGCGACGGGAGATGCTCACACGGTGCGCGAATTCGTCGAGCGCGCGTTCGCCGAAAGTGGCATCGAGATCGGCTGGAAAGGATCAGGAGTCGACGAACAAGGATTCGATAGAAAGAGTGGCCGGACTCTCGTCGAGATCGATCCCCGCTACTTTCGTCCGACCGAGGTCGATCTCCTTCTCGGCGATCCGGGGAAGGCGTTTAAAAAACTCGGTTGGAAGCACACGGTTACGTTCGGGCGGCTGGTGTCTGAAATGGTCGCGAGCGACTTGATCGTGATGAAGAAACGCGGCCGGATCTGAGGAATATTTCATGTCTAACCTCTCGGCCAATGCCGGTACTAAGCGGCGAATCTGGGTCTCCGGCCATCGCGGCATGGTCGGCTCGGCTATTCTGCGTCGCCTCGCCAAGGAAGAAGTGGAAATCCTGACCGTGGATCGCCTAAATGTCGATCTGCGCGAACAGCAAGCCGTCCGGCAATGGGTGGCTTGGGCTAAGCCAGATGTTATCATCCTCGCCGCCGCCAAGGTTGGCGGAATTCTTGCCAACGCTTCTTATCCAGCCGATTTCCTGTTCGATAATCTCGCGATCGAGACGAATGTCATCCAGGCCGCGCATCTGGCCAATGTTGAGCGACTGGTCTTTCTTGGATCATCTTGCATTTATCCGAAATTCGCGGCGCAACCAATCAAGGAAGAAGCGCTGTTGACAGGTCCGCTCGAGCCAACCAATGAATGGTATGCAATCGCGAAAATCGCCGGCATCAAGATGTGTCAGGCGTACCGGCGGCAATATGGCCGGCGCTACATCTCGGTCATGCCGTGCAACCTCTATGGCCGGAACGACAATTTCGACCTTGCGACGAGCCATGTCTTGCCCGCCCTTATCCGCAAATTCTATGCGGCCAAGGTCGCCGGCGAGACAGAGGTTGTCGTCTGGGGCACCGGGAGCCCCTTGCGGGAGTTTCTCTATGCCGATGATTTGGCCGATGCCGTGGTGTTTCTGATCGATCGCTACGACGGCGGCGAGCCAATTAATTGCGGCGCCGGCTCCGGCGTAAGCATCCGCCAGCTGGCCGGGACAATTGGCCGTGTCGCCGGATTCGAAGGAAAACTCGTCTTCGATACCGAAAAACCCGACGGCACGCCACACAGAGTGATGGATTCAAGCCGGTTGGCCGCTCTCGGCTGGCGGCCAAAAACAAGCCTCGAAGAGGGCGTTAACGAGGTCTATCGCTGGTTTGCGCGGACACAGACAAGCGAGCCCGCATGATCAGGTAACCTTGTCACGCTGGAGATCGCGCTAAAACAATTTCCAACCACTCCCGCGATGACACCTCATGTGACCCGTGCTACCATGTTTCTTTCGTCTGCGTGAAATGGTAAACCAGGCAGGCGTTTTCACGATCCGCTATCCTATCCAAACGGCGCAGGCGGCACTCCCAAGAAAACCCGCGAGCGCGGCTAGAGCGCGAGCATTGGCGCCTGCGCGTCGTGGCACGGTTTGTGATGGCGAGGAGTTAATGAATATTCAAACTGGAATAAGACGGAAACTGAGCAACGTACTTCTGCATCGCGGCTACAAACTTGAGCGGATCGATGTGCTTATGCAGCTTGCGGATTCCTACGGAAGTGACAAAGGAACTCTCCGAACCGCCCATCGCTATACAAGAGTTTATGAGCGTTTTTTCAGATCTATTCGGAATGAAGCTCTAGTTATAGCCGAGATGGGGTTACTCCGATCCGATGCCGATGGACGCAAAGCTTCGTGCGCGGCCGAGGGAAAGACAACTGCTGTCGCCTATAGCGCGCCGTCCTTGCAAATGTGGAGAGCCTATTTTCCTCACGCCGATATTTTTGGCTTCGACATAGATGACTTCTCGGCAGTGAAAATAGACAATTGCAATATTCTGCGGGGAGATATGTCATCTAAGGCAGACTTACTAAGATTGGCGTATGCCATTGGTCGTCCAATCGATATTATTATCGACGATGCAAGCCATGCGTCCCATCATCAACAGATCGCCCTGGGCACGCTCTTCCCATTTGTTCGAGATGGAGGCCTTTATATAATTGAAGATCTTCATTGGCAAAACGATATACTTGAGTTTCATAATGCTCCGAAGACACGCGATCTTTTGCGCCGCCTGCAGTTGGATAATAGTTTTGAGAGTCCATTTCTAAGTAAAGATGCACAAACATACATAGAGAGTTGTACAAGCGGTATATGGTTATTTGATAGTCTCTCGCCAGAGAATGAGGATACAAGTGATGCCATAGCATTCTTAAAAAAAGGTCTGCGTCATGAAAATCAATAGTGTTAAATTAAGCCAATAAATTCCTTAAATCGCTCAATTAACGTTGGAGAGAATTTTCTTGTTTCTTTATATTTTGACATTGTTGAGGACGAGGCATAATGCAATCGCTTCAACGATGAGTAAGCAAACGATCGTTTTGCCGCGTTCCAGAAGTAAAAATCCAACATAGTACGATCTCTGTCCGCTCGCCATGGCTTGTTTGGTCCGGCATAATGAACAATCCAGGGATCACGCCGCCATTTATTTATTATATTTAACGAGTTATTGCTAAAGTGATTAAGGTGATATTCATTTACTAAAATTGCGAGACTATTCCATCTATCATCTAATATGATGTAGCGCGTCGCAAGGACGGCATTTAAGGCGTCTTGGTCCAGGTACAAGCAATCTGGATTGCGACGAAGGAATTCAATTGCCAGCCTATGAATATCCATGCTACGCCAAAGATCAAGATCTATTAATAGGACGCCACCATTAAAATATAGATGCTCACTTCCTTTTTTCAGACCAATAACATTCCGCAAATATGAGTTAATATCATCTCCATGTTTCGTATTTAGGCCTATTTTTGCGTCGACCTTGAAACCATACTCGCTATGCATCATAGCTGTGCCACGATCCTGGCTCGCCGCTAGGCAGCAACCGTTCAGCTTTGTGTCATATAATTTCGAGATATCGTTTACAACAATAGTATCAGGATCCAAATATACCACCTTATGTATATCTGACAGTATGATATGTAAGTATAACCGCGTATATGTTGTATGTGTGAAAACATCGCGCAGGGGAAGAGTTTTTAATTCTATATCTGCACGTATAAACTCTACAATGAAATTATTTGAGTTGTGTGAAGTGAGACGTGATACGGTGGCTGAAAGCCGATCTATGTATATTGCATGAAGAATTAGTGTTCTATAGCTGTTCTTTATTGAATATCTTAGGGATTCAGCTAGAACGAGAAATGGCAATTCCATACGTTCGTCAAAACATACAGCGATATGGACCGGTTCCGCGCTTTCATCAGATTTTACAATCTTTTCTTTTTTGGAAAAGTCGGGAGTGAACATGCAGATGACCTTATTAGCGAGACCGGCGGGTTGCCGGGAATGGAGCTCATCCAAACGCCGTCGTCACGGCAAAGATAGGCAGATCCTGTTATCATTGGTTTCGTGGTAAATTGATTCTGGAAAAGATCAATGTTTCAATAGGGACTCCTGCAAGCGGTGGCGGCTGGGGCGGGTCGGCGATGCAGGCATTCAAGCTTCCAGGAGCCTTTGAGAAAACAATGAATAAAACATGGAGTTGAGGTAGGATCAGATTGGACATGGTGTCCATCGTTCGCCAACCGACAAGTCAATGCGCTTCGCGATTGTGACGCCCGTTTTCAACGGCGAAAAATTCCTCGATCAGTCGATTCTGAGCGTGGTGAGCCAGGCTGGGCCTTTCACGATCCGCTATCACGTCCAGGACGGCGGATCGAAAGACCGGACATTGGAGATCTTGGCGGCATGGAAATCCCGCCTCGCGCGCGATTTTCCGGTCTTCTGCCAAGGCATCGAGTTTTCTTTCGCAAGCTCCCCCGACCGGGGCCTCTACGACGCGGCCAATCGCGGCTTTGCCGCCTGTGCCTATGCCCATGCAGATGCAATGACGTGGATCGGCTCCGACGATCGTTTCGAACCGGGCGCCTTCGCGACGGTCGAGGAGATTTTCAGAGACTTCCCGGATATCGACTGGGTGACAGGGCGGACGACCGTTCTCAGCGAAGCTGGGCCGATGCTGCATATGCCGCAACCGTTCATTCCTTTTCCACGAAAAGCCATAGCCGCCGGCATTTTCGACGGCCGGTTCGGGCGCCCTGTCATCGAACAAGAGGCCAGTTTCTGGCGGCCGCGATTATGGCAAAAGGCCGGTGGCCTCGATCCGAACTTCCGGCTTGCCGGTGATTTCGATCTCTGGCGGCGTTTCGCCAGACATAGTGATCTCGTGAACGTCGATGCCATCCTGGGGTGTTTTCGGGTGCGGGCGGGCCAGCTCTCGGAGGACGTGGCAGGCTATCGCGCCGAAATCGACGCGTCGCTTTCGCCCGCTGAAATCGAAACCCGCGACAAGGCCGCGAAGAGCTATGCGCGGGCGGGGTTTGATTACCTTGTCCTGGTGCGCTATTACAAGGGGCCGTGGCTGTGCCAGCGTTGGCCGATGTGCATCGCGCCGATATTCGGCACCAAGGCCTTTCGCGCGGAACATTTGCGCTTGAGCGTCATCGCACGGTTCGCCAACAAAACGTCCGCTTGAGGAACAGCGTTTGGAACTCATCCTCATCGACAGCGGATTGGTGAACAAGGCAGGGCATCATTACATGCTCGACAAGGCGGTGTCCGCGGCCTTGGCGCGGCGAAAATTGCGATACCGCATTTTCGGCCTGATCGGCCTCGATACGTCGATCGAAGCCGAAATCGGCGCCATCCCGCATTTCGTCCGCTCGCCTTACGAGTGCGTGAGGTTTTCCCGGAGCGAGAAGCTGCTGCGATCATTCGCGGCGATTTTACGCGGCGCTCCGGCCGGCGGCTCGCCCTACTTTTCCGAACGTCAATCATGGAAGGCGCTCAACGGAGCCTTCGAGCAGGATCTCGAAGGGCTGCCGGCGGACGTTTGGCAGAAGGACAATCTCATAGTTGTAATGACGATTACGCAAAACCAAATTTTGGGGCTGATTCGCTTCTTGCGCGCTAGGCCGCGCGACCGGGCTCCCCGCGTCGTCTGCAATTTGATGCTTCCGCCAAGCTTTCTGTCCTGGGGGGCAATTTCGGCGCATGGGGAAGAATACTACCGCGCCGCCTTCGAGCTGGCGGCGCCCCTGATCGGCCGCTTTCTCTTCTTTACCGTGGAAAACGAAGCCATGCGGACACTGTATCGCAAGGACTTCGGCATCGAGACGCACATTTTGCCGATTCCGATTGACGCTTCGGGACCGCAACGAACAACGAAGTGCCCTGTTCGCGTGGGGTTCTTCGGCAATTCGAGGTACGATAAGGGTTTTCACCTCTTGCCCAGGGCGATCGAGCTTTGCCGGCGGGATGGGCTCGACGCCGAGTTCATCATCCAGATTTATAATAGCGGCTGGACACAACGCACGATCGAAGCTGAAGCCGCGTTGCGCGCGTTGAAAGGCGTGCGCTTGCTGGAAGGGGTACTTTCAAGCGAGGACTACGCCGCCTGGACCGGCCGGACGGACGTGACGTTATTGCCCCATGACCCGGTCACTTTTGGCATGCGCGCCTCGGGCATTTTTACTGAATCGGTTGCCGCGGGACGTCCCGTCGTCGCATCAAGAGGCACATTTGCCGGAACCAGCGTCGAGAACAATCAAGCGGATGGCGAGGTTTTCGCGCCGCACACAAGCGAGGCGCTGGCCGCCGCGATCGCCCGGCTCATGCCGCGTCTTCCGGCTTGCCGTGCGCGCGCGGCGGAGCGCGCAAAGGATTTCGCGCGCAGCCATAGCCCCGCCGCCTATATCGATGTGCTTTTGGCGCACGCAGAACTTTGATAGGTTTCAGCCGTGGTGGCGTCCGGAGCAGCGCATCCCTTCGCGCATTAATGAATCTGCGGATAGTGACCAAGAGCGGCGCTTTTGCCGGCGCCGCCGCCACAAGTTTATCGCTCAATCTTCCGCGCAGGTACTCGACATAATTGTCGCCCCTGTCCAGTGAGGAGAGACGAGAGCAATGAAGATCGTCGCCGCTAGCGTTCCGATCCTTGCCGCGTCCCTCGCCGTGGCGGCGACCAACGATTACCCCACCGAGGCTCGCGCCGACTATGTCTTCGTGTGCATGAAGACCAATGGCGAAACCACCGATATGCTGAGGCGCTGCTCCTGTTCGATTGATGTCATTGCATCGTTGCTGCCCTACGACCGCTATGTGGCAGCGCAAACCGTGGCGAGCCTGAATCAGGCGCGGGGCCAGATCGGGACCATGTTTCGTGCGAGCGAACAATTGAAGGCCATGCTGGCCGATTTGCGCCGGGCCGAAGCCGAGGCCGAAATCCGCTGTTTCTAAGCGAATGCGGCGCGATGCGGACAATCCTCGCCGCCGCAAATCGTCCCAACCAAATAACCCCTTTCCTCCGCCCCGTCCTTTCCCCAAAGCTCCCCCTCACCTCAAGGAATTCCCTAACACCTGTAGGAGCCCAGGACGAAGGCTTCGCCCCGCCACCACGGCGGCCCGCGCTTGATTTTGGAGTTGCCAGAGCGATCGGACGAAGTATAACTTACGGTTTAATCCAATGACGTCTCGTTCACCCAAAGGAGTGCGCATGGCATGGCCCGCGTCACTGTCGAAGATTGCGTAGACAAGGTCGAAAATCGGTTTGAACTCGTTCTGATCGCGAGTCATCGGGCGCGCATGATCGCCGCCGGCGCGCCGCCGATGGTTGACCGCGATAATGATAAAAATCCTGTGATCGCCCTGCGCGAGATCGCGGAGTCCGCCCTGGTGCCGGAGGATCTCAAAGAAGATTTCATTCAATCCTTGCAAAAACAAGTCGAGGTGGATGAACCAGAAGCTGAAACCGTGCCGGCGCTGTCCTCGACGTTCGATGGATCCGATGCCGTGGGGGAGTTCGATCGGATGACGGAGGAAGATCTGTTGCGAGGGCTCGAGGATCTCGTCCCGCCAATCGACGCCGAGGACGAAGGCGACTGAATCTGGGCTTTGGTGGCAAACATGGTCCGGCTTGGCAAAGATGCGTTGGCAAGGTCAGCGCAATCTTGCTTAAAGCGTGACCCGATCCGGCAAGTTGTGGCCTTTTCGGGCTGGATCATGCGATGAGGTCAAAGAGACAATGAAATAAGAGGCAACGAGCAGGTCCAGTCGAACTCCGACCGGAGCATGACCCGACGCGTCCTGTCGCGGATCGGCCTAATTATGATGCGGCAATATGAACTCGTCGACCGGGTCCGGCGCTATAACCCGCAAGCCGACGAAGTGGCGCTCAACCGCGCCTATGTCTATGCGATGAAGGCGCATGGGGCGCAAATACGCGCTTCCGGCGATCCATATTTGTCACATCCCCTCGAAGTTGCCGCCATTCTCACCGACATGAAGCTCGACGAAGCGACTATCGTCGCGGCGGTCTTGCACGATACGATCGAGGACACCAATTCGACGCGCGAAGAAATCGACAAGCTTTTCGGCAGCGATATCGGCCGCCTTGTCGACGGATTGACCAAGCTCAAGAAGCTCGACCTTGTCTCGAAGCGCGCCGCGCAAGCGGAAAATTTCCGTAAGTTGCTCCTGGCCGTGGTTGAAGACGTTCGCGTGCTTCTCGTCAAGCTCGCCGACCGCCTGCATAACATGCGCACACTGCACTTCGTGGCGCCGGACAAGCGGGCGCGGATCGCCGAAGAAACCCTCGATATTTATGCGCCGCTCGCCGGCCGCATGGGCATGCAGAGGATGCGCGATGAGCTCGACGATTTGGCGTTTCGCCACCTCATGCCGGATGCCTATGCGATGATTGCGGCGCGGCTCGACGATCTGCGCCGGAAGAATGGGAAAATCATCGTCACGATCGAGAAGGAGCTGACCTCCGAACTTGCGGCTAGAGGCATCACCGCCAAGGTTGAAGGCCGGCAAAAACAGCCTTATTCGGTGTGGCGCAAGATGGAGCGGAAGTCGATCGCTTTCGAGCAGCTGTCCGACATTTTCGGCTTCCGCGTTATCGTTGAGGACGTCGATGATTGCTATCGCGTCATCGGTGTCGTGCATACCAAATGGGCTGTCGTTCCAGGTCGTTTCAAGGATTATATTTCGACGCCGAAGCAGAACGACTATCAATCGATCCATACGACCGTCGTTGGGCCGGGCCGGCAGCGCGCCGAACTGCAGGTGCGGACGGCACTCATGCACGATATCGCCCGTAACGGCATTGCCGCGCACGCCCTCTACAAGGATGGCCGGATCAAAGGCAAGGAGAGTCTAACGAGCGAGAGCCGCTCGTACCAATGGCTGCGCCGCACGGTTGCCTTGCTCGCCGAGGGCGCCACGCCCGAGGAATTTCTGGAACATACAAAACTTGAGCTCTTTCACGACCAGGTGTTCTGCTTCACTCCGAACGGCCGATTGATCGTGCTGCCGCGCGGCGCGACGCCCATCGATTTCGCGTATGCAATTCACACCGATGTGGGCCATTCCGCGGTCGGCGCCAAGATCAACGGCCGCCATGCGCCGCTGTTGTCCGAATTGCAAAACGGCGACGAGGTCGAGATCGCGCGGGCCGAAGGCCAGACGCCGCCGGCCGCGTGGGAAGGACTTGTCATGACCGGCAAGGCGCGCGCGGCCATAAGGCGTGCGACCCGCGATGCCGTTCGCGCGCAATATGCCGCCCTCGGACGCCAGATCGTCACCCGCGCTTTCGAGCGGGGCGGCAAGGCTTTTACGGAAGACAAGCTGAAAAGCGCATTGCCGAGGCTCGCGCGGACAACGATCGAGGATGCGCTTGCCGCCGTCGGCCGCGGCGAGATGTTCTCCGGTGATGTCGTCCGGGCGGTCTATCCGGAATTCATGGAGGAGCGCAAGCCGATTGTCCATCGTGCGCGCGGGGAAGCCGGCTGGTTTGGCATTAAGAAGGCGGCGAGTCTCGTCTTCAAGATCCCCGGCGGCGGCGAGCCGAACCGGAATGCAATCCCCATTCATGGCTCACACGGCGATTTGCCGGTTCGCTTTGCCCCGAACGGTGGCGCGGTGCCTGGCGATCGTATCGTCGGCATTCTGACCCCCGGCGAGGGAATCACCATTTATCCGATCCAATCTCCCGATCTTATCGCCTTCGATGAAGAGCCGGCACGTTGGCTCGATGTGCGCTGGGACATCGAGGAGAGCCGCCATGAGCTGTTCCCGGCGCGGCTGCTCATCACCGCGATCAATGAGCCCGGCACCTTGGGGACGATCGCGACCGTAATCGGCGATCATGCGGCCAATATCGACAACATCGTCATCAAAAGCCTTTCAGCCGATTTCCGGGAAATGACGGTCGATGTCGAGGTCAATGATTTGAAGCATTTGAACACGATTATCTCGCATTTGCGTGCGCGGTCGGTGGTCAGCAAGGTCGAGCGGGTGAATGGATAATGGAAGCGTTGCGTCGCCTACGCCTCGGCGTCAATGTCGATCACGTCGCCACCTTGCGCAATGCCCGCGGCGGTCCGTTCCCCGATCCGGTGCGCGCGGCGCTCCTTGCCATCGAAGCGGGCGCCGACGGAATTACCGCCCATTTGCGCGAGGACCGGCGCCATATTCGCGACGAGGATATGGCGCGGCTAAAGCGGGAGATTTCGAAACCGCTGAACTTCGAGATGGCGGCAACCGACGACACGGTGGCGATCACCCTCGATACGCGGCCACATGCCTGTTGCCTTGTGCCGGAAAAACGCAGCGAGCGCACCACCGAGGGCGGCCTCGACGTCATCGGCGGCCACGATCATCTGAAAATCGTCACCGCCGAACTGCTTAAAGCCGGGATACGCGTCTCCTTGTTCATCGAGCCATCGTTCGAGGCGGTGCGGGCGTCGCGCGCGATCGGCGCGCCGGTGATCGAATTTCATACCGGCGCCTGGTGCGACGCGCTCGCGCATGGAGAGGCCGGGCGGGCCGGAACGGAATTTGCGCGCATCAAGGAGGCGGCGGCGCATGCGCGCCGCCAGGGACTCGAATGTCATGCCGGCCACGGACTCGATTTCGCAACCGCCAGGATCATCGCGGGCTTACCCGAAATCGTCGAACTCAATATCGGCCATTTTCTGATTGGCGAGGCGGTCTTCATTGGTCTTAACGCGGCGATCGCCAAGATGCGGGCGGCGATGGACGAGGGGCGGCGTTTCGCGGCGGCCTCGGCGGGCTAAGCGTGACCAGATGATCATCGGCTTCGGCAATGACCTTTGCGATATAAGGCGCATCGAGGACTCCCTCGCGCGGTTTGGCGAGCGTTTCATAAAACGCTGCTTCACCGAGACAGAGCGGCTCAAATCGGACGCGCGGGCAGGCCGGGCCGCGTCTTACGCGAAGCGTTTCGCCGCCAAGGAAGCCTGCGCCAAGGCGCTCGGCACCGGGCTTCGCACCGGCATCGCCTGGCGCGATATGGGCGTGATCAATCAGCCTTCCGGCAAGCCGACGTTGTGCCTCACGGGCGGCGCGGCGGCGCGGCTTGCTGCGCTGACACCGCCGGGCCACCGGGTCTTTATTCATGTGACGCTGACCGATGAATATCCCTTGGCCCAGGCGCAAGTGATCATCGAAGCAATCGCAATCACGGGTGCCACCGGCGAAGCAACGCCACGGCCGGATATGTTTTGAAAGCGCCGCACTCCACCGCGCGCACTCGCGATGATCTAATGTGCTGCGAAACTGGCTGCGCAGCGTATTGGAGGTATGGCAATTGAGAGAAGGAGCGGATTTTTCCGGGATCGTTTTACAATTGGCGCATGGACGACCGGATCAAATTGCGCGAAATTTTCAATCTCTACGGGCGCAAGGTCAGCGAGAGCAAATCGCACGACTACGCGTTTGACTTTACCCCCCAAGAGGCGGCTTTAATGCGCCGCAATTCATACTGTTCCGCGCAGGCAAGCAATGACGCCTTGGCAAAGATTTTTTATAATTTCGAGTAGCAGCACTCTTGCGCTCGCGCTCTTTCCCGCGCCTTCGAAATCGCAGAGGATCCAATTATTCTGCGCCGCTGCGAAAGAGCAAGTTTCTTCGTTGAGCTTGTCCGAGGCCGTAAAAGTGGTCTTCGGCAGCCCAAAATATTCGTCACAAAACGATGAGTGTATCTACCCTCTTCAAGTCTTGCGCTATTCAGATGCTGACGTTCTTCTTGCAATCGGCAACGAGCCGGGCCAAGCCTGCCATGGATGTTCTGCTCATCTTTCAGCTTATGTTATGAGGCGTAAAGCTAGCGGGTTGCGGTTGGTGAAGCGCTTCATCGATTTCGGCCAGGCCGGCACGTTTGGCAACCCTGGCACAATTAGCCCAATAGAAATTGTTAGCGACGATGGATTTGCGGTCGAGCATGGGGGTATGTTTCAAGGCTACGCATCGTCGCGGCTAGACTTTTATGTGTTTCGGCAGGGACGTGTTGTTCACCTCGTCCCTACCATAGGTCTCTCGGCAGACAACAGCGGCGTTATGGGGGATTCGACGAAAACGGTCCGTGTCGATGGAGCATGGACGATTGGTCTACCAGCCAAGAACAACTTGTCGATTGAATACAAAGTTGTCACCAAAAGCCGAACGTCAATTAGTCGCGCAGTTTGGGATATTAGAGGTGACAAACTTCTCTTGAAAAGTGGATTGATTCCCCCGGAGTTAGAAGAAGCAGGCGGTGGGTAAGCCGAAACGTTCATGCGGCGATGGAAATCCGGCGCGGCCCAAGGGTGGGGAACGGCTCGCTTCATCCCCCGTTCAACCCGCCGGCGAGCGAAGGGATATCGAGCGGCCGGAAACCGTAATGATTAAGCCAGCGGATGTCGGCCTCGAAAAACGCGCGCAGATCCGGCATGCCGTATTTCAGCATGGCGATGCGGTCAACTCCGACGCCCCAGGCGAACCCTTGGTAGACATTGGGATCGAGACCGCAATTTCGCAAGACATTTGGATGCACCATGCCGGCACCTAAAATTTCGAGCCACTCCTCGCCCTCGCCAAAGCGCATCTCGCCGCCCTTGCAAGAACATTGGATATCGACCTCCAAAGACGGTTCGGTGAACGGAAAGAAACTTGGCCTAAAGCGCATCTTGACGTCCGGAACCTCGAAAAAGGCTTTGCAGGATTCTTCGAGAATCCATTTGAGATGGCCAAGATGCGCCGAGCGGTCGATGACTAGTCCCTCGACCTGATGAAACATCGGTGTATGGGTCTGGTCGGAATCGCAGCGGTAGACGCGCCCTGGGCAAATGATCCGGATCGGCGGCTTTTGGGTCAGCATCGTGCGTACCTGCACCGGGCTCGTATGCGTGCGTAGCACCTTGCGCGCTCCATCCGGACCGGGGTTGAAAAAGAAAGTGGCGTGCATGTCGCGGGCCGGATGGTCCGGCGGAAAATTCAGTTTCGTGAAATTAAAATCGTCGGTCTCGATATCCGGCCCTTCGGCGATGGCAAACCCCATATCGGCGAAAATGGCCGCGAGTTCATCCATCACTTGGCTTACAGGATGGATGCGCCCGGCCTCGATCCCATGGGGGGGCACCGGCAAGGTGACGTCGGCGATCTCCGCCTTGAGGCGAGCTTCGAGCGCCGCTTCCGTCAGAACCGCGCGCCGTGCCGCGAGCGCCTCCGTCACTTCGTCCTTGAGCGTGTTGATCGCGGCGCCACGCTCCTTGCGCTCGTCCGGCACCATCTTGCCAAGACCCGCGAGCAGGGCCGAAACGCTGCCCTTTTTTCCCAGCGCCGCGACCCGCACGGCTTCGAGCGAGGCTTCGTCTTGAGCGGCGGCGATTTGCCCAAGAATCTGCGCTTGAAGAGTTTTAAGGTCCAGCATGATTCTGGTGATCCGGCGAAGCGCTGACCGGCTTTTGGCACGCCCGGGAAGCTATGTCGAGACGCAGCGAAACGCTATTCGTCCCGCGTGGCGGACGCGATCCAGTCCAGATAGGCTTGCGCGCCGTTTATGATTCCCACCTCGACGATCTCGGGATTGGAATAAGTATGCGCCGCCCGAATGGCTGCTTCGACATTTGCGTAGTCGTGCGACTTGATTTTGCAAAACAGCATCCATTCATTTGCGTGTTGCAGCGCGCCTTCCCACTGGTACACGCTTTCGATTGGAAACATCTGGACACAGGCGGAAAGGCGCGCCTCGACGAGACGCGTCGCAATTAGCTCCGCCTCTGGCTTGCCGCCGCAGGTCGTCATGACAATCGCGAAAGGGGCTGCCATGAATTGGTGTATCCGCCGAGTGTTCGATTCTAGCGCCGGGCGCCGATCCGTCTCGTCGCGCCATGGAGCCAACGGCGTACCTTTGGCTCGACCAACGGCGAAATTTCCCGGCGCACACGCGCGTGATAGGCGTTGAGCCAGGCGATCTCTTCGCCGTCAAGAAGTTTTGGTTCGGTGAGCGCGAGGTCGAGCGGCGCGAGCGTCAGCGTCTCGAAACCCAGCATCTCGCGTTCGAAGCCCGCGATCTCCCGGCGCTCGACCACGACCAGATTTTCGATCCTGATGCCCCAATGCCCGGCATGATAAAAGCCCGGCTCGTTCGAGAGGATCATGCCGGGTTCGAGCGCAGCCGATCCGAGCTTCGAAATCCGCTGCGGCCCTTCGTGAACGGATAAATAAGAGCCGACGCCGTGGCCGGTGCCGTGGTCGAAATCGAGACCCGCCCGCCATAAGGGAGCCCGTGCGAACGCATCTATTTGCGCGCCTGCGGTGCCGTTGGGAAAAACCGCGCAGGCAATGGCGATATGCCCCTTGAGGACGCGGGTGAACCGGTCGCGCATCAAAACTGTTGGCTTGCCCACCGCGACGGTGCGGGTGATGTCGGTCGTGCCGTCCTCGTATTGACCGCCCGAATCGATCAAAAATATCCCTTTGCCGATCTTCGCGTTGGTCTTGATGGTCACGCGATAATGCGGAATGGCGGCATGGGCGCCGGCGGCGGCGATCGATGGGAATGAAATATCCTTCAGCTTGCCCGTGCCGCGACGAAAAATCTCGAGCGCTTGCGCCGCATCGATCTCGGTGAGGTTTCCGCCCGGCGCATGGATTGCGAACCAATGCAGAAAGTGGGCGACCGCGGCCCCGTCCCGCAGATGTGCTTTCCGCGCGCCTTCAAGTTCGGTCGCGTTCTTGCGCGCCTTCATCGCGACGATAGGGTCTTGGCCCAACTCGCAGATGCCGCCGGCACCTTTCAGGATCGCGGCGAGCTTAGCTGGCGCCGTGGCCGAATCGAACAAGACTTTCTTGCCTTGTTCGCCCAGAGCCTGGAGATCGCGCGCGAGACGTTCCGGCTCTTCAATATCAGCGAGGCGAGATAGCCTGTCGCGCGTATGAATGTCGAGCTTGCGCGCGTCGACGTAAAGGTGCGGCTTGGCTTCCTTCAAGATCAACGCATAGCCAAGCGGCAGCGGGGTATGCGCGACATCATGGCCACGGATGTTGAAAACCCAGGCCACCGCATGCGGATCGCTGACCAGCAACGCGTCCTTTGCCCCGAGCGCGGCGGCGGCGCGGGCGAGTTTCCGTTTCGCGTTCTCGCCAGCAAATCTAAGCCCATGCAGGGAGATTTTGCCAAGCGGCGGCGCCGGGCGTTCCGTCCAGATCGTGTCGATTGGGTTCGGCTCCACCGCAACGAGTTCGGCGCCCGCGGCATGCGTTGCCTTACCGAGGCGCTCCACCTGGCGAGGCGTGTGCAGCGATGGATCATAGCCGAGCCGCGCCCCCGGGCTAAAATTGGCTTCGAGCCAATCCGAAGGACTCGTCTCGGTCCATGCCACCAGCTTGAAGATCGAAAGATCGACTTGATCCTTGACCGCCAGGCTGTAGCGGCCATCGACAAAGATCGCGGCGCCACTTTTGAGCACAATGGCAAGTCCCGCCGAACCGGTGAAACCGGAAAGCCAGGCAAGGCGCTCGTCGCAAGCCGCGACAAATTCATTTTGGTGTTGATCCGCCCGAGGAACCAAAAACCCGTCGAGTCGGAGGCGAGTTAACTCGGCCCGCAAAGCCGCGATCCTGACTGCGCCTTGCGAGGGATCCGCCCGATCCTCGAAGGATTGATAGAGACTCTCGAACATCCGGCGAGAGTAAGACCAGTCCCTCTCTGCCGCAACATGGGCGAAGCATGAAAAAAACGCCTTATGCGGAGCGGTGCGGGAGGGCGACCCGGCGGTTAACCTCGAACGCGCGGCGTTTTTCTCGCCGTCAGATTTCGGTTTCGGTCCCGGTTTGGATGAGTCAAGCGGTTTGAAATTCCTCGCGCGTCCCGCCTTCGCGCGGCATCATAAGCCGCCCTCGGCGCGGATGATGTCCCATTCGCTATCACTCACCGGCTGCACCGAAAGCCGCGCGTTCGTGACGAGCGCCATTTTTGCCAAGCGCGGATCGGACTTGATGGCATCGAGGCTAACCGGCTTTTGCAATGCCTCGACCGCGCGAACGTCGACCATGCCGAACTTGCCGCTTGGATCGGACGGATCGGGATAATAGGGTTTGATGATCTCGACGATGCCAACGATCTCCTTGCCTTCGCCCGAATGATAGAAGAAGGCTTGCTCGCCAACCCGCATCGCCATCAAATTTTGCTTGGCGCTATGATTGCGCACGCCGTTCCAAAAGGTCCCCTTCCTGCCGGCTTTCATTTGATCGTGCCAGGACCAATTGCCGGGCTCGCTCTTGATCAGCCAATGCGCCATCGGTGCCCTCCCATCCGCAACGGAAATTCTTCCCGGATGACAACATGCCGGGATTCGAAAAGGAATCGAGATCCGCGCGGGTGGCTTAATCGCGTCCGGCGAATTCGGCTTTCGGCGGCCGGGCCAGCAGCCCCGCGATGGCTTCCTCGACGCCAATCCGTTCGGCGAGCACCGCATCGACGGCCGCCGCGATCGGCATGTCTATGCCCTTGGCATAGGCGAGGTCGACAAGCACGCCGCAGGTGTGCACGCCTTCGCAGAGGCCGCTTCGCGCCATCGCTTCGGCGGGCGTCAGGCCCCGCCCCATCGCGACCCCGAGGGCATAATTCCGCGACATCGCCGAGGTGCAGGTGAGGACCAGATCGCCGAGCCCGGAAAGGCCCATCAAGGTAGCCGTCCCGGCGCCATGGGCTTGGCCGAAACGGCTGAGCTCGGCGAACCCGCGTGCGATGATGGCCGCCCCGGCGCTCGCCCCGAGTCCGCGGCCGGCGGCGATCCCGTTCGCGATGGCGAGGACGTTTTTCGCCGCGCCGCCGATTTCAACCCCTCTCACATCGGAAGACGAATAGAGCCGGAACGAGGGCGCCGCCAGCATAGCCGCGAGCGTGGCCGCGAGATCGCCGTCGCGCGCGGCCAGAGTAACCGCGGTTGGAAGGCCTCTCGCCACGTCCGCGGCAAAGCTCGGGCCGGAAAGGATGGCTGGCGGATTACCCGGCAATACCCCGGCGGCGACTTCGCTCAGGAAAAGTCCGGTCGCGCGCTCGATGCCCTTGGCGCAAACGACAATCGGTACGCCGCCCGCCATTATATGGGGCGCGAAAATTTCCAGGACTTGCCGCAGCGCCTGCGCAGGGACCACGGCGAGAATGAGTTCCGCGCCTTGGGCTTCGGCCGGTTCGGCGACGGGGCGGACATTCGAGAGGAGCGGCACGCCCGGAAGATGCCGCGCATTGATTCCGGTTGCCCGCATCTCGGCGACATGTGCGGCATCCCGCGCCCAGAGCGTGACTTCGGTCTCCCCCTCGCCGGTTGGGCGGCCGGCAAGGTTGGCGAGAGCCGTCCCCCAGGCGCCGGCGCCGAGGACGGCGATCTGGCGTTTACGGTTTGCTGCCATCGAATTTTTCCGAGCGCGTCGAGATCAGCGTCTTTTCGGCGAATTTTTTGGCTAGGTCAGGAGACGCGGCAGGCTTTTCCGGCCGCGCCGCGCGGGCGCGGGAAAGCCGCCACTCGCGAAGCCGCTTCGACATGTGGTTCCCTCTCAAACCTGTCATAGCACAGGACAAGCGCTCGCGAGCGCTAAAGCCCCTCTCAAAAGCTTGCACAAAATCTGAGCCCTCATGTCGAGGAGGTCCAAAGGGCCCGTCTCGAAGCACTGGGCGCCTCGAAAGCCGGACGGCGCAGCCTTCGAGACGGGCTCGCTTCGCGACCCTTAGGATGAGGGGGCGAGAAGTTTGGGCAAGCGCTAAAGCCGCGTCCTTTGTTCGAGAACCGAGATGACCGCGCCGGTGAGACGCTCAAGATCTTCCGCGCCGATCGTAAAAGCAGGTGTCAGATAGACAATATTGCGCAAGGGCCGCACGAAGACGCCGGCTTCGATAAATCTGCGCCTCAACGCGGAAAGATCTTCGATGCGATCGAGTTCGACGACGCCGATCGCGCCTTTCACCCGCACGTCGCGCACATGCGGCAACGCGCGTGCCGGTTCGAGCGCGCGGGCAAGCGCTTTGGAAATGGCCGCGACTTGCTCAAGACGCGGCTCGCGCGCGAAAAGATCAAGCGACGCGTTGGCGGCGGCGCAGGCGAGCGGATTAGCCATAAAGGTGGGGCCGTGCATCAGCGCATGGTTTGGATCGTCCGATAGAAAAGCGGCAAAAACGTTTTCCGTTGCAATCGCCGCACCAAGCCCAATGGTCCCGCCGGTCACCGCTTTCGAGAGCGTGATAATGTCCGGGGTAACGCCCGCCGCCTCGCAGGCGAACATCGTCCCGGTACGCCCAAAACCGGTAAAAATCTCGTCGAAAATCAGGAGGAGGCCGTGCCGGTCCGCCGCCGCCCTCAGATACCGCAGCACTTCCGTGTCGTGAAATAACATGCCGCCCGCGCCTTGCACCAATGGCTCGATGATAATGCCCGCAAGTTCTTGAGCATGACGTTCCAGCAGAGCATCGAATTCCTGCGCGGCAGGAGCGTCTGCGGGAAGCTCCGCGATGATTTGTTGCGGCAAGACCTTGGCGAAGAGGCTGTGCATTCCTTCCTCTGGGTCGCAGACCGACATCGCCGCGAAGGTGTCGCCGTGATACCCGCCCTTGAAAGCAAGAAAGCGGCTACGCTGTGCATTGCCGTTATTGAGCCAAAACTGCACCGCCATCTTCATCGCGACCTCGACCGCGACCGAGCCGCTATCGCAGAAAAAAACTTGGGTCAGCCCCTTCGGCAAAAGGCCTGCGAGCCGCCGCGCCAGACCGAGCGCGGGCTCATGGACGAGACCGCCGAACATAACGTGTGGCATCCTGCCGAGCTGCTCAGACACCGCGGCGCGAATATGTGGGTGATTATAGCCATGGCAGGCTGTCCACCAGCTCGCGATTCCGTCGATAAGTTCGCGGCCGTCGCTGAGAAAAATGCGGCTCCCTTGCGTGCGCGCGACGGGAAGCGGGTCCCCCGCCGTCTTCATCTGTGTGTAGGGCAGCCAAACATGCCCGATGCCGCGCGCAAACCAGTCTGGCGGTGCGCCGCTCATTTGTCACTCCAATACCTCATGGCGCTGGTCCGCCGCGTGGCGTCCGGGGGCTACCCAAACCCGGCGGGGCCGCTTATGTTGCGAGCGCTTCGTTTTTCCCGCGATCCTTGACGGATCATGGCCGCTCATAGCACGCCGCACTTCCACAACCAGCCGGGCATTCCGCAAGTGCGGATCGGAGCCAAGGAATTCATGTGTGTCGGCGCTTTGCCGCCTTTCGACCATCCGCATATTTTTATCGATATGGGCGACGAAAATGACGCCATCTGCCCTTATTGCTCGACCCATTATGCTTATGACCCGCGTCTCGACGGAAGGTGCGAACCACCGGAGTGCGCTTTCGAGCCCGATGCCGAATCCGCGGCAAAGCCAGCGATTACACGCGCCTGAGCTGCCCCGATGAGCCCGCCGCATGCGGTGATTGCCGGCGCCGGGATTTGCGGGCTTTGCACTTCATTATGTCTCGCGCGCGGAGGATGGCGCGTCAGCCTCTACGAAAAAGCGAAAGTTCTCGAAGAGACCGGGGCAGGCCTCCAGCTCTCGCCGAACGCCAGCGCGATTTTGGGGAGGCTCGGCGTGATCGACCGCCTGACGCCCTTCGCTCTTCGCCCAAAAGCGATTAGAATCCGCCGCGCGCGCGATGGCGCGACCCTCTCAATGATGCCACTCGATGAGGCGGAGCGGCGCTGGGGCGCGCCTTACCTTCTCGTTCACCGCGCCGATCTCCAGCGCGCATTGCTGGAAGGCATCGCGCGCGAATCCAGCATCAAACTCCAAACCGGAGCCGCCGTCGCGGGCTTTGCTTCCGGCGAAAGCTCCGTCGCGGTTGCCATCGAGCGGGGCGCGGTCCGGCTTAAGGCGGCGGGCGATTGCCTGATCGGCGCCGACGGAGTGCGCTCCTTCGTGCGGCAAAGGCTCGGCGCCGAAAGCGCAAGATTTTCGGGCCGGACCGCCTGGCGCGCCACGGCTGATGCCGCCCGCGCCCCGGCCGCGATGCGCCGCGACGAGACCACCCTTTGGCTCGGGCGCAAGGCGCACCTCGTCCATTATCCCTTGCGCGGCGGCGCGATCATCAACGTCGTCGCGATCGTCGACGAGGATTTTCGCCCCGATGCAGCGCATTTCTGGTCGAGCCCGGGCGAGCCGGAGGTTCTCGAAGAACGTTTTTCGGGATGGGCCGAACCCGTGCGGAAATTGCTGCGCGTTGCTCGCGATTGGCGGAAATGGCCGCTTTTCGATTGCAGTCCGACCGCGAGCTGGGTGGCCGGGCGCGTGGCGCTCATGGGCGATGCGGCGCATCCGATGCTGCCCTTCCTGGCCCAGGGCGCGGCCCAGGCCATCGAGGACGCCGGCGCCTTAGGCGAAGTTTTAACGCGCGGCCAAAATATCGAAACGAGTCTCCGCGCTTATCAAGAGGCGCGGCACGCGCGGGCCACGCGGGTGCAAAAGGAGTCACGTAAGCAAGCCAAAATCTACCATCTTGCCGGTCCCGCGGCGCTTCTCCGCGATATGGCATTGCGCGCGCTGGGCCCACAAAAAATGCTCGCCCGTTACGATTGGCTCTATTCCGCGCATTATGCCCACGGGCATAAGGGATGAGCGCCCCGCGCACTCGCACCAAAACGTTTGCGCTTTCATTTAGCGTACTCCCGGAATGTATTGGATTGCAAAATTTGGTTATGGTGAAATTCCTCACCAGCCCATCGATTTGAGCAAAGCCTAGCCGAATCGGACCTGGCCCGCGGGCTCAGGCCGGTGCGGTCAAGACGGGCCGCCCTTTGATAACGGCGTCGTCTCTGGCATGGCGATGATTATGAGCAGAAGACCGGCCGTGGCCACCATCGCTAGGGTCAGGAAGGCGGCATTGTAGCCGGCCATCGTGACGATGTATCCGGCCACGGCCTGGCTCGACGAGCCGCCAATTCCCTGAACGGTGCCGACCACGCCGCGGGCGAGGCTGTAATGGCCGGTGCCGCCCACGATATCCGCGAGGACGAGGGGTAGAAGCGCTTCGAAAAGGCCGCCGCCGACGCCATCCAGCACCTGAACGGCCAGGAGCCAGGACGGATCGTCAAACCACATGCAGAGCCCGTCGCGCAGCGGAAGCGCAGCGAAGGCAAGGAGCAGAAGCGGCTTGCGACCGAGCGCATTCGCTCTGGTGACGAGCAGCGCCATCAAGATCGTGGCGAACTGGGCGACGATAATGGCCGCGGAGGTGAGCCCAGTTTCCCGGCCAGGATTGGCCAGAGAGAGCTTTTGGACGACTAGCGGCAGCATCGGCGCATTGGCGAAATGGAACAGCGCCGCGGCGGCCGCGAAGACGAGAAACGGCCGGTCCCGGATCAGGACGCGCCAGCCGGTGGGAGGCCCTGCATTGCGGGACCCGTCCATTTCGACGCCCCGGGCCTTGGCGTGATCGATGGCGCGCGGGGGGATCGAGAGCACTGCGATCGTCGTCAGCGCCGCAAATAATGGGGCGAGATAAAATGGCGCCTTTTGGGAGTACGCTACCCCAATGACCCCGATGAAGGCTGCGATGAAGACATTGCCGGCGCGGTCGAACGCGGCGTTGCGGCCAAGACGGGCCGGCAGCGCTTCCCGTCCGCACAGGCCGAGGGTTATCGCGGCGACGGTTGGCGCGAAGACGCCACCGAGGACAGCCATGGCAATGTCCGCGACAAGCACGACGGGAAGGGATGGCATCTCCACGATCGCGAGGCCGCATCCCGACAGGACGAATGCCCCGGCGATGATCAGGGCCCGCTTTGCCCGCGTGTGGTCGATAAAGGCGCCGACCGCCGGATGCGCCATGATGCCGATGAGGCCACTGGTCGAGAGCACGGCGCCGATGGCGGCCTGGCTCCAGTGCGCATGGGTGAGCAGGAAGACGACCACATAGGCGCCGAGCCCGCCACGCACGTCGGCGAGGAAGAAATTGAGCCAGTCCAGAGCATTCAGCCGCATGCCAGAGACCACCGCCGCGAAAGATGCGGGACTCTGCGTCGCGCGCGCAAGCGCAGCTGGATTGCAGCCGAGGATCGTCGCCATCGCGGGGCGGCCCGAATCACGCGCTGACGGAACATCGATCGGCCCCGGGCATGTCTGTTCTTATCGCAACGCAGTCCAATTCGAACTCGCCAAGCACTTTCGGGCAAGCAAGATCGGGCAAGCAAGAGGCAGGTCAGCCGATCCGCCGCGCGCGCGTCTGGAAGATCGCTGCGGGACCAATGCACCGCGCGAGCTTTGAAAAGGGGCCGCTCGGCATGCCCAGCATGCGGTCACGGGAGGCGATCAGGCCCGCGACCGGCGCTAAGGACAGAAATATCCGTTCGAGAAAACTTTCCGGCGCCGCGCGCAAACACGCTACGCGCGATTTATCCTTGCTATTTTTCGCCAGGAAATCGCCGGCTTCCTCGATAAAGCCCGCCTCCGGAGCCCGCCCGCAACGAAGCAGAAAAACATCGGGGCCGCGCGCCGCTTGCAATGCGAGACGGAGCCAGCCCGCCTCGTGTTCGGCTTCGATCAAGGCGCAGCCCGCGTGGTTAGCGACATTGCCAAGGCCCCTCCGCGCCGGTCCCGCGATCCTAACGTCGCCAAGAAGGCCTTCGACCTTGGCCGTCACAAGGGAAGCCAGCGTGCGCGCCAAAACCTCGGCCAAATCGCGGCCGGGACGGCCAGCAGGCCGATCTTCGCAAAAGACTATGGTGGACAACATCGCGGGGGTTCTTAAATTTCGATAACCGTTCCGGCTGTTACCGGTCATCCTGGCAGCGGCTCGGCCCAAACCGCCGTGCCATAGGCGAGCACTTCGGTAATTCCATCCATGATCTCATTGGCGTCATAGCGCATCCCAACGACCGCATTGGCCCCTGCTTGGGTGGCGTGCGCGCACATGTGATCGAAGGCTTCCTGTCGCGAGATTTCCGCAAGGTCCAAATAGGCGCCGATCTGGCCGCCGAAATGGACTGAATGCCGCCGACCAAATTGCCGACGACGCTGCGCGAGCGAACAGTAATGCCTCGTACGATGCCGAGATGCCGGACGATCTTGAAACCCGTTATATCGTTCGTCGTCGAGACCATCATGGATAAAGCTCAGTTGGACATCCCCGCGGCGCCTGGGAAAAGAGCACGGATCGAGCTTTTGTCAAGCGCTGGGAGGCAGTATAAAAAAGCGCGCGGCTTCCAGATCGCTCGCGCTTGACGGCGTCCGCCGCGACGCTCAGTCTTCTCCGATGAGCCGTCCCCGCGACCAAGTCGAAATAACCACCGACATTTTGCTCCGCGCCTATTCCATCGGCCTATTTCCGATGGCGGAGAGCGCCACGGATCAGAATCTTTTTTGGGTCGATCCGGAAGTCCGCGGTATTTTCCCACTCGATGGCCTGATCGTATCGAAAAGCCTCGCCAAGGCAATCCGCTCCGATCGTTTCGAGATCAAAATCGATTGCGATTTCGATGCCGTGATCGATGGATGCGCCGTCTCCCATGGAGGTCACGAAAAGACGTGGATCAATGGGCGGATTCGGCTGCTCTACCGCCAGCTCTTCGATGCCGGCAGGGTCCACACCGTGGAGAGTTGGGCGGATGGCGCACTTGTTGGCGGGCTCTACGGCGTCCACCTCGGCGCCGCGTTTTTCGGTGAAAGCATGTTTCACCGCAAGACCGGCGCCTCGAAAGTCGCCCTTGCGCATCTCGTCGCGCGTTTGGCGAAGGGCGGGTTCCGCCTGCTCGACGCGCAATTCGTGACGCCGCATCTTGCGTCACTCGGCGCGATCGAAGTGACGAAGGAAGCCTACCGGCGAAGACTCGCGGATGCGATGGCGCACCAAGGCGATTTTTGGAGCTGGCCGAAAGAACGGCGTATCCATGGGCGGGAGGCGCTTGCCGCTCTGCCCGGTTGCACGCGCTCAGGCCCAAAGTTGTGCCCCGCGAACGAATTCATCCGTGGCGTCCGAAAATTCGATAATTGAATGCGATCTCTTGGAACGGCGGCTGGCGCCATTATGTCTTGAGATCAAGCCGGCCACGCTTTCCTTTGCTATTCTCCGTCCCGCGCTGGACCGGCAATTTGGCATGAATGCCTTGGAGCAAGCCGATGCACGATCATCAGAATCGCTCGCACCTCCCCCCGGGCGGTATTGGCGAGGCCACGCATGTGGAAAAAGATCCGGTTTGCGGCATGAAGGTCAATGCCGGCAGCGCCAAGCACAGCGCCAAGTACGGCGGCCGCACCTATTATTTCTGTAGCCAGGGGTGCAAAGGCAAATTCGTCGCGGACCCCGCGTCCTATATCGGCGAAAAGCCAAAACCTCCGGCACCAGTTCTGGACGACGCCATCTACACCTGCCCAATGCATCCAGGGATCCGTCAGGCCGGCCCCGGCAATTGCCCGATCTGCGGCATGGCGCTTGAACCGGAGGTAGCGAGTACGCACGAAGGTCCAAATCCCGAGCTTGCCAGCATGACAAGGCGCTTCTGGATTGCGCTCACTCTTAGCCTTCCTGTGGTTGTGTTGGAGATGGGCGGAGACCTCGTCAACCTTCCCGCGCTGATCTCGCAGAAGACATCGAATTGGGTGCAGTTCGTTCTTGCCACACCCATCGTGCTTTGGGCGGGCTGGCCGTTCTTCGAACGCGGCGCGAAATCGCTCGTTACCCGTCGTCTTAATATGTTCACGCTGATCGCCATGGGCACCGGCGTTGCCTGGGCTTATAGCGCCGCCGCGATATTGGCGCCGGGTCTTTTTCCGCAGGCGTTCCAGGGCGCCGATGGCTCGGTCGCGATCTATTTCGAGGCCGCCGCGGTCATCACCGTTCTCGTGCTGCTTGGCCAGGTGCTGGAGCTCCGGGCGCGTGAACAAACCTCCAATGCGATCAAGGCGCTTCTCGGCCTCGAGCCAAAGACCGCGCGGCGCCTTCGCGGCGATAACACCGACGAGGAAGTGCCGCTCGATGCGATTGCCGTTGGCGATCGCCTGCGCGTGCGGCCGGGCGAAAAAGTGCCAGTCGATGGAGCAATTCTCGAAGGGCGCGCGACGCTCGACAAGTCGCTCGTCACCGGCAAATCCATGCCGGTCGGCAAGGACTCGGGCGCCAAGGTGATCGCTGGCACGCTCAACCAGGCCGGCTCATTCATCATGCGCGCGGAAAAGGTCGGCGGTGACACGCTTCTCTCCCAGATCGTGAAATTGGTGGCCAAGGCGCAACGGAGCCGGGCGCCGATCCAGCGCCTCGCCGATCAGGTCGCTTCCTGGTTCGTGCCCCTGGTGATCGCCGCGGCGATTGCTGCCTTCACGGCCTGGGCGATCTTTGGCCCGGAGCCGCGTTTCGCCTACGGGCTTGTCGCGGCCGTCTCGGTCTTGATTATCGCTTGCCCCTGCGCGCTCGGCCTCGCGACGCCGATGTCAATCATGGTCGGGGTCGGCCGCGGCGCGCAATCGGGCGTGCTCATCAAGAACGCCGAGGCGCTGGAACGCATGGAAAAAATCGACACGCTCGTCGTCGACAAGACCGGCACCCTCACCGAGGGCAAACCCAAGGTCGTGGCGATCCGGACCCTTGCGGGCCTTGGCGAGGACGAAATTCTGCGGCTTGCCGCGAGCCTCGAACGCGCCAGCGAACATCCGCTCGCAACCGCGATCGTCGACGCGGCAAAGGCGCGCAAGCTCGAGTTATCCGAACCGTCCGGCTTCGACGCTCCCGCCGGAAAAGGAGTTACCGGCGAGGTCGAGGGCCACACGCTTACCATAGGCAACGCCGGTTTTCTTGACGCGAGCGGCATCAGCACGGCGGACCTCGCCAAGGACGCCGACGAACTGCGGAAAAATGGCGCCACGGTCATCTTCATGGGGCTGGACGGCAACATCGCCGGGCTCCTCGCCATCGCCGATCCGGTCAAACCGGGGGCATCCGACGCGGTCAAGGCCCTGCAAACCGAGGGCGTGCGCGTGGCCATGCTCACCGGCGATAATAAAACCACCGCCGAGGCAGTCGCGCGCGGGCTCGGCATCGAGGATGTCACGGCCGGCATTTTGCCCGCCAACAAGAGCGCCGTGGTCGAAGGTTTACGCGCCCAAGGCCGTATTGTCGCGATGGCCGGCGACGGCGTCAACGACGCCCCGGCGCTTGCCGCCGCCGATATCGGCATCGCCATGGGCACCGGCACCGATGTCGCGATCGAGAGCGCGGGCGTCACGCTGCTTAAGGGGGATCTGCGGGGTATCCTGCGCGCGCGCCGCCTCTCCGAGGCGACGATGCGCAATATCCGGCAAAACCTCTTCTTTGCCTTTATTTACAATGCCGCCGGAGTCCCGATCGCCGCCGGTGTGCTTTACCCGGCCTTCGGCATTCTTCTGTCGCCGGTCATCGCGGCCGCCGCGATGTCGTTCTCTTCGGTCAGCGTGATCGGCAACGCCCTGCGGCTGCGCAAGGCCGCCATCGGATAAGGAGGCTTGCTCTTGCGCCAACCCGCGCAATGGAATTTTTATTCGAAAATCGGATGCAATCGTGGTTCGGCAGGCTCATCAACGACAGGTTGCGCGAAGAGTTAGTACGGCGGACCAAGACCCAGACGGTGCTGGCATTTGCGGAGACTGCAGCCATATTGATTTGGGGTCTGCTGGCTTCAGGTCAGATCACGATATCAAAGTCGACGGCGGGCAGAGCCTCGCCGAGAAGCGTTCCGATCAGATCGTTAACCTCGCCTCCTGATGCGATAATTATCGTCACGCTGGAGATTGCGCCAAAATCGCCCTCAACACGCGACGGCGCTATGACGCCGCCCAATGCGCGAGTGCCAAAGTGGTCCTAAAAGAAATGGGCGGGATCGCCCCCGCCCATCCTCATGTTCCTAACTCTATACGCCGCTATTTGGCTTGCTCCAAATGTTCCAGCGCCATTTCGGCGTGCTTGGTCGCGACATCGGCATGGCCCTGCTTGCCGTGATCGATTGCTTCTTTGAGATGTTTAATTCCCTCTTCGGTATGTGGGTTGGCCTTTGCCTTCTCACCGGCTTCGGCGTGAGTCAGCGCGGCTTTGGCGTGAGTGACGAGAACATCGGCATGGCCCTGCTTGCCGTGGTCTATTGCTTCTTTGGTGTGGCTGACGGCTTCCGCGATATGGTCTTCGGCGGCCAGAGAAATCTGCGGCATCAGAAACAGAGCGAGAGCGAGGCCCAAGATGGCGGCTACGAGTCCACGGGTCATGGTTAGATACTCCTGTGAGTTATTGCAACTTTTCCGTGTGGTAGTTTGTATTTGATCCTACAGCTGTTGTCTTTTGGAGGTGTGGTCAGGATTTGTACACGATCTGTATTTAGAATTAATTTTGGTGCAATCTCCAGCGTGACGATAGTTAGCGCATCAGGCGGCGATGTCAATGATCTGATCGGAAGACTTCTCGGCGAGGCTCTGCTAGCCGTGGACGCATCGCGATTCGTCCTGACGCCAAGAGCCCCCAGAACAGTATCGCGGTGGTTCGGCGCAAGGCAACACCGTTCCGTTTTGATCCCGCTAAGCGCGACACAGGTTGGAGGCCTCGCCCGGAATCGAACCGGGATGGAAGGATTTGCAGTCCTCTGCGTAACCATTCCGCCACGAGGCCTCTGCCGTCACGAAACGTGGGGCTCACGCCTATACATAGGACAGGGTTTTATCGCAAGGCGTGCTTGATGCAGAATTGGCTCGCAGCATGATCTTATCCAAAAGACTACAACTTTCTGGGATCATGCTCTAGGCCAGCGCAAGCGGGTCCGCGGCTGGTAGCGCTTGGCAAAGGCGGCGCGGGCTTGTTATATGCGCTCGCGAAAAAACGCGATCCCTGATAGCTCAGCTGGTAGAGCAATCGACTGTTAATCGATCGGTCGCAGGTTCGAGTCCTGCTCAGGGAGCCAGTTTTCAGAAAGGCGGTTGAAACCCATTCTGATCGCTTTTTTCTGTCTCTCAGCTACGACCGTTTCAGACAACAAATCAAAGGGTTGTCTGAAGGTGGCGACCAATTCACCGTCCTCCCAAGTGCAGTTCGATAGTAAGAAATCGAGCAGGCGGCGCTTTTCGCGCGGTTCCTGACGGTCGAACAGCGTTTGGGCTTTGCGCGCCAGCTCTAGAAGCTGCACGCCCTCGTCCATGTAGGATTTATCGGCTTCTTGGTGCCGTTCGACCTCGCGAAGGCAACGGTTCTGCTCGTCACGCCACTGGTTCGACATTTTCTCGAAGAACGCCACGTCCACAAGGCCGTCGAGCTTGTCTACGTACATCGCGTTGATTCTGTCCTGAAGCCGCTTGTGTTCGGATTGAAGCCGCTTGATCGCTTCCTCGTGTTCACGCCTTTCGTCGGCGTAGCTAGCGTGCAGCGCGTCGCGCACCCACTCCAGCACCTCATCGTCGAACTTCAGAAGTCCCATAAGTTCGGTGAACTGCTTTTCCAGTACCTCCTCGCGCACATAGCGACGGCGACAGGAAGCTGGATTGCCTCGGCATTTATCGGCGTAGCCGGTGCAGTGGTAATAGACGTAACGCTCCTTCTTGATTTCGCCGACGACCGCGCAGCCGCATTGGGCGCAAGCGATCAGTCCGGAGAACGCGAAATCTCGCATGCCTCGTTTTGACTTCTTGGTGTAGCGACCATCCATAACTGCCTGCACGCGTTCCCACAGGTCAAGAGACACCAGTGGCTCGTGCTTGCCCTGATAGAGCTTGCCGTTCCAGTCGAACTGGCCCGTATAGAGCCGATTGCGGAGAATCTTGTGAATCGTGCTTGCTGGGACGTGCGCGCCACTCTTACGGAAGTTAAAGCCCGCCGCCCTCGCCTTCTTGGTCGCCTCCTTCACGGAGACAAGGCCAGTCGCGTACCACCCAAACAGCTTGGTAACGATGGGTGCAGCCTCCGGGTCGGGTTCTATGGTCTTCCGTCCATCCGGGCTGGCGACATTGCGATAGCCGAGCGGCGCGAAAGACGGCCAGACCCCCTGCTCGGCTTTTTCAAGCATCCCCTTGCGGGTCTCCTCGGACAGGTTGTCCAGTAGTTCTTCGCCATCAGCACCTTGATCCCGTGCATGAACTTTTCCGAGGATCGCGATTCGCGCGAAAGCACCACGCCTTCCTTGGGGAAGTGCATCTCGACATCCAGTTCGTCCACCGTCACCCAATCCTTGAGGTTTCGATAAAGCCGGTCCGTCTTTTCGACCAGCATTACGCGAACGGAAGGATGCGCCTTGAGAAAGGCCACCATCTCGCCGAAGGCGGCGCGGCCCGTTTGCTTGGCAGTTTCGACGTCGACATATTCCTGCACCACCGTGAAGTCGTTCGTCGCCGCGTATTCTTTGAGGAGCTTCAATTGCGCCGGGATCGAGAAGCCTTCCTTTTCCTGCTCCTTGGAGGAAACGCGCGCATAGATCACAGCGTGGCGGGGGGCGGCATCGGCAACGGGTGCGGGCTTCGAGGTGTTTTTCATGCCGTTTAGGGTAACCTAAACGAACTCGGATCGCAAGTGGTCGCGGTGTCCGGTAGTGCATCAGTTTGACGCCAAGCGCCATTGACGCCTTGGAATTGGCGGGTAAATTAATCATAATAAGGGAATGGTCAAGCGCCCCAAACGCCCACGCGATCCAAACCAGCTCGGCAAACTGATCGTCGATCTTTCGGTCGGGGAAACGAGCGAAGCCGAGCCAGCTCCGGACAGTCCGGCCGTCGAATTTGCTAGACAGGGCGGACTCAAAGGCGGACAAGCTCGGGCGGAAAAATTGTCCAAAGAGAAGCGCGTAGAGATTGCACGCCAGGCGGCGGCTGTGCGATGGCAAAGAAAATGATGGCCGCGCAGGTGATCCGTGCTAGAATCACCTGCGCTTGGAAATGGTGGAGGCGGCGGGACTCGAACCCGCAATCCCTCACGAGGCGGCGGTTTTAAAGACCGCTGTGTATGCCAATTCCACCACGCCTCCGGGTGCTCACCACGGCCCGTTCCTGCATGCCCAGGAAAAGCTAGTCAGGAACGGGTCTTCCGGTTTTGGCTCGGTCGCCGGTGAGCTTGGGCGGCGAAGTTATTGCTCTTGTCATTTCGAATTTCCTTCTGGGCTAGCCGTGTACGCCAAACCCAATTGTTTCACAAGCCGCTTTCTCCACATCCGAGATATTTTTTTGCACCTCTGGGGGTTTCCTTCGACTTACTTTCATATTGACGAACGAGAGTTAGCATATTATCTGTCTAGCGGTTATGCCGGAGATACCGCTATGGACAAACGAAATCGCTCGCCAAATTATCCAGCGTTGAGCCTTCCAGACGCAATTGAGAGGGTCGGCACCCTATATAAGAATATTCATACGCATGCTGCACCCCGCGAGGTGATAGCTAAGGGACTCGGGTATAAATCCATTAGCGGCCCAGCCGCCACGGCTATCTCTACCCTTGCAAAATATGGCTTGATCGAACGTGCAGGCGAAGAATTAAAAGTTAGTGACCGATCACTTCGCATCATACATCCGCATTCCGATTTAGAGCGAGTCAAGGCAATCAAGGAAGCCGCTAGCGAGCCAGAGCTTTTTGCTGAGCTATTTGAACGGTTTAGCGGAACGATACCAAACGATGAATTGCTTCGTAACGTTCTGGCTAGGAAATCCTTCGTGCCATCTGCGGTATCGACGGTTATACTTTCATTTCGCGAGACCTTAGAATTTGCGAATAGGGAATCTCTGGCTTATGATTCGCGGAACGAACCAGTTCTGGAGGATGTTCCTATGTCGCCTGCCACCGTGACGGCGCCGTCACCTGCCGTTGTGCAGCAAGCCTCTGTTTTACATACCAATGAACGGCCAATTGGTCGATATGATTTCGAGGATGGCAGTTATGTGCGCATCATTGTGGGAGGCGATGTCGGCACTGATGCCGCGCTTGATATGGTGGCGACGCTGATTGAGCTGAAGCGAAAGGAACTTGCCAAGCGTAAGCCTCGGGACGGGGTTCCAATCTCGACGGCTAACGGGAACGTGGAGAAAAGAAGTGATCTTGAATAAAGTGCTTGACAGTCAAGCATAACATTCATATCGTGGGGCATGAACAAGCTCCCATCCGAAAGGCGCGCCCAGATCCTCCATCTTCTCGTTGAGGGAAACAGCATGCGAGCTACGGCTCGCGTTGCCGATGTCGCTTTTAACACCGTCAATAAGCTTTTCATTGAAGCTGGGCGGGCTTGCGCGGCCTACCAGGACAAGACGCTTCGCAATCTCGCTTGCAAAAAACTCCAGCTTGATGAAATTTGGAGCTTCGTCTACGCCAAGCAGAAAAATGTTCCGACCGCCAAATCCGCTCCAAAGGATGCTGGCGACGTTTGGACTTGGGTTGCGATCGATGCGGACACGAAGCTTGTTCCGTCATGGCGCATCGGCGACCGTAGCTCAGAGACTGGACTTGCCTTCGTTGACGACCTCGCGAAGCGCCTCGCCAATCGCGTTCAAATCACGTCAGACGGGCACAGAGCATATCTTGAGGCCATCGAAGGGGCATTTGGCGGCGACGTTGATTATGCCATGCTGGTTAAGCTCTATGGGGCTTCGCCGGAAAGCTCTAAGGGCCATTACAGCCCCGGCGAATGTACGGGAGCAATCAAAACTAGGATCGAGGGCAACCCTGATATGAGGCATGTCAGCACGTCCTATGCCGAGCGGCAAAACCTCACAATGCGAATGAGCATCCGTAGGTTCACGCGGCTGACGAACGCCTTCTCGAAAAAGATCGAAAAGCACGCTCTCTCTGTCGCCTTGCACTACATGCACTACAATTTCGCGCGCATCCACAAAACGCTTCGCATCAGCCCCGCGATGGCGGTTGGCGTAACTAACAAGCTTTGGTCAGTTGCGGACATTGTGGCCATGATCGATGCGAGCGAAAAATCAAACTGATGCACTACCCGGTGTCCTACTGACAGCCGTCGCTTCGGGGCCAAAGAAAGGAGCGATGAGATTGCCCAGAGCGCCCGGCGCCATCTACGGTCGGGAAGGTCACGGGAGAGTCCACCTTTGCACCTCAAGGTTCCCCTTACGTTCCTGCCGCGCCAGAGCAATAGACGCCGCGGCTCTCGGCTCAGCATTGACTCTCGGCTGATTTCCCCCAGATTTGGCGAGTAATGTGAGTTGCGTAGGAGTTCCCGTGGCACCCCCTCGTCCATATTGGAAGGGTTACCTCAAGCTCTCTCTCGTCTCGTGTCCGATCGCGCTCTATGCCGCAACCTCGTCGACGGAACGCATTTCGTTCAAGCAGATCAACCGAAGGACCGGCAACCGGCTGCGGCAGCAACTCATCGACGATGAGACCCGAGAGCCGGTGGAGACTGCGGACAAGGGCCGCGGTTACGAGGTCGCCAAGAACACGTACCTGCTGATCGACGACGACGACATCGACGCGATTGCCGTCGAGAGTAGCCACACGATCGACATCGATAGCTTCGTGCCGCGGGCGCAGATTGACGAACGCTTTCTCGACAGCCCCTACTACCTGATCCCGAATGACCCCGTCGGCCAGGACGCGTTTGCAGTTATTCGGGAAGCGATGCGCGGCAAGGACATGGTCGCCCTGGGCCGAGTGGTCTTGGCGAAACGCGAACGGGTGATGATGTTGCAGGCGTGGGAAAAGGGCCTTCTGGGAGCCACACTGCGCTATCCCTACGAGGTGCGCGACACGACGACATATTTCGCGGACATTCCGGATATCAAAATTCCCAAGGAAATGCTGGCTCTCGCTGAACATATCCTCGAATCGAAGACCGGAGAGTTCGACCCGTCGCGGTTCAAGGACCGCTATGAAGAAGCAGTCGTCGAGATGCTGAAGAAGAAGCAGGCTGGAATGCCGGTGCCGAAGGGTAGCTCCAGGCCGACGGGAGGCAACGTCGTCGATTTAATGGAAGCTTTGCGCCGGAGTTTGGCGAGAGAGCCCCAATCACCGGCGTCGAAGGGGAAGAAACCGAAAGCGCGCAAGCGGAGCGAGGGCCAACGCGAGTTGCTGTTGCCGATCACAGGCAAGGCCCCCGCCCTG
>CAWEGU010000007.1:0-689519 GCA_963808645.1 uncultured Alphaproteobacteria bacterium
GACGCTATCGAACGGCTCGCCTACGACTTCCTCAACGATACGCATTGCGGCTGGGAGAACAATGACGGCGCCTATGGCGACTTCACCTTCGATGTTGCCGAACGAACGATCACGCTCGACTATAACGAGCGCTACACCGCGTCCGACTCTACCCAGCATGTCTTTTAAGGAGGCGGCGATGGGACACTGCTATCACCACGCGCTCTCTTCGGTGAAGAAGTGGGGCGGCGTCGCGGACGACTATCTGCACCTCCACCAATGGTTCGACGAGCCCTCGAAGCTCATCACCGCCGACTTCCGCCACCGCGCGCTGCGCCATCACGCCCAGGGCATCTTCGAACTCGAACGGACGTTCGGCGCGACGATCAAGATCTCGACGGGCCGCATCGTGCCGGTGCGTCTGATCGGCGAACAGCATGTGGTTGAAGATCTTGGCTTCGTTCCGAGCTTCGCCGACTGGGTGCGCTGCATCCGGCCCGAGCCGTGGATGGGGCGCGCGCAGCCGATCCACAAGCTGGTCGATCCGTTCGCGGCTGCTTCAGTATCGGGAGGTGGCTGACATGTACGCCACTAATTTTCGCCTCGACATCACCGTCCATGATGGCTGGCGCGCGGCCGTCCGCCGCCGAGAAGAAGCTGACGCCGCGGGCGCGCCGCGACCCGGCGCATCGCGAAGCGCGTCATCGTTTCTATCGCGAGATGCTCGCGCATCATCAGGAAGCACAGCGCGTCGTCCGAACCTGGCGTCTCTGACGCCGACCCATTCCGCACTTCTTCCGTCCCCAAGCCCGGCCACGCCGGGCTTTTCGCATTTATGGAGCTCATCATGCCCCACTTCACGATCGAAACCACCTACCGGCTTCCGGTCTACCGCCAGCGTACCTATGAAGCCGAGACGCCCGACCAGGCTTGCCGCCTCGCCATCGAAGACGATGACTGGTCCGATCAGAAGGAAGACCACGAGTTCCTCCGGCGAGACCTACATCACCGGCGCGTAGCCCGGCGAGGACACCGCCTATCGCGTCGCCGCGCTCCCGGTTCCTTCGCAGTTCGGCGAGAGGCTTCAGCGCAAGGCCGATCACTTCGAAACCCTGCTCGGGATTCTGAAGGTTCTCGCGCAGGCGCCGGAGGCCGGGAGTTCAGACCCGCCGTTTTGGCGTCGGCGCGCTGATGCCGCGATCGCCAAAGCCGAGGCGATCCTGGCCGGCACCCGCGATCCGGAGATCGAGGGAGGCGTGCCATGAGCGAATACACAGTCAGGATCGGCTTCCGGCTGCGCGCCTATGACGGCTTCACCGTCGAGGCCGATTCCGATGCGGACGCGATCGAGAAAGCCAAGGCGGCGGCGAAGACGGCGATGGAGTCTGCCGCCCATCCCGAGCACGTCGAGATCGGCGAGCGGCGGGAAGGCATCATTGCCTTCATCGACCGCATCGCGCCGGACGGCCGCAACGCCGTGATTCAGGACGTCGTGTTCGACCACGACCGCATCCACGGCGCCCCCACCGGCTGACCCCGCTTCACCGAAATTCCAGAACGCCCGGCCCCCGCGCCGGGCTTCGTCGTTTCAGGAGACTGTCATGGCTGACCTCTTCACTCACTTTTCCTGTCTGCTCGACGTGGGCACGCCCGACAACGCCGCACGCGCGCTCGATCTCTACCAGGCGTTCATGGAGGAGGCAGCGCGCGAGGACGTGCCGATAGAGGTCGTTTTCGAGCACGATGACTACGTCCGCGGCACCCTGTTCGACCGCCTGGAAGGCGTCATGCAGCGTGCCACCGCCGACGAGGCCGAGCCCCAGGCTGTTGCACTCCGGCACCGCGAAGGACAGCTCCGCGGCATGACCACCCCGGCACAGCGCCCAGGCCACGTTTGCTGCGGCCTGGATCATGGCCGCGCTGGCGCATCCGGTGCCAGCCACAATGACCGGGCGCTTCGCGTTCTTGAGCGCGTCAGCGATCTTTCGCGCAAGCACGCCAACATCGTCCGGAAGGTCCGAAATCGCGGGGGCCGCGGCATCCAGCTCATGCGCCACGGCAAAGCCAAGGCGCGCGAGATCGGCGGGGCAGCGCGAAAGGCGCGCGCCGCCACGTCGTCGAGCCGCGTCGCATCCGGCGTGGCGATGAAGAGCGGGCTCGTTTCCTGCTGCGCCGCATCGCGCACTGCCGCGTCCTGCCATCGCGGGATCTTCAGCCGGTCGGCGATCTCCAGCGATTTCTGGCGGACCGCTTGCCGGAGACTCAGGGCGAGGCGGGGGGCGGTATCAGGCACGTCCTCGCCCAGCACGAACACCGCGTCGGCGTGCTCGGCGCCCTTGAGCGAGGCCGCGCACGCCGGACCGCTCCGCAGGATGCCGATGATCAGGGCAAGCAATTCCTGCTCGCTTGCCGACAGTCCGAGATGGAAGCGCTCTGCGCCGACCAACTCGCGCAACGCGAAATTGGCCTCGAGCGAGGCGCGCGGCGAGCCGATGCCGATCACCTTGCGGGATGACAGCAGCTTTGTCAGATGGCTCAGCGCCTCGTCCTTCGTCGTCGGCTCAGGCTCCCCACTGCCGTTCCTTCGCAGTAGGGGCTGACGTAACCGGAGGCTGCTGTTGACGAAGCCGTAGCCGAACCTGCCACGATCGCAGAGGAAGTAGCCGTTCACCTCGCTGTTGTAACGATTGAGGATACGCCGCGCTTTACCGTAGCGTTCGTTGGGTGTCGTATTGCAGCCGAGCCCGCAATGCACGCAGACCGATGGTGTGCCACGCAAATCCCATTTGCGGTCGTAGAAATCCGCGAGCGTCTTGTCGTCAAACACGCCGGTCGGGCAGACTTCCGCCAGGTTGCCGCTGAACTCGCTTTCGAGGACGCCGTCCTCGTGGCGGCCGAAATAGACGTGATTGTGCGCGGCGAAGGCGTCGAAATCACGACCTCCGGCATACTCCCGATAGAAGCGAACGCAGCGTTAGCAGGCGATGCACCGGTCCATCTCGTGGGTGATGAAAGGCCCGAGATACTGGTTGCGGAAGGTGCGCTTCTTGAACCGATACCGGCGATAGGCGTGTCCAGTCATCATCGTCATGTCCTGGAGATGGCACTCGCCTCCCTCCTCGCAGACCGGGAAGTCATGCGGGTGATTGGTCATCAGCCACTCGATCACGCTGGCGCGGAACTTCACCGCCTCGGGGTCGCCGATCGAGATGCGCGCGCCCTCGGCGGCCGCGATCATGCATGCCATGACGAGGCGCCCGTGCCGGTCGTCTTTGTCGTGGAATTGCTTCACCGCGCACTGACGGCATGCGCCGACCGATCCCATCGCGGGGTGCCAGCAGAAATACGGGACGTCGAGGCCCAACGAGAGGCAAGCGTGGAGAAGATTTTGCCCCGCTGTCACCTCATAGTCCGTGCCGTCGATGTTGATGCGCGGCATCCTCTATCTCCAGGGACAGCGCTTGGACTGGATATGCCGCTCGAAATCCTCCCGGAAACACTTCAGGCCGCTTTCGAGCGGCTCCATGGCGCCGGGGGCGAGCGCGCAGAAGGTTTTACCGGGGCCCAGGAAATCTCCGTGCTTCTCCAGGATCTCCAGGTCGCGCATCTCTCCTTGCCCCGCATCGATCGCCGCCAGGAGCCGTTCCACCCAGGGCAGGCCATCTCGGCAGGGCGTGCACCAGCCGCACGACTCCTGGGCGAAGAAGTGTTCGAGGTTGTGCAGCAGCCCAACGGGGCAGGTCCGGTCATCGACGATGATCATCGTGTCGGTGCCGAGCCGGCTGCCGGCCTTCTCGACCGACGTGAAATCCATCGCGACATCAAGATGCTGCTCGACGAGAAATCCGGTTGAGGCGCCGCCGGGCAGAAGGGCGTGAAACGCATAGTCGTCACGCATGTCTCCGGCATGCTCCTCGAGGATTTCCCGGATCGTCGTGCCCATCGGCAGCTCCCACGCCCCCGGGTGCTTCACCCGGCCGCTGGCGCCATAGATCTTGGTGCCGCCGTCTTCGCCATGGGCCAGGCCGCGGAACCACTCGGCGCCGCGATTGACGATGTGCGGCACATTGGCAAGGATTTCAACGTTGTTGACGACCGTGGGCTTGCCCCATAGCCCGCTGATCTGCGGATACGGCGGCTTCGCCCGCGGGATCGCGCGATTGCCCTCGAGAGCGGTCAGCATCGCGGTCTCGTCGCCGCAGATATAGCGCCCGGCGCTGCGATGCAGATGGAGCTCCAGGTCGAACCCGGAGCCCAGAATGTTCTTGCCGAGATAGCCCTCGGTGCGCGCCTCGTCGATCGCGCGCTGCACCCGACCGCCGGCAAGCGTGTATTCGGCACGCAGGAAGATGTAGGCGACGCTCGCCTGGATCGCGAAGGCGCTGACGATCGTGCCTTCGACCAGTTGGTGCGGGTCGCCCTCCATCAGCAGCCGGTCCTTGAAGCTGCCCGGCTCCATCTCGTCGGCGTTAACCACGAGGTATTTGCGCGTCCGCGCATCGCCGCCGGTGGGCTCGAGGCTCCATTTCTTTCCGGTCGGGAAGCCGGCGCCGCCGCGCCCGCGCAGATTGGACGCCGTTACCTCGCGGATCACCTCCTCCGGCGTCATGCCGCCGAGGGACTTGCGCACCGCCGCGTAGCCGCCGGTTCGCAGATACGCCTCGATACCGAGGGGTTCTTCCCCCGGCCGGATATTCTGCGTGAGCGGATGCTCCTCCTGCCGTCCGGTCATGGGTACTGCTCCAGCACAGCGTCCAAGCGACCCGCGTCGACATCGCGATGGAGATCCTCGTCGATCATAATCGCCGGGGCATGGTCGCACGCCCCGAGGCAAACGATCGGCAGGAGGGTAAAGCGGCCGTCCGCGGTGGTTTCGCCCAGCCGCACGCCGAGCCGGGCCTGGAAGGCACCGCGCAGCGCCTCGTAGCCCATGATCCAGCAGGACACGCTGTCGCAGATCAGGATGACGTGACGCCCGACCGGCCGGCGGAAAATGAGGTTGTAGAAGGTGGCGGCGCCGTCCAGCTCATCGGGCGACATTTCGAGGAGGCGCGCCACTTCGCGCAGGCTCTCGTCCGATATCCAGCCATGCGAACGCTGTACGATTCGTAGCGCCTCGATGCAGGCGCCGCGCCGGGTTTCGTACTGGCCCGCAAGGGCTGTGATGGCCGCGGTCTCGGCCGGGATCAGCACGGATGTGCCGTCAGCGGTCGACATCGGCCATCACAAAGTCGATGCTGCCCAAGATAGCGATTAGATCCGGCACCATCGAACCTCGACACATCTTGTCGTACTCGTTGAGCCGCGGCGGCATGTAATCGAGGAACTCCCGAACCAAACGGTCCCATCCCTGCGGCAAGTCCTGTGAAAGGCCGCCGATGCGGAACCAACTCGGATGCATCCGGAACCCGCAGATCGCCTCGATGACATCGAAGGCTCGCTCGCGGTCGGTGAACATATAGAACACCGGCGACATCGCGCCGACATCCTGGGCCATGGTACCGTAGAATACCAAATGGCTGATGATCCGGAACAGCTCGGCCAGCATGACACGGATGACCTTCACGCGGTCCGGCACCTCGATCCCGGCCAGCTTCTCGACAGCGAGGACGTACGGCAGGTTGTTCATCACCCCGCCAAGATAATCAATCGGGCGATGTCGTATTTGCTCGTGAACGCAGTGGCCATCTCAACGTAGCAGCAGGACAGGCCGAAATTGAACGGCCAGATCGAGTTCTTTTGACCCCATGCGACGATGTCCTGCAGCCGCGTCAAAACGAGATGCCGCTTGATCGTCTCATCAACCGAGCCGCCGGACGCCGGCACCGCCTTGCTCAACCGCCACCGCATCACCGGTCAGCTCCGATAGAGGGCGCGCGGGCGGCCCCGCCGCGGCCCCCAATCCAGGGCGCCGAGCCGCCATAGGTAGACAAGCGCGGCGACCAGCACTCCGACGAACACCAGCATGTCGATGTATCCAATCCAGCCGACGTCGCGGAAGGCGATGGCCCAGGCGAAGATGAACACCGTCTCCACGTCGAAGATCACGAAGAACATCGCGACGAGATAGAATTTTACGGGGAACCGTAACCGCGCGTAGCCGACGGTCACGATCCCGGACTCGAACGGCTGGACCGTCGCTTTGCTCGTGTGTCGCTGCCCCAGAACATAGGAAATCGCGATCATACCGCCGACGAGGGCAATAACAGCGGCACAGTACACGACCAAAGGCCAAACAGGAGCTGCGTGTTTCATAACTGGCGCCGAATGCAGGTTTCCGACGATCCGGTCTGCGGTGAACGACGCTATCGATCCAACAACCTTCGCATGTTCGTGACAGTCGGGCAAGCGCGCAAAGGCTCGGAAACTACGTAGGCCGCGGCGCACTGCTCGCGCGGGCCGTCCTGGCCTGCGCGGTTCGGAGCTGATTCGATCGTCGCCGGGTCCCCCAGACATCCGTACGCCTGAAAGCCTGAGAATGAATCGGCGCGTACAGTCTTGAGATATTTCTTAGCGTCGAAACCCAGTTCTTCGATCGTGATCTCGCCCTACGCGCTTGCCAACGGGTAAGCCGGGCAGACGATGTCCTTGAGATGGAGCCGCCGGCCGACGCCGGCGAATTTGCCTTTCGCGCGATCATTGCGATGCCCACGACAAGGCCTACTTTGCCAACGAGAAAAGGGGATCGAGTTCTTCTGGATAGGGAAGCTCACCGCGATCCTTCAGCGGTCGAGCAATTGTCGCGTATGCCGCGCGATCATTAGATTTTCGTCGGTCTGCATCACCCAGGCTGACACTGCGGAAGCGGCGCGCGAGATGCGTGAGTCGCCTCTGGCATTGGCTTCTTCGTCGAGCGTGATGCCGATCCAATGTGCGTCGTTGCACACGCGCGCCCTTATCGCCGCCGCATGCTCCCCGATGCCACCGGTGAAGACGAGGGCGTCGAGCCCGCCGAGCGCGGCGACGAGCGAACCCAGCTCCCGCCTGATCCGATAGACGAAGAGATCGATCGCCTCCTTTGCGGCGGGCGCATTGCTCGCCAGCAAGGTTCTCATGTCGCTCCGATAGACCCGAGACACCGAGCAGCCCCGAGCGCTCATAGATGAGCTGCTCGATTGCGTGCGCGTCCATGCCCTCATGCTGGAGCACGCTGCGGCGGTAATGTCCAGCTTCAAAGGCCGCCACTAGCACTATCAAACGCTCTCTCCACATCCGCCTGGATCGCTGCGATATCGTCGCGCATGCGCGAGCACGGACGGATCGGGCAGGCCTTCAACCGCGCCCGACACCTCGGCGAAGCGCCGACGATCTCACTGCCCGTAGCCAACGAATGCAACAGAGCCCGAACGAGCGCCTTAGCGGAGGGCACGACAGAATACGCTTTCCCCTCGCATCCTTCCTCGAAAAGTTATGCCAGCTAGAGCCCTTCTGATTTTGGCTGAATTGGGGGATTCCCGAATCGGGATAAGTTTGATTCAACTTGTGAGCTGGAATGGAGGCCAGCTTGCATGGCGCGAGCTTATTCTCTTGATTTGCGTGAGCGAGTTGTGGCGGCAGTTGTGCGCGGCCTGTCGTGCCGGGCAGTGGCGGTGCGTTTCGATGTCAGCGTCGCGAGCGTGGTGAAATGGACCCAGCGGGCACGTGCGACGGGCAGCCCAGCCGCCAGACCGATGGGCGGCAAGCGGCCCTATCTTTTGGCGGGCCAGCGCAGCTGGCTGCTGGCTCGTCTCGACGAGAAGCCCGATCTGACGTTACATACGCTCTTAAGAGAACTCGGCGCACACGGCGTGACCGTGTCCTGCGACCCCTTATGGCGCTTTCTGCGGCGGGAAGATTTTAGCTTCAAAAAAAGCGTCGCGGCGAGCGAGCAAGAGCGTCCTGATGTCGCTCGCAGGCGGGCCGTATGGAAGCGTTTTCAGGCACGGCTTGCACCCGCGCGTCTCGTCTTTCTCGACGAGACTTGGACCAAGACCAATATGTCGCCGCTTCGGGGATGGCGCCGCCGCGGCGAGAGGCTCCATGCCAAGGTTCCTCACGGCCATTGGAAAACCTTGACCTTCGTGGCCGCCTTGCGCTGTCAAGGCATCGATGCGCCGTGCGTCTTCGACGGTCCAATCAGCGGCGAAAGTTTCAAGGCTTATGTCGAACAAGTGCTCGCTCCGGCGCTGCGCCCCGGCGACATCGTTGTCATGGATAACCTCGGCTCGCACAAAGGCACCGCGATCCGCCGCGCCATTCGCGCTGCTGGCGCTCATCTCTTGTTTTTGCCGCCGTACTCGCCGGACCTCAATCCGATCGAGCAGGTCTTCGCAAAACTCAAGACACTTCTCAGAAAAGCCGAAGAGCGCACCGTCGATGGCCTCTGGCGGCGCATAGGCGGTCTCCTCGACGCCTTCACTCCCGGCGAATGCGCCAACTATCTCCAAAACGCAGGATATGCTTCTATCTAAATCCGAAAGGCTCTAGGGCTACCTTGTTGGGAACGTGCTTATCTGGTTGCTCTAAAGAAAACGCAAAATCATTTTTTTTGATCTCGTTTGAGCGACCCCTTTTGGTGTCAAATCTCGGCGCCCGTCGTCATTCGACCTGCAAAAGCAGCGCGACAAGTTCGCTTTGGCGATGTGTGTCGGTCTTGGCAAAGACCGATTTCAACTGGTTGCGCGCCGTCTCACGTGAAATCTTCAATTCTCCGGCCGCGATTTCGGGAGAGGCGCCGCGTGCGATGACGCAGGCGAGCTTCGACTCCGCAGGCGTAAGGCGGAATGTCTTGGCGAGGATCGCCGGCGGCGGCCCTGGTTTCGGCCCTAAGGCATTTAACGTCAAAAGCGCGCGCACTTCCTGCGCGGGCAAGTGCGCCGCCCCATCGAAAGGCCAAATTCGCACGATAACCGGCATTTTGTCCCGGCGCTGAACGATGATCGGGTCGGTAGCTAACGGATTGAGACGGGGCAAGGTTCTCCATTGATCGATGGCGTCTTTCAGGAGGGCCCGGGCTGCGGGGTCGCGAACGAAAAGACGCCGGTCCTTGATCCTAAAATCATTGTCGAAAACGGCCTCGGCCGCGGCGTTCGCCTCGACGACAAACCCCTGCTGGTCGAGGGCGATCGCGGGCAGGCGCATCGCATTGAGCGCCGCGGTTGGAGAGGGGGCCGATCCACGCGCTCCCGCGACGGCGGCGATCTCGATCAGGTGCTGGGTGAAGGATGAAAGAATGCGCTCCTCTTCGGCGCGCAGATTGCAGACCTCGGAATTCATGTCGAAAAAGTTCATTTAAATTCCTCGATGAAAGCGCCCGCCGGGAGGATCGGCGGGCGCTTCTGACCGTGATGATTAGATATTAACTATTAACAAAACTAAAAATTGATGTATGCTTTTGAAAAGGATCATCCTGAATGAATAAATGAATATTTCCAACCCCGGAAAGACCCATTTGGGTGACATAAAACTTACCAAAAAGTTGGAGCGATAGATCACAATGAAAAATAGCCCGCAGAACACGCCGAAGCCGCTGCCGTCGTCTTCAAGGAACACGGTGCTTTGAAAGTTGCTCGGTTCTCCGCGTGTTTGACTTCAATCGCGACAAAACCGGTTTGAGTTTGAAAATCGGTGAAACGAATGAAAGCGTCGAACGCCGTAAAAATCGCCCGTTCTCATTGATGATGACCCATGCGCCCGTTCGCGCCTGCCGATGGACATTATTTTCGAGGGCGCGCCGGTGGTCTTGGTCCAAGCGAAATAGCAGTGGTCAAGAATGTCGTTTTAGGATTTGAAGACGGTGCCTTCGGCGAGCCCGTGACGTTGCCCCCAACTTTCATCCAGTTGCGACTAGAGTCTGGCGGTTGTTGGCATCATGCATGGTTGCAGCCACGGGCCAAGGCGCGGAGCGATTGCGGAGCGCAGCGGCTTGGCCCTGTGGCGGTGAGAATTGGCTGGCGTAGATGGCTGGCGCAAGCCAGCCGATGCGAGAATGCGGCCGAACCATGTTATAGTCAGAGCGCCAGTCTTCGAGCGCTTGGCGCCTGCAAAAGTGACGTGAACAAGGTCTCGTTTAGGAATTCGTCGCGCAAGCGTTCATTGAAGCTCTCGATGAAGGCGTTCTGAACCGGCTTTCCGGGATCGATGTAGTGCCAATCGACCTGGATCTGCTTTGCCCAGCAAAGGATGGCGTTGCTGGTCAGCTCGGTGCCATTGTCGCTGACGATGGTCTGAGGTCTACCGCGCCATGCGATCAGAAGATCGAGCTCACGGGCAACCCTGAGGCCCGAGAGCGAGATGTCGGCGACCGCCGCCAGGCATTCCCGCGTGCAGTCGTCGAAGACGGCGAGGATCCGGAAGCGCCGCCCGCAGACGAACTGGTCGGAGACAAAATCCAGCGACCAGCGATCGTTCGGGGCCAAGGGCACCGGCATCGGCGCCCGCGTGCCCAGAGCCCTTTTGCGGTCGCCCCTTTTGCGCACCATGAGCCGTTCCTCCCGGTAGATGCGTAAAAGGCGCTTGTGGTTTATGGCAAACCCTCCCCGGCGCAAGAAAAGATGAGCAGGCGCCGGTAGCCGAAGCGCCGGCGCTTCCTTGCAAGCGCACGCAACCGCTCACGCAGGACTCGATCGTCCAGCCGCCGTGACCGGTAGCGCACCGTCATCCGATCGCAACCAATCGCCTTGCACGCCCGCCACTCGCTCATCCCATGCGCGCCTTCAAGGTAAGCGACGGCTTCTCGCTTTACAGCGGGCGTCACCATTTTTTTGAAAGAAGGTCCTTCAAAGCTGCATTATCGAGCATCGCAGTCGCCTCGCTGATCCCGTGCTTTCGGCACACGTCGGCCGTCTTCGCACCGAGCTCGTGCTCCTTCAAAATCCCAATAATCTGCTCTTCGGTAAATCGCTTGCGCTTCATGGTCTGGTCCTTTCTCAAGGGCCAGACTCCAGTTCGACTTGGATTAAATTGCGGGGGCAACGTCACAGCGCCTCCACCAACAGTAGGAATGCCGTGTTATCCTTGGGGACGAAGTTTAGGGGAATCTGCATGGGAATTCGAATTGGCCCGTCGTAGTAATAGAAGGCGGGCCTGGCTTGATTCTCTAGCGGCGGCTGAAATGGGTTCGTCTGGCCCCGGCGAGGTGTCCCACCAATGGTCCGATGCGATATCCCCTGGCGGGTTAAGGCGTGGTGCGAGGCCATGGTCCACCGCCAAGATGCAGAGCGCTTGCGCGATCTTGTCCGCCCCGATTCGCCTAGCCGAACGAGCTCTTGAGGGAGTAGGCGGAATCGTGGCGCCGAAGTTCTTGCCGTCCGTGCCATCGGGACCATCGGACCTTGCCCTGCCCGCGACCGGTCGCTTGTGCGCTGGCATTCCCATTACTCCTGGGCGTGAGGTTGGCTCCGGGTGGCGCATCGCTCCCACGAATTCAAGAGAACAAGCATGCACTCCTTCGCATCATCAGGTTCGCAGGTCGCGGCACGAAGGAGTTCAAGTGGGGTGCCTTCCTTATCCCGACCGCGCTTGCGGATTGTGGGGCCGAAGTTAGTGTGCAACTGCGACGCGAGTCCTGAGAACCCTGGTTTCATGAAGAAGCAATTGGTGCATGCACGAAAAGGCATGAACCTTAGTCGAGCGACCGCGCCGCTTCTGGACCGCCGTAAACATTTCCATTGAGTGCTCCAAGTGCAAAAAAAAGGCTTCTTGGGGCACACGGATCGTTCGATTTTAGGAAAACCGCAATAAGCAGTTTATTGCTTTGCGTTCAGACCCCGTTTTTTGCCGGGGAACAGCCGCCTTTTTCGTGCTCGGGATATCGCAGAAATGTCGCCATTGCCGCCAGTTTTGCGTTACTCGGCCCTCCAAGCTTGGGAGGCCAGTGCTCCTTCAGGTACTCGCGAAGCAGTTTTGCACCAATTCTTCTGCCGTCGAGACGGAGCTCTTCGGCGGCACTGTTCATGTAGCTTAGATAAAGTGGGCGGCGAGCGGCCGGCGCGAGCTCAGGCGATTCAGCCGATGGGGTGGTAGGCTGCGGCGGGCGAGGAGGGTGCTTCCCGGCCTTTCGCTTCAGCCGATGGCGCGGTAGCCGAGTGTGCATCGGGAAAGGCGATTGAGGCTATCTCGTCACCCTTCACGACTGGGCGAAACATGGCTTCGGATTTTTCGGTCACAATTCGTAGCTGCGTTCCCCTTCGGATGGCTTTCCAGGCCGTGTCGTTTTTCCAAATCGGTCGAGTGAGTTCGACATATTCTGATCCCTCCTGGTAAAAGCTTCGGATTTGGCCCGACGCGAGCGCGGTCTGATTCGTTCCTCCATTTCCTGAATGCCGAAGCCATCCTCGGAGACCAGTATCGGGTACCCTCCGCGCTGAGCGCCGCACAGGGAAAACCACTCCCGCATTGCCACAATCGCATTGGCGAGGTCCATGTACTCCGGCGGAGGCTCGTCAATGGCTTCGATTTCGGGGTCGTTCATGGCTCGGATCGGCGGGGTCTGGGCATGTGGATGCGCAGTATTGAGAATGCCCGCAACGATGCTACAGTAAGATGGCTTGAGCGGTCAAACACCCTGGTGAATCGGGCCATTCAAAACTTGGCTGGGAATCCTCCCGCCCCAGCCAGTTTTTTCAAGCATCTGTTTTATCTGAGTTTTCTCTGCCCTTCGCGGCCCCGCAGCCCATCTGCCGGGCCGTTTGCACAGAAGGGCACCCAATTGGCGCGTTCGCTTCGCAACCTCGGCCAGCGCAACCGCATTTTTTATTTCCGCCGGGCTATCCCGCGCGACCTGCGGCTGCTATTCGGCTGTCCGAGTTTACCTGCAGCTTGCGAACTTCCGAATTGAGAGCCGCCGAACTCCGCTCGCGGCGATTATATATCATTTCGGAGAATTTGTTCATTGAGAGCCGTCGCCACACCATGCTTTCCGATGACCAGCTGGCCCTGATAGTTCAGGATTTCTACGCCTACGTTCTAGATCAAGAAAACCGAACGCGCCTTCGGCTGGGGGCGATTCCCGAAGATGCACGACTGCGGCGTGCCGAGTTCTACAAAAAAGTCGCACTGCAGGCTCGCAAAGACCTGAGTAGCAACGTGCTCGGAAATGTCGATATCATTGCCTGGGCCATGATGCGGAAGCACAATACAGAGAATTTGCTCGGCAAGGATGAAAAAAATCAGCTCAAGCAGGCGCTCTTGCGCGCCGGCATCCACGCCGCAGAGGCCGTTTGCGCGCGCTACGAAGGCGATTTCAAAAGCCGCGGGACAAGCTGCTCAAGCAAAAAGCCGAGGCGCTATTCGCCGCGTCAACTGCGCCAGTATCGCCAGGGACACCCGTCAGGGAACCATCCCCCCGCTTTCGATGCTCCGTCTTTCAGCACAGTCTCGGCTGATTTCATAACGAGGCAAAAACAATTGCGCCGCTGGGAAAATCAAACCGCCGCGCAGAACGAAAAGAGCTACGAGCTGTTCAGCGTGATCTGCGGTGACTACCCACTCGCGAAAGACACGAAATCGATGCGGCGAGATTTAAGGACGTCATCGAACGATTGCCTGCTGACTACGGCAAGGCAACGCAATATCGCGGCAAGACGCCGCAACAGATATTGCAGATCGACGCCGCCAGCGGGCATCAGGCCGAACGGCTGTCCGTTCGCACGGTGAAGCGTCACATTTCGGCACTCTCGTCGCTCTGGGACGAGTTTATTACGCGGGGCGATGCGGCCGAGAACATCTTCTCTGGCTTCAAGTTTCCGCAACAACCGCGAACGCAGGATCAGCGGCCCATGTGGATGCGCAGCGAACTTGCCCGACTTTTTAAGACACCGGTCTGGACGGGCTGCAAATCCGAGCATCGGCGATCCGCTGCCGGAACCGAGATCATTTGCGACGAAAGATTCTGGCTTCCGCTGATCGCTGTGTTTTTTGGTGCCCGCCAGGAAGAGATCTGCCAACTGCATGTCGCGGACGTTCGTGAGAGGAGGGCGTCTGGCTTTTCGATATCAGCATGAAGCCGCCGCGCCGGCTGAAGAACAAATCCGCTGTGCGGCTAGTGCCAATCCGCCGTGAATTAATCCGACTCGGCTTTCTGCAATATGTGGCGCAGCGTAAGAGTGGTGGGCAGGAGCGAATACCAAGAGTGCCAGTAGCTGGATCAAGCGAGTTTGATCGGCTCCCGCTTAAGAGAGACAGACAATAGAAAACTTATCTGCGAAAAAACACATTCTACGCAGATCGCGGAGCTCGCGGCCGATGTCGATCAAGGCCGGATCGGAAAGCTACTGACTCTGGTTCTCGCGCTACGCCTGCGGCGATCCGACCTCTTCGTCTAGGTTAATTTTTCTTCGTCTGTTTTCGCGCGACCGGCAAGTCGTAATGGCTGCCGTGGTGCGCAACTTACGAAAGACGCTCGCCGGCCTCTCGAGGCCGTTTTCGACTCGGGGTTATCGAGCGTTCCAGCCGGAATTTATGGATGGTCGCCCGCAGTCTTCGCTGCGATACTCTCACAAGCGGTCAGGACGAGCGGCGCCTCAGCCGGAGGCGCGGCGCCGCCCAATATCCTTCTGACCCGGTCCGTGGACCAGGCCGGAAAGGAAGAGCGAGACGACCCTTGGCATCGCAGGCCTCCACTTTTGAAATCGGCGCTTTCCTCGGCGCGGCATCGGATCAATTCGACCTGCCATCAGGCGCGTCCAACACCGGAACAGGCAATGGGGTCGCGGGGAGGTCGGTGATCCGCCAACGGCTGATGCTTGCCGTCGGCTGGCCGAAATCGGCCGTCTCTGCCGGCCGCCGCCAGCGGCGGATGGCGAGGCCGATGGCGCCCGAGCCTTCGGCGTTAAGTTGAAGGCGGCGGGAGGCGGTCATGGAGAGCCGCGATGACTTCTGCTACGACAGCGCCAAGGTCGCCGTGCCGCAAGCCTTCCTCGAAACAGATGAGGATCGACTTCTCATCGCCCGCCTCCACATAGATCACCCGGCCGGGCATGAGCCCGGCTTGCGCAAGGGCCGGGCGAACAGGTCCTGCCGGGTGCGACACCAGAGCACCCGGCCCCGCAGCCGCGTAGCGATTACCGCCGCAAAGAGCGCCGCGGCCGCGCCGTCGATCGCGCCATGGCCGCCGCCCGCCACCTCATGTAGCGCGCCGAGCGCCAATCCCCCACCCGGGAGATGCCGGTCGATTGCCTTTAGACCGAAGGGCAGCACCAATCGCCGGCGGCCGGCCGCGCCCTCGAGGCGCCGGATGCGCTCGCGAAGCTCCTCGATACTGGAATGAGTAATAGGCGTGCTCATGTCCTTGGCAACGGGCTCGGAGGATGGTAGGTTCCATATTTGTTCTCACTATCCGAGGAGAGTCAATCGGAGTTTGACGGAGGGAGTAGGAAGGCTGAACCTCTGAGCTGTTTTGCCATTTCCCCGGTAAATGCCGCACTTGAGGCCATGCTCGTGCTATTGCGCAGTTAAAAAAGAATTGTCCGGCTAAGGAAAGATCAGGCGATGCGACAGGTAACTCCAACCCTATGGATACCGCAGGCGAGTTGCGGACAAGACGAGAAGAGTGCGGCCGACCAGCCTGGCCTCGTAAATGTGCTTCTTGGCGTTGGCGTGAATCCGCGATCTCACGTGCGCCCGCGAGCACGAAAATGGCGCTATTGGGTGTCTTGCGGTTTCGCATGTCTGTTTCTGGCGCGAAGTAGCCGTTCGACAAAAGGTGATCATGTCCACGGCAAGCTTTGAGATATGTTCCCTGCAGCGCCACGATGCTGGTTTTCGGAGCAGTGAGATGGAAGTAGCCCAGGAGTTAGCCGGGAAGCGGGCGGAAGAAAACTCTCGCCAATTACGCAGCACGGAATCGCCGTCTTGGCAGGAGCGCGCCGCGTGGCTGCTTCTTTGCGGAGTGCTGGTAGGCGTAGGCCTCTACATACTGGCGAATTACCTGCGCGCTTTGGCTTGGGCGCTCGTGCTCGCGATCGCAATCTGGCCTTCTTTTGATCGTGTTCGTCGACAAGCGTCGCCCCTGGTGGCCAAAGAGGTTCTGCCCGTTCTGTTCACCGCGCTTGTCGGCCTCGCAGTATTTCTGCCGTTTGCCACTCTTGCCGTCGACGCGCTCCGCGAGGTTCGCGAAATCGTCGACTACGGTCGGACGGTCGAAGAATCTGGCATTCCGGTGCCGGACTTCGTCATTCAATTACCTTATGTGGGGCAATGGGTCGCTGACTGGTGGCGCGAGCATTTATCACACGCAGGTTGGGCCAAGGAGATTGTTCAGCAAATGAACACGTCTTCGATCCGGGAACTCGGCGCTCGCCAGCGGCCCGCTGAATGCCCGTCAACTTGCCTTGAAAGTCATGGCCGCCAAGGGTCTCGATACCGGCGACAAGGTGCTCGCCAAGGCCGTCGCCTCTCATTCATGCGCTTCGCCAGCAGTGCCGGCGCGGGCTTATCGATGGAACAGAGATAAATTTGGGAGCGCGGGTTTGGGCTTTGCCGAATGTGCATGCATTGTGACATATGAGCGTTGCAAAATTAATGGTTGTTAACGGGTTAAGGCAAGGTACATTACGATTAGTGCGGATTATTCATTGCACCGGCTAGGGTATGGCAAGTTCCCCCAGCCCAGCCGTAAGCGCCTGCCGATCCCCCTCGGCGGGCGCTTTTTTGCCCGGCGGTCTTCTATGGAGCCCAGCCGGAACGCTCATGTGTGCTCGCGCCTTCGCTTACAATTGTTAAAATTCCCCTAGAGCCTTTCGGATTTAGATAGAAGCATATCCTGCGTTTTGGAGATAGTTGGCGCATTCGCCGGGAGTGAAGGCGTCGAGGAGACCGCCTATGCGCCGCCAGAGGCCATCGACGGTGCGCTCTTCGGCTTTTCTGAGAAGTGTCTTGAGTTTTGCGAAGACCTGCTCGATCGGATTGAGGTCCGGCGAGTACGGCGGCAAAAACAAGAGATGAGCGCCAGCAGCGCGAATGGCGCGGCGGATCGCGGTGCCTTTGTGCGAGCCGAGGTTATCCATGACAACGATGTCGCCGGGGCGCAGCGCCGGAGCGAGCACTTGTTCGACATAAGCCTTGAAACTTTCGCCGCTGATTGGACCGTCGAAGACGCACGGCGCATCGATGCCTTGACAGCGCAAGGCGGCCACGAAGGTCAAGGTTTTCCAATGGCCGTGAGGAACCTTGGCATGGAGCCTCTCGCCGCGGCGGCGCCATCCCCGAAGCGGCGACATATTGGTCTTGGTCCAAGTCTCGTCGAGAAAGACGAGACGCGCGGGTGCAAGCCGTGCCTGAAAACGCTTCCATACGGCCCGCCTGCGAGCGACATCAGGACGCTCTTGCTCGCTCGCCGCGACGCTTTTTTTGAAGCTAAAATCTTCCCGCCGCAGAAAGCGCCATAAGGGGTCGCAGGACACGGTCACGCCGTGTGCGCCGAGTTCTCTTAAGAGCGTATGTAACGTCAGATCGGGCTTCTCGTCGAGACGAGCCAGCAGCCAGCTGCGCTGGCCCGCCAAAAGATAGGGCCGCTTGCCGCCCATCGGTCTGGCGGCTGGGCTGCCCGTCGCACGTGCCCGCTGGGTCCATTTCACCACGCTCGCGACGCTGACATCGAAACGCACCGCCACTGCCCGGCACGACAGGCCGCGCACAACTGCCGCCACAACTCGCTCACGCAAATCAAGAGAATAAGCTCGCGCCATGCAAGCTGGCCTCCATTCCAGCTCACAAGTTGAATCAAACTTATCCCAATTCGGGAATCCCCAATTCAGCCAAAATCAGAAGGGCTCTAGGATTAGGTTAAGATCAACTTGACCTGACGTTCGCGCTGGCGTTTTCTGCGCCCGGCGCGAATTCGTCCCGCCGCCGCACGTGAACCATTTTGGTACGATCCGGGCGACAAAGTACGGATTCTTCAGGAGGAGGGCTTAGGTTTTTTGCAAGCTTTTGAAACAGGCTCGTAAACCGGGTCTCGAAGAGAATGACCCATCACCTCGGCCGTCAAGTCCGAGACGGCCATGGCGACGAGAGTCACGAGCAATGAGACGTGGTGTGAGAAGTAATCCCATGAGATTGAGCGGGATACGTCCACGATCTGCCGTTGCACAACCGCAACACCTCGTCGTGAATTTTCCGGCATACTGATTTCTTAAGCAATATTAGTAGTCGTCAGAGACATATGGCACCAATTCCTTATGGGTGGGAAATGGCTTTCAATCGAACTCCAAGCGTTTACAGGGCGCAAACCGCGCAGCCCCGATTACCTGCATTTGACTAGGCGCTACCCGTTTCAAACTGCCGACGATAAAGAGCACTTAAACAATGAAGGCCAGCGGACGATTCGGTCGTTGCCAAGCTTGAGCAGCTTAACCGGCTCCTGGAAAGTGTGCTTTCTCGAATGCCTGCAGGGCGTAATCCTGCGAAATGGGATGCGCCATCTGGAAGTGGCGCGATGGCATGCGGATCTCGTACTTAAACGCGAGAAACAGGCCGACCATATCGGCGTGAAGGCAGCCGCCGTTCTTGCGCGCGCAAAGCGGCAATGATGAAACGCTTTAGCTGCGTTGGCGATTCGGCACAAAGACAGGCGTGCCATCGCAAGAGGGGATGGAACGAAATGACGCCAGCGCCAAGGTCGTGCGGCTTCGCGAGGCGGGCTACAGGTTCGAAGCACAGCTTCGCGAGCTTGAACGGCAATTTGATGCGAAGACAATAGAGCTGAGCGAAGAATGTTTGTCTGCCGTCGACGAACCGAACGGCGAGGAATCATATGACAATCGTCAAAGGCTCCATTCAGTGGGTACATTACCTCCGGACAGCAGAGCGCCAAGCCGCTTAATCCGGTGTCCAGAAAATCGCAGGAAGACCAACTGGCTCCTCGGCTCTCGCCGAAGGACGAGCCGCGTGTTCAAATCCTAGACGACTTCCTCGAGCACTGTTGCTTCGCCTGGAACGGCTCATCGATTTTGCGATCGGCATTCGTGATTGGAGTACCGGTCATGGTCAACTGGTATTAGTTGAAATATTCGAATTCGAGCGAGGGTGACGCTGGTATACCCACAAGTCTGGAGCGCGGGAGACACTCGCAACAAACCCGGTGTCTCGCATGAAGCGCATCCCACCGATCGTTCCTGCACGGGCAAAAATGTCGGATTCCCGATAAAGAGGGCGCTGAAGCCAGTGCATGACGTTACCTATGGCTCCGATCGTGACTGCGGGTAAGCAAAGAGCCCAAGCATAGATAGCCGCGGTCGGCTCCCCAAGAAGAGTCAAGACGTCCACTTTTGGTGCGCCGTAGGAGAAGCTGCCGGATCGGAGCTGCGCCAATCACCGAGGGCCTAGGCACTTATTGGTTAATGCCCAAGCTCATCGAGTTCCAGTACGCTAACCGAATGCTCACATTCGAACTGAACTGCACCATGGAATTAACTGATGTTTCCCGGTTGCAGTCCGACATTGCAATTCAATTGCAGCGGCCGTCTCACCCGGACATGATCGCGACACGCCTTGGCCGTCTGCACGTCTTTCCATTCGTCGCCGAAAGCTATCAGCGGCTGTTCGGCCTGCCGACATCGTTGCACGATCTTCGTCACCATCGCCTGTTGCAGCAAGTCTCACCGCAAATTTCGGAAACTGTCTTTGCCGAGCAACTGAAATTGCACAATTTACAAGAAACAGTCAACATCCGGACCAACGCGAGCTCGGCTTTGCTTTACGCCGTTGAGCGGGGAGCCGGGATCGGATTTCTGCCGAGCTATGCTCTCGCTTTGGGCGCACGTTTGGTTCCTGTGGAAATTGGAATTAGTCATTTCTATGACATCTGGGTAACTTATCACCCGGACCTTAAGAATTCCGAGAGACATATGGTGGTCCTCGGATGGTTACGCCGCATTTTCGATCCCCAGCTCTATCCCTGCTTTAAGGACGAATTTGTTCATCCCGTCGCGTTGATTGAGTTAATGGCCGAGACAGCAGCCCCAGTTCAGGGGCGGGGTTTTATCGCCGTCGCGCCCGGCTTTGATGATGGCGCACGCAATGTGCGGGTAGCTCCTGCCGGATAATCGCCGGAGGCAAAATTGAGCGAAGAGGCCGTTCACCGAGAGCGGACATGCCGTTTGCGCAGGCGGCCTTGAGCGCGAGAAGCACGCGGCGATCTTGGTAGTGGCACAGTTTGAAAATCTGCTGCTTGTTCAGCGGCGGTAAGGGCCGCGCTGTTGTTCTTATAGGTTGGCCAGCTCGGGCTGTAATCAGCGTCGGACTGATTTCCCCAAACTTGCCAGCCGCGCCGCGCTCCGCGCGAGAAAAGCTCAAGATATGGCCCGGACGAACACGCCTCTATAATCGGATAAAGCTCGTCCGGCTTGCGGGAATGCTCCCGCTTCCTGGTCGCGATAAAATTCACTTGACTACGCCCAGGCGCAAGGGTTCTGGCGTTCTTGCCGCGCACCCCGAACAGAACCAGCTCTGTGACGTTCCGGAAATAGAATCCGACGCCGCGACCATCGGGGCCGCCATCCTTCCGGATTTTATGCCAGACGATATTCGACTTGTAAGTAAAACCCCATGCCGCTCGCAACTGGGCGATATCGACGTTATCGCGCCGGGCTTCGCCGTCGACTGCCTGGAGATGCTGGAGGAAATCGCCATCCGCTACGCCAGGCTGTACCGGTCCCATGGCGGCGGCGAGCTGCGTTACATTCCGGCATTGAACGACTCGCCCGGCCATATCAAGGCGCCAGCGAGCCTGCTGCGCCGTCATCTTCGGGCTGGGCGCCCGGTCCGCGTATCTCTTGAGGGCGGATGCGGGCTAGAATTCCGCCCCTTAATACGCTGAACTGATCTCAACTAGAGCTTTCATGTGCTGGACTACCTGCTGCAATACGGCCTGTTCCTGGCCGAAGTCACCACCGTCGTCATCGCGATCGGCGTGGTGATCGGCTTTCTCTACAATGCCATCCATCATGCCCGCGAATATACGGCCGAGCACCTGGAGGTGAAGAACCTCAATCGCCGTTTCGAGCAGATGGCGAATGTCCTCAATCACGATCTTCTCAACCCCCGCGAGCGCAAGGCCCGCATCAAGGCGAAAAAAAAAGAATACGAGCAGCGTGCGAAGGAGCAGAAGAAGGGCAAGACTTCGCCCTCACGCGTATTCGTGCTGGACTTCGATGGCAACATCCGCGCCTCGGCAGTCGAGCATCTGCGCGAGGAGATCAGCGCGGTGGTGCAGGTCGCCAGGCCTGAGGATGAGGTGCTGCTGCGGCTCGAGAGCCAGGGCGGCATGGTCCATACCTACGGCCTGGCGGCATCGCAGCTGCGCCGGCTGAAAAGCGCCGGGATCAGGCTCACCGCCTCCGTTGACGAAGTCGCCGCGAGCGGTGGCTACATGATGGCCTGCGTCGCCGAACGCATCATCGCCGCCCCCTTCGCCATCATCGGTTCGATCGGCGTGGTCGGCCAGCTGCCGAACTTCAACCGCTTCCTGAAGGAACACAACGTCGACTTCGAGCTGCACACTGCCGGCCAGTACAAACGCACCCTCACCCTGTTTGGCGAGAACACCGATGCCGCTCGCGACAAGTTTCAGGAGGAACTGGAAGGCACGCACAAGCTGTTCAAGAGCTTCATCACCGAGAATCGTCCGCAGCTTGAGATCGAAATGGTCGCCACCGGCGAGCACTGGTACGGCACACAGGCGCTAGAGCCTTTCGGATTTAGATAGAAGCATATCCTGCGTTTTGGAGATAGTTGGCGCATTCGCCGGGAGTGAAGGCGTCGAGGAGACCGCCTATGCGCCGCCAGAGGCCATCGACGGTGCGCTCTTCGGCTTTTCTGAGAAGTATCTTGAGTTTTGCGAAGACCTGCTCGATCGGATTGAGGTCCGGCGAGTACGGCGACAAAAACAAGAGATGAGCGCCAGCAGCGCGAATGGCGCGGCGGATCGCGGTGCCTTTGTGCGAGCCGAGGTTATCCATGACAACGATGTCGCCGGGGCGCAGCGCCGGAGCGAGCACTTGTTCGACATAAGCCTTGAAACTTTCGCCGCTGATTGGACCGTCGAAGACGCACGGCGCATCGATGCCTTGACAGCGCAAGGCGGCCACGAAGGTCAAGGTTTTCCAATGGCCGTGAGGAACCTTGGCATGGAGCCTCTCGCCGCGGCGGCGCCATCCCCGAAGCGGCGACATATTGGTCTTGGTCCAAGTCTCGTCGAGAAAGACGAGACGCGCGGGTGCAAGCCGTGCCTGAAAACGCTTCCATACGGCCCGCCTGCGAGCGACATCAGGACGCTCTTGCTCGCTCGCCGCGACGCTTTTTTTGAAGCTAAAATCTTCCCGCCGCAGAAAGCGCCATAAGGGGTCGCAGGACACGGTCACGCCGTGTGCGCCGAGTTCTCTTAAGAGCGTATGTAACGTCAGATCGGGCTTCTCGTCGAGACGAGCCAGCAGCCAGCTGCGCTGGCCCGCCAAAAGATAGGGCCGCTTGCCGCCCATCGGTCTGGCGGCTGGGCTGCCCGTCGCACGTGCCCGCTGGGTCCATTTCACCACGCTCGCGACGCTGACATCGAAACGCACCGCCACTGCCCGGCACGACAGGCCGCGCACAACTGCCGCCACAACTCGCTCACGCAAATCAAGAGAATAAGCTCGCGCCATGCAAGCTGGCCTCCATTCCAGCTCACAAGTTGAATCAAACTTATCCCGATTCGGAAATCCCCCAATTCAGCCAAAATCAGAAGGGCTCTAGAGCGCAGGTTGATCGACATCATCCAAACCAGCGACGATTACCTGCTCGCCGCCAGCAAGGACCGCGACATCTTCGAGGTGCACTACAAACGCCGTCGTCCTTTGCAGGAACGGCTGGCATCCGGCATTCGCGCCGTGGTCAAGGGTATGAGCGGCGAGCGCTGGCAGGACCGGATGTTACCTTAGCTATTCAGACCCATCCGTGCGTCCCACCGGTACCAGGCGATGGCCTCCTTCGGTCCAGACCTGGACCTGCCAGGGGTTGCAGCAAACCTCGCAATCCTGCACCAGGCTGCCTTCCACGTCGAACTCGAGGAAGAGTTCAACGGTTTCACCGCAATAGGGGCAGGTGACCTGGAAGCTGTCTTCCATGTCCTGTAGTCCTAGCGTTTCGCCAGGAAGGGTGCCGGATTCCCCCATTTGCCGGTGAACACGAAGTCCTTGAGGGGTTTGCGCTGCCTTGGAGTCAGGTTGCGCTGCTTGAGATTGTCCGGCAGCGTGGCGGGATCACCTTCGTAGCCGATCGCAATTCCGGTCCATGCCTCATAGCCTTCCGGGATTCCAAAGACTTCGCGCGCCTTGTCGGGAAGGATCCCGATCATCTGGTGCACGCGCAGCCCGCGTGCCGTGGCCTCGACCACCAGATTGCCGGCAGCCAGACCGAGATCGTGGACCGCAGCACGGTTGTCCTTGCCGTTCTTTGCGAATTTCAGGCTTACGATACCCAGCGCAAGCACCGGCACGTGCTTCGCCCAGGCCTGGTTTCCCTCCACAAGGCAGGACAGCAACCGTTCGAATTGCGCACGGTCATCCCGGGTTGCCACGACATAGCGCCAGGGCTGTTCGTTGTAGGACGACGGCGCCCAGCGCGCCGCTTCGAACAGTGAACGCACTCATCCTGCGACACGAGCTTGTCCCGGAAGGCGTAAGGGCTCCAGCGTTCCGCGAGGACTTCGTGGATCGGGGAATCCGCTGATGCGGTTTTTACAGATGCTGCGACAGACATGACGAGTCCTCCTGAATTGGGCAACATTCCATTAAAGGCTGCGGCCGTCGAATGGCATCACCTTGAGGGCTGAAATCTCGACGCCTTCGAGGCAGCGCGCATTGACCGCCGCCATCGGGTTTCCCGATTTGTCGCTTGCCTCGCTGAACGGCGCTATGCCGCATGTCGGGCAGAAGTGATGTTTGATCCTGTGGTTGTTGAAGGTATAGGTGGCGTAGTCGGCCGCGGGTGTGCCGAGGCTGAGCTGCTGCCTGGGCACAAACCACAACAGTCCGCCACGCCTGCTGCACATGGAGCAGTTGCACTCGACTACTTGTTGCAGATCGCCCTCGACCTCGAACGCGATCTTCCCACAATGACATCCACCTTTGTATTTCGCCATGGACACTCCTCGGCTGTGGGTCTATCTTAGAGCGCAGCCGCGGGTGGAAATTCCTCTAATTCCCAGTACCTGCTTCAGGTGGTCTTGTTTGAACGGCCAGGCGCAAGCGGCGCGTATATGACCCCCCCGCCCACTCGATGACGTAAGGACGTGCCACCGCCATGGCCACCGGTGTAGCCAATTTGCGATCTCGAATGCATTCAGACCGCACCAGGTATCGCGGGCCGGTCAGTTAGGGCAAATGCGGTCATGTCGGTTTCGTGCCGTGCGAGATTGATATTATCGCTCTGTTGAGCCATTCCCTATTGAATGCGGGTCGGAGGAAACTCAGACGCGTGCATTGGCATGCATAATATCAATTGATTATGTCATGATTACTTACATAAAATCAAACGTTGAGCACAAATCTCGCCGCCACGGCCTTGATGCCAGTCACAATCATGGAAGAAGTTTGTGCTTACGATTGAAGAGCGCGCCGATTTCATCACATGCAGGTGAAAGCAGTCTCATTTCCAAATCCCTCAAAGTGAATGAGGTAAAGGAGAAATTTCGATGACAACTCCAGTTCTCCCTCGCTGGTCGGCCCCGTCACCCATCACCGCACGACCAAGGTCGATGAAGTGAACATCTTCTATCGCGAGGCCGCCCCGGCAAATGCACCGGTCGTGTTGCTCCTGCACGGATTTCCGATATCGTCGCACATGTTCCGCAACGTGATTCCCGCCCTGGCTGACTGCTGCCATGTGATTGCCCCGACTATCCGGGGTACGGCCAAAGCGAAATGCCGGACCGCAGCAAGTTCGCCTATATCTTCGACCGCTTTGCCGAACTGGTCGACGATCTTCTCGACCAACTCAGTGTCACGCGCTACGCCATGTATGTCATGGACTACGGCGCCCCTGTGGGATGGAGGCTGGCCCTGAAGCACCCCGAGCGGGTCACGGAACTCATTGTGCGGAACGGCAATGCCTATGAAGGAGTTCTGGGATCCGATCAAGGCGTACTGGGCCGATCATTCGGACGCCCCTCGTAAGGCGCTGAATGTGCTCGTTGCTCCCGAGACGACGAAGTTTCAGTAGACCGACGGTGTCGCAGATTTAAGCCCGAATCTCGCCCGACAACTGGGTTCACGACCAGGCGCTGCTCGATCGCCCCGGCAATGCCGACATCCAGATGGATATCTTCTACGACTACCGGACCAACCTGCCACCTGTACCCAGCCGTCCAGGCCTACTTCCGCGATCGCCAACCGCCGACGCTAATTGTCTGGGGCAAGGACGACAAGTTTTTTCCCGCCGACGGGGCGCATCCGTACAAGCGCGACATGCCCGATGTGGAGTTTCATCTTATCGACACCGGCCACTTCGCACTGGAGGACAAGGCTGATGAAATCGTCCCCCTGATCCGCGACTTCCTCGGCCGAAAGGTTGCGCCGCAATGAAAAGGCCGTCGTCGGTCTCGTATATCGCGATGGAAGCCTGCGCGACATCGCATTATCGGGCGCACGAACTCGCAAAGTTTGGGCACACTGGCGCCCTTCCAGAGAAGCCGCAAAAGCGCTAATATTCACACCAGTTTGGGAGACATCGGAGGGAGTCCCTATGTCGATTACCCGTCGCCAGTTTCTCAGCAATGCTGGCGTCTCGCTCCCTGCTACCGCGCTCTGCCAGTGCGGCACGTCGCGAATGCGATTAGCGAAGTCAATGCAAGCCGTGACGAATCCGAATTTTGTTGATCGTAGATGGGGTACATGGGTTTGGCGTTGAAGATGAAAAGGCCGCCGAGATGGGGTGTGACTTCTTTGTCTCCGGACGCACAAGTGGATTTCGCTCCCCGAGGAACAGGCATCATCTAGGCACGCGACGACCGATCATCCCGGAGCTTCCCCGATGAGGTCGAAACGGCATGGATGGAGAATCGAACGCCACAAAGGCCGACCCGGGCCTCCTGGGTGTCCCCGGGCGGGTACCATGCATTCGAGCATCAATGGGCCATGATTGAGGCATTTCGCTTTCACCAGCGGATCGGCCGGAAGAGAGTCGAGGAACGGATTCATGCGCTGAATGAACAATGCAAGGAGGGATTGGCGAAGATGCGGCACGTCAAGCTCTATACGCCCTGGGGGAGCACGCTATCGGCCGGCCTCATCTGCTTTGATGTGAGCGGAATGCAACCTAAAGCGGTAGTCAAAAGACTGCTGCAGCACAAGATCGTGGCGAGCACTACACCTACGGAGCTTCCTACGCCCGCCTCGCACCGAGCTTTGGTGAATACACCCAAAGAGGTCGACGCGACGCTGCGCGCAATTCTTGCCATGGCCTTTGGGTGACCGGCACGCGTCGGGGATACACGAGAATAAGCCGAAGAGGAATACGCTATGAGCCAGACCTCTGACCCTCATGATGCGGTAGGCTTTGTAATAATCGCCGTTCTGGGTGTAATAGTAATCATCGCACTAGACGTAGTATAGTCCATGCTGGCAAAATGTAGCACACTATTCTATTGCGGGCTATTGAGCCGGCACAGGCACGATTTGGAGGGACAGTGAGTACACCCAGGTTGGGAAATTCGGACCTGAACATCACGCCGGTCGGATTCGGTGTTTGGGCCATTGGTGGACCGGCTACGGCTTTGCTTGGGGCAATCAGGACGATGCGGACTCGATTGCCGCAGTCCATCGATCGCTTGAGCTGGAGTGAACTGGATCGACACTGCTCCCGTTTACGGCACGGGACATTCGTAAGAAATAGTTGCCAGCGCGCTGAAAGAGTGGCGCGGTTCGCGCCCTATGTTTTTACCAAGTGCGTCATGCGCTGGGACGAACAAGGGCGCGTTACCACGGTTTTTAATCGCGATTCCATCCGTCGCGAATGCAACGACAGTTTGCTCCGCCTGCAGGTGGACGTCATCGATCTCTATCAGATGTACTGGCCGCCGCGGCAATGGTCCAGGACTGGAAGAAGCTTGGCAAACAATGGCCGACCTGCAAAAAGAAGGAAAGGTCCGGTGGATCGGCGTCTCGAATTTCACATCGCGCAGATCGAGCGCGCGGAGAAAATTACGCCGGTGATTTCGCTGCAGCCTCCCTATTCGTTGATCCACCGGCAGATCGAAACGGAAACACTCCCGTATTGCGAGAAGCAGGGAATTGGCGTCATCGTGTATTCGCCGATGGCATCAGGTTTGTTGACCGGCGCGTTGGCGCGTGAGCGCGCTGCAAAGCTTCCCGACGACGACTGGCGGAAGCACAGCCCGGAGTTCGCGAACCCAATCTTTCGAAAAATCTCACACTCGTCGAGCGGCTGAAAAAAGTTGCCGCGCGCTACGGACGCACTCCCGGCGAGGTCGCCATTCGCTTGGACGCTGCGATTGCCCGCCATCACCGGCGCCATCGTTGGTGCGCGCAACGCCAGGCAAGCCGAAGGCGTGATGCGTACCGGCGAACTCGAGCTCACCCCGCAGGACATCGCCGAGATCAAAGGCACCGCAGCCGTGCCTGCGGGCCGCTAGTTCTCAAAATCAATCGGAGACAAGAAATGGATCTCGGATTACGAGGCAAAGCGGCGGTTGTGTCGGGCTCTACAGCTGGAATAGGGTTGGCAATTGCCACGGCCCTGGCGGCGGAAGGCGCAAAAGTTGTCGTTAACGGCCCCACGGAGGCGCGTGTCGCCGCGGCGCTGGATAAGATCCGCCAGGGCGTTGCGAACGCCGAGTTGCGCGGCGTCGCCGCCGATTTGGGTATCGATTTATTTCTGAAGCAAGTGACCGAGGCAGATGTTTTGGTGAACAACCTGGGCAAACCTTCCGCGGAATCTCCGACGCGGATTGGATGCGACTCTTCGAGGTGAATGTGCTAAATGGTGTCCGTCTCACACGAAAATATTTGCCGGGAATGCTGAAGAAAAACTGGGGTCGCGTCATATTCATATCTAGCGAATCCGGCCAGCACATTCCAGCGGAGATGATTCCTTACGGCATGACCAAAACCGCCCAGGTGGCCGTCGCGCGTGGCGTCGCGAAATCCGTGGCCGGAACCGGTGTCACCGTGAACTCGGTTCTGGCCGGCCCGACGGCGTCGGAATGTGCCGGCAATTTCGTCGCGAGCATGGCGAAACAACAAAACATTTCGGAAGCCGAAGTGGAAAAGCAATTCTTCGAGACGGTACGTCACACCTCGCTCCTCAAACGCTTTGAAAGCACCGAAGAAGTAGCCTCCGTGGTGGCGTTTGTCGCCAGCACGCAGGCCGTGCAATCAATTGGGCTGCGGTGCGCGCGGAAGGCGGCGTCATTCGCAGCATTTTCTAGCTTCGACCTCGGCCACTATGGCGGGTTCCCGCAGGTCTCTGGGTCCTTTCATTTCCTTGGGGCCCGCAAACAGTTCGGCGTCCAGTTCTTGACGAACTGCCTGACGGCCTTACGCTCGCTGAGTTTTTCGTCCAGCACTTACGCGCCAGCGCGGGCAGCTCCGCATCGCTCGCAAAGCGCAGTGCTAAGGCACGGGAGCATCAATGCCTGAAAAGCGTGGGCGTAGCAGGCCACTATTTCAGCGGACAAAAGAGCAGCGCAATGACGTCCGAGGCGACCTCATCTCCGATCGTCCCGCCTCAAGCGAATATTTTTCTAGGCGCACTGGGGCTAGACGGAGTTTGCGCGGAGGTTTGCCGTGAGTGCCCGGTCATGTGCCAAGGCCAAGAAAAGCAGGCCCCCGACAATGCGGCATTTTGCCTTGGCTGCACTGTTGAGCGCCCAGCTCCTCAACGCGAATTCGCTCGCCAGGCGCAGGTCGAGGGGCAGGCCTCTGTTTGTTACTACCGCGCCCTCGACTACGCTAAGAAGGGCAAACTCGACCGCGCCATCGCCGGTTTCGGCAAGGCGATCGAGCTCGATCCGAAATTCGCGTTCGCTTACAACGCGCGCGCCTGGACCTATCTTTAAGGCGGACAAGGCGGCGCAAGGGCTACCAGACGTTGAAAAGTCACTCCAGCTGCTCCCAGATGATCCTGGAGCGTTTGATACGCGCGGTCACATCTTTGAGGCGCTAGGGAAGTCATTGCCGACTTCCGGCGGGCGCTGGCGAAAGCGCCAGATCTGCAAGGAAGCAAGGATGCCTTGAAGCGCCTGGGCGCCAGTCCCTAATGTTCCAGGGGCTGGAGCATTTTGGGAGCGCTCGACGCCTCAATTCTTTGTGAGCGCAAGGAAGGTGAATTTTCCTGTGGCGATGGATCGGCCCGCTCAGGCTGGGGCGCCTGCCGTCTTCTCTTTCTATTTTCCAATCACTATGGATTCCTGATCAGTGCGGTTCTGACGCTCGTTCTTTGGCTCATCAAACGATGAGCCGCGCAGTCCACAACGGCCTGCGTGAGGCCTGGCGACGGCCATGCATGCAGTCATGGTCCCCTTCCGTCATGGCAGTTTGCGCTGCAGGAAATTGCGCGCGCCCAACAAATCACCTGCATGGCGAGTGGTTTGCAGCTGCCCTTAAGTGGTTAAGCCCGCCAAGGCGGCGCTGCGCTCCCAGAGCAACAACGCAGCCCTGTCGTCCCGGGCCTCCCGTGACGGCGTTACCGGGCGGCACTTGTAGAAATACACTCCCGTCGTTTCCGTGACGGCGGCCGAAGAGGCCAGATAGACGATAGTTTCCGCGCCTTTCTCTGGGGGAATTGCGAAGAGCTTGGCGAGCCCAATGAAGCGCGAGATCACGCCGTCGCTTTGATCGCCGAAGCGCGTGGCGACGAAGCCGGGATGCAGGCAATTGGCAGTGACCCCCATGCCACGCAGGCGGCGGGCGAGTTCGCGCGTGAAAAGAACGTTGCAAAGCTTGGAGCGGCCATAGGCTTTCATGGCTCCGAAGCGCTTCGCCGATTGCAGGTCGTCGAAATCCAGCCTGGCCCTCTGGTGGGCGGCTGAAGCAGTATTGACGATGCGCGCCGGCGCGGAGGCGAGGAGCCGTTCGCGCAGCCCCTCGGTGACGACGAAATAAGCCATGTGGTTCAGTGCGAAGGTATATTCCAGCCCGTCCTCGGTGAGTCGGCGGCTGCTGAGCATGGCTCCTGCGTTATTGATCAAGACATCGATGCGGGGCTCCTTGTGGGCGATTTCGGCGCTTCGTAGTGTTGGCAGCTTGTGTCTCGTCCAGTGTTCCAGTCTGGTGTCAGACTCGATTGCATGACGGAAACCGTCAGGACGCCGTGGAAGCGCTAAACGCGGACCGCCACAAGCCTGGGCACAACAAGTGGCGGAACGTCGCTGAAAGTATGCCCAATCTCATAGCGTTGTCGCAAAATCGAACCTTGACGGGGTCGGGATATTTGGCTCAGAACGCTTTCGAAAAGGCCAAGCCGGCAGCCGCCGGGGCCCCTGGAGAAAGTGTCGAGGTTTCTATAAAGGAATGGCCTGTCCCGACCCCCGGCTCGCATCCCCATGATCCTCTTGCCACCCCAGACGGATCCATCTGGTACACGGGACAGATGGCCAACCTTTTGGGGCGGCTCAATCCAAGGACAGGAGAGTTCACGCAATATCAACTGAAAACACCTGGGTCAGGACCGCATGGTCTAGTTTCCGACGCAAATGGCAACATTTGGTTCACGGCTAATTTCAAAGGCTATATCGGGAAGCTCGATCCGAAAACAGGCGCGATCAGCGAATATCCCATGCCCGACGCTAAAGCGCGTGATCCACACACGCTTATCTTCGATCAGAAGGGAACACTGTGGTTTACCGTGCAAGGCGCCAACATGGTGGGCAGGCTGGTAACGCGCACCGGTGAAGTGAAACTGGTCCCCGTGCCGACGCAACATGCCAACCCATATGGCATGGTGGTGAATTCGGGAGGTGTTCCGTTCTTTACCGAGTTTGGGAGCAACAAGCTCGCGAGCATCAATCCCAACACGTTCCAAATCCATGAATATGTCCTGCCGCATGCGGAAAGCCGTCCGCGGCGGATCGCCATCACAAGCGATGACGTTATTTGGTACTCAGACTACGCCCGCGGCGCGCGCTGGGACGGTTTGATCCAGAGACTAACACAGTCGAGGTGACGCTTTCCTTACCTAGCTCCCAGGCCTTTCCGAACATGCCACCCTCGCGTTGCGGGAAAAGAACCGACATTTCCCCGGGTTCGTCTCGGGGAACGTCGCGTGTTTGTCAACACGTCTTAGAAGGGAAGGGGGAATGAAAGCTGAAATGTGGACCTGGATGCGAGTCCAGTTCTTCCGATTCTGGACCGCATTGGTCGTGCTCGGAGGTTACGGGTATTTTTGGCTCAACACGCCCCAGTACCTCACTTGGTGGAAGAGAATGGTCAACACCCTGATCGAAAAGGGTTGCGACAGGCTCTCATATCCTTGGGGGGACCGAATCGAGTCGACAGTCGGTAACTTCGGGATCTGGGTGCAAATCACTCTCGCCATCCTGATCTTTCGAACTATCGTTGGTACCGTGCTCATTCTGATCCGAGCAACGAGGAGGCGCTAGAGCCCTTCTGATTTTGGCTGAATCGGGGGATTTCCGAATCGGGATAAGTTTGATTCAACTTGTGAGCTGGAATGGAGGCCAGCTTGCATGGCGCGAGCTTATTCTCTTGATTTGCGTGAGCGAGTTGTGGCGGCAGTTGTGCGCGGCCTGTCGTGCCGGGCAGTGGCGGTGCGTTTCGATGTCAGCGTCGCGAGCGTGGTGAAATGGACCCAGCGGGCACGTGCGACGGGCAGCCCAGCCGCCAGACCGATGGGCGGCAAGCGGCCCTATCTTTTGGCGGGCCAGCGCAGCTGGCTGCTGGCTCGTCTCGACGAGAAGCCCGATCTGACGTTACATACGCTCTTAAGAGAACTCGGCGCACACGGCGTGACCGTGTCCTGCGACCCCTTATGGCGCTTTCTGCGGCGGGAAGATTTTAGCTTCAAAAAAAGCGTCGCGGCGAGCGAGCAAGAGCGTCCTGATGTCGCTCGCAGGCGGGCCGTATGGAAGCGTTTTCAGGCACGGCTTGCACCCGCGCGTCTCGTCTTTCTCGACGAGACTTGGACCAAGACCAATATGTCGCCGCTTCGGGGATGGCGCCGCCGCGGCGAGAGGCTCCATGCCAAGGTTCCTCACGGCCATTGGAAAACCTTGACCTTCGTGGCCGCCTTGCGCTGTCAAGGCATCGATGCGCCGTGCGTCTTCGACGGTCCAATCAGCGGCGAAAGTTTCAAGGCTTATGTCGAACAAGTGCTCGCTCCGGCGCTGCGCCCCGGCGACATCGTTGTCATGGATAACCTCGGCTCGCACAAAGGCACCGCGATCCGCCGCGCCATTCGCGCTGCTGGCGCTCATCTCTTGTTTTTGCCGCCGTACTCGCCGGACCTCAATCCGATCGAGCAGGTCTTCGCAAAACTCAAGACACTTCTCAGAAAAGCCGAAGAGCGCACCGTCGATGGCCTCTGGCGGCGCATAGGCGGTCTCCTCGACGCCTTCACTCCCGGCGAATGCGCCAACTATCTCCAAAACGCAGGATATGCTTCTATCTAAATCCGAAAGGCTCTATAGTGTGCGCACGAGAGCAAAGGGCTTTTTGGGCGCGGCCACTGCCACGTCCTTAGGGCTGTTGGCAGCGGCGATCATCGGCTCGCTGAGCGCCTTCGCCCGCCAAGCCCGAACTTGCCGCCGAAACTGCCCGCTGTGGCGACATGGTGGCGACACGCCCTCCCCTTAGGGCCGAGAGCCGACGCTAAATTTCTCTTAAATTATTGAAATTATTGGCGCGCCGCGGTCGATGAAAGTGGGCAATATTGCTTCGCCGTGGCGCTATGATGCTATGGTCTTGGCCGCGCTTCAGCCGCCGAATCTGCGACCGCCTACGATCTCACACTTCGCTTCCTGAGGGAATTGCGCCATGTGGCGGCTTGGATTACGCGTCCTTACCGCATCAGCTTTTGGACATCCCAAAAGGACGGCCCCGTCATCCACCCAGGCTCCTGTTGAATCTCCTTTTCCCATCTCCCGCCCCATCGCCAAGAGTACAAGGCGCGCTCAACGCCTAGGATACAATGAAGATAGGCGCGTTCGTATTTTGACCGCGCGAGGCAATCCAAGCTGGCGGCATCCAGAGCTTTAGCGTCGAACCACGGGCTCATAATCAGTGTGGAGGCAACGGCTCCCATTTCTGGCACTCCTGCGCTCACGCGGCCGATGTGCTGCCCACGGTCATTGGCCAAATGGTCGCGGCGCGCAGTGCGGATGAATCAGCGGAGTGGCGCCAGCCCGCAGACCTCATAGCTCTGTGCGAGAAAGCTGCCGTCGACTTACCGGCCCTTTTCGCAGTTGCTCGTGGCCGCGGTCCATGGGTGGAGCACGCCAAATTGGCCCAGGGTCTCCTGGGCGACGATCCGAGCGCGATTATCGCCGCGCTCGAGGCCGCGGTCTCTGACGGAGCCTCATTCGCCGACCTCGGCCGCTCGCTTTGTTATGCGGCGGCATTGCGGGTCGCACGGTTTGGCGCGGCGAACGAGCACGCGGATTGGGAAACGGCGCATCACGTCTTCACTTATTGCAACGCGGCGCATCAGGGGCTGAAGCGCATCGGCTCTGACCTCGACCTTGGCGGGCACTTTGTCGAGCCGGTGCGCGCCATCCTGCACGGAGCCACCGCGATCTATCTCATTCGTTATTTGAATGTACCACCGGCGCGGTTGCCGGGTGAAGGCGATGATCGATTGGAAGGTTTACCCTCAACGGTCGAAGACATCCGTGCCTCATTGTTGGACGCCTTCGATCGCCAACACCAAGTTGAGGCAACGGCGCGCCTCGTGGCGCGCCACCTCACGTTGGGCCATCCGCCGGAATTGATTATTTCCGCCTTGGCGCGTGCTCTATTGCGTGAAGATGCAGGTTTCCACGCCTATCAGATTCTCGAGGCCGGGGTGCGTCAGTTCAGCGAATGGGGCAACACCGAGCCGGGGCGGCATATCCTTATTGCGGTTGCACGCTACCTTGCGGCTCACTCGCCAACCGAGCGCGCGTTGCTCCAAACTGCCGATATCGCAGCCCGCCTTTCACGGGGCGACCGGCTTCATGAGAATACCTGACCGTCGAGCTGCGAAGAAATTTCCGGAAGTTGGCGCGACGGGAGCGCTCGTTCTCATTTATTCTTCGCGCCGTGCGAGGCGAGGCTAAGGCATTGGAATCACTTAGCGGAGCTCTCTCCGGGAAGACAGTAGAAGGAAGTAAAACCCGCTAATGTGACAAAGCCGTTAGTTTTGAGCGATGCGCAATGGGAACGAGTAGCGCTAAGCTTGGTGATCCAGGCCAGTTGGCGGCGGATCACCGGAGACACACAAAAACAAAACTTGTTTGACGAAGATTTTGAACCACTCACTCCGACCGGAGGAACACCCCATGTCCGAGTCCACCACACTCATCGCGCCGGCCACCGCTGCGCGGAAAACGACCGTGGAACCTCTGTTCGAGCCGGTCAGGCTGGGGCGCTACGATCTTCCCCACCGCATGGTGATGGCGCCGTTGACCCGCTCGCGCGCCCGCCAGCCAGGCAATGTTCCCTCCCCTCTCAATGCTTGTTACTACGCGCAGCGGGCCTCGGCGGCTCTCATCGTGACCGAAGCGACCCAAGTATCGCAGCAGGGACAGGGCTAGCCTGGACGCCCGGCATTCACAGCCGCGAACAAGTCGAGGGCTGGCGCTTCGCCACCGACGCGGTGCACAAGGCCGGCGGCCTGATCTTCCTGCAGCTCTGGCACGTCGGACGCATCTCCCATCCGTCGCTGCAGCCCGACGGCATGCTTCCGGTCGCGCCCTCGGCCATCAAGCCTAGTGGGGAGGCGTTCATCGAGAATGAAAACGGCGAGGGGGAACTGGTTCCTTTCGTCACGCCGCGGGCCTTGCAGATTGAGGAGATGCCCTACATTGTCCGACAATACGCGCGCGGATCGCGAAATGCGCTTGAGGCCGGATTCGACGGTGTGGAGGTCCACGCTGCCAATGGTTATCTCCTCGATCAGTTCATCAATTCCCGCAGCAACCACCGCGCTGACGGCTATGGCGACGCGATCGAGAACCGGGCGCGGCTGCTAATGGAAGTGGTCGAGGCGGTGAGCGATGTTTGGGGTCAGGACCGCGTCGGCGTGCGATTGTCGCCGCTCGGCACCTTCAACGAAATCGGCGACGACGACCCGGAGACGACCTTTGGCTACGTCGCAGAAAAACTCAACGGGGGCGCGCTCGCGCGGCACGCTCATCATCGCTGGCGGTTTCGACCACGACACTGCGGAGGGCTGGCTCCAGCTAGGGAAGGCGGATTCTGATCGCCTTCGGGCGCAAGTTTTTGGCCAATCCAGACTTGCCGGAACGGTTTCGCTCGGGCGCCTCCCTTAACCCCGACGATCCGTCCACCTACTATGGCGGCGGCGCCAAAGGGTATACCGACTATCCCACCCTTGCCCGGGAACGGGGCGAGGAACCGCACCCATGCGTTGACGAAAGGTGGCGATAATGCCTATGTGAACAGCATCGGCATTGTCAGCTTCCTCTTGGCGACAAAGGCCTGGTTGTCGCGGGCGTCCTGGTCGAAGGCGGCGAATTGGTAAAAGCCGCCGCACCGAACAACTTGAGGATGCCTTCTTGTGCCCGTTGGCGAGCCGCGCTGGCGCCACATCTCGCGCCGGAGCACAGCGCAATGCATATTTTGCAATCGCTGCATTAGCGCGTGGAATGCTTCCGAATTCACGTTCGGATGCTCAAACGCAATACTCAACGGCGTTCTTACCCTCTAGATCAACTTTGCCAAAGAAATACTGCTCAATCTGGGTTGACTCAAAATTTCCTTACTTAGTACCAAGTCTCGTTGACTACGACCTATGGGCCTATTTGATTCCGAGGGACATGAGTTTCCATGGCATATTGATTTCCAAGGCATATTGAATGAGTCAAACTTTCAGGGATTTGGTAAGGGTCAAACTTTCCGAGACTTGGTATTAATGATATAAAGGTCTCTCCTTGAAACAGTTGGTTGCTCCCCACCTGCGCAAGGCTGTCTTCGTGCGAGCAGTCCCCTTCGATTTTGGCTTTGAACAATTCGGTAAATTTCCACTCCGCTTCGTCCTCCGCGCCGATTGGTCGCTTTGATGCCTTTGACGCGGAAGGCAAGGAGCTATGGAAACGCGCGGCACCAGATACCGTGTTGGCGGTCAACATCGCCGGCGACGGCCGGTTAGTGGTTCCCGTCCGGATATGGCGATACCTCCGTTGTCCCGCCGAACGCTTCTGAACCGGGCAGCCAGCGATCATAATTCGGCATGTCGGCATCAGGTCAAAAATGATCTCTGGAGAGCCTTCGATTCGCGCCGTGAACTGCGGGTGCGAGGTGGACATCTAGCCTCTTGTCATTGAAGGAAAGGAATGGTCTCATCCGATATCCCCCAGATCGTCGAGCTTTTCGACTCCGGATTGGCGTTTTCCAGCCGTGAGGACGCGGCCCGTCGCTTCGGGCGACGTTGTTTGGGCAACAGCGGTGGTTTTTTGCGCTGCCCTGCGCCGGGGGAATAGCACCGCAGTGGCGCGGCCAGGCGGTCAGCGGCGCTCGAGGAAGGCGCGTACGGCGGGGACCGTGGCGGCTGGCTGCTCCTCCATCAGCCAGTGCCCAGAATCCGGGATCACCAGTTCCTGCACATTGGTTGCGGCAGCGCATGACCGCGTCTTGAGATAACTTCCTTTAGTCACTGCGTCTCCCTTGTCGGCGGCGAGCTTGTTAAGCCGCGCGGCCTCGCGATCGTCCTCCGGCAGTCCCCGTTGGCAGCCCAGGCGACAGCGCTGGCGGCGCATTTGCCTCGAAACCGTCGATCATGTATTCTGATTCAATGCTGGACGGAGCCTGTGTTTCCAGAGGAAGAACTTGGCTTGATCCCAGCTGAAACGCCCCACCAGTTCAGAGACGAAGATGACGTCGATCCCGGTGGCTGTGAAAACGAAGGCCCCAGTCGGCTCAAATCGGATCGCGAGTTATCTGTTATTCGCAACGGTCGCAGCCGCCCCATTTCCGTTTGGGTCGCGTGACGCGTCGACCGTCGCGTTTTGGTGCATCCTGCTTGGGATTGCCGCCGTTTCGGCCTCAGTGCGTGATCTTGGCAAGCCTCGACAGGCGCTGCTTTTGGGCGTCGGGTTTATCGTCGCTTGTTACGGTTTAGTCCTGCACGAACAGCTTTCAGATAGGCCCTGGATTGCAAACCCGCATCCGCTCTGGGCGGAGGCTTCAGAATTGCTCGGCGTCGAGCTCACACCATCCGTCTCAATTGCCAAATACGAGCCATTTTACGGTTTGGGCCCCCCACTGGCGGCGATCCTGGCTCTGACGCTCGGTCTTGTCGTCGGCTCAGACCGCTCTCGGGCCCGACAACTGCTGCTCATGGTTGGCTGGTCAGGAGCTGGATATGCTTTTTATGGAATCGTCAGCACGTTCCTCGAACCAACAATGATCCTTTGGCGCGAGAAACAGGCCGGTATCGACAGTGTCACTGGGACCTTCATCAACAGAAACACGGCGGCCACCTATTTCGGATCCTGCGCGGCCATTTGGCTGCTGATCTTATCGGAACGTATTCGTGAGCGGCTGCCCGGAGGCCCGCTGCAGTGGAAGCTTTTTGCGCAACACTTTCCAACCAAGGCGCGCAAGACTGTGGCGTTCGCCTTTTTGGCATTCTTCGTCTGCTTCATGGCTCTCTTGATGTCAGGATCGCGCGCCGGAGTGATCGTGTCCATGCTGACCCTTGTCGCCGCATTCACGGTATTTTTTCGTCGTGACTTGGCCAAACGAAGCGGTTTGGCGTTGTTGGCGGCCGGCGCAGCTGGAGTGGGACTTCTCTTGGTGCAATTCTTGGGCGGAGCGGTCAGCCAACGTTTCGATGCATACGGCCTGTCTGGTGAAGGCCGCCTCGCCGGCTATCGCTCGACCTTGCACATGATCGCCGAACATCCTTGGTTCGGCACTGGCCTCGGAACCTTTGTCTGGAGTTTTCCGAGTTATCGAAGTACCGAAGTTTCCCTCTTTGGCGTGTGGGACCGGGCCCACAGCACACCGCTCGAACTCATCGCCGACCTCGGCATCCCGTTGGCCGTGGTCATAGGGCTCGGTTGGATCCTGATCCTGGCGCTTCTAATTCGCGGCGCCACGTGCCGCCGCCGTGATCGCATGGTTCCTTTGGCGGCGCTCTCCATTGCGCTCATCTGCCTGTTGCATTCGATGGTGGACTTCAGCTTGCAAGTACCAGGCTATGCGATCGTCGCATTCGCCGTCGTCGGGGTGGGGTTGGCACAATCGTTTCGAACTTCGAATTAAGCCTTACAAAAGGGTTAATCTAGGATAACATAGATCTACAAATATGCTTACTTAATCGGGAGAAATTGTTAATACATGCATTTTGCGAGGAGTATAGATAATGCCAAAAGTGGTTCACGCTCCATATGGGATGTCCATAGAAAATATACAAAACGTAAAATAGTGTAGGTTCATATGTTAAGCCAACGAAAACGTATAACTTTACAATTCTCCCTTATTCTTGTCATCGCAAGCGCGCAATTAGTAATACCCGCCCCTATTTCATCCCCGACGATCGTTCCTCCCGATAACCAAATCCTCATCGCGCAAGAATTGATTCTCCAGCAAAAGATCATCGCACCCGTCGGCGGAAGGGGCGGAGGGAAAGAGTCTGGTATCTTACCGCCTCTTCCTATGCCAAGTGGGGGAAACGGAGAGACATCGGAAGGTACCTACGCCGCGCCCCTCGCTGTCTCCATCACCGCGCCCGCCGGGAGTTCGACGGTCACCGGCACTGTGACTGTCATGGCCACCGCGAGGAGCAGTACGGGCACTGCGGCCGTGCAATTCAAGCTTGATGGCGTAAACCTAGGCGCGGAAGATATTTTGGCTCCCTATACTGCCGTCTGGGAAACAGCATGCTCAACCAATGGCATGCATATAATCAGCGCTGTCGCCCGCGATGCGGCGGGGAATCTAGTGACAATCTCAGTCGCTGTCACTGTATCGGACGCGGGCTCACTCTCCACTCTCACGGCAGTTCCGTTACACACGAGTGCGGGCATCAGGCTTACATGGGGAGCTAGTCCGGAAGGTGCAGTCAGCGTCGAGCGCTGGACCGATGGCAGCACGCCCGAGACGATCAGCACGCTAACGGGGACATCGGAATTCTTGGATACCGCAGTGCAGGCAAACCACATCTACTATTACAGGGTTTCGAGTGGTACTTTGCAAACCAATACGGTAACTGCGGTGCTGTCGGAAACGAACCAACCATTCATCTGCCCAGCGATACCGCTGGTTCCTGCGAATTTGCTAGGTGTCGACCGGATCGAGAGTTTCGAAAGTTCAAACGGGAAGGTGGTATCTTTTACCATTCGTGCGCCAGTCCCGAACGCGACGAAAATCGACGTACCACCATGCAGGACGAAGTTGGGATGCAGCGACTATGAAAACATCAAGAGTGCGATTGCGACGATCATTTCGGCCGGCGGCGGAACAGTGCAGCTCGCGGCCGGCGATTATCACCTATATCACCCGGTCTATGCGAGTATCGCGATCACAAACGCTAAAGACCTCGTACTTGCCGGTGCCGGACAAAGCGGCGGCATCCCCCTGACACATCTTTATTTCAACAACGTTTCGACATCGACACTTGCAATGGGAATACATATTGCCTCAAGCGAACGGGTACTCATAAAGGACGTCAGCATTGATTGGGACGTGGTGAACGCGATTCCGGGCATCGTGCGCGATGCGAGCAGTAACGAACAGCACTTTATCGTGCTGGATCCGTCCTACTACATCCCGGATCCGGCAGACCCACCCAATGCATTCAATGTGACAGGGTACAATCTTGAGACTCGCACCTATACTCAAGCAACCGGGGCCCGCTTGGGAGTAAGCGGGCCGTTCAATCCGAATTTTAAGATCGACCACAAATATTACTACCTCCTTAAAGGTCCCCATTATTTCCCGGATGGGGCAACGGCGATTGCTTATGTTAAGACCGGCGCAGGGCTGCGCGCTGCATTATCGTCAGACATTTCGATCGAGGGAGTCCATATCTACGGCGGCGGTGGTCCGGGAATCATTTTTGGACCAGATGGCCGTGGTCTTCGCTTGAGCAATTTCAAGATCACGCGCAAGCCGGACTCGCTGCTAGATATCGGGGAGAAGCCGAGGTATGTAGCGCTTTTCGGTGATTCGGATGCGAATGGGTCTCGCGGCGGCATTCTCATCGAAAACAGCGAATTCGGATTTATTGATGATGATACGTTCTACAATAGGGGTTTCGCAGGGCAACTGTCAGCGGTGCACAGCACCTCAGAGGTTGAAGTCACGAACCTCTCGTCACCTGTCCCTCACAAGCGCACAAGCGACGACGTTCTCTTGTTCTCCGACCCACAAACACTGACTCCGATCTCGGATATTTTGCCGACCGCCGGCGCATGGACACTGAAGAAAACGCAGGACGCAAGCGGCGCGGATGTTTGGAAGTGGACCGTGCCGTTTTCGCCACCGATCCCGGAGCTTGCCTCGTATCAGGGCCTGCCGCTGGAGCGTTTGCCGATCGTATCAGAACCGCGCTATGCCGGCCCGGATTTTATCATACGAAACACTTGTTCCCACGATAACCACGGTCGGATTTTCGCACAGGCGATCAATGGCCTTATTGAGAATAACGTATTTGGAAACAGCTACTACGGTCCCATCGAACTCAACACGTTCCCAACATTGCTTTCGGACGGACCGGGGCCAGGCAATATCATCGTGCGCAATAACAAAATTGTCGGTTCCGGTTACGGCTCCACAGATCGAGATTGGATGGGCAAGTCCAATGGTAAACGCCAGACCGGATGGGCGAGGGCAGCGATCTTGATTTCTGCGATTTCATCCACGGGATTTGTGCCTGAGCAAGGATATCCTAATCGCTCGTTGCAGATTTCCGATAATTTCATCTCCAACACGCCCGGAGCCGCTATTACCATACTTGGTGCGCGTGATGTGAAGGTGAGTGGCAACACTATCGTCGATGCCAATGCGATACCATTCGAACCTGACTTCGACAAAGACTTTTGCGGCCTGAAATCGCAGGGCTATCAGAAGCATGGTGCAAACCAGCCCTGGTGTCTCGCAAAACTTGCCGCCAAGGGTGCAATCATGGTCGCACATTCAAAAAATGTAGAACTCTCAAACAATACATTCCTCGGCGCGAGTGAAGGAGTATTTGTTGACCCTGCTTCGACGTTAGGGGTTACGCAACAATGAGCAAGAGCATTGCCCGCAACGGTCGGTTTAGACAAAGGTTCTTTGCCGCTTCCTGCCGTTCCGTTTTGATTTTCATTGGAGTTCTTTCTGTCTCGTGGAGCGTAATCCCTTATCCGGTCTTCTGGCGCGACGCGCGTTTGGATTACACGGCGGACAGAATTCTTGACGGTGAGTAGTTTAAACGCGAAATATTACAAACCCTGCTGGCCAAGGCCGATTCCGCGGAAAGAGCCTGGGCCCGTTCGGAGGCGCTTAGAAGCGCTGCCATCGTTCGGCCTCATGAAGGCTGGGTCGCAATTCAGCGAAACTATATAGCACTCGCCAAATTCCTGGAACTTCCGCAGGATGTGGTCGAAGCGGCAGTGACGGAATTCAAGGATCTTGTTGCATCCGCGTATTTCGATGACCTGGCGGTTAAGATCTTGGTAGGTCCGGGATGGCCCATATGCGACATGTTGTTGCGTCGCCTCGAATATACGGCGGCAGAAGCGAGGCGCCGTTTCGCTCGGTCGGCTGATCAGCTTGGGTATACGATTGTGGTTCCAGGCGTCGAACGGGCTGATCCGCGTCCGTGGCGATAAATATATGCGCCGGGGGATGTCCCGCTTTGAAAAACCGCGAAGCTCACGTCGCAGGCTCGGGATCAGCCCCGGCAGCGCAGCCGTTGATCTCGCCGTAGATAAATGTCTCGGCTACCAGCGCTCGTCCTCGCTTCAGCGCCGCCGCGCCTGACCCACTCCCCCCGCACGATAAAGTAGCGGGGCATCAACGCAGGAACTATTTCGGTGCAGCAATCGATACGGCCGACTCCATTGAGATTCGGGAGAGCCAGCTGATGACCCCAATCGCACATCACACCGAAATTGCTTCATTCAACACCTTCGCGGTCTGTCCTGGTCGCGATTGCAAACATCAGGCTCGGTGAACAATACAAAAGTAAGAAGGCCGGTAATACGGCGTCGAATCCGATGATCTTCCTGAGTATCAAGCCGCGCCGTGAAAACGATTTCCGCAGTTCGTGTTGCGTTGTCGAGAAGTTGGAATGCGAGCGATAGCGCCACTTTGACGAGTTGCTGCGAGTCAGAGTGGACGCCAGGAGTGTATGTGCCAGACCTACCGGCGAATATGTGTGCGGCACTGAAAGGATGAGCGTGCCCCCCGGTTCTAAGACACGGGCGAGTTCATCGAGGCATCGGTAGGGCCGATCAAGGTATTCAACGACGCTGAGGCAGATGCATCCTGCAAAACTTTCGTCGGGGTAAGAAAGACGCTCGACAGTTTCGATCACCTGAAACTGCAGACGGTCGGAAAGCTTGTCCTGCATCGCAATCTCCGTGGCCGCCCGAATCATCGACGCGGAAGCGTCGATGCCCGTGACCTGAATACCTGACGCGCTCAAAATGCGACTGAAGTAACCACTGCCGCATCCGGCATCTAGCCAACGGCCTGGTTTGGTGATCAACGGCATTATTTCGCGCCTAAAAAAATCAGCGCGCCGCCGAAATCCTCCGGTCAAATACTTGCTGTCCCAATCGCGCACGATACGGTCGTGAAAATCGACTGCGCCGGAGAGGTGCACATGGTCCCAAATGTCCTTGAGTTCCCGCTGCGGGTCAGATGAAGCCTGGTCTTCCTGACCAAAGACCTGCCGCACTCCGCCGATCGCTACTTTCTTGCCCTTCGACACGGCAGCTAGCATAGCCAATTGCATCGAGAACTTTTCCTTCGCCTCAGGATAGGCGCGTGCCAATTGCTGAATGCCAGACTTGACGAAACGGGAACGCATCTCCGGCGAGCGGGCAAACCCGATCAGGCGAACGGCGATCTCTTCCGGAGCGAGCGGCGCAACGAACAACGCTGCGTTGCCGCACATTTCACGCGCAAAATCCATATCGGAAGTGACCAGCGGGCGCTGAAAATAGAAACTCTCAGGATAGACAGCCGTCGAAGCTTCGCGCAAAGTTGGCAGGAACACCGCAGAAGCCTCGCAATAAGCGTGCGCGAGATGTTCAAGCCGCAAGACCCCCAGGGTTATGAGCCGGTCCGCAACGCCAAGCCGCTTGGCTTGCGCTGCGAGCGCCTTCCAATGACCGCCGTCAGGCTTGAGGGTGAAACGAAATGCGAAGTCGAGGTCGGGATCGAGCCGGCGCATCGCTGCCGCGACGCGCGGCACGATCTCGAGATTCTTGTGCAGATAATAGGCCGAAGGGATCAGGAAATTGAAGCAGCCCGCCGGCACACCCGCCGTATCTGCCTCTCGCACAAGAAGCGGATTGACGCTGTTGCCAATCACCGAAATTCCGGCAGGGTCGATCCGCAGCCGGCGCGCGAGACGGTCACGAATTGTCTGAGTCTCGACAACCAAATGATCAGCCTGCCGCAGCATCACGCATCGCAGCGAGTTGGCGAGGCGTTCGAATGGAGTGGCGGCCGGGATCAGGCCGTCGTGGTCGTAGATGAGACAGGGCAGCGCGAAACCTACCACGTGGGGCGCTCGTGCTTGGAAATAGGCGGGCCCAAACACTGTAAAAACGACATCGGGGGCAAAAGCCCTCTCGATACATATCAGCGCTCTGCGCAACCCGATGCGATCGAACTGCGACACCTTGCTGACGAGGATCACGCGCACGTCTCCGGCGATCTCCGGCGGCAGGGCAGCTTCCATCTGGGTAGGCACGACAGCCTCCCACTCGATTTCGGTCTGTTCACGCAAATTCACAATCAGGGCGATGGCGACTTGAATGCCGCCGCCAACTGAAATCGGCACGCAATCGACGAGAATTTTCATCAGGAACAGCTCAGCACCCTGAAGGCACGACTAAGCAGACCGACTGTCGCAAATCATTCTGTTCAACTGCGTGCTCGTCCATCACAAACCCCCATTTGTGTGCAGCAAGTGTATCTGAACCGAGGAGACGGGATCATTGCCGACACTAAGCAGAGAGCGCGGGAATAGGTTTTTCTTACGACCATTTTGCTTCCGAAACCGTTAGACCACTTCGATCGCGGCTGTATTAGCCGCGATGAGGCATCGGTCGCTCGGGTTGCGACGGGTTTGTCCATCCAGGTTATTAGCCTGGCACCCAGGAGGTTCCATTGCAAAACACCGGAGCAGTCACCGTCCCTCCACCTGTCAGGGTCCCAAGGAAGGTCGGGGCGGTGGCGTCCGTCACGAAGGACCGAGCGCCGTTCAATTGAGACGAGCAGGCCGGGAGGCCTGAGACAGTGTAATAGGTTGGCGTCGCACTCGCCGCGCCGACAACCGAGACCCCCTCATAAACAATATCGGCTCCAATGCGCCCGAGGGTGACGGAGTTTGCGAAAGGAACCGCTGCTGCGGCCGCGCCGAGAACAGTAGTGAAATCGTTTTGCGTCGCAGTCCCGGGACCGGCTTGGAAGCCGACAAAGGTTGAGTAATTTGCTGTGGTCAGCGCGTTGGTTTGTCCTGAGCCAATGACACCCGTTACATAGCCTGCTCCATGTCCGATAGCGGTGTTGTAATTGCCTGTAGTCAGGCCTCCTAGACTAGATGTTCCAAAGGCATTATCGAATCCTATGGGGGTCGTCGCCGCCTGAAGTGCCTGAACGCCGACGGCATTACTCATCACCGCAGACGTAGCAACGCCCAGCGCAGAGGTACCAATCGCAACGTTCTCTGATCCGGTTGTCATATCAAAAAGGGCGTTGGTTCCAATGGCAATCGAGTTGCCATTGTAAGCTCCGCCATCGGCGTAGTTGAACATCGCCACATCGCCGATGGCGATGTTATTTGACCCAACCAGGGAATGGGATAGAGCCAAGTAGCCTATCGCAACGTTTCGAGAGCCGGTGGTGAGCTCCCACCCGGCCGCATGGCCGATGGCAATGTTAGCGTTCGAGGTCGTGACTGCAGCCAGCGCCGCGTGTCCAATCCCGATATTAAACTGGCCGTTTGTCAGCGATTGAAGCGCAGATGTGCCAAATGCCTGATTATAATTGCCGGATGTCAGGCCGTAGAGAGAATGAAAACCAAGGGCATTGTTGTAGCCTCCGGTGATAGTATTGCCGCCCATGCTGTAGGTGCCGAAGGCACTGTTTTGCCCCCCGGAAGTGAGGGTGAGCATCGATTCAAATCCAAACGCGGAGTTGTTCGACCCGGTGGACAAACGCGAAAGAGATTGATTGCCGAAGGCGGAATTTAGTGCCCCGGTCGCCCCAACCGGCATCGAGACTGCTCCAACAGAAGTGTTGAATGGGGTGGCCGATTGGGTGAAACCTATAATCGGACTCTGAGCTAGGGCGAGGTTATTCCCGGCAGATAAAACGGGCACAGCAACAAAAGCTCGTGGAAGAAATTTTGCTAGAAAACGCATTCGGTCTCTCCTTGGGGCCGGCACGTCGTTGCCGCCAGTGAAACTGTGGAGCATGGCCCCTGTCCAAGCTGTCTGACCCTTGACGGGCGGGGTGAGCATGAAAACTGCGCCGTTAGCGCCACTCCCGCCCTGTTGCGTTGTGCCGTAAAGCGCGCCGCTGTTGTCGGCGATGAGGCCAGCGATGGGAGTGGCACCGTCGCTGCCGCCTTTGAAACTGTAGAGCAAGCTCTCTGTCCAAGCGGTCTGGCCTTTGGCGGGAGGCGTCAGCTTGAAAACCGTGCCATTATTGCCACTCCCGCCGCCAGCGGTTGTGCCGTAGAGCGCGCCGCTGTCGGCGATGAGGCCACCGATGGGAGTGGCACCGTCGCCGCCGCCTTTGAAACTGTAGAGCACGCTCTCTGTCCAAGCGGTCTGGCCTTTGGTGGGAGGCGTCAGCTTGAAAACCGTGCCATTATTGCCACTCCCGCCGCCAGCGGTTGTGCCGTAGAGCGCGCCGCTGTCGGCGATGAGGCGAGCGATGGGAGTGGCACCGTCGCTGCCACCTTTGAAACTGTAGAGCACGGTCTCTGTCCAAGCGGTCTGGCCTTTGGTGGGAGGCGTCAGCTTGAAAACCGTGCCATTATTGCCACTCCCGCCGCCAGCGGTTGTGCCGTAGAGCGCGCCGCTGTCGGCGATGAGGCGAGCGATGGGAGTGGCACCGTCGCTGCCACCTTTGAAACTGTAGAGCACGGTCTCTGTCCAAGCGGTCTTGCCCTTGGCGGAAGGCGTCAGCTTCAAAACTGTGCCCACGTTGCCGGTTCCGCCGATTTCCGTTGTGTCGTAGAGCGCGCCCTGGTTGTCGGAGATCAGCCCAGCAAGCGCGTTAGCACCGTCGCTGCCGCTTGTGAGGCTGTAGAGCACGGTCTCGGCCGGCGCGGCCAAGGCATCACTCGACAGGGTTAGAGCAGCAAGGGTTGTAATCATGGCGCGATCGACAATTCTCATGATCTTCCTCACTGTAATTCCTCTCCTCGCTGGGCCGAGGGGAACAATAATTGAGGTTTGGTGAGAGCGAAGTCGTGCGGCAAGTTTGAGCGTCTTCGTTTTTAACCGCGATTCCATCGGTGAAAGTTACCGCTAGAACTTTGGCAATTTGTGTTGTCCATCGAGGCGACGCCAATGTTTCCCGGCTCAAACAAACTTCAAGATCATGGCTACAGCGGTGTTGTTCGAAAGGACCCCGTCGAGTGTACCGTCCGGGGCGCACGGTCGCGACTTCCTTTATTGGGAAGCGAAGGCTCAAGGTTTTCCTCCTTGGTAGGCATCTCCATCAATGAGACACTCGGCAATTTGATCTAGTTTTGAGCCCTGACGAGAAACAACGTAGACCAAAATAGCTCAAAGGACGCCCAACACGCCGATGCAGAGTATTCTAACGCAGTACGTGACAGCATTGAACGGCATCAATCAATTATTCGACGTAGCCATACCGAGAATAATTTTTTCGATAAGAGTATTGGCCTGCATAACCCTCATAACGCGACATCTCTCTCATATCCGCTTTATTCATGACCACGCCGAGGAGGCGCTCGTGGATCTCCGGCGCCTGCTTGAGCACATCCTCAACAATAGCCCGCTTCGTTCGTGCCCATTCGACGACGTAAATATAAGAATCGACGAAACCTGTTGTGACCCTTGTATCAACCACGGACAAAAGAGGCGGAAAGTCCATAATCACATAGTCGTAACCTTCGCACAGTCTATGGATCAATTTCGTCATCGCCTCGGAGGCTAAAAGTTTGTTCGTGTGCAAGAGTTTAGACGTGGCGCCCGCAGGCAGGAACAGTAAACCGGTTGAGGACTCGGTCCTCACTGCGTCTTCCAGCTTCATTTTGCCCGCAATGACATCGACAAGTCCATTGACGGCGTCGGGAGCAAGGCGGCGGGAAAGAGTTGGATTGCGAAGGTCGGAATCGATCAGGATAACACGCTCGTCGGCGTGCGCAATAAGATGGGCAAAATTCGATGATATGATAGACTTGCCTTCGCCCGGCAATGTCGATGTTACGCCAATCACTTTTTTCGATTTCGGTTTGTTGGTGAGGTCCATCACCACTTTCGCCGCACGAAGCCCTTCAGCGAAGTGCGAGAATGGCGAATCGACAACGAACCGTAACAAATCACGACGACGTGTGATTGTCCGCGGTGCCTTCGGTGCGATAACTTCGCTGGTTCCTTCCGGAGGACTCGCCAAGTTCAGGGCTGGCAGGGTTGCGATGCAATTGGTCCGCAGAACTTTCTCGATCTGGCTGCTGGTGCGGAAAACTCGGTCTGAAGCCTCGAGGAAGAATGCGCAAGCAAAGCTCAACATCACGCTGCCGCTAACCGCCTTGGCTAAAACTCCTAAGGTGTTAGGGTCGCTTTTACCAGTGGGAGCGGTCGCCGGACCGATAATCCGAGCCTCAGTTATTGGGAATGACTGTTGCTGGACCGATTCCAAATAACGTTCGAGGAAATTAGTGTAAATCGTTCGGTAGGTTTGAGAGTTGCTTTCCAACTCGTGCAGCTTAATTTGAGCTTGATTCGTGGCTTGCGAGCCTGCGACGACGTTTGCGAGGCTGCTTACTAAACTCTGTTCTCGCGCTAAAGCGATCTCATAATCGCTTTTGGAGCTTTCAGCTATCTTTTTCATTTCATCGGTGATGTTTCGCCGAAGTTCCAGCATTTGCGTGCGGAGATTTAGAGCAGCCAAGTGATTGGCGCCATACCGGTCCTCCCATACCCGTTCCTTTGCTGCATCATCGAGATATTGGTTGCGCAGACGGATAATGATTTCGCTGTGAAGCGCATCCGCGACGGACGCGTCCGGAACATCCTGCCTCATCACATCCCGAATTCGGTCGAGCCGCGCCTTCGTCTCGGCTGTCGCGGCGCGAGCTAAGATGAGTTGGGTATTGACCTCGGACAATTGTTGCTCATTCATGAGTTGTCCGTTGCCGGTTTCGATGATATTATTCGCGTGTTTGAAATCCACTACGGCTCGATCCGCATCGGATACCTGCGTCCGCAATTCCTTGATCCGATCCTGCAACCAAACTCCGGCACGACGTGTCGCTTGATATTTGGAAGCAAGCTCATCTAAAATATAGGCGTCAGCAATGGCATTGGCGAGCTGTGCAGCCTTTGATGGCTCCAAAGACTGAAAGGCGATCTCCATCACATATGTCTGCCCCACGCGGGACACAGTGCGCCGACTTTCGAACGCGGCGAGCGCCCGTTGTGTCAGCTGGTCGTCGGATAGCGGTTCATCGGATACCAGAAGTTTCGTTATAAGCTTGAATGCGGCGCCCAACAGGCCGCCGCTGCCACCGACGAATTCGGGGTCCTCTGTTAGACGGAGGTCTTTGATTACCGATAAGCTAATATTTGGTGATTTGAGGATCTCAATTTGAGTGTGCACCATCCCTAAATCAACCGTGGCCTCTCCGAGGACTGATTGCTGCTGCAATACTTGTACTTTGCGGGTATCGATCACCATGGTGCCATGGGCCGTGAAACTCGGCGGCGTGGTGAAAAGATAGAGCAATGCGAACATTATACTTGATGTGATGATGATAAGAAAAAGCCGAAAATGACGTCTAATGATTCCGGTGAACGCTTCGAAAGCTCTAATGTGGGAGCCTTCAAGCGCTTCAGAATTGTCATCTGGGTTTGGAGAAACCTTATTGATCTGCAACATTGATTCGAAGCACCTTAATACTGGTATCCTGAAATAATGCAGGGTGTCATTATTGCTGGGAACATACGCGCGTGCAGTCGATAATTTATCGGGCGGTTACACCGCAATACTCCGGACCAGTCCGCAGAGGGGTTCAAATGGCCGCGGTGGCGTTTTTGAAGGCGCTTATCGCGGCCGGGCAAATTGTGCGCTTCTAGGGGAAGGTCGCCATGAGCGGTTTTTGCTGTTCTGTCAGACGTTCGGTTTTGGGCAAATTGGCGAGCGGATAACTTGCGTGCACCATAACCAGCACAGCCACAAGCGCTGCGCTGGCCGCGACGAACCTGAGCAACCCAAATTGATATCCGCTAATCTTAGTCTTCAGCGGAAGGACGTTTGTTGTTCGTTAATTAATGTCACTTCAAGTCCTATGTGTCAAGGCCAACGATGTTCGAAGTTACAGCATTCAGATCCTTAAATTCGACACGTAGGGTTCCCGGTTTTTCCGAACGTGCCGGCCATCTCGTCGGACTCGTCGTACATCCGGCCGATATTCAGGGCCGCGATGGCGGTTCCCTCGCGCTCGCCTCGATCCGTTCCTTATATCGGTGCATGCGGCATATCTTCGGCGAGGCGGCTATGCCGGTGACAAACTGCGCGCCGCGCTCAAGCGCATGGGACGATGGAAAGTCAGATCATCAAATGATCCGACGTCGCCAAAGGATTCGAAGTCCTGTCGCGCCGCTGGGTTGTCGAGCGCACTTTCGCCTGGCTCGGGCGATGTCGCAGGCTGGCGAAAGATTTCGAGGTGACAATAGCAAGCGCCGTCGCATGGGTCTTCTTGGCCCACATCCGAACCCTCACGCTCAAACTCGCAAAGGCTATTATATGCAATCGTTTTGAGTCAGACTCTAAGATCTTAAGTAACGGCGCGAGAGAGCGCCTCGCCTACACCTTGCACAGAACGGTACTCCGCTCTGGCGCTGAGTAAAGAACTTGCTGAGGCGACCGCCCAAGAACGTGGTTAGGGGATGTCTTTTCGGCAGCGGATATTTGCGTTTGCTTCCAGGTACGCTGCTTGCGCGTTTGTCCAGCAGGGCGGATGTAAATGTGACCTATTTCCATCCGCATGATCTTGTTCCCGCTCAACTGGTCCTCAGAGACCTTTCGGCAAACGCGGCGTTTCAAATCCGATGTCGGCATTTCTGGAGCGATGGGCAACATCGAGAAGCCATTTCATGATATAAATAAAAAACCTTGGGAGAAGGGAGACTATGGTCTCCCGGCAGGTAGCTCCACGCTGACGCATCGATGCAGCCTGTTCGATCGGGGTTCCAGATTGAAAGTCCAGCTAAATGCGCATTATATTTCTTAGTCATTACTTTCCTCCCGAAGTAAACGCGCCCGCTTCACGCATAATGGAGCATGCCCGAATATGGACGAAGGCTGGGCATCATGTGACGGTTGTCACATGTGCTCCAAACCATCCGACCGGGACACTCTATCCAGGTTACCGAAACCATTTATGGCAAAATGAGTCCATAGACGGTATTAATGTCGTTCGGCTGTGGACAAACTTGTCATCCAACGAGCGGTTCCTGCGCCGGTCGCTTAATTTTGTGACTTATTTTTTGTCTGCGACCTTCGTGGCTCCCTTCCTGCCGCGTGCGGATGTAGTTGTATCGACGTCGCCTCAATTTTTCTGCGGCCTAGCTGGCTTCACGGTCAGTCGAATTAAGAGGCTGCCATGGGTGCTGGAGATCCGCGACCTTTGGCCCGAGAGCATCATCGCCGTGGGAGCGATGAAGCGTGGGCCGCTAGTGCATCTGCTGGAAAAATTGGCAAGCTGGTCCTATCGCACGGCTGATCGGGTGGTCGCGCTCACAGAAGCGTTTAGTCGCCACATCGTAGCGTGCGGAGCTACGCCGGAGCGTGTGTGCGTGATCAAGAACGGCGTCGATCTCACCGAATTCGTTCCGCATCGGGAAGACAAGTCATTCGCACGATCGCACGGCGTTGAAGAGAAGTTTGTAGCCTCCTATGTGGGAACTCATGGCGTGGCGCACAAGCTTGAGACTGTGCTTGAGGCGGCACAACTGCTGACTGAACGAAACGACATTGCATTCCTGATGGTAGGCGGGGGCGCGGAGCGGGCGAGGCTCGTCGCGTTGAAGCAAAGCATGAACCTGAATAATGTGATCATGCTCGATCAGCAGCCCAAGGCAATCATGCCAGATGTGCTGAATGGTTCGGATGTCAGCTTGGTATTGCTAAGGAAGCATGATCTGTTCAGGACCGTCATTCCGTCCAAAATGTTCGAAGCTATGGCGATGCGCTGTCCGATCATACTTGGGGTAGAGGGCGAGTCGCGCGACTTGTTGACGGACGCCGGCGTCGGCATCGCGATAACGCCGGAGAGCTCAGAAGAACTTGCGGCGGCTGTGACAACCCTCGCTGATGATCCGAACCTAGGCGACGCCTATGGCGCGCAAGGGAGCGCCTATGTGCGAAATCATTTTGATCGCGTCAAATTGGCCGAGCGCTACCTTGAACTCCTAGAGGAGGTCATTGGGCAGGCGCGCCCTTCGCTCCGGGCAGGCGTGCGCATATGACAGATGGCCAATGAGCATTGGCGGCCGGTTTCAGCATATCGCGCGCGCGGTCGCGTTCGGTCGACACATGCCGCTTGCCAAGCTCATGCGACGCTTCAGTCTTCAGGTGCGTCGCCATTTGAGGGAACGGAAATGGTTGGCCGGGCCGCGCAAAAGCAGGCCGCCGCCTGTGTCGGTTAATCCGCCGCGGCCTCTTTTCAAAGCTCGCTTGGGTCATATCGCCCTCCGCCTCGATCACATTCGTTTTGTTTTTCTTGGGCGCGCTCACGCGATGCATGGCGCCATCGACTGGCATGCGCCTAGCGAAAGCCCGGACGACCAGCTCTGGCGGATGAATCTGCACTATATGGAATATCTGGAGGGGGTCGATGATGCGCTCTTCCTCGATCTGGTTTCGCAGTGGATCGAGGGCAATCCGGCAAAAAAACGCGGCTCTTGGAAAGACAGCTGGAATTCCTATGCAGTGTCGCTGCGGATTGTCGTCTGGATGCAGCAACTGGCCGAGCGAGGCTCGCGCCTACCATCCGCATCGCTCGAGGTGATCCACAGCAGTCTAACAGAGCAGATTCGCTTTCTTGGCGACAATCTCGAGACCGACCTTGGCGGCAATCACCTCATCAAAAATATTAAGGCGCTGATTTGGGCGTCGGCCTATTTCGACGGAGCCGAGGCGGCCAGTTGGCGCGGCAAAGGTATTCAATTGCTCCGCGCGTCGATCAAGGAGCAGGTGCTAACCGATGGCGTACATTTCGAGCGGTCGCCGTCCTACCACTGTCAGGTGTTTGCGGATTTCCTCGACTGCCGCCACGCCTTGGGCGCCGATTCTTTCGACCGGGCTCTCGCCGACGCGCTGAACCGCATGGCGCAGGCCACCATCGATCTCGCCCATCCTGACGCGAAAGTGGCTCTGTTCAACGATTCAGGCCTCAATATGACCTACGCGCCCGGCGAATGTCTCGATGTGTTCGAGCGTCTTTTTCGCGTTCGACCGCACCCGCGTAACATTTTTGCGCTAGATCAGTCGGGCTATTTCGGGCTGCGTACTGGAAGCAGCTATGTTATTGTTGATTGCGGTCGAGTTGCGCCTGACGACTTGCCAGCTCATGGACACGGCGACGTGCTAGGCTTTGAATGGTCGGTCGATGGTCAACGCATGATAGTGGATCAGGGCGTGTTCGAATACGCAGCGGGCGAACGTCGCAGAGAGTCGCGTTGTGCCGCCAATCACAACACCCTGTGCATCATGGGCGCGGATCAGGCCGATTTTTTCGGATCATTCCGATGCGGCCGCCGACCCGATGTTGAGATTCGGCACTATGCGGCTAGGGCCGACGGCTTCGTTCTGGAAGGCGCGCATAACGGGTTCGCCCATCTTCCCGGCGCACCTCGTCACGTCCGCCGTTTCGAGGCGAGCGCGAATGCGATTCTGATTTGCGATCGCATTGAAGGACGTCCTAATCGGGCGTGTTCAATCGGTTTCCTGGTGCATCCAGATGCGCGCGTTGAGGCATTTGGCAATAAAGCGCAAATTAAGCGAGGCGACAGCGATATCGAGATGACATCGACCCTGCCTATCTTGATCGAGGATGCGGTTTGGTGGCCCGATATGGGCGATGAGCGGCCAACGCACCGGTTGCGGATTTGGGTTGATCGTGGCGTGAGCGAGGCGACGACTATTTTGCGGGTCGCCAACGGCGGGCGGAAGATCGGATAGCGGTTTTGTGAAACAGGTTGAACAGAATTATCGTACGGGTGAACTCAAAGTTGTCGAAGTGCCGGCGCCCCGTGCGGGCGAAGGTGGTGTGCTTGTCGCTACGCGTGCGTCCCTCATCAGCTCGGGAACCGAGAAGCAGTTGATGGACCTTGCCAAAGCGTCGCTTGCGGGCAAGGCCATGGCGCGTCCCGACCTCGTGCGTCGGGTCATGCGCAACGTGCGGCGCGATGGGGTTAGACCAACCATCGAAAAGGTATTCGCCAAACTCGATGCGCCGATCCCGCTCGGCTATAGCCTCGTCGGCGATGTGCTTGAGGTCGGACGCCAGGTAAGCGGATTGTCGGTCGGCGACCGGGTTGCTTGCGCTGGCGCGGGACACGCCAATCACGCCGAATTCAACGCTGTGCCCAACCATCTGACGGCGTTGATCCCTCCGGGCGTCGATGACGAGGAAGCCAGCTTCGTCACTCTCGGCGCCATCGCCTTACAGGGCGTGCGGCTTGCCGTTCCAACACTCGGCGAGCGGGTCGTCGTAATGGGCCTCGGGATTATTGGCCTTCTGACCGTTCAGATCCTCAAGGCCAATGGTTGCCGCGTGCTCGGTTTCGATCCCAATGAATCGCGCGCCGGATTGGCGCAGAAACTCGGCGCGGATGTTGCGCTCAGCGCCGGACTGCCCGAGGCCGCCGCCAGCTTCAGTGGCGGTTTTGGCGTGGACGCGGTGATCGTCACTGCGTCGTCAAGATCGAGTGAGCCGATCAACGTCGCTGCGGAAATCAGCCGCTTGAAGGGCCGCATTGTCGTCGTTGGAATGATCGGTATGACGATTGATCGGGAACCGTTCTACAAACGCGAACTCGAGCTGAAAATGTCGCTTTCCTACGGGCCTGGTCGGCATGACCCGGCCTACGAATTCGGCGGGCGCGATTACCCGCTGCCCTACGTGCGCTGGACGGAGCAACGCAATATGGAGGCGTTCCTCGGCCTTATCGCGGAAGGCCGTGTCACGCCAAAAGCTCTGGTTAGCCATCGCTTCGCCATAGCCGAAGGCGAAAGGGCCTATGCGTTGATGGAAAGCGGCCAGCCGCATCTGGCGATCCTGCTTAACTATCCTGAAAGCGCCGGGCGTCGGATCGAGCGCCAGATCCAACGCCCCCAATGCCCTCCGCCCAAAGAGGGAATGGGCGTCGCATTCATCGGGCTAGGCAATTACGCGAAGGGCGTCCTGCTACCCATCGTGCGCAAGGCAAAGGGAGTGACGCTCACATCGGTCGTCACATCGACGGGCATCAGCGCCGGCCACGCGGCCGCCAAGTTTGGCTTTACGACCGCCGCCACCGATCCTGGCGCAGCGATTGGCGACCCCGCGACGGACGCAATATTTGTCGCCACCCGGCACGATACCCACGCCAGTCTCACGGCGATGGCTCTGCGCGCCGGCAAGCACGTCTTCTGTGAAAAGCCACTCGCCATTGACGCGGAGGGCCTGGCCGATGTGATGGCGGCGGCCGAAGCCGCGCCGGGGATCTTCACGGTTGGTTTCAACCGCCGTTTTGCGCCCTTGCTGATCGAGGCGAAGGCGTCATTAGAGGGGCGCTTGGGGCCGCTCGTCATGCTCTACCGCGTCAATGCCGGCGCCATTCCCGCCGACAACTGGACGCAGCGCGATGAAGGAGGCGGACGTATCCTTGGTGAAGTCTGTCATTTCATTGATACGTTGACATTCCTTGCCGCAAGCCTGCCGGTTGAAGTCCAGGCGATCGCCGCACGCGGCCATGCCGATGCGATCTCCGTGCTGATTCGATTTGCCGATGGCTCGACGGGGGCAATCATCTATTCCTCGCTCGGTGATGCGAGCGTGCCTAAAGAATACCTCGAAGTATTTGCCGATGGACACGTGGTCCGCCTCGACGACTACCGACAGCTGAACTTGGTGCGGCGTGGAAAAAGCAGATCAAGTAAAGGCGCGCAAGCTAAAGGACAGCAGGGCCTCGTGACAGCCTTCCTTGAAGCCGCGATCGGAACGCGCCCGCCGCCAATTCCGCTGCACGACCTTTACGCCGTCACCGCGGCCACTTTGGCCATAGAGGACGCGCTGCGCCTCGGCGCACCAGTGCAAGTTGGCGTGATAGGATGACGGTCATGGAGACAACCAAATCATATCAGAGCAAGCCGACCATGGGAAGCAGTCTCCGCCGGGCTCAATCCACGTGTCGGCAATCGCGTCTTGGTTCCGCCCAGCATGGCCGTATCAGCAAGACCGGCTGCGTCCATGCCCGGGCGATTCTCGTCGAAGGGGCCATGGCGGCGGCGAAGGTGTGGAGAATTCCGGTTCTGTCTATTCGGGACCCGCTCTAACGCTTTCCCTTCCACATGTGCGATAGCGCCAACGCCGGACTTTCAAAAATGAAAGAGAACGCATAGGCACAGCCAATTGCGGCTAGGAGGGTCGCGCAGAACGGAGCTATACTAACCTGGTGTACCGAATTGAAAAAGATGGAGTGAATAAGCACGACGACGGGCAGATGGATGATGTAGAGTGAAAAACTAAACGTGCCTAGCCATCGAAAAGCTCTTGCGGCCCATCAACTAAGCTGTGTCGGGCGCTTCAGAACGGCGAACAGGCAAATCGCAAAGGGCAACTGCCCAGACCTGGAATGCGACATATGAGGAAAGAAAAATAGTGCGCAGCCAGCGCACAGAAAAGCAAAGCCAAGCGCATAAAATGAAGCGCGAAGCCTGGATGACGAAAGCCGTTCGGAAAGTAGGCCCATAGCCTCACCTTCAGCGACCAAGGCACCTAAATACCAGGACATATAGTATGACGAAAATAGCTGATACCCGTAACGCTCTAGCGCGCAATAGGAAACGACATTGACGACCGCGAGTACCCCAAAAGTTGTTAGCTTGCCGAGCCGGAACATCGACCTAGCAGTAGGGGATGCAGAACATAGAATTGCACCTCAATCGAAAGCGTCCATAGTGGGCCATTCGATCCGTACTCTCGACTCGCAATCCACTGTAGCGAAAGCAGAGTGACTAAAAACGTGCCGATCGCGGTATCGCCAAGCTTATAGCTATTTGGAAAATAGTGACGGCTCAGCCAGTCGCACAGCAGCGTGCCTAGTAACGCGCCAAAAAGCACGGGGTAAATCCTAAAGAACCGCCGCATGAGGAAGTTCGTGGAAGACAATTGGAACGATCCGTCCCGCATACGCGTGAATGCTTGGCTCCGATGGATGCAGTAGCCGCTGAGAACGAAGAATATTGGTACGCCGATAGACCCCCACACCAGTGGGAATGTCACGTAGCCAAGGATCACGTTGGGCGCGGTCTCTAGCCCGTGCAGGTGCCAGAACTCGCGCATGCCGACCCAAGTAATCTCACGCGTATGCATGGCTGCAACTATAAGCGCTGCGATGCCGCGAAATACGTCGATGTCGCTCAGGTTTGAGCGTATGCCAGTTTGCGCGGAATTTCGCGGCATGGACCTTGCGAGGGGGCTGCTTCCAACTAGACCTGTGTAAAAACTGCGCATTTAGACTAGACCTGTCGGGATCCTGGCGTGGATTTCGATTTCGTTTCCCAAGCATGCACAAGAAACAAGGGCCCAAACATAAATATGGCATCCGCGAATATCTGGAAAAAATATCCGCGTGTCTGCATGTAAAAACCGAAATAGGCCGGCGCAAGCGCGCAGCCCGCAATTCTGGCGTCTCGTCCCAGCTTATGAAACCTGGAGATCAGCCAGACTGCTATGCTGAAATACAGAAAAGCGAGAAATGGCACCCCGAACCAGCCAAACTGAAGCAGCATTTCAACTTGCTGCGGCGCGGCGACCCCCGCCTTGTTGGCACCTTCCGCAGTCAAACCCGTACTAAAATAATCCATATAGTCCGCTTTGGGCTTTTCATGCCAGAGGAAGCTGGGGACCAGACGGGCAATGGCGACTGTCCAAGGCGTAAACATTGCCAAGTCAGGCAGAGGATTGGCGGCGATATAAGCGGTGACGAAGACAATTCCTAATTCGCCGCTGAACGCGAAAAAATCACCAATAGATCCGGACTCCAATCTGGACAAATCAACGCCTTGCCCATAGTGGCGTATCTGACCTAAGAGGTTCATGAGGAACATGGCGGCCGCACCGCCCGCAATTGCAAAGCTAATTCTGATCTTAATGTGCCGGATGATTAAAAAGCTTGTCGCCACTGCGGCGAGTACGATAAATATACGAAAGCGAAAGCCAATCTGGAGGAAAACGAGGAGAACCAAACCAAGAACAAGTAGAGAGCGCCACTTGAAATTATCCCGAAGAAGCAAAATAACCGTCAGAGGAACCAACATATTGTAGGCTTGCGTTATAAAGGCTAGTTGACCGATAGCGTCAGCCTCGAATGAATACTCTTCTGAACCCACGAGATTAAGTTTGCCTAGTGCTATCTGAGCAATAACGCCAACAACCGCCAAAGCCCAGAGAATTTCAAAGGCGACCAGGTTCATTTCCGGTTCGGCTTTTCTCGGAACGGACGGATCGGCCAACAACACATCCGCTTGCACAAAAAATGCAGTAGCAGCGCCCGACATGTATAGAAAGACAACCCAGTGCGCCCACACCAAGGATTTAAGATTCATTCCTAAATATTCATCGATCCCATTGGCCAAGTAAACAGCAGGCATCAGATAGAAATAAATCAAACTCGTTATCGCTGTCATACAAGGGAACGAAAGCGCTCCAAGCGGCAACACGCGCGCGCCAACAATGAATGTCAGCAAAAGCGACATAAACGTAAATAAGCCGACCGGCGTGCCGATTAGGTCCATGGGGGTGTCTTATTGAGCTAATTGTGATCTCGCGCCAACTCGCGTATGACATTGATGAATGCTCGTCCGCACGCCTCATCGCTGAATTGCTCTGCCGCGGCGAGGGCCGCCGCCGACATCGAGGCTCGCATATTTCGGTCCTCCACAATACGAACGATAGCGTTTGCGATTGCCGCTCCATCACGCTCTCCCACGATCAATCCTTCGACGCCGTCGCGGACAATCGATCCACTCAATTCTGTCGTGACGACGGGTAGCCCGTTTGCCAGAGCCTCGTAGATCGATGTCGCGGAGCCCTCGGCGAGCGAGGGAAGACAGAACAGATCGGCGCGCGCAAATTCGTCCGCCATATGTTCGCAGTCGAGGTTGCCCAGAAAGGTCAATTTGTCCGTCAGCGGCTGGCGACGAACGGCTGGCGACACCGCTCCCGCGACGATGATTTCAATATCCGGTCGGCGCGCCTTCAGCAACGCGGCCGCTTGCGCGAGATAAGGAATGCCCTTTCGTAAGCCCGCCGCGCCCGCAAACAAAACGCGCCCGCGCTCGGGCCGCGCTTGGCGCAGCAGCGCGCCGCTGACGCCGTAGGGAAGCAGACGCAGCCGCGCGGGGTCGAAACCGGGCAGATCCGCCAGACCGCGCGCGACGGTTTGCGAAGGACAGAGATAGAGATCCGACAGGGCGATGAGGCGGGCCATGCGCGCGCGATATGCGTCAATCACGGATTGCGGCACTTCATCGGTCCCCCAGCCCGGCCAGATCATGCGTTCGCGCTGTTCGATTTCCAGATAATTTGGGGTAACGACAAAATCGGTCACGATCTTGGCACCCTGGCGCTTGGCCCAAAACAGGAATGAACCGCCATTGCCATGATAATTGACAACGATGCCAGCGCCTCCAAGCCCGCGCAGCCGATTGGGCAGGGCGAGCGCTTCGTCCAGCAGCTCGAAGGCCGTCTCGTCGTGCATGAACCGTCCTGCGGCCGCGGCCAGGTTCGGCAAAATGCTTGCCCGTAGACGGGATCGCGGAACGCCCACGGCGGAGCGTCGCGCCAGAGGCCCCGACAGGCGCGGCGCAAGGCGCAAGGCGAGCCGCGTAGGCCAGCCCTCATCTCCGGCCGGCCACGCGGCGTCGCTCACAAGCGAATGCAGCAGACCAGCGGTCTCCAGCTGGTGAGCATAGACGTAATTGCGTCTGGCGCCCTGCTGGATCATCATGACGCGCCGTTCATCCATTGCCGGTCACCGGCCTCGTCGCGATGGCCTCCACCTGGAACCAACGCCGATCTATGTGGCCCCACACCCGCGCGCAGAAATTGAAGACGGGACGTCCCATGCGCGAAAGCGCATAAGCGATCCTCGGCGGCCATTTGTGGATGTAGGGACGGGAACATTCTACTTCGTAACCGGCAGCCTTCAGCAGATTGCCCAAACTCTGCGGGCTCCAGGAATAGACGTGCTGGTTTATATCATCGGCCCTGTATTTCCAGCCGATCCCCTCGCAAGGCACGACTATGTGAATGCGTCCGCCGTGTTTCAGCAATGGGAGCAAAGCCGTCAATTCCCGCCACGGCTCGAGGGCGTGTTCGAGCGTGTTATCGGAAATAATGACATCAATAGCCCGCGGTCCGATTGCGTCCAGAGCTTCGGACGCGTTTGCGAAAACCGTGACGCCATTGGCTTTGGCGGCTTCGCGTGCGGCGCCATTTGGTTCGATCCCGAACCGGGCGCCGCAGGCGAGATTCGCGAGCAGGAAGCCACCGCCGCATCCAAAATCGAGAACCTTTAAGTCCTGCTCAATCGAATCGCGAAATTTATCAATATTAGCCCAACCGCCCAGGCGGCCCGCTTGCTTCTGCCATTCGAAATAGACGGAGTCGTAATGCGCGGCGGCTTTTGGAACGCCCGGTGCTGGCTCGCTCATGGCATGTTCCCGTTGGCGTTCACTGTCTGACACCTAGGCGCGAAGGCTGACGGCATGGGGTTGAACGGGGTCAAAATCCAACCTGCTGCGCGTCCTTGAAAGCGACGAAACCGAATTCATACTCCTCAAACGCGCCCCCACCGCTTAGCGAAACGAAGAGACGCCGCGATCGTGCGAATTGGGCGTCGTAGAAAACGTCATCGAGAAAGTTAGGGTGTACGCCGCCCCACATGCAGCGCCAGCTTTGGCTGTTGTACTTCCGGTAGGCATCGGAGCCGTTCGGCGTGACGGCGATGAACGCGCCGCCCGGACGCAGACAATTCCAGGCGAGATCGATTATCTTCGAAGGAGCAGGCACATGCTCAAGGACATGCGCGGAGAAGAAGCAATCGAAACCGTTGTAGAGCGGATGTCCTTTAACAATCGCAACGGGTTTGTCGATGTGATCAATGCCAAGCTTGTCGATCCCGTAGGCACGCCGATCACGGGCTATTTCGTAGGCGCGAACCTCATAGCCGGCCCGGGACAGTTGATAGCTGCCATATCCCCACGACGCGCCGAAGTCAAAAACCTTCGCCCCCGGCAGAATGCTCTGACTTTTCAGCATGTCGATATAGCGCTTGTAATCACGGTCAGAGCCCGTGAAATTCGTTTCGACCAATCTCGCGAGGCCAGCTTCTGATGGAACCTCCGTGCCAGTACCCTGCTTGTAGAAGAAATTATAGAACTTCTCGTTGAATTCTTCGCTATCTGTCGGTGCTCGAAACATAAGACGGCAAACGTCGCATCGGATGAGCCGAGTGAAGAAATATTTGCGGTCGCACTCCTGGCCTTTCGCCGAACCGCAATTGGGACAGAGCCATGACGAGGGGTCATTGTATTTCTCGAGGCTTCGCAAAAAATATTGCACCTTGGTCATGAATTCTCCTATAGGCGGGAGCGCCTCGAATGTTCAATAGCGCAAGGCCAAGCATCCTCAGACAGCAGCACCGATTAAATCCTCTTGTTGGCGCTCATGCAGGCGCGTTGCAATGCAATCCGTGGGTACTGCTGATCCTACCGCGACTTCCAAGCTTCCATGGCGCATTCTCGGATGTTTAAACTCATGTCGTAGAAACGCGAAGGTTTTTCGACCGCGTCGAACATGGGGATTCCCAAGTCACCGCAATCGCACCTACGAATGCGAGTGAAGCCCACTCTCTTCAGTTCTTCCGTTAGGGACGTCTCGTCCCACATCCAGAGATGATGGGAGCCGATGACCTCACGGAGCCTACCCAAAAGGCCTGTTGGACGATGTTCTTTGCCTAGAGACGTCGCACGGAAAAATTCCTCCGCAGCCTCGGGCTTCTCTTCGGCCGTTGAGACATACCTGCGGGCACGCTCAAGGAGGTCCGGCACGATCAACCGAAACACTCCACCATATGCGAGCATCTTGTATGTATTCGTTAGCGCTTTTCGAAAGTCGGAAAGGGCCAGATGTTCCAACACATGAGAGGCGTAGAGTCCATCCGCTGTCCCCTCCGGCACGAGCGGGCGCTTACAGATGTCGCCATATCTCACGGACGCCGGAAACGGGTCGTGACTACCAGAAAAAGCTGCAGAAATTATATTACCAAACAATGGAATTCTCTCGATCCGAAGTCTCGGCGAAGCATCGAAGTTGAGCCATCCTTCGCCTACCGAATATCCGCAGCCGTATTGGACATAAAAATGATGCATAATCGCTCCGATAATTAAACAGACAATCCTCAGATGTCCGGATATTGGGTAATAGAATTCGCATCCTCAGACCGCGGCGCCTACCAAATTGTCTTGTTGGCCCCCATGCGCGTTGCAAAGATTGCGATGGTCTGCGCCGACCTGTACAGATTCGGACCGCTCGGCCTTGTACTCATGTAGAAAACGTCGGGAAATTTTGAACGAATTTTTCGTACGTCGCCGTGTAATGAGTAGGAATAGAAAATCCCGTCGCCCTGGCTGAAATGATAGCCCTTGAAACCCGATTTAATATAATCAAACAATTTCCAAAGGGCGAGCGCGTGCAAACATTGTTTCATGGCGCGGTTCAAGGGCTTGCCTTGACCAAAACTATTCGCGTCGGAAATGAAAACCGCATGTTTCGCCACCCGGCACATTTCGGAAACGGCGCGGCGGTGGTCTCCAATGTGATGCAACACCCCGAAAGCACATACGACATCAAACAAGTCGTCAGCGAATTCCAGAGCCAGTGCGTCGCCGTAGGTAATTTCGCTCAAAGTCAGTCCCTTTGCGTAGCCGCTCTCGCGAAGCGTTTGGGACGGCTCGATACCACGCAGGAGCAAGCGCGGCCGGCCTTTCAGATAAAGAAGCGCCCGCCCGGTTCCCGATCCGATATCCAATACGCTCCTGTATTGACGTTGATCGATCAGGGTGGCAAGCCAGCCCAGGGCATTGGCATGCTCGTCCATTGGATGGACGTGTTGTTCGTCATATTGCACGCCCGTCCTGATGTAATATTGCGTCTGCGCAGCCAGTGCTTCGCCTTTTCTGCCTATCATGACGCTTCTCCTGAGAGCGCCGCCATCGGCGGGATCTCCGCGGCGATCTGCACCGTTGGCCCCTTGCCCCGCAGCGCCGCCAGATTGGCCAAAATAGGTCCGAGCATCAGGAGGCTGGGAATGACCAGCGCGAGGAGGTAGCCGACGGTTGTGCCGATGGCGGCGCCAGCATTTCCGATGAGCGGGAGCAACACGACGCTTAGCGGCAATTTGATCGCCATCATCGCGATCTGCGTGAACAGGAGACGACGATGCAGGCCCAGCGAAAGAAAGAAAAACGAAAAGGCATTGGCTATTGTGGCGACAATGCCATAGACTACCATCGCTGTCACAAGGGTCGGCGCCGCGACGATGGAACCGCCCACCCAGAATTTGAGAATATCCTGACAAAAAATGCCGAGCAATACGCACATGATCACTGCAAACCCCGTAAGGGCCACCAGCGACTGCTTGAAATGCCGACCGATCCAGGCGTCATCCCGGCGGCCAAGGGCTTCACCATAGGCTGGCCATTGCGCCACCAGAACAAGGGTCACCAGCACCTGGGGCTGACTGAGTAGACGCTGGACGATTGAATAATCAGCGACTGAATCGGCGCCGAGGAAACGGGCGATGAGGATCTGATCCGACTGAACAGACAACGCTTGGGTCAGCGTGTAGATCATAAACATGCCGCCTGAAGCAACCAATGTGCGACAGGCGGAAGTGCTGAAATCGCGCCATGACGGTCCGAGATCGCGGCCCGGTCCCGCCAGAAACATGAGCGCGCTGACGCTCCTGACTAGCACCGGGCCGGCCATCCAAACAGCTGCGATCGTCACGAGTCCGTAACCCAAAAGCACGGCCGCCACGAGCCCGGTGAAGGCCAATACCGTCCCACAAAAGTCCCAGATGTTGACGGCAGCCCCTTGCAGGAGCCCGAGACGGGCCTGCCGCACCACGGTGGCGGGCGTCCCTAGCGCGTAAGACAGACACATGATCGAGACGACCATTGCCGCGTCCTGGCCGACGGCCGGGCTAGACAGATTGAAGGCCCACGTCCAGTCGATAAGCCGGACTGCGATCAGAGCTGCGGCCAAAAACACAAAGTCAAAGGCCGATGTCGCGGCGAGTGCTGAACCGACTAGAACGCGGATGCGCGCCCGGTCGCCGGCGCCGTGGGCGTTCGATACCAGGGAGATCAGGCCGTTTGTGATGCCTCCGTCCGCCATCGCAAAGAGAGTCGTGAGGGCGATCGCTGCCATCCACACGCCGTAACGTTCGGTCCCTAAATGGTGCAGCACGATCGGCACCGTTACCAGAGAAGCTATGATCGAGAAGCCGCGCGTCAACACCGAGGCCAATGATGTGCGCAGCACGGCGGAGCTGCGTCCGCGGCCATGCACAACTCGGCGGACGAGGCCGTCTCGCATAATTGTTGCTGGAAACGCTTGTTCAGGCTGCGACAGCATGGTTCTCCATCACGAAGGAACTCGGCTGACGTGGTTTGTACGCTTCCAGCCCAATGCAAAACGGCGTCATCCCGAATATCTGGATGAGCAGTTTGTCCAGCACCGGCGGCAAGGGCCGTAAGGGTAAAACCACAAGCCATCCGAATAGCGGATGAACTCGCCGTCCGAGCCGCTCCAGAAGAAAGGCTATCGCCTGACTGATCGGACCGCTGACATAACTGATTTCTTCGATGGTGAGACCGGAATGGACGCATAATTCAGCGATCATCGCGCGGTTGTAGCCGCGCCGGACATGACGGCCATCCTCAAAATCCGGGAATGGCCCATAGTCCATTGAGCTCCAAGGTATTCTTCGGATATAGGGGGCGGTCAGCAACAGCCGCCCACCCGGCTTGAGACACGCCGCCATGGAATTCATAAGGTGGAAGTCGTCGATAATGTGCTCGATGTTCTCACAGCACAGGATGACATCAAACAGGCCAAAAAAATCGGTCCGTTCATGCAATTGGCGGACATCGCAGATCTCGAAGGTCGCGTTCGAAGCGCTGCAGATGTCAGCGCGCTGCTGCGCAACTTTCTGATTGCGCGCATCCCAACTCAGGCCTAGGCTCTGATAGCCCCTCTTGGCCATGCCAATGGTAAAAGCGCCCGATCCGCATCCGATATCCAGCAGCCGGTCAGCGTTGTGAGTCTGTCGTACGCGGCGTTGCAGCCACCGCCAGCGATCCCAGACCAGGGCGTCGCCATGGTGCAATGTAGCATGAAACCCGAATAATTTGACCAGCAGAGAATTGAACATCGGTCTATCCCGCAAGTGAAGGTCGCCCACCTGAATGATAGCGGTCATTGTGTGCCCAGATTTGCTTTGCCTGCGGCCCGCTCGATTAGATCGGCGACCTCGCGACCGAACCTTTCCGGGCCAAACTGACCGGCTAACCTGCGCAACTCCTGACTAGCCTCCAACAGCCACGCATCGTCGAAATCGGCGGCCTCGTGCAGCGCCCGTACAAGATCATTCTCGCGGCCGGCCCGAAAGCGCACTCCATTGCGCTCCGTTGCAAGATCGTCAGCGCTGCCGACGCAATCACTCAGGACCAAGGCGCATCCGCTCAATGATGCCTCGTGAACAACCTGACCCCATGCCTCAAAGAGCGAGGGAAGGACGAAGAATCGGGCGTGACGAAAGCGCTCGGCCAATCGTGCGGGTTGAACAAAATCCTCGATGATGATGCGCGCATCGCGGGGAATGAGATCCCTCTGTTCGCCGCCGCCGCACAGATGCAATGTCCATTCGGGGCGCGCTCGGGAAAAGCGTTTGAACGCTTTGGCTAGTCCGATGACGTCTTTGCGCGCGATGAACTGACCGGCGAAAAGGAAGGTCCGGGGCCGCTGCGGCAGAGGATTGCCGTCGCCAAACAGGTTGGGGTCGGCGCCCAACATGCCGCCGCGCACAAGATGTGCTGGCATGCCGAACCAGCGCATCAGCCGCTTCCCCTGACGGCCAGGCACGATCATCGCATCGAAATGGCGCCGATAAAAGGCGCGAAAGGCGAGCGCGCCAAGAAAAAGTTGGCGAAAATCGCCACGCCAATTTGCGTCGCTGAGGCCAATCACGTGTCCACCCCGCTCCTTGACCTCGCGCCCCAGCGAGGAGAAGGCGGGATATGCCCAGCCAGACTGTACGAAAATGTCAGGAACTCCGCAGCCGAGGGCTTGCCAGTTCGTTGCCTGCGAGGCATCGAGCCAATGCACCGGGCGCCTTAGCGTCTCTTCCATGCCAAGGACGGGCACGGACGGCCTGGACCCCACGACAATGCAATTTTCTCCGACCCTATCGAGGGCGCCACGAATTAGTCTTGCCGCGAATTGCGGCAGGCCATTCCAGGAAAACGCGATCTGCATCGTTGGGGGCATGGTGTGCGGCTATGGTCTCAAGCGACGTGCTATTGGAAATAGGCGACCGTCTGTCGCCTACCCTCGTCCAGTTCGATTTGTGGATTTTGGAATTCTCGGACTGCGAAATGCATCTCTGGGTCGCCGTAACTTTCGCCGGTCGAGGATTGGAGGATGCGACACCGCCGACGCTCGGCATCGCCGAGCGATATCGCGCCGCGCACCGATGTCTTGGTCATCGGCAAAGTATCGTGTCGATAATAGATGGGCGATGCTGAACAGGCGATGTTCCCAATTCATCGTCCATGACCCATGGCGCGCCTCGGAGATTTTGGGCGTCTCAAGCTTTCACCCGACCGCACGGACAAGGCCCTTGAGGCCCGAAAGAGGCTTTTGCTTCCAGCGAAGCAGGCGAACCAATTTTAGTTTTGGTCGGAGTCGTACTTAGACTCCGCTCAACAACTTTCAAATGAGGCTGGTCACCGGTAACCAGAACCTTGGCAGTTTTTACCAAGATCTTGAAATCCAGCCAAAGCGAAGCGTTGCGAATGTAATATTCATCAAGGGAATTCTTTTCTTCCGGTGTGACAAGATTTCCGCCGTGGACCTGAGCCCACCCAGTTATCCCGGGCAATACGGCAAGCCGTATCCCAATGCTCGGAGGCTGATCGATTGGGAGCAACGGACGGGGCCCTATAATCGACATTTCCCCACGCATTACGTTGAAGAGTTGCGGAATCTCGTCCAGCCGCATGCGTCGCAAGAAACAGCCGAGGCGCGAAACTCTCCCGGGTTCATCCTGCAGATCGCCATGACCATCGAATGGAGCCAATAACGTCCTAAATTTGAAAAGAAAAAATGCCGAACCCTTTCGTCCCACACGCCGTTGCCAGAAGATAACCGGCGCACCAATTCCCAGGCGCACCGCAAAGCCAACCGCGACCATGACCGGGGTAAGAATGACCAACAGCAAGCTCGCGATAGCTACATCTATGACGCCCTTGAGCTTCCAATATTTGCGCCTCTGAGCGAGTATCATGTCCGCGCCGGCGTTACCATTTAAGGGAAGTGCCGCAGCACGCAACGCGTGAGCAGACCCTACCTCGGCCAGGTGCTGAACGAGCCCGAAGCGTTCAGTGAGAAACTCGACTTCAATCGAGGCATCAGAGTGGAGACAATCCCATGCTGCTTGGGAAAGCTCTGACCGTTCAGCGGCAACAACTATCCTGCGAATCTCGATACCGTGAGTCTTGTATTCGTTGATAATGATGTAAAGATCTTCCGGCGCCCCGATAATCTGGCGCCCATTAAGCATTCGATTGCGCAGGCTCGGGCTGGCATCGAGAATGGCCATGACTTTCTGATTCTCGACCGAAAACGTGTCGATCATTCGGATATAGAAACTCGCAACGCGATTGGCCCCTAGCACTATAATTTTCTCGACGTCCGTTGAAGGAAGGTTCTGGTTGCACTCGCTTAGTTGCAGCAACCTGCCTCGAATCAAGCCACAAGTGAGCAGGAGCGATCCATAGATAAGGAAATGTATGACCGGCACCGATCTCGGAATGCTATCAAGTCGCGTGACAAGAAATGCCAAGATTGACGTAATTGTACTGGTCAGAAAAGCACATCTAAAAATGGATATCTGATACGATACGGAAATGTTCAATAAAATTGTATTACAAATATTAGACGTAGATAGCATTGATATGCCAACTATTAAAGCGATCCCGCAAAAAATAGCGGTCTGCTCTATCCATACTGGCTCAAACAAACGCGTATCGCGCAGCGCCAACGCGAGCCATGGCGCGACAGTCGCACAGCATACTTCAGGCAAACCAACCGTATATCGCCTCTTTGCTCGGGACGTGGGAATAAAGATTGCCATGATTATCCCGCCGGTTCGAGATAACTAACCTCAACTCCGCCTGCGCGCATTCTTTCGGCCGTGACGATAGAAGCACGGCAGTATCCTGCATTTGATGGGCGAGGAGAGGAGGGCTCTGCTTGAACGCAGGGTTGGCCCAAACGGCATCCAACACGCGTCAAGGCATTTGCGTCTGGGAAAATGTTGCGAGCGTCATGCCCACAACGCATGAGCCCATAAACGACTAAACATCGCTTGTCCTTTTCTTGCGCTAACATATGATAACTAACTACCACTCATAATTCATATACGAGACTCGTTCCAAATCAAGCCAATTCGAAGCTATGGGCAAAATATGTGCGCGCCGGTTTTTTAGCCTACATTCACCGATGACGACCTTTGGCAGTGCCAAGCCCTCGTCATGAGTGCTCACGGCACCCAAGCCGGGTGACACGGGGCTCGCCGAGAGCTGAAACTATGAACGTTATTGCCACCCAGACGCACCTCTCCCTTGGTTTGGGACATGGGTGCGTCTTGATGAGTGCAAACGCGACATTCCTCAACGCTCCGCATGGCGTCGGGATGCCCGGTGCCCGGCTGATCGTCGATACCCGCAATCTCTGCCGGCGCGCTGGGTTCGACGGTCCCCATATTGTCGCGGCGTAGGCAGCGGGAAAAAGTTCTGTTCGGCAGCAGTGTCCCGCAGTGTCCGATGGGTCATTTATCGCAGATTACCATCAGTCGATCACCAAGAATCGCCCGAGCCTCGGAAACGTAGACTGATTTCCAGAGTGGAGGGACCGATCGAAAAGGCAAAACACGAAAGACCGTTATGAACTCGTTCGTCGAGCAAATTGACCGGGCTTGGTATTCAGGTTTTGGCGCCCACTGGGATGACGAACTCCTTCGCCGGAAAATCCTTGCGCATTTGCAGCCGTCATCAGCAGTGCTGGACCTTGGCGCCGGAGCGGGAATTCTTTCGCAGATGAATTTTCGTGGCCTGACGGCATCAGTATGTGGCGTGGATCTGGATCCGCGAGTTATAGGCAATCCGTTTCTAGATGAGGGGCGCGTGGCTGACGCGGGGGGTATCCCCTACGAGAATGATCGCTTTGATCTGGTGTTTTCAGACAATGTCCTGGAGCATCTGGAGAAACCGCTTCAGGTCTTTCGCGAAGTGGCTCGCGTGCTCAGGCCTGGAGGCGTTTTTCTGTTCAAGACGCCGAACAAGTGGCATTATGTGCCGGCCATCGCACGGCTGACGCCGCATGGTTTTCACCAATATGTGAATCGGCTCCGCGGCCGCGATGATGGAGATACTTTCCCCACGTTTTACCGAGCCAACACAAAGTCCGATGTCAGCCGTCTGGCGGGTCGGTGCGGACTGTCGATCATATCCGTGGAACGCATAGAAGGCCGTCCGGAATACCTGCGCCTGGCGTGGCCCACCTATGTTCTCGGCGCGGCCTATGAGCGACTGGTGAACGCGAGCGAGTTGTTTGCGCCGGGGCGGGTCCTGCTGATGGGGACCTTGCGGAAGCCCTGATCCAATGCCCTCACGGAGTTGGTACAATCTACGGGAAGCGTTCTCCGTCATTGCGCCAGCCTCCATGTCTCGAATAAGATAATTTTGAGCCGCACGAATCGAGGTAATCCAATTTCTTATCCGGACTTGGTCGCCGGGGTCTTGATTGGCGTCGCCGGCCGCGCATGGGAAAATCACCTTTGATGTTGCTAGCGGTCAGACAAGTTCAGAGAGCTAGACCGCCCGGTGCCCGAGACAATGGGCGAACAGCCAAGCGCGGTTAATCATTTGCCCGCCCCACTTTCCTGCCGGCTGCTCCGGAGCTTATCGAGTGAGTGCTCTTTGGAATATAGCGAATTTTCTGTTCAAACATCCACTGACGCAGGACAATCGGGTTGCGGCTATCATGCGCTTTCTGCAATGGCAGTTCACCACTCGGATCACCCGCTTCGCGATGGTGGTGCCATTTGTGGACGATACGGTCCTTGTCATCGGGAAGAGCATGACCGGAGCAACTGGCGTCATCTATGTCGGGCTGCCGGAGCCGGAGGATATGAGCTTCGCTCTTCACCTTTTGCGCGAGAATGACTTATTCGGGGACATCGGCGCAAATGTAGGAGTCTATTCCGTTTTGGCCTCAGGTGTACGTAAGGCCCATAGCGTTGCCGTCGAACCGGTGGAGGAGACCGCTCAGCACTTGCGCCAAAACCTTGCCATCAACAGCCTGGAGGCGCTCGTTAAACTCCGCCAGATGGGGGTCGGAAGCGTGGCTGGAGAACTCCGTTTCACGACCAACGAGGGCGCCGAGAACCATGTAGCTATCGATGACGGCCCCGTTGTAACCGTTCCGGTCATCCCCTTGGATGACCTATTCGAAAAGCGAAAGCCTATCCTCCTGAAGATCGACGTGGAGGGCTTCGAGACGCAGGTCCTGCTCGGTGGTAAGCAAACGCTCTCGGATCCAGAGCTCAAGGCGATCATCATCGAGTTGAACGGCTCCGGCGCCCGATACGGCTATGACGATATGTCAGTCGACGCGCAACTCCGCAATCATGGGTTCGAGCACGTTTCATACGACTTCCGCACTCGAGAGCTCCGCTCCACTCCCTTCGAGTCTGGTGGGAACTCAATTTATGTCAGGGATCGCGAATTCGTGGGGGAGCGATTGAGGACCGCCACGGCCTTCCGCGTGCTGTCTCAGACCATTTAGGTGGCATTTTGGTTCATGCGATGGAGATTGCCCCAGAGGCCGCACAGCGGGGCCTAGCGAATTGATCTGGCAGCCGCGCTTTCGAAGGACGATCCATCGTTTTGGCGAGACGACGAAATGGGGAGATCGGAGCGCCGAACGATCTCGATCGTTCAGCATTCCGCGGCGGTGATTTTCTTCGCCATTTTTCACTTTTTCGAATGCCGCAAGAAAGAGCCCATAGCCCATAGCCAATCGGGTGTTATCTCGCGAACAAGGTGTCGAACACTCCGTTCGAGGTCAACAGGCGACGCCAATCACGAGTGAAATCTGCGAACTCCTGCCAAGTCTCATCGAGAGGCGGCTCGTCCGCGGCGCGCGAAGCCGGTGAATGCGTAGAGCTCGGAAGAAACCAATTGGTGTTATCGATGACGATGAGGCTTCCTGGCTTTACCTTCGACATCGCCCGAATTGCGCAGTGACCCCGGTACATTCCATCAATGAGAACGAAGTCCAGGCTCCGGTCGGCAAAACGATCGAACTCATGCACATAGGCCGATATCATGCCTTCCACATCCGCAACGCCACGGGGGCGATGGATGAGATCGACATTGGTAATCCCGGCAGCCGAAAGCTTGTTGCTTACGCGCCGAAACCATTCCTCGTTATCCTCGACGCTGGTCAGTTTACCGACGCGCTGCGCAATCCAAGGGGTGCTCCGGCCCGCTCGGAACTCGATGGCGACGTCGGTTCCGCGAAGAAGCTGATCGAGCAGACCACAATCGCTTCGCGTGTCAGCCACGGATCGAGGGGATGGAGTTGTTGTTCAATGAACAAGCTCGTGCGTGCGAGCACGTATCGTGGCGTCCAATGGGCGACGGATCTCAATGCGATCTCCTGTTGCTAAAAGCGGTAGGGTGGCATCATCGTCAAAAAAGTTATTTCCATCATCGCGATTGGTGGAGCCCTTGCAAGCTGCTTTTGGATAAGAAAGATTCTACATGACCAACGTGTTGCTGGCCATCGAGGGATGCCGCGCAGTCACTGAACGAATGTGCGAGGTTCTGCTTTTCCTATTGCTTTCCGAGAACGGGCCGTAGATCGTCCGGGATCCGATTGCAGAGCCAGTAGACGCCAGCCTTGGAATGTTTCCAGGGGGGTGCCATTGCGAGGGCTATGTGTACCACCGTTGTCTTCGTCGACCGTGGTCGGTCTTGGCAATAGGGCCTCTACGGACAGTAGATGTGTAGTAGCTTGTACTTGATCTTACAGACGGTGCCTTTTTGGAGGTGGCCGGTTCGCTCGACGGAGGGGATGATCTCGGCATGCGCGGTCGTGGCGTCCTCCCCTCGCCGGCGAGGCCGCGGCCGACGGCCTCATAGAAGTCGAGGGAGCGTCGAGCGACGTGATCGCCAGCGCGGCGGATGACGATGGGCTCGCCATCGGCCGACGGCCGGCGCGACGGCGGCAAGGGCTTACGATGGGCGGGGTCGAGACGCCTTTTGGATGCGTTCACTGCCTGGCGCGTTTCGGAAGCCTCTCTCTCAGGTCGAGCGGCTTCACCGCCACGCCTGTTCGTGAGGTCCAGTTGCAACGGGAAGTTCTGCCGCGTGTCACGCCCGAGGCTCATGTCGTACTTGCCTCTCCTTTCGTTCGGGCCTTCCCAATACGCCCTCTGCTGACTTCTGTCTCATGATCAGATGGCCTTTCGACCATCCCAGTCGCCGAGGCGACATGAGGCAGATCTCCCGGGTAGGTTCAGTCGCCTTCCATGCACAACTGCCGAATCTACGCCTTGCGTTCTTGATGGATATGGACCTCGCGGCACGTTGCCCGCTCGTCCGACGCTCGCGCCTTGTGTTCGGTTCTTGTCCATCAACTCGCACGTTTGCTCCACGCTCCCTTTAGACCCCGCCTCGCGGCCACAGCCCTTGCGCATCGCTTACTCTTCACTCCATCAGGTTGGGTAGAGGACTTGCACCTCCAAATTACTAACATGTCCGGCACACAACGAAGCCGCTATCGCGGTGCGAGAGGCGAGGTCGCGTAATTGGCCTCCTTTCTGAGAGGATTGGGTGTTGCAGCCCACTCCCAGACAGGAGATTTCCAGATGACTCAGATGAGCCCTCTGCGTGATCGAGGACATGATCATCCGCAATCTTTCGCCAGCGACGCAACGATCCTACATCAGCGCTGTTTCGAAGCTCATAAATAAGAGCACAGTTTTCTTGACCCGATAAGTCGCGAAAAATTCCATGCGGGCATGAGGAAAGGATGACGCGCGGAAACTTGACCACAAGGCGCTGTCTTCTTCCAGCTCGTCAACGCCCTTACGAAAGGGCGCCATGATCTTGACCTCAAATCGCGGATTTTCGGAAGGGGGGACATGTTTTTGGGGACCCCGTGGTCGCCACAGCTTTGCTTGACCGCCTTCTTCACCATGCGACCGTCATCCAGATCCGAGGGAGCGAGCTATCGACTTCGCGGGCATGCCGATCTCGTGTCGGAAAACATCTGGTCGAAAAGTCTCGTCCAACCGTCGCCGATCCCGCCAACTCTCAAACGTCGCGGCCGGCCGCCCAAAAACGGAGCTCTCGATCAACGCGACGGCTGATCACCTCGCCCGCCAAAACTGGGGAATTTTACTTCGCTATAATTGGGGAGATTCCGCGCGCCATTACACTTGTTTCGGCCGGGACGGTCGGCCCATCAAGCAGCGGCGCAAGCGCGACACGCCAAGAGCATTTCAATGGGGAGGACGATGGAAATGCTGGCGCCTTTTCTACGGGGCGGGCGTGGCTACTTCGGCGCGAAACGCCCGAGGTGTTCATGCTCTCATTCAATGGGTTCGGTGAGTCTCCGGGCGGCCCTGTGGCGACAGTGGAAAACAGCGCTTTATTCGTGAAACTTTCGCTTGCAATAGCGACGGCTACCGGATATAAAATACTTGTAGTCATTATATCACATTTCTCAAATGAAGAAAGGATTAGCCAATGTTCGCTCGTTTGTTGCTTGGAGGCATTCTGGGAATGGCGCTCGTAACATTTTCCTCAGGTGCAAAAGCGGTCAATGGCACGGGCCCGCTCGTCACAGGCGCGGATCGCAATGGGGGTGACCGGCCGGGCGCGGCGGGCGGCGATCTCATGGCCGAGCGCGACCACGACCACGACCGCGAGCGCGACCGCGACCACGACCGCGACCACGACCGCGACCACCGCGACCACGACCGCGACCACGACCGCGACCACCACCACCACCACCACCACCACGACCACCACCACGAAAGTGAGGATTAACCGAAAGGGCGCCGAGAGCTCGGCTTTGGCCCATTTTTTGGCCCCCATTCGGTTTAGGTTTAGTCATGGCCTTGAGGTATTTTCTTTGGCATGCTGCAAATCAATAAGAGTTCGCCACCGTCTAATGATGAGCCCGTGCGGCACGTCGTGGCGCACGGGATGAGGATCAGGAAAACTGGAAGCTATCGGCCGAGATGAGGTGACGGAATTGATGGCCTTGTCAAGACCCAACGCAACCTGCTGCTTGGATTGTTATCGTGGATACCCGAACGACCGCAAGTTTCATCGATTCTTACTTTTATGTCGTTGAATGGGGACGCACCAAAATCGATGTGGTCGAACATATCTTTCCAACGCCCGCGAGGTTTATGATCGGATGCTTGGCGTCGTACCGAACAAAGCCAACGTGTCTGTTCTTCAACGCTATGAGCCATATCGGACTAATTATTACTTCGGAAATATTCCTAATACAGCGACGTGAAGTAACGATGCCGGGTGCCGCAACAGGCCGGTCAGGACAATGGCTCGATGCCGCTTTGGGCCGCGTCGTTCTGATTTCCATCGGGGTGCTGTCTGTCTGGTGGGGCATCGTCACGTTTCCGGTCTTCTGGCGCGACGCGCGTCTGGATAGCACGGCAGACAAAATCATTGATGACGAAGAGTTCAAACGTGAGAGCCTGCAAACCCTGCTCGCCGATGCCGATTCCGCGGAAAGAGCCTGGGCCCGTCCGGAGGCTCTCAGGAGCGCTGCGATCATTCGGCTTCGCCTTGCCGAAGAGGCCAGCATACCTGAAAACTCCGAGCCTCTCGGCCCCATCATCGATCAATTAGGCGCGTCCGTCCGGCGCTCTTTGTCAGCGGCTCCGGCTGATCCGTACCTTTGGCTCGCGCTTTTTTGGTCGAAGACAATGAAAGGCGATTACAGCAAAGAAGATTTCGCCTATTTGAGGATGTCTTATCTTGTCGGCCCGCACGAAGGCTGGGTAGCGAGGCAGCGAAACTATACTGCCCTCGCACATTTTTCGGAACTTCCGCAGGACGTGGCCGAAGCGGCGGTGACGGAATTCAAGGATCTTGTCGCATCCGCATACTACGACACGGCCGTTGAGATCTTGGTCGGTCCGGGATGGCCCATACACGACATGTTGTTGCATCGCCTTAAGGACGCGCCGGACGAGGCGAGGCGCCGATTTGCTTTGTCGGCAGACGAGCTTGGGTATGAGATTACGGTGCCAGGCGTTGAACGGCCTGATCCACGTCCATGGCGATGAACACATGCGCGGGCCGTGAAGAACGTCCGGTCCAGCGCTTGCTCCGGATTTTCACGACCCGGCAAGTATTCTATTTGCCATCTTCCTCGCGCTCTGTGTTTCGATGATACGAGCCGCGATCTTTATCAGTCGCAGACGCACTGTCGCGAGCTAAGCGCTCGCGGAGCATTGCGGCTTCAAACGAAAAGCCTTGTCTGTCTTTCCACGCCAGGCCACTACGACCACCTCAAGCTTGTTGCATAGCCGCTGCCCTTCTAATGATCCCCGTTCATCGGCCGTATCTCGCGCCCGTGACGCGCGGGGGCGGTCATGGGGGTCATTCTTTCTGGTCGGAAGCTGTTTCGCGCGGTGCGCATGCTGCGCACCGCGCTGGGGCCGGCAATCGCGGCATGGCTCGAGGACTCAGGCGTCATCGAGGTCATGCTCAATCCCGATGGCCGCAACTGGACTGACCGGGATGGGCTGGTAGACACAGGCGAATGGATAGCGCATGCAGACGGCGGAAACGCGTGGACTGCCCTGGTGGACCTCAGCCCCGACGTGATGCGACAAGGCGAATGATTCGTTCGCGGTCTTGTTATTTGGGCAATCGGCCATGCGGCGGCTGTCTGGGCCGCAAAACACAATTCATCGACGTGGTGCGCCGCCATCTGCACTACCCTCCGCATTTCGGGGCGTGAGCCGATGCTGAATCTCGCCGAATATCGCAAGGAGCCGCTACGCGCAAGAGGCGTCATGGCGCGAAGATAATCGCCGGATTAGCAATGGCGATCAGGTTCACATGATTTCAGGGCTGGCGATGACGCGCGGACCGTCAGTGGATTTTTGCGGGTATTGGCAACGTACATTCAGTAAGCCGGGCGACGCAGGCATCGGACAATGAACACCGTTCTCCAGTTTTCGAGCGAATTTAAAACGAATACTCGTGGAGTGGAAGACTTTGCTTTCCCCGAGTCTCGTCCCTCAGCCGAAGCCAATAATTTGCAGACCATCGGAACCCTCGGCGTTGAACTGAAGCACCCAATCGCGCACAATCTGCAGCCCGACACCGCCGATCCGGGCCGCATTGGAGCGTGGGCCGCCATCATAGATCTCCGCGAGTGCCAAAAGACGGCGGGTCTGATCGGGATCGCGTGATTGACGCGCAAGCCTTCGGAGCAAAGCAGCGTCAAAGTCCGGGCGAAGCGGAACTGGAGCAGACGTGGCAAACTCTCCCAAAAGCTGTTTGCCACGTTGAATCAGACAAATGCCAATTCGCGAATCGGCCCCATGAGTCAAACTTTCAGAGACTTGGTATTAGCTCGCGCTTGCAGCGGTGCGTAGCTGATCGTTGATTTCCGTGCAAGTGTAGTCGCAGCGGTCGCGGTAGGACGTGGGTTTCTCCACGCCACCGGCGTACCTGACGGCGATCACATCCCCCTTGGCTTCGCGCCGCCGCCATCGATGATGTAAATTTCTGCCGCCATCACCGGAATTTGCTTTGTGTCCATCGGAGCGCGAAGCATGGCCCCGGAATGCGGAAAGCCCATTCACCACTTACCGCTCGTTCCGGCCGACGTCCTCAAAAAACATCGCGTCCACGAATCGCTCGATACGCGGTTCCGGTCTGCCGCCCGCCTGCTCCAGGCGCTCTGGCGGGAAGATCGGGCCCTGCCGATCGGCAATTATGTCGGCGAGGACGGCAAGCGGCGCAAACTCGGCAGCCGCATTTCGCGGGCGGCAGGCAAAGCCGGGGGCAATTTCCTCACGCCCGAGATCGCCCATACCGCCCGGCGCGAGGCTGCCTATCGGGAGATCGGCGCGCTCATCGATGCGGAGCGGCTCGCGACAAACCTGCTCTCGTCCATGCCGCTCACCTTCAATCTGCTTGCGCCCTGGGGGCACTCGCTCGAACCCGCCTCGAGCTATCTGATCGAGCTGCTGCCGGCTTTCACCGGCCCCGCGCATCAGATCCTCTTCGAACATTCGCCCGGGCGGGGCAACCCAAAATACACGGGCGATTTTACGGCCTTCGACGCGCTGATCCGCTATTCGGATGGCCAGGGCCGCAACGGCTTCGTCGCCTTCGAGATCAAATATTCCGAGAGCATGCGCGAGCCCATGCCGGAACTGAAACCGCGCCACGCCGAACTCTCGGACGCGAACAGCCTCTTCATCGATCCCGCCGCCGCGGCGCTCCGGACCAGCCCCCTACAGCAATTCTGGCGCGAAACTCTCCTCGCCCAGAGCATGATCGCCAACGGGCTCTATGACGAAGGCTCTCTCGTCGTGATCGCGCCAGCCCTGAACTATCACGTTCAGGACGCCGCCGAGGCCTATCACGCGCACCTGCGCGAGCCGGAGGACGGCAAGGTCCGCTTTGCCAATCTTATCCTGGAAGACGTCATCGAGACGATCCGGCTCAGCGACCCGGCGCATGCGGAAGCGCTACATCACCGCTACTGCGATTTCTGGCTGGTCGACGGCGAGCTGGAACGGAACGCGCCGCGGTTCGGTCTGCCGGCCAAGCGCCGGGCCCGCAAACCGGCGCCGGCGCCAGAGTATGCGGCCAATCCAATCGACATCCGGCGTCCGGTCCCAAGTCATTCAAACAAGTCATTGGAGTCAAGTGTGATGAGCTCTACCCCTACCCCCACCCAGACTGTTAGTGCGCAGGAAAATCACCGCCATCTACGCGGATGGGTCGTCGAAAATGAACCTGGGCATCGCGACCGTGGTCCAGATGCTCAAAGGGGCCATGAACGTGTGCCCGTCGAAGTGGCGGCGGACGCGGCGGCGCGGAAACTGTTGGACGAACTGGCCCGAAGCGCCGGACGGACCGTCGAACGGGCCTCCTCAGGAATCTTTCTAACGCCGGGCGTGGAGCAACGGGCCGCTCCAGCCGCTCCAGCCGTTTCCGCTGGCCCCAAGCCGCGGCGGACTAGGGGGAACTGTGCGCAAGTACCCCACCTTGTCTACGACATTCCTCCAAGGGTCCCTCATTGGTCAAATCAAGTCAGTCTACCAAATCCGCGAGGATAACCCCCAAAAAGTCGCGGACTTCAAACTGGCGCTCGTGAACGGGGATTGTGCCTGGGGTCGGTTACCTTTGTCCAAGTCGCTCATCACCAAACTGCAAACCCTCGGTATCGAGGTCCCGGCGACAGCGGACTAACTCTCGAGGCCGCGTACAAGCGCCTCACTAGCCAAATCAAAAGGAGATGTCAGCACTTTTCACCAAGGTATTATCATGGCCAAAAATCATTATGGTGAAGTCACAAACCGCCTCCTGGCCCAACTCGAAGCCGGTACCCCGCCCTGGATCAAAGAGTGGAAGTCAATCGGGCGTGGAAACATCCCCAAGAATGCCGTGACGAAGCGGCCCTACTCAGGCAGCAATGTCATTTTCTTATGGGCGCACGGATACGCAACCCAGCGTTGGCTCACATTCAAACAGGCCCTCGACGTCGGCGGAGTCGTCCGCAAAGGGGAACACGGGGTCAAGGTGTATTTCGTTTCCAAGGTCGAGAAGACGACCGACACGGATGAAGTGCGCCATGTCCCGTTTCTCAAAGAGTACACCGTGTTCAATGTTGCCCAGTGCCACGGCCTTCCAGAAGAGTGCCTCACTGGCGAAGTGACAGCCCTCAATCTGGACGAGCGCAACGCGGACGCGCAAGATTTTATAACAGTCACCCGCGCAAATTTTCGCGAAGGCCAAGGTGAGCCCTACTACGCGGCGGGCCGGGACTTCATTTCGGTGCCCACTTTCGAGGCTTTTAAAGACGCGGACCGTTTTTACGCTACCAGCTTTCACGAGTTGGGTCACTGGTCCGGCCATAAAAGTCGCCTCGATCGTAATCTCACAAACCGGTTCGGCAATCGTGCTTACGCGGCCGAAGAACTAGTGGCCGAACTCGCTAGTGCCTTTCTCTGCGCGGAATTCGGAATCAATAAAGAGGTACGGCACGTCTCATACATCGCGAATTTGATCGAGCTGTTGCGGGCGGACGACCGGGCGTTCTTCACAGCGGCCTCGCAAGCGCAAAAAGTTGCCGATTACTTACGCGGTCTCGCCCTGACGGAATCCCTGCTGGAAACCGTCGCGTGAGGAAGCCTAGGTACTTGGTCTTGGATAATAAGCGGTACTTGTGGCGCGATGTCCTCAAACTGCGCCGCGAGCAGTGTAAGGCGGCCCAACAGGCCCAGCCAGTCCTGTTCAACCTGCAAGACGACGAACGGCCCAAGTCTGAGCGTACGGCCGCGGCGAGATACGAGGAGCCCGCGCTCTTTTAGCAACATCGGGGGATCAGAGAAAATGTCTATGTGCGCCAACTGCGCCGCGAGCAGTATCAACGGCCGGCCCGAGACGGCGCTCAAGGGCGCGAGTGAAGTCACGGAAAAGGCCCGCAACGCCTATGCCGCCTACTTCCGCCGATGCTCTCGGCGCCCAGCAAACGGGCCTGACGGCGAGCCCGGCCAGTAAATTTCCGGCACCTCACTTTAGAATCTCCCGCATCCGGCGAGGAGCCGCACCACGGCGATCTCTATGTGCGTCCCTCGCCCAGGGTCCGCGCCGCCTAGAGGCTTCATGACCCGCGCTACCCACACCTGCCACCACGCGAAGCCTTCATCGGCACCAAGACGAGCACGCCGGCGGAATCCTACTTTTCCACGCTGTGTCATGAGCTTTGCCACTGGACCAGCCCCGAGAGCCGCTGCAATCGGCAACTCGGCAAGCGCTTCGGCGATCAGGCCTATGCGATCGAGGAGCCGGTTGCCGAACTCGGCGCCGCCTTCCTCTGTGCCGATCTTCAGATCACCGACGATCCCCGCGCCGATCACGCGCAATATCTCGCGTCCTGGCTCGCCGTCATGAAGGCCGACAAGAAGGCGATCTTCACCGCCGCCTTCAAGGCATCCGAAGCCGCCGCGTTCCTCGCGGCTCTGCAACCCCTACCAACCCGCGACCCAGGAATGAGGTGAGCCGTGCCGCCCGTCATCTACAAAGACCACCGCGGCAACCGGCTGCCGTCCGTCACCACCATCATCGGACGCTTCAAGGAATCCGGCGGCCTGCTCTACTGGGCCAACCAGCAAGGGCTCGAAGGCAAGACGCTCGACCAAGCGCGCGCGGAGGTGACCACACCAGGAACGCTGGCGCACAAGGCGGTCGAAGACCACATCAACGGCCGGCCCGAGACGGCGCTCAAGGGCACGGGTGAAGTCACGGCAAAGGCCCGCAACGCCTATGCCGCCTACCTCCACTGGGAGGCGATGAACAGGATCACGTTCCGGCACACCGAGGTTGCCCTGGCGAGCGAACAGCACGCGTTCGGCGGCACCCTCGACGCGGTCGGGATGATCGGTAATGCGCTCATCCTGCTCGACTGGAAATGCGCCAACGCGGTCTACGCCGATTATCTCTACCAGCTCGCCGCCTACGGGCTGCTCTGGAACGAAAATTATCCCGACCACCCGCCGGTGGGTGGGTTCCATCTGTGCCGCTTCGCCAAAGAGCAGGGCGATTTCTCCCACCACTATTTCCCAGCACTCGACGACGAGCCCGAAACCTTTTTGCGGATGCGCGATCTGTTCGAGCGCGTCAAGAAGGCCGAGCGGCGCGTGCGCTGACGGAGGAATCCCATGACCATCACCCCGACCGCCGAGGCAACCGGCGCCGCCAAGCCGGCGATGAGCAAGGGGCAGCTCGGGGCGCTCAAACCGCCGCGGTTGCCCTACCACGAGGCCGTCGAAGAACGGTTCGGCATCGACCGCGCCGGATGGAAGGCGCTGGTCGAGGCGATCTACCCGAACGCCGAAACGGCAGACGCCATCGTCATGGCGCTGTCCTACTGCCGCGCCCGCAATCTCGACCCATTCAAGCGGCCGGTCCACATTGTGCCGATGTGGTCGAGTATCGCCGGCAAGATGATCGAGACGGTGTGGCCCGGCATCTCCGAGCTGCGCACCACGGCGTTTCGAACCGGCCAATACGCCGGCATGCCCGCCCCGGATTTTGGTCCGACGATCGCGCGCACCTTCAAGGGCAGGCCGGGCGAGGGAAGTCCAAGGGCCAGGAGCGCAGCCTCACGCTGCAGTTTCCCGAGTGGTGCCGGGTCACGATCACCCGCGAGCTCAACGGCAAGGAGCGCAGTTTCGTCGGACCCAAGGTCTATTGGCTCGAAGCCTATGCCAAATGGGCCGACACCGATGTGCCGAACGAAATGTGGTCGAACCGTCCGGTCGGGCAGCTCGAAAAATGCGTCGAGGCCGGAGCGCTGCGCCGCGCGTTCCCGGAAGAGATCGGCAACGCCCTCACCGCCGAGGAAATGGAAGGTCAGCACGCGATCGATGGCGCGGCCCACGCCCCGGAAAAGCCGAAGCCGGAAAGCGTCACGCCCTCGCGTGCCGGCGGGGAGCGCAAGCCTCTCCCGCCGCTCGTGTCGCAACCCCAGGCCCTAACCGCATCGTCCTCGGCCGAGCTTCCCGAACCGTTCGCCGCCCGGCAAGAAGGCGATCCCGAAATCCCCGATGCCCTCGCACCCGCGTCGGAATGAGGACGGCATCAATGCCGTGGTTCCGGAAACACCACACGTGTCCCTGCGGTACGGATTGATGGGATGAATGGGACTACCTATGCAACAACCGCTGTCCCACCTGCGATGCGGAGATCGAACCCGACGAGCACGAGGCGATCCAGGGCGCCAAGAGCGCCAAAATCCGTGCTCTCAACGATCGCTTTCGCAAATCGTTGACCGGCGGACGCGTCATGATGACCGCTGCGGTTAGCGCCCTGCCGGATGATGTCAGGGCTCAGGCGATTGAGTTCACGAGAACGTTCGACGATTTCACGCCGGACAACGATCCGCACAACGAGCACGATTTCGGCAGCTTCGAGATCGACGACCAGAAGTTCATTTTCAAACATGACTCCTACGACAAGTCGATGCAGTACGGCTCCGAAGATCCAGGTAACCAAAAAAAAACAACACGGGTCCTCACGATCATGCCCGCGGACGAATACTGAGGACGCCGTCTTCCCTTTAGGGGTCGGGTCGTCAATCTGTCAGGATAAGTTGCTGGACTCGGAGCCGCCTTCCTCCGCGCCGACCTGCGGATCAAGGCCGACAAGAAGGCGATCTCCCGCAGCGACGTCTGTTAGACGAGGAAGCGATTGCCGCCGTGCTATGCCGCGCCGGGATGTGACTGTCAGCGGTACGAGTCGGCCGTGGCGTCGCGGTAAGCCCGTTGACACGTACAGCTTTCGGTTGCTGAACACGCCGTGAACGGACTTCCCGGGTTTTTCCCGGATTTGTTTGCATTTCCACCGGTGTTTTCGCGTTATGTTCCGTATCGAAGCGTCCACGCGGTTTTGTGCCGCGTACGCTTATGTCCTGGAATTGTTTGGGTTTCATTGGAGCGGGCGAATGGATTCGAACCCTCGACCACAACCTTGGCAAGGTCCTGCTGGGTCTATCCGGCACTATCCCACACCATCCTGCGCTGCGCTATATTACTTATTTTGTTTATAATTGTCGACGATAACCATCTCTCACGTATCCGGGTGTATCCGGTTTCCCCATGAAAATTGCTTACAAAGCGCTTACATTCGGCCGACGCTGTGGTAGTGTAAGCAAATTCCCAGCATATGGCGATGGATCATGGGTAAGCTGACAATCCAGGCCGTGAAAGCTCTTGAACCGCCCAAGAAGGGGCAGACCTTCCTGTGGGATGGGGAGCTGCGAGGCTTCGGCGTCCGCGTGATCCCCTCGGGCCTGAAGACCTTCGTCCTTCAATATCGGAATGCCGAAGGCCGTAGCCGCCGCATGGTCCTCGGTCGGTTCGGGATCCTCACTGTCGAGCAGGCGCGAGACAAGGCGAAGATCAAACTTGGAGCCGTCGCGGATGGCGATGACCCAGCAGAAGAGGCCGGCCCGCGGGAAACGATCACAGTGGCTGAGGTCTGCGACTGGTATCTAGCCGAAGCCGAGGCCGGACGCATCCTCGGACGCCGCAACCGGCCGATCAAACCCTCCACCTTGGCCATGGACCGAAGCAGAATTGAAACGCATATCAAACCGCTGATCGGTCGGCGGCAGGTTCGCGCGCTCAAGCTCGCCGACATCGCAGGCATGCAGGCGGACATCGCCGCCGGAAAGACGGCCAAACCCCGGGGAGCCGGGCGCGGCGGCGTGACCACTGGCGGCGCCGGTGTTGCGGCGCGCACCGTCTCAACGCTTCAGAGCCTTCTCGCGCACGCCAAGCTGCTCAACGTGATCGCCTCCAACCCGGCGGTCGGCGTGCGCAAACTCGCCGGCAAAAAGAAGGAACGACGCCTTAGCGTCGCCGAGATCAAGAGGCTCGGCGAAGCAATGCGTGCCGCCGAGACGGGTGGCGAGCGTCCGCTCGCCCTTGCGGTCATACGGCTCATGCTCTTGACGGGCTTTCGGATCTCGGAAGCCCAGGGGCTTCAGCGCAACTGGCTGCACGCCGACGATGGCTATGTCCATTTCCCCGACACCAAGAGCGACGGGCAGGTGCGCGCGATGGGGCCTTCGGCGGCCCGGCTTGCGGCAAGCCAGCCAGCCCACAAAGGCTGCCCATATGTCTTCCCGGCCGACGTCGGCGACGGCCATTACACGGCGGCCAAGACGTGCCTTGCGCGCCTCTGCGCCGCGGCGAAGATCGAGGATGTCACCCCCCACACGCTGCGTCATACGTTCGGCAGCGTCGCCGGCGATCTCGGTTTTTCCGAATTGACCATCGCGGCTCTACTGGGTCACGCCGCCAGGGGTGTAACCCAGGGCTATGTCCACATCGATGAGGCGCTCAAACTCGCCGCGTCGCGAACCTGCGAAGAGATCGCCGACCTACTTGCAGGACAGGGAGCCGCTGCCGGTAAACTCGCGGCCTGAAGCAGCGCAGAGTTCGAGTCAGGTCGACCACCAGACCGTTATCGGCCTCTTGGCGGTGCCATCGCTGTCTTGTAGCGGCGAGGAACGGTATGATGTCTCCCGGTTGATCCGAGTTCAACCAGCCATCGGGTGGAAAGCATCGCGGCGTGGTCGACTTCAAGAAATTGCGGGAAGCCAAGGCTAAGCCGAAGCCGATCAACCCGCGCGAAATCTTCAACGCGCTACCCAAACCACTTGGCATCAACAACCTCTATGCCAGCCAGGCGGAGGTGCTCGACAATTGGTTCGCACGCCGAACTGACAAGGATGTCGTTGTCAAGCTGCGCACGGGTGGTGGCAAGACGCTCGTGGCGCTCTTGATGGCCCAGTCGGTGATGAATGAAATAAGCGAACCGGTCCTCTATCTGGCGCCGACCAACCAGCTTGTCGGGCAACCAAGAGCCGGGAGTATGACATTCCCGCCTTGCCATATACCAAGGGGCAACCGCTTCCCGGTGAATTCTACGACGGCAAGAGCGTGCTCGTCGGGGCCTATGAGACGCTCTTCAACGGCCGCAGCAAATTCGGTGTTCGCGGCTCAGGCCAACCCGCCATGAAGGTCGGAGCGATCATCCTCGATGATGCCACGTCGCCCTACTCATCGGTAAGAAAGGCTTTCACCCTGACCATCTCGGTGGCCGACCACGGCGAGATTTATTCTGATCTCGCCGGCCGCTTCCGCGTCGCGTGCCGCGAGGTCGGACGCAGCGGCACGTTCGCCGACATCACGACGGGCAAGGATTATGGGGTCGTCGAGGTGCCGAGTTGGGCCTGGCATCGGAATCTGGCCGAGGTACGCCGCCTGAAATGTCTATCTACTTATGAGCTTATTAATACGTTCCTCACGCGTTCGGGAAAAAGGCCAAAGGCGGCTGAGTCCCGCTACGCGCAACTTTCATTGCGCGTAGACCGAATTCCTGCGCATAGACTTGATTGTGCGCGAGCCTAAGCCATTCTTGCGCATAGATTCTACGCGCAAGAAAGAACCCCCTTTGGCGAAGCAAATCCCCAGCGATGCGTTGGTCGCCATCGAAGAGGCCGTCCGCCGCTACCCCGACGGCGCGTCGGCGCAAGAGGTCCTGCACGCCCTTGCAGCCCCTATTCCTCTCCGAACCCTCCAGTACCGCCTGAAATCTCTCGTCGACCGCAAGCGCCTGGCTATGGAAGGCGAAGGGCGCTGGGCGAGATACCGGATATCCCGCGCTGCCGCCGCTGTCCCACCAGCCGAGGTCACTGAGCGGGCAGAGGCCGAAGAAACCCCCATTCCTCTGTCCGAGGCAGGGACATCTATCCGTCACTATGTCCAACAGGCGCCTGAAGCCCGCAAGCCCGTCGGTTACGACCGTAAGTTCCTCGATGGCTATCGCCCAAACTTCACCTTCTACCTGACTGAGCGGGACCGCGCGCACTTGGCGGCTGTCGGACGGCCCCAGGTCGCCGAGCAGCCCGCCGGTACCTATGCGAAGCAGATCTTGAACAGACTTCTCATCGACCTCGCCTGGAATTCGAGCCGCCTCGAAGGCAACACCTATTCGCTTCTTGACACTAAGCGTCTCATCGAGCTGGGCGAAGAGGCCGAGGGGCGTGCGCATCTCGAAGCGCAGATGATCCTAAACCACAAGGATGCGATCGAGTTTTTGGTTAGCGCCGCCGACGAGATCGGCTTCAACCGCTACACCATCCTCAATCTCCACGCGCTCCTCGCCAATAACCTCCTCGCCGATCCCACCGCGGCCGGCAGGCTCCGCTACATCGCCGTCGGCATCGAGCGCTCTACCTTCCACCCGCTCGAGGTGCCGCAGCTCATCGAGGAATGCTTCGATCAGATCCTGGCAACTGCCGCCGCGATCACCGATCCGTTTGAGCAAGCGTTCTTCATCATGGTCCAGCTTCCCTATCTGCAGCCCTTCGACGACGTGAACAAACGCGTGTCGCGCCTAGCAGCGAACATCCCGCTCATCAAGGGCAATCTATCGCCGCTGTCCTTCGCCGACGTACCCCGGCGGACATACACGGAAGCCATCCTCGGCGTCTACGAGCTGAACAAAATCGACCTCCTAAAGGACGTCTTCATTTGGGCCTACGAGCGCTCAGCCGCCCGGTATTCCGCCGTTCGCCAATCCCTCGGTGAACCCGATCCCTTCCGGCTTCGATACCGCGAACAGTTTCGCGAGCTCATCGCCGCCCTCATCCGAGCGCGCGTGGGTCGAAAGGACGCCGCCGCGCGAATTGCCGCCTGGTCGAAGAAAGAGATCGATTCTGACGATCACCAGCGTTTCGCCAAGCTTGCCGAAACCGAGCTCACAAGCCTGCATGAAGGCAATTTCGCCCGGTATCGAATCCGTCCCTCGGAATTCGCCGCCTGGCGGCAAGTCTGGGAGGAGAAATGACCGACACCGCGCTGCCGGCCAAACCGCCGGCCCCGACGATCTACGCCGTCACCATTGAGCGATTTCGCGGCATCACGTCTCTCAAGTGGAAGCCGTCGCGCGGCGTAAATGTCATTCTCGGCGGCGGCGACGTCGGCAAGACTACGATCCTCGAAGCCATCGCGCTCCTCCTCAGGCCGGTCAATCTGACGACGCTCTCCGATCCCGACTATCACGACCGCCATATCGAAGCTGGCTTCTCCATCGAGGGTGTTCTGTCCCTTCCGGCAGGGGCTGGAATGAGCAGCTAGATGGTACCGTCCTGGCCTTTGGAATGGACCGGCGAAAAAGCGTCCGTTCCTACCCTCGAACACGAGTTCCTGTTCTGCTGCAATCTCGGCTCCGGCCTCCCGTTTCTGACGCCGCGCGTCCGCTTCATGGATCCGAACGAGAGCTTCTACAATTGCTCAAACCACCGGCTTCGCGATTCCCACGTTGGACGCGCGGGACATTGGGTCGACATCAAGGTGCGGGGCGAGTGCTCCGATGACGATCTCGCTCTGATCGAACGTCTGGCGCGGGAGGCCGACACACGATGTGTCGTTGTCAGACGCATCGCCGTGTTCACACGTCGCTCCAGCAAAGGAGAGCGGCCATTAGCGATGAGCCCGATAGGCCGAACCGGGGTCACAGCGGCGGCCCGCCGCTCGATGAGCCAACACCGCTAGCCGGCGGCCGATGCAAGCATTGCCGCCACTGGCATGCGCCGCCCGACTGGCTCCTGCGACCGCGTGCTTCTCGGCTCCCCGACCACACCGACGTTCTCCGCCACTACGGCCGAGTTCGGCTGCGGCAATTTCGAAGCCAAGCCGTCGGCGCCCCGCCGGTCGGCGGCGGCTTCGTCACCGTCTGGCAGAACGGGCGGAATGCGTGGGAGGGCCCGGAAGAAACGCTGCCGGCCCGCTTTCCTCCAACAGGACCTCGATTTCATCGGATCCGAGCAACACCGAGCCGGCCGCAAAGCTACGCCGGATTTGTGCGGATGCGCATCTCCGGCTCCGCGGGTTTCCGGCGTCCCAGAGGAAGAGGGCTGCGCCGGTTTTCACTGACGGGTTGGAAGCCGAGAGAGTGTCTTTCGGCGCCCGTCACGGAGTCTATCCCGATGGCTACTGCCGTTCAGAAGATCACCCTCAGCGCGTCACGTGACATTTCCTTCAACAAGCTTGTTCTGTCCCAGTCGAACGTCCGGCGCGTGAAGACCGGCGTTTCGATCGAGGAGCTGGCCGAGGACATCGCCCGGCGCACGCTCCTGCAAGGTCTCAACGTCCGGCCGGTGCTCGATGCCGAGGGCGCCGAGACCGGCATGTTCGAGGTCCCTGCTGGCGGGCGGCGCTACCGGGCCCTTCAGCTTCTCGTGAAACAGAAGCGCCTCGCCAAGACCGCGCTCATTCCCTGCGTCGTGCGCGATCCCAGCGTCGACATTTCGGCCAAGGAAAACTCGCTGGCCGAAAATATCCATCGCGTCGCCCTCCATCCCCTCGATCAGTTCCGCGCGTTCCAGGCCTTGCGCGAGAAGGGCCAATCCGAGGAGGAGATCGCCGCCTCGTTCTTCGTTGGGGTGAACGTGGTGAAGCAGCGGCTCCGCCTCGCGTCCGTCTCGGAGAGGCTGCTCGATGTGTATGCCGAAGACGGTATGTCGCTCGACCAGCTCATGGGCTTCACGGTGACGAACGATCACGCGCGGCAGGAACAGGTCTGGGACGCGCTTCAGCGCTCCTACAGCAAAGAGCCCTACCAAATCCGGCGCATGCTGACCGAGCGCACCGTGCGGGCCTCGGACAAACGCGTACTGTTCGTCGGCCTCGAAGCCTATGCGCAGGCGGGCGGCACCATCATGCGCGATCTCTTCCAGCAGGACGACGGCGGCTGGCTAGAAAATGTCGGCCTGCTCGACGGCCTGGTCGCCGACAAGCTGAAAGCTGAGGCGGCGGCGATCGCCGCGGAAGGCTGGAAGTGGATCGAGGTCGACGGCGACTTCCCCTATGGCCACACCCACCTTCTGCGCGAGATTGAAGGCACGCCGACCGACCTCACGGCCGAGGAGCAGGCGACCATCGACGCCTTGAATGCCGAGTACGCCAAGCTTGAGGCCGAATACGAGAATGCCGACGAGCTTCCCGACGAAGTCGATGCTTGTCTCGGCGAAATCGAGACGGCGCTCGCCGCCTTCGAGCACCGTCCGGTCCGCTACGATCCGGCCGAGATCGCCCGCGCCGGCGTGTTCGTCAGCATCGACGCGGACGGCAACCTTTCCGTCGATCGCGGCTATGTCCGGCCCGAAGACGAGACGTCCGTCACCGTGGAAGCCGACGGCGAAGCGGAGGCGGATCGCGATGTGAGCGAAGGCGGCGAACCGTCGTCGCCCGCCGTGCAGCGCGCCGTCATCACCATCGGCGGTCAGGCCGAGCCGGAGGAGGATGAGGACGACACCATCAAGCCGCTGCCGGATCGGCTCGTCAGCGAGCTGACCGCGTACCGGACGCTGGCGCTGCGGGACGCGGTGGCCAACAACCCGCACGTCGCGATGACGGCGTTGCTGCACAAGCTCTGTCTCGACACCTTCCAGCACAGCGAGTCGGGGACTTGTCTCGAAGCGTCGGTGCGGCAGGTGTTCTTCTCGATCCAGCCGGCGGACCTGAAGGACAGCCCGTCCGCCAAGGCGGTCGCCGAACGCCATGAAGCCTGGAAGGCCGACCTGCCGAAGGACGAGGCCGCGCTCTGGGACTGGCTCGCCGCTCTTGACGAAACCAGCCGGGCCGCGCTGCTGGCGCATTGCGTGTCGTTTGGCGTCAACGCCCTCTATGAGAAGGGGGACCGCTGTGGCGGGCCGGGCGTCTCCGTCCACGGCGTCCAGCGCCGTCTCGTCCAGGCCGACCGGCTCGCGCAGGCGGTCGGGCTCGACATGGTGGAAGCCGGCTGGCGGCCGACCGTCGACAGCTATCTCGGCCGCGTCACCAAGCCTCGCATCCTCGAAGCGGTGCGCGAGGCGAAGGGCGAGCAGTCGGCCCAGCTCATCGACCACCTCAAGAATGCTGACATGGCGAAGGAGGCCGAAAGGCTGCTCGACGGCACGGGTTGGCTCCCCGAACCGCTGCGGCTCGCGACCGCCACGGCCAATGCCGATGCGACCGACGTTGGCGAGCCTGAGGACTCCGAAGCATTGCCCGCCTTCCTCGCCGACGAGGGCGCCGGCGAAGACGACGCCGACGCCCCGGCTGTGATCGCCGCCGAATGACGACGAAGAGCGGGGCGGCGTCAGCCGTACCGCTCACTCCCCATCGATCCCCCCGCGCCCGGCCATTGCGCGGGGCGCTTTTGTTTCAGGAGACCACCATGACGGAATCCATCGACACCACGCCGAGCACCGGCGCAGCCCCGTCCGACTGGGAGATCAAGCGCGCAGCCCAGGACCGGCTCCACGACGCGCTTCAGCCCGGCAACAAGGCCGCGCTGTTCGACGCTCTGGCGGCCGCCGGCGTCACGCTCGTCGTCGTCACCTTCGATGGCTATGGCGACAGCGGCCAAATCGCGAGGTGAAGGCCGGCGACACTGTCGTCGACACGCCCAACGGCGAGATCGAGATCGCGACCGTGGCCTGGGATCAAACCGAGCCTGACCGATTGACGGCTAGCGTCGGCGACGCCATCGAGCAGCTCGCCTACGACTTTCTTGAGCAACCGCATTGCGGCTGGCAGGACAATGAGGCGCCTATGGCGACTTCACTTTCGACGTCGCCGAACGGACGATCACGCTCGATTACAACGAGCGCTACACCGCGTCCGAATATACTCGGCACGTCTTTTGAGGAGGCGGCACTGGGACACTTCTATCATCACGCGCTCTCTTCGGTGAAGAAGTGGGGCGGCGTCGCGGAAGATTATCTGCACCTGCACCAATGGTTCGACGAGCCGTCGAAGCTCATCACCGCCGACTTCCGCCACCGCGCTCTGCGCCATCACGCCCAGGGCATCTCCGAGCGAACCTTCGGCACGACGATCAAAATCTCGACGGGCCGCATCGTGCCGGTGCGGTTGAGAAGAGCGGGGCGGCGTCAGCCGGACGTAGCGTCTATGACGCCGACCCATTCCGCACTTCTTCGACCCCCAAGCCCGGCCACGCCGGGCTTTCGCATTTCTGGAGGTTCTCATGCCCCGCTTCACCATCGAATCCACCTATCGCATCCCCGTCTATCGGCAGCGCACCTATGAAGCCAACTCGGTCGAACAGGCCTGCCGCCTCGCCGTCGAGGACGGTGACTGGTCCGACCACAAGGAGGATTACGAATCCTCCGGCGAGGCCTACGTCAGCGGCGCTTGGCCAGGCGAAAACACCGCCTATCGCGTCGCGGCGCTTCCGGTCCCGTCGCAATTCGGCGAAACGCTGCAACGCAAGGCCGATTATTTCGAGACCTTGCTCGGCATTCTGAGAAAGTCCTCGCGCGCACGCCGGATGGCGCGGCGTCCGATCTGCCGTTCTGGCGGCAGCGCGCCGACGCGGCGACCGCCAAGGCCGAGGCGATCCTCGCCGGAGAGCGCGACCCCGACTGACTGAAACCCAGATCAGTCGATCTTCCTACAATCCACCAGGCCGTTGCGCCGGGCCTTTTCATTTCTGGAGACCCGACATGGCCGACTACTTCGAACAAACCGTTGTCCAGCAGACCATCCCCGACGAGGACATGACCGCCTTGGAGCGTCTGTTGCTCTCGCGCATCTTCCAGTCCGAGCCCGACGGCGAGGGCTGGTACTTCTTCGCCGAAGAGAGCCCGTCCACGATCATCGTCGTGAGCCGCGCCGAACTCGATGCCGCACTCGCTTCGTCGCCTGACGTGGACGGCGCCGCCCACACCTATATTGCCGAGCAGCTCGTGAACGTCGACGCCGAGAACGATGAGATCGATCTCGACCTCAGCGGCACGTCTTGGGAATTCTTCCTACAGGACATCGTCAAGCATTCCAAGACGCTCGACTACATCACCGTCGTCTCGGCATTCACTTGCAGCAAGATGCGTTCTGACGGCTTCGGGGGGTGGCGGTTCTCATCGCCCGCAATGCGATTGTCGGGAAGTCGACGAACAATCTCCTCGAGGACTTCCTCTCCGAAGCTGGACTTGAAGGCGGGAAAGCGACGACGCCCGACGAGGCTATCGGCGTCGCGCCTATTGCTCCGCCTTCAGAGTGAGAGAGCGGCCGGGACGCGGGCGAGCCCGGCGGATGAAAGAGCGCGCGCCGCTGCGCTTGCCAGTTATCCGCTCTCGGAGTCCCAGCCATGTCCAACACAGCCTCCGCCTTCGATTTCCGAAGGCCCGTTTCCTACGACGCCTTGGCGAAGCGCGCCTTTCACAATCGCGCACGACGCCAGCTCGAGCAGCTTGCAACAGCGCTCGGTCTTGTGCCAGGCACATACGATCTTCGCTCCAATCAAGGCGGCATTGCCGTCTCGGGCGAAGTCACCTTGCATGCCGATCACCTCTATGTGCAGGCGTGCCAGCCGGCGACCGGCCACGACACCGGCGTTCTGTTTCGGACCTGCCAGGGCCGGAAGGACTATCACGGCGGTCCCAACAACTTCGCTTCGCTTGAACTTCTCAACCGGCCCGAGGACCTCGCGCGCCGCATCAAAGAGGTGTGCCATGTCTGATCTCGCTCAACGACGCGTCCGCAATATAGTGTCGCGCCTCGACCTCTGGCGCTATCGCGCGAAGGCTCGGCTCGAACGTCCGTCCCGCGCCTGGCGCTATTTCACCGGCCGCCTTACGGCCGATGACGCCCAGCGGGTCATGCTCGATTGCCGCGACCCAGCGGGCTGGCATCCGCTCCTGATTCTCACCGTCGAGGACACGCTCGAGCAGGCGCGCGAGACGTTCGCCGATCACCCGAGCTTCCGCGGCTGGTCGCCGATGGCTGCGCCCGTGTCGGCGACAAATGGGAATCCTACAGCGACGAGCTCTACGAAGCCCGCCGCTGGGCGATCGATCTCGCCGAAGAGTACGCCGCCGCCGAGAACATCGCGCTTGTTCGGCTGGACGACGACGGCGTTGCAACGGCCGCCGACCCCGAGGACGATTCTGAAGGAGATGCACCATGAGCGAATACATCGTCAAAATCGGCTTCTGGCTTCGCGCCTATGATGGATTCAACGTCGAGGCGAAGGACGACGCCGAAGCCATCGAAAGGGCCAAGGCCGCCGCCAAGACGGCGATGGAGTCCAGCGCCCATCCCGAACACATCGACATCAAGGAGCGGCGGGAAGGCGTGATCGCCTTTATCGACCGGCTCGGGCCGGAGGGTCGCCGAGCCGTCGCTGAGGACGTCTCGTTCGACGACGACCGCGTCCACGACAGCCCGACCGGCTGATCCCCGCTTCATCGCAATTCCAGAAACCCGGCCTCGCGCCGGGCTTCGTCGTTTCAGGAGATTTTCATGGCGGACTTCCTCACTCACTTCTCGTGCCTGCTCGATGCCGGCGAGCCCGACAACGCGGCGCGCGCGCTCGATCTCTACCAGGCATTCATGGAGGAAGCCGCACGCGACGACGTGCCGTCCGACGGCTTTCTTCTGTCGATACAGCCGGAGCACGGCGCCACGCAGCTTTGGATCCGCGACGATGTCACCGGTGATCCGCAACAGGTGATCGACTTCGTGCTGCGCTGCGCCGAGGCGTTCGAACTCAAGGGACGCTGGGGCTTCCAATGGGCCAACACTTGCTCGCGGCCGCGCGTCAACGCCTTCGGTGGCGGCGCGCATGTGCTCGATCTCGCGACCAGCAAGACCGCCGCCTGGATCGACACGAACGGCTGGCTGGCCCGCACGCTCGCGTCCCGCCGTGGAAAGCGAGGTGCGCGATGAGCATCCCCGACCACGCGCGCGCAAACTTCCACACGCTGCTCCGCGCGGCAGCGGACGGCAATCTCGCGCTCATGGAATGCGCGGACGCGACGACACGCGAGACGCGCTACGTCAATTGCGCGGTCGGCCGCGACGGAACGGATTTCCTTCTCACGCCCTTCGGCCACTTGGCTGATGGCAATCCCTTCGACGCCTCTCTGCCGCTGTCCGGAACCCTGCCGGACCCATCGCCCGGCTGATCCCGCCGCTCCTTGGCCGGTCTGAGCGCGGCGGTTCGCGGGTCAACGGACGAGCCGTTCCCGCATCGTCCGCCATCCGATGTGTGACCCGCGAAACCTGAACCGCGCTCGATTCCAGCCTGTTGCTCGGGATCAGGAGGCGAAAGTCGATGTGCAGGGTTCTCAACAAGCATCATGCAGGCGTGCCGGCGGGCGCCGTCTACATCGGCCGCGGCGGCAAATGGGGCAATCCGTTCCGGATCGGCCCCGACGGCGGCCGCGCCGCGGTCATCGCAAAATACGAGCGCTGGCTGGCCGATCAGCATCATCTCTTGCGCGCGCTCGACGAGCTGCGCGGCCGCGATCTCGTCTGCTTCTGCGCGCCGCGCGCCTGCCATGGCGATCTGCTGCCGTGGCCCGCCAACGCAACACGCGCGGAGCGGATCGCGTGGTGGCGCGCCGTCAAAGCCGCGGCATGACGAGAGGGAGAGGTCGGCCGGGACAGGGTTGAGCCGGTCGGGATCGAGAGAGAGCGTCCGTCGGCTCGGCCCTTCCTGCTCTCCCGAGGTCTCCTTCATGTCGAATACCGCTGCTACCGCGGCCGGCCTTGCGGCCGCGCCGCGTCTCCTCGCGTCCAGTCCGGCCGGTGCGATTCTCTCAGCCGCCGAGCGGCTTCTGTCCGATCTCGAACGCGGCCGGCGCGTCGATGCGACCGCGCTGCGCGCCGCCATGGAGCACGCCTTCGGAGGCTCCGACACCGAGGGTCTGTGGGGCTGGAAGGCCGCCTATGAGGCCTGCGAGGCGGCGACCGTCCTTTTCCTGCGCAAGTTCGGTCCCGCGATGCGCGGCCGCGCCGCATCGCCCGCCGCGATACTCGCGATGCTGGAGAAGATCGCGGCGCTCCTTCCCAGCCATACCCGCCGCTCCGAGGAGAGCCAGGCGCTTCAGCAATTCTCGACGCCGATCGCGCTGGGGCTCGCCGCCGCTGCGGCCGCGGCGATCACGCCGGCCGACTTGGTGCTCGAGCCTTCGGCGGGCACGGGCCTGCTCGCCATCTTCGCCGAAATCGCTGGCGCGAACCTCGCGCTGAACGAATTCGCCGCGACCCGGGCCGATCTTCTCGACCGCCTATTTCCGGCAACCCTCGTCACCCGCTTCGACGCGGCGCAGATCGACGACTACCTCGGCGCCGGTCCGCAGCCGACTGTCGTACTGATGAACCCGCCCTTCTCGGCGGGAGTCCATGTCGAGGGCCGCGTCGCCGACGCCGCGCTCCGTCACCTTCGTTCCGCGCTTGGCCGTCTTGTCGATGGCGGCCGTCTCGTCGCGATCACCGGCGCGAACCTCTCTCCCGAAAATCCGGAGTGGCGCGCCGCCTTCGTGCGGCTGCAGGAGCAGGCGCGCGTCATCTTCACCGCCGCCATCGACGGCGCAGCCTATGCCCGCCACGGCACCACGGCCGCCACGCGGCTTACCATCATCGACAAACGGCCTGCTGCCACCGTCGACAGATACCCCGCATCGCTGGGTATCGCGCCGGACGCCGCCGCCTTGCTGGCCTGGGTCCACGAGCACGTCCCACCGCGCGAGCCGCTCGCAGCATCAGCACCCGTCCCTGTCGCGCTACGCCCCGCCGTCCCGCGCACTATGCGGACTTTTGCAACGCGCCCCTCCGCTGGCCCGGCAGCGATCGATCCGGAAGCCGTCGAACTCGTCTACGAGATCGTCGATTGGAGACTGGCCGGGGACGCGCGGCTCACCGATGCGCTTTATGAAGGATACGGATTGCAGTCGATCCGTATTCCCGGATCCCACGCCCATCCGACCAAGCTCGTGCAGTCGGCGGCGATGGCCTCGGTCGCGCCGCCCAAGCCATCCTACCGGTCGCATCTGCCGGCGAACCTTGTCACGGATGGCCTGCTGTCGGACGCCCAGCTCGAGAGCGTCATCTACGCCGGCGAGGCGCATTCCGACTTCCTCGCCGGATCGTGGACGGTCGACGAGACCTTCGATGTCGTCAACGCCGCGCGCGACGACGCCGAGAACACCATCCGCTTCCGGCGGGGCTGGTTCCTCGGCGACGGCACCGGCGCCGGCAAGGGCCGCCAGGTCGCCGGCATCCTGCTCGACAACTGGCTGAAGGGTCGCCGACGCGCAGTCTGGGTCTCGAAATCCGACAAGCTGATCGAGGACGCGCAACGCGACTGGTCGGCGCTTGGCATGGAGCGCTTGATCGTCACGCCACTTTCCCGCTTCCGCCATGGCACGCCGATCCGGCTGGAGCAAGGCGTCCTATTTACGACCTACGCTACGCTACGGACCGACGAGCGCGGCGAGAAGCTTTCGCGCGTCCGGCAGATCGTCGAATGGTTGGGCTCCGCCTTCGACGGAGTGATCGTTTTCGACGAGAGCCATGCAATGCAGAACGCGGTTGGCGGCAAGGGCGAACGCGGCGATCAGGCCGCCTCGCAGCAGGGACGTGCTGGACTGCGGCTTCAGCACGCCTTGCCGAACGCTCGCGTCGTCTATGTCTCGGCGACCGGCGCCACCACCGTCCATAACCTCGCCTATGCGCAGCGGCTCGGCCTGTGGGGCGGCGAGGATTTCCCGTTCGCCACTTGCAACGAATTCGTCGAGGCGATCGAGGCCGGCGGCGTTGCAGCGATGGAGGTGCTGGCGCGCGACCTCAAGGCGCTCGGCCTCTACACGGCCCGCTCGCTCTCCTACGAAGGCGTAGAATACGAGCTGGTCGAGCATCGGCTCACGCCCGAGCAGGTGCGCATCTACGACGCCTATGCCGGCGCGTTTTCGATCATTCACAACAATCTCGACGCGGCGATGCAGGCCGCGAACATCACCGGCGAGACGGGCACGCTGAATGCGCAGGCGAAGTCCGCCGCGCGGTCCGCCTTCGAGTCCGCGAAGCAGCGCTTCTTCGGGCATCTCCTGACCAGCATGAAGACGCCGTCGCTGATCCGCTTGATCGATCGCGATCTCGAGTCAGATCACGCCGCCGTCATCCAGATCGTCTCGACAGGCGAAGCACTGATGGAACGCAGGCTCGCGGAGATCCCGACCGAGGACTGGAACGACGTACAGGTCGACATCACGCCCCGCGAGTACGTCCTCGACTATCTCGCCCATTCCTTCCCGGTGCAGCTCTACGAGCCCTTCACCGACTCCGAGGGCAATCTCTCCTCTCGGCCTGTCTATCGCGACGGTCAGCCGGTCGAGAGCCGCGAGGCCGTCGCCCGTCGTGACCGTTTAATCGAGAAGCTCGCCTCGCTCCCACCGGTCCCCGGTGCGCTCGACCAGATCGTGCAGCGCTTTGGGATCGACATGGTCGCAGAAGTGACCGGACGCTCGCGGCGCGTAATCCGCCAGGGAGGTCGGCTTATGGTCGAGAACCGTGCCGGCTCGGCCAACCTCAGTTCGCCGTGATCGAACGGCTTCTCGATGAAATCGATAGCGCCAGCCTTCATGGCTTGAACCGCGAAGGACACGTCGCTGTTGCCGGTGATCATGATGGCGGGCAGCCGATGGCTCGCGTGGCGTAGCTGTTGCAGTAATTCGAGGCCGTTCATCCCAGGCAGATATGCATCGACCAGCAAGCAGGCCTCGCGGCCTGGTTGATAGGCTTTGAGGAAGGCCTCGCACGTCGCAAAACCCTCGACGGTGCGTCCGTCTGCCTCGAGCACCTTGCAGATTCCGTCGCGTATATGGCTGTCGTCATCGATAACAAAGATGACCTGCCCGGGATTGTTAGGCGCTTCAGCGGGGCGAAGGGTTTGTGGGAAATGCGTTGCGGATCGCGACGCCGGGAGGAGGCATTGGACGGCTTGTGTCAGCTCTTTAAACCGCACAGGCTTGTTGAGTCGGACACAGTCATGACGCGCAATATCGAGCAGCGTGCTTGTCGATATGTCACCGGTCAGGATGATGACGGGGATCTCACGATGAAGTTGCGCACGCAGCTTCGCGGCAACCTGGAGCCCATCCAGTCCGTTCGGCACACTGTAGTCCGCAAGGATGAGATCAGGCCAGATCTTTCTTCGCGCAACTAGATCGAGCGCAGCGTTGCCGTCCGGCGCCGTCGCGGTAAGGCAGCCCTGGTCCTTGAGCAGGAGAGCGAGGAAATCACGCTCCTCGGGATCGTCCTCGATGATCAAGACGGCGCCCGTGCGTTGCACCGCTTCGGCAATCGTCTCATCGAAATCTGGTTGACGGTCTTTCACCTGGAGAGCGGCTGCATCTGGCGGGATCGTGATTTCGATGGCGAAAACCGAGCCCTTGCCCGGCCGAGAGCGGACGCGCACCCGGTGGTTGAGCAGATCGCCCAGGCGTTGCACGATCGAGAGCCCCAGACCAAGGCCGCGGCTGCGTTCGCGCGCGGCGTTGTCGAGCTGATGGTATTCGTCGAAGACCGCCTGAAGTTCTTCGCTGGGAATACCGACGCCGGTATCCCAAATCTCGATGCTCAGCACGTCTCTGCGGCGGAGGCAACCAAGTAATACCTTTCCGCGCTTGGTATATTTCAAGGCGTTCGAGAGCAGGTTGCGGATCATCTGCTCAAGCAGACGCGGATCGCTGTAGATCGATAGGCCGCATCGGACAACTCGTAGGACGAGTTTTTGCGCTTGTGCGTGGTAGCTGAACTCGTTCTTTAATCGGTCTAGCAGATCGGCGACCGGGAATTTGACGATCGCCGCGTGATCGGCGGCCGCTTCGAGCTGGTTGATGTCGAGCAGCGCGTTCAGCATGCCCGACATGGCTGCAGCTGTGTTGTCGAGCCGCGTGACCAGCTCCAAAGCCTCTTCCTTCTTGTCTTCTCGGATCCTTCTGTCGAGCACGCCGCGCATCAAGCTGAGTGCCTGCAGCGGCTGGCGGAGGTCATGGCTTGCAGCGGCGAGAAAGCGCGATTTGGCGATGTTGGCGAGCTGGGCTTCGCGTTTGGCCGTCTCCAAAGCATCCGCTGTATGCCTCCGCTCGGTGATGTCGGCAAAGGTGATGACGACGCCTTCGACGCCATTGTCCTGGGGCGATAGGGTAATATTCGGCGGATGTACCACGCACCGCTCCGCGCTTCGATCTCCCGCTCGATGAGGCTAAAAGTTTTCAGCACCGTCGTCGCATCCGCAAGAAGCGCTCCATCGACCGCCAGCGAGCTTAAGTCTGCGAGCGGCCGACCGACATCGCTCGGAATGACACCGAAGAGTGCCTAGGTGGCGGGCGTAAAGAAGCGGATCTTGAGCTGGGTGTCGAGGAAGAGCGTCGCAACATCTGTGCTGTATAGGATATTCTGGAGATCGTTGGAGGTCGTACGTTGCCGCTCCAGCGTTTCCTGAAGCTGACTGTTGAGAGCGGTCAGCTCCTCGTTGAGCGATTGCAACTCTTCCTTCGACGTCAATAGTTCTTCATTGGTGGATTGGTATTCCTCGTTTACGGATAAGGCTTCTTCGTTGATCGCCTTCTATTCTTCGCTGGAAATTTCGAGATTGCGGATAGCGCCCAACAGCTCCGTTCTTGTGGCCTCGAGTTCCTGTTCGAGTTCTGCGACCCGTGAAGCGACCCCCGGTGTGGTAGGCCGACCTCGCTTCTGCGCCCGTATCGGCTCATCGATGAAACAGATCAAGTGCAGTTCCTGGCCCTCGCTCAGAACCGGCTGTACAACGATGCTGAACGTACTCGAGGCGCCATCCTGGTTCGAGCAACCACCGGCGATGACAACGCGCACGTTCTCCTGATTGGCCCGCTGGATGGCCGATCTGAGCCTGATGCGCAGGTCTTGACGCGCCATGCCAAGCAGATCGCGCGTGGGGTGGCCCTGCGGCATGTGTAGGTAGCGATCGGTCGGTCCAAGGAAATAGAGACACTCGTGCTTGCGGTCGATCAAGACCGCTGCCGGTGCATACGCCTCAATCACCAGCCGCCGGCAAAGTTCGGCGAGAGCGGTTTGGCGTGAAGGCCCTGGCTCTTGTCCATGCGCGGGTACGCGCAACCCATCAGCGGCGCTCAGCGAAAAGCCGAGATCGCCCGGCCGGCTGCCGCCGATATGCCGGTAGATCCGCCCCGGCTTGGAGATTGCTTCAAAACGGCCGTCGGCATTGGCCACCGTCTCCGAGCTGCCGAGCAGAAGAAGGCCACCCTCGCGCAATGCGAAATGGAAGAGCGAGATAACTTTCGCCTGGGCCTCGGGGAGTAAATAGATGAGAAGATTGCGGCATGAAACCAGGTCGAGACGGGAGAATGGCGGATCGGCCAGAACATCCTGTACGGTGAAGACCACTCCAGCTCGCAGCTCGGGCAAAACCCTGTAGCCTTGATCTTCCTTGGTAAAGAAGCGGGCTAGTCGTTCCGGCGAGACGTCTGCCTCGATGGCCGACGGAAAGAGACCCTCGCGCGCCCTGGCGACGGCGCCCGGATCGACATCGGATGCAATGGCCTGGAGCTTGATGTTGTGCTTCGCCGCCGCGATCTGCTCACGGAAGAGCATCGCAAGCGAATATGTCTCCTCGCCCGTGCTGCACCCGGCAATCCAGATACGCAGCGGCTGATCAGGCGCATGGCTGCGGATCAGGTCGGGAACGATCTTCTCCGCCAGGAGATCGAACACCTTCGGATCACGGAAGAAGCTGGTGACATTGATGAGCAAGTCCTTGGCGAGAAGGTCCAGCTCACGAACGTCGCCGTGCAGGATTTTGAGATAGCGATCCATATTATCGGTCTCGACCGCCGCCATCGCCATGCGCCGCTCGATCCGACGTTGCAGCGTGCCCGATTTGTAGAGTCTAAAATCATGGGCGGTCTTGGTGCGAAGAAGATCGATGATTCCTGGTACCCAATCCTCAGCCGTGCCCTGCGCACGCAAACTGTTCTGCGTGCGCGTGAGCGCCATCCGTCGGTCATATTTGACGAGCGTGTCGGGAATCTTGGCGACCGGAAGCACAAGATCAACAGCGCCCGTCAGAATCGCATTGCGCGGCATGCCGTCATGGGTGGCCTCGTCGGGGTCCTGGGCGATAACTAGCCCGCCTTTCTCCTTCACGGCTTTCAGCCCGAGGCTCCCGTCCGCCGCCGTTCCGGACAGGATCACGCCGACGGCGCGCTCGCCGTATTCCTCCGCCAGCGAGTGCAGCAAAAAGTCGAAAGGCAGCCGCGCACCATGACGGGCCCGCGGCTCCGAGAGATGAAGCGCGCCATTACCGACAGAGGGATAAGTTCCCGGGGGAATGACATAGAGTTGGTCGCGCTCGAGCAGCATTCCATCTGCGGCTTGGCGCACGATCATCGGGGTGTGGCTGGCCAGCAGGCTCACCATCATGCTTTCGTGGGTCGGATCGAGATGCTGCACGAGAATGAAAGCCATGCCGTTCTTGGCAGGCAGGGCCTCGACGAGCTTTCTGCAGGCATCGAGGCCGCCCGCCGACGCGCCTATCCCGACGATCAGGAAGTCGTCAGGGCCGCGAAGAGGCCCGCGGACCGGCAGCACGCGCCCTTTTGATCGGGTACGCGCCGCTTTGGCCTGACGCGGGGAGCCTTCTGGCATGCTAACAATTCTCAAAGGTCTGCTTCCAATGGGAGGCGTAATTCGATCCGGGGATGGCGCTGATGGCGGCGTCCCCGCGCCGGCCTCAACCTGCACCGGCACCGTTGCCGGCATTGACCTCGATCAATCCGTCCAATTTCCAACTGGGCGAGATAATGGGCGGCAGACCGCGTAGTTTCCGAACCTGTTTTCGGCAATCTCGGCCAGCTATGGCCGGAACTAGCAAGTCCGTGATCAGACCGTTGAGGCGGCGTGCGCCTACTATCCGGAACACAGCTCGTGCTGCCTCGTTGGAGCTTGCGTCGGCTTTTGCCAAAGATTTGCCAAAGATCGGAGATCCGACCGTGCACCCGGGACGTAATACGCGCCTAAGACGCGCCGAGAGCTCCACCCAAGGATCAACCATCTGCGCCATGCGTCGCCAAACCACTCACTTGCGCCAGATCAAGGCCGACGCGCCACCATCTGCCGACTTACGCGTCGATGGCCTTCCCTGCCTTGACGAAAGTCAGGATGAGGCGCCCAATTTTAGGACTCTAGACGTGGGCGGATAATCGAATGTCAAGTATATCCCGTGATGAAATACTCATCAAGACGATGCCCTCTCCTGTTTGGACATGCGGGAGGTCTCCGCCCGGTATCTACGTCGGGTCCAGCACGAGAAAGGCAATTCTCAGGAGGCGCTCGCCCCCGAGGCCGCCGTCGACCGGACCTATATCAGAGCGCTCGAGCGCGGCGTCTACAGCGCCAGCATCGACATGCCCGACAAGATCGCAGCTGTCCTGGGCGCCGAAACGGATACGCTGCTCCACCGCGCTTCAAAACCCGGTCGGAAGAAGCCTTTACCGATCCGCGCCGTCCCTGCTAGATGCCTGCTCAAGCCAGCAGCATCCGCAAGCAATAAAGTCTCGGGAACCGTCCAGCGGCGCATTGGCTGACCTCCTGATGCCCCGCTCAAGCAACCCAAGCCCTGCCGACATCCGCATACGTGCGACCCGCGGCTGCCCCCGCGAACACGGCGAAGAAGCCCCGGATCTTGCACTCACTGCCTCCGAGAAGGCCGAGCTCAGGCGGGTGGCGCAGATTATCGACTTCCGGACCGTCGGCTCGGAAATATTTTCACAAGGAGATGACGCTGCTTTCACTTATCTCCTAGCCGACGGGGTGGTTCGGATCTATCACACGCTGCGCAACGGCGAACGTCAGATCCTGGCGTTTCATTGGCCTGGCGATCTGTTCGGGCTCGCGGATCATGGAAAGTACGTCAATTCAGGGGAGACCATCGCCTCGTCCAGGGTCTACCGGTTCCAGATCAGAAAGCTTGAGCGCTTCCTTCTGAAGAATCCGAACATCCAGGATGCATTCCTCGTCAAGGCGGTATACGATCTGCGCAACGCGCAACGCCAACTCATTGTGATGGGGCGGTTCAATATTTCGCGACGCCTTGCCGTCTTCCTGGTCGATTGTTCGGCGCATGAGCATTACTTCGATCAGAGCAAACGAATTCTAACCCTTCCGATGAGCCGGTACGACATCGCGGACTATCTCGGCACATCGGCGGAAACGGTGACCCGCGCCCTGGCTCGTCTTGAAGGCGAGGGCATGCTTCACCGGGTTACAGTGCGGGATCTCAAACTCGAGCTCGACCAATTGAAGGCGTTCATCGACTTCGATTGACCCGTCTGGCATCGACAGGCGCCGCGGCGGAGCTGCATGGGTGCATCGCGATGGCGGTGAATGAAGACGTTGCGGAGGCGAAGTGGATCGATGAAAGCACTCCGCGTCCTCGTGGTGGACGACGACGCCCTGATCGGCATGCTATTTGCCGGCGTGCTCGAGGCGATGGGCCACGAAGTTTGCGCAATCGAGGCAACCGAGGCTGACGCCGTAGCCGCCGCCGCGCGATACAAACCGGATCTGATGATAGTCGATGCGCGATTGCGCGACGGGAGCGGCATCTCAGCGGTCGAGGAAATACTCCGCGCTGGGTGGGTCCCGCACGTGTTCGTCAGTGGCGAGACTTGGGGGATACACGCGCTGAAACCGGACGCAATTGTGATCCAAAAGCCCTTTCGTGACGCGGACCTCAATCGGGCCATCCAACGAGCGCTCGTTGCCGCAGCCCCCTCCTGAATCGACCGCGCCACCAGCCCTATGGAACTGATCCTCAGGAGAAACCGCACGAGCCGCGTACGGCGCTCTACGTAGTTTCCGAACCTTTGCGCGGGGGCCCCGCGGTCATTATTAATCAGTACAGAAGTATATAGACACTCAGGCGGCGTATTTGAGCGTGTCATTTTGGAAGAAGGAGCGGATTTTCCCGGCGTTGCGCTGCAAGGAATGTATTGATGATTTCACCTTCGCTTTGAAGTCCACGTAGTTCTGAATCGCGCTGCGTCTGACTGTATCTGCCTTCAGATGTTTCCACACCAACTCATCCGGATTACGATCTGGCGAATAGGGAGGCAGAAAAAACAGCTGTAATTTTCCGCCCAAAGTTTCAACAAACGCCTTGGTTGTCTTCGCGCGATGCGCCGGGCCGCGATCGACGATCAGAAAAATCGGGCGCGCGGCTCCAACCGTCAGACGTTTGAGGAATTCGATGACAACATCGGCGTTGACCCGCCTTTTCCTTGATCATGAAGCGCATGTGACCGCCGCCGTGACCGCCGAGATCAGGCTCATGCCGTACGTCGCGCCAGTGGCTTGGACGACCGGCGTTTCTCCTCGTCTGCCCCAGGTCCTGTGTCCAGGTCCTGTCGGCGTGATGATCCGAGCGCACATGCGCGGCGTCACCGAAATAGATTTCGGCTGTCTCCTTCTGCTCCAAGGCTTTGATCTTCGGGTACTCTTTCTTCAGCCATTGTTGGACGAGCGCCTTGCCGCGTTCCAAGGCGCGATGCAGAGGCTTCTGGCAGGTGATGCCGAGCTGAGCCAAAAGCCGCCCCACCGAGACAAGGCTCAAGGCGATCTTGAATTTGTCCTTGATTAATTTGGCAACCATCTCGCGTGTCCCAACGCGAAGGCAAACTTCATCTGCAGCGGATTTTTTTGCGTCACGGTATCAAAGATCCACTTCAACGCTCGCCCATCCAGCTTCGGCGGACGCCCGAACAAAGGTTTCGCCTCCAAGGCGCCCCAACCACCGCGCCGGTACTGCGCAAGCCACCCATAAACCGTCGACCGATTCAGCCCCAGAACATGGGCGATGACTTCCGGGCTCCGCCCTCCTGCACCTGCCGCACCCCGCGTTCGCGCATCGCTTGCAGTGTCTGATGATCCAATCGGCGCGCATCGTTTTCTCCCGACCACCTGCTACGTTCGTTGCAGGCGTTTATTTTCCCGACTGGCGCGCTGCTCCGCCTTCAGTCCCGGGCTTCGCCTCAACACCGGGTCTGCCGCCGCCGACCGGGCCGCCGTCTAGCCGCTGTGGGTCGCTTTCATTCTTTTTTTGAGTAGCGGTGCTCGGTTCGACGTTTGTTCCCGCCGCAGGACCGGTTGTAGTGCCAGTCTGCTGGGCAAAGGCAACGCCGCCCACGAAGAGCGACGCGACCGTGCAGAGCGTCAGAGAAGCGTGAATGGCCACGAAGTTTTCCTTCCATTTGTGTCAGTCATTTACCAACGTCGAGGCGTGACATTAGTTGCGTCTCGCCCCCCAAAACCCCTTAGGCACCGACTTCAAGGCATGAGCCCGCGGTTGACGACGGATTGGTCCTCAGCGGCTGATCAACGATGCTGCAGGTACTCTACGAATTTACTTCAGCCAAGCTCAGAGTCCCGCCCCGGCGCGCAATCGCGTTCGCTTCTATCCCGGTTGAACGGAGAGGACCAGCTTGCCGCGGGTGTGGCCGCCAATGCCGCGCTCGAAAGCCTGGCGCGCTTGAGCGAGCGGGAACACGGCAGACACGATTGGCTGGATGATGCCGCCATCGATCAGTTCTTTAATCTTGATGAGCTCCTGCCGGCTTGGTGTGACGATGAACGACACGCCGCGCACACCATACTCGGCGCCCCGCGCTTCCGAAATTTCGCCGGCCACCGTCACGATGACCCCGCCCTGTCTGACGACCGGCCAAGAGCGCTCCAGCGTGTCGCCTCCGACCGTATCCAACACGACATCGACGTCACGAACCACATCTTCAAAACGAACGGCCTTGTAGTCGAGGGTCTCGTGTGCTCCGATCGTGCGGAGAAACGGAAGATTGGCGGCCGAAGCGGTTCCAATAACATGCGCACCTCGCCAATTGGCGAGCTGGACAGCGAAGCTCCCGACGCCTCCGGCGGCGCCGTGAATCAAGACTTTCTGCCCATGGGTAAGCATCCCGTAATCAAACAGACCCTGCCAAGCGGTCAGCGCGGAGAGAGGAATGGCGGCAGCCTGATTAAAATCCAGTGTCTCAGGCTTCGGCGCGAGATCGGAAGCGGCTATGACAATGTACTCGGCGTCGGAACCGTCGCGCCAGAAATCCGTAAGGGCATGGACCGCTTGTCCCACTTTGACATCGCTTGCGTCTGCCCCGGCCGCCTCCACAATGCCTGAGAATTCATGTCCAGGTATCGCTGGCAGCCGATCGGCCCCGTCGCGCGTTGCGTAAGCCGACGACCATGACAGTTCAGTTGGAGTTACGCCGGCCGCCATTACCCGAACGAGCGCTTCGCCCCTCTTTGGGCTTGGCTTTGGCGCCTCTTCGTAGATCAGTTGCTCAGGCCCGCCACGTCCGTGGATGCGAATGGCTTTCATGCAAGAGGCCTCCCGCGCCTCAATCAACATCCTCCGCCAGGGCATGGATGCCTGGGTCTACACCAGCAAGGAATGGCTTATCCGCGACGCGGGCGCCGCGCCGCATGTCGCGACCAACAGGCGTGATCCAACGCCGCCTAAGGGAAGGACTGCGCTTCATCCTTTAATCATCAAGCGATTCGCCGTGGCGAAGGAACGCCAGATAACCGCTTTGGGGTCGCCCTTGAGAACCTCCCAATGGGAACCATCTCCCTCTCGCCAGAATCGAAGGTCGAATGTTTGCTCCCCAACCCGCATATCCATGATCTCGATGTCTGGCAACCAATCCGGAAGCGCGGGGTCCACATAAAGCTTGCGGTGCGGAGCATCCGGCTGCAAACCAAGAATTGCCTGGAGGAAGGCGAACGCCGAACCCGCGGCCCAGGCTTGCGGCACATTGGCGCCGAGATACTGCACCGGGAAGTTTGTTGCGGTGCATTCGACGCCGGAATAGAGTTCGGGCATCTGATGTTGCGAGAAATAGCTTCCAGCGCCGCTGACTTCGCGAGCGATGCGTGCTGTCTCCGTTGAAACGCCATACCGCCGGAAGCCAAGCGCGATAAAGCCGTTGTCGTGTGGCCAGACCGAGCCGTTCTGGTAGGAATAGGGGTTGTAAGCCGGGTTGTCGGCGGAAAGGGTACGAATACCCCAGCCGCTGCACATATCTGGTGCGAGCAGTCTTGCAACGACCCGTTCGGCGCGCTCGGGCGGCACGATGCCCGACCACAGGCAGAGGCCAGGGTTCGAAGCGACGCTCATGACCTGCCGCTTATCGCCATCGAGCGCGTAAGCGTAAAAGCCAGTCTCCTCGTCCCAGAAGGCATCATTGAATTTATGGAATAGGACGTTGGTCTTCGACCGCAAGGCGTTCGCTTTTTGGGTGTTGCCGAGAAAGTCGTAGATTTCAGCCATGCGAAGCCATGCGTCGTACACATAGCCTTGCAGCTCGCATAGGGCCTTCGGCCCCTTCACCTTAGAGCCGTCCGCGTTTACGACGGCGTCGCCGGAGTCCTTCCAGCCCTGGTTTTCATAGCCTACGGGAGAGCGCGTCTCATATTCCTGGAAGCCATCTCCGTCGCGATCGCCATATTTGTCTATCCATTCCAGACAATTCTCCGCCGTCCCGGAATGATTTTCGATCAGGCTGGCGTCGCCGGTTGAGAGCCAAGCGACGTGCAACACGATTAGGTATAAAATCGTCGCATCCGCTGTGCCATAGTAGGGCGTGTGCGGAATGAGCTTGAAATGCGCTAACTCGCCTCGCCGCAGCTCGTGCATGATCTTGCCTGGCTCTGCGTCGCGGTAGTCATCTCGCTCCTTTGCTTGCAAGGAGCCGAGTATTTGGAGCGCCCCGCGAGCGAAACCCGGATAGACGAGCGCGTTCTGCAAGGAAACGATCAGGCTGTCGCGGCCAAAAAGCGCCACGAACCACGGGACGCCCGCCACCGGCACGAATTGCAGGTGGTCCGTGCCTTCGAACGGAAGCCGGAGTGCAGCCATATCATCCAGTGCCTGGTCGAACAGGCGGTAGAATTCCTCATTGGTGGTCCGGATTTTGAGGACCCGGCGCTTCCAGTCCGCCGCCTTCATGCCTACCGGCGACTGCCCGCAGTGTTCGATGCATTCCTTCGGCGCTTCGACACGTACCTTTCCATCTCCAAGCTCGTAAAGAATGCAAGAGCGCCAAGAAGCTCCGGGCGCCAAATCGATCTCGAAGCTCAAGCGGCCGTTGGCATAAACGGCCTGGGCATCGTTGTTCGCAATGCGAATGTTGACCTCACGCCCGAAATCCTTGTTTCGATAGGTCATCCGCAGCTGCGCCGTGTCAGCCGACCATTCCGTCGTGATGCGCCCGCGCCGGATAATATGTTTTGATTTGACCTCGAATATATCGGCGAAGTCGCTTCGGACGGCGATTTCCAGGTTGAAGCGGATAGGCTTCATTCCTTGATTTGTAATATCAATATCCTCGTGGACCCCGCCATCGAGCGACCGGCTGAGCACAAGCGACAGAGTATGTTCGGTGATGTCGCCTTGCTCCGTCACGATCACAGGATTTGTTAGATAAACGCGGGCGGCATAATGTGTGATCGCTCCCGAGTTGAGCAGCTCGAACGGCGCGCCGTTCGCGAAAATATTCCAACTGCTGATCAACCTCGTGTCGAGAAAATAAAGCCCTTTGTCGCTCGGCCAGGGAATCTGGCCGTCGTTGTCGGTGACCAAGATTGTGTCGCCCTGATTAATCACCAGTTGAGGCGGGCCGACGGTGATTTCGACAGGCATGAGCTCTCCCTTTCGACGCGCTCTTCGGCCGCTCAAGCGTGCTTTCGCCGCGTAAGATACCGCTCAAGATCGCTATCCGTTCCGCGGACTCTTAGTTGTTCGATCGGCGCGTGCGTTCACGTTCTGATTAGACTGATTTTAGGAGCCCCCGATCCACCACGCGATCCAGCCGTGTATCCTGATCCATCCAGAATTGATTACGGCGGAGCGCTTACCGATGGTCGCGAGGCTGCCTAAATGCTCGGAACACTTGCTCGTGTGCAAACTGGCGATTCCGCGCCCCGTTTCCATCGGCCAAGTAAGCGGGGCAAGCAGATTGAGCCTCCGACCTTGGAGGCTGGGAAATATCCTGCGTGGCGTTCGACGTCAGGTTCGTTGGCGTGCCCAGCGGAGCCATCCGCCGTGCCTTTGCATCCTTAACGCTCATCGCTTGAGTTTCCTTGTGTTTTCGCTGATCCGTCGGATCGAGCGTCAGTTATTTTTCTGCGCATTGCCGAAGCCGCCGCGCGGCTGAGGTGAGAGCCTGTTACCAGCCTCAGGCGCCATCACAGCCGTCGGCGACAGCTGCTGATCATTTAAGGGTGTATCGAGGTTGGTGACCAATCCACCCGATCCTCCAAAGGAGAATGAGGCCATGAACGATAATAGCAACATTTTCCGCCTTCGTCAGCAGCGCAAAATCGATGATCCGCTGACGAGCATCCTTCAATCTGGTGACATCTACCCTAACTCGTTGATCCCATTGTTTGGTGCGGTTGGGCCATACCGGTCCATTTCACGCATTGGCGCGACTTGGCCGCCACTCTACTTGAGAGGCTGTTCCGCGCCACCACCGACTTTGACCTCGTGGACCTCGATCTCGTCGCGAACTGCGCTCAACGCAGAGTGCAGAAGCGCAATCCTCTGAAGTGCGTCGGCAGGCAATGGCCCGCCCTTCGCGGCCAATTCCTCTATGGCCTGCATGCGCGCCGTTTCAAGCCGTTCCAGAAGTGCGTGTATAGGGGCGGAGTTAGTCACGGAATTCTCCATATCAGCGATGTCAAAATAGTGACCGCCACGTGCCTCTGACGGCTGGCTACAAAGATAGACTCGTTTGGTCGTCGGATCGTCGATCCGGCCGGCATCCCTCGGATAACGCCTTGGCGAGGCTGAGGTTGCCGCTTTCGGCGGATTTTGGCAATGCCAAGCCCTCGACATGCGCGCTTTCGCGTAGCCAAGCAGTGACATCGGCGCGCCGCGGGATATTGGCATCAATCGAGCAGTTCGTTACTCGAACGGCGGGACGATCAACAGATTATGACCGTCCGGATCAAGCAGGCTTCGCCGAACCATACTGCCCGTACCCGTGCGCGGTAGGGCACAAGTCTCAAGCACAAGGTGGGTGGCGGCGATGTCGTTGTTCCGCAAAACGATACCAAGGTTAGGTGCAACGGACCGATAGCACAGCAATTCGATATGCGGCGTAGCTTGGCACGGCGCGAGCGCGGTGACTTCCACACGAGGCTCACGCAACCCGTCCAGCCGCCCCTGTTCGAGTCCGCGGTTGAGCGAGCGCGCGGAGACCCGAAGACCAAGCCCTTCATAGAAGGCGATGCTGCGAGTGCTATCGGAGACGCTGATCGCGGAGTGGTCGATGCCTAGACAGGGATCGCCACCATGGCCGGCCTGCCAGTGCTGCGTCGCTTTGCCGTCCGGAAAGCCGAGAAGCTCGAGGGGATGGCCGTCCGGATCGCGGAATTTGAAAGCGGTGACGCCGCCGGACGTGTCGGGCAGGCGCTGCGGGCCGCCGCTCGAGATGGCGCTCCATCCCTCGACTTCCGACAGCCTTTGATAGCCTTGGCCGATGTTCGTGACGACGATCGCGAAGTGCTGGAAAACGAGGTCCGATGACGACGAGCTGTCCGGATACGGCCGGCCGGGGCGATCGAATTGAAGTAGCTCGATGATTTCGCGTCCAAGGCAAAGCGTGATACTGCGCGCCCCACCTTCCACATCCATCAGCCTCTCGAAATTTGTGCCGGAAAGACGCTCGGTTGCGAGGCGGCGGCAGCCGAAAGCGCTCTCGTAGAAAGCGGCAAGCCGGCCAGCGTTGGCCGTTGTGAGGCCAAAGCGCGCGAGTCCGCGGATCTTGGCGCGTTCGACGACGCTCACGGCCAGCCGACCCCACGACGGTTGAGGAAAATCGCATAGAGTATGTGCGATCCACCGATAAAAAGCCTGTTCTTGAAGGGGCCCCCGAAAGTGAGGTTCGAAACACGATGCGGAACGAGCACCTTTCCGAGCAGCTGCCCATTCGGGTCGATGCAGTGAACGCCGTCGGCCGCGCTCGCCCACAGATTGCCGTCTTCATCAACGCGCCGCCGCTCAGCCGTCCATCGGCCCCCACATCGAAAACGCGGATGAATTGCTTCGGCTGGTCGCTCGTCAGCTCGCCGGTCTCGGCGACGTAGAGCCGGCTCTCGTCAGGCGTGAAAACCAGCCCGTTGGGCCCGTCGAAATCTCCAGCCGCCACCGTGATTCGACCGCTTTCGGGGTCGAAGCGATAGAGCGCGGGCGGCTGCTCGGACGATTGCCGGCCGCCTTCGTAGTCGGTTTGAATCCCGTAGAGCGGATCCGTGAACCAGATCGAGCCATCGGATTTCACCACCACGTCGTTCGGAGAATTAAGGCGGCGCCCGTCGTGACGATCGACGAGCCGCGTGACGCATCCGTCGAGCTCTGTGCGAAACAAGCAGCGTTCGCGATGTGAGCAGGAAATCAGCCGGCCTTGCCGATCGCGAGTTTGGCCATTGGCATAGCCAGATGGAGAGCGATAGAGTGACACTCCAACGGCTTCGGTCCAGCGCATCGTGCGATCGCGCGGCAGGTCTTGGAACAACAGACATCCAGCGTCGCCCATCCAGACCAAACCTTCGATCCAGCGAAAGCCTGTGGCGAGTTCCTCGATCGGCGCATTGTCGAGGATATAGTGGGCGAACCGCGGTTCACGAATGTCGAACGCGTCCATTCGCGCTCACCGGAATTCACAAGTTGACGATGGTGCGGGCGCATCGTCGAACTGGATGAGCATGAGAACGGCGGGAACAGCGCCAACCGTACCGGACCGGTGGCCCCGCTTTCCGTTCACCTCGCGAGCGTTCTGATCGCCCCCGAACGAGAGTTCGCCGGCGCCCATCTCGACGCGCACCCCATCCATTGATTCCACAAACCAGCATCCCGACAGGGGGACGATCCATTGCGGCTTCGGATTTTCGTGCCATGCGCCAATCCAGCCGACAGGCAGCACGGTGACCATCACCGTCATGGCGCCGCTGGTCGGGTCGCCGAGCCATTGAGGATCGGCGGGCTCTTGCACGGACTTCAAGTTGAATTCGGTCATCGCGCACCGCGCCTGACGGCTGATGCCGCCGGCGTCCGTCCACAGGCGCCAATAAAGCACAGTCGGCTTGTCGGTCATCAGCAGCCTCTTTTGTCGATCACGCTGTAGGGATGCGACGACGCCAAGGGATTATCTACGAAGCACCGCACGCCCGACGCGTCGGTGCCGAAGGTGAGCAGAAGAAAGCCCCCGGCGAGGGCGAGGTTTTTCAAGAAATCCCAGAAAATCTCCCGTCCGCGACTATCCCCCTTCAGACGGAAGTCTGGCGTCTTCCAAAATTGTTTCCACAGCATCGCCGTGACTAGGCAATAGAAAGCAAGGATGAAGGCGCCGAGACGGTCGGCAATACCTGTCAGGATGGCGCGACATCATTACCTCCAAGCCGAACCCACCTAAAACCAAGATTATCGCAAGCCAACGTGCGGGCGCCATCTTGGCGGCCTGCCCGACCGCTTGCTTGATGTTCAGGATTTTGTCGAGCGCGCTGAAAGGCAAAAACAGCATTACCAAAAGGCAGCGCACCGCGAAGATCACCACAACGCTTAGCAAGGCTCATCTCCTGTCGCTGCCTTTAGTTACACTTTGTTTGAACGAACAGTCCTGGTTTGAACGAACAGTCCTGAACGCATCGGAGAGGATTGGCATGTTCCGCCGAAGCTTTGTTCGCGCCGGTATAACGCGTGTGCAGCCTCCCCGTAGGCCTAGCCCGTCTTATTCAGCGCGCGGACGTTTGTACGTGATTTTGGCTCCTTCGGATTGCGGGCGCAAGTTTCCGTTGGGTGAATTTTCTCCGCGCACTTCGACGCCCGATGCGGTCTCGCGTGGCCTCAGCCGGTTTCTTGCGCGGATGATCGAGATCGTCGGCATCCTCATGGCCGCAAGCGATGGCCAGCATGCGGGCGCGGTATCATGGTGGCGAGTGCATGGACGACCAACAACGGATTGCGCGGATCGGTGATGACCGCGGCGAATTTATCGGCGATCCCGAGCCGTCCCTCGGCCTGCGCCAGCAACATTACGCCAACATCCGACGTGATCCGCGCGCCAGCGAACGCTGCGGTGATTTGCGTGATTGATCGACTATGACAACCAATCAGTACGCGAAACCAGCAGCTTATGCTACACCCGCCAGTGAAATACCGGGAGTGCTGAATAAGACGGGCTAGATCCGTGGGAACGTGGGCTCTCGCCGCACGTTAGCGAGACAGGGTTTGGTGATTGGCCAAACGATTGCCGGATGTCCGCCGGCCGCGACGCGGATGTTGAGCGGTCGGCATCGCCGGCGCCCTAAAACAGGAGTACGCATATGACGACTTCGGCCGCGGCGCACACATCCGAATCAACCGCGCCCTCGCTCGCTGCTCAAAAGATGCTGGCTGGGCAGAAAGCGCTGGTTACCGGCGCGAATTCCGGCATCGGCCGAGGGGTCGCGATTGCCTTGGGTCAAGCCGGCGCCGATGTCGTCGTGAATTACGTCGGAGACGACGCTGCCGCGGAGGCTGTCGAGGATGAAATTCGTCGGTCTGGCGTCAACGCGTTTGCCCATAAAGCCGATGTGTCGTCCGAGGATCAGGTTGCCGAGATGTTCAAACGCGCGGTCCAGCAATTGGGGACCATCGACATCCTGGTCAATAATGCCGGCCTGCAACGCGACGCGGCATTTCGCGACATGACCTTGGCGCAGTGGAATACCGTGCTCAACGTCAATCTCACCGGTCAATTCCTGTGCGCGCGGGAGGCAATCCGCGAATTCTTGCGTCGTGGCGTTGTTCCGTCCGTGTCATGCGCCGCAGGGAAGATCATCTGCATGAGTTCCGTTCACCAGGAAATTCCGTGGGCCGGTCACGCGAACTACGCCACGTCCAAAGGCGGCATCAAAATGATGATGGAAAGCTTGGCCCAGGAAGTCGCGCCTCATCGTATCCGGGTCAACGGCATCGCCCCCGGCGCGATCCGGACGCCGATCAATACGGCGGCATGGCAGACCCAAGAAGCGTATGACCGGTTGATGACGCTGGTCCCTTACGGCCGTATCGGCGAGCCGGAGGACATTGCGCGCGCGGCGGTGTGGCTCGCGTCGGACCACTCCGACTATGTGGTCGGCACGACCCTTTTCGTCGATGGCGGAATGACCCTTTATCCAGGTTTCGCGACCGGCGGCTGAGCGCGGCTTGGCTTGCGGCTACGGATGCTGCGGGGGGTAAGACATGTCGGACGGACGTTATGATGTGATTGTGATCGGCAGCGGGCCTGGCGGCGCGTCGCTAGCCCACAAGTTGGCGCCCACGGGCATGCGGATCTTGCTGCTTGAGCGCGGCGATTATCTACCTCGCTCTCGCGCCAACTGGGATGCGCAGACTGTGTTCGTCGACGGCGTCTATCAAGCGCGGGAAACCTGGTATGGCAAGGATGGCCGCAGCTTTCACCCGGGCCTGCATTATTACGTCGGTGGAAACTCCAAGGTTTATGGCGCTGCTCTATTCCGGATGCGTGCACAGGACTTCGACGAGATTCGCCATAAGGAGGGGATTTCTCCGGCTTGGCCGCTCAAATACGATGTGTTTGAGCCGTATTACGCCGAGGCAGAGCGCCTGTTCCATGTGCATGGAAAGCGGGGCGAGGACCCAACCGAGCCGCCGGCGAGCGGGCCGTTTCCCTACCCGCCCGTCTCCCACGAGCCGCGTATCCAGGCACTCAACGACAGCATGACCAAAGATGGTCTGCACCCTTTCCACCTCCCCTTAGGCATCCTGCTCGACGAGAAGGACGGCAAGGTGACGCCGACCAGCATTTGCTTCCGTGTCGACACGTTTGACGGCTTCCCCTGCCTGCTGAACGGCAAGGCGGACGCCCAGGTGATGTGCGTCGATCCGGCGCTCGCCGCGCATCCCAATCTCACCCTTTTGACCGGCGCCTACGTCTCGAAGTTGGAAACCGATGCAGCGGGGGGAACCGTCACCAGCGTCCATGTGACCAGACAGGGGCAAGAGGAGCGGTACTCGGCCGGCATCGTCGTCGTCGCCTGCGGCGCCCTGTCGTCGGCGCTGCTTGTTGTTGCGATCGGCCAACGACAGGCACCCCAGGGGGCTCGGCAATGGTTCCGATCAGGTCGGGCGCAATTACATGCGTCACAATCAATCGGTGTTGATGGCGTTGATGCGCGAGCCGAACGACACCATTTTCAGAAAACACTGGCCGTCAGCGATTATTATTTTAGGTCCGATGACTGGGAGTACCCGCTCGGCTCGATTCAGATGTGTGGGAAATCTCACGGCGCCCAGATACGAGGCGAGGCCCTTCCGAGCTGGTTGGAATGGGTTCCCAAGATGCCTTTCGAGGAAATGGCACGCCATTCGATGGATTTCTGGCTGTCCAGCGAAGACTTGCCGCGTCCCGAAAATCGGATTTTCTATGACGGCGACCGCGTGGTGCTGGACATCATCGAAGGCAACATGGAGGCGCACCACCGGCTCAAGGATAAGCTGGAGAAAATACTCAGTAATGCAGGCGCGCATCCAGTGCTGTTGGAGCGGAGCCTGTATCTTGGCAAGGACATTCCGATCGGTGGAACCGCGCATCAAGCTGGAACAGCCCGCTTCGGCACGGATCCGGGAACGTCCGTTCTGGATGTCGACTGCAAGGCTCACGAGCTCGACAATCTCTATATCGCGGATGCGAGCTTCTTTCCGTCGATCGGGTCGGTGAACCCGACATTGACGATTATCGCAAACGCACTCCGTGTCGCCGATAAGATCAAGGAACGGTTGGGTACGAATGTCTCGGTATCGTCTTCACGAACAGCCAATGCACTCAGTTCAGCACAAGACCACAAGCCAGAGGCAAGTCGGGTGCACCAGGTGACCTCTCAGGCTTTACCGCCACTCGATGGCAGCCATGTCAAGGTGACTCTGGTAGAGGTCAGCTACGCTCCCGGAGAAGCCTCTCCGCCGCACACGCACCCGTGCGCAGTGATCGGGCACGTGGTTGAAGGCGCAATCCGAAGCCAAATCAAAGGTCAGCCAGAAGCCACGTATAAGGCTGGCGAGAGCTTCTACGAGCCGCCTAACGGAGTGCATCAGGTATCCCGCAACGCTAGCGAAACGGAACCGGCAAAACTGCTCGCGTACTTTGTCTGTGATCACGAGGCACCGCTCACGCGCTCCGTTTCCGCTGAGTGACCTTCCTGCGATTTAGTGGACACCGGATTAAGCGGCTTGGCGCTCTACCTGTGCTCCGTCAAAGTATCGCGAATACCGTTGCTGTCATAGCCTTTGTCGCCGAGAAGCTTGCCGGACCGCGCGCCGTGAAGCGCCTTCAGCGCGTCGAAACCTTGTGTCTCGTGCACCTCGCCTCCTGTGAGGCCGAAGGTCAACGGGTCGCCGTTGGCGTTCGCGCGGAGGTGGATTTTGCTCGAGAAGCCGCCGCGCGAGCGGCCGAGCGCTTCTTGATTTTGATTCCCCCGATTTACGCCACTCGCACGTTGATGCGCCCGCACGATCATGGAATCGATGGCATGTTCCGCGTCGGCCGGAGGCTCAAGACTGGCCAGCGTCTCGAATGCGGCATCCCCGCCGAGCTTGCTCCTGTGCGAAAAGCGCACGAAGACAGCGCGCCCTTAGATCAACTTCCGCACGGCTTTCCGCAGCTCGGGAATTACCGCCTCTTCGAACCACGGATGTTTTCGCATCCAAATTACGCTGCGCCAACTTGGATGCGGCAATGGGAAGAATTGGGGACCGTGCTGTGAAAATGCTTGGACGGTCCCTGTCATGGGGGTCTTTCGTCCTGCGTCCAAATAATGGCGATGGGCGTATTGACCGACCAACAGTGTAAGCTGCAGGTCAGGAAGGTGCTGGAGCAAGCGTTCGTGCCAACGCGGTGCGCATTGGGGGCGAGGCGGCTTATCGGCTCCGTTCTCTCCGGCTCCGGAATAACAAAATCCCATGGGAAGGATTGCAACTCTCGCTGCATCGTAGAAGACTGAGTGATCCAGCTTCAGCCAGTCCCGCAGGCGATCGCCGCTTGCATCATTCCAAGGTATCCCACTCTGATGAACTTTGCTCCCTGGTGCCTGACCGATGATCAAAAGCCGAGCGGTGCTCCCCAGCTGCACAACTGGCCGGGGACCGAGCGGCAGTTCTGCCTCACAGATCCGACAGGCGCGAACTTCTCGCAATATACGTTTCAGCGACATTCAGAAAGCTCTCTGTGAAGATCTACAACTCCCGCGTTCGTAGCGCACGTTTTGCCTCCCAGTGATCTCGTCAGATCTGTATAGGTCTCCATCCGGTAGCAGCAAAAACACCTATGAGACAGGGGATTTTGATTCTTTCGCTTGGCCGAAAAACTTAAGAGTGCGGAACCAGGCGTCGGCAGTGGCCTCGGGTCGATAACCACTTTTGTTGGCGGGACTTTCAAATGCGTGACCGGCGCCGTCGTAGATTTCAATATCGACAGGTTTTTTGGCAGCGCGCATACACCTTTCGAACGCTCGAACTTTGTCAGGAGGAATCCCGCGATCAAGAGAGCCAAATATTCCTAGCACCTGAGCATTGATTTTCTGAATGTCCACGGGGTTCGTCGGCAGGGGGCCGTAATTCGCGACACAAGCAGCAAGCCGCGGCTCATGAATCGCGAGTTGAAGCGCCAAGCCGCCGCCCATAGACCACCCCAGCGAGCCGATGTGCTTTGGGTCTACGTCAGGGGGCCCGCTAGATAATCAAATGCCGCTTTCAGATCGCGGATCGCGCGATCTTCCGGAAGACCGCGCTTCAGCTTGCGAGCATCAGACGGGCCGGCCGTGACTTTCCCTTGGTAGAGGTCCACGGCGAGCGCGACGTACCCATTCACCGCTAGGTTCGCAGTCTGTTCCTTCACCCATTTATTCAAGCCCCACCATTCATGAACTACAATTATCGCTCGATGACGGTTCGAATCACGCGGCAACGCGAGAAATCCGCTAACTTTCTCGGTGGCGCGCTGGAATGTCACCATCCGTGTTTTCGGCATTCCCGGTTGAAGTGCAGCGGAAAATGACACCTTTGGGGAGGCGGCTATCATGCGGTCCCTCGATTGAGAGAGTGCGCCAGCACCGATTGAGCGCATTCGCCGAGCTGTTGTGCTTTGTCTCGTCACTGTGCTTCCGCAGGCCGGGCCCCATAGCAAGGTCGAGAAGCAGGCACTGCCGTAGCGACTTGCCGCGAGTTGGTTCTCTTCTGATGATAGCGCATCCGGATGCCTCCCTACCGCAACAAGGCGAGAGTTCTTTTACATACGTTCTCGACTGTAAAGCCATATTCATGCATCACGATGTCGCCGGGAGCCGACGCACCGAAGCGGTCTACCCCCAGCACGTCACCGCGATCGCCGACGTAGCGATGCCAGCCCTGCGAGGCACCCGCCTCGACGGCAAGTCGCGCATGGATTGACGGCAACAACACCTGGTCGCGATAATTTTGCGGCTGTGCATCGAACAATTCCCAGCTTGGCATGGAGACGACGCGCGCCAGGACTTTTTCATCTTGCAGCTTTTGGCGAGCCGCCATGACCAGGCCGACTTCCGAACCGCTCCCTATCAGAATGGCGTCCGGCCGGCCGTTCGGCGCATCGGCCAAGACGTATGCACCGTGCCGCAAACCGTCCGCCGGGGCAAATTGGGTGCGATCGAGCGTGGGCACATTCTGACGCGTCAGAACCAATGCAACCGGATGGTTCCCCGCCTCCAGCGCGACGCGCCAAGCGACGGCCGTCTCATTGGCATCGCCCGGACGAATGACCGTGAGGCCTGGAACCGCCCGCAGACCGGCGAGTTGCTCCACCGGTTGATGGGTGGGTCCGTCCTGTCCCAAGGCAAGGCTGTCGTGGGTAAAAACATAAATCACGTGCAGCCCCATCAGCGCGGCAAGGCGGATTGGCGGCCGCATGTAATCGGAGAAAATCAGAAATGTCGCGCCGAACGGCAAGGCGCCGCCGTGCGCCGCCAAACCGTTCAAGGCTGCCCCCATGCCATGCTCGCGTACGCCAAAATAAAGATTGCGGCCGGCGTAGCCCCAGACACCATCTGCCGCGCCTTGCTTATCGCATGCGTTCATTCCGATGGGCTCAAAATCTCCCCGTCCCGAAAGCGCAGTAAAGGTCGATGGATTCAAATCCGCCGAGCCGCCGATCAGTGCCGGCAATCGAGATGCAACGGCATTCATCACTCTTCCCCCCGCGACGCGGGTCGCCAGGCCCTTTGCATCCGCGGGGAAAACCGGAATATCTCTATCCCATCCATCGGGCAGTTCGCCGCGCATGGCCTGTTGGAAAGCTTTGGCCAGATCTGGAAATGCTCGGGCGTACGCCGAGAATTTATCTCTCCACTCCGTCTCGGCCAACTTTCCCCGCTCGATCGCCTCGCGAAAGTGTTCGCGCGCGCGCTCCGGGATATAAAATGGCGGCTCCATCGGCCAGCCTAGCTTCTCCTTTGTCAGACGCACTTCGTCGGCGCCCAGCGGCGACCCGTGCGATTCAAAACTGTCTTGCTTGTGGGGCGAACCGTATCCTATGTGGGTGCGCACCAGAATGAGCGACGGGCGTTCCGTTTCGCCGCGAGCCGCGCGCAGCGCCCTGTCGATAGCCGCCAGGTCGTTGCCGTCCGCGACCAGCTGGATGTGCCAGCCATACGCCTCGAAGCGGCGCGCACGATCCTCGGTGAAGGTGAGATCGGTTCCAGCCGACAGCGTCACATGGTTGTCGTCATATAGGTAGATCAACTTGCCGAGCTTCAAATGGCCGGCGAGGGATGCGGCCTCCGAGGAGACGCCCTCCATCAGGTCGCCGTCGCTGACGATCCCGTATGTGAAATGGTTGACGATCTCGGCGCCGGGGCGATTGTGACATGCGGCGACGTACGCTTCGGCCATCGCCAGACCCACGCCGTTGCCGAAGCCTTGTCCTAGCGGCCCCGTGGTCGTCTCGACGCCCGGGGTAACGCCGCGCTCGGGGTGGCCCGGCGTCATGCTACCCCATTGGCGAAACTTTTTGATTTGTTCGAGAGGCAGATCATAACCGGTGAGGTGAAGCAAACTATACAGCAGCATCGATCCGTGTCCAGCAGACAGCACGAAGCGATCACGGTCGAACCATTCGGGATTGGCCGGATTGTGTTTGAGGAACCGGGTCCACAGCACATAGGCCATCGGCGCGGCGCCCATCGGCAGTCCCGGGTGCCCGCTATTAGCCTTTTGCACGGCGTCCACGGAAAGGAAGCGCAGAGTGTTGATGCACTCATTATCCAATGCCGGATCGGGAGGAAGTTTAGAGGGAGCTGCGTTCATTTGAATTCTCCGCTTTGATCTTCGTTCCGGCGAGCACCCATCAATCTCGAGCCTTCTTGATCTCGCCGCATGCGATCGGCAGCGTCACCTGCGCCGGGATGCCGTCCAGGGAAGCGACCGTCGCAGGAAGCTTCGTTGATGCCGGGACCCCGTGCAGGAAGACCAGACGCCGATCGAGATCAAGCTGCTGACCTGGGAATTTCGCGGCGAATGCATCCTTCAGAGCCTTCAGGGAAACTGTCTTCTCGTATGAATAGGAACCATCCGCCCCGGCGGCCGGGTAGGTGTCCTTGACGATCTCCATGCTGACCGGATCATCATGGAACGGCACCATTGTCGTTCCTGCAACCGGTTCGGTTTCGATCAGATCGATGATCCCATCGCCATCGGTGTCGTTGCGGGCCGTTGGGCATTTGGACTTCCGATCGCCCTTCGCAAATCCGTGGAGATGCTGAAGGTGCTCCATGTTGGAGGACACCCCCTTGGCGGTGACGTGAATCGTCAGCTCGTCCCCCGAAATGGTGAAGGTCGCTTCTCCCCCGGCATCGGAACCGGTCGTCTTCGTGTTGAGTGGCGACAGCTCGGCTTTGTAGGTCACGTCAGCATTTTCGGCTTGAACCGCGGAAATTCCCGCAAAGCCGGCCAGCACACCGGCGATGGCGGCAAATGAGGGCTTTTGGAGTCTCATGGTGTTCTCCTCCTGACCAGCATCCGAGCTGCGCTTCTGCTCCATTGCCATTTTCTCTAGTGTGGCAATGCCGGGCATGCCGGATCCTCTATTGACGGAATCGAAATCTTGTCGTCCGCTCACGGGCGCTTCGTCCTTGCGGCTTTCTCCATTTCTTGCGCTTCCGCCGGCGAGAGATCAAATCGGCATACGGTATCCATAGAACTCGTGATCTTCGTTATAGCCACCCTGGCCGGCGCCCAGGTCAGCGAAATCGTGCACGAACTCGATCGCCGCGATCCACTTGACCATCTTAAAGCCTAACTCGTTCTCGCAGCGCAGCCGCAGCGGCGCCCCATGAAGAACGCTGACGGGTGCTCCATTCATCTCATAAGCGAGGATGGTCAATCGGTGCCGCATATTATCAATCTCGTGAACGTCGTAATAGCCGCCACCCGCGGCACCCTCGGAGAACGAATAAAAGACAACGTAGCGAGCGTCAGGCGCCGGCTTCACGATGGCCAGGATATCGCGCATCGGCACGCCGCCCCACTTGGCGACGCCGGACCATCCCTGGATGCAAAAATGAGTTGTGATTTGTTCTTGCTTCGGCAGGGCCTTGAGGTCGGACAAGGAAAATTCCCGAGGCGACTCCACCAGTCCACCGACGCGTAGCCGGTAGTGATCGAACTGCTCCGCCACGAGGGCATCGAACTCGGCGGAGTTCGGCATTGTGCCGTTCGGCCAGAAATGCGGAGAGATGTCCTTCTCCGTTAGTTGGGCGTTCGGTTCCCACCACTCGGACAGCCCCTTGATCCAGCCGACCATGAGCCGGCCGGTCCGCTGCACCAGGCGGGCGTGCCGGATCGTGAAAGGCGAGGCGGCCCACCAAGCCAGCCCCACGACCGCCATGGCCAAGACGAAGAGCGGCAACCCGCTCCAGGTGTTGTTCCTCACCCCGAAGAACATGTGATTCGTGTTCTGCCGCAGGCCGGTGACGAACACCATGATCCCGTGCGCCAGGATGAACAGCACGAACCAGGAGAACGAGATGAAGTGGATGGATCGGGCCGCCTGCCGGTTCAGCACGGTCCCGAGCAAGCCTAGCCTATTGGAGATCGCCGGGCTCTGCATGAGGCCGGTCGCGATCGAAACGGGCGCGGCGATGAACACCGTGATGAAATAGCTGAGTTGCTGCAGGCCGTTGTAGCGGGTCCAGCTGTGGTCCACCGGAAAGTTGAGCGAGGCATACTGGATGGAGGTCGAGAGCGCGTTCGGGAACACATCCCATGTAAGGGGGACCAAACGACGCCACTGATCGGTCGCGAAAAGCAGCACGTAAAAGACGACGCCGTTAATGGTCCACAGCAGCAGGATCGAAAAATGCCACCAGCGGGCGAGCCCGATGGAGTGCCGAACGCCAGGGATGCCCAGCCAGCCCGGTAGGGTCACCGAATCGTCCCTGGAGGTCCAAATCCGGCCCTCCGGGACCGGGTGCTGGAAGCGGAACCACTCCGTGCCGGGAGTGCAGTCCCGATGCCAATAAAGCCGCGGATGATCGGCCAGGATTTGGATTCCGGCGCGGATAATGAACATCATGAAGAGCATGTTCAGGAAGTGCTGCAGCTGCAACCACCACGGAAAGCCGGAATCGACCGAGGGCGCGTCCTGCGCGATGCCAGGGTACGTCTTGATGAAGGCCTGGACGATTTGATATTCCCGCAAGCTCTGCGCGAGGGCGACCAGGAGAACGAGCGCCGCCGCTCCGATCGGTATCGCCCACAAGACACTGATCCGCTCCGCGAGTTCGTCGTCAGCCTCGATACGGCTCATGTCCGAGGCGCCGATCCAAAGGCGGCGCGCAATTTCGAAACGGTCATAGCACGTTGTGGACGTGGAGGGCGAGGAATGCGGCCAGGCCACTATTTCGTGACAACCAACACTTCACAGCACGAAATGTGGGCGCGGACGCTGCAAGCACTCCAATCAGAAGGATATTCTGGGCATGGAGAGATCACTATTCTTTCCGATCGCGCGGAAATCATGAAGCGCCTTCCAAGGGCGCTGCCCAAACCAACGACCCATATCATCGGTTGGTTTCACCTTGCCATGAAGATCAAGCCCATGCAGCAAATCGTCGATCACATTGTGGGCAGCCGCGCGATGCTTTGCGAACGGCTCGCGGTGATTGACGAGGAAATCAACGCATTGAAATGGAAACTATGGCATGGGCAGGTTGAACGGGCGATCTTCGCTCTCGAAAATATATTATCGCGGATATGGATTACCTGGGGCAGAACGGTGATTTTTCCGCTGCCCGGCTCAACAGCCTTCGACTGCAGCTGCTGATCTATATCCGCTCAAATCGTACCGCTATTGTCGACTACGACGCGCGATATCGCTCGGGTCGAAGAATTGCGACGAGCTTGGCGGAGTCCGCAGTCAATTCTTTGGTCGCAAAACGGATGGTCAAGAGCCAACAGATGCGGTGGTCTCAAACAGCTCATCTCATGCTGCAGGACAGAGCCGCCGTAATGAATGGCAACCTGCGGCAACGGCTTCGGGAGCACGCAGACCTGCCCGCATCGCCCGTCCAGGCGATCTTTCAACCAACCCCGCCCTTGCTTAGAGCAGCATGAAACCCAGAGTTTTTGCCGGTCTCTAGCCCTGCGTGACACCGCGTGTAAGCTCGGAGAACCCGAGATCGCCGGCAACGCTGGCGAATGTATGCCAACATGTCCGGAGCTGGTGCGCGCGCGGCATGCGCCTCGTCGCGCTCGATTTCTTGCCTGGAAGTCGTATCGGGTGGGCTGCAAGCCGCCAAGAACGCGATCCTGTATCCCACGCTTCGCTTTTCGCTGCTTACAAGGAGCTTACATTAGAGGCTGTTTGCAGTTCTGTAAGCGAAAAACGGCCCGAATGGCCGCTTTTAACATTCTGATTTTCATCGAGAATTTTGGAGCGGGCGAAGGGATTCGAACCCTCGACCCCAACCTTGGCAAGGTTGTGCTCTACCCCTGAGCTACACCCGCTCCGTGCCGGGCCCGGCAGGCCAGCCTAGCAGCTCGCCTATTTGCGGCAAATATCGCTTGATTGCAACTAAATGCTCGCCCGTCTTCATCGGGCCGGCGCGCCGAGAACGACTTGCGCGGTCTAATTCTTCAGCCAAAGCCAAGCGATTTTTGCATGTCCTCCGGCTAGGTCCAGTTGACAAAGGCGCTGGCGGAGGAACTCGTTAGATGATGCAAGGCTGCATCTTGGGCTGCATCTTGGGCTCATCTTGGATGGAGGCAGAACCGATTTGAGGCCGGGGCGCAGCCGCGCCTTCGTTCCGCCTTATTTCATTCAACTATCATTCAGCGCCCATGGCGTAGCATCGCTTTCAAGATTGGCGCGTTTCAAATCAAGACCACCATGAAATCAATTTCAAGGCTACTCTTCGCCTGCTTCGCGCTCATCTCGCTCGCTCTTGTCTCGCCATTGCGGGCGGAAGCGGAAAAACGCATCGCGTTCGTGGTTGGCAACGCCGCCTACCAAGCGGGTCCGCTCGCCACGCCAGCCAATGACGCCGGCCTCATCGCCCAGACATTGCAAGCGGCCGGCTTCGACGTCGCCGGCGCGCGCGACCTCGATGGCGAAGCGTTGCGCGGCGCATTGCGCGACTTCCTCGACAAGGCTCAGGAATCGGGACCAGACACCGTCGCGTTCGTGTATCTCAGCGGTTACGGCGCGCAGCTCGACGGCGAGAACTATTTCGTGCCAGTGGACGCGAAGATCGCGGCCGCTCAGGACGTGGCGATCGAGGCGCTGCACGTGTCGGATTATACGAAACGGCTCGCCGGGTTTCCCTTAAAGGCGAGCTTCATCGTTCTCGACGCGGCAAGGGCGTCGCCCTTCGCCAAGTCTGGTCAGCCTTTAGCCGGCGGCCTCGCGCTCGTCGATCCGGAACCGAACATGCTCGTGGCTTTCAACGCCGCGCCGGGCACGGCGGCCCCCGCTGAGAGCGGGTCCTATGGTGCCTATGCGCGGGCGCTCGCCGAAATGATCCGGGAAGGCGGTCTGTCGCCATCGGATGTCTTCGACGGCGTGCGCTTGCGCGTCAATGAGGAGACCAAAGGAGCGGAGGTGCCTTGGAGCGCATCGCAGATCTCGGCGCCTTTCGTCTTCTTCGAGCGCGCGGCGGACGCGCCACCTCCCGCCCTCGCGCAGGATCGGATCAACGCCATGCTGTCGCGGCCGCTCCGCGATCTCGGAGCGCGGGACGCCTACGCCGCCGCGATCGAACGCGATACATTGCAAGGCTATGAGGAGTTTCTCGCCGCCTATCCGTCCGATCCACTGGCCAAGCGTATTCGCGGCCTTGTGGCGGCCCGGCGCGAGGCGATGACCTGGCGGCGAACCCGCGTGATCAATACGCCGGATGCGTATTGGTCCTATCTCGACCGGTATCCGCGCGGTCCGCACGTGGCAGACGCGCGCCGGCGCCTTGCGAGTTTGACAGCCCCCGAGGAACCGCCTCCCTCTTTCTCGCCGATCGCTTACGACATTCCGCCGCCGCCACTTGCGGAGATCATTTATGTCGATCGCCCGGTGCTTGTCCTTGATGATCCGGAGTTCGGCTTTGCGCCGCCGCCGCCAATCGTCTTCCTGGCTCCTCCGCCGCCTTATCTTATCTTCTTGCCGCCGCCGCCGCCGGATGAACTTTTCGTGCTTCCGGTCCCAATATTCGTTCCGGTCCCCGTTTGGATTAACCCGCCCGCCTATGTCGTGCCGCCGCCTGGCGACGTCATCTTCAGTAACATCCACAACACGACGACCATCGAAAACAATCGCGCCGCCACTAATCCGGGTTCGCCGAACCCTCCCCCAGCGCCGGGTACGTCGACGGCGGCAGGTATTGGAACTGGAGTGGCGGTGGGGGCGATCGCCGCGAAAGTCGCCCTGCCTCCGTCCGTGGCGAGGAAGGCAACAATGATTGGAGGCGGTAACGCGGGGTCTTTGGGAAAAAACCCCGCCCAGCCCGCGCCAGGGATGCCCCCCGGCCAGCCACGAGCATTGCCGTCAACCGGGTTGCCGCCCGGCCATGCCTTGCCTGGCGCGAATGGCAAGCCGTTGCCGGGGCCAAACGAAAATCCCGTAGCGCCCGGCGCGATTCACAATCCTCCAGGCGCCCCGCCGCAAAATAAAATGCCCGCGGTTCACGCCTTGCCAGGCGGCCAGCAGCTTCCGCCATTGCCCGGCGGGCATGTCGCGCCGGGAGGCGCCAAGCCCGGCGCGAATGGCAAACCGTTGCCGGGGCCGAACGAAAGGCCGGTGGGGGCAGCCCAACAAAAGCTCCGACCGGCATCGCCGGGCGCACTTCAGAACCCGCCGGGCGGACCGTCACCGAACAAGCCGCCCGCGGCCCATGCCTTGCCGAGCGGCCGGCAGCTTCCCCCATTGCCAGGCGGGCATGTCGCGCCGGGAAGCGCCAAGCCCGGCCAGATTACGCCTGGAGTACTTCCGCCTGCGGGGCAGCAACCGTTCAACAAACAGCCCGCACGCCATCTTCCCCCAGCAAATGGCCCTGCGCCCTCAGGAGCAAACGGCAAACCCACAGTTCACGGGCTTGGTCCCGCCATTGTGCCGAAACCACAACCGCCCCAGAGTCCACAGCAACTTCGGCAGCCGCACCAGCCGCAACCGGCCTATCAGCCGCCGCACCCGCCGCCGCAGCAGTGGCACCAGCCGCAGCCGGCTTATCAGCCGCCGCACCCGCCGCCGCAGCAGAAGCCACCTTGCGGTCAGCCTGGCTTGCCGCCCTGCCGCTAAAATACTGTTGAGACCGTTTATTGCTTGAGACCGTTTATTGTTCGCGTTGGCGGGACCGTATGAGTGACACCGGAGCCAAAAATGTATACATGACGACAACTGGAGGATCGTTATGTCGAATTCAATCGTGATCACCCTGCCGCACCGCCTCGGTGCCGAAGAGGCGAAAAGACGGGTTGCCGAGGAAATAGAGCATCTGCGCCGGGATTACATCGATAAACTCGCTTACAGCGAGGCCACTTGGAACGGCGATACGGCGAATTTGCGGGTCGTGGCGTTTGGACAGACCGCGACGGCGCAAGTTTACGTCATGAACGATGCCTTGCGTATTGAAGTGCAGCTCCCGTGGATCCTTGCCGCCTTGACCGGCAAGATCCAAGGCGTTCTCAAGACGACCGCGGAGGAATCGCTGCGGATCGGTCATACCCCGCCAAAGGCTTGAACGGCATTGCAAATGGCATAGACGAGGGCAGTAATCACGGGGGCGCGGCGGAGCGGATGTTACCCGTATAGCTTTTTAAATCGCGTTTCGTGACAAAGACTCTGTACGTAACTCCTTGGTTCAAGTGGCAGGAGAGGAGGGACTCGAACCCCCAACCCCCGGTTTTGGAGACCGGTGCTCTAACCAATTGAGCTACACTCCTACGCGCGCGCATTTTTAGCGTGAACGGTCGGGCCAAGGCAAGGGCGGAGCGCCGCCGGTCCCGGGCGGGCAGGGCGCATTCGCGTGCCGAAACGTGCCGATCCTCGTAACTCCGGCCGGACGCTAAAGGCGACGGGGCGAAACCGGATCCCGCCAGACAGGGCAGCCCTCGCGGGGCGGTCAGTCGTAGCGGAAAGTTGCAAACATGCCCGCGTGCTGGTGGTACAAAAGGTGGCAATGAAACGCCCACCATCCCGGATTGCCGGCGTCGAAAGCCACGATCACGGTCGCTTTCGGAGGCACCAACACCGTGTCACGCAAGGCGCCGGCAAAGCGATGGCCGTCGATCGCGATAACCTGAAATGTGTGACCATGCAGATGCATGGGATGAGGCATCATGGTTTGATTGGTGAGCACAAGCTCCACCCTTTCGCCTTTGGCGACCTTTAGCGGCGGGACATCCTTGCTCCAAGCCACATTATTGATGGTCCATTGATAGCCTTGCATCGATCCTGTTAAATTCAACACGTGCGTCCGGTCCGCCTTGCGGTCTGCCAAACGCTCGGCGGCTCTTAGCGAACGCTCAAGGCCGAGAGTGAGCGGTGGCGATGCCGCCTCTGCCATGCCCGAAATGCGGGTAACTTGTCCCTTCCCGGCAAGGAGCACGATGCCGGTCTGCCTGCGCTCGCCTTCCGACACGGCAAGCACTGGATAGGTGGCGGCGATTTTGGGAATGGTTAGCTCGATGTCCAGCCGCTGTGAGTCGGCGAGCGGGAAGCTATGGCCATGGACCGGCTGGATAGAGTGCCCATCGGCGGCGGTAAGCTCGCCCTTGAGTTGGCCGAGATCGATGTGGAAATTGCTCATCGAGGAACCGTTAATGATCCGCAACCGGACGCGGCCGCCGGGTTCGACCTTCACCACTTCCGGATCGGCGAGGGTGCGGCTGTTGGCGAGAAATGCGTCGTAAGTAACGTCATTCAAATCCGGCTTAGTGTTCATATCCGGCATCGCCATGCCGCCTTTGCCCATGTTAGGGGCTTGGCGCGACTGGAGCTTGGCAAAGATCTGATCCGGCGATGTGAAGCTGAAATCGGAGAGCAGGAGGACGATTTCCTGCTGGCCCGGGTTTTCGCTGCCATCCCTGATAATCAGCGGCGCCGTCAGTAAAAGCTGCTCCTGCAATCCATAATGCGAGTGCATCCAATAGGTGCCGCCGAAGCGCAGCGGGAAATCGTATTCGGCGCTAGCACCGGGCGGGATCGGTGGCCCGGAGACGCCAGGAACGCCATCCTGCCGCCAGGGCGGCGTGAGGCCATGCCAGTGGATGAGACTCGGCTCTTCGATAGGGTTTTCGACCCGAACGCGAAACGGCTGCCCAGCGCTGGTAGTGATCCCGAAGGTTCCGTCGGGCTGGCGGATGCAAAACACGGACGCGGACTTACCCTTCACCCGATGTCGCGGCGCTCGATCCGCAGCACCGTCGGCGCGGCGTCGCCGTTCTGCGCTCGCACCCGCGATGCCACGCCAACAGCAATACCCCCGGCAACAAAGCCACGGCGCGACAGCATGAAATCTCCGACGCGGGAAAGGTTAGAGCGTTGCCGTTACAAAAATTAGAAAAGTTGTCAACGAATCATAACAACTAAGAGAGCGGCGCCAGCTGCGATGGTGGCTGGGTCTGAACCGGGGCTATTGCGGGTTCTCCAGGCTGAAGGTTTCCGACGTCTCGTCATAGGCGAAGAGTTCGCCGTAGCGGCCCCAGTTCACCACGCTTTTCAAGGTGCGCTCGGCATAATCCTCGGACATGTAATCCTCGAGTTCTTCCAAAAAGCGGACCGCGCGGGCGGTATGGGTGGGCCGCTCGTCGAGCACCAGTTTTATCCGCGCGGCAAGCGGCAAGTAGGTTAGAAGATGATCGCCGAATAGCTTTTTGCGCAAATCGACATCCGCCTCGGCGAAGCGGTGTCCGGCCGGCGTCAATTTGATATCGCCTTCCTCAAGCTCCGCGAAACGCAGCAATTGCAAAGTCTCGGCCACCGGGAAAAGTTCATTGACTTCCATTTGCAGGCTGTCGGCGAGCGCCGGAAGATCGGCGCGGCCCAAATAGGGTTCGGCGGCGATTTCCTCGATCATGCCGGCGAGCGTATTGGTCGAAACGCGCGGCAAAGCCATGCCAAAGCCGAGCCCGGGGAACGCCCCCTCGCGGCCCGGTGCCAGCGGCTCCGGCCGCTTGGTCATGAGCGCGTAGATCTTGTCCACCAATTGGCGGAAATCGGGATCGAGCCGGTCGCGCGGATGCTGCAGCCTGACCTGAATTTCGGCGGCGATCCGGCCGGGATTGCTCGACAGCACGATGATGCGGTCGCACATCAGCACCGCCTCCTCGATGTTGTGAGTGACCATGAGAATGCTCTTGATCGGCATGCGCCCCTCGACCCAGAGGTCGAGAAGGTCGGTGCGCAGGGTTTCCGCGGTGAGCACGTCGAGCGCCGAAAAAGGCTCGTCCATCAAAAGAATATTGGGGTGGACAACAAGCGCCCGCGCAAAGCCGACCCGCTGCCGCATTCCACCGGAAAGCTCCTTTGGGAAGGCGGACTCGAAACCATCGAGCCCGATGAGGTCGATCGCTTTCAGCGCGCGGCGGCGGGCTTCGTCCCGGGGGACCTGCTTTGCCCTGAGACCGAGCTCGACATTGGCGAGCACGGTCAACCAAGGAAAGAGCGCGAAACTCTGAAACACCATGGCGACGCCATCGACCGGACCGCGCACCGGCTGGCCAAGATAACTTACCTCGCCGCCAGAAGGGAAAAGCAGCCCGGAAGCGATGCGCAGGAGCGAGGATTTGCCGCAGCCGGACCGGCCGAGCAAGCCGACGATTTCGTCCTCTTTCAAATCGAGCGAAACATCGTCGAGGACGGCCGGGCCCGGCTCGCCCGCTCCGGTCTGGTAGCGCTGAGAGATGTTTCTAACTTCAAGCAGGGACTTCTTGCTTGCCAATGAAGTCCGCGCGGTGTTGTCTTGCATGAATCACCTCAATCGAGCCGCAAGCGTCTTTCGGCGAGGCCATAAAGCGGGCGCCAAAGAAGGCGGTTGAACATAATGACGAACATCGACATGACCGCGACGCCGAGCACGATTTTGGGATAATCGCCATCCGCGGTCGCCTTGGCGATGTAGGCACCGATCCCATGCGCTGTCACCGTGTCGCCGCCCCATTTCACATATTCCGCGACGATCGCCGCGTTCCACGATCCGCCCGAGGCGGTCAGCGCTCCAGTCACGTAATAGGGGAAAATAGCGGGGATGATAACGTCCTTCCACCAGTCCCAGCCGCGAATGCGAAAATTCGCGACCGCCTCCTTGAGATCGTTCGGAAACGCCGAGGCGCCGGCGATGACGTTGAAAAGAATGTACCATTGCGTGCCGAAGACGATTAGAAAGCTAAGCCAGATATCTGGGTTGAGGGAAAACTTGAGAATAAGAACGACAGCGACAGGGAAGATAACATTCGCAGGAAACGCCGCCAGGAATTGCGCCAGGGGCTGCACTTTCTCGGCGAGCGCCGGGCGTAGACCGATCCAGATACCAACCGGCACCCAGACCAAGGTCGCCAGCGCCATGAGCACGACCACGCGCATCATGGTAAATAGGGCGTAGAGCACGCTTTGCCAGAAATCGCTCCAGCTGAGTTCCTGGCGAACGTAATTGAAGATAAGCCATCCGGCCCAAACCGTGCCGAGACCGACGCAAGCTAGCCATAGAATGTCGATCACGCGGCTTAGCGCTGGGCTTTGTGGCGCCGAGGGGGGCGAGCGAACTGGCAGCTCCATACGAAGAAGCGCTATGGCATGCAACAGTTGGGCCGGAGCACGCATCGCAGCGCGCATCCAATGTGTTCTTGCGAAGACGTTCGCCACAAAAGACTTTTCCTGGATCCGACCGGCGGAAAGCTCAACTCGAAATCGCGCGGCGAAGGCGACCAACGGCCGGAAGAGAAATTGATCATAGGCAAGGATCACGGTCAGCATGGCGGCGACGGCCGCGAATACCGCATCGATGCGCTTTTCGTCGATGGCGAGGGCGAGATAGGAGCCGATGCCGGGCAATTTGACGGTGGTATCGCCAACCGTAATCGCCTCGGATGCGACGACGAAAAACCAGCCTCCCGACATCGACATCATCATATTCCAGATGAGTCCGGGCATCGCGAATGGCGTTTCGAGTTGCCAGAACCGCTGCCAACATGAAAGCCTGAAACCACGCGCAACCTCGATCAGGTCGCGCGGGACGCTGCGGAGCGACTGGTAAAAGGAAAAGGCCATGTTCCAGGCCTGCGAGGTGAAAATCGCGCAGATCGCCGCGCATTCGGCGCCCAGGATCGAGCCGGGAAAAAGGCCAAGAAAAAAGGTCACCGTGAACGACAGAAAGCCGAGGATAGGTACCGATTGCAGGACATCGAGCAATGGAATGAGGACGAGCGCGGCGCGCCGGCTTTTGGCGGCAAGCGTCGCGTAGATGAAAGTGAAGACCAGCGAAGCGGCGATGGCGGCGAACATGCGCAACGTCGTCCGCAAGGCATAATATGGCAAAAGTTCATAGTCGAGCGAAACGGCCGCCGATTCGGGCACCGTCAGCGGCAGGGTCAACCCGTGCGAAACATGGGCGATCGCGATGAAGGCGGCCAGGATTAGGGCAAATGCAAAAAGATCGTATTGGTTGGGAAGCGCCTTGCGGCCGAGCGAGGTGAAGGCGACGAATCGGGAGAGCATGGCGGCCTTTCACGAGAGTCTTGGTGAGCGTGGAGATGACCAACACGCGGAAAGGCGGACTCGGTGCCGGGCCGGGCGGAAGCGACCGCGGCTTTTAAGGCTCGCCGACACACTTGAAAAATAGATGATAGCAGTCTTCGGGGATTTATTCGGGAATCCGGAGATTGCGCCAGGTTAACCAAAACGGACGTATGATCGCGGGACGGCCGTTTTTTTGGCTTTTTAACGACATATTACGGATTATGGAATAATTTGAGCATGCTGGTATGTGGCTCTAACGCCGATGCGATATTTTCCTCGTTGCTTTGTCCCGCTCGGCTCATTTTTTGGGCTCGGCCTCGCGCTGCTCGCCGGCGGCTGCGCGGGCGGCGTCACCGGCGAGGATCTCTTTCCGAGCCCATCGAATTACGAGGTTGGCGGCATCGATGTCTCCAAATATCAGGGCGATATCGATTGGGATAGCGTGCGCGCCGCGGGCGTTCGCTTTGCCTGGATCAAGGCGACCGAGGGAGGCGACCGCGTCGACGAGAAATTCGCCCAAAATTGGGCCTCGGCGAAAGCCGCGGGCGTGCCGCGCGGCGCCTATCATTTCGCGTATTGGTGCAGGCCGATGGAGGAGCAAGCGGCGTGGTTTACGGCGCATGTTCCCAATGACCCGGATGCCTTGCCGCCGGTCCTCGATGTCGAATGGAACGGGCATTCAAAGACCTGCGCAAAACGCGTGCCGCGCGATGTCGCCATCGCACAGATGAAAATCATCCTTGCCGCGATGGAACGCGCCTACGGAAAAACGCCGGTGATCTACACCTCGATCGATTTCCATCGCGACGTGATGCAAGGGGAATTTTCCGATTACCCGATCTGGGTCCGCAGCGTGAAATACTATCCGGCGGTCAAATATGGCGCTCGCCGCTGGCATTTCTGGCAGCACACCGCCGAGGGCCATGTCGCCGGCATTCGCGGTTATGTCGATCGCAATGCCTTCAACGGTTCGATCACGGATTGGCAGGCTTGGCTCAACAACAAGGCGCCAGGTTCACACGGCGCGTGAGCTCAAAAGGAAACCGCGCGCGCGGGCAGCCGCTGAAGCCGGAAGGAGGCCTTAAACGCTTTCGACGGACGTCTTTTTATTACGCCCGAGATCGTGGAGATAAAATCCAAATGCGGCCGCGAGAATGACGCCGGAAAGGCTGTAAATGAATATCCATTGGTGGGACGCCCCCCCGACGGTCAGGCCGAGCCGGCCGGACATCGCCATATCCGTGACATCCCTTACCGTCACGAGGACCGCGTATTTGCCCAGCTTGTCGAAGTGGCGGTGAGCGTGATGACCCCCGTCGGATAGTTTTTCGGCGGCAGATAAGCGAGTGTGACCGTATCGAGATTTCCGCTAGCCACCGTTTCGGCTCCGGTGCCCCGCACGATGCGAACCTCCGTCGTCATGTCCCTTAGTTCTTTCGAAGCCGGGCTGAGCGTAATCACGGCAGGGCCGGGAGACGGGATGTCCTTGCACGAATCCTCCGTTGCGCCGGATTGATAGACCGATACTTGCATCTCGTGCATGCCGGCCATCAGCATGCAGCCCATGTCCATGTTCATGTCCATGAAGCTGGAATTCTGGGCCTCCGCCCGTGCTCCCGGCAACACAATTCCGAAGATCAAGGCTGCCGCCAATCGGCCAATCCCAATCACTGGTCTATTTCCTCCTCAATTATAGGTCGGCCGCACGGAGCTGCGTTGTACTGAAAGATGGAAGCCCTGCCAACCGCGCAATTTACAATTATGCGAACCGCGCGAGGGCTTTTCCGGCGATCATGCGCCCGATCGGGATTGCCGATGTCGCGGCGGGCGAGGGCGCATTACACACATGCAGCATCCTGGCGGTTTCCGCGAAGAGAAAATCCTGCACCAGAGTGCCATCACGCAACACCGCCTGGGCGCGTATGCCCGCCATCCCGGGTTGAAGATCCGCGAGCGACAGGCTCGGGCAATATTTACGGCATTGGGCGAGGTAGCCTTGCTTCCACAAAGAGTTTCGCATCTCCTCGATGCCCGCTGCGAGATGGGTTCCGATGACCTTCCAAAATCCCGGGAACGCCAGATAGTCGAAGACATCCCGGCGGCTGAAGGAGAATTTCCCATAGCCCTCGCGGGCTAACCCAAGCACTGCGTTGGGGCCAGCGATGATTTTCCCATCGATCGTCCTGGTGAGATGAATCCCAACAAAGGGAAGCTTCGGATTTGGGACGGGATAAATCAGACGTTTGATCATTCCCGCTCGTGCTTTTGGCAAGGTGTAAAATTCGCCGCGAAATGGCACGATCCGATGATCGATTCTTATGCCCGCCAATTTCGCGAGACGGTCGGACTGCAGTCCAGCGCAAACAATCAAGGACCGCGCGCGCCAGCTTTGCTCGGGGGTCGAAACTTCGACAGTGCGCGCATCTTCGCGAATGGCGATGACTTCGGCGCCGAGCAGCAAATCGGCTCCTTGCGCCGTTACGATTCGTGCAAAGGCCGAGGCGACCATTCTGTAATCGACGATCGCCGTCGAAGGGATCAGCAAAGCGCCGACGCCGATGATGTTGGGTTCAAGGCGCATAAGCCCGGCGCGATCGATCCGCAAGGCCTCGACGCCGTTCTGCCTTGCGCGTTCGAACAAAGCATCCATGTGGATGCGTTCGCCATCATTGGTGGCGACGAGCAGCTTCCCGCAAATTTCGAATTTTATGCCTTGTTCCGTGCAAAAAGCCTTTGTCACGGCGGCCCCCTCGCGGCAAAGGCGGGCCTTCAAGCTTCCCGGGGCGTAATAGATGCCAGCATGGATCACACCGCTGTTGTGCCCGGTTTGATGTCGGGCGATGGCGCTTTCTTTTTCGAGAATAATGATCGAGGAGCGAGGCCGCGCGCGCAAAATTTCGCGGGCCGCCGCGAGGCCGACGATTCCCGCGCCAATAATTGCAAAATCATACGTCATGCGGCGGCCGGCAATCGCGGGTATGAATTCGCCGTCTGATCGCGCCTATGAAACGCACGGGGGTTTTTGCACAGCGGCAAAGCCTGTTCACCGGCAGGCTTCCGTCGCCCATGTCGGTTGGCTTTTTGCTTTCTTCAACCGGCCTTCTCTTTAGCCGCTTTTGGCGGCGGTATCGAGGAGCTGGCTCATGGCGCGTGACCTTCCGAAGGGCCGTTAGGCGGCCGTATTCGGCGGCAAGCGAAGCATTCGCGGCCAAACGATTTTGGAAATCGAGCATGCTCGTTTTGCCTATGGCCTCCCCAAGGCGGCCATGAGAAGACCGCGCCGCGGGCGAGGCGCGACATCACACCGGTGATTTCGGCGATCCCGCGGTAGCTTAATCCATTAACGCGCCGCAGCACGAGGGCCTCCCTGGAGGCGGCGGCAAGGCGGCGATCGGCAGCTCAGTCGCCACGGCGACGGCCTTGACGATCAACCCTTCTTCCGGCGTCGCTTCGTCCGAGGCGCTACGGTTTCGATGTCCTTGTTATGGCATGACCACCGCGGTATAATTTTGGGAGGGTTCTTCATCAAGAGGGAAGCCCGATCTCGATCGTTTCGTGTTTCGTTGAACGTGATAAGCTTACCGGCCCAATCCGGCAGTTTTTCTTTTTGACCGGGCCGGAACGTTCCGGGCGTGCGAACCGGCTTTGGTACGCGTCAAGCTCGAAGCCGAACCCTGCGGTTGGCTCGGGCTGCTGGGTTGAAGACCTGCCCTAACCGGTTACGCAGCTTGGCTGCCTCCAGCGTTGCCGCCAGGCGCGCCAGCTGCTACGAACAGCGAGGTTGGCGGATCGAAGGAAGGAAACGCGTGCTCATAGGGCAACTCGCACTCGTTGCCGCCGCTCTCTTTACCGGCGCTGCCGTCTACGTCAGCGTGGCGGAACAACCGGCACGCCTTGCGCTTGACGACCGGGCCTGCCTCGCTGAATGGAAGGCCGCATATCACCGCGGCTTCGCGATGCAAGGCCCTTTGGCGATCATCGGCTTTTCCCTCGGTCTCGTCGCCGCGCTTGCCGGAATGGACTGGCGTTGGCTCGCGGGGGCCTTATCGCTGCTTGCTAATTGGCCTTTCACGCTCATTGCTATCTTGCCGACGAACAAACTCTTGCTGGAAATTCCGCCCCAAAATGCGGGTCCGAAAAGCCGCAAACTGATCCAGGGATGGGGCAGATTGCACGCGATGCGGTGCGGACTCGGCGCCACCGCGACCGTCCTTTTCCTTTGGGCTTCGGTACAGGCTTGGCTGGAGGCTTCGCTGCGATAGTTGCAGGCGGTCACGCCAATTCGATGCGCAGCGGCACGTGATCCGAGGGCCTTTCCTCGCTGCGCGTTTCCTTGTCGATGGCAACCTCGACCAGGCGGTCCGCCGCCAGAGGCGAGAGCAAGAGATGATCGATGCGGATGCCTTTGTTGCGTTGCCAAGCGCCCGCCTGGTAATCCCAGAATGTGTAAAGCGCGGCGTCATCCGTCGTTGCGCGCAGCGCGTCGATCAGGCCGAGGTTGAGAAGGGATCGAAAGCGCGCCCTTGTGTCGGGCAAAAAAAGCGCGTCGCCCTCCCAGGCGGCAGGATCGGCGCAATCGCGGGCGGTCGGAATCACATTGTAGTCTCCGGCGAGAACGAGCGGCTCCTCCAGCGCCAAAAGGTTTCTTGCGTGCGCGATCAGACGATCCAAGAAGGCGAGCTTGTAGCTATATTTCTCCGTTTGCGGCGGATTGCCGTTCGGCAAATAGATCGAGGCCACACGGACAATGCCCTCGCCGTTTGAGACAGTCGCCTCGATATAGCGCGCCTGCTCGTCATCGGGGCCGCCAGGAAGCCCTCGCGTGACCTCGACCGGCGCTTTGGCAAGGATAGCCACGCCGTTAAAACCTTTCTGCCCATGCACGGCGACATTATAGCCTTCTGCCTCGACTTCCTTGTGCGGAAATGCCGCGTCGATGCATTTTAGCTCCTGCAGACAGAGGACGTCCGGCTTGGCGTTGCGTAGATAGCGCAGGAGATGTTCGGTTCTTTGCCGAACCGAATTGACGTTCCAAGTCGCGATTTTCACGCCAGCACTCCTCGTTCCCGCGTTCATTAGCGCCTGGACATGTCGATTGATGCGGAGCCGCGCGACGAAGGCGTGAAGCGCCGCGCTGGGCGCTTTTGCATCAGGCGCGGCAAGGTCCCGTGGGTGAGAACGCCTTCGCGCATGAGCGCGCGACGCAACGGGCCGATCATCGAGAAGGCGAAAAGCCCGGCGGCGCGCAAAAAATCGGCCGGAAAAAGATTCAGAAGCAGGGAGCGATTGAGGATGTCGACCCCGTTCGTGCGTAAAAAAACATCGCTCCGGCGCGCGGCTGCATAGGTTTTCAGCGTCTGCATGGAGCCGATGTCATACCCAAGCGCGCGCGCGCCCTCCAAAACGTCGGCAAGTGCCGCGCTGTCGCGCAGGCTGAGGTTCAGGCCTTGCGCGGCGAGCGGCGGAAAGATGTGCGCGGCTTCGCCGATGAGCGCGACGCGATGGCCAACAAGACGATTGGCGCTCATCCCCGCCATGGGGAAGAAGCCGCCCGGCCCATCGATCTCGATTTTGCCTAAAAGCGAATCCACTTGATCTTCGATTTCTCGCGCCAGCTCGGGGTTCGAAAGCGCGCGGCGGCGCTCGGCCGCCTCGGGGGACATCAGCCAAACGAGGCTCGACCGGTGGGGCTTATTTTCGGCAGGGCGAAGCGGAACCAGCGTGCAGGGACCCGATCGCGTGTGGAACTCCGTCGAAATATTCCGGTGCGGCTTAGCGTGCGAAAGGAGAGCCGTGAACGCCACCTGTGGATAGGTCCAGACGCGCGCGCCGATCCCAGCCTTGGTTCTTGCAAGCGACGCGCGCCCGTCGGCGGCGGCGGCGAGCTTTGCCGTGACCCATTGCCCGTTGGCGAGCGTGGCATGGACCGCATCCTCGCCGAAGCTTATGTTATCGATCATCCCTTCGTGCAGAACGAGGTGTGAGGTCCCGGCGGCGATTTCGGCAAGACCCTCGACTAGGACATTATTCTCGATATTCTCGCCGAAAGCGCCAAGGCCGATCTCGCTCGCGGCGAAGGACACGGCAGGCACCGGAAATCGCGCTCCGGTGGCATCGACCATGGTAATCCTTGCAAGCGGCGCGGTCTTGCCTCGGAAATGCGGCCATACGCCGAGCGCCTTATAAAAGCGCAGCGAGGCTTCAAAAAGCGCGACGGTCCGCCCGTTGGCGCCGGTATCGACATGGCCAACGCAGACAACAGAAAATCCCGCTTGCGCGAGAGCAATCGCGGTGGATAGTCCGGCGGCGCCGGCGCCGGCAACGAGAACGTCTGCTTGGGTATCGTCAGCTGGGAGAGACATCGGCCACCTTTGCCCGCCTATGTAGACCGCCGAGGCGTGTTTGGCGAGTGCGCGGCCGGCGTTACACCGCGCCCGTGCAACAAGCAGAGAGTGAACCAAAGGTTCTAGGCATCCGCTGCGCGCCCAAGAAGCCCAAGCAAATACGTGATTACTCTTGAATCTCTGGCGCCGCGACCGGGTGGGGGCTCCTGAAAAGGCGTATTTTTTGACTCCGGCTCGCCGAAGTATTTTATGGCCGCTTTACGTAACTCAAATATGTTGACGTTAGAATGGTATAGGACGGCCTCGCCGGTTATCAGCTTCGCGAGTTCACGTCCCCATCGCTTCTCAAATCTGCGAATTTTCGTGCCTATTGGCGCAATCGACGCATTTCGAGCAAGTATCTGGGCCGCCAACTTTCTCCGCTCGGAATGGCTCAGCGATGCGGCTTTCTCGATGGCTGCTAGAAGGGCGTCGTCGGGAGGATCACTGTATGCATCCACAACTCGCTCCACCTCCCGATGTAGACTCCATGCATCGGACGTGACAAATTTGAAGGGAGCCAGTTGTGCGAAAACCATCAAATAGTATGTGCATATGTCCAGGTCTGTGAAGCCGTAGCGCGTTATCAAATTCTCCCATTCCGAACCCAAGTCGACGCCAGTGCTGCCCCCTTCCACTATGCCTCTGCCGAAATTGCGTTGTATGGTGTACAGGCGGGAGCTCAGATCCCCTGCGGCACTAAACAACTTTAACCGGGATCGATATTCGGCGACTCTTTCCTCGTCAGGCGCCTCTTTGCGCTTTATGTACGCTGCCATCTCGTTGACAAAGATTCGATCGCGATGCTTCTCTCTCATTTGACTTGCAACGTCGTAAATAGCTCGGAGGACGACGCGCACCGGCGCAAAAGCCACCGTTCGCCAAGCCAGAACGATGCATCTGAACACAAGGATCGCAGGTACACCAATGATGGCCAAAAGGGCTATTAAAACTATCCACGCCGCGTTCGACCAGGCGAGAAACAATAACAGGGTCGACAGACCGAGTATGAGAATATCGATGACGCTGGTTGGCTCAAAGGGCCAGTGCGGTCTGAAGCCAAAGGCGTTCAGCGACGCAGCTACGGAGAGCAATTCCTTCGAGACATACAGGCACATGATCAAAAGCATCAAAAGAATGATGCCGTACACAATCAGCGACATAATTATGTTGAAGCCGACAAAGGAAATCCAGGCGACCAGACGCAGCCATTGCCGCCTCAAATTTGCCAGAGGCGAGATCAGTGCGGCAGCCATGGGATCGAGCACCTCCTCGTAGTGGGCGCTGTTCATCTTGTAGGCTTCGGTGTCATCAAGAGCGATGCGGGCGACCTCGTTCATCTGCTCCGGCGAATGAACGATATTCCACAGCACGATGCGTTCGTAGCGCATGGCACGGTGCAGCATGTACGAAAGGATCATCAAAAAGATAGGCAGGACCGACCCTACGTGAAGTTTGAGTTTAATGATCGGTAATTCGATGTCAGCGTCTGGGTGACGAAGAGCCTCTCCAAAAATCAATATGGTGAGCGGTAATACAAGGATCAGGGCGTGCAGAGCCGACTTCAGGCGGTTGTCGTTGCGTAGTTGTACTTCAAACGCGCCCGCCTGGCTTGCCGGAGGTGCGCCCCCATCGCTTCCAGACGTTGAATATGTCGAGGCGCGGACGGCAGCCGCGGCCGCTGCTGCTGATTGGCTTGGTTGGGGCGCTCGCTGCGGGCTAAGTGACATCTACTGATCATCAATTTTCGCGCACACGCATTAGGTGCATGAACTCGGCAAGTTGTCCAGCTTTGATCAGTCATGCGGCATACCGCCATCTCCTATGAAGGCGTTGGCGCTTTGAGGCAAGCGGTAAGGAATTGACCGCAGCGGTGAACGCGCGAGTGAGCGTCAACGTTATTGAGGCCGCCCTGGATGCGGCCGTCACTGGATTGGGCCTGACACGGGCGCTGTCCTACCAAGTCGCAGAACTCGTCCGCCGGGGTAAACTTGCGATCACCTCGAAGCCATTGAACCCCGGCCCCGACCGGTTCACCTGCTCTACAACCGCCAATCCCGCCTGCCGTTAAAGCTGCGCGCGATCATCGATTTCGTTGTGCCGCGACTGCACGAACGGCTGAATGACGCGGTGATCTGAACCGGCGGATCTTAAGATCGACAGGCCACTCTGTAGGACCCTAGCTGCATAGTGTGAGGCCGGTCGCGTTGCTGTGCAGATGAACGTCTGCTATTGGCGCGACGAGGACCCAGTTCGCATTGACCCCAATCCGGCTTCCTGAACTGCGCGGCGCGGGCCTATACATGCGAGATTGAACCTGCAATACCTCGAGTTTGAATGAGCCAGTTCGTTTTCCCCGCTGCTGCCCTGGCCGGTTTTGCTTGGACTGGGGGTACTCGCGCTCGCCCTCATCGGTCTGGGGTTTTATGCACGCGGCGGTGGGAGGTTTCTCCGTGCGCTGGGCCTTGGCTTGCTGCTCCTCGCCATGACCGGCCCAGCTTTGGTGCCAGTCTGAATTTCAGCAATGGGGGAAAGCGGAAATGCTTTCGCGGGCTAGCCCGAACTCTTTTCTACCGAGGCGTTCCCAATGGAGTGGATCAGGCATTTCTACCAGTCGATCTTGAGAACAACACGGAAGCGCGCCTTGCCGCTCATCATCCGGTCATAGGCGACCTGGGCTTCTTCGAGTGGAAAAATCTCATTCATCGAGGCGATGCCGTTGAGCTGACTGAACAGAAGCGTGTCTTCCGAGTCGACCGCTGTGCCCCCATACCAGCCCCGCACCGAACCGCGTTTCCCGAGGAGGTCCAGAGAATTGACGGTCAGAGCGCCGACAGCGCCGACGACCATCATGGTTCCATTGACACCGAGGCCGCCCGAGATCGCTTGCATGGCTTCGGCGCTGGTAACGGTGGCGATGATGGCCTTGGCGCCGCCCATGGCCTGCAGTGCTTGGGCCGGATCACCCACTTCGCTGTCGATATAGTCGTGCGCGCCCAGGGACCGCGCGAGGGTTTCCTTGTCGCGCCCCCGATTTACCGCCACGGTCCGGAATCCCTGCCGGGCGGCGAATTGTATGCCGAGGTGGCCAAGTCCGCCGACCCCATGGATCGCCACCAGATCGCCCGCCTTCGCGCCGCAGTGCCGAAGGGCGTTGAAGGTGGTGATCCCGGCGCATAGGAGCGGCGCGGACTCGACAGGGTCCAGGGCCTCCGGTACGTGCGCCAGGGCCGAGGCAAGCGCCACCATGTGAGTGGCGTAGCCGCCATCGCGGGTGATGCCGGTGACGTCGTGAATGTTTTCGCAGGCGAAGGCGTCGCCCCGCCGGCAATGGCCACAGTAGCCACAGGAACCACCGAACCAGCCCACCCCGGCCCGCGCGCCCACGTGCCAACCATCCACGTTCGGACCCAGGGCGTCAATTACGCCGATCACTTCATGGCCAGGAATGCGTGGATAGCTGAGCCCCGGCATGTGGCCTTCGACGATGAAGGAGTCACTATGGCAGACCCCGCAGGCGTGTACGCGGACGCGGACCTCGTGACGGCCGGGCTCGGGCAGATCGCGCTCCTCCATGCGGAAGGGCCCGCCAGGTTCCGGAACGAAGATCGCGCGCATCTTCAACATGGCGGGCTCCGCTGTGGGCAGGGCCAAGTGTGGAGGGCGTGCAGACCCATAGCGACCCACCGCTCAATGTCAATTATGGGCCTGAAGACCTATGGAGCGATCGATCTACCAAGGAAGTCCAGCCAATCTGGCCCTGCTGGTGGACTCATTATGGTCCACCTTTCAGCATGCGTTTTCTTCAGCCCGGAGCGGAACGCGTCACGTTCCACCACAAGCCTAACTGCTGACGCCCGGACAAAGCTTAAAAAACAGTGAGATATTTCAATAGCGAGATGATGCCGATGATGATCACGATTACGTTCACAATCTGCTTTGCTCGACCATCAATCGGCAGCATATTGACAAGGTACAGCACCAGAATGACCACGACGAAAGTGATGAGCGCACTAATAAGTGTATTCATCCCGTATCCCCTTTCAAAAAACTGGCCGAAAACTGACCGATGAACTCCCAACTTTAACCTAGCATACCGACGCTCCGACCCAATCGCGGAGCCACCAGTGAACGTCGCGGTCAGGCTTTGGTTCCCATCGGCAACGCCAAGCACCCACGGCCATTTCGGCTCGCGCGTGCATCGGCCAGCGTCTCGCCCCGGCGGAGCGTGTCGAAGACCGGCTTCGCTTTCACCTTTGCAGCGCCCAGATAGTCGGCGCTAATCCTGCAGCCACGACCTGCGGCCCTAACCGACGACCTCGGCGCAATCCTCGCCGCGCTGGACGTGGGAAATGATCGGCGAGTTAGCACTCTACTTTCTCCAGTATCGAATGCTGAAGATCCGCCGGCAGTGAAAGCCCGCTCAGCAGGCGTGGCCGGAAAACGGCTAAGATGATGGCAACATATCTCAGGCGGGCAAAGATCGCACCTGACGTGGTGATCTGCTATACTGCGATGTGTGCACAGCGGACGCTGGACACGACGATCATGCTCTGAGTCGCCTACGCACCACGCACAAGGCTAACGAACTCCTCACGCGTGCGGGGGTCATCGCGGATCACGCCGAGCAGGCGGCTCGTGGTCAGCGTGGATCCGAGCATGTTCACACCGCGTAGCGTCATGCAGCTGTGCTCGGCCTCGATCACCACGCCGACGCCCTGCGGCTCGAGAATGTCCTGGATGGCTTCGGCGATCTCGGCAGTGAGTTTCTCCTGTATCTGCAGCCGACGGGCGAACCCGTGCACCACTCGCGCCAGCTTAGAGATACCCACCACCTTGTTCGTCGGTAGGTAGCCGACGTGCGCACGACCAATCACTGGCAGCATGTGATGCTCACAAAAGCTGACCACGCGGATGTCCCTCAGCACCACCAGCTCATCGTAACCGCCGACTTCCTCGAAGGTACGCTTTAGATAATCGCGGGGCTCGGCGGCGTAGCCGGCGAACAGCTCGCGGTAGGATCGCGCCACCCGTCCAGGCGTATCGATTAAGCCTTCGCGGCTCGGATCGTCGCCCGCCCATTCAATGAGCACCTTCACGGCTGCTTCGGCGTCGGCCTGGCTCGGTTTCGCCATCCTTTTCTCCAGAGTTGTTCGCCAATCCCCGCGGACGGCCGGGGTCACTCGCAAGGCGATGAAATGGACCCGCGTGGTGGGGTCGCCCGAACCGACTTCTTGATGGAAGCTCGTTCGCTTGCGCATTTCTTATATCATGCTGCGAAGCGCGCTGGGTCTTTTGCTACTTTCTGGGGTCGCCGCACTATTTGCTCAAAACTGCACGCGTGCGGGTACGGGGAAGCGGCAATGAATCCTCCGGCGCCTCAAGTCCGCCAATACTTGATTCACAATTGCCGTCCGTGATGATGTGGTTCTGATCTACCAGCGGCGGTGGATTTCTTCTGACGCGATCGCAGCGGCGAGCGCGACGGGATCTGCCCTCGTGAGCTCACGCAAACGATTATGCGCACGTTGAACATCCCCGAAATCGCCAAGCTGCGGCCACGGCTCGTTGCGGAGCGTACGATCTGGCGGGAGGAGAATGTAAATGAGTGTCATCGAGGAAGTGCGCAGCGCGTCGATGGCAGGAGAGGAATCACCATGGCCTCCAGACATGCAATTCGTATTGCCAGAACGCGACCAGGAAAAGGGCATAAAAGCTCAGCACCAGCGCCACTCCGGCAGTCTCGCGCTTAGGATCACGGCCGGCAGGACGTAGCCACCAGTCGAAGCGCCGGCTCGCCCACGACACGACGACGCTAAGTAGGAGGACGCTGACCACATTGTCGACGAACAAGGCGCTCCAATGCAGCATCTTCAGTTGCCCAACCAAGAACGGGTGCTCGAGCCAAGCGGTGATCAGAAAAACCACTGGATAGAGCATCAGCAACACGATCATGTTCTGCTTCCAGGCCGGTGGCGATGACGCGCCAGCTACTCCAACCTCGAACCATTGATCGAATCCCGTGCGCACGATCCGGATGTGATATTCGTCGGTGAACGCAGCCGCCTGTTCGAGCAGGTTGTTCCGCTCGGGCGAATTCAGCCAGTTTTGCAAATTCGCTTCGGAGTCGAACTTCAAGATTGTCAGCCAGTCATTCTGTACGCCCGGGACCGGTGGTTCGAACCGGTAGCCCTGAAAGCCGGGTGACCTCGCCTGCACCGCGCCTATCTTGCGCTCCCACCGCCGGTAGGCATTCTCCTGGCCGGGCTTGATCCGCGTCGAGATTACGACCGAGGCCGGAGCCGGCATCACGCCGGTCGAGCTGTCATGGACGAGATGGACGTCATCTTGGCCGACCAGCATGGGTTGCGCCTCGGCCACGAGGCGCTGCCGCTCGTCGGAACGGAGCCACGCCACGGCCGTCTCAGTGCTCGCGAACCGCTGCAGGATGACCCAGTCGACCTGAGCGGGAGGGCTTGGTGGCATGACGGTTTCTTTAATGAATCCCGGTCGGGCCGCCACCGCCTCGCTGATTTTCTGCTGCCAGCGCGCGAAGCCATCCGCAGCGACGGACTCCACCCGCGTCTGCGTGACGACCGTCACTGCGGAGGCATTCGTGGAACGGACTTCGCTCATGATCGAGCTCCGAGCTTCGCGAATATGCGATCCGGCGTGAGCGGGAGATCGGGGAAGCGCACGCCGGTCGCGTTGGCCACCGCATTGGCAATTGCCGGCGCGACTGCATTGATCCCGCATTCACCTTGCGCCTTCGCGCCCAGCGGTCCGACTTTGTCCTAGGTGTCAGCGAAATAGATTTCGCTGCGAGGAACATCGGCGAAAGTCGGAATCCGGTAGTCGCGCAGTGCCGGATTGATCATTGCGCCGTTCGCGTCATATACCATCTTCTCGTAGAGCGCCCAGCCGAACCCCATGGCAATGGCGCCGTCGAGCTGGCCGCGGCACTGCATCGGATTGATCAACCTACCGATGTCTGCGCCATGCACGCTTTGCAAGGTCATGATCTCGCCGGTGATGCGATGCACGGCGACGCGAACCCCGTGCACGTTGAAGCCGACCGACCGCGGCGACAGATACGCCTTGCGTCTGGCTTCGAATCGATGCCCATCTTTCGTCCCAGTTAGATGAAGATCGGCGAGTAGGATCTTCCGGTTGGCGCAGGTGACCGTATCGTCTTGCAAACGGCATTCGCCAATAGCGCAACCAATAAGGTGGCTTGCATAGTCGAGGATGTTGTCGCGCAGGGCAATTGCGGTGCGCTCCACAGCTTGGCCCGCCACGACCGTCCCGGTGCTCGCGAAGGTGCCTGTGTCGTAGGGCGTTCGATCGGTGTCGCCATTGATGATGGCAATATTGCCCGCCCGCGTACAAAGCACGGACGCGGCGAGCTGACGGTGGGACGTGGTCGATCCGTTGCCCATCTCGGCGGAGCCGACCGCGAGGCGGTAGCTGCCGTCGGGCAATAACCCCATCTCGGCACCAGAGCGGTGCTCTGTGGGCGGTCCGGATTCCAGCATGGCGAGCGCGAAGCCGGTCCCCTCCGGCCAGTCCTCGCCATCGGGTCTGGGCAATCCCCGGCCGCTCGATAGTGCTTTCTCGACGAGATCGAGACATTGGTCGAGCCCATAGCTGCCGAAGGTAACGTCGGAGGGGTCCTTCCATACGGATTCGATCCAGTCATTCGGCCCAATCATATTCTTGCGCCTAATTTCTAGGGGATTAATCCCAAGCAACATCGCGAGATCGTCCATGGCGCATTCGATGGCGAAGGTGGTTTGCGAGGCCCCGTAGCCACGAAAACCACCGGCCGGAATCATGTTGGTATAGACGGCATAGCCATCCGCTTTCTTGTTGGCGCAGCGATAGGCGGCGATCGGACTTCCTAGCGCGGCTGCAAGCGTCTCGCCGCCGTGACCGCCATAGGCGCCGGTGTTAGAGACGACGCGGAACTGAATTGCTGTCAGTGTGCCATCGCTTTTGGCGCCGAGCTTCACATGCGTTGTCATGGGGTGGCGCGTCGTGGCGCCGATGAATTGGTCCTGGCGGGTGAATTCCCACATCACCGGACGTCCGGTCTTGAGCGTGGCGAGCACGCACAAATCTTCGGAGATCATTTCCTGCTTGCCGCCAAATCCGCCGCCGATGCGCTCGGTGAAGACGTGGACGTCGCGGTCAACCAACCCGAACAGGTAACAGAGCTTCTGCTTGGCGATGAACGGCGCCTGCGAGCTGGTGCGGACATGCAGGCGCCCATCCTCGCCCTTCCAGGCGATGGAGCCGTGCGTCTCCAGATGCACGTGCTGCACCCGCGAGGTCGAATACGTCCTCTCATGTGTAGTAGCTTGTATTTGATCTTACAGACGGCGTCCTTTTGGAGGTGGCCGGTTCACTGCCGATGGTGGTCAGGCAGCGATCATTTTTTCCCTCGCAATCGGGATGGCGTCAAGGAATGTTTGCAGCGGCGTCTTGCCGAAGCACCAGCGGCCTTGATGCGGTCTCTCCTCGTTGTAACTTTTGACCCATAGATCGAGGTCGTCCTGCAAATCCCCGATCGACGCATAGAGCCTCTTTCGGAAGGCGATGCGATAGAACTCGTCCAGCACTGTCTTGTGCAGGCGCTCAACGATGCCATTCGTTTGTGGGCTCTTCGTCTTGGTCCTGGAATGGTCAATATCTTCCACCGCGAGATAGAGCTCGTATTCGTGATGCTCGGGATTACCGCAATATTCGGTGCCGCGATCGGTCAGAACACGGGAGAGCTTCACTTCCTTTTCGTCGAAGAACGGCACGACCCGGTCATTCAAGAGGTCGGCCGCGGTGATCGGCGTCTTACGATCATAAAGTTTGGCAAACGTCACTTTCGAATAGGTGTCGATGAAGGTCTGTTGGTAGATGCGGCCGACCCCTTTCATGTTGCCAACATAGAACGTGTCCTGGGCGCCGCAGTAGCCCGGGCATGCGCTATCGAACTCGCCGTGCGCCTCCTTTTCGGTCTTGGCTTTCTCCAAGGCGATGACCTGCGCCTCGGTCAGGATCAGGCCTTCCTGCGCAACCTTGGCTTCCAGCGCCTTCAGCCGTTTCTTCATCGTCTCGAGATCATGGCGCTGCCAGACGCCGCGCACGCCGGCCGGCGAGATCGAGTGGCCAAGTTTCCTCATTTCGTTGGCGACGCGGATCTGGCCGAAGGCCGGCTGCTGCAGCGAAAATTCAACGATCCGCGCCGCGATCTCGGGCGCGATCCGGTTCGCCAAGATCGGCTTCTTGCGGCTGATCTCTTGCAACGCCAGCTCGCCGCCTTTGTCATAGAGTTCCTTGAAGCGGTAGAAGCTGTCGCGGCTATAGCCCATCATCTTACAGGCTTGGCTCACATTGCCAAGTTGCCTGGCGAGCTCCAGCAAGCCCACCTTTCCTTTGATGATCTTCTGATCTTTCGTCATCGTCGGTGTCCTCATAAAACGCCGAGGCCGGGCTCTCCGCAACCCCGGCCAGCTCCGCGCCCGGCCTCGGCTCTCGCTTCGGCCTTATGACACCAAATGTCGGATCAAATATCAACTAGTACATCTCATGGATCGCGTCGGCCTCCCTGAAGCCTTGCTCGACGCTGCCAAGCTCGCCATGGATGTCGACATAGATGTTGCCACGGGTCGCGATGCCCCTCTCGTGCAGAACCGGCGCGCCTGGCTCCATCGCTTGCTCGGGGTCGAACACCGTTGGCAGCAGCTCATAGTCAACCTCCAGTAACCGGCACGCTTCTTCCGCGGCGCCCTCGGTCTCGGCGACGACGGCCGCGACACGCTGGCCGACGAAGCGGGCGACATTGTCGAGGATGTAGGTGTCGTCAGGGTCCACGAGGTGATCCTCATGGGTCGCAGTTGAGTAGAGCTTGCGCGGAACATCCTTCCAGGTGAAGACGTCGACAACGCCGGGGACGCCCATGGCCTTATCGCGTTTGATGGCCTTGATGCGCGCATGCGGATGCGGCGACCGAAGTACTTTCAAGTGGAGCGTGTCCGCCATCGCCACGTCGAGTGTATAGCGCGCTTTGCCGGTGACGATCAATTCGGCGAAGGGGCTGCGCAGACTCGCGCCGCATGATCTCCCCGCCACGTCCTCCTCGGCATTGACGACGCCATGCAGCGCGTCGTCAATGCTGTGATAACCGGTGCAGCGGCAAAGATTGCCCTTCAGGAGGCGCGGCAGGTCCTCGCGCGCTTCCGCATCGGAGATCGCGGCCGTCATGATCATGCCGGAGGCGCAGAAGCCGCATTGAAAGGCTTGCGCATCGAGAAAGGCCTGCTGCACGGGGTGCAGCTTGCCGTCGCGTGCGAGCCCCTCGATGGTGGTGATCTCGCGCCCCGCGGCGCGGAAGGCCGGCGTCAGGCAAGAGTGGAAGGGCTTGCCATCGATATGGACGGTGCAAGCGCCACAATCGCCCTGGTCGCAGCCTTTCTTGACGCCGAAAAACCCGAGTCCGCGCAAGAAGGTGCGCAGGCACTGGCCCGGAAACGGTTCCGCCGAGATCCTCTTCCCGTTGAGGGTGCAATTCATGCCGCCGCTCCATGCTGGAGCTCGGCACGGATCTGCTCGGCGTAATAATAGGTGAGGTGACGCTTATAGGCGACCGAGCCGTGCACATCGTCGAAGTAGTCGGCATCTAAGATATGCGCATCGATGGAGTGACGCAGCTTGGTGGCGGTCGGCACGCGATCGAAATGAAGTTGCATGGGCCTGACCGTCGCCGCCGTGACGGTCAGAAGGAGATCCTCGCTGTGCGCGGCCTGGGTGCCGATCATGAGCACCGCCGACCGTCCGAGATGGGTGAGCGAAGAGCGGCGGAAGGCGAAGCGCTTCGAGAGCGCGCTCGCGGGGAGATAGATGCTCCGCAGCAACTCACCGGGACGAAGAACGTTAGTGTGGTTTCCGGTCACGAAGTCAATCGCCGCAACATTGCGCGGCTTCGCATCATGCGGCCAGAGCGTGTAGACGCCTTCAAGCGCAACAGTGAGAGAGATCATCGAGCCGGCGGGCAACGACATGCAAATATTGCCGCCCACCGTGGCCGCATTACAGATCTTGAACGACATCAGCAGGGAATGGCAGCACAGGCGCATCAACGGCGCAGCGGCCCAATCTGCCGGCGCCTTGTACCGGTTCAACTCGGCGATCGTGCAGGTTGCCGCAATTTCGAGGCCGTCGCCGGAGGCCTGCAGCGCGGGCCAGCGCAGCGACTCAAGATCGATCAGCGTATCGGTGCCGATTTGCGGCGTCGAGAACAGCCAGGTCCCGCCGGCAAGCCAGGCATAGCCCTCCCGCCATCCATAGATGTCGTCAGTCGTGGTGGGCCGCTTGATCTCGGTAATGGTGTTCAAGTTCATGACCGCGCCCCTCCGGTGGAGCGGTAATATCAAAGACGGGACATGCCATGCATCGTGGTCAGGCAAATTGCGCGGCCAAGCGGCCTGCGTTGCGATTGTTCTCCCGCACTGAGGGGCCCATGTCGATGGTCACCACCTCGCCGTTATCGACGATCAGCCGCCCGCCGACCACGGTATGGCGAGCGGACGTCGGTGCACAAAAGACGGTGGCCGCGAGCGGATCGCTCAAGCCTCCGCTATAGGCAATGGCATTGAGATTGAGGGTGAAGAAGTCGGCGCATTTGCCCTTTTCGAGCGAGCCGATGTCGGTCCGTCCGAGCAAGGCAGCGCCGCCAATCGTGGCGATCTCCAAGGCTTGCCGTGCGGTCATCCATTCCTTCGCCCGCAGCGGGTCGGAGGTGGAAAGCACCGTCTGGGGACCCTCGGGCGGGAAAAGCCCTATTTTCAGCCGCGCGAGCAGCATTGCCTCGCGCACTTCCACCAGCAGATTTGAGCCATCATTGCTTGCCGAGCCGTCGACACCGAGGCCGGTCCTGACGCCGGCCTCGATATACTTCTTGATGGGCGCGATACCGGAGGCAAGCCGCATATTAGAGGATGGACAATGACAGACGCCCGCACCCTTCGCTGCGAACAAACGCACCTCATCGTCGTTCACATGCACGGCGTGGGCATACCAGACGTCCTTCCCCACCCAATCGAGCGACTCCATGTAGGCGACGGGGCGCAAACCGACATTTTGCAGCGTGTAGCGCTCCTCGTCCAAGGTCTCGCAGAGATGCGTGTGCAGCTTGACGCCGTACTGCCTCGCAATCTTCGCCAACTCGCGCATCAGGTTCGCGGTCACGGAGAAGGGTGAGCACGGCGCGAGCACGATCTGCAGCATCGAGCCGGGCTTCGGGTTGTGATACTGCTCGATGACGCGGACCGAATCCGACAAAATTTCCTTTTCGTCCTCCACGCAATCGTCCGGCGGCAGGCCGCCTTTGGACTGGCCGAGCGACATGCTGCCCCGGGAGACGACGAAGCGAACGCCGATTTCCGCCGCCGCATGGATTTGATCGTCGACCTTGCAGCCATTCTTGAAGACATAGGCGTGGTCGAAGACCGTCGTACAGCCGGAGTGTGCGAGCTCCGCGCAGCCGACAATCACCGCGGTGCGGGTGTCCTCCGGGGTGCGGGCGGCCCAAATCCCGTAATGCGCCTTGAGCCAAGGGAAGAGGTTCGTGTTCTGGCCCGCGGGCAAATTCCGCGTCAGCACCTGATCGAGGTGGTGGTGACAATTGATCAAACCTGGGAGCAGGATGTGACCGCTGAGGTCGAGTACCCTATCGGCGGTGCTGGGCAACTCGGCCGTGGGGCCAACTTGCTCGATGACACCGTCGTGCGCGAACAGGCCAGCGTTCTTTAGCTCCCCGGCGCTGCCCGTCCATGGTCACGACCACGTCCGCATTCTTCGCGAGCAGTGTCGCCATTTGGTTTCCTTTTAGCATAGTTGACAGTTGATATTTACTAAATTAACAGTTGATATCCAACAAAGTCAATCGAGCCCTTGCGGCTCGTTTTAAACTTTGGTTCGCAGGGGTGCTATCCGCATCTTCATCGAGCCGCGTTTCGTCACGATAGAAGCGTGGCGCGGGAGTGGCGAGACGGCGAGGTCTTGATCAACGTGTTCAATCCGGCCATACGCCTCGTCATTGTCGGCGCCGTGCAGGTAGCGCAACCCCTGATCCCGTTGCACGCGCGCTTCGCTACGACGTGTAATCGTGGATTCGCGTTCCGCCTTCGCAACCCAAGACCGTTTTGGCGACATAGAGATTGCGCGCGAGTGGCCAGACGAGGCGCTTCCCAAGATCGGCGTCGATGGCCGCACCGCGCTGATCGCGCTCACCCATGCCCCCAAGATCGACGATCCGGCGCTGATCTACGCGCTCACTTCGGATGCCTTCTATGTCGGCGCGCTTGAAAGCAAAAAGACGCATGGCAAAGCGCCGCCCAGGTTGAGGTGTCATCCGACAGCATCTTTGCCGATGTCGATGCGCCGCAAGACCTCCGCCTCAAGATGAAGTTCGGAGCGAACGCCAGACTAAGGAATGACCCATGTCCGAGGAGAAACCGGACCAATATGAACACTGGGATACCAGGTTGCCACGAGAACGCGGTCTGTCCCCGCTCCTATCGCGGCGCCTTTTCTTGGCCGCCGGCAGCGGCATCGGGACCTCGCTGCTGGTGCGGAGCCTTCCCGCGACCGCGCCGGAAAGCGGACAGGCGCAGGCCGCCGAGCACATGCACGAGGACTTGGACGATGCGTACGATGCCTGGAAACATTTCGCCCCCGGCGCGCACTTCATCGAGCCAGAGGTCCGTCGCTCCGCGAATGGAGAGCTGCACACCACTTTGCGGATCCAATATGCCTACAAGGATATCGGCGGCTACCGACTCTTCCTTCGGACCTATGAGGGCACCATCCCCGGCCCAACCTTGCGCTTGAAGCCGGGCGACGTGCTGCGGATTCAGCTGATCAACGACCTTCCGCCCAACCGCGATCCTGCGCCGGTGATCCACTCGCTGCCGCACCAGTTCAATACGACCAATTTCCATTCGCACGGGCTGCACGTGAGCCCGAGCGGCATCTCCGACAACGTCATGCGCATCATGGAGCCGGGAAAGAGTTACGACATAGAGATCGCTATTCCCGCGGACCACGTCGGCGGAACCAATTGGTATCACCCCCATGCGCATGGATCGGCCGGCGTGCAGATCGCCAGCGGCGTGGCGGGCGCGCTAATCATCGAAGGCGATTTCGAAGATGTCCCCGAGATCGCCGCTGCGCAGGAGCGGTTACTCGTGCTCACCGAGGCGGTGTTCGACTCGTTTGGAACGATCGAGAATTTCGAGACGCTTTTTCCGGAAACCGCGGCGCGATTCTTGGCCGTCAATGGCGTGCGGGAGCCGACCATTACCATGCGGCCGGGCGAGGTGCAGCGCTGGCGCATACTCCATACCGGCTGGCAGGATGATATCTTCATGGAGTTAGAAGGACACACGCTGCATCCGATCGCCCGCGACGGCAACCCCCTATCGCGGATGGGCCAATCCATTCTGCGCACACCGGAGCACGCCAAAGACAATCCGAAAGCCATTCTCATGGCGCCGGGACAGCGCATCGACGTGCTGGTTAAGGCGGGTGCACCAGGCAGCTACATGTTTCGCGCCGTCCCCTACAATCAGGGGTATTCTTCCCCGACCGGCCCCATCGCCCGCATCGTGGTGGAAGGCGATCCGCTGTCGATGAAACTTCCGACCAAACTGCCGCCGCCGCCGGAAAAGACCATCGGCAACAAAGAGATCACCGGAACCCGCGTGCTCAGGATTCTCAGCGACGCATCCCGAGGTCGAGGCGACGGAGCATTGGCAGGAATTCAGGTTCCTGATCGACGGCAAGGTTTTCGATCCAAATAGGGTCGATCAACGAGTGCGCCTCGGCGCCGTGGAAGAATGGACGATCATCAATGAGCATAAAGACGACCATGTCTTCCACATCCACACCAATGATATGCAAGTGACCAAGGTCAATGGCAAGCCGTTGCCTGAGCCCATATGGGTGGACACGATGAACGTCCCACGCAATGGCAGCATCACCTTCCGCTCGCGCTTCGTCGACTTCACCGGCAAATACGTGCTCCACTGCCACATGATGAACCACGAGGAGCTCGGCATGATGCAGGTCGTGGAGGTCTATGCCGACTAACGTCCTTGTTGCGTACCGTAGAGGCTCAAGGTGGATCGTTAAGTCAGGCGGCGAGGAGGCGGAGCATGTCCCGAAGGTTGCTTGTCCTGACGCTTATTGCGCTCATCGTTGTCGGTGTTGCCTTGGGACCTGGCGAGGCGTGCCGCTCTATGGCGGCAGAACGTTCGGTTACCCGCGCGCTGACGACGCATGTGCTCGATGTAAGCGCCGGCCGTCCAGTCTCCGGAATCCCGGTGCGCCTGGAACGCGCCGGCGAACTGCTCGGCCGAGGCAATACCGACGCGGATGGCAGGCTTGAAATCGGGCCGGAGCGCTTGGAGCCGGGCACGTACCGGCTGACCTTCGACATCGACGGATACTATCCGCATAGCTTCTACCCTGAGGTCACGGTGACGTTTCGGGTCAGCGATCCGCAATCGCACCTTCACCTCCCCCTGATGTTGAGTCCGTTTGCACTCACGACCTACCGGGGGAGTTGACCAGTCCGTGCGCGTACAGCAATTGTCTCGTCGCAAAGCGCTCATGTTTCGAGAAGCGGCACTTGCCTTGGCCGCCAGCGGCCTGCTTGGCCCAGGCGCGACCGCGCTCGCGACGCCTTCTGCATACTCCGACTACTGCACTCTTCATCCGCACAAGTCCTACTGCTGGGACCGGCACCACCACCCCCGTCTTAGGCATACCCAAGAGCAGCGCCAGGACGCCGGCGATGTCGCCGACTGCGATCAAGCCAATTACGTCGATCGGAGCATTAGGGGCTGCATGCAGCTCATCGAGAAAAACCCGCAAGACGATGTGGCCTACATGAACCGGGGCATCGGCTATGACGACAAGAAGGTCTATGACCGTGCCGTCGCCGACTATGCAAAGGCTATCGAGATCAATCCCGCGGCGGCCACCTACAGCAATCGCGGCTACGCTTATACGCATAAACGAGACTATGATCGCGCCTTTGCCGACTACGCCAAGGCCATCGCGATCGATCCTGAATACGCGGATACCTATTTCAATCGCGGCAACGCCTACGACGATACGAAGGATTTCGACCGCGCCGTCGTCGAATACAGCAGGGCCATCGAGATCGATCCGAAGCAGACAGACTTCTACAGCGACCGTGGCCTCGCTTACGCGGCCAAAGGGGACTACGACCGCGCCATCGCCGACTACGACACGGCCCTTAAAATCGATCCCAACAACTCGCAGGCCTGTGACAGCCGCGGCGGTGCCTATGTCAGCATGGGGGACTACCACCGTGCCATCGCCGACTTCACCAAAGCCATCGAGCTCTATCCCACGCACGCAACCGCCTACGAACATCGCGGCTATGCGCGATTCTACCGGGGCGATTTCAAGGGAGCGGTCGCCGACCTGTCGCATTCGCTCGAGCTAAAGGACAGCGCCTTCCCGATGCTCTTCCTCTTTCTTGCACGCTCGAGGTCCGGGGAAACCGCGGCTCCCGAGCTTGAGGCCAATGCCGGACGGTTGAAGACCAAGGAATGGCCCTATGCGGTGATCGAGCTTTATCTTGGACGGCGACAGCCCAATGCGACGCTCGAGGCCGCCGACAAGGAAGTGGAGCGCTGTCAGGCACAGTTCTACATCGGGGAGTGGGGCCTGTTGGTCGACGACGGAGGCGGCAGCAGCACTCCGTGCTGCTGCCGCCTCCTGCCTAAAGACTCAAATCGAATATGATGGAGCAACGGCCGAGCTGAAACGGCTCAACCTGTGATCAGCGAGGCCGAGCGGAAAGAGTGTACGCCCTAGCCTTTAGCTGCCGGACGCTTCGCTTCAACCCAAGTGCGGCTCTCTATTGTGTCAAATTGCGCCCCATTCCGACCCCCCCGGGGGCAGGATTTGGTTTTATCCACGTAGTGCATATACGTTCGGACTTCATCGCTCTCGGTCAAGGACAAGGTTGGATCGATGCTGCGGCGTGGCGACAACTGTCCCCTGGATTGCCACCTGCAACACTTTACAACATCCAACGCCATTTCACTTCGACCAAACCGCACCGCACGTTCAGGGCTGCGGCCTTGAAGGCTTGGCATCAAACGGTTACCGCGTCGTGAGCAAGACGTGCCGGACGATTTGTTGCGCCGTTCATTCGGGAACGTGGCAGTGCCGGCGGAGATCCTCCCATGTATCGACGTCGATCTCAATCGCGGAATCGCCTACCGGCAATTCGAGAATATTCTCCCGCGCCTCGCCAATGAGGTCTCGCGCGCCCTTGTCTCCTTCGAGCGTCCTGACCGCCGCGAATAGGCTGCGGCCGATCAGCGCCGGATTGCCACGCCGCCCGCCCCGCACTGGCACGACCGCGGGGGGCTCGACCGGAGCCGCATCGAAAGCGTCAACGAGCCGGTCGATTAGGCTTGGTGCGATTCGCGGCATGTCGCCAAGCAGAATAACCGCGCCACGCGCAGTGCTTGCCAGGGCGCAGACCGCAAGCTTCAGGGACGCCGACAGGCCCGCACCAGGATTGCGGTTGTGAATCCGTTCTAGCATGAGACCTTCGAGCGCGCTTGAGACTTGTGCGTGGGCGTGGCCTGTCACCACCAGGACTGGATGCGCCCGCGAGGCCAGCGCCGCCTCGGCGACATGGCGCACGATCGGCTTGCCATCCAGTTCGGCTACGAGCTTGGTTTCGTCTGGCGACCGGCGGAACCGCTTCGCCTCGCCAGCGGCGAGGATGACTGCTGCAACCTGCCGCACCTACGCCGCCTTCTCCGCCGTGCCACTTCCTTTGCGCCGCGCCGCGATGATTTCGGCAACGATTGCGATGCCGATTTCGGCCGGACTCGCGGCGCCGATGGCAAGCCCTATGGGGCTATGGATTTGTGCGAGGTCGGCCTCGGAAAAGCCAGCCGCTCGCATCCGTTCGAGGCGCCGTGCGTGGGTTATTTTGGAGCCGAGCGCTCCGATATAAAAGCATTTCGCGCGCAAGGCCGCGCCGAGCGCTGGGTCGTCTATCCGAAGCTCATGCGCAAGCACGGCAACCGCGGTATAACAATCAAGTCTGAGCCGGGGCAGCGCCGTTTCGGGCCATTCGGCGGCAATTGGCGTTTTGGGAAATCGCTCCGGCGTCGCGAAAGCGCTGCGCAAATCGATGACGATCACCTCGAAGCCGGCAAGGTCCGCCGCCACGGCGAGCGTTTGCGCGATATCCGTTGCGCCGATCGCGAAAAGCCGCACGGGCGGAGCTTGGACATCGAAAAACAACCGCCGGCCGGCATGTTGCATCAAGGCGCTCCGCCCCTGCCGCAGTGGCGCTTCGATGAGGTGCTGCAACGGATCGTTGGCGGCTTCGTCCGGGCGGACCAATTTTTGTTCGCCGGAGTCAATATCCGTGACAAGCACGCAGGCACGCCGGGCGGCACATTCATCGGCGAGCGTTTCCAGAAGACGCGCTTGGCTCGCGCCGACCCTTTCCACATAGATCTTGACCCGGCCGCCGCAGGAAAGCCCGGCGCGCCAGGCGGTCTCGTCCGCGACGCCAAATTCGAGCAGGCGCGGTGCGTCCGCCTGAATCGTCTCCAGCGCCGCGCTGATCACCTCGGCCTCGACGCAGCCGCCGGACACCGAACCCGAAAAATTCCCATCCGCGTCCACAACGAGGCGGCTGCCGGGCAGGCGGGGCGCCGACCCCCAAGTCTCGACTACGCTCGCCATGGCAACAGCGCGGCCCGCTTGCCTCCACGCCAGGGCCTCGCGAAAGATGGGAAGGTTTGACGGGGACACGATATTTCCACTATTCAACGCGCGGCAACCGCCAAGCTGGCGCCAGCACACATCATAACTGTGGTTGCGCTGTTTGTAAGCCTCAGAATCATCCGGTTCAGACAGATGGCCGCGATCAGATGGCCGCGATATACCGCTAGGGTTGGGCGAGTTCCTGCTGATCATCGCTACATCCGCGGCCATCGTCGCGGCGATCGAGCAGGGCGTGGCCATTGGCATTGGGCTGTCGTTGTCTAACCTCAATGGTTTACGGCCTCATGCTCTAATAGGGGCGAATGGTATCAAGTTGGACGCTGGTCAAAACCTGGGGAGGTCCGCTTTGGCAAAAGGCGTAAACCTCACAGCGAGCATAAGATTTCCCGAATGCCCCTATAGCAGACCTTCCGATACCCTTGGCAGATGAGAAATCAAAACCAAAATCTCGGCGGCTCACGCGCTCGCCGTTGGTTCGTTACGTTTGGCATGAACGGATTGGCGAAAGATGGCGTCTCCAGCTTTTGCTCGGCCAAATCCGGCGGAGTGGCGCGATAACCGGATAACCGCGGCATGGCTCGGGCACGCGACGGTGTTGATCAATTTTTTCGGGATAAAGATTCTCGCGGATCCAGTTTTGTTTCCGCGGATCGGAATCCGGTTGCCCGGTCTCACACTCGGACCCAAACGCCTGACCGCGTCCGCGCTGACTGTTCACGACCTCCCCAAGATCGATATCGTGCTTCTTTCCCACGCGCACTTCGATCATTTCGACATGCGCACGCTCCATCGATTTCATCGTTCGATCACGGTGATCACGGCCCATCGGACAACTGATCTGCTTCGTTGAACACGGTTCCGCGACGTGAGCGAACTACATTGGAATGAAATAAAGTCTGTATCAACTTCCGCGAAGGCAAGCGAGCTTCGGGAAAGCTACATGAGCGACGTTCCTCGGATCCACGGCGAAGCGGCGGAACAGGAAGAGATGGCGAAGCTGATATGGAGAATCACCGGCTACCTAGGCGACAAAAGCATTTACGAGCGGGCGGTCCGCAAAGGAGCATTGTCGCAGAAGGCGACGATCGCACTTCTTCAGCGCCTTGCATCCCGTCATCTGAGTGAGGACGAAGTGGTGTCTTCATCGCTCAAACAGGATGACCGTGACTATTGCTCTGCTCTGGAAATTCGTAGCGGCGGTCGAGATGCTCTCATGACAACTGGAAGCGGGCACTATTACACCGCGCTGGTCGAAAAGGCGGCAACGAAGCCTCCGACGCGAGGTCATTACACAAATCGCCAACGTGGTTCAAACTGACCCCCGTCCCCGTCGCTTTGCGGGGGTTAGGCTAGACACGGGGTAGGCGCGCAGCCTTGCGCCAAACGTGCCGCGAGAGCCGGGGGCGGAGGCCCCTGACCTGGAGCGCGCCCGATCAAAGGCAGCGCCCGGCATGTGATGAAAAGCTAGTGTGAGACCGTGCAATTTTGCACAGGCGAGGCGGGGCAGCGGGCGGGGTCGGCCAGGTTGGTGACACGCTGGTGACACTGGCGCCTAGGCTTGTGACACGATCAGCTAATCTGTTGATTTTATGGGCTGAGGGACCTGGATTCGAACCAGGATTAACGGGTCAGAGTCCTTTATTCGTATCAGACTTCAATTCAGCTCCACCACAAACTGCTTCGGTCCGATAGCCGAGCGGCACGGGTCCGCCGACCCAGAGCCCCTTTGCGCTTCGAGGCTGCGATCTTGTCACGCACGCGCTCGCCGTCGGCGCAAAGGGCACGTGCGAAAGTTAATGAAGGTCCCTTTGCCAGTCTGAATGCCACGCGCCGAAAGCTCACGCCAGGTACGTGGCTAGCCATAAGCGCCTTCATCTCATTGAAAATCGCCTTGACGTTGCGGCGGCCGGGCTGCAGTGGACCAGTTTCTCCCATCAGCTGCGCTCGACATTGGCGATAGCCGCTGGCGCTGACATTGAGCACCTGGCATTGCCTCGCTATTGACCAGATTGTCAACGCTGGAGGAAAAGTGCATCGGTTTCCCGGAGCAAAAATACATCAGTGAAGCTGGCAAGAAGGGCCGGTTACCTTGGCCCTTTTCTTCAGGCATCAGGCAGCACTGGCGCGGTGCGGGCGGCGCTTGCTCTGATTGAGCCTGTAATTGTCGCCGTTCATTTCCAGGATATGGACGTGGGACGGGGCGCGCCGCGCGTGCCACGCCGCGTTGAGGTTTTTCCGCAGACTTCTAGCGCCACTGCACCGCATAAGCCTCGTCCGGCAGGGACGACGAACCTCACTCGATGGGCAGTCACCCGTACCAGTGCACCATAGGGCGATATCGATCGTGGAGCGGTTTCTGGCGCGGGACCGGGACCATCATCGCCATCGGCACCACGACGGGGATCGCGACCGTGGCGACCAGCACGAGCATGACCACGACTAGAGCGAAATCAGAGTGGGCCAGCTTGAACAGTTTGAATTTTGTAACGATTGCCTTTGGCACTGTCACGTAGCCGAGTGAACGGCCAACAAATTTCCGGAACCACTCGATATCATGCCATGCTTCCGAGTCCTGGGGACGTCGCCGCACGGCTCGGTATTTGTCGATAGAGAAGAGGCGTGACCTATCCGATATCGTCTCGCCTGTAGAAAATCCATGCATAAAACGAGACGTAGGGTCCCATTGACGAAACTGAGGATGCCCATTCAGGTAGCCATCTTTTGCAGCTTGCGGCACGGCGACGGCAAGCATCGGTGCACTCCCGCGCTTTGGTGCGTAAGAAGTAGAGCTTCCATCGGGTAAGCGGGAGCGTCTTTGAACTTCTTGCTCCGTCCTTCGTTCGTGCCAAATCAGGAGGGAAAGATGGCGCTGGTGGAACCAAGGCGTTTTATGCGACCTTGGCTATTGCCACGTTGGTTGGGGTTGCATTGAATTTTACCTCGTACAATCCGATCCAGGCACTTTTCTGGTCCGCGGTCATCAATGGCGTTGTCGCCGTGCCGGTGATGGTCCTGATGATGCTTCTTACCGCCAATACAAAGGTCATGGGCCAATTTACGGTGTCCGGTGTCCAGCGTTTTACGGGATGGCTAGCGACCGCCGTAATGGCGGCTGCGGTAGCCGGGATGCTCGTTACCGCTGTCCTGTAGCAAGGGTCGCCCGTGCTTTCCGACACTATGTTAGCGACAACCCGGATGACCCGCGGTTTTCCGCCGCCGGCTCTGCCCTGTTACCCTCGCAAGGATGCGCGCCGGGGTCTTTTTACGCGCCGAACCGAGCGACCGCTGCGCCAGGCACTAAATCGCTGCCGCGATAACCCGCGAAGATCTTTCCCCGGACCTTGCCGAGATCTCGGTGTGGCTTTCAGTCCCGCACCGTTGCGCTCCCCGACCCGGTCGTGGGCGGGTGTGCCAATGACGAAGCCGATCGCGACGCCGACCGTATGAGAGCTGGGGGCCCCCACCGAAACCTGGCGTGGCCGGATCGGTCCCATCCTTGAGATTGGCGCCGCGCTCGCGGTGATCCTGCTTGGGCTCTGGCCGCTGATCCAAACATAGCGAACCATGATAGTGCTGTACCCGCCACGAAACGACCTGTTGCGGCACCTGCTGCCCGAGAGGAGATCATGCCTAGTTCCGATGGAAGTATGTTCGATCTCATAGGGATACTTGCCGTTCTTGCTCTCGTCGTCGCGAACGGCTTCTTCGTCGCGGCTGAATTTTCCCTTGTTTCTGTCCGTCGCAGCCGTGTAGCAGAGCTGGTCAGCGCCCGCAGGACGAACGCCACCGCACTTCAGCGCGCCGTTGACAATCTCGACGCCTATCTTGCAGCGACCCAGTTTGGAATCACGGTCGCGTCGCTGGCGCTCGGCTGGATCGGAGAGCCCGCCCTGGCGCACCTGATCGAGCCGCTGTTGAGCGGCCTGCCGGACTCGCTCGCCACCAACGGTTCTCATGCCATCGCCGTCGTGATCACTTTCGTCATCATTACCGCCCTCCATATCGTTCTCGGCGAGCTTACGCCGAAGAGCCTCGCTCTTCAGCGCAGCGAAGGCATGGCGCTCTGGGTCGTGCGGCCCCTCAGGCTCTTCCTATTCCTGCTCTGGCCGGCGATCATCACCCTCAACCGCCTCGGCAATCTTTTGCTGCGGCTCTGCGGACTGCGCCCAGGCACGGGAGAGGAATCTCTCCACTCACCGAAGAGCTGAAACTGCTCGTCGCGGCGAGCCAGGAGGGGGGACTTCTCAATCAGGCCCAGCAGGAGGTTGTCGAGCGCGTCTTCAACATTGGCGACCGCCGCATCGCCGACATCATGACGCCGCGCGTCGATGTCGACTGGATCGATGCCGAAGATCCTCACGAGGAGATCCTGCGCACCATTCGCGAATGCCGCCATGAGCAGCTTCTGGTCGGCCGCGGCAATATCGACGAGCCGGTCGGCATGATCCTGAAGAAGGATCTTCTCGACCAGGTTCTCGACGGAAAGTCCCTTGATCCCATGGCCGTAATTCGGGAGCCTTTGATTGTTCATGAGACGGCGTCGATCTTCCGGGTGCTCGATCAGTTCAAGAAGGCGCCGGTCCGTCTGGCGATGGTCATCGATGAATATGGCAGCCTGGATGGGATCATCACCCAGACCGACCTCCTCGAATTTATCGCCGGTGACCTGCCGGACACGGAGAACAAGCAGCCGGATATTATCGAGCGCGACGACGGCTCGCTGCTGATCGATGGCATGATGCCGGCTCACGATGCTTTCGACCGGCTCGGCTTCCCGCTACGATCTGCGGGCGGCGATTTTCATACGATTGCCGGGTTCGCCCTGTCCCAGCTCGGACACCTTCCCCAGGTTGGCGAGCATTTTGATTACGAGGGGTGGCGCTTCGAGATCGTCGATATGGATGGAAGACGGATCGACAAACTGCTCGCTCGCCGGGAGCTGGCTACCGGACCAGCGGGCTCGGCATAGGTTGGCTTGTCCACGTCAGGCTTGTAAGGGCAGAAGAGAATCAACCACGCCATTTTGAAAAGTGACTTCAGGCCTCGACAACCGTGCCGTTGCTTGCGCCGTCCAATCTCTTCAAGGCTCAGAACAGTGCGGTGGTCTTTGATCCGGTACACCTCGCGGGCCATTGCCATTGTCGCCCGTCCCTGAAAAGTCGGCGGCTGCTCATGGGTGTTCCCGATTTCCCAGCTTATCAAGATTTTCAGCCCTGCGGCCTGATAGGTCAGGCTGATGCCGTCGGGCGACGATCTGCCGCCGAAGATGCCGATTTCATAGGCGAGTGCCTTCGCGAGTTCGTCGTCGCTCATGCCCTTGGCTGCGCGCTCCCGCCGGCGGGCGGCGGCTCCCGCATGCCGCACGTCGCGGCCCCGATCGCCGCGATACGCTGCGGGCAAAGCGAAAGTGCCGCGGTCGTCTCCGCGCTCGACCAGCCGTGGCGGCACGGCGCTGAAAAGTGCTCGATAGGCCATCGTCCTGCCCCGCCGGCTTTCGCGCCAGTGCGGGGCTTCGGTGGTGGCGGCGCAAGACGCCACTCCAACCGAACAAAGGATCTCGACAATGTCACTCAAAAAGTTGTCATCAAACAAGCCCAGCCGGGCAGATTCAAAGCAGGCTCAAGTTCTGGCGATGCTCCGACGCAAACAGGGCGCAACTATTGCCGCCGTCATGCAGGCAACCGGCTGGCAGCCCCACTCGGTCCGTGGCTTCCTGGCCGGGGTTGTGCGCAAAAAGCTCGGCCTGACGCTCGTCTCCGAGAAAACCGGCGAAGAGCGCATCTACCGCACCGTGGCGAACGATGTCTTGCCGAAGCGCAAAGGCAGGCCGGGTCGCAACGCGGCGTGACCGGCATGCCTCGCCCATTGTTCGATCGCGAGGCGATCGAGGCCGAGATCGGCCGCGTACGGTCGCTCGACCTCGACGAGCTTCGCACCCTATGGCGCGTGACGTTCCGCTCCTCCCCGCCGTCGGCCTTCACTAAGGCCTCATGGCGCGGTTTCTCTGCTGGCACATCCAGGAGCGGGCCGAGGGTGGACTTGATCCGGAGACCGCAAAGCATCTTGACGGCCTCGCACGGGGCGACAAGTCGGGTGCGGATCGCCGCAGGCGCCTCAAGCCCGGCACCGTGCTCGTGCGCGAATACCAGGGCGAGCGGCACACCGTCCCGGTCGTTCCAAACGGATATCTCTGGCGCGAAACGACCTACGCGAGCCTCTCCCCCCATCGCCCGAGCCATCACCGGCACAGCCTGGAGCGGGCCCCGCTTCTTTGGGCTGCAGAGCAACGCGGAGCCAACGGCTTCGTCTAAAGCGGCCAATGTGTCGTCGGCACCAGACAAAAAGCGACGTCTTATTCGTGCGGCCAAGTCGCATCCGGCTGGCGCTGCACAAAATCCTCTCGTCGGTGATCGGAACCGCAGACCATGAAGCCTATCGTTCCCAAGCCCCAACGCTGCGCGATCTACACCCGCAAATCGACCGAGCATAATCTCGACCTCGAATTCAACTCGCTCGATGCCCAGAGGGGACTCCAGGGTAAAGTTGGGCCGAGGGAGCGCCACGCGTCCCCGGTACGGAAACATCGCTCTCAGGGTCATTTGTACCTCCATTTTTTGCTGTGAAATTAAAAGGAGATCGCGCATGCTCGACGCGAGAATCAGCTTGGAGCGGCAAGCCCGCTATGGGCTCACAATGATACGATCTTCATTATGACCTCCTGTGTCTTGGTTTGATTGACATGAGCACCCTGGTTCCAGCGTGCCGAGTTAGCTGTAAATTCGAAGGTTTTTCTAGCCTTGAGCTAGGCGATAGGGAAGGCCGATCAAGCACGACGCAGAAGCATGGAGTGGTTGGCGCGAGCTGACCATGACGGTCGTCAATATTTTGTGCTTTTTGCTCGAGTGGGAGCAAACGATAGCTCTCGTCGCAGACACGTCCTTACGGTCGCCGATCACTCATTGACTTCGATTCGGGAGCTGCTCACTGCGGGCCGGCTTCCAATCGAAGACGTAAGTCGATCTCCGCACTCAATTCTCCCGCCGATCCGTCGTGCCGACTGCCGTCGATAAAGAAGGTCGGGATGCCATTCACTCCGCTGCGTATTCCAACGAGAAGATCGTTTCGGATCTTGGGCGTGTATTGCCTGGCCGCCAACGCATCCTGCAGCCCGGATTGAGACAGTCCTAAGATCTCTGCCAGACTCAAAAGGAGCGGCAAGTCGAGCCAATCCTGATTTTCGAAGATCGCGTCGTGCATCTCCCAAAATCCCCTCGCGCCCGCGAATTCAGCAGCCTCTTTCCGTCGACGCCTGGATTGACCGCAATGGGCGAGCAATAGCTCCATAAAATCTTCCCTTCCTTGTCGACTACGAATAGAGCTCGTTCGCAAACCCCTTCGCCTTCGCGATAGGCCCCACATTGCCTTCGCGATAAGCCCCATATTGCTTTGCGACGGCGCCTTTCGGTTCAAAATCGGAAAGCAGCGGGAAGTGCAACTGACGGTCCTTTGCGAATGCCGCATGCGAATGCCGCATGGCACCAGTGGCTATCGACCGAGATCCCAAGAAGTTCGGCCCCGTGATTGTGAAACTCGGGCAGGATTTCGTTGTAGCGCGTCGTAGCGCGTTATTTGATCGCCGCAGACTCCAATCGGCGGGATAGAAGGCAAGAATGACCCCACATGGTCCGTAAGATCACTCAACGAAAGCATTTGGTCAGGCATCACGCGGAGGTTAAATCCAGGAGCAGCAGCGCCGGGCAGAAGAATTTGAGCCATCTTCGGCTTCCACGGATAGGTGATGGCGGATACGTGATGGGGCTCGGAAAAGACCACTTTCGCCACGCGAAAAATTGCCCATCGACGGTCATCCTGCCTTCCGAAAATACCCGAACCAATGACAACCGTTGCCTTCGATACACCCCACGCCGCCAAGTCAGGCTTGTAAAAGCAACTCGAAATCGATCAGATCCCGAGCCAGAGGAAACCGTGAGGCCAATGCCGGAAGGCCGCTGACAGGCCAAGAACGGCCAGGGCTATCCTTGGTTTAGAAGCTCGAAGGCCTGGCGCTTCGTGGGCAACCCCAAGACCAATTGCTGGCGCTTGGGGCTGCTTCGAAGATTCAGTAGTTCGGATAGCAGGCACCGTCGCTGGCGAGATAGTAGTCGTAGGGGCATCGGGGCCCGTAAACGTATGGGGCCGCCAGCGCACCGCCGAGAAGGGCGCCGCCCACAGCCCACGGGATCCAGGCGCCGTTTGAGCCCCAGTGGCCACCACCGTGATGATAGCCCCTACCCCAATGGCCGCCGTATCCGCCATGCCCCCCGCGGCCGCCATGGAAGCCTCCGCCATGCCAGCCGCCGTGACCGCCACCGCCGTGACCGCCACCGTGATAGGCCCCCATATGTCCGCCGCCCCCGTAGCCGCCACGACCGCCGCCGCCCATAGGGGCGCCAGCCCTGTGACCACCACCGCCATAGTCGCCGGGGCCGGCAAGGGCGGGGGTCGCGGCGAGTGCGGCGCAGAGGGCAAGAGAAGAGGCCGTCGCGATAAGTTTTTGATGCATCTGATTTTCCTTTTGGTCTTGAAGCCTGTCGCTTCGTGACGCGACGCGTACGCCGCGCTTCGAATGGTCGCCTGTTGCGCGATTATGCCGCACCTGCGACAATTCAGCTTTGATCCATGCGCGTATTGACGCTCACGGGTGCACCTCATTCTTTGGAGCGCGGAAGCCTGCGGCCACCGTGTCGCTCTCGCCCATATATGCACCATCTTTCGTGGTCCCATAATTTCGGAATCCACTAAAGTGGTAAATGTGTGATTTGAGATTCGCCCACACCACGGTATCCGATGGGCAGCGAGCCCTTGCTTACGCCTCGATTGCAAACTGGTTGGTACCGGCAGGTGTGCCCTGCGGAGGTGAAGCGGGTCCGGCGGTAGGCGAGGGTGTCGACCTAATCGGTGGAGCAGTTGCGGTTGGAATAGGTCCGGCGCAGGGACGTTGGTGGTGTCGGAGTGGGAGCCGCTGTATGGGCCGGAGGAGGCGCCGCCGGAGCGGCGGTCGGCTGAATCGGAGCATTGGCCGAACGACACTGATCTACGTACGCCCGTTCTGTGATGCCGTTCGCTTGATTGGGAGCTTTGTTGGCGCGCCACTCCTCCTGGCAGGCCTTGATTGTTTTTTGTTGGGCAACGGCCTGCGAAGATAAAGTCCAGTAAGTGTTGAGCAGATGACAGCGGCAAATCTCATTTTCCTCTCCCACTCCCGAATTTCTGCTGCATCAAAACAATTGGCAAAACGGGCTATATGCGCCGCCAAGACGCTTGCTCGAAGCCTCCAACCGAATTCATATCATACCCGCCAGCGCGCCGATGACCACCGCGCAAAAAAAATAGGCTGGTCTTAGCTCATGGTACTTATGCCATTCACGATTCGATCGCGGATTTTGGGCCATTCATTGACGTTACGGTCGAATGTGTTCCGACCTATCTTCCCCGTGCCGCACGGGCGTGGCGATGAATTGCGCCACGGCAGTTCCCCTACGATCAAGCTGAAGGCGCGGGAGTTCCGGTAAGGCGTGGTGCTGGTCAGTTGATGCACTTAGCATCAAGCAGTGCCTCGGCATTTATATAACGCGCGCGGCTATCGAGGCTCGAGGGTGCGCCAACGAAAAGCGGCTTGCTGCAGGATGGTGAAGCCGCCTATCGCGAAGCGCACGCGCGAGGCTATGATGGCGATCGCATCGTTCTGATGGGCGCCTCGCTCGGGACTGGCGTCGCGATCGCCCTCGGGATGACGCATGAAGTGGCCGCTCTTGTTCTCGAGGCGCCTTATTTTCAGCACTGGACATCGCCTCCGCGCGTTAGCCGTTTTTCCCGGTCAGTTGGCTGATGCTCGATCAGTTCCGTTCGGATCTCGCGATCCGTGACGTGCATGTTCCGGTTCTTATGGTTCACGGAGAGGACGACGACGTCATTCCGGTTCGAGTGCGCGGCTGCGAAGCCTTCGATTTCGGCAATTCATTTGGGGTGAGCTCAAGTTCGCCAGCACGCATCACGCCTTCGGCTTGCCTGGCGGCGTTGTGCGCACAGGGCGCTGACAACTATTTCTTCCGAATGTCCCGTGCCGTAAACGGGAGCAGTGTCGATCCAGTTCACTCCCAGCTCAAGCGAGGGATGGATCGCGGCAATCGAGTCCGCGTCGTCCTGCTTGCCCCAAGCAAAGTCGTAGCCGGTACCACCAATGGCCCAATACCGAATCCAACTGGCGTGATGTTCAGGTCCGAATTTCCCAACCTGCGCGTACACACCTGTCCCTCCAAATGCGTGGCCTGTGCCGGCCCAATAGCCACCAATAGAATGGTGTGCTACATCTTGCCAGCATGGACTATATTAGGTGTAGTGCGATGATTACCATTACACCTAGAGCGGCGATTATTACAAAGCCGGGTCAGAGGTCTGGCTCATAGCGTATTCCTCTTCGGCTATTATGGTGTACCCTCGACGCGTGGCGTGCCAACCAATTTGCATCGCTGAGGCCTGAGTCTGGATGTCTTGTCAATCAGCCGGAAACCGTATGAAATGCAGCCTCACCCATAGGCCATGGCACGAATTGCGCGCAGCGTCGCGTCGACCTCGCTGGGTGTATTCACCAGGCTCGGGGCGAGGCGGGCGTAGGAAGTCCCGTACGGTGTAGTGCTCGCCACGATCCTGTCCCGGAGCAATCTTTTGACCACCGCTTTAGGTTGCATTCCGTCACATCAAAGCAGATGAGGCCGGCCGATAGCGTGCTCCCGCGCGGCGTATAAAGCTTGACGTGCCGCATCTTCGCCAAGCCCTCCTTGCATTGTTCATTCAGCGCATGGATTCGTTCCGCGATTCTCTTCCGGCCGATCTGGTGGTGAAAGCGAAACGCCTCGATCATGGCCCATTGATGCTCGAAGGCATGGTACCCGCCCGGGGACACCCACGAGGCCCGGGTCGGCCCTTGTGGCGCTCGATTCTCCATCCATGCTGTTTCAACCTCATCGGTGAAGCTCGGGATGATCGGCCGCAGTATCGTCCAAGTAGCCTCGCGTGCCCAGATGATACCTGTTCCTCGGGGCGCGAAAATCCACTTGTGCGTCCCGGAGACAAGGAAGTCACACCCCATCTCGGCGGCGTTTTCATCTTCAACGCCAAGCCCATGTACCCCATCTACAATCAACAAAATTCGGTCTGATTCATCACGGCTTGCGTTGATTTCGCTAATCGCTTTCGCGATATGCCGAACTGGCAGTTTTAGCCCACTGCTCGAATGGACCCAGGACAGCACGAGTGCTTGGGCGAAGGGCGCTTCGGATGCGGCTGACAATGGAGTCTTCGGAGATCGCGTCGAAACTGTCAAAAAGGACGATCTTTCTCATCGAGGCGCCTGCCCTCTCTGTTGCCAGACGGATCGATTCGTGATGCGAGGCGAATTTTCGAAGAGGGTCCAGGTCACGTCGGACAGACGGGCGGTCTCGCAGTAGCGACTGCCGAGGAGAAAGATTAGGGTCTCTGCCGGCAAATCCTCCACCGGGTGTTGGGAAGCCGAAGGGGCAACGACGTCCGGCAGGCCGGTATCACGAACGACGCCATCGGCCGACAAGCGCATTCTGCCGGCAGGAGCGACGATACGGCTGCACCAATTGCCGAAGACGTCGCGGTAGGGGGAAATCGGCACGGAAGGGCTGGTGGTCAGGTAGTCGGGCACGATAACGTCGGACGCCCGGGTGAAGTGGGTGCCCAGAACCATGGTCACGGGTGTGGATTTTAGAAAGTCGTAAATCAGTTCGTAGCCAACACGAATCTTCATCCGACATCCTCTGATTCCACGGTCTCCTAGTGGCACAATTCAACAATTCGATGCCGCTATCGCGGCGGCAGCATCAGCCCCTGAACCGGCAGAGCGCGACCGGCGCACACGAGCACGTCGAAATCGAGGTCCCGGTTCGAAAGCTCGGAACGCCTAATGCTGCGCCTTCGCTATCTCACCTTGAACGCTTCGCGCGCTGTGCTGACTCTTGCGGCGGCTGCGCGCGTCATCAGTTAACGCAACGTTAAAGGATACCACGTTAAACTTTCGTTTAGTCTACGGGGCTCTGGCCGCTCTTAAGCCCCTCTTAGCCAGAAGCGCCCGCCGATCCTCCTCGGTGGGCGCTTTCGTTCCGCGACAGCGGCGATAGGAGCTGCACATCAAAGGAGGCGCGAGTCAAAACATGACAAAATCACTCATAACACAAACCTTCGGCGGCCCGTCACACGGGGTGCTGGGGCTTATCGAAATATCAGACAAGATCGCGCGGCTTTCGGAAGCTGGGTGTGCCTTTGAGACCAAGCGGCGCAAGCTTGAACACCAGTTCGAGGTGATGAATTCTGAGCTGCGCGAGGAATATCTCGCGGCGGTGCTGAAGATCCACGAAACATCGAAGGCGAAAATGACGGGAGTTAACGCAGTCGCCAAATGCCGGGTCACTTCAGGGTCGCCCGGCGGGTGCGCCGTCTCATGACGCGTGCTTGGCGGCTCGTGCGGCCGATGTGACAAGGCAGCGCGGCGCTGGCCTTTGGGACCACTTGGCATGACATGCCTCAAAAATAACGAAGCCCCGGCAATTGACCGGGGCTGTGTCGCGGATGTGAGCCATGTCTCCTGAATGTAGCCGATGCTGTAGAGCTGCGCCACATCGCGACATGAACTATAGTTAATGCTTGGCACTAAGGAAACAAGAGTGGCGCCCCCGAATGAGCCCGGCAAATGCGGCGCAGGCGGAGGCCCCTGACCGGGTGGAGCGCCAGATCAGGGGCTGCGCCTAGTGGATAGCCGAGCGGTGGGAGGGCCAGCCCAGCGCAACAGGCGTCTTCGCGGGTCTTGGAGAACCCGCCGATTGCCTGTTATCGCCTCATGGCTCTAAAAGCTCCGCCTTGAATCATCACGGCGTCGTGACAGAATTCGCATGTAACGGCTTCCGGCCCGCGCCTACTTCATGGTCTGGTGCGCCCTGGCCAAAGTTGACGCAACCATTCGGTTATTCTCCCCCGGCATAAACTCCGACTGCATTCCGCCGAAACGCGCTTATCGCCGGACCCGGTACTTTGCTCACAATGAGCTGTCCCGCCTTACGCAAGAGGCTTTGCGAAAAGTATCAAGGCCGCTCACGTCGGCCGAAATAGCTACCGCCTGCGGCGGCTCGCGAAGCGCGGGGCGGTGGTGAAGTCCGGCACAAGCCGAGACGCTTAATAGGCGCTAAACATGCATGTATTGTGACATATGGCCGTTGCGAAATTAATGGTTGATAACTGTTTAACGCGATTTAATTCTTAGGTTAGTGCGGACCATTCATTGCACCGGTGGGACGCCCCGCCGTAAGCGCCTGCCGATCCTCCCCGGCAGGCGCTTTTTTGCCCCCGCTTATAGAAAAATGCATTGATGCGGTAAACGCTACTTGTACAATTCGCGCAATTGAATCACAGTTCGATTGTGAAGCTGTGGAATCGCCCTGCACAGTCTATTTGTTCTTTGCGCCTTATCGACAGACATAATGGATTCTTCGCTGCTATCGCAGCCCGCTATTGTAGCAGCCTTCACGTTCACTTTCTGGCGTTCCGGTATGAAATTGTGGGAAGGTGGCGAGAAGCAGCGGAGGCTCTTGTCACGCGCCGCGGTCAATTGTCAGCGTAATCCGTCCCCTGCCTCCCGGCTCTGTATGTCACGGGTTCCGCAGGAATCCATGACATGTGGTTGCGTCGCAGAACTGTCCTGTGACCGCCCCCACAGAATTCATGCCCACAGGGATCGTGGCAAGAGACCCTAGGGGATCGAACACGGTGAAGGCGCCGTTGCTGGCGCGCAGGAAGCCATGGAAAAGGAAGTTGCTTGGGTCGATGTAGTTTCCCAGGATGGTCCCAGCCGAAGTGATACAGCAGCCGATCGTTTGGAAAGGGGCCGTATTCGGGACATCGAACGCGGTGATGGCGCCGCCCGGGGCGCGCAGGAAGCCGTGAAAGATGTAGGTTGCGTCCCGGTAGAATCCCGTAATCGCCCCCGGCGCGCTGATGTCGCTGGCACTGGTCGCGACAGATCCCTGAGGATCGAACGTGACGATGGTTCCGCCTTGGGCCCGCACAAAGCCGCGCGTGTGCAGGTTGTTGCAAAACGGGTCCGGGCAAAACTGCCCCGTAATCGCGCCGTTCGCGTTGACGCCGATAACGTTGGATCCGAGGCCGGCGAACTCGTCGTTCGGTATCGGGCCTGGCGGATCAAAAGCCGACGAAAGCGCCATTGCGGGCGCGCAGAAAACCGTGACATGCGGATAATACGGTTACGTCGCAATAGAACCCTGCGGCTGCCCCGGCGGGGTTGATGGCGATGGGATCGGTATATAGGGCCCCTGTGGGGGCCCCTGGAGGGTCAAAGGTCACGAAGTTGCCGCCGAGTGAGCCTAGAAAGCCGTGGCAGGTGGTTGCGTCGCAAGATTGTCCCGTGATCGTCCCCTCCGCCTCGATGGCAAAGGGTACGGAGCCTCCGGTGGCGCCCGGCGGGTCAAATGGAGTCAGGGCACCGCCGGGGGAGCGCACGAAGCTGTGAGGCACGAAGTTCGCGTCAAAATAGTATCCACGATTGTCCCGGCCGAATTGGTGGCGGTGGGATCGGTGAGGACGCCGTTGGGGACATCGAAGGTCACGAAGGTCCCCGCTGCCGCCGCGGCTATCGGGCTTGAAGCTGGCGCACGCCGTGCGACCGCAGGCAGCCGACGTAATCTCGAACGTGAGCAAAGCGCTGCAAAAGCGCCGATCGAGGGTTCGACGCCGTCTCTCCTGACGCGTCGGGGACCAATTTCGCCGCTGGGATGGCGCAGGCGCTTACGCCGACCCTTGCCGCGGAGGTTTGAGCTAATGCGTGGGGTGGCCAAAAAATTACTAAACTTGCCCAAAGCGAGAATGAGAAAATCCGAAAAATCGCTCTCATTTTAGTCCTCCCTCACGCCGCCTGGCGCATAACATTGTTATGAGCCGGCAATCCTCAGAAAGTCGCCGGTTTCAACCTCATTATGCTTCCCTTTGGCATTGTCACGTTGAGCAAGGAGAGGCCGTTATCGATCGTGGCGAGGCGAGGCTAAGGCATTGGAATCGCATAGGGCTCTCTCCGGGAAGACAGTAGAAGCAAGTAAAACCCGCTAATGTGACAAAGCCGGCGCAACGGCGACGCCACCTTCCCGGGCGGCCGCCTTCGAGAGCACTATCAATTGAGTGTCGGTAAGTGTCGGCATGTTTTCCTCCTTCGCCAACAACAGCATCCGCTGTCACTGACGTGACCCCGCCAATGGCCAGAGGGCCGGCAGGGTGCAGGACAAAAAAGCGCCTTATCGACCGTGCAGGTCACGAGGCTACCGAGCGATGCAGTTCAACTTTGTTGTCAGCACTAACGAGCGCGCGGTTCGCCCTTGGCAATCTCTAGACTTCAAGGTGGTGGGTCGCTTACCGCTCGCCTTCCGCCACCCCGCTCAAGGCTATGTTGACGCATTGGTGATGTTTCGGGCGCTGTAGCTCGCGGAGGTGCCGCGTGTGCAAAACTCAACCAGACCGTGTGAAAACTCGGATGTTGCCTGAAAACGGGCCCGTCCAGAGAGCCTTTGCCCGATCGGCGAGCCTGCGATCGCTCAAAACGGGCCAAAATTCACCAAAAATCTGGAATAGCTTGTCACTCGGCCGAGTTTTCACACGGTCTGCTTGATTTTTGCACGCCTGCAAAAGTTGGGCTTCTAGTTACACTCGCGGAAGTTTTCGAGGCGACGGACCTATAGCCTCGCCGTCTCGTCACTCGCGACCAAATGCCTTGAACGAGAGAAACCCTCCGATCAGCAGGAATACGACCGCGAAGACAGGAAAGACGCCCGCGGCGGCTGGAGCAATTTTTGTCGCCATTGCAGCAAGCTGTGTGGGCAACACCATGCGCAGGAGGCCGACGATCAGCGAGAGCCATCCCATCACGGTCACCAGCACCGGCCAGCCGTTCGTCCATCTGTTGTGGAAATAGACGATGGCAAGACCCGGCACGAACGCGGCGTAACCCGCGATCATGATGAGCGCAGGGCTTTGGGATAGCCCCTCGATAAGGGTTTGCGATATGTCGAGGTTGGCGAGAAGCGAGACGGCGGTCGCGATGAGCGTGGGGCCGAGCAAGGCCGCGATCGTTTTCGATGTCGTCATGCCTTGCCCTCTCGGATTCGCTAGTGGCGTTGGGCGCGTTCTGTTGGCTTCAACACGCGCGTGCGCCTGCCCGGAAGATGGGGATCAGGAAAGGAGAAACCAAGACGCCTTGAGAGCCTGTCCGAGCCTTCTCGCTCCGCGGCATGAAGCTCGCTCTCCCGCCGCTCCTTGAATGCCGTCATGCGGCCCGCTTATTGCCTAAGGCGGTGTCGCAGCCCTGCCAGTTTCGACGCATTGCGAAATTCTTTGCATACACCTCCGGAACGGTGGGGAGGTCCGCTTTGGGTCGATGCTGTCGAAAAAGGGTTTGCGCGACGGGCTGAACGATGATTCCTGCTGATTGAATGAGGGTAGGATGATTCGGCGATGATGGGACGAAAGTATCGAGAGCAAGCGAACTTTTTCTACGAATTTCGGCTCGATGACATGATCCCGAAGGGGCACTTGTTGCGCCGGATCAATGTTTTCGTGACATCTGTGCTCGGCGACTTGCACGAACAGTTGGGTCCATTCTACAGCGCCATCGGCCGACCTTCGATCGATCCCGAGTTGCTGATCCGGATGCTTATCGTTGGCTACTGCTTCGGCATTCGCTCCGAGAGGAAGCTGTGCGAGGAAGTAAAACTCCACCTCGCATACAGGTGGTTTTGCCGGCTCGATCTCAATGACGCGATTCCCCACCACTCTACGTTCTCCGAGAACCGGTTGAACCGGTTCCGTGAGAGCGACATTCTGCGCCATATTTTCGAGCGCGTCGTCATGGCTGCGATGGGGATGGGCCTCGTCAAGGGCGAGGGGTTTGCCGTGGACGCGAGCGTCATGGAGGCGAACGCGAGCCGTTATCACGGCAAGGCGCCTGATGAACTCGATTGGACTGAGAAGCAGCGGCAGAAGCGTGCGGTGGCTGAGTATCTTGCGGCACTCGAAGCCGAGGCGGCGATTGAAGGCGATGCCTTAAATGAGAGCGGTGGATCCGAGAGCAAACGACAGCGCCGTTATGAGCGCCAGCCGCCCAAGGTGATCTCGCCGTCGGACCCGCAATCGGCATGGACAGCCAAGGCCAACAAACGCGTGCAATTCGGATATGGGCTGAACTACCTCATCGACATCGAGAATGCAGTAATCGTAGATGTCGAGGCAACGCCGGCTCGCACCTACGCGGAAGTTGCCGCGACACAAACGATGCTGGATCGAGTAGAAGAGCGCTTCGATCTGAGGCCGAGGCGACTCGCCGCGGACACAGCCTATGGAACGGGCAAGTTCCTCGGCTGGCTGGTCAAGAAGAAGAAAATCATCCCGCACATCCCGGTGTGGGAGAAGAGCGATCGGCAGGACGGCATCTTCTCCCGTTCGGATTTCCACTGGGACAGGAAACGCGGAGCCTACATCTGCCCCAGCGGGAAACTGCTGCAGACCAGCGGCACCGTGCATGACGGACGTACGCTGCTGTACCGCGCCTCAAAGCGGGACTGCGATATATGCTCGATACGAGCGAAGTGCTGCACCACGGCCGATGCGCGCAAGATCCCGCGCGACCTCCATGAGGATGCCCGCGATATCGCACGGCGGAAGATGAAGACAAAGGCGTTTGCCAAATCACGCGACGAACGAAAGCGTGTTGAGATGCGCTTCGCACACTTGAAGACACACCACGGCTTCGAGCGGATGCGCCTCAGGGGGCTTTCTGGCGCACGCGATGAGTTTCATCTCGCTGCCATTGTGCAGAACCTTAAAACACTCGCGCTCCGGACCCTTGGGCCACCGTCAACCCGACGGCGCGCATCGTTTGCCTGAAATCGCTTAGGATTGGATCAGTTCAGTCCGTGTCAAAGTCGACCCCATTTCAAGATTGCTTCAATGCCGCCGGTGCATCTCAATCGAAAGACCGTAACGATAAGCAAAAAACCGGATTTTTCGACAGCATCGGTCAGCCTGAGAAAGTCTCGCGACGAGCATATATTTTCCGGTGTGCCCGGTAGCTGCCGAAATCGAGCCGCGGTAGCACTTACGATCAGCGCCATAAGCTGTCGTCGGCCAAATCTCTTGACACCGCCTGCGGCGGCCCTTCCAAATCCGATCAATGCTTGCTGCCGCACCACGCTAGTACGCGGACTCACAGTTGGCTGATACCACAGCCTTTGATGCGGCGCAGACACACCTCAGCCTTGGTCCAGACGAGCAGGTTGGCACGCTGATGGTAGGTTTCTATAGACGCATCAGCGTGACTTCTGAGTCTTTGACCGACCTGAACCGTGGCGTCGACAATCTGACGGGCCCCCGCAGCATGTCGAAGATAGCTTGGCTTGCGGTGAGAGGCGTTCACATATCCGCCTTGCATAGTCCTATTCAAAGCGCACGAAAAGTGCTACGAGTGCGGTGGGCTCGCCGCTCATTTGTTCGATGGGAAAGAACTCTGCTATGTCACAAGCGAAGCGCGCTTCGAAGGGGAAGCATCCAAGTAAAGCTGTATCCGTGCTGGGAATTGCGGGGGCATCTTTGGCAGCATCGACCGCCGGATCGCTAGCGGATATGCCGGTAGGGGATCTACCGTCGCAGAATACGGCGCCGTTTCAATTCCTCACTCTTGGCGAGGAGGAAATCTCCGACGTCAGCCTGGCGACGTTCCATCTCTTCGACAAGGAAGGCCTCGGAACACCGCGGTCAGGCATGATCCAACTTGCCAGAGGAGGCTGCGGCTGCGGGCATGGCGGTGGCTGCGGACATGGCTGCGGCGGACATGGCTGCGGCGGCTGCGGACATGGCTGCGGCGGCGGTTTCAGAGGCTGCGGACATGGCTGCGGACACGGCTGCAGGGGCTGCGGCAGAGGCTGCGGCTGGGGAGGCTGCGGTGGCTGCGGCTGGGGCTGGGGCTGGGGCGGTTGTTGCCTGTCGTGGGGAGGTTGCTACATCTGTTAGACCTGGAGCACCTTCCGATTACGTTGACGGACGCAGGTCGTCAGAGCCGGGTTTGACCAGGTTCGATCCGGCCAACCGACGTCTTATTTGCGGCGCTGTCCACGCTGATGCGCGAGTCAGGCGTGCGCATGGCGGCCGAATGGGTCGCCGAGCTTATCGAGAAACGCCACAATCAGAAAAGCTAGCGCGAGCTGGATGACGAACCCTGGCAACCGGAGAATACGCCTTTCACTGGCGATGCTTATACTGACCTCATGATAGGCGATCACGGAAACAGCTTTACACAGCATAACGGCAAAGACGTTCCGCGGTTTGCGCCGAATTTCACCGTTTATGTGTTACCCCCCGATGTCGTGTGCCTCTACTCCGAGGATCGGAAGTTCTTGCTTCACGGCGAGCTCTATTGTGCACTCGCCGCTGCAATAGCAAAGGGTGGAAGGAGCTTTCTGGAGCTCGTTCGCGAGCTGGAGCAGGATTTTCCACCCGACAAAATCCATGAAGCCCTGAAGCGGGTGGTCGACCGCCGCTACGTCCTTCCGGCATCACGCTCTTCGAATGGCGCCGTGGACGCTTATTGGGCGAGCCTCGGCCTGTTGCCGGAGGCCGCGGAGAAAAATCTCCAGAAATGTCGTGTGCGCATTCAGTCAATCGACGTGCAGGGGGCAACGGAACTCAGTGCCGCCCTGAGCGGGCTGGGCGTTCGTGTTGTCAAGCGCTCCCCCGACGTGACGGTCACGTTGGTGAACGATTATCTCGAAGCACGATTGTCCGAATTGAACCGGCAGCATTTGTCGGACCACACGTCCTGGTTGCTCGTCCAACCGTCCGGCATTTTTCCCCTAGTGGGACCGGTGTTCAGACCGGGGAAGAGCGCCTGCTGGATGTGTCTTGCCGAGCGGATGAAAAGGAACCGGGAGGTCAAGGCGCTCCTCGATCGCAGACAGGCCCGCCGGCTCACCGTTTCGCCTCTGGCCCGGAACACGTTCGGCCAGAGTGCCATCCAACTTGCAGCCGTCGAGATCGCGAAAGCGATCGCCACCGATTTTCGCACGGAATTGAGCGATCACATCATCAGCCTCGACCTGTTGGGCTCGACCATCGTGAAGCATTACGTGGTGGCCCGCCCGCAATGTCCCAGCTGCGGCCGCAAGAACCTGCGCGATCCTCGCCGTGCGCCAGTGCCGGTCGAGCTTGGCGCAGGCGGCAAGGTCGTTATGACGAGCGGGGGATACCGCAGCGTTTCGCCGTCGGCGACGGTTGCACGTTTCCGCAGGCACGTGAGCCCCTTGACCGGTGTGGTCTCGCGCCTCGAGCGGATTGAAGCCGATTTGCCCTTGAACACCAACTACCATGCCACGCACAATTTTTCTGGGCCGGCCGAGACGGTCAATGAGCTCAGGGTAGGGCTGAGCAGCGGCAGCTTCGGCAAGGGCAGCACCGCCGAACAAGGTGAAGCCAGCGCGCTCATGGAGGCGATCGAGCGCTATTCCGGGATTTTTCAGGGCGACGAGATCAGAGCCACGCGGCGGTTTACCGATTTCCCGTCAGGCGAGGCCATTCCTGCGAACAAAGTCCTGCTGTTCAGCGACGCGCAATTGCGGCGGGGCCGGGCACCGACGCCCGGCTCGTACGATTGGGAGGCGATCCCGGCGCTATTCGATCGATCGGCCAAGATCGAATGGTCGCCGGTCTGGTCTCTGCGCGACGAACGCTTCAAATATCTTCCGACCAGCTTGTTGTATTTTTTCTACAGGGGTCCTGCCGCCTTCGCAGCGGATTCCAACGGCTGCGCGGCCGGCAACACGCTCGAGGAGGCAATCGTCCAGGGATTCCTCGAGCTGGTGGAAAGGGATGCATACGCCATCTGGTGGTACAATCGATTGCAGCGGCCGGAATTGGACCTCGGCCGGTTCGACGATTCCTACGTCCGCGATCTGCAAAAGCAGCTGGCCGAAACCGGACGCCAGCTTTGGGTGCTCGATGTCACCAGCAATCTCGGGATTCCGACCTTTGTGGCGATAATGCACTGGATGCAAAGCGGGCGGGAAAATATCGAATTCGGTTCCGGCGCGCACTTCGATACGCGAATCGCCGTGTTGCGCGCGTTGACGGAGCTAAACCAATTTCTATCCCTGGGTCTCGTGGGCGGCGGGACCGGGGAGAAATCGAGCCTTGACGGCATCACTCCATTGCGCCTGCAGGACCATCCCTATTTGACGCCGAGCGGAAATCCGCTGGTCCAACCGGACTTCGGCTCGAAGTTTGGCCATCTTGACACGCGCGAGCAGGTGACGGCCTGCGTGCGCCTTGCCAAGCAAGCAGGCCTCGACTTCCTCGTCCTCGATCAGACGCGTCCAGACATCAAGGTCCCAGTTGTCAGAGTGATCGTTCCGGGATTGCGGCATTTCTATCGCCGCTTCGCGCGTGGCCGGCTTTACGATGTGCCGGTAAAGTTTGGATTACGTGACCGGCCGCTGAAGGAAAACGAGCTCAATCCGATTCACCCCCATACCTGAGGGTGATCCTTGCGCGCTCCCGGACCAAAGAGAGTGCGACGGGCCGTGCCGGCAACCGTTTCCGCCCGGCTCGGCGGCCGCGTCACGCTCGAAGCGCATGCGAACGGAGAAATCGTCGCCTGCTTCGACGGTTATTCAATCTGCTTGGGAAGGTTCAGCGCGGACGCGGCGGATAGCGCGCAGATCCTGCGCACAGGTCTGCCACTCGCCTCGTTCGCGTCCAACAGCCGGAACTTCGACAAAGAGATCAATCTATTGGTCCGGCGATTGGCAAGCCACGGTCTATTGGAGTACCGCCTCGGGCGCTCGCGTGTCGCCGAGGACCTGGTCATCATCGAACCGCAGATTGCCGATTATTGGCCGCGAACGCCGCAGCTCGGCAATGCAGATGCTCTTGTCCTGTCGCGGTTCGCATACATGCGACGGCGCGGTAACGAGATGGTTCTGGAATCGCCGCGCGCCAGCGCGTTGTTCAAAATTTGCGATCCGAAGATTGCAACCGCCGTCGCCATACTCTCTACCCCGCGGCAAATCAAACAGCTCCGTCGGCAGGACGGGTTTCCGGGGGTCGAGTTTCTCGCTTTGCTGGTGGATTGCCAAATCGTTTTCAAGATCGACGTTGCCGGCGAAAGTGGCCTTCGACCGGCCGAGGGCGACCACAACCTCGTCCTTTGGGACTTTCACGATCTTCTGTTCCACACGCGCAGCACGGAAGGCCGGCACGCTAACCCTCTGGGCGGAGTTTATCCGCATGCTGGCGCCATTTCTCCATTGCCGGCCGTGCGGCCGAGCTGGCCAGGAAAGAAAATCGATCTGCGCAAGTTCTCGGCCGCGCGTCCCGAGGCAATCTCGCCAGTCGCAAAGCTCCTGCGGAAGCGTCATTCGATGCGCAGCTTTGATGACCAGCGACCGATTACGCTCGCCGAGCTTTCCCGGCTTCTCGACAGCACCGCGCGCGTCCTGTCGAGATCGAACAACAAGCTCGACCCCGACGACGGCGGCCACGCCGTCAGGCCGTATCCGTCGGCGGGCGCCAGCTACGAGCTAGAGCTCTATTTGGCGGTCGACAAATGCAAAGGACTTGCACGAGGCTTCTATCATTACGACGCCGGCGCTCACGCGTTGGTACCGATTGGCGTTCCCACGCATGAGCTAGAAGCGCAGTTGACGGGGGCCGAGTATGCGATGGGTGCGCCCGCTGCGCCCCAGATCTTGATCACAATCGCTGCGCGGTTTGGCCGGATTTCGTGGAAGTACAGCTCGATCGCATATTCGCTCATTCTGAAGAACGTCGGCGTCTTGACACAGACGCTCTACCTGATGGCGACCGACATGGGGCTCGGCGGATGTGCGATCGGGATCGCGAATATCGATCTGTTTGCAAAGATGACGGGGATCGAATTCCACGTGGAGGGGCCGGTCGGACAATTTGCGATCGGTCGCAGCGCGGAATCGGGGGCTTCCGACTGACAATCGCACGGACTCGGTGCGGCCGGGCAACGGCCCCCCAAAAGGGCGATGGCATGGCCAAAGGCGGCGGATCAATAGCGATTAATTTGCAGTTCCGGGCTTTACCGGATTATCGCCGGTCCCGCGCGTCGGGGGGATAGCGCGGCACGAAATATCCAATAGCTTTGCGTCTGCGCCTATCCAGCAGCGCGAATATGGCGCCCTGAGGGTCCATGCAATGGACGATCCCGGCGCCGCCCGGCACGGCAGTCGGGCCATAGAGGATTTGGCCGCCGCCGGCCTCCACGCGCTTCGCCGCCGCCTCGACGTCGCCGATGTTAATATAGTAAAGCCAGAAGGGAAGCGGCAATGTCGGAGGCTTGGTGAACATGCCGCCGATCGTCTCCCCTCCCACGGAGAACTGCTGATACGTGCCCATCGCGCCGATATGGGCGTCCGCTTTTTGCCAGCCAAATAGCTGGCCGTAGAAAGCGAACGCCTTCTCCCAGTCGGCGGCAAGCAACTCATGCCAGCCCACGCGCCCCGGTGTATCCAGCTCGGCGGATTGCGCTTGGCCGGGTTTCAGCCCCTTGACCAACGCAAGCGTTGCCATTTGCGGGTCGCCGACGACCGAAAAGCGGCTAATGTTAGGGACGTCCGTCGGTGGGACGTGCACCGCTCCGCCAAGCTGCTTGATTCGGCCGACGGCAGCGTCCACGTCGTCGACTCCGACATATCCGATCCAGTGCGGCGTCGTGCCCGTTCTCCTCGCGTCCTCCGGCAGGTTCATCAGCCCGGTGACGGGGGCGTCTCCGACGGTAAACAGGATATAGGCCAAACCGGGCATCGAGGAATCCCGCGTGCCCCAACCCACGACATTGGCGTAGTAGGCCTTGGCGGTTTCTATGTCTGTCGTCATCAGCTCGTACCAGACGAAACGGCCATGAGAATTGACCATGTCTGTTTCTCCGATCGAGCCTGCAAAGAAGTCGCCGCGCCCGCCTTTGAGCCGACCTAGCTTATTTTCCAGAGCACAATTGAGAAGCCAAGTCCCTTGGTCTGAATAACGGCGGGGCGGAGAAACAGCAAGGACGGACAGGGCGCCGCCTTCTATCCACCGAGAACGAGGCAGTAGTGAAGCGAAAGGCGTGGAACGCGTGACCGGACCATCATTGGACAGGACAATCACTGTAATCGTACCTACTCGCTGTTCAATTCCTGGAAAATCGCGACCTGTTGTTTAACATCATCGGTGGGCCAGTCGCGTGGAGTTATAGAATGGCGGCAGACACGGCTTTACGCATGTCTGCTTGGGGCTGGCCGCCCTGGTTCGGAAAAGAGCATCACGACGAGACAGTACGCGCGGCTCGGAGCCTGGACCCGCACCTGTTCGGTACCCACTCACTACGACGGACCAAGGCAACCCTGATCTACCGACGTACTGGTAATCTGCGAGCCGTGCAGCTCCTGCTCGGTCACACTAAGATCGAAAGCACTGTCAGGTACGGTATCGAGGTCGATGATGCCCTCGCCATAGCGGAACAAGTTGACGTCTGAACTACCCGGGCAGAGCAGACATGCTCTGCCCGATCCATTTGGCCCCCGACGCGCCACTCGCGACATTTTGCATTGCAGAAAAAGGCCGGGCATTTTTAACATCGGATCACCCCAAAGTCGGTCACAGACCTGCCGATTAGAGCGTGATATTCTTCGCCGCATTGCAGCGGGCATGAGCTCATTGCGGCGGGGAAAATGGCAGTCGAAATCGGAAGGCGCCAATTCATATCCACCCTCGGCGGAGCATCGATTGTTTGGCCGCTCGCGGCGCGTGCGCAGCAGTCCGGCGCCGTGCGACGCATCGGCGTGCTGATGTCGAGGCTAACCCAGAGGGACAGGCCCGCGTCATTGCCGCTTTTATGAACAACGGCAAACTCGACTTTGAGGATATGCGGGTTTTCAAACTTGTTGAGCTAAATCCATAGAGTGTCGGAATGGACAGCAGACAACTGCAAGATGCAAACGAAAGCACTGGGACAGACGATACGCGCACTCCGCTCCAGGTGGGCACCACCGCCAGTTCCGAAGTCGTACTAACGGCGAAAGCTCGCGATCAATCAATTCGGACTGTTTTTGCTGCACTGATCCTGGTCCTGCTGCTAGCCGCGCTCGACCAGACCATTGTCTCGACCGCACTCCCAACGATCGTCGGAGAGCTGGGCGGAGTGAACCACCTGTCCTGGGTCGTCACAGCCTACTTGCTCTCCAGTACGATCGTTAGCCCGCTTTATGGAAAGTTCGGCGACGTCCATGGCCGCAAGATCGTCCTGCAAGTGGCCGTCGTCATCTTCCTTGTCGGTTCTGCACTGTGCGGATTAGCGCAGACCATGTTGCAGCTCATTTTGTTCCGGGGCTTGCAAGGCCTCGGCGGGGGCGGGCTGATCGTCACAACGATCGCCGTCATCGGCGATCTAGTTCCGCCGCGTGAGCGCGGCCGCTACCAGGGCATATTTGGGGCCGTATTCGGAGTTGCCACGATCATCGGCCCGTTGCTCGGCGGGTTCTTCGTCGATCACCTTTCGTGGCGATGGATTTTCTATATTAACCTGCCAACCGGTGCACTCGCGCTCGCCGTAATCGGCGCTGTCCTGCACACTCCACCGACGCGGCGACAGCACGTCATAGATTACCTAGGCGCTGCGCTTTTGTCAGTCTCGCTCACAGCCATCATTCTGTTCACGAGCCTTGGCGGCACGACCTTGCCATGGACGTCGCGGGTCACCATCGGACTCATCGCGCTCGGGCTCATTAGCGCGATCGCCTTTGTCGTGGCGGAGGCGTGGGCCCGCGAGCCGATCATGCCGCTGATCCTCTTTCGCAACGGCACCTTCGCGATCGCTAGTGCAGTTGGTCTGATCGTCGGTCTCTCCCTATTCGGTTCGATCACGTATCTGCCGATCTATCTCCAAGTCGTGAAGGGCGAAAGTCCCACGGCTTCGGGATTGCAGCTTATGCCGATGATGCTCGGCATGCTCGCTACCTCGATAGCGAGCGGGCGTATCATCAGCGCCTGGGGCCGCTATAAGCCGTTTCCTATTGCCGGTACCGCCATTATGGCAGTCGGACTGCTGATGTTGTCGCGCCTTTCGGCCGAGCACGCTGTCTGGGAGACCTCCGTCGATGCCTTGGTGCTCGGCCTCGGTCTCGGTATGGTAATGCAGGTGCTCGTACTCGCGGCGCAGAACAGCGTGGACTTCGAACATCTCGGCGTCGCCACCTCGGGAACGACATTGTTCCGGTCCTTGGGCGGTGCACTGGGTGTCGCAATCTTCGGCGCGATCTTCGCCAATGGGCTGTACGCCTATTTGGTCGCTGTAATCCCGCCGGGCACCGCTATCCCGTCCGCGACGGATCCTGCTGGGCTTGCCGCGTTGTCGCAGGAGCTTCGCGCGGATTACATCGCTGCGCTAGTAGCCGCCCTGCAGCCCGTTTTCGTCATCGCCGCGATCGTTTCCGCAACCGCGTGCGGACTTGCTTTGCTTTTGCGTGAAGTGCCGTTGCGCGGCATGGCCCCAGCCTCCGGTCAAGGCGAAGGCATTGCCATGTTGCGCGACGCCACATCGCTCGAAGAACTCGAGTGCATCATCGCAGCGCTTCTGGCGCGCGAGAACCGTTGGCGCATCTATGCCGATGTTGCAAGCCGAGCCAAGCTCGATCTGTCCGCTCCGGAGCTGTGGATGCTCGCCCGTCTCGGCGAGAGGGAGCCGTTAACGCTGGACTCACTCAGCGCGGGTCTGAAGGTGCCGGTCCAGGCGCTCGATGCGCCGTTGCAAGAGCTGCGCGATCGTAAGATCGTCGAAAAGAACGAGCTTGGAGAATTGCGGCTCACCGTGCTTGGGCTGGGGATGCGCAACCGTTTGATGGAGGCGCGGCGAAATGGACTGACCGATCTGCTTGCTCGCTGGGAGCCCAACAAGCATCCAGACGTTCTTGCGCTTCTCAACCGTCTAGCGGAGACGCTGGTGCGCGATCTGCCTGTTCCCGGCGCTCCTTAATGCTCTCCATGAGACGAGACATGCGATTTGCAGAAAAGCCGTCGGGCCAATCCAAGGTCGCGCGATTCACATGCTGCGTTGCACCGAAGTCTCGCGGCAAATCCGCGATATGGGTCAGCCTAAGAAAAGCTCTAACGAGCATAAGTTTTCGCGAATGCCCCCTATAGCAGACCTTCGCCCGCGGCGTTGGCGTCCTCATGACTTGGCGTCGCTTGGATCAATGCGTTCAGGATTGTGGTGGGCCGCGGGATCGCGATTCCAGCTCCCCAACGAGAGACTTGAATCATGCGTTATGAACTCACCACCTATGGACGGGTCGTCGTTAGGCCGTTGGGCCAAATAAGCCGCGCGGCGTGCCGCGTGTAGAAGACCGCCCTGTTTTCAACGGCATCTTTTGGGTGCAGCGGGCGCGGATGGTCAGACGATCGAGCAGTTCGAAGCCGACTTGAAGAACAATCTCTACAAGATCTGGAATCGGATGAGCTCGGTAACCTACTTCCGCCGCCGGTACGTGCCGTCTCCATACCCAATCCCCATGTGAGGCCTGCTCAGGCTCACTCGCGTTATGGCACGTTGGATCGCTCAACCAGTCACGAGGCTCCGGCCCGATTGCTCGTCCAAGCCGCTCGTCAGCAAAGCGACCATCGATCTTGAAACAATGCCCTTAGGGCGCCATCGACAACAAATGTTGCCATGATAGGATCAATTCGAATCGAGTGCTGTTCTACTTTTGGTCGCGCCAATCCCCGAGAATCAAGCCCTGCGGACGCGCTCTTTCCAGTCCACCGGCCTGCGGCTCAGCCGGGACCGGTTGGTTTGCGCCCCGATGGAGCTTCGGTTTTCAGGCGTCGACGCTAGCCGCGCAACCTGCCCTATTCGCGCGCGCGGCAAAGACCTTCGGGAGCGCCGAATGTGAGCGCGACGGTGCCATCCATTGCCGTGCCGGAGCCGGGGTCGGCTGCCGAACTCGCGATCTTCCGCAACCTGCAGTCGCGCCTGCCGGACCTGTTTCGCAAGGTTTTCCCGGATCCGCGTGCGCCACGCACCGTAGTGATCATCCCTAGCCTGAGCCTCGACCAGGATGTGATGGCGCGGGTGATGGGCGCCCACCATTACGAAGAACGCATGCTGTGCATGCTGATGCTTCTGAAGTTGCCGCGGACGCGGATCGTCTATGTCACTAGTCAGCCGGTTTCCGATGAAATTATCGACTACTACCTCCATTTGCTTCCCGGGATTCCGGCGACGCACGCGCGCCAGCGTTTGACGCTTTTTTCCTGTTTCGATTCGACGCCAAAACCTCTGGCGGCCAAGATCCTGGCGCGACCGCGATTGCTCGCCCGGCTCCGCGATGCGATTCCGGAGACCGCGACGGGGCATATGTCGTGCTTCAACGTATCGGCGCTCGAACGCACCTTGGCCGTGCAACTTGGCATCCCGATCTATGGCTGCGATCCAGCGCTGCTCTCACTTGGATCGAAAAGCGGAGGGCGGGCGATCTTTCGCGAGGCCGGGGTCTTGCTGCCGGCCGGCGTTGAGGACCTCGCGGACGATGGCGAGGTCGTTGCCGCACTCGCCGAACTGAAGCGGTGCGATCCTGGTCTCCAAAGAGCCGTCGTGAAGCTCAACGAGGGTTTTTCGGGGGAGGGCAATGCGATCTTTGGTTTTGAAGGGGCACCCGACGGCGGCGGCATCGAAGGCTGGATCAAATCCAGGCTCCCCGCGCTTGCTTTTGAAGCCCGAGATATGTCGTGGGCGGTCTATGGGGCCAAGATCCGCGAGATGGGCGCGATCGTCGAAGAATTCGTCGAGGGTGCGATGAAGCGATCGCCATCGGTCCAATACCGGATCGATCCGCTCGGCCAAATCGAAGTAATTTCGACGCACGATCAGGTGCTCGGAGGGCGATCCAATCAGGTGTTTCTCGGGTGCCGGTTTCCCGCGGACGTTTCCTACCGGCTCGACATTCAAGAGGAAGGGCTGAAGGCGGCCCGGATCTTGCGGGATCGAGGGGTTCTGGGACGGTTCGGCATCGACTTCCTCTCGGTGTGGGATGGCGGTCGCTGGCGGCATCGTGCAATCGAGATCAATCTGCGCAAGGGTGGGACCACCCACCCATTCATGATGCTCCAGCTCCTCACCGATGGGCGATACGATTCCGCAAGTGGCGAGTTCCACACACCCTCAGGTGCGTCCTGTTGCTATTTTGCGTCCGACAATCTGGAGGCGCCGGTCTATCGTGGGCTCGCGCCCGCAGACCTCCTTGACATAGTGGTAGTAAACGGCCTGCATTTCAATGGCGCGACGCAACAGGGCGTTGTCTTCCACCTCATTGGAGCGCTCTCGGAGTTTGGTAAGCTTGGAATCGTCTGCGTCGCGCCCTCGTTTGACGAGGCGGATCGGCTCTACCTAGAGACCGTAGCTGTACTTGATCGCGAGCAGGAGGCGAAATAGTGACCTGTGCGGTTCATCGTTTCCTATCCGCGTACGCGTGGTAAGCAAAGGCCTCGACGAACATGGCTAAAAATTATCTCCACGAAGGCTGGACAATCACGGTCCCGGCGCCGACCGGCGGCGTTCATTCCGGCGATCCAATTCTTGTCGGCGGTTTCTTCGGAGTGGCAAACTATGACGCGGAGCAAACATTGCCCGTGGAAATCACGCTTGGTGGCGTGTGGCAATTGCCGAAGGCCGCGACCGTCACGTTGGCAGTTGGCGCGGCCGTGTATTTCGACGCGACGGCGGGCAATGTGACTTCGGTTTCGACCCGCGATAACAAACTCATTGGAGCCGCGACGCAATGCGCCGGTGCAAGTGACGCCGTCGCTATCGTGAGGCTCAACGGAGTCAGCGTGTGAACGATTTCAAGATCCGGTTTTTTCGATTGTTCGAGCGAACTTCGGCGCGCGGTACAACGAATTTCAGCGGACTTCTTCATCGGACCGAGCAAAACGAGCCAGACTTACCCCGATGGCGCAATCACCAGTGGAGGGAGGTCCCACCCAGATAGTTGTCGATAGGCCTAGTCGCTGAGGAGCGGTTGGGTTGGATAACTGACCGGATCGAAGCCTCGTGACAAAGGCCGCCTTGGGCGGTCGAGCAACCCGGCGGGTTTGTTTGTCCGTGAACGAGATCCTGTTCCGGCCCACGCGCCAGGAGCTCTAGGCGCACGATGACGCAATATTAAGAGAGAGCATCCGTGAACTGGTCCTTCAACGATAAAGTTGCGCTAGTTACTGGAGCTGCCTCGAGCATCGGTCTGGCGACAGCCAGAGCCTTCGCGGAGGCGGGAGCGGCTGTCACGCTGGCGGATGTCCATGAGGACGCGGTTCGCTCCGCAGTAGAGGAACTGGTCGCCGCTGGCCATAAGGCGATCGCGATCCGCTGCAATGTCGCCGACGAGGCTGAGATAGTAGCGATGGTTGAGCAGACCGTATCCACCTTCGGTCGCCTGGATGCGGCGTACAACAATGCCGGTGTGCAGTCCTGCAGTGGAAACCGCGGATGCCAGCGGCGAAGAATTCGATCGAGTGTATGCGATCAATCTCCGTGGCGTCTGGAATTGCATGAAGTACGAGCTGCGCCAGATGCGCGAGCAAGGAAGCGGGGCTATCGTCAACTGCTCTTCGATCGGCGGCCTGATCGGCATCCCCGGCCGAGCCGTGTATCATGCGTCCAAACACGGAGTGATCGGGCTGACGAAGAGTGCTGCGCTCGAATATGCCTCCAGGGGTATTCGCATTAACGCGGTTTGCCCTGGACGATCGAAACGCCGATGGTTGCGGACATGTTGGCCAAGGAACCGGACGCCATGAAAGACATCATGAGAGACCAGCCGATTCGTCGACTTGGTCGGCCTGAGGAGATCGCCGCCGCTGTGCTTTGGCTTTGCAGTCCTGGCGCAAAGCTTCGTGATCGGTCACGCACTCACTGTGGATGGCGGCTACACCGCACGCTGAGGACGAAAGCTCCTGCAGCGCCCAGGGCCACCCCATGAGGGCAACTCAAGAGAGTCGAACAGAAAAGGACAAATCCGTGTACAACGCGAAGGCCTACTCAGCGGCCAGTGCGACATCGCCACTGGCCTCCGCCACGATTTCACGGCGCGATTCGACCGAACGCGACCTACAGCTCGAGATTCTCTTCTGCGGCATTTGCCAACTCCGATCTTCATCAGGTCCGTAACGAGTGGCGCGATGTCATGCCCACGGTCTATCCCTGCGTCCCCGGCCACGAGATCGACGCGGGGCGATCGCCAGATCAGGCCAAAATCATTGCCGCCCGCTGGCGTTTTGTTACCGGCATTTGAACCCAATCGCGTTTCCGTTTGTGGAGGGGCCACAAGCGAGCGCGATTCGCATCGGACCGGAAGGCTCGCGTGTAACTTGAGCGGCTGCGTGGCTATGGAAACGAGGAACTTATCTGAAAAGATCGTCAAACCCGCGAGGATCGTTTGCATGAGCCGGACGGTCGCTGCGTCATGCTGATGGTGGGCAAGGCCGCAGTTTCGAAAACCAAGGTCCGGCGCGCGGAAGTCCGCCTCGCCGCCGCATGATCTTTCACCCGATTTTCCTGCCGCCAACCCTGAGCCGAACTTCCGCAAAGAGTTGATGCTGTCGAAAAAGGGTTTGCGCGACGGGCTGAACGATGATTCCTGCTGATTGAATGAGGGTAGGATGATTCGGCGATGATGGGACGAAAGTATCGAGAGCAAGCGAACTTTTTCTACGAATTTCGGCTCGATGACATGATCCCGAAGGGGCACTTGTTGCGCCGGATCAATGTTTTCGTGACATCTGTGCTCGGCGACTTGCACGAACAGTTGGGTCCATTCTACAGCGCCATCGGCCGACCTTCGATCGATCCCGAGTTGCTGATCCGGATGCTTATCGTTGGCTACTGCTTCGGCATTCGCTCCGAGAGGAAGCTGTGCGAGGAAGTAAAACTCCACCTCGCATACAGGTGGTTTTGCCGGCTCGATCTCAATGACGCGATTCCCCACCACTCTACGTTCTCCGAGAACCGGTTGAACCGGTTCCGTGAGAGCGACATTCTGCGCCATATTTTCGAGCGCGTCGTCATGGCTGCGATGGGGATGGGCCTCGTCAAGGGCGAGGGGTTTGCCGTGGACGCGAGCGTCATGGAGGCGAACGCGAGCCGTTATCACGGCAAGGCGCCTGATGAACTCGATTGGACTGAGAAGCAGCGGCAGAAGCGTGCGGTGGCTGAGTATCTTGCGGCACTCGAAGCCGAGGCGGCGATTGAAGGCGATGCCTTAAATGAGAGCGGTGGATCCGAGAGCAAACGACAGCGCCGTTATGAGCGCCAGCCGCCCAAGGTGATCTCGCCGTCGGACCCGCAATCGGCATGGACAGCCAAGGCCAACAAACGCGTGCAATTCGGATATGGGCTGAACTACCTCATCGACATCGAGAATGCAGTAATCGTAGATGTCGAGGCAACGCCGGCTCGCACCTACGCGGAAGTTGCCGCGACACAAACGATGCTGGATCGAGTAGAAGAGCGCTTCGATCTGAGGCCGAGGCGACTCGCCGCGGACACAGCCTATGGAACGGGCAAGTTCCTCGGCTGGCTGGTCAAGAAGAAGAAAATCATCCCGCACATCCCGGTGTGGGAGAAGAGCGATCGGCAGGACGGCATCTTCTCCCGTTCGGATTTCCACTGGGACAGGAAACGCGGAGCCTACATCTGCCCCAGCGGGAAACTGCTGCAGACCAGCGGCACCGTGCATGACGGACGTACGCTGCTGTACCGCGCCTCAAAGCGGGACTGCGATATATGCTCGATACGAGCGAAGTGCTGCACCACGGCCGATGCGCGCAAGATCCCGCGCGACCTCCATGAGGATGCCCGCGATATCGCACGGCGGAAGATGAAGACAAAGGCGTTTGCCAAATCACGCGACGAACGAAAGCGTGTTGAGATGCGCTTCGCACACTTGAAGACACACCACGGCTTCGAGCGGATGCGCCTCAGGGGGCTTTCTGGCGCACGCGATGAGTTTCATCTCGCTGCCATTGTGCAGAACCTTAAAACACTCGCGCTCCGGACCCTTGGGCCACCGTCAACCCGACGGCGCGCATCGTTTGCCTGAAATCGCTTAGGATTGGATCAGTTCAGTCCGTGTCAAAGTCGACCCCATTTCAAGATTGCTTCAATGCCGCCGGTGCATCTCAATCGAAAGACCGTAACGATAAGCAAAAAACCGGATTTTTCGACAGCATCAGTCAGCCTGCGAAAAGCTCGCGACGAGCATATATTTTCCGGTGTGCCCCCGGTAGCTGCCGAAATCGAGCCGCGGCAGCACTTACGATCAGCGCCAGAAACGGACATGCAAGCCTCGTCCCTGGATCTGCGAGTGCCTGTCTGGGTTATAGGCTCCATAATGGGCCTTATACGACTTCAAATTGTGGTGCACTCGTTGAGGAATTTCGGATCATGCGTCTTGCAAAGGCAGAAGTTCTTGAATGGTTTGCCAGGCACGATCGGTCTTACCGGCGCGCGATTTTGTGCACGCATTGAATTCGAGACACCGCTCGCTACAAACCTAGCGCGTCCGGGGAGGCAAGAGGTTTTCAGCCGTAATCCGTCTAGTGCCTCCCCTCCCAGCGCTTCGTATATCAATGGCTCCGCAGGAAGCCGTGACACGCCCTTCTGAAATTGTTGTTGCTTGGCGCGATGAGGCGGTCAAGGCGGGGCGCAAGATCGAATGCATCGCCATTGCCGTCGAGGCTGGCCGGGATGGATTCTGGCTGGAACGTCAAAGCTCGATTTGTCGCGCTCATCAGCGTAACATGCGGCACTGGTCGATCGACGCTAAGAATGTTCCCATTCATCTGCTGGTGCAACGGCGCGGTCCAGATTCGAACCAGCTCGGAAGGCGATGAGGTCTCTTCATCTACTACGCCATGCTAAATCCAGCTGGAAAGATCTCGGCCTAAACGACCATGAATTGCCCGATAACTTTCGAAAGGAATTGTCATGGCCACCGCGCGCTATCACAAGGTGAAAATTGGCGAACATGAGTTGAATGCCGAAACGCTAATGCTCGGATACGGCTATGATCCGAACCTCTCGGAAGGCTCGGTCAAGCCTCCGGTGTTTCTGACCTCCACCTTCGTCTTCCAAACGGCAGAACAGGGTCGCGATTTTTTCGACTATTTGGCTGGACGCCGCGCGCCTTCGGTCGAAGGGCAAACCGGCCTCGTTTATTCTCGCTTCAATCACCCGAACCTGGAAATCGTCGAGGATCGGCTCGCGATCCACGAAAAAGCCGCAAGCGGGCTGGTCTTTGACTCCGGCATGGCGGCCATCGTCACTCTGATGCTTGCTTATGTGCGACCAGGCGAAACGGTCTTACATAGCCGCCCCCTCTATGGCGGCACGGAAGTTCTCATCGGTAAGACCCTTGCGCCCTTCGGCGTCAAAAGCGTCGGCTTTACCGACGGACTCGACGAGCAAAAAATTCGCTCGGCCGCCGCGCGCGCCCGTGCCGATGGGCGCATCGCAATGATTTTTATCGAGACGCCATCAAATCCGATGAACAGCCTCGTCGACATCGCGCTCGTGAGACGAATTGCGGAGGACATAGCACCCAGCCAAGATTCGCGACCCATCGTCTGTTGCGACAACACCCTCCTCGGGCCCGTGTTTCAATCGCCTCTCCGGCATGGCGCTGATTTATCGCTTTATTCTCTCACGAAATATGTTGGCGGCCATAGTGATCTCATCGGCGGCGCAATTCTAGGCTCCGCCGCCGACCTGAAGCCCATTCACGCGATGCGCAGTGCCATCGGCACGCAGCTCGACCCGCATTCGTGCTGGATGTTGGCGCGCTCTCTGGAGACGCTTTCGCTTCGGATGGGGCGAGCGGCCAGCAATGCCGCGACCGTGGCGAACTTCCTCGCTGGTCATCCCAAGGTGGCGTGCGTCCATTATCCGCCTTTGCTTCCCGCCAAACACCCCACGCAGAAGTTGATGGAGAGGCAATCCAGTTCGGCTGGCTCGACATTCTCCTTCGAGGTCAAAGGAGATCAAGCGGAGGCGTTCGCTTTCCTCAATCGCCTTCAGATATTCAAATTGGCGGTCAGCCTGGGCGGAACGGAATCCTTGATTTGCCATCCCACGACGACAGTGCATTCCGGGCTTACGGAACAAGCCCGTCGCGAAATTGGAATTACTCCGTCATTGGTTCGCATGTCGATCGGGATCGAGCATCCTGACGATCTTATCGCCGACGTTAGCCAAGCCTTCGCGTGACGTCCGCTTCTGTCGCAACGCGGACCTAATTGTCCTAGATCCCCAATCCGGCTTCCTGGATGGCGCGGCGCGGGCCTATACATGCGAGATTGAACCTGCAATACCTCGAGTCTGAATGAGCCAGTTCAATCTTTCGTTTTCCCCGCTGCTGCCCTGGCCGGTTTTGCTGGGATTGGGGGTGATCGCGCTCGGCCTCATCGGTGCGGGGTTTTATGCACGTGGTAGCGGCGCTTTTCTCCGCGCGCTGGGCCTTGGCTTGCTCCTCTTGGCCATGACCGGCCCCGCTTTGGTCCACGAGGACCGCAACCCGCTGAAAGACGTCGTGGCCGTGGTCGTCGACCAAAGCGGCAGCCAGACGATCGGCGAGCGCCCAGCGCAGACGGAAAAGGCTCGCGCCGAACTTGAAAAACGCCTCAATGCCCTCGGCAATGTCGAAGTCCGCGTCATCGAGAGCGACCGCACCGATAGCGAAGCCGACGGCACGAGGCTATTTAAGGCATTGAACGCCGGGCTCGCCGACGTGCCCTTGGAACGCCTCGGTGGCGTCTTCATGATCACCGATGGGGTCGTCGACGATATCCCAGCCGAGGTGAGCGCGCTCGGCTTCAAGGGGCCGCTGCACGCGCTCATTACCGGTCACGAAGGCGAGCGCGACCGGCGGATCGAGTTGCTAGAAGCGCCGCGCTTCGGGATTGTCGGCAAGGACCAAACGATTGAGTTGCGGGTGCTCGACACCGCAGACACCAGCGACCCCGTCGTGCTCAAGGTTCGCCGCGACGGCGACCCCATTGCAACCATCGTCGCGACGCCCGGCGAGCGCCTTCGCGTGCCGGTTAAGATTGAACATGGCGGCCCAAATGTCGTCGAGATCGAGGTCGAGGCCTTGCCGGACGAGCTAACCGCGATCAACAACAAGGCGGTGCTGACGATCGACGGCGTGCGCGACAAATTGAAGGTTCTGCTTGTTTCGGGCGAACCGCACGCGGGCGAGCGCATGTGGCGCAATCTTCTCAAATCCGACGCAAATGTCGATCTCGTGCATTTCACCATTTTACGGCCGCCGGAAAAGCAGGATGGAACGCCAATCAACGAATTATCGCTGATCGCCTTTCCGACCGCCGATCTCTTTGGCCGGAAGATCAAGGAATTCGACCTCATCGTCTTCGACCGCTATTCGAATCAGAGCGTCCTGCCCTTGATTTATTTCGATAACATCGTCCGTTATGTCCGCGAGGGCGGCGCGCTGATGCTCGCGGCGGGTCCCGATTTCGCTCGCCCCGAAGGGCTCTATTACTCGCAGTTGGGCCGAATCGCGCCGGCGCGCCCGGACGGCAGCCTGACCGAACACGCTTTCCGTGCGGCGATCACCGTAGATGGCGCCAAACATCCGGTGACGCGCGGCTTGCCGGGCGCCGATCAGAAGCCGCCCGCCTGGAGCGAATGGTTCCGCCAAGTCAATGCCGAGGTCACCCACGGCACCAGCATTTTGTCCGGCGCCGCCGGAAAACCGCTGCTCGTTCTCTCGCGCGAGGGCAAGGGCCGGGTGGCGCTCCTTCTCACCGATCAGATGTGGCTCTGGGCACGCGGTTTCGAAGGCGGCGGCCCGCACCTCGACCTTTTGCGCAGGCTCGCGCATTGGCTGATGAAGGAGCCAGACCTGGAAGAGGAGGCCTTGCGGGCCAACGTGCGCGGGCACGTCATCGAAATCGAACGCCAGGGCCTGAAGGCCGATGTCCCACCGGTCACTGTCGCCTCGCCTGCGGGCGGGGAAGAAAGCGTGCGCTTGACGTCGGCCGAGCCGGGCATCTCCCGCGCGAACGTGAATGCGGCGGAACTCGGACTTTACCGCCTAAGCGACGGAAATTTGTCGGTTCTCGCCAATGTTGGGCCGGAAAATCCGCGCGAATTCCAGGAGGTAGTTTCAACGGCGGACAAACTGAGGCCCCTCGCCGAAGCGACGGGAGGCACGGTACGCCGGATCGGCAATGCTGACAACAGCGAAATCTCCCTGCCGCGTCTCGTCGCGATTGGGAACAGTCCGGTCTATGGCGGCGCCGACTACGCCGCGATCAAGCGCGTTGGCGCCAGCGAAGTGAAGGGCGTGGGCGTGATGCCGCTCGCGATCGGCTTCTTGGGCCTTGCCGCGCTATTGGGAAGCGTCTGTTCGGCGTGGCTTTTTGAGGGGCGGAGGTGGGCTCGCCCAAATAAGTAAAGCATGGCTCGAGCTCAAGCCGATGGTGCCGCTTCCGAGGGGATGTTTACGGTTTGGCCATCAAGTCCTAATAATAAGTGCCGTTCTTGACGGCTTGAGGAACTTCATGGATTTCGAACCGATTAATGACGACCATGCCATTCAGTCGGCAGCTTTTGTTTATGCGCTAGCTAATCCACTGGGGCCAGCCCACGTAAGTGCGCTTCGGAACGCACATAATCAGATTAGGCGGGAGCTGCCGGCTCAAAATGCGCCTCAACCTGTAAACTTGGCTATGAACGCGCCTTTTCCTCTTCCTATTGGAAGTCAGGCGGTGGAGTTTTCTTATTTTCGTCCCGATGGGACGGCGATTTGGACTTTGCGGGCCATGGGCCAGGAAATCGCAGTTGAAACAACTCGCTACGTGGGTTGGGAGAAAAGCTGGCAACAAGCGCGACGTTTTCTCAACTTCGCTCTTTCGCAAATCGCATCCGCCGAGCCCGTTAGCGTCTTCGCGACCGCTCTTCGGATCGTTGACCGGTTTCGCGTGCTCAAGGAGGACTACGATCTTTCTACGCTCCTAAAGCCAAACGAGGCCGTTGCTCCGTCGGTTTGGAAACATGGAGCACTTTGGCATAGCCATTCTGGCTGGTTTGAAACTTCTGGAGTGGATCAGGTACTGCATACGCTGAATTTTGACGCGCGGCGGGAGCCTTATGTGGCACCCGAAGCCGAATTGCCCGAGAACCGGATTTTTTTGAACATCACCCACGTTCAGCTGACGCGCTTTACCGAGGCGCTCGTTGGGCCTATATCTCAAAGTGAGGCATTTCAAGAGCGCCTCGATGCTACGATGCATGCAATGCACGCTTCGAACAAGGCGCTTGTGCGAAGCTTGTTCACGGCCGAAGTCTGCGAACGGATCGGAGTGGAAACTGCGCCATGACCACTGTGATGCCCGCCCATGAAAGCTCTGAGTCCTCGCTTTCTCTCTATCAACAGCGGCCGATCAGCCGTCTCGTCGACGAATTCGACGAATCAATTGTTAAGATAACAAATTCTGGCCGTTGGCCGCTCACTTATATCGGAGACGTAGTCAATAACGCGCGGAATAGCAGTCTTTTGCAGGGTGGAGACTTGCAACACATTGCAACGCGTTTTCTGGTGCATGGCTCGGAGCCCTTCGTCTCTTCTGTTCCATCAATTGCGGATTTTCAATGCGAACCACGTTCCCTTGATTTCTCTTATGAGACCAACGCAGAAGATAAAGAATGGGAAAAGCTCCTCCGGGATTTAGGGGCGCTAAAAGGCGGCTGGGCAGGGCCAGGTAGCATTGCGCCGTCCTCGTCAATAATGATTGATATCGAGGGTGTCGCTTCCCTCGTGCGGACAGTCGCGCGTGTTCCTGACATCGAAGTCGACGAGAGTGATGGTTATGTGACGATGCGTTGGTCGGCCTCGAACCGGGATACTTTCGCGCTGATTTTTAATGGGAAGCATGAGGTGATTGGGGTCCATACCCCAATCCAGGGGCAGGGTTGCCATTGGAAGTGTTGCGAGAGAGATGAGAATAAACTCCTTGAGCGTCTTGCCGACACGAAGGTTAGCAGCATCATTAGCCCTCGATGATTTCCTGCCCAATTCCTTGTCACAATGAAGCAATTATACGAGGCGGTTCTTCTCCAGGGCCCGTTCGCGATGAGGAGCGAGTTTGTCGTGCAGGCAAGGAGCCGATGCATTACAAAAAGAACGGTAAGGTCAATGGTTCACTAATTCAGAATAAGGAATTGGTTGCGGGTTGCTTGTCGGTTTGGCGAATTGATGCTTTCGATGACTTTACGCTCAACTCGGTTGTCGCTGAAGTTCAGTCGAAGCTCCCTAGTGCTCATTTACTAAAAGAAATTTTCGCGGTTAAAGCGAAGATTATTCGAGCTATACGCGTGAAAGAAGTGACCGCTTGCCGGGCATTGTGTGTAGTGGATGATACATCGACCAACCGCAGTGGAGGCACTCACAAGGCGCATGCGGCCATTGGTGTGTGTAGGGAACTGACGAAACGTGGCTTTGATAAAGACGACGAAAGATTTCACGGCATCAAGGAGCGTCTTCTGTCCGAATTAACGAAGGACCGCGTTTGGACACGGCCCCAGGCGTAAGCTGTATCTTATCGCGGCCTCCTTGCCATCAGACCCGCCCGCCGCACCTTTCTCCGCCTGCCATGCTACAGCCCCTCGAACAGCACGCCCGCGAGTAGCGCCGCATAAGCCGCCGCCATCACCCAAAAACGATGCAGGGCGATATAATGCCCCGCGAGCGGAACACGGGTGTAGAGTGTCGCCACGGCGGCAACGGCCAGGATAAGCGACACAAAAAAGATGGGAGCGCCCGGCGGGGTCAATCTGAAGCGCATGGCAAGGTGGATCGATCTGAAGCGCTTAGGCTTAGCCGTTCGCGGCGGGGCGAAAATTTGACCATTCGCCGCCGAAAGAACCGGAGCCGCGCCGGGACAAAAGCGCGGCCCCCACTTCTTTTGGACTCCCCCGAGGACCCATTGGGAGATCACAATAACTCTGTCCCCTCAGCCGCGAATGTCCAGTAAAGTTTCCGCGATATGAGGGCTGGTCGCATTGAGCGCCGAAGACATGACGTGCTCAATGAACCGAAAGGTGACTGCCACGCCTTTCCGACACGCCGCCAGGCCAATAGATTTCTGCTCGCGCTAAACAAAACTTTGCGGTCGGACGGGCGGCCTCTTTCGCCGGCGGCCGGCGATCACGATCTGTTTGAAAGGGAATAAGAAATTATGGCGAACGCCGATCCGATCGTCATCACCGCCGCCGCGCGTACACCGATTGGCGGCTTTCAAGGCGAGTTCAAGGACCTTGCCGCCCCGAGTCTCGGCGCCGCCGCCGCGGAGGCAGCGCTCATTCGTTCCGGGGTTGCGCCCGCGGACATCGAAGAAGTGATTCTCGGCTGCGTCTTGCCGGCCGGCCAGGGCCAGGCTCCCGCCCGTCAGGCCGCGCTTGCCGCGGGCCTGCCGCAGGCTGTTCCCTGCACGACCGTCAACAAGATGTGCGGTTCCGGCATGAAGGCGATCATGCTGGCGCACGACATTTTATGCGCCGGGAGTGCGCGGATCGCGCTTGCGGGCGGCATGGAAAGCATGAGCAACGCTCCCTACCTGCTCGATCGCGCGAGGTCCGGCTACCGCATGGGGCATGGCAAACTCCTCGATCATATGTTCCTCGACGGGCTCGAGGATGCCTATGGCGAGCATTTGCCGATGGGCGCCTTCGCGGAGGATTGCGCCGAAAAATTTCAATTTACCCGCGCCGCCCAGGACGCCTTTGCCATCGCTTCCCTGGACCGAGCGCAAAAGGCGATCCGTGACGGTAGTTTTGCCAAGGAGATCACGCCAGTCACGGTCAAGTCGGGCAAGACCGGCGAAAGGATCGTTTTGCACGACGAGCAGCCGCTAAAGGCGAAGCTCGATAAAATTCCTCATCTCAAACCGGCGTTTAGGGAAGGCGGCAGCGTGACGGCGGCGAATTCGAGTTCGATTTCGGACGGTGCCGCGGCGCTCGTACTCATGCGCCGCTCGGAGGCTGAAAAGCGGGGCATCCCGCCGTTGGCGACGATCCTAGCTCATGCCAGCCACGCGCAGGCGCCCAGTCAATTCGCCACCGCCCCCATCGACGCGTTGCGAAAACTGATGGACAAGACCGGCTGGTCCCTGATCGATGTCGATCTTTTCGAGATCAACGAGGCCTTCGCGGTGGTCGCCATGGCGGCGATGCGAGAGCTTTCCTTGCCGCATGAAAAAGTCAATGTGCATGGCGGCGCCTGCGCGCTCGGCCATCCGATCGGGGCGTCGGGCGCCAGAATCGTCGTGACGCTGCTTGCGGTCTTGCAAAAATACGGGTTGAAACGCGGCGCGGCGGCGCTCTGCATTGGCGGCGGCGAGGCCACCGCCATCGCGCTTGAAATGGCTTGTTGACACGACCGGCAAACTATCCGTCAAATTGACTGGACCGGGGCCTTCCCCCTCATTGAGTTTCGATTTGAGAGATACCGCATGAGCGAAGATGACCGTCCTTCCATCCCATAGAGGGAAATCCGCCTCTTTGAAGTCCCTGTCCTAGCCGCATCTCGACCGGCGGCCGCCCCACCCTCTCACTAATCGCGGAGCAAGACGCGGGGCTCCCCGCCGCTTTGCCCCGCGCTCACTCTGGTGGGCCGCAAAACAAATAAAGGGACGATGGCCGTCTGGGGGCACGGAAGGCGGTAAAACGCGAGCGGTTGTGAGTTAGAAGGAGAAACAGCGGCTAGCGGGCTTGACGCTCCGGATCGTTGGTCCTATGGAGCGATCGTCCCCCGATTTTAAATCGCCTTTGGCGATGGTCTGCGGACGTTAATGGCGGCGGGCACGAGCCTTTCGTCAAGGAGACTAGAAATATGACACGGTCATCACAGGATGGCCGGGCGAGAGCTGTCGCCCCGCATCCTTTCATCTGCAAAATCCCCACTAGCGAATATCGTAGTCTGCCGATTCCGGGGATTCCCGGCGCGAAGGTCGGAGACTGTTTTGTCCGAGTCGTTGACCTTCCTCCCGAGTTGGAAGGTTACATGGACGTCAATCCGCGAAGCCCGAGCCGGAAAGCAGACAACTCCCTCAAGGGGCCGGTTGTTACTGGGATAACCCGGACTTTGACAGAAGATCCGGAAAATATGGCCCTCAAGAACCAAGGGATCTATCTCTTGGTTGATGGGGCCGAACATATCCATGTTCCCGGAGGCCGGGGTCAGCTGACAATCGTGCTCTCGGATAAAAACCTTCACGGGATTGTCAATGGCGGACATACCTTTTGCGCGATCCGCGAGAATATCGAAAACGCTGACGAAATGGAGGCGGAAAGCCTCGAGCAAGCCTTTGTCCGATTGCATGTGCTTAGCGGCATTGTCGAAGACAAAGTCCCAGCAATGGCCGAGGGCTTGAATCGAAGCAAACAGGTCGACGACCCCTCACTCGTCAACCTGCAAGGGCATTTCGATAGGATCCGGGAAGTCATGAAGGGACGCTCTGGTGAAAATGACATTTCCTATCATCAAGGGGACACCGGCGACATTTATGTCACCGAAATTCTCGCGATGCTCGAAATGTTCAATTGCCAACGCTTCACCAAAAACAAGCATCCGCATTACCTTCTGAACCGGTTGAGAAGCGCGTTGGAGTTTTACAAAACTGACCTCAAGGCGCCGTCGCCTTTGGATCTCTTAATCCCGCGGCTGCCCGAGATTTTGAGGCTCGCCGACAATATCAGGAAAAAGACGCCGCCGGCGTCAAAGGACGCCGGTTTCCAATTGGGACGGGTGAAAATTGGGAAAAATAAGCGCGCCGGTTCTGCGGCCCACAAAAACGAACCGCTGCCCTTTATTGGGGGCACCGTCGACTGCCGGGTTCCAAACGGTTGGCTTTTTCCGATGCTGGCCGCCTTCCGGGCGAACGTGCGCTGGGATTTGGAAAAAGGCTTGTTCGCATGGAAAGTGTCGCTCGACGAACTCGTCGACGCGGTTATAGTGGATCTCGTGCGGGTCTGCGTCAGCGAACATAAGGGTAACAATCTGCGGCCGGACCAGGTCGGGAAGCGTAAATCGACTTATGCGCAATGTTACGACAAAGTTTCGTTGTACTTGCTCGAAAGAGAAACGCGATAAATCAATCGGCGGCGCGGGACAGACCGCGCCGCTAATCGCGCCAGATAGGGCGCTCGCGCAGAGTGCGATAAGAACCGGCGTGCGGCCCACTCTGCCACTTCCATCGCGCTTGAGGCGCCTTGATGTTGACACGCCGCCCAAACTATCCGCCAAATTGATAGGGCCGAGGCGTTCCCGCCTCCTTAAGCTTCGATTTGAGAGATAACGCATGAGCGAAGATGACCGTCTTGCACCGAAGGCGCCTCCCCATTGGACGGCGCCTCAACAGCCCCCGTCCGGTGCCCGCTCGCATCCCCAAGACACGCCACTTAACCGTTTTCTGGGCGGCTCGCCCGGCGGCGTCTTCTTGCGCCTTCTTTTCGTATCCCTGATCGTCGGCGCTTTCCTGATGTGGCTCGACATCAGGCCCTGGGACGTATTTCGTGGGCTGCAACAGCTCGTTGATCGAATCTGGGACCTGGGGTTCGACGCGATCCGTGTAGTGGCCGATTACATTCTCGCGGGAGCCGCGATCGTCGTTCCGGTCTGGCTGGTGCTGCGGCTCATGAATATGCGCAGCGCCCGCTAAACCGGGACGTGCGGTGTTCATCAACGCAACCACCGGTGCAAACCCTCCGCAAGTGAGCCATGCCCGCGTGGTGCGGCTCGTGCTGCCGATGACGCTCGCCCATTTGGCGACGCCGTTGCTCGGTAGATAGCGGCTTGGATCGCACAAATCCATGATCTGCTGGGGAAAGGCGGAACGATAGATCGCGTCAAAACACTCGGCGAGGGCCAGGAGCGCCGGCTTGAAAGCCGGATCGAGCACAATCCGGGTACCGGTTTTATTCTGCGCTGAATTGCTGGAATATCCGGAGGTTACCCAAAAGCCCGCGTTGACGGGTAAGGAGAGTGATCGCGAATAGATGTATTGGGTGACAGTCGCTCAATAGCCAAGATAGGCGCCGGATCGCCATGATCCGTTCGGGCGAGATTGGCGGCGACCAGCCTCCGCAAGCCATCACGCAAGGCATTCCGCCTTATCGGCTGGACTGAATCCGAACCACCAGCCTTACGCGAGGCCCCAACTCGAACCGGCGCCGCGATGGCCGAGCGTAGGTTGATTCGCGGTCCCGCTAAAACCCGCCAGGCTATCGAAAATGCCGCGCCCATCGATCCCGCCAACCAGCGGGTCAATGAGATTTTCGGGATGCGGCATGAGGCCAAGGACATTCAACTTCTCCGAATAAATTCCGGCGATGCCATTGACCGAGCCGTTGGGGTTGGCGTCGCCGTCGCTGCCGCCCTGCGCATCGCAATAGCGGAAGGCGACGCGGCCGTCGCCCTCAATTCGGGCGATCGTTTCCCGATCGGCGATGTAATTTCCCTCGCCATGCGCGATCGCCACTTTGATGATCTGGCCCTTGGCATAGCGGAAGGTAAAAGGCGTGTCGGCTCGCTCGACGGTCAAATGCTGCATCCGGCAGACGAACCGCAAATTGGCATTGCGCATCAGCACGCCCGGCAATAGCCCGGCTTCGACTAGGATCTGGAAGCCGTTGCAGATGCCGAGAACGAGACCGCCGCGCCCGGCATGAGCGCGCACGGCGTCCATGACGGGCGCCCGCGCGGCGATGGCGCCGCAACGCAGATAATCGCCGTAAGCAAAGCCGCCGGGAAGCACCGCAAGATCGGTGCCGGCGGGCAGGATATGTTCGCCATGCCAGACGATTGAAGATTTAGCTTTGGCGATTTTTTCCACGGCGCGGAGCGCGTCTCGCTCGCGGTTGGAGCCGGGGAAGACTATTATGGCGGCTTTCATGAGCCGGTTATATTATCCTCGCTCATATCTGCTTGCACGGGCAACCCGCCGCTCCCGAAGATTGAGAGGATTTCCACCTGGAAATTTTCAACGACCTGATTGGCGAGCAATTTCTCGCACGCGCCGCGCAGCAACCCTTCCGCTGCCGTCCGATCGTTCGCGGCAAGTTCGATTTCGAATATTTTGCCCTGCCGCACGCTGTCGATACCGGCGATGCCGAGCGATTTGAGCGCACCCTCGATGGCCTTGCCTTGCGGATCTAGAATACCGTCCTTGAGTGTGACAATCACCCGCGCTTTCATCAGCGCAAATTCCAGCTCTCGCCGTGAACACAAGCAGTCATCCGTATCGCCGCGACGTGGCGCTTTCGCCGGCCCGAACTTAGCGTCTGCATGCCTCGCGGTATCTCTGGCAATTACCCTCGCCCTATTCGCCTAACTCCTCCTTATGCTCGCAGGCACACCGCAATTCCGCGCACTGCCTTGACCCGCCTATGCGGAGCCTCCCGGTCCAATCTCAAAAGATGGTTGAGAAGACGCCGGAATGGATACAAAAAAAAGCGCCGCTGCAGCAGCGATGGCTGGTGCATAAATACGCATTACCAATCCTCTAGACATCCCGAGGGGCTGATTGACCTTCACTGGACGAGCTTCGGCCCGCTGGCGCGGGGCTGCTCGTTTTCCTGTAAGATACCGAGTCGCTTCGCGACTTCGGTATACGCCTCGACCAGCCCGCCGAGATCGCGCCGGAAACGGTCCTTGTCGAGCTTGTCGTTCGATTTGATGTCCCACAGGCGGCAGGAATTGGGGGAAATCTCATCGGCGACGACGATGCGCATCACATCGCCTTCCCACAGCCGGCCGCATTCCATCTTGAAATCGATAAGCCTTATGCCGACGCCAAGGAAAAGCCCGGATAGGAAATCGTTGACCCGAATCGCGAGCGACATGATGTCGTCGATCTCCTGAGGGCTCGCCCAGCCGAACGCCGTGACATGTTCCTCGGAAACCATTGGGTCGTTGAGCTCGTCGTTCTTATAGTAGAATTCGATGATCGAGCGCGGCAATTGGGCGCCTTCCTCGATCCCAAGCCGGGTCGAGAGCGATCCGGCCGCGACATTGCGCACAACCACTTCGAGCGGCACGATTTCCACTTCCCGAATCAATTGCTCGCGCATATTGAGGCGGCGAATGAAATGGGTCGGCACGCCGATGTCGTTGAGATTTTGAAAGACGAACTCGGAGATCCGGTTGTTGAGCACCCCTTTTCCATCGATTACCTCGTGCTTCTTGGCGTTAAACGCGGTGGCGTCGTCCTTGAAGTGCTGAATGAGCGTACCCGGTTCGGGACCCTCATAGAGGACCTTTGCCTTGCCTTCGTAAATGCGGCGGCGGCAATTCATTGGTATTAACCGTGGCTTGAGATGATCCATGGGTGGCCGTGGCTCCTTTGAACGTCCTATGTCCCACATCCGCACGCGCCATCGCATTGGACGTCAAAGGCGGCCCGGAGCAGAGGCTATGCGCATATTTTCGCCGCGGATCGAGAGTCCGCGCCTATTCCTGTCCTGGAGCAAGCTGACCAAACCCAACCTACCCGAAAGCGGATTTCCCTACAATGCTAAGCTAACTCTTAACGCAACGCTGACAATTCGAGAATTTCGCCTCCCTATCGCAACGGACCTTTGATCTTTAGCAGAGATTCGAAATGGGATATACGAAGAAATCGAGCTGCGACGTCGCTGTGTCGGGCATAGTGCTTTCCCAAGATATTGCTATTATCGAAGCCGCCACCTAAATGCGGATATGCAACAGTGCCTAGGGAGTATCATGACGATTTTCGACGAGCGGGAGCATGCTTTCGAAGCGAAACTCGCGCATGACGAAGAACTGAAATTCAAGGCGAGGGCGCGGCGCGACAAGAGGCTTGGACTTTGGGCCGCCGGAAGGCTCGGCAAGACCGGCGCGGAGGCGGAAGATTTCGCGCGCCGCCTCGTCACTGCCGAAATCGAGAAAGACAGCGCGGGCCAGATTCTCAAAACCTTACGCGCCAACTTCGACCGCGCCGGAATCAATATACCGGACCATGAGATACGCCGGAAGATGGATGAATTTCTCGCCGCGGCGGTCGAGGAAATCATGGAAGTGGCCGCTTGGGGAAAGGCGCATCGCGGCGAGGCCTAAGTTGCGGTTCGCTGCCTATCGCGCGGTTTCGTTCGGGAGTTGGATTTTGCGGTGGCGTCTTTCGCACGGAGCGCCACCGTGGCGGGGGATCGCATTGGCGCTTGCGAACGGCAGCGCGAAAATCTCGACGGCGGGCGAGCAGGTGCCGCCGAATCGAAACCGCGGGCCGAATGGCGGGCTTCGCGGCCCGGAAAACTGGACCTGGGAACATGGGAAATGAGCCGAAAACCAGTTTTTCGAAGATGGACCGGCTGATTCGCGCATTGCCGCGGGCGGCTCGCCCAGTTCGGGTCTCTTAATTCATTGCATCGTGTCGGGCGGCCATTTGGAGGCAGCCGCGCAAGCAGAAAATCGAACGGGTGGCGGGAGCGGTGAAGATCCTAGCGGGTAACTCCAATCGGTCTCTGACGGATGCGATCGCGGCGTATCTCGGGGTCCCATTGACCAAGTGCCAGGTTCGCCGCTTCGCCGATTTGGAGGTTTTCGTCGAGATTCAAGAGAACGTGCGCGGCCAGGATACTTTCGTCGTTCAATCGACCTCGTATCCGGCGAACGATCATCTGATGGAAGTCCTGATCATGACCGACGCGTTACGGCGCGCCTCGGCGAGACGAATTACCGCAGTCATCCCCTACTTCGGTTACGCAAGGCAAGACCGTAAGCCCGGCCCGCGCACGCCCATTTCGGCAAAACTCGTCGCCAATCTCATTACTCGCGCCGGTGCCGACCGGGTTCTTACGGTGGACCTCCACGCCGGCCAAATCCAGGGCTTCTTCGATATCCCGACCGACAACCTTTACGCCGCGCCCGTCCTGGTCCGGGACATCAACGAACAGCTAAAACTCAATAATGTCATGGTCGTGTCCCCCGATGTCGGTGGCGTGGTGCGCGCCCGCGCCTTAGCGAAACGGATCGGTGCGCCGCTCGCCATTGTCGACAAGCGCCGCGAACGCGCGGGCAATTCAGAAGTCATGAATATTATCGGCGATGTTGCCGGCCGGACCTGCATCCTGGTTGACGATATCGTCGATTCTGGGGACACTTTGTGCAACGCCGCCGATGCGATGCTGCGGGACGGCGCCCAGGTGGTCTATGCCTATATCACGCACGGGGTTCTTTCCGGCGGAGCGGTGGCGCAAATCGCCGCCTCTCGCCTCAAGGAACTGGTTCTCACCGACACCATCCAAGCCACCGAAGCGATCCGGGTCTCTAACAATATTCGGGTGGTTTCGATCGCGCCCTTGATCGGCGAGGCGATCGCTCGAATAGCCAAGGAAGAAAGCGTTTCAAGCCTTTTCGACTGAGCGGCGCTGACGGAAACAGTCTCTATGGTTGCGGGCCTCATAAGTGCAGGTCGAAAGGCGACCACCCGGGGAATGTCAGCTTAAGGGGAGTTGGCCGTTCCGCAATGAAATGTTTCGCAGCTGCCCGCAAGCTCACAGAATGGCGCGGGCGTAGTGAAGTAAGTGAAAGAGGCTCGATCGTGTATATTGACCTAGTGGCTGTAGTATGCTTTGGCGACGTCGTCATGCTGTTGTATGATGTGATAGGTAATGTATGACATATATCGGGAGGAAACAATGAGATTGCTTACATTCTTGGCAACGATGACACTCATTGGCTCGCTGGGAGTTGCAGTAGCCCAAACTCCGGCGCCAAGAGGGGCCGGCGGCAAAACACCGCCCATTACCGCCGAGCAAGTGAGTGCTGCTACTAAAGGCGGTAAAGTAGCAAATGGAGCAATTCCTAATGTCCCTACGGGCTGGAACTATTTTCACATAACGTACTGTGAGGGACTATATTCGGGTGGGGTCTGGTACCTCTTCGTCTTTCCCGCGGAGGGGGGTTACTGGTTTACTAGTGATCCGCGTTTTCAAGGGCTGCTAGAGCCAGCGTGTCAAACCGGAAACTGGGTTGGCTTCTATGTCTTCGACACGAACGGCTCCTATAGTAACGTACGTGTTTTCGACTTTAGATGAAGATGGGTTATACCAACTCGCATAGCCCGATGCCGGCATAGAGCGCGGCGCGCTCGCTTCGTAGGATGCGATAAAGCGCCTGTGCGCCGGCATCGCGCCGCCGCCCCAAACCGCGTAAACGGTTTGAGCGTGGTAGTCTCACGAAACGTCTGTCATATTTGTTGATGCAGAACTTTCAATCGTATTCCAATCTCATCACCCCACAGATCAACCCGCCACCATGGCGCGCTGAATGGCGGGGAGAAAACATGGTTGATGCAAGGAACCCGGCCGCGCTCGCGACGCGGACCGGGCTCGGGAATTCGTCGTTTCGTAGCAGGGCGGGGCTTTTGATCTCCAGCCTTTCCTGCGCGGCCGCGTCCTTTTGAGGGCTACACAAAATACAGGAATCGACTTACGCGGCGCTTGCTGGGTGAATATGAGATTGGGTTACTATAGAAGCGCTACCAGCGAGAAGACCGTCGTTACCAGCGAGAAGATCGCCGCGACAACGGCGGCCACTACGCCGACCTTTATCCAGCGGGCATCTTGAGCCGCCTTCCATTTGAGCCAACCCTCTATCTCACCGCGCTCAACCATGGCACCACCTACGCTGATCGGGGTATTTCGCAGGACGCTGAATGCATCTGAGTACCTGGCAAGCATAGCACGCACCGAGTTCAACTCCGTGCAATTCCAGCTGATGAATCTTGTAGTCCAACAGAGGCGGTTTCGGCATCATGCCGCGAACAGCTTGACGAAGATCGCCGACCTCCCGTCTTATGCTCCGCCACGATCTCCGCATGGGTTCAGGCGTCGGCAAGTTCAAGTCTCCGTTCTATCCGTTCAAGCCGCGCGTCAACTCGGTCGAGCCGGCCGGAATGCCCGGCGTAATGGCTCGCTTCGACGGCCATCAAATTGCCGACCGTAAACTCAAGAGTTGTCATCCGGCTTTTTAGGTCTGCTATGTCGCCGCGAATCGCGTCGACCGCGCCGCGAATGTGTCTTAAGTGCTCAAGCACAATGTTTTCAGGCTCGGCCATTTCGAAATTTCCTTCGGTTCAAAATATAGCGCGTTTCCCGCCAATTGGCGCTTTTGCCCGTCACGCGGCCGCCTGCTAGAGCAACGGGGGAACCTAGGGGCACCCCCCTTTAGGTTCGAGGTCAATTCGCTTTCCGGAGCGATGGTCAACCGTCGACCATGGGCTCGCGCTTGCTCATTTCGTCACTCCGCGCCGAAGCTCGGCGCCACATGCCGGGCCCCGGATTGCGGACGAAAAACTGGTTGCGGGACCGGCGGGCGGGCCAAAAGCAGTCATTTGACCACACGAATGCCGCTGCCCCTTTCGGCCGGCTTCGGCTTCAAGCGAGCCAAGGCGGTCCGCCGCAAGTTGGCAAGACCGCCCTTTACAAACTCAATGTGGTTGCCTCGGCAATCGCCTGGCACATCGCGTCATAGCGGACAAGCTCGGCGCTCATTTCATGAAGCCTTTTGCCTTGAGAGACTCGCAAAGGAGCTGGCGTTTCGTCAAGCGGCTAACGGGCTTTTCCACCGCCTTTCCGCTTTCCGTCATTCCTGCCCTTTTGCAGACTTCGATTGGTCACATGCCGGGCCGCCCCGGGGTTGCGGACATAGTGCGGACACGAAACGCGGCGCTTAAACAATACCTGGATAGAGCATCTGTAACTTATTGATATTGCTTGTTTCGATGGTGGGCGCACACGGGCTCGAACCGTGGACCCGCTGATTAAGAGTAAGCTACTCACAGCTGAGGCTAACCGTCCTAGGCCATCCACTACCATTCCACCTCAATCAAAAAGCGCGTTGATATGTATTGCATTTATGGCCATTGTCGCTTATGTATCGTCCATCGCAGTTGCAATTCGTCCTGAGATGTCCCGGCTAAATTGAAGCCCCACTGAAGCCCCGCGCCATGCCCGCCAACCTCACCGAGACCACCATCCGCAAGACCCTCCGCGAGGCTCCAGCCCTTGGGTTACGCCGTGACCTGTCAGATGCGTCATGCCCCGGCTTACGGCTGCGTGTGACGCCCTCTGTCTCCGCGTCATGGGTTCTCGCGTGCCGGGATCGGCACGGCCGCATGCGGCGCTTTCCGCTCGGCTCTTACCCGTCGATGGGCATCTCTGAAGCCCGAGCTGCAGCCCGCACGACCCACTACAAGGTCAAACATGAGGGTGCAGATCCGATCGCGGATCGCCGCAGGGATCGGGCAATTGGCCGGGAGGCAAGGGATGGCATCGGTACTATGGAAGGCCTTCTCGCCGCCTACGGTCATCAGCGAGGTTCGTCACTGAAATCATGGCCCGAAGCCCGGCGCCAAGTGCGTAGCGTATTCAAGGCTTTCTTGAGCATTCCAATTGGTACACTTTCCGCCCACGACCTCCAACTCGAGGCGGACAAGTACCCGGCTCGCCACTCAGCTGCCGTCGCGGTGCGGTCGCTGCGCCCGATCCTGAAATGGGCGTCCAAACGCGGCCATGTTCCGCGTGAAATCGCGGACCTGCAACCGCCCGCCACAGTGAAGCGCCGAGATCGCGTTCTAAGCAGAGAGGAACTTGGGCGCTTGCTTCCAATCATGCGACGTTCTGACCGGCCCTACGCTGCCGCCCTGCGCTTTATCCTGCTGACATTGGCGCGCCGTGAGGAGGTTGCCCGCGCACGCTGGACGGATATCGATTTCGGTGCAAAGACGTGGACCATATCCGAGACCAAGAATGGACAGCCGCATATCGTACCGCTTTCGCGGCAAGCGCTCGAATTGCTCATGAGCCTAAAAGGCCGGGCCGAAGGCGAGCTCGTGTTCTGCATCAAGGGCGGCGGGCCACTACATAACTGGGACCGTGAAACAAAAGCCGTTCAGGCCGAGAGCAGCACCGGAGGATGGACTCGCCATGATTTGCGGCGATCTGGCGCAACGATGCTTGGCGACCTAGGAGAACTGCCAGATATCGTCGAAGCGGCATTGAACCATACGTCGATCAGGTCGACGCTCGCCGCGACATACAATCGAAGCCGCTATCGACCGCAAGTAGCCAGCGCCCTCCAAAGGCTAGCGGACGAACTGGATGCGATCGAAATCCCAGCAATCAACGGACCGCAAAGTGATTTGAGAAACCTAAAATCAACGATGGCCTATCGCGCAGATTGGGGCCGAGACGCGTGAGTCTTTGAAATGGACGATCTCGCCGATAGATACGTTCGTCTGATCAAGGAACTGAAAACCTCGAATGAGCCTGCCCCCGAACTCGACGAACTCTTAGTCTGCTGCTTCGCGTTGAATCGCGTGATTACGTTTCTGGAAGGCGATCCGGATGCAGTTCTGTCCGGCGCGGTGAAATCGCTCAATCAACTGAACGCCGCTCTTCATGATGTCCGCCAAGGGGCGAAGCCAACTCTGATTTTCAAGCCAAGGTCTACATGCCGACCAACGAATACCGCATTTGACGCAGCGAGAGCGCAGATTGCTGTTGTCGCATGGGTTCTCATCGACCACGTCGGTATGGACAAGAATGAAGCTGCGAAGTTCATAGAGAATAAATGCAAGGAATTTGGAGTAAGGCACCCTAAGACGGCAACTGACCCAAGTAGAGCAATATCTAAGGCAGAGGTGTTGCGATGGCGGGCCGAAGGCGATGCATATGCGCCGGAGGGTGTGCGGCAAGCACACAGCCAATTGAGGGGGGAGCTTCCTATAGGCCGAATAAACGATCTTGCTGCGAGGAAATTTGCAGCTGCGCGCATCAAAGCTCTTTCGCTTCTGGGTTTTTGAGAAAGCCCCCCTCTTACCCAAAAGCAATTCCTGAGACGCTTCCTCGCGTGCCCGGATGTACCTGGGCGACTCTCAGGACGGATCAATGAAACACCCATATGAAACACTCGATCGAACGATTGAACCGATCGCGGTCACCATTCCAGATGCGATCCGCATTTCAGGACTCAGCCGCAGCGAAATCTACCGGAGACTCGCGGCCAGCGACCTCGAAGCGATCAAGTCCGGGACACGGACGCTGATCCTTATGGATAGCATCAAGCGATATCTGGCGAGTCTGCCAACCGCACAGTATCGCGGGCCGAAAGCCGCCTAACCAGTCCCACAAAACCGCCTTCGAAATATGAGGCTCGCGTCTTTGGCGCGGGCCATGGCGGAACTTTTCGCAATTCAAACTGGACCTAGCAATGTGTTCAGTACCCTTGCTCACGCCGGAAGAGATCGATGACCTGCCAGACCTCGAATATCTGGTACAAGAGGTGCCTCCGGAAAAGTGTTTGCGTTCTCGATCTGCCGCGCAATGCGCGCGACGTCATCGTGCTCGCCGATGGCGATGAGCCCGGCGAGGCGGCGGCACGGGATAGCGCCTGGCGCTGGAAGCGGGAGGGACGGCGTGTTCGCGTCGCCCACCCGCCGCACGGTATGGACTTCAACGATCTGCTCAAGGCCCGCGCACCTTCCATCGAGGAGGACGCCCGATGAGCCCGGATCATCCCCTCGAACCCGAAAACCCGATCTCCGACGCCATTGATACTGCCGAGGACATCCGCGATCCGCTGGATGGGCTGGCCCAGAAAACAGCCGCCGATCCGGGTGCGCCCTTTAGCCCTGAGGTGCTGGAAGCGCTCGCCGCGCTGAAGAAGGACAACCGCGCTGCCTTCGAGACGCTTCGGGCGCAACTGAAGAAGGCCGGATGCCGGGTGACGGCGCTCGACGATGCCATCGCCGAGGAGAACGGCGACACGGGCCGACGCAGTCCAACACAAGCCGACATCCTGATCGACTTGGCTCAAGAAGCCGAGCTGTTCCACGCTACGGACGGCACGGGCTTTGCCGATCTCAACATCAACGGCCACCGGGAGACCTGGCCGATCCGCGCCAAGGGCTTCCGCCGCTGGCTCGCGCGCCGCTACTTCGAGGCGACGCAAGGCGCACCAAGTTCCGAAGCCTTGCAATCGGCGCTGAACGTGATCGAGGCCAAGGCACATTTCAACGCGCCGGAACGTCTCGTCCATATTCGCGTCGGCGGGCTCGATGGCCGCCTCTATCTCGACCTCGGCGACGAGACCTGGCGGGCGGTTGAGATCGACGCTCAGGGCTGGCGACCGCCGGTGCGGTTCCGCCGCGCCGCCGGTATGAGGCCGCTGCCGATCCCGGTTAAGGGCGGATCGGTCGAGACGCTACTATCCTTCCTCAACGTACAATCGGACGCCGATTTCGTGCTGGTGGTCGCCTGGGCACTCGCCGTCTTGCGAAATCGCGGTCCCTATCCGGTGATCGTGTTGTCGGGTGAGCAGGGATCGGCCAAGTCCACCTTTTCGGCGATCCTGCGGTCGCTGCTCGATCCGAACACGGCGCCCTTGCGCGCTCTGCCGCGCGAAGATCGTGATCTGTTCATCGCCGCGAGCAATGGGCACGTGCTCGCCTTCGACAATGTATCGGGCTTGCCAGCGTGGATTTCCGACACGCTTTGCCGGCTGGCCACCGGCGGCGGCTTCGCGGTGCGCCAGCTTTACACCGATCAGGACGAAGTGCTGTTCGACGCCGCCCGTCCGGTGATCTTGAACGGTATCGAGGACATCGTGACGCGGCCCGATCTCGCCGACCGTGCCGTATTCCTCACGCTGGAGCCGATCCCGGAGGAACGGCGCCGCCCGGAGGCGGAACTGTGGGCCGCCTTTGAGGCCGAGTGCCCGCGCATTCTCGGCGTGCTGCTCGATGCGGTGGTCCAGGGACTCAAGCGGCTGCCAGAGACACGGCTGGAGAAGCTGCCGCGCATGGCGGATTTCGCGCTGTGGGCGACGGCCTGCGAGACCGCGCTATGGCCCGCCGGCACGTTCTGGTCGGCCTATTGCGGCAATCGCGACGAGGCAGTGGAGGGGGTGATCGACGCCGACCCGATCGCCGCCGCCTTGCGCGGCATCATGGCGACGCGGACGGAGTGGACGGGAACCGCCTCGGACCTTCTGGACGCCCTGGCCGAGACGGCGGGCGAGCGTGTCGTCAAGTCCAAGACCTGGCCCGATAGCCCTCGGGCGCTGGCGGGCCGGCTGCGCCGGGGGGCGCCCTTTCTGCGCAAAATCGGCATCGAGATCAGCTTCGGGCGCGAGGGCCGGGCGCGGACCCGCACGATCCGCATCGCCACGACCGGGACACTACCAGCGTCAGAAACCGGAGGGGCGCAACCGTCCGCATCGTCCGCACCGCCCGCGCCTTCGCCAACATCCAATGCGGCCAGCGATTTCGCGGCGCCCGGCTTGCGGACGGTTGCCCATCACGCGGACGGTGCAGCGGGCGGCAACAACTCGACCGTCCGCGTCAACCCGTTGAAAGCCAATGGCGAGACCGATGCGGACGATGCGGACGCAAACTACCCGTCCCAATCCGCGCCGGAAAATGCTGGCTGGAGGGCGAGGCTAGGAGTGCGACCGAAGCCTTGAAAGCGGCACTGAGAACCTTTTTGGCAAGGCTCACAAAATTTGCGAGGGGTGTCTGCGCACGCGCGCCCCCACCCAACCCCCGGAGTGCGGGGGCCGCCCGCGTCTACGGTGCGCCGCCCGGCGACCGAGGATAGTCTAATTGAGCAATGCGCCGTCTGGCTGCCTCAAGGCGATCGGCGAAGCCGGCGCATAGGTCCACCTTCCCATTCGTTGTCGAGAGGGCTGGTTTCTCAACTCGCAAAGCGGCCTTCGCGGCAATGATGCGCAATTCCATTGGTATGTTCGGATGCTTATAGACCGCCGTCAGGAACGCGTGTGCGTCGCCCTCAAAAGCCCCAGGGAGGGTTCGACCGATCGCTTGCGCTGCTTGCCGCGCCGCCTCTTCGAGGCGCAGGGTGGCGTTGTTCTTCCGACCTGGAGGGCGACCAGGACCGGCTTTGTAATTTCCGATGCGCTTGGGCTTGGCTGCAGGCGGAGAGAGGCTCATGACCAACCTTATTAACCTTATATGGTGTCAAAATACCACATTTGTTTGGTGGCCGGTCAATCCGCGCCGGCGGATTTCGCGCTGTGGGCGACGGCCTGCGAGACCGCGCTATGGCCCGCCGGCACGTTCTGGTCGGCCTATTGCGGCAATCGCGACGAGGCAGTGGAGGGGGTGATCGACGCCGACCCGATCGCCGCCGCCTTGCGCGGCATCATGGCGACGCGGACGGAGTGGACGGGAACCGCCTCGGACCTTCTGGACGCCCTGGCCGAGACGGCGGGCGAGCGTGTCGTCAAGTCCAAGACCTGGCCCGATAGCCCTCGGGCGCTGGCGGGCCGGCTGCGCCGGGGGGCGCCCTTTCTGCGCAAAATCGGCATCGAGATCAGCTTCGGGCGCGAGGGCCGGGCGCGGACCCGCACGATCCGCATCGCCACGACCGGGACACTACCAGCGTCAGAAACCGGAGGGGCGCAACCGTCCGCATCGTCCGCACCGCCCGCGCCTTCGCCAACATCCAATGCGGCCAGCGATTTCGCGGCGCCCGGCTTGCGGACGGTTGCCCATCACGCGGACGTCCCAATCGCCCTTCACCTTGCGCCAGACGCGGCTAACCGTGTCCTTCCCCACGGCGCCGCCAAACAAAAGCCGCAAGCGCCCGGCGCACCCGGCGCGTGTTGGTCCCGGCAAGATAGGCGCCGGCGATCAGCGCGTCGGCCTGTTTTGTGCGGCGCTGATAGGCCGGAATGGTCGCGTTTTTCCACTCAATTATCTTGCCCTCCGATGTTTCCAGACGGGCTCGAGGGACGCGGACCGTCGCTGGCCCGAAGGTTCCCATCAATTGGCGCTCGCGATGGCCGTGCCGGTGGCCAGCCCCCACAAGCGGCCGGCCGCCTACGCCCGTTTCGGCAAGCCGAGGCCGTTCATACCGGTCCCGCCCAAGCGCAGCGTCGAGTTCCGTTTCCAGGAGTTCCTCGATGAAGCCGCGAATGCGGGTCCGCACCCCGGCTTCCAAGGGATCGAACCAATCGTCCCCAAGAAAAAGCGTTCCTTCAGCCGATTCCGCTGCAGCTTTTATGGTATTCGTTTTCATGGCGTGATCTCCATCGGCGCACCAACGCCGATTCGGTTTGAGCAAACAAACTGGAGATTACGTCACCTTCAAATTCCAACCACTCCCGCGACGGCACCTCGTGACATTGCTCGAAGACTCTCGCGGGCTGATGGTACGGACACTCCTTCGACGTGCCGATATCCCAGAAGCATAAGCGCGGCTCGCGGACGGGACCGGGTCGCCGAGCGATTGTAAAGCAATTGTTCTACAACGCGGCCAGGGAAGAAAACCCTCCGTCAAGCTGAAGTGGAGTGGCGCGAGGCTTACAATCGATTTGACCGCGTAAGACCAATCGCTGCGCTCCGAAGGGGCCACACACATGCCGCATCCAAGCTCCAATCATCTGATATCGCGGGTTCGTGATTTTTGCCGCTGGCAAGAGAAAATGTTTGGCGATCCGAGCTCGCTCGGCGAGCCCGTCGAAGACCCGCTAGGGTGGGCTACCGGCAAGGAATTTTGGATACGGAACACCGTGTGGCGTGAGACGATCTTTGAGAGCAACTCCGATGACGCCACGGCCGCCGCCGATGCCTTGATCGACCAGGGCCTTCTTCGCGCCAAGCGAAGGGAACGCGACCTTGAGGTTTGAGAGCGTACCATCACGGTCCGAGTGCGTGAACAAACGTTTCGCGTCTTCGCCGTGAGCAAATCGATCCTGGCTTGGCGTGGCCCGCCGCCCGCGCGGCCCGATGAAATTCTAACCGCCCTGCACGCCGCCACAATGCAGCACGCCATGATGCAACGCGCCTCCTTGATAAACGGGAACGGAGAACAAGCTGCGCAGCTCGAGTCGTCTGACCTTGGCGAAAAGCTGGAGCAGGCCGTACACATGGTCCTGAACGAAGTGGTAGCAATCCTGGGATTTTCCCTTAACCCCGATGACCGGGCTTTCGCGGCGATCCTGAAGGCGAAGACGACGATCCTGAACACTGTCCTGAACGCGCAAGTTAGGATTGACGAAACCCGGTTCAGGCCGGTGAAGGAAGACCGGTTCGAGAGAATTTTGGCCATCGCCGAGAACTCGCTATCTCATTTGGAGAGGGCATACGGGCGCTAACGCGCCTTATCCGGCGCTAAGTGACGCAGGTCCAACGGCCGATATGCCTTGAACAACTCCAGCATGTCCAACTTTTGCTGCTCAGCGGCTTCTCTCAGTGCACGGGTGGAATCGGAGAGGGCAAAAGTGTAGAGGGCGATGAATATGGTGGCTATAGCTGTGGTTGCCGCAGAAATTTCATTCGCGTGGTCAACAACTACTGCGCCAAAAGTTCTGACACCGCAACCCATGGTCGTAAAGATCCACTGATGTCGGGAATCTGGTTCCTGGGAACGTTTATAAGCGTCGGCGTCTTGTTGGGCTGCCTCACTTACACAAAGAGGCGAAAGTGAAATTGCGGCAACGATTACGCCGCTCATCACGAGCAGCGCGAGAAATATTAGAACTGCACGTTTCAGCATCCCTTGATAGCCGTGCCGAAGATGTCCGCATTCTCGCGATTATTATAACGGAATTGGAACTCGGCAACATAGAGCGGCATATATTTGCGGCTCATTTTATGGAATGTGCCGACGACACCGCGTTTGAATATCGACCAAAAGCCTTCGATGGTTTGGGTATGGATTGCGCCAACAACATACTGCCCTCTGGCGTGGTCAATAACGCCATGCGGATATTCGCCGTCAAGCCGCTTATAACCAACCCATTGATCGGTGCAAAGCAGACTGACTTTGTGCGAGACGGCTTCGCGGACGAAGGAGGTGAGGGTGTCGGAAGTGATATTCGCGACTACCCGCGCGACAACATTGCCCTTGCGGCTGACCGCGCCAGCAATCGGGGTTTTACCGGACCCGATGCCGCCGGTTCCGCCGCCCCCGCCGCGTTTATCCCAATGCCTGTTTTTGGCCAAGCCGCCAACGAAAGTTTCATCGACTTCGACAATCCCGCCGAGCTTATCGATATCTTGCATAAGAGCGGTTCGGACCTTGTGGCACATGAGCCAAGCGGTTCTGTACGATCCGAAGCCCATATAGCGATAGATTTGCAGAGCGCTCATGCCTTTCTTGCTCGTAAGCATGAGGTGGATCACGCGGAACCATTGCCGCAAAGGCTTGTTTGTGTTCTCGAAAATCGTTCCCGTGATGTGGGAAAATCGGTAGTTAGTGGCGGAAGGCGAGCATTCGTTACACAACCAATTCCACTGCATTGTGCCGTGCTTCTTGACCTTTGTGTTGCCACAGCGGGGGCATGCTACGCCTTCCGGCCAGCGGCGCGCGGCGAGATAGGCGCAGCAAGCATCTTCATCTGGGAATGTTTTCTCCCATTGGGAGATGGTCATTTGGTGAATTGGCTTTGGCTGATTGGCGCGGGCCATATCGGCTCTCCTTTTCTACAGGAGCCAATATGACACGTTCAAGTAGTCAAGTAAAGCATAATCGCCCTTCATAGCTTCGCAACACGGGCTTATATTTTTCATCTTCCTTAGACTTTGATATCAGAACTAATAAAACGAGAGCCTCGCGGTATATTCGCATCTTTGCCTGAAAATGTGCATGGTAAGTTTCTGGGACGCCATATCTTTCAGGTTGGTCAAATTCTCCGCTCTCCCCGCAATCAGTTGAGATCGGTCTTTGCTAAGACCAACACACATCGCCAAAGCGAACTTGTCGCGCTGCTTTTGCAGGTCGAGTGAGGTTTTGGAGTAGCATTGCTTACGCCGGTTCATGGCATCTGCCACACTCTTATTGAGTTGGAAGACCTAGAGAAGGGATCTTGACATGTTGAACCGTACGTTTCGGGTGTATGCATTGAGCCTTGCGGGGGGCGCTCTGCTCCTTGGTGGGGCAACCGTAGCCGCCGGCGCGATGACAACTTCCAGGATCGTTGCCAGGCGGCGTCACGGAGCAGGCGACGGGCGCGATCGTCACGGACGGCGCCGGCGCTGCTAAGGTCGAGCAAATTTATTGGCGCGGCCGCGGCTATGGCTGGCACCGCGGCTGGGGCTGGCGCGGCGGCCGGTGGTGCTACTGGCACCCTTATGCTTGCCGCGGTTGGTAACCCGGAGAGGCGTTCACCAAGAGCCCGCAACGCCAGCTAGGCGCTGCGGGTTACATTTGGAGCAATCATTTGGGCGTTCGAGCTTGACTTCGCGCTGTAAACCTTCTTGCGGAGGGATCATGCGTACTGGGACGCAGGCACGGCACCGGCATGGGAAGCTGGCCGATGCCGGTTAACAGCGCCGCGAGGGTTGCGTCGAATCCCGGCGTCCGGCCGAGAAGGCGGCCCAGCATGAGCAGGCCTTCCAGGCTGGAAAAGACAAGCTCTGATCGTGAGCAGCTCGGGATCATCCTTGCGCAACTAATCCTCCTCGGAGCGTTTTTTGCCCTTGCGGACGCGACGCGGGCGGACGAGATTGTCCGCCGATGGCGTGTCGGTGCCGCTTTCCTTCGCCATCCGCGGCGGCGTCTCGCGATAGGTCGGGCCAGTGTCGAGGCGCACCGCGCGTCGAGGCGCATTTGAGGGGTTGAGAGCCTTGACGCTAAATCCGGGCTGGTCTCCCGGGGCTATCACGCCAGCGGGGACACACGACGCGGCGCGAACGGGGTTTGCCTCTGTTGTTTGGCCAGCACGACGCGTAGCTCAATAATGACGCATGAAACGGATTTCTGAAATTGCAGGATTTGGCCCGATGCAGCGAGTCGTATCCAAAACCCCGCAGCCTGATGTCGCTCCCTCCATCGGCCGTTCGAGTCTGGCTGCAATGGGCCTATCCGCGCTCGGGATCGTCTTTGGCGACATCGGGACGAGCCCACTTTATACACTGAAGACCGTTCTCGACCTGACCGGCGGCGCGCCCACCCCCGACGTCGTCCTTGGCGTCCTCTCGCTGATCCTATGGACGCTATTCATCATCACGTCCGTGAAATACGTGACCGTTGCGATGAGCATCGACAATGACGGCGAGGGCGGCATTCTCGCCCTCATGGCGCTGCTCGGCATCAAGAAACATCAGAGGCGGGCGATCGTCGCCGTCGGACTGTTCGGCGCCGCGCTAATCTACGGCGATGGCGCGATCACTCCCGCTATCTCGGTCCTCTCCGCCCTCGAAGGACTGAACATCGCGACCCCCGCATTGAAATCCTACGTCCTGCCGACGGCAGTCGCTATTCTTGTTGCCCTCTTCGCGATCCAGCCCCTGGGCACATCGCGAATAGGCAAGGCCTTCGGCCCGATCATGGGTTTTTGGTTTTTGTCAATCGCGGCGCTCGGCCTATGGGGGGTCACGCGGCATCCGGCGGTGTTCGCCGCCTTGAATCCCCTCTATGGGCTTCGCTATCTGTTTTCCAACGGCTACGCGAGCTTCCTTGTTCTGGGCGGTGTCTTCCTTTGCGTGACCGGGGCCGAGGCGCTCTATGCCGACATGGGGCATTTCGGCGCCCGGCCGATCCGGCTCGCCTGGTCGGGCGTGGTCTTCCCGAGTCTGATCCTGAATTATGCCGGGCAGAGCGCGATCGTCCTCGAAGGGGCTTCGGCCGCCGACAATATTTTTTATCGGCTATGTCCCGAGCCGCTGCTCATTCCTTTCGTTGTCCTGGCGACAATTGCAACGATCATCGCCAGCCAATCGATCATCACCGGAGCGTTCTCGATGACACGGCAGGCGATCCAGCTCGGCTGGCTGCCGCGTCTGCAAATCACCCAGACGTCCGAGAAAGGCTACGGGCAGATCTATGTCGGCGTGGTCAACTGGCTACTCATGATTGTCACGGTCTGCCTGACGCTGTTCTTCGGCAAGTCGGACAATCTGGCCGCCGCCTACGGCATCGCTGTGTCGGCGACCATGCTTATGACTACCGCGCTGCTGTTCATCGCCATGCGCGAGATCTGGGGCTGGGGGCTGCTGGCGAGCGGGGCGGCCGCCGGCGCCTTCCTCTGCGTTGATGTTAGCTTCTTCACTGCGAATCTGGTGAAGGTCGCCGACGGCGGATACGTTCCGCTGCTTCTGGCCAGCCTCGTTTACGCGGTCATGCTGATCTGGCATCGTGGATCGGCGGCCGCCGCACGGACTGTGAGCGAACGGCTCGTTCCGGTCGGCGAGTTCATGGGCATGGTCGAATCCCGGAAGATTCCGCGCGTTCCGGGCGCCGCGGTCTTCCTCACATGGACCTCGAGCGGCACGCCGCCGGTCATGGCCTGGCACGTCAAGCACAATCGTGCCTTGCATGAGCGGCTTCTCGTTCTCAGGGTCGTGACGGAATCCATCCCCTGGGTCAACGAGTCCGAGCGCCAGTCCGTGATTGAGGTCGCGCCGAATTTCTGGCGCGCGACGGCGCGCTATGGATTCATGGAAAGACCTGACATTCCTGTCCTTTTACAGCATGCGCATGCGCAAGGCTGCGCCCTCGATCTCGACGACGTCACCTATTACGTTGGCCACGAAACGATCGTTCACCGGGAGGACGGGACGGGCATAGCCAAATGGGAGGAGGCTCTCTTCGCCGCGATGGAGCGAAACGCCGTGCACGTCAGCGATTTCTTCAGACTTCCGAGCGACGACGTCGTCGAAATCGGCCGGCAAGTTGCGATCTGATCGTCGCAGCGCGGGTCGTGGAGCCGCAGCGATTTGGTTCGGGTTGAGGAGGCAGAATCCCGGCACGGAGACGCTGGCCAATGTTGGCGGCCGCTGAGCCTATGATTTTGAACAAATCGTGCGGTGCCCCTTCGAGCGGAAATGCCCGGAGTTTCGGCGGGTTTCAACAAACGATCGTGTTCACCGTCCGCCAGCGAGGGGCCGTCACGCTCGGCTCGAGGCTCAGGCGCCCGACGATATATTCGAGCGCGATCTCGCGCCGCTTTTCCGAGGTGAGCGTGGCGTTCACGGCGACCCGGTCGGTGCCTTCGATATCGATGCTCTCAAGTTCGCGCAGATGCAGGTCGCTGACCCCAAATCCTTGTACCAGAAGCGCGCGGATTTGCGCCTCTTCGGGTCCCCGGCAGGTGGCCGTCACGATATAGGACGTTTCGATTTCGGCGGTCTCGAGCGGCTGGCGATCGATCAATCTGACCAACGGCCGCAGCACGAGGTTGACGCCGGCGACGAGCCCGGCGGCAAGGATCGCGCGGCTCCAATGGCCGGCGCCGGCGAGCAGTCCGACCGCGCAGGAACACCACAGCGTCGCCGCCGTGTTCAGGCCGCGCACGTTGACGCCTTCCAAATCACCCCGGCGCCAAGAAAGCCTATGCCGGTGACGACCTGCGCGGCGACCCGCGTTGGACTCGTATCGGTGAATTGGCTCTCGAACACGACGAAAATCGCCGCGCCGAGCGAGACCAGCGTGTTGGTCCGCAATCCTGCGAGGCGCTGGCGCCACTGCCGCTCGAAGCCGATGGCGCCGCCAAGCAGAACGGCGATGATCAGATTGAGCGCGTCGTTCCGGAACGCGGGATCGAACAGGGGCGGCATCAATTCTTCAGCTCTGAACCATTTGCGCGGCGGTCACACCCGGGAGAAAACGTGCCTGGACGGAAGAAACCCGGCCGCGAAACCGGTTCTGGCCGGCGGCGGCCGGGATATAGCCCTTCCGCGCGAATTCGGTAAGCACATCCGATTGAAATGGGCTTTTTGAGGGTTGACACATCGCGGCGCGAGGAGCATTTCAGTTGCAGCGGCCTGGTTCCGTCCAGACCCGCACAACCCCCGTTAAGGACAATGGGCAGTAGGTTTTTTATTGAAGAAACACGTGGTGATCGCGTGAGAGGTTCAGGGCCCGCCTGAGGCATGCCCGTCCGCTCACCATCCGCCGCGGCAAGACGGTTGGAGGTGAGCCATGATTACAAAGCTCCTCGCTATGTCTGGCGTCGCCCGTGCTGGTCCGCCCGCCCGTGCCGGCGCCATTACGCGCGCCCGCGCGGGCGCATTGTACTTTCCCGCCGCGAATATCCGCTACGTTCCCCGTTTGCATGCGCCGCTCGAATGCAGGTGGCGGATCGACCCGATGACCGGCGCGTTGTCCGCTTGCTGGCTGGACCCATCCGCCAACACCCGCGCAGTGGCGGCTGCCGAACAAGAACCCGCGATGCCCGACGATGGTTCTCGCGATCCCGCCAGGCCACGCGCGGCGATCCCGCCCCGCGGCTTGCGCAACCCTGATTTACAGAGGGAAAATAGGATTCATCCGCTACACCGCTACAAGTGTGTACGCGGCGGAGCAATAGTAGGCCATGGAGCGGCGGCACGACGCGGTCGCGCGTGGCGGAGTAAAACCCGGCCACTTTCGAGGCCGAACCTTTTCGAAGTCTGATTCGAAGAGGGATGGCCGGGGATGTTCGCGGTGGAGATTTACGCAGCGGTTCGACGGTTTGTCTTCGTCGAAGGGAAAAGTCGGCGCGAGGCGGCGCGGGTCTTTGGTCTGAGCCGGGATACGATTTCCAAGATGTGCCGCTATTCGGCGCCGCCTGGGTATGTCCGATCCAAGCAGCCGGAGCGGCCAAAGCTCGGGCCGCTGGTTCCGGTTATCGACGCGATCCTTGAGGCCGACAAGACGGCGGGAGAAAGGCGGGAAGGCGATCTTCGCGACTTCGCTTCGCGGGGTCGATGCCCGCCAGCTTGTCGAATTGCTCATGTGCCATGCGCGAGGTGCCGTGCGCGCCCGGGCCTGATGTTTCGCCCCAGAAGATTCCCTTTCCAGCGCGCTCCATCATTTCCTTTTGCTGGACCGCCTCGTAATCATAGGGCAGGCCGTCAAAGCACACGTAATTTTCGCGCGTGAGCAGGGCGAAGTTGCGTCTTAAATCCTTTATCAGCCTGCGCAGCGAAATGATGCCGCTGTTGTCGTCATCCATCAGCCTGCGTATCGCCAGAACCTGCGTCGCCACGTGTCCATCAAGCAACGCCTCGGCCAGAAGCGAGTTGTTAAGGCCGTTATTTTCGTCGTTGACGGCGAACTGTGTCAGCACCCTGAACGAAACATCCGTCCACACCATTGACGACAGGACTCGCCAGATCGCGTGATGCTCGTCCGTGTCGATCCACGATAGCCACAAGTGCCTTTTTCCCCGATAGGACTCAAGCGCGGCGCGCTTTTCTGTTGTTACGTCGCATTGGGCGATCGGGTAGGCGTAATCGTCAGGCATTTAGTCCTCAACGGCGCATCTGCAAAAGTCTTGATTGATGGAACGTTGGACGGGCTGGGGGTAATCAGGATTACGGACTTACGAGAACCTGACAGTGAATGTCGGACACACCGCCCTCGGCAGAAAACGCAAGTCCCTTGCCATCAGGCATTTGCCATCTTGATCGACCAACCCCGCCTGCCAAACGCGGGTCTGCCGGGCTGCACGGCGAAAAGGGGCGTAGTTACTCTCAATGCGCGCGACCCGTGCTCCGCCCCGGCCGTTCAAAGCGAATTCAATTATAGTGCCGGGAAGCGAGCAATTAGCGACACCACTCTTATCATAGGGAATAGGTGCACGAGGTTGGGCCGTTGTTGAATGGAACGGTGCCGGAGTGCTGGGTGGATCAGGCAATTACCGCCCCGACGAAAACGAGCCCGCCTTCATCGCCGAGGACGCCCTCAAGACCACCACCGGCCGGATATGAACGTTATGTCCGCGACGACCGGCCCTTCGCGACCGTTGTCCGCACCACCTTCGATGACAACGACCGTTCGACGGTCAAGTCTAGGCTGCTCTCATCGCGGTCGCCGCGGGTCCCGCCGGCTTGTCAAAGACTATAACCTTCGAAACAAAAGCCCTCGCGTTGCGGATATAGGTCAACCCGCGGTCTTGGCAAAGCGCGGCGAAGTCCTCCTTGATGTAACTTAGGTAATAGGGCTCGTGAAAACTCTGCGGGAAGAGTTCGAGCAGGCCGTCATAGTCGGGCTCGTCGCCGTGCTGAAGCGAGTCCACGAGGACAAAACGTCCACCGGGTTTCAGCACGCGCGCGAATTCACTGAGAACGATGCGGCGCACCTCGGGCGGCAGTTCATGGAACATGAAGATGCTCGTTACCGCGTCCTGGCTCTCGTCCGGCAGCGGAATCGATTCCGCGTTGCCCACCATAAGGTCGGTTCGCGACCAACGCTGTAAGTGACGCTTGGCTTCCCTGACATAGGCCTCGGACAGATCGAGGCCGAGCGCCGGCACCCGGGGCCAGGTCTGTTTGACGAAATCGAGAAAGCGGCCCGTCCCGCAGCCAACGTCGAGAAGACTCAACCGGCGTTGGTCGCGCCCGGCGAAGACCTCGCGGAGCGGCGGCAGCGCCTGACGCCGCGTCGCGTTCGCGGCGCCGGTGAAGAGCACTTCGACCTGCGTATCGTAGCGCTGGGCTGACTCGTCCGTCATCCAGCCGCCCGACTGGAAATGGAAATTCTGGAGATAGTAGCGGGGCCGCTTCCCGCGCGTCTCCTCGGTTAGCACTTCACTGTGGTCGCCGCTTTGCCGGCGGCGGTGGACGGCGGGGAGATCCTCGAAGAAGAGCCGCGACCGGTCGAGCAGCATTTTCAACGAGCCGTCATGATCCGCGGGCAGGGGATAGACGCCCGCTTCGACATTGGCGAGGTCTTGCCGCCAAAGAGCACCCATGTCCGCGAAGAATCGTTTGCGATCCGGAATTGGCGCGTCGGTATGGGGGCGAGGCCGCGCGCTCCCGCTCTCGCGTGCCCGCCGCGCGATCCGGGTCATGGTGAGGCCGTGACCCAGATACCAGGCGATGCGCGGCAGCTGGCTCGCGCCGTAGGCGGCGCGCGTGGCGAGGCGGGAGAGAGGACGGTTCATGTTGATCCTCGGCTTAGGACGATGGGCGCGCCGGCGCAGGGCATCGCGCATCTCGCCAACCATCGACGCTCGATCTCAGCATCGAGATAGGCGCGGGACAAGGCACCGTCCAGGGCAGTGATCGGATTTTCCGCACTTTTCATGCCGGCCTTGCCCTCGGCCGCAACGAAGCGGGCCGTCGCTTGCGATGCGCGAACAGCATTTCGATGCGAGCTGGGGATGGAGAGCTGGCGATTGGCGTCGGCCTCAGGCTCACATCGACGGTGAAGTCTAAGCCGCCAACGAGGCCTTCCTCGAGGCAGTCGCTGACGACAGTTTCGAAAACATGCCGGCAGGCGGCGCTCTTCCTATCGGCAAGCTGCATCGCGCGAACGTCTTCCAAGCTTCTATGTCCAACACCAGTTCGAGGAGACACACTGGGCAAAGGCAAGGCTGGAACATGCCTAAGGCCGCCCTCAACGGCAGCTCACACTTTGCTCTTCCCGCCATTCTCAGGTGGTTCACCGCGAACATCGGCGTGCGTCATGTGCATCATTTGTCAAGCAGCGATTTTCGAGATAGCCTCCAAGGCAACGACCACTCCTGCCGTCTCGCGGGTGCTTCTCATGCAGGCGGAGCAGTCAATCGCCGTAGATCAAAAAAGTCCCGGCGGCAGCGATTCGCCGCAGGGCCTGATCCTGTTCGACGGCGTATGCGTCCTATGCTCGCGCGGCTGCCATTTCGTGAGCAAACGTGATCGTCGCGGCTATTTTCGTTTCGTTCCGATTCAGATGGCCGAGGGACGTCCGCTCGCTGACCAGCTCGGGATCGATCCTGATCGCCCGGATTCCTTAGCCTTCGTCGCGAACGGTCAAGGCTATGTAAAATCCGAAGCCGTGCTGCGCATTGCGCGCGAGCTTCCGCGCTGGCGGTGGACATGGGTCTTCCACTTCATCCCACGGGTAGTCCGCGACGCGATCTATGATTTGGTCGCGCGCAACCGCTATCGCTGGTTCGGCCGTCGTGACGCTTGCATCCTGCCGAATGCGGATCGTTCGTGGCCGTTGTGAACCGCCCGAGATGGCGGGATGATGGCGCCTGGTGAGGAGCTGACATGCGTCACTTGCCGCGCGGTCACGCCAAGCCGGCGCAGCGCGGTCTTGGCGAGCTATCTCGCTGGACGGTCGATGCTTTCGATTCCTTCATTCTCGTCTTCGTCATGAACATCGCGAAGGACTTCGGCATCCGGAGAGCGCCGGCTCATCGGCAAAATGACGAGGGGACGCGGCAAATTTGGGTACGCGAACTCGCCGAACTCTCAGAATGGCCTCAAATCGATGCCCGGGAATACTAGGAATCCGATCCGACGGGACTGGGTGAACTCTTGCGATTGTCGACTTTGGGGGGAGTGTGGTTCCCACGCCGCAAACTGGCCTAGTTTTACCTTGCCGGTTTGGCGACGGCTAAATCGGCTCGAAAGTCGCCTATTCTTGGCAGAATGTGATGGTTCGGAGCCCCCTGCGTGGCCGTCATAAAGAGCACCAGGATGGCGCGACGGTTATTTGAAGCCGACAGGTGGTGCGACGAGGCCGCCATGTACGATATTTGATTACAAAGATTGGAGTTCTACCGATGACACGCCGCTCCGACATCATCAAGATTTCTCGTCATTGCAGCCCTCCTCGGAGCCCTGTTCTACTATCTCGCGCATTACAGTTTATCATGGCCGCAACGATAGGCCGGGCGAGACCATGACTGCGAGAAATGATCTTATGTGTCCCAGAAAGGAGCACACAATTAGAATCATTCTTCGAACCGTCGTCGTCATCTTTCTTGCCGGCTTTTTCTATATCTTTGGCAAGAGCAATGAAGGATATGCGGCCGAAACCAAATCGCCTCCGGTCAGGCAGGAGTTGGTGCATGAATATGCCAGGAAACAAATACCCCTCGTAAGGGCCGCACACTCGGCAACTTATGCCTGTCACGAAGTCACTTCCGATTGTGACTTTTCAAGAGACCTGAGAAACACTGAAGGATGCCAAAACGCCGAAAGGATCGTGAAGCATATAGGTATGATAGTTAGAAAGGAACTTGCCAAGATCAAGCCTCCTATCACGATGGATGAACGTCATGCGATTGCGGAGGAATCGATAACTCTAGCTCCCTCTCCCATTCTAAAACATGGAGCGCCAGGGGAGAAAGACACATGCGTAACCGAGTGGAAAGATTGAATTAATGCAGGGCGATTTTGCTGACGAAGAAATAGCCCAGCCGCAAAGTTCAACTTGGGAAGCGAGCCGCAGGATCGTCGCGGTCCCAGATGTGGCCGAGCCAGCGCCAGCCCATTACCACCTCGTCTCCGAGCTCGGCGAGGAACGAGACTTGGAGACCGTCGCGCAAGTCCTCGGCGACCGAATTCCAGAGGTAGAGGCCTTTGCCGTTAAAAAACTTGCGGAAAACAAGGATGCCCTTCTTCTTGATTTCAAGGCCGTCAGCGAAGCCTAGGCAACTAACAAGCATATTGTTTTTTAGCAGATGCTCGTAGATGAGGCTGCCGGTTACCCCACGGCCTTTTTTCTGGCCTTTGACGAGATCGCCGGCGACCCTGCGAGCACTCTCCTGTCCTTTGTGGAGCCACAGCTCGACCGTTGCCAGGTCATACTCAGGGGGACCCTTCGCTTGGAACTCGGGATGCGCCACTTTCTTCAGCCACCAGTAGTGGGGGTAGACGACAGGGGTTGAACGGTCAACGCGGATGATGGTGTCGTCGGACAATGCGGTTCCATGATTGCTCATGGCGGCTCCTTTCTTTCGGTTAGCCGGCGTTCTTTGCACATAGAGAGAAGGCGCCATCAAAATGCGACGCCATGATCCGGACCTTTACGGCCGCTACGACAGACGGCGTTTAAAGACCAAGCAGTTTTGATCCGCGTGTTGGAGTACTTCGGCTTCAAGACGACTGGACCCATCAGCTTGGACGAGCAGATATACGAGAAGGCCTTGCCACGTGGACTTTTGATCCCTGATGCCGGAGCCGACCTTTTCGATCTGGCACGAACGAACTATCCACGCTTTGTCGGACGCCCGCCCGCTAACGCTTACTGCGTCCCGATCAAAGGCGAGTACCACGACGTACTGTTCCCCGAATTGGCAATTCGTATTCAGGGCGATCTTTTTCAGTCGCTGGCGGTATCCGGCTCGGACCACGCGGCGCGAACGCCTGGAAACACAATCCGAAAGGTGTACCTATGTCGGGCTCCCATCAAGGGTCTGACACCTGGTTCAGTGTTGTTGTTCTACCGATCCAAGTCACCTGGCTATGTCGAATCTCAGAGCGTGACCAGTGTCGGCATCGTCGAAGCAGTGACGGACGCGCGCAGCCTCGAAGAATTGGTGAGGCTCACTGCAAGGCGTTCCGTTTATAGCACGTCCCAGTTGGAGGGTTTCGGCGCGTCGCGGTCAAATCCCGTCAAGGTCATCGATTTTTTGCTGATCGGTCACCTTGATCCTTCAATGCTGCTCGCAGACCTCAAGCGCGAGGGTGTCCTTAGTGGTCCTCCCCAGTCGATTTGCCACCTTCCGTTACAGCGGTTCAATCCCGTTCGGCGGCGAATGACTTTCGGCTTTGAGGTGTAGCACGTGGCGTGAAGTCGCGCTGCGGCGTGAGCCCGACGCGCCTGGAGACGGCGTCTTGAAGATCGGGCCGGAACGAACGCCACGCGCGATCCTTGAGGAAGCAAAAGTGCGGGCCAAGAAAATCATCGAGGAGCAGGCGGAGGCGGTCCGCATCAAAGCGAACGCGCACGCGGCGTGATCGAGCGAGCCGGCACGACGCTGCGCTACCTGCCCGCCTACAGCCCCGACTTCAGCAGCGCCTAATGTTCGCGATTTTTAGCGGCAAACCAATTCCCATATTGGATAGGTTTTTAAGCAGGGACAGGTTCGCAACCCTGATTTACAGAGGGAAAATCAGATTCATCCGCTACACCGCTACAAGTGTGTACGCGGCGGAGCAATAGTAGGCCATGGAGCGGCGGCACGACGCGGTCGCGCGTGGCGGAGTAAAACCCGGCCACTTTCGAGGCCGAACCTTTTCGAAGTCTGATTCGAAGAGGGATGGCCGGGGATGTTCGCGGTGGAGATTTACGCAGCGGTTCGACGGTTTGTCTTCGTCGAAGGGAAAAGTCGGCGCGAGGCGGCGCGGGTCTTTGGTCTGAGCCGGGATACGATTTCCAAGATGTGCCGCTATTCGGCGCCGCCTGGGTATGTCCGATCCAAGCAGCCGGAGCGGCCAAAGCTCGGGCCGCTGGTTCCGGTTATCGACGCGATCCTTGAGGCCGACAAGACGGCGCCGCCGAAGCAACGGCATACGGCGAAGCGGATTTTCGAACGGCTGCGGCTCGAACACGGCTTTGCCGGCGGCTATACGGCTGTGAAGGCTTACGTGCGGATCGCGCGCACCAGATCGCGCGAGGTCTTCGTCCCGCTCGCCCATCCGCCCGGCCATGCGCAGGTCGATTTCGGTGAATGCGTCGGCGTGATCGGCGGCGTGCGCATGAAGCTGCATGTGTTTTGTTTCGACCTGCCGCAGTCGGAGGCCTGCTTCATCAAGGCCTATCCGGCGGAGACCACGGAAGCCTTTTTGGACGGCCATGTCTCGGCCTTCGCCTTCTTCGGCGGCGTTCCGATCTCCATTTTGTACGATAATCTCAAAATCGCAGTGGCCCGCATTCTTGGCGACGGCAAGCGTCGGTGCACCCGGGCCTTCACCGAGCTCGTCAGCCATTACCTATTTCAAGAACGTTTTGGCCGGCCAGGGAAAGGGAACGACAAGATACCATGAGGATCCGCGGCAGTCGTGTTTGGCTCCTGCGGTTCAGAGCGCGAGGCACGAACGAGGATCCTATCATGGAAAGTATCGATTGCACCTACAGATCTCAGGCGTCCATTCCTACAGAAGCCACGACTGTTTTCGTGTCGCTCGAATTGAGCCGCGCACGATGGCTCGTTACATCGCTTTCTCCGAACACGAGCAAAATCTCGCGGCACTTCGTTCCTGGGGGCGATACTGCCAAGTTGCTTCGGCTGCTGTGCGAGCTTCGCGCCAAGGCCGAGCGGCATGTGAATGCCGCGGTGAAAATCACGTGCATTCAGGAAATTGGGTTTGACGGGTTCTGGATCCATCGTGTCCTTGCGGCAAACGGAATTGAAAGCCATGTGGTCGAAGCGGCCTCTATCGCTGTTCCGCGGCGCCATCGGCGCGCGAAGACCGACACGAGCAGCCTCCTTCGACGCGCTCAACGTCGCTCTGGAAGAACGCTGCTGCGCCCGGCAAGCCGAGCGCGCCGGCCGTCACGAGGAAACGATCGGCGGAAGGCTTGTCGCGGATCAAGCGGTCTTGCGCGCTTTGCCCGAGACGGCTTTCGAGCCCTGCGACAAGCGCCCGGCGAAGGTCTCCTCGACCGCGCTGGTGCGCTATCGCATGAACGATTATTCGGCGCCAACCGCCTATGGCTTTCGCGACGTCCTGGTGAAAGGCTTCGTCGACGAGATCGCGATCATCTGCGGCGCGAGCGAGATCGCCCGGCATCCGCGCGTCTACGGTCGTGGCCAGTTCGTGTTCGACCCGAAACACTATCTGGCGCTGCTTGAGCAAAAGCCGGGCGCCTTGGACCAGGCGGCTCCCTTGCAGAACTGGACGTTGCCGGAGCCGGTCCAGCATCTGCGGCGGCTCTTGGAAGCCCGCATGGGCAATCGCGGCAAACGCGAGTTCATCCAAGTCTTGCGGTTGATAGAGGTCTTTTCCGAGGCGATCGTCGCTAGTGCGGCGTTCGATGCGATCCGGCTCGGCGCCATCAGCTTCGATGCGGTCAAGCAACTCGTCATCGCCAAGATCGAACACAGACCCGCAAAGCTCGATCTTGGCGACTATCCCTATCTGCCCGCCACCAACGTCAAGACGACCTCGGCCGCTGATTATATGGCTCTCGTATCCGGGAGGGCGGCATGACGGCGGCGGCTTCTGCCGCCAGTCCGGCGCCGCCGCAGGTTCTGCTCGCGCATCATCTGCGTCAGCTCAAGCTGCCGACCTTCCTGCGCGAATATGAAAAAGTCGCCTCTGAGGCCGCGCGCGAAGGTCTTGATCATGTCCGCTTCCTTTTGCGTCTCGCCGAGCTCGAACTCATCGATCGCGAAAGGCGCATGGTCGAGCGGCGCATCCGCGCCGCGCATTTCTCGGCGGTGAAGAGTTTCGACACGTTCGACTTTGCCGCCATTCTATCGCTCAACAAGCCGCTCGTTCTCGAACTCGCGCGCTGGAGAGACAGCGCGGGCAAAGGAACGACGGGGCTGTTCCTGCTCTCGCGCAAACTCCAGTTCGCTTAATGGGCGTGGCGAGGTTTCGTCGATGCGATCAAGACGGCTGTTTCGCTCGGCGAAATCGGCCAGCGATATCCATGACTGCGCCATCGCAAGCAATTTGGCCTTCTGATGGGGGACGGAGAGAACCCGGGCCGCCTCGTAGCACTCAGCGGCGTTCTGCCGATATGTCACGGACGGGTTCATCAGGCGCGATCCCCAATAAAATTTGACATTCCAGGCGCTGAGGCGTGACCCGGCTACATAATGGCTATTGGTGAGTGCTTACCCAATTATGAAACCCGGCCATTGTGTCCAATTCAAAACCGGCCGCGAGCTTACTTTTGAGCTTAGCGTTGCCTTTATGTAACGCTTGGCGTAACTCGCAACATTGCGGAGAGCACAGTTCTGAGCACAAATTTCCGCTTTGGGTGTCAACTCCCTTCCTCGAGAACTCTGAGACTTCCCCAAAAAGTCAGCAAGGCGGGCTGCGGGGAGGCCATTAAGCTAGCGGTCGCAGTCTCTCGGCTTGGATTGCGTGCATCGGCGTCTTGCCGAAGCACCAGCGCCCCTTGATGGGGCCGCGCCTCATTGTACTCGTGAATCCAGACATCGAGATCGGCCTGCAGCTCGTCGATGAAACGATACTCCTTTTTGCGGAACGACCAATCCTGGGATGCGACTTGCCTTCGATCTAGGATAAGCTGGTTTGGAGGTTTCGACGAGGTCGTCGTGTCTGATCGCACTAAATTCCCTAAGCCCAATCAAAGAGAAAGGTGGAGCTTTGAAGGCCGCCCATGTTCAACCCTCCGGAATGGTTGAGCTACGCCACTGGCAAGGAGCATCAATAACCGGGCCATTACCAAAGGACGCTATTTAGTCCAGAAACCTGGCAAGGGTTTTCGACGGAGAAATCGGCAGGCGTGCTGCGGTTTTCACTAATGAAAAGGCTGTATGTAGTTGCTGTAGCGAATTTTTGCGGAGGCAAAAAAGCCCCCACAATTGTCCTTTTCCCGACAGCCTTCGCATTCCGGCATGTACTCGTTTTTCCAATCGCTGATGGATTTCCGAGCGAATGGCCATAGGCGCTTGTCCAGAACGCACAATTGGTGATTATAGATTGAGACATGCATCCGACTGTCCGCCAGAAAGCTGACGGCTCGATACAATTCCTGTTGGTAGTCTAAGGGATCAATCCAAAGGCTATCGAGGTTCGCCCGAGTGAAGCCAGTAATTTCAAGGCCCATTAGCGTGAGAAATTCGGCAAGCTGCGGCAACCGAGAATAGGTTTGTCGGTGAACCACAACGCGAATTTCAACTTTTTGCCCATGACGCTTAAGATTCAAAATGCCGCGGATTGTCTCGTCAAAAGCGCCATCCAATTGGACTACGTAATCATGAATTGTTGAAACGTCGGAATATATCGGAATCCCGACCATCATATCAAAATGCCGAATGTCGGCGTAGCGCTTCGCAAATTCCGGTGCCGCGAATAGCCGACCATTTGAGAGAATATGGATAGCCGTATGAGGCAGATAGCTCTTCATTGCTCGCAGAATTCGGAAAAAATCGTCTCCCAAAAGAGTCGGTTCTCCACCAGTAAAGCCAATCTCTTGCGTCGAAGGATCAATGAGCGGGATCGCCGCCAACACATCATCGACAATCCAACTGTCATCGATGTTTTTGGGGGGCTGAGAGCACATCAAGCAGTAATGATTGCACCGTTCGGTGAGAAGCAAGTGGTTATGAAACGAGTTGCGCCGGTAAAGGACCCGCACCCCGTTACTCTTCGGGCACAGACGCAACACGTCGCCGTCGGCGAGATAATTAAGCTCATCGGGTAGAACCATCGTCTTTGTTTGGGAAGGAAGACCGCTTAATGCCGCAGCGTCCTTCGCAAGTGCAACATAGACACCAAACCCCTCATCAAGGAGCTTGAGCGGCGGGCGTCCCGCGCGGAGAGCGGGCTCGCCGTTCCGGGCGGCCCCGTCTTGCCTCCCAGAAAAACTCCGCCCGCCCCCTCGATACCAATTGCTCTCCTCGATAGCCCGGCTCGCGGAGCAGCTTCGCCAATCGCTTCTCGAAGTCCGCCGCCCGGCCTGCCGCTGGCGGTCTCCCGCGCACTTGAGGCGGCCCTTGCCATGGCCGAACGGTATCATGTGGCATTTTGGCTCGACGAGCATGGTCTTCTGATCACGCAACCGCCGCGAGACTACCGGCGCGAGGGCCCGGCCGCCGCATCGCGGGCAATCCGCACATTATCCCGGGCGAGCAAGCTGACTCGCCGCGCGCCGATTTGAAACGGCCGTGGGCGGCCGTGACAAAAGCGGCCGGGATCACGGACGTGCGGCTTCACGACTTGCGGCACTCATTCGCGAGCATCGGCGCGGGCGCTTCAATGGGCTTGCCCGTCATAGGGAAGCTTCTCGGCCACTCCCAGGCCGCAACTACGCATCGCTATGCGCACCTGGACGCCGACCCGCTGCGGCGTGCTGTTGACACGATCGGCGCGACGATCTCAGCGGCGATGGACGGGTGAAATAAAATCGGCCCGTGAGGCCTTATTCCATTAAACTTATTTACCTTATCGCACAAATCGATTAACCTTACTGTGCCGCGCTGAAACAAATTTCAAACCGAAATAGCGACGGCTCCCCGCTGGCCGTTGCAGCGAGAAGAAGATTACAGGGAGGTAAAAACCATGAGAATCGGCTCTCGCGCCATGGCAATAACGCTTGCGGCTCTCAGCCTTACGGCGAGTGCCCTGGCCGGGCCGGTCGAGACCGTGCTCTATAGTTTCAAGGGCGGCACCGGAGGTGGCAACTTCATCGGAGACGGCAACTTCCCCGCAGCCAGCCTGATCGCCGACGCGCAGGGCGCGCTCTACGGGACGTCGGTTTCAGGGGGAAGTGGCAACGTTTATGGCACAGTTTTCAAGCTGACGCCGCCCGCCAAGGGCCAGATCGCTTGGACGGAAATCGTGCTCCATAGTTTTACTGGCGGCATTTATACCGGCGGCAGCGATGGTCAAGCCCCTTTTGCTGGCCTGATCGCCGACAAGCAGGGTGCGCTCTATGGCACAACCTATTACGGCGGGAGTGGAGGTGCAGGCACAGTTTTCAAGCTGACGCCGCCCCCCACCGGCCAGACCGCCTGGACTGAGACCGTGCTCTACAGTTTCGGCGGCAGCAACGGTGCTGGCCCCAAAGCTGGCCTGATCTTCGACAAGCAGGGCGCGCTCTACGGCACAACGGAATACGGTGGGAGCGGCAGTGAGGGCACGGTTTTCAAGCTAGCTCCGCCCGCCACGGGCCAGACCGCTTGGACTGAGACCGTGGTCCACAGTTTTATTGGCGGCAGCGACGGCTCCTCCCCCGTGGGTGGCTTGATCTTCGACAAGCAGGGCGCACTCTACGGCACAACGGTTCAGAATGGAAGTAACGGTAGCGTTGGTGGTTTTGGCACAGTTTTCAAGCTGACGCCGCCCGCCGGGGGGCAGACCGCTTGGACACCGGCCACGCTTTACAGCTTCTGCTCGCTGGCAAACTGCACGGACGGTTTTGCACCCCTCGCTAGCCTGATCTCCGACGAGCAGGGCGCGCTCTACGGCACAACGACTAGCGGTGGGAGTGGCCAAGGCACGGTTTTCAAGCTGAAGCCGCCCGCCACGGGCCAGACCGTTTGGATAGAGACAGTGCTCTATAATCTTGGCAATTTCACCTTGGCTGGCCTGATCGCCGACAAGCAGGGCGCGCTCTATGGCACAACGTTTGAAGGCGGGAGTAGCAGCAATGGGACGGTTTTCAAGCTGACCCCACCCAAAGGGCGGAGAGGTTGGAAAGAGACCGTGCTCCATAGTTTTAGCGGCTCTGCCAACAACGGTGCTGGCCCCCAAGCTGGCCTGATCGCCGATAAGCGGGGCGCGCTCTACGGCACAACCTACTACGGCGGGAGTGAACATTGCTTAGTTATTGCAGTTGATCATGGCTGTGGCACAGTTTTCAAGCTGCCCCCCTGACCGCACCGCTTTATGTGGCCTTCGGAACGCGTCGGGACCGAGGGCGTTAATTATCCGGCCCTCCGAGCCGGTTCGTCACGCCTGCGGCGCGTCTAACAAATGGCAAAACGTAATGTCAGGCGGAGTCCCGCTGTAATTATGCGCGCCGGTCATGCCTTGTTCGCCTTGCAGGATCTTCGTCACAAGCGACGATAAGGTCCGCCGCTGAAGGGCCGCTTTGGGTCGGACGCGGATGGTGCGGACGAATTTCTGCCTGCGCGGCCGTGATCTTACAAAGGCACCCAAATTGCGTCATCAGGCCGCTGGGCGTCGCCGAACGCGCGCCGTCCTTCTGGCGGCAGGCTAGCGACCCTTGCCGCCATGAATGCGTCTAGCGACGACGCCATGTTCAACGGCCGATGTTCCTTGAACGAGCGGATGATTTCACGCTTATAGGCGTCCGGGAGCCGCGCCAAGTATTCTTCACAATCCTCCATGGTGGCCACGCCAGTCATGCAAAGTATGACGCGCACGTTCCCGGCGATGGCTTCCATTGCGGCTTTTCTTATTTCGGCCGCCTCCTCCGGAGGCATTTCGTTGGCCTCCGCGAGCGCGGCGTCGATATCGTGGAAGGAAGGATGCCCCATCATCTGAAGAGCTACGTCAAGGCCTGCCTTGCGCCGTTCGCCGGGGCTGAGGCCGGGGTCCCTAGCTCGCGCTATGGCTTCTTTCTGTTTCTCGATTATGCGGGACATTCTTGATTTAAATTGCTCCTCCTGTCCGTCGCCGGAATCTTCGTCTTCTTCGAGGGACACAGCCGTTCTCCTTTTGGCCAAACATGTTATTGCCGATAGCTCTAAGCGCGTCGCCCGTCGCGAAGGATCAGTCAGCCATCAGCGCTGAAATCAGAACGGCCAGACCAAGCCAAACCAGGCACGCGATCGTCAACCAGTTGAAGAAGACGCCGGTTATTCCCCATACGATCCAAAGCCAATAAAGCTGACCAAAGAAGGGGATGAAGAGCGTCAAAAGAAGGCTTCCAAAGCTGGTCAGATAGGCGAGATACGGAGTGAAAATATAAATTCCTGCCCCCAGCAGCCACATCGCCATCATGCTCGTGAACGCAGCGGCGCCCTTCAGTGTGTCGTTCATTTCGGTTTCTCCTCCCATGCGGCCAGCGCTCACCGCTCCGGCCGCGCAAGCCAGCCGCGCTGCCCCGCGCGCAGCCGCCGCAAATTCCATAGCCGCAGAGCTTCCAGGTCTTCCCCGATGAACGTGTCGGCCTCGTCGGGCGTCAATTCGCCGCCTCAAGACGCCGGGCGCATCATGCCGATTCCAGCCGCTAGGGACCAGACCGAGGTGGTGCTGTAGAACTCCAGCGCACGAAAAATAAGTGAGCAACGAACACGGCGGCGGCGCCGAGGTCCAAGTAGAACCACGTTTGCCGGGCGAGATGAACCGGGATGAATGGGTTAAATAGAACCGCGACGAGTGCAAGCAGAACGGACCACGCTTGAACTACGGGGCGATCTCGGAATCCTACAAAGGCGATCACGGCCGCACTACCGCAGGTCACGATGCGCATGAAAGTGTAGTAGTCATAGGGAAGGTGCGACGTGGCTACTACCAACAGGACAACGGGCACAAGCCATACGAGACGCGGAATAGATTTGATGTTCATGTCGATCCCTCATGGGTATGGGTCTCGATCGTCAGCCCTGTCTCTTTCATATTCCTCCTCATCCAATTCGTCGGATTTCCGCGCATTGTCTTCCGCTTCTTTTGCAGCAAGGTTCAGATTGATGGCGACGAGCCTGGCCGCGCGTATCCTCTCGGGCGCGCCCGGTCCCGTATCGGTAAGGTCCTCCGCATCGGCGTATGCAAGAGCGTAGTCGGCCGTTGCGCGCGCGTCCGCCGCGATGCTATCGATGTCTTCTTGGAATGGTTCCGCTGGGTGCTCGGGTCCTTGATGAGCGAGCCAGATCACCCAGCAGACGGCCGCCAAAAAAGCCAGCGAAGCCAATTTCGCGCACACGTCGAGTGCTATCTCGCGCACGCTCATTGCCGTTCCGTTCATGTCGGTCTCCTTAGGGCGGCGGGATAGCTCCTGACGGAGAAGTTGCCTTATCGTGCAACTTTACGGAATGACTGTTTTTCGCCGGGAGACATGGAGTCCCACGTTGGGACGGCCGTATGGGGCTGCAATTCCTTGGGCATGGCGGCGTCCGCCACGGCAGCCGCTCCGAAGGGTCGACAGGCCGTTATGCATCGTCCTTGTACGCTACCTCAACCACATCCCCTGCAGCATGGAATAAGTGAGCGGCGTTCCCATGAAGACGGCGCACCAAAACCAAGCCATCGCGAGTAAAAAAGCGATCATGATCGGAATGAAGATGACGGCAAGCACGACGCTGGCAATAAGATCAACCATTTTTCCGTTCTCCTTGATGCCGGACGCCATCTCTGGCGCTTCGTGATGTGTCCGCTGATATGATTGAGGATCGCCTCGACCACATGCGGCAGCACGCCGAGCTAAATTCCGGACGCTCCATGCCACCGGCCTGCGCCGCCACCAGCCGCGAATGCCCATCCAGCACCATGGCAATGTCCAGAATGCGCCGCGCCTGCTTTGCGTCAGCCGTCCGCGCCGCCTCCGCCCGCAACTGTGAAATACTCAAACCCTGGGGGTGTAATCTCGGTCAGACATCCGGCCGCGCCGCAATAGCTTCGACCAACACTCGCCCACGCTCGAGGCATTCCGCGAGGTCCACTGCCAGGGTTCTTTCAAGAGAGGTTTGTCACGGCCGAAATTCCTTGCGTATGTGTTGTGATCATGCAGAGCACGACTGTAAAAACCCGTGCGGAGAATTCAGAACTTTTGCTTAAAAACTTTGCAATTCCCGGAAAAAGTGTCGCCATGCCTGCTGATTCGGATCGAAGTCGCCCCTCATAACGAGATGATCGCGCCCGCCGTAACGGAAGGATGCCGCCCGTCATTATTGCGATGTCATCCTTCGGCAGCTGGCCAGGACCGTTTCCCCGGCCGACATATTTACTAATGATAAATGATGGATGTCAACTTATGGTTTTTAATGCAGCGCCAGCGCATGACAGCCGAACGCCTCACGTCGATGTACTTGCCGGAAGCGGTCGCTGTTCCGCAGCAAATCCTTCGCGGCGACGCTTCATCGCGACCGTTTCGCTACAAACATTCCGGCAGTCGACGCTCGCCGTGGCGCAGATCCCGTATTTATGCAAAACGCCTCAAGCACCGGTATACGTCAGACAAAATAGCGCCAGTGGTGAAAAAAAGACCTGAAATCACAGGGCTTTTTTGGTGCAGAAATCAGGTGCATATCGCCCTACATAGCGCAGGTAGCCCCGCCCTTGACCGCCGTAATCAAAGTGGCGCCTGCTTCTCGTTCATATCTGCAGCTTGCGGCACTAGCTGCTGGCTGCCGTGATGGTGGGCATAGACTTTAGTGAACTCGGCCCCGAGCAGGAAAATCTGCGTCGAGTAATAGATCCATAGCAGCGCCACAATCAGAGCGCCCGCCGCCCCATAGCTGGAGGCAACCGCGCTGCTTCCGATGTAGAGCCCGATCAGGAACTTGCCGATACTGAACAGGAAGGCGGTCACGACGGCGCCGACCAGCACGTCCCGCCATTCCAGATCCGTATCGGGCAGCACCTTGTAGATCGCCGCGAACAGGACCGAGTTCAGGGCGAACGAGATCAGGAAATTCACGGCTTGGAGAATCAAGTGGCCAAACGGCAGGTGGGCGTTCACGTACTCGCTCAATGCTGAAAGACCCGCGCTGATCACTAGCGAGACCAGAAGCAGGAACCCAAGCGCCGCCACGAGACCTAGGCTGGCGGCGCGAGCGCGAATCAGGCGGGAGACCGTGCCGCCCTTCGGGTCCGCCTTCCAGATGGCGTTCAGGGTCGACTGCATTTCGCCGAACACGCCCGAGGCCGTCACCAGAAGTGTGATGACTCCCAAGGCGCTGGCGAATATACCGGAGGGCTTTCCGGAGGCGCTCCTGATGACGTTTTGCAGCAGCTCCGCGCTCTCCTGTCCCATGTGTCCCATGAGCCCGCTGAGCTGACTGACGATTGCTCCTCGGGCGGCGTCCTGGCCGAAGGCGAGGCCAGCAATGGCGACGACGATGAGCAGAACCGGGCCGATAGAAGTAACGGTATAGAAGGCGATAGCCGCTCCGCGGCTTAGCGCCCCATCATTGATAAACAAGGTGACGCTTTCCTTGCCCAGCTCCCAGGCCTTTCCGAACATGGCACCCTCGCGTTGCGGGAAAAGAACCGACATTCCCCCGGGTTCGTCTCGGGGAACGTCGCGTGTTTGCCAACACGTCTTAGAAGGGAAGGGGGAATGAAAGCTGAAATGTGGACCTGGATGCGAGTCCAGTTCTTCCGATTCTGGACCGCATTGGTCGTGCTCGGAGCTTACGGGTATTTTTGGCTCAACACGCCCGAGTACCTCACTTGGTGGAAGAGAACGGTCAACACCCTGATCGAAAAGGGTTGCGACATGCTCTCATATCCTTGGGGGGACCGAATCGAGTCGACAGTCGGTAACTTCGGGATCTGGGTGCAAATCACTCTCGCCATCCTGATCTTTCGAACTATCATTGGTACCGTGCTCATTCTGGTCCGAGCAACGAGGAGGCGCTAACAAAACCCCGCCAGAGCGGCGCATGAGGCAACGTTTCTGGTATGGGGGCTTGTTCTGACAGCGGCGGCTGTCGGAGGGTGGGTGGCTGCACGGGGCGCATGTTGGAAACGTCGGCTGATAGAGTCATCACGAACCGGTAGACGGCCCCTTCACCACTGCATGAGCAGCCGCCGCAGCGTCGAGGGATCAAGGTCGATTGCGGCGTAAACCCGAGGGCGCGATTGTGGTAATGGAGGACGGCGCAATGTGGAAGACGATCAAAGACCGGGCCTTGGCGCGCGTTATCGAACGATCAACCCGCAGGAATGGAGGCGGCCGGGCTGGCCCGCCATGATGATCCGCCGCTGCGCGATGAGGCAGCCAAATTACCAACCACCCCAACCAAAACCGAAGCCGAGGTAAGGGGAAGGATAGGCATAAGGATAATAATTAGGATAGGCATAGCCTGGGTAGGGGTAACCATAGCCACGGCGATAATAACCCCGGCCGTAATAGCCCCGTCCGTAGCCCCGGCCATAGTAGCCGCGACGGTAATATTGGATATCGATTAGCTGATTTGACGCCGCTGTTCTTACTGCGGTTGTGTCGGGCGCACCCGGTGCAGCCCACGACGGGCTTGCCGTGGCGATCGCGACTGCACCCGCAACGCCGAGCGCAACTGCAGCAAGTGCCATCGCATAGCTCTTCGTGTTGGTTCTCATGGCATGCCCTTTCTGTTTGCGCCCTTCTGAGTGCCCGCTAACCGTACAATGCCTAGGTGGCCATAAAGATCAACGATTAGAAGTGTACCGCGCCTTTAGGCTCCTTTTTCGGCGCGGGTTCGCTATCGGTAACATCCTGCCAATTGCCGTCCATGTCCTGCATGGCGGTAGTTTCCGCCCCGGTATCGAAGTCTGCGCAAACTCGAATGTCTTCCTTCTCGTTTAATTTGCATACCAAGCGATTAACCGTCGCGCCGTGAATGTCTCTGTGGACCTGAAGAGAAACGCGCAAGCCATCGCTGTTTTTGTACGCTACGACATCGGAGCACTCTTTAAATTTAGGTTCGCAGAAGTGCAGATAAAGAGGCGTGCCGTGGTTTTGCCTGGAAGATAGCGCGGTAACTCTATCAACCTCGGCATCCCAACGATCTTGCGGATGTTGCGTCGCGGCCTTAGCAGCGGCGCGTTCGGCACGTTGGGCCGCTGCTTCAGCGCGGGCGGCTGCCTCGTCGGCTTCCGAGCGGCTTTCTTGTAACGGCTGAGGCGCGGCCGTCGCCGCTGTTTCGCTTACGCACTGGTTCAGCACGACGTCCTTGCCATTTGTCCAGACAATGCTTGAGTGGCCATTGTTAGAAAAGAAGGCCGTGATTTTCCCATACTTCGTTATTCCGCTAACAATTGTGCGGTCATTCTGCACATCGACTTTAGTGATACGATAATCGCGGTCTTTCTTAGGAGCATGCGATGTCAAGCTACCCGGCGAGAATACGACGTTATATCCTTCGCAGGTCATGGTGAGGGTTGTTGCGTGCGCCGATCCGGCAGTTGTTGCCGCAGCCATTGTCGCTGCAATAATTAGGCTTGAGATTTTCATTTTGATTTCCCTTTCGTAATGAATTGTGCCACTCCGCGGTGTCCGGAGCAGGTGCCGGAATGCTGCGCTTTAAGTATGTCACGGTTGCAAGCTGAAGCAGCATGAATCTCTCCAACAAGCATGATTCCGCCGATGAACAGTAGTGCAAACAGGAAGCGCAACATGTTTGGAATAGGATTGCAAAGAGGATTAGAAATAAGAGCGCGATGACCATTTTTACCCCATGCTTGTTCTATAGTGCGCTTCATGATTATTTGCAAGACACTTTTGGAGTCTCGTTTTGCCGCCAAGGTACGTGCAATGTTTTGCGAGTTCGGCCAAAAAGATATTGGTGACGGGTCGCTTGAGCTTTTCGCGCTGGAAATCAATGGGCGCGTCTCGCACATCAAGCAGACAGGACAGAACTGGGTCGATGGGACGGTGATATCGGCGCGGTAGATTGGAAATCGATCGAGGGCCTTATTCGCGTCCGGAACGTGCCGGCCCTGCTCCGTATACAGAAAATTGAACGTGACGACGTTAATTCCGCGCGCTGCAAGCCCGGTCGCAAATCTCGTCATGAAATCACTACTTTGATCGGCGCCAGCTCCGTGCCCCAGAATCACCGTGACACCGGCGAGGTCCGGTTTGCCCGCAGTGTAGAGGAAGGCCGTCACTTCCTGATTTGGGGCACCTCGATGCGCATCTTGTCAGGCATTGGTGCGCCCTCACGTCCGGGATCAAGATCGCCCTGTCGCTTCTGCCGGCTCGGCGGCTGTTGATGCCGCCCTTACCATCTCCATTTCGCAATATTTCAATGCGCGTTTCGCACGCTCAGCCCATGGCGAGGTGCGGTCGCGTTCAAGATATCGCCTCCACCACGTCGCCGCTTCTGCGTGGTTCTCAAGCCGCTGCAGATAGAGCGCCACGTTGAACATGGCGTCGGCGTAATGGGGATCGGCAGTAAGCGCGCCTTTCACTCAACGGCCTCGGTTAATCGTCCAACCCTGGGTCACGGCGTACCTTCCTTTAATGGAAAGTGGAGGCTCGAACACCCCCACGATACGCCGCCTCACCTCATTACGCCGTCACCAATTTTTGTAAAATCGTTTCACGTGAGAAACCTTTTGGTCCGGTGCGGACGGCAGCGCCACCTCGACGCCCGGCCCCCTGTCCGAAATAAGGTTGACGGGCTTTCTCATGGATCGGAACGATCATGGCGCCCGTTGGATTTCGCCGTCGCCGCTGGCCGCAAATCCTATAGATCTGGAAAAGGCAAGCGAGGCGGGAGGCAGGAGGGACCGCCGCGTAGCGCTTAGCTTAGAGAGGAAGGCTCCGATCATGTTCAAGTTCCCATCGATGCTTGCCGCACTTGTGCTTGGAACCACACTCTTTGGCTCCGGGGCACTTCTTGCGGAGGAATCCGGCCGCTGGACCGCCGGAACGCCAATGCCCTCCGCGCGGACCGAGGTCTCTGCCGCCGAGGTCAATGGCAAGATCTATGTGGCGGGCGGCCTCGGCGCCGGGCGTGAGCTCGAAATTTATGATCCGGCGGCGGATACCTGGAGCCAAGGCGCACCGATCCCGCGTGAGGTCCATCATGCGGCGGCGGTTGGATGGAACGGCAAGCTCTATCTCATAGGCGGCTATCTCGATCGAAGCTGGACACCGACCGGAGCCGTCCACGAATATGATCCCGAAACCGGCCGCTGGCGAGGCTTAGCGCCCCTGCCGACCCCGCGTGGCGCGCTCGCGTCAGCCGTGCTCGATGGCCACATCCACGCAGTGGGTGGCGTCGGCCTCGATGGAAAGAATGCAAGCGCCCATGAATTTTATGATCCCGCGGCAAACCGCTGGATGTCGCGCGCGCTGCTTCCGACTGCGCGCGACCATTTGGCGGTGGCTGCCGTTGACGGGCGCCTTTATGCGATCGGCGGGCGCATCGATGGCGATCCTGGCCGGAACTTGACGGCGAATGAGGCTTATGATCCGGCGGCGGACCGCTGGGAGGAAAAAGCGCCCCTGCCCACCGCGCGCAGCGGGATCGCGGCGGCTGTGCTCGATGACCGTATTTTTGTCGTTGGCGGCGAGGCGAGGTCTGGGACCTTCAGCCAAGTCGAGGCCTATGACCCGAAGACGAAAAGCTGGAGCGCCCATGCGCCGATGCCTACCGCCCGGCATGGCCTCGGTGCGGCGGTGGCCGATGGCAAGCTCTATGTGATTTCCGGCGGCCCAAAACCCGGCGCCTCCCGTTCGGCAGTGAATGAGATTTTTGTTGCGCGGTGAGCGAGCTGCCGGATTTATCATACTTAGCCACGACCTTCATTTTTGGGATCGGCAATCCCAGTCCGTCACGAGCACTTGACGGTGCTCCGGCTGTAACCGCCGGAATGTTCCGCACGGTTATGCAACAATCTTGCACACGGCGTCGTTTGTGCTCCAACGTAACCAAGGTGGGTTTGCCATGGCTAGCGAAACCACAGTACGAGCCAGAATTGACGAGCGGATAAAAAAGGAGGCCGCCACGTTCTTGGAGACATGGGTTTGTCAGTTTCGGATGCCAGCCGCATGAGGCTGATGCGCGTCGCCGCCGAAAAGGTCCTGCCTTTCGAGCTCAAGGTGCCGAACGCTGTCACCGCCCGGACGTGCGCAAAGCCGCCGGGGCAATGATTTGGTTCGATCCAAGAATGCCGCCGATCTGTTCCGCAAGCTCTTGCCGCCTTGTCGCTGGAAGCTTTCCGGCGCTACGGCAAAGGCATCGACCCCAAGGCGCGGCTCAATTTTTGCGATTGCGCCACCTATGCGCTTGCCAAGGCGATGAATGCGCCGTTGCTGTTCAAGGGCGACGATTTCGCGGCGACCGACGTGCTGGCTTGTCTTTGAATTGACCCCCCGCCCGCGCGGAGTTGGCCGCAGCTACAATGTTTCCGGCTGGGCGATTCCGAGGCTTACGTAAATTAATAATGAGCAAGTGGAGAAAGGCCAGCTGGCGAAGCCAGCGGGCCTTTTTCCAAGAGAGATTAGCTAATTTGCCGAGCGGCGTCCGCCCAGTCCAGGGTGGTCGTCGTGCCGTTGAAGAAGCGAAGGAATGTATCGTACACGATCCTACGAACCGTCTTGCCCCTCGACGTTTTGACGTTGTTTATAGTCTGCTGGTACTCATCGAGATTTAACGGGTCTTCATCCGGCTTATTTAGTTCCTTCATGAGCCGCTGTAACGCGCCATCAAGCGACGTCATGTTGAGCGTATTCCGCACCTTCCCGCAAGCAGCAGCAAAGCTTACCAGAAACACGCCACCACTGGAGAGGATGTACTTGTGGGTTGTATTCTCTGAATAGCGTTCCATGATCTTTGGGTGAATCTGGGTGCCAATCTTCTTGAGCGTGTTGACAACATCATTGATGTCGCCAACGTCGAATGAGCTTTGTATGTCCGTGTACCCTTCTTCACGTTCCAACAGCCCCTCGGCTTCGTCGGGCTTCTTCAGTTGGGGGTTGAACTCAATGAATGCCCGCGTGGCCATGACTAAATCGGATGCAGCGAACTCGTGTTTCGGCTTCGTTGTTCCGGAAGGGTTTGCTGTGTCCTGAAAAATCTCGATTTTCGCATCATGCTCTAGGGCTTTGAGCAGAGGCCGTTGCATGATTTCCAGCTGCACTTCGAGGCTCATTCTGCGCTGGCCGGTGTTGAACGTGACCATGTAGTGCAAAAGGCCTTCGAGGTCGATATTCCAGAAAAGTTCGTAGCGTGTGATTCTCTTAAGCATTTGTTCGACCGCGATCTTAGGATCGTCGGTCTTTTCAACGACATCCTTGAGGTAGTCCCACGCGTCTTGCGGGATGCAGCGCTCTTCGATGAGCTTCTCGCGCTGCCATACGAGCAGGATCGCAATGCAATAGCAGTAGAGGCGTTGAAGACCATCGATGACGGAGTACTTGATCCCTTGTTCTTCGAGCGACTTCAGCTTCCCGCCAGTGGTGGCCATCGCGGCGATCTTTGCTTCAGGCATCGCTGCGCCATCTATGAAGTCACGAATGAGACGGCGGTAAATCTTGTCCTTCAGATGGTCGAATGGCTGGCGCTGGTAAAAATTGTCCGTCACCGAGACTCTTTGGATATAAGTCCCTAGCTCCTCTTCTATATGGCCGATGAAACCCTCTGTCCGCCGATCAGGTATTTCTCGCGCAATCGGCTTTACGGGGCTTGGCCTCTTGATTGCAAAACCAGCCGCTTCGAGGACTTCTGTCAGCTTGATGATCCGCCCGCGTAGGATGTCTTGCCTCTCGACCTTGGTCGGTGCTTTTACTGCCTTCGGCTTCCTCCCTCTCATCTTCGTCATCTTCTCACCCTCACCTGTATAGCCAGACGAAGCTTGCGCGTCCGCTGACTGGGTTATGTGGTCGCCTGTTTTGGCTTCTAACGTCGTCATGTTTGTCCTTTTTGAATTTCGGGGTTCACTAAAACTGACGCACCGGCCACGCTTTAAATTGCACTTAGGAGGCGCATCCTTGCGTCAGACAAGCCCGCCAGCCTACGAAAGCTGGCGGGCTTTCTTGTTTATGCGCTTAGTTGGCTTAAAAATCAAGAGCCAAAAAATGTCTTGAGCCAAGAAAATTTTTGAGCTAAATTATGCGGTGCGTCCCGACGCCTCGCGCGGGCGGGCTGTCGTCGAACCATGCTGAAGAGGAGTCGTTATGGCGAAAAAAAGGGGGCTGATCGAACATCGGGTGCCTCAAGCGCCACCCCATGCTGATTTGAAAGACCTTGGCGTCCATGTTTTTGTGGACGATCAGAACTTGTTTTGGGGTATTACAAACGACAAATACGGAAAGGGATATCGGATCGATTTTGGCCGCCTTCTTTTGGAGGCATGCCGTGATAACAATGGGAAGCCGCGTCAAGTGCGGACTGCATATATGGCTGGCGTTATCCCTGATGATGACTCTTTCTGGGAAGCGGCAAAAAACCAAGGGTTTGAGGTAAAGCGAGGGTATTTAGGTTCAAAAAACCGCTCGAAGCAGGACGATGCGTATTTAATTACTGAAATAGTTGCAACGGTTTATGAAAAAGAAGGCCCATCAACTATTGTGTTGGTTGCAGGAGATGCTGATTATAAGCCTCCACTTTTGAAAACTCTCTCGAAAGGGTGGAGAAACGAGCTTGCCTTTATCGGGCACAGCATTTCAACTGCATTACAGCCGGTTACTCACCAGTTTCGAGAGCTCTTGCCAACTTCCATTCAACGTTACGACGATTACCATCACTGAGTTTGAAAATTGTCCTCGGCTGGACGATTTCGAGGCTTGCGCCATGAACGCCAAAAAGGGATTTACAAGGCTTTTCTAAACAGCTAAGCACCACGGCAGCCGGAGTTTTGAGCTCAGGCACCACCTGTAGCACGTCAGACATTCGGCTCAAGAAAGACATAGCGCCGCTGCAAGATTCTCTCGACAAGATTTCCCAACTGCGCGGCGTGACCTACCATTGGAAAGACCCGAGCCGGGGCAAAGACCTCGAAATGGGTCTGATTGCGCAAGAGGTCGAAAAGATATTTCCCGAATTGGTCGGCACCGACGGCGAGGGCTGGAAGACCATGCAGTACGAGCGATTGGTTTCGCCGTTGGTCGAGGCGGTCAAGGAACTCAAGGCCGACAACGACAATCTGCGCGCGGGGCTGAAAGCCGCGAACGACAAGGAAGCCGCCGAGATCGCCGCGTTGCGTCAGGAGCTCGCGGCCCTGGAGGCCGCGCGCAAGTAGAGCGCGACCGTCAAAACCCTCGACACGAATCAGACAACTTGGCAGGCTGGCGCTCGCAAAGGAGTGGCTTTGATGGCGCAGCCCGCGAGGAAAAAGAGGTTTATCCGAAAAAGCCGTCCGCCGAATTGCCGGTTGAGGGGCTGGCGCATCTTCGGGCGAAAGTCGCGTCCGGTTCCGCTTCTTTTGAGGAACGGGATTTAGCGGCAACTGATTCTCCTTAGGCGGTCATACAATTCGGCGGACCTACTTTTCTAACGGGATCACAAATGCTGCTATCGCAGCCAAGAAGTCGTGCGCTCGCAAATAGATAATCAGTCCTGCCCGAACTTCCAACGCGCTCCACCCACGGGCGGTTGGTCACCAGAATCTCCTGGCACAGCGCCCGGCGCCTCCCCACTCTTTGGGCGTTAGGCCTATTCCTATGACTCAACCGCCCCCAAGATGTTGTGGTGTAATCAGTGAAGCATAGGGGGCTGGATCGACCTGCGTAGCGTACTGTGCCAAGCGGCAAAACAGCTTGCCGCGCGAGGTCGATGTGCGCCGATTGAATCGGAACGTGAACTCATCCTAAGCATCGCCACGGGAAGGTCATCCCCGCTCGAGTTGAATCGCGGTGCGATCCCATGAGGCTTGTTCGCGGGCTATCTCGCGGCTGCGCGCGCCCGCGCCCCGCATCCAGGGTTTGGCGTCTCTGGTTGCCGCTGATGCGTTCGCCGGAGAGCTAACGCGCGGAAGTATCGAGACTATTCCGGCAACCACGTAAACTGAAAAGACGCAGTAATATCAGGGGGTGTTTGGACACTTATCGAACGATGTGCCTTGCGCCGCAGCCTGATTTTAGGGCGAGTCTTGGAAGACATTCGGGCGATGCAGCTGGCCGCATAGGATTAAGGCGTGAACTCATGAATGTGGGCTTTGAAGCATTCCGCTTTGGAACCGTAAGCGGGCGTCGCTAGCGGAGTGCGGCATTTCCGGGATGCGCCAACGAACTAATCCGCTCGCGCGGTAGCGCACCTCGCGAGGGGTTAGCAACCTCGCTTCAGACAGGAGTATCGCATGACCGAGGAATGCATCACCTCACTTCGCCAGCGCATGATCGAGGACATGAGCGTCCGCCATTTCGCGTCGAAGACCCAGCACGACTACATCCGCACGGTTATGAAACTGACAAGATTCCTCGGCCGATCGCCGGACACGGTGACCAATGAGGATCGCCGTCGTTTCCAGTTGCACTTGACCGAGAACCGCGCGGGCGCGCCGATTATCAACTCCACCGCCTCGGCGTTGCGGTTCTTTTTCACCGTGACGCTCGGTCGGGCCGACGCGGCTCGGCATCTGACGTTCGTCCACGAGCCGCGCAAGCTGCCGGTTGTAATTATGTGTCTATACGCACTCAGCTAATGGGAAGGTTTTTTATGTTGGAAGCGGTGGGCGGCGTTTTTCGGGAGAGCTTGCGAATGAACAGAGAGACCGATCTCGCAAACCGATGATCACGTAGACCCGATGGAAGCTGCGATCCGGCGATTCGTCATGTCCATGTTGCGGGCAGTCGAAGACCGGCCACGAATCGACTTAGGTGACATTACGATTGTTCGCGTGCCGGGGGGATTCAAGATCGTACACGGGAAGGACAGTAACTGTTCCTCGCCCTAAAGGACAAGACAGTTTCGGCTAGGCAGGCAAGGCAAGTCCCGGTGCGGCGAGGTGAGGATAGGCTTGGCCCCGCACATCGACACCCGGCCCGAGGCGGCTAACGCTGTTAGGCACCGCAACGTCGCCGGCGAAGAATAGGTGAAAGCCTTTCGCCGTGCGGTTGATCAGCGTCCGGCCATCGCCGCCACGCTGCTTGAACCACGCGATGGCAGGCTCGCCGTCCAAGTCGAGAACGAGAAGGCCCGCGCCGGTGCGAATGCCGATGTTTGCCCGAGGCACCTGCCGCCACCAGTCCTTAACGATGGCAAGGTCGCGGCTGGCATCTTTAAGCCCGTGCGGTACGAGCGTGCCTAGCGGCTCTTTGCCGCCTGGCCTGCAAGGGTCGGCCGGAGCGCGTCGGCCCCCTCACCCCACCAGCTAAATCGATTTCAGAATCGAACCACCCCCCCGGGGGTGGGGGTTTCGCCGGTGGGTGGGCGCCCCTTGCGCGCGAGGCATTTAAATCGCGCGAATCAGGGCGCGCTCCTTAATCATAATGGGTATGGGCGTCCCCTGGACAACTTGCAGCCTGAAAAGCTTCGTCAAGACATCGGGTAGCAAGGGGCTCCACGTCGTGGTTCCGGTCGAGCCGCTAGCCGGTTGGGACGAAGCGACGGTGCAAGGTCTGGAAGGCCGAGGGCACCCGCTCAAACGTCGTCACCGCCTCGGTTGCCGAATCGATAAGATCGAAGCGGTTCTGGTTCCCTGGACTGATTGTCGTCGTGTATTTTTTTCCGCCCATCAGTTGGATGACCACCTTGCCCCCTTGCGCCAGCTCGTACTTGCCTGTTACCGGCGCCGGACCATTTGTTTCCGGAGCAGCCGGTGCCGGGGAAGCAGTTTCCGGAGCAGCCGGCGCCGCGCTGTCTTGCGCCAGATCGGCGGCGACGGTCATGCTGGCGGTCTTGTCGGTACGAAAGACGAGGTGCTCCGGTCCGCGCGTGGACTTCCATTCCCCCACGATCTGGCTGTTCACATTGGGGAGCGAGTGTGCAAGCCTTGAGATGGCCAACCAGTTGTAGCGGATGATGGCAAGGACGCCGCCGATCACGACAACGATCACGACAACTGCATCGAGAACCGATATCCTCGTGCGCTTTCCTGGTGGGGTCGGCCGCGCCATTGTCATTCCCCTCCCCACGATCGTTATCTGTTAAGAGCAGCGGAAATCTTGACGGACCCGTTTCGCTTGGCTCGTCTGCGCCGTTTCCTATCGTTATATGCCTTCAAGATAGGCAAGTCACGGCCAGCACGTTCGCGTGATCGGCACCTTGCGAGGGCGAAGGTCCGGATCGGCAAAGCGGTCCTTGATGATCGCACAGACACGGCCAAACTGTTTGTCTGTGAGACCGCCTTTGGATCGGACGGCTAAATATTTCTCCGATGAGATCGTAGGCTGACTCATCCAGAACAAGTTGGAAGAGTTTAGGCGTCCTGCGCGCGTTCCGCGGCGGCCGCCAGACCCGCCTTGCGGTTCCAGACCCTCGATATTCGGCTGCGAATGCCGGATACCTGAGCTTGCTGCCCATGCATGTCGGATCGACATTGAAGCCCCCCTGAAGCCCCGTGCACGGTTGGCGTGGAGGAATCTCGGCTAGACGTTGTTTAACTCTTTGATTTCGATGGTGGGCGCACACGGGCTCGAACCGTGGACCCGCTGATTAAGAGTCAGCTGCTCTACCAACTGAGCTATACGCCCATCGAAGCTTTGCTTCCGGCGCCTCGGCGCGGCTGATCGGAAAGCAACCCGGCTTTAGCAAACGAGGCGCGCACTGTCCACCATCGGGCCTCGACCCAAGGGATCAAGCCTTTCCTGTGGACACATGGGCAAGGCCGCGCTTGCGCAAAAGCGCACCGGGTGTTGCCGCGCGGCCGCGAAATGCTCCATAGGCTTCGTCCGGGTCGAGGCTGTAGCCCGAGGAATAAACGTAATCGTGCAGCTTTTTGGCGACCATGGGATCGAAAATATTGCCGTGCTCCTCGAAAGCTTCGAAACCGTCGGCGTCGAGAACTTCCGACCAGAGATAGCTGTAATAACCCGCCGCATAAGACTCGCCGGAAAAGACGTGCTGGAAATGCGGCGTGCGGTGGCGCATCGTGATCGAGGCAGGCATGCCAAGTTCGTCGAGCTGCCTTTTTTCGAAGCCAACAATATCGATCGGATCCGCGCCGGACGCTTGATGCAATGCGAGATCGACCAGCGCCGAGGCGGTATATTCGAGCGTCGCAAAACCCTGGTTGAACTGGCGCGCCGCAAGCAAACTCTGCAGAAGCGCTTCGGGTATCGGCTCGTTGGTCTCATGATGCAGGGCGAAACGGCGTAACACCTCCGGCTGCTCCAGCCAATGTTCGTAAAGCTGCGAAGGAAATTCGACGAAATCGCGCGCGACGTTGGTGCCCGAGATTAAAGGATAGGTCACGTCGGACAACATGCCGTGCAGCGCATGGCCGAATTCATGAAACAAGGTGCGTGCATCGTCGAAACTCAAGAGACAGGCTTGCCCCTCGCTGGCCTTGGCAAAATTCAACACATTGACGACGATCGGCCGGTCCTCTCCGTCGAGCCTTTGCTGCTCGCGGAAGGAACTCATCCAGGCGCCACTACGTTTCGAAGGCCGCGCGAAATAATCGCCGATGAAAAGCGCGATCTCTTGTCCGTCGCGCCCGGTGACCGTCCAGGATCGTACGTCGGGATGATAAAGCGGTACGTCCTCGCGTTCGCTGAAGGACAGGCCAAAGAGCCGGTTCGCGGTGAAAAACGCGGCCTCGATCATTTTTTCAAGTGACAGATAGGGTTTGATTTCGGCCTCATTGAGGTCGAAATCCGCCTTGCGGCGCTTTTCGGCATAGTAGCGCCAATCCCATGGCGCGATGCGGAAGTTGCCGCCCTCGCCCGCCGCGATCGTCTGCAAGGCCGCCTCTTCACGCAGCGCCCGCGCGAGGGCCGGCGCCCACACCGAATGCAATAGGTCTAGCGCCGCTTGCGGGGTTTTTGCCATCGTATCGGCTAGCCGGAAGTGCGCGAAACTTTCAAAACCGAGAAGCCGCGCGCGCTCCGTGCGCAACCGCATCATTTCGGAAGCAATGGCGCGATTGTCGGTCAACCCGCCGGATTCGCCGCGTTGCGTCCAGGCGCGAAACGCCCTTTCCCGCAGGTCGCGGCGGCCCGAGAATTGCAGGAAAGGCACGATGCTTGAACGCGACAACGTGATGCCATGCTTGCCGGGAAGGCCGCGGTCCGCCGCAGTCCGCGCCGCGGCGGAGACGAGGGAAGCGGGAAGGCCGGCAAGATCGTCTTCAGCGGCGAGAACAAGCACATAGGCTTTTTCATCGGCGAGAACGTTTTGGCCGAATTTGGTGGCGAGCACGGCAAGGCGCTCGGCGATCTCGGCGAGCTTCGACTTGGCTTCCGCTGGAAGGCCGCCGCCATTGCGCAAAAAGGCGATATGATAGCGTTCGAGAACCCGCGCCTGTTCGGCATCGAGGCCGAGTTTGCCGCTGCGCGCGTGCAGCGCGGCGACACGCTGAAACAGCGCGCCGTTCAGGAACGTTTCGCTGCGATGACGGGCAAGCCTTGGCGCGAACTCGCGTTCGATCGCTTCGAGCTCGTCATTGGCATCAGCCTTAGCCAAGTTGAAAAAAACGGAACAGATACGGGTCAGCTCGCGGCCGCTTCTTTCGAGCGCTTCGATCGTATTTTCGAAGGAAGGCGGTTTTGGATCGGCGGCGATTGCTCCGATCTCGGTATGCGCACGGCCAAGCGCGATCTCGAAGGCTTGGCCGAACTGGCTTGGCTTCAGGCGATCGAACGGCGGCGCGCCAAAAGGCCCTGTCCACGGTTCGAGAAGCGGGTTCGTCTCGCAGTATGTCTCTTGGTCCATAGCGTATCCAATTCTTGCGGCGGCAGATTGAAATTAGTTTCAGCTCTGCTATTGGAACATAAATGGAGGGAGATCGCTGTTTTCGAATTTGAGCACTCTGCGAAATCGAGCCTTTGCGCAGCCCAAATGGCCTGTTTAGAAATCATACTCAAAGCCGCTATAGGCATGCAGCGATAGTGAGCTTCGCTACGCGGCGAGTGCGCCAATCTTTCAGCTGCGCTGGCTATGGTAACATCTCCCCAAAGAACTGTTTCAAGAGAAACAAGGGACCAATTGTCGTCTGAAACAAACTGGCCTATGCCGCTGCTTCACAAGGAGAACATATCTCGCTCTGATCTGGGATCGGAGTTAATACTACCGTGGAATTTGGTATGATAGAGACCGTAACTTAAGCCATCATCTGTTTATATGGCCCCCGCTTCTTCGCCGGAGTTTAGGCGCTCCACAAGAACAACTATTAAACATATAATCCCCTAAGCTTTCGGGTCAGCGTCATTATCGTGACGTGGGGGGAACCTCAGACCAGCGCACGCAATTATTGACCGCACGTTGGCCTTGGGCGCCAAATTCCCGTTGGCAACTCTCTTTAATGCGCTCTGGAATGTGCTCGGGATCATCCGGCCCGCAGGCGGTCAGAAGGACAAGTGATAACATAAAAAGCAACGTTCTCATCTGGCCACGAGGAGGCCAATCAGGCGTGACTTGTCAAGCGCATAATTTCGGCATCAAACATCAGACTGACCCACTAGCCGGCGGCGGTACCGTTTCGATGTCAAAGGCGCTGGGCTTTATCTTCGTGCACGTGGCGCTCGCTCTCTGAGCGCGCCGGGCGTTTGCTCGCCAGGGAAGCGGGCAAGCGTCGCGATCACTTCGGCGTCGCTGATCTGGCGGAAGTCGCTGTAGAAGAAACCGACCGCGTCCAGCCAGGCGGGAGATTCAAGACAGACGACGCTGTCGGCTTCGTTTCGCAGCTCATCGAGCGTACCCGTGGTCGCCACCGGCACGGCGAGCACCAGCTCGTTCGGCGCCCGTGCGCGCACGGCGCGAAGAGCCGTGCGCATTGTCGCGCCGGTCGCGATGCCATCGTCGATGACGATAACAGTACGGCCCACGACATCGCCACGGGCGCGGGCGCCCAAATAGCGACGGCGCCGCCGTTCGATTTCGGCAAGTTCCGCGTCACGCACCGCATTGAATTCCGTTTCCGTGATGCCGGAGTGTTGGATAATATCCGCATTGCGTACGACGATCGGCGCGTCGCCGTCGGCTACCGCGCCCATAGCCAGCTCCGGCTGCGCCGGAACGCCGATTTTCCGGACCAGGATCAGATCGAGCGGCGCACCGAGAGCCGCCGCGACCTCGGCCGCGACGGGCACGCCTCCGCGGGGAAGCGCAAGGACAACGGGCCGGGTCGCCTTGTATCTGGCGAGAGCCGCCGCCAGGCTACGGCCAGCGGCGGAGCGATTCTCGAAAGGCATATGACCGCTCCCTACTTTCTCCGCGCCGCAGACGGACTGGACTTTGCGCGTCCACCACGAATGAATGTGGGTCAATCCCCCAAAAAAATTTCAACCGGCGACCTTGCGGGCGCGTTTGGCCAGCGTCCGCAGCCGCAAGGCGTTGAGCTTGATGAAGCCGGCGGCGTCGTGATGGCCATAGGCGCTAGCCCCTTCCTCGAAAGTTACGAGATCCTGGTCGTAGAGGGAATAGCGGCTCGAACGGCCAACGACGAAGGCCGAGCCCTTGAAAAGCTTCAGGCGCACCCGGCCGCTGACGAATTCCTGGCTGCGATCGATCAGAGCTTGCAGCATTTCGCGCTCGGGCGAGAACCAGAAGCCATTGTAGATGAGCTCGGCATATTTCGGCATCAGCTCGTCCTTCAGATGGGCGGCGCCGCGATCGAGCGTGATCTGCTCGATGCCGCGATGGGCGAGATAAAGGATCGTGCCGCCGGGCGTCTCGTACATGCCGCGCGATTTCATGCCAACGAAGCGGTTTTCGACGAAATCGAGGCGTCCAATGCCGTGGGCGCAACCAAGCCCATTCAAATGCGCAAGCAGGGTCGCGGGCGACATCGGCTTTCCGTCAACGGCGACCGCGTCGCCGCGCTCGAAATCGATTTCGACATACCGAGGCTCGTTGGGCGCATCCTCCGGATTGAGGGTGCGAGAATAAACATAATCCGGCACTTCTCGCGCGGGGTCTTCCAGCACCTTGCCTTCGGAGGACACATGAAGAAGATTGGCGTCGACCGAAAACGGCGCTGCGCCGCGCTTGTCCTTGGCGATGGGGATCTGATTCTTTTCCGCGAAGGCAATCAGCGCGCTGCGCGAAGTTAGCTCCCACTCCCGCCAGGGCGCGATGACCTTGATGTCGGGCTCCAGCGCATAATAGGCAAGCTCGAAGCGCACCTGATCGTTGCCTTTGCCGGTCGCGCCATGCGCCACGGCGTCCGCGCCCATTAGCCTAGCAATCTCGATCTGCTTCTTTGCAATCAACGGCCGGGCGATCGCGGTCCCAAGGAGATAGAGCCCCTCATATCGCGCATTGGCGCGAAACATCGGGAAAACGTAGTCCCGGACGAATTCCTCGCGCAGATCCTCGATGAAAATATGCTCCGGCTTGATGCCGAGCAGAACCGCCTTTTGCCGTGCCGGTTCCAGTTCCTCGCCTTGGCCGAGATCGGCCGTAAAGGTTACGACCTCGCAGCCATAAGTGGTTTGCAGCCATTTGAGAATAATCGACGTGTCGAGGCCGCCCGAATAGGCGAGCACGACCCTTTTCGCGTCATTTATGTCAGCCGCCATGGAGAACTCGCGGAGGATGAAAGACCCGCGCGACTATAATGGCGGCGTTTCCCCGCGCAAGCGCATCCTGGCGAACCGCTGAATTGCTCTTCGACGCGCGCCAATTTGGTAGTGAGCCGGCTTGTCTTCTGTCTCGACTCGGAACAATAAATCAGCATGATGTCTGGACATGGGAGGAACGTCTTCGGCGATCATATTCCCGCTCTGTCTCGCGTGGTTTGCCCTAATGGGCAGACACGCCTTAGACCTGCGGAAGGAAGGCGATTATCGCGCTTCGTGGGGATGGTTTTTTTGGTCGATTCTTCCCGCGGCCGTGAGCGCGCTTTATTTGCTTACAATGGGGGACATGCCAGTGGAGATTCGTAATGGTGTGCTTGGAGCTTTAGGAGCAGCCCTTGGAGCATGCGCTTTCATATGGGCTGGCTATATGTTCACCGGCAACGTTTCCAAGGCGCAAACTATTCCGCCGCCTCCGCCCTCCATAAATGGCAATTGCAATGCGCTTGGCAATAATAATTCCCTTTGTAATAACTACGATCCGCAGAAACTTGTTTTTTCAGAAGCTTTAGGAAATCTGCTGCTAGAAAGAATGCCAATAAAAAAGCCGGTTACACTCGAAGCTATTGGATCACCAAGCGACTGGAAGGTTGGGGCTGACATTCAGGCATTTCTTCAAAAGAATGGTTATTCTACCGATTTAATTACTATTGGAATGCAAGTGCCGCCGCCAGTGCACAAAATCTCTCTTACGATTCTTCCTGATCACTATAAATTAACGGTATCTCCGAGCCTCAACTAGGCAGTGTTCTCTGCCAATATCCATTCCATATGCGCGAAACCAAACTGGTCCACTACCGCATTTTTTCGAACTTGCGCCAAACTGGCGGCCCCGTCCACCAAACCGTCATGGTTAAGTGGCGTTTAAGAACTACGCTTCAGTCTTCCTTTCACATCGGCTCCGGAAGCGGCCGGGCGCTCGAAAAGGATGGCCCTGATGAATTCCAAGGATTTGGCGCGAAACACAGTATTGGCGGCGATGATTGCCGTTCTGCCATTGGCCGGCTTGTGCGCTTTGGCGGAGCCGGCGGCCGGCGCGGATTTTGGGCAGCCGTACCCCGGTTTCGCCGCCCCCGCGCCGCGCGCGGACAGGGTTGAGTTCGCCAGCAATTGGTACGTGCGCGGCGATATTGCCTATGCCCAGGAAACCTTTCCCAATATATCCCCATTTACGTTCGGCTCTTCGCCGTCCGTGCTCAACACATATAGCGCCGGCGTCGGCATGGGATACAAGGTCAACAATTGGTTCCGGACGGATTTGGTTCTCGATTATCGCTCACAGGTCCATGCGATCGGCAGCGGCGGAACGAATTGCTTCATCAATGTGGATAACCCCATCCCCTTGCAACCGAATCCGCAGCCCGAGACCTGCACGGGTCATTTCGATACCGAAATTCGGCGCTGGGACTTGCTGGCCAACGGCTATCTCGATCTCGGCACCTGGGACGGCTTCACGCCTTACGTAGGCGCCGGCGCGGGCGTTACATGGGCGCGAATCAACCAATCCATCAATTTCACCTTCAACGGTTTGCCTTGCCAAGCAAGCTGCGGATTCACAGAGGGCAGCAACATCGTCACTTTTGCCGATTTTGATCGCAGCCGATCGAGCATGACCTACCGATTCGCCTGGGCGGCGATGGCCGGAATAGCTATTGCGATGACCGACCACGCGCAGCTTGACGTCGGTTACCGCTTTCTCGATCTTGGTCCTATCACCGGCATATCACCCGTGACTGGGACGTCCGTGACCCAGAGGGTCCGCGCTAACGAGGTGCGCGCCGGCGTGCGCTATACGATTGACTAGGCCGTGTTGGCGCGGAATGGCGCACTTTCCGGCGAAGGTCTGATGCTCGCGACCGTGAATTGTACCATGTTTCAAGTGAAAAATTGAGCCGCGAAACCGGACAAACCATCGCGACGGGACCGCTCTCAAAACCTGCCTTCTTAAAACTCTCCTCCGGGCTGCCCACCGTCCAGCGGATCGATGAAACCGTCGATCAGATTGGCCTCGAAAAGTCTTTCGGAGGTGAGCGGCCGATGCAGCGGACGCAGCCACTGTAGCGTCTTCGCAACCTCATCCTCGCGCGTTGAGAGCGCCGCCCGTGCCTCGGCCACGCTTACCGCTCGAAAGCCGCACGTCTCGCCCGGACGCATCTGCGCGAGCCTACCAATATCGGCTCGCGCGACATGGCCGAGTTTTGGATAACCGCCGGTTGGCTGTCGATCGGCCATAAGGATGAGCGGCTTCCTATCGCCGGCGACCTGGATCGCGCCGAGCGCCACGCCATCCGATACGATATCGTAGCTCCCCGCGTGCGCGATGTCCGGCCCATCGAAACGATAGGCCATGCGATCGGCCACCGGTGTTAGCGTGAACTGCCCTTCGAAAAAGGCGCCAAGAGCCTCCGCTGTGAAATAATCGTCTTGGGGGCCAAGTACGACGCGGAAAGGATCGGGTTCCCAGGCAAGCCATGGCGCGTCAATCATTGCCTCGAAGTTTGCGCCGTCCAGCCTCCCTACCGAAGCTGCGGGCAAGACATCGCCCGCCTGCAGCATTCGCCCCTCTATTCCGCCCATCGCCGAGCGCGTATGGGTTGCCCGGCTGCCCATCGTAACCGGCGTCTCGAAGCCGCCCTCGACCGCGAGATAGGCGAAGGCGCCGCAATCGCCAGCCCGCGCCGCCAGGGCTTTGCCGGGCTCCATGAGGAGCCGTGCCGCCTTCGGCAGCAATTCCCCATCGCGCCGCCAAAGAAAAGCCCCGCCCGCATAGGCGAGCGCGAGCGGCGCGTCTTCGCCGATGACGTCTAGGCCGCCAACCGAGATTTCGACAACGGCCGCGCCGTCGTTCCCAAGGGCGGAATTGGCGGTGCGGAAGGCAACCCAGTCCATGGGTCCCGCCGGGGTCACGCCATAGCGCTGATAGCCGTAGCGCCCGCCGTCTTGAATGGTCGCGCCCGGACCGGCGCGCAGCACGCGCAGGCCCCCCCCATCTCAGGTCTCATCCAAATATTCGTGGCGTGCGCAAAACTCTCCGGCTTCCGCCACCGTGCTCATGGCATCGAAGGCGGCGGGATCGATTCGTTCGAAGCAAAGCTCGTCGCCGATGCCGGCAAGAAAAATTTGGCCGCGCCGGGGATCGAACATCTTGACTGGCGTGCGGCCGATCCCGTACCAGCCAGTCGGCATGGCGAAGCTGGCGATGAGCGCCTGGCCGCCGGCAATCAGCAAGATCCGGGCGGCACCGGGGCCCGTGGCGCGGCGCGGCGCGGGATTTTAAGTTCTTCCGGCAGCCCGCCGAGAAACATGAATCCCGGCGCAAAACCATACATATAGACACGGTAGCGTGCGCCGAGATGCAGGCCGATGACGCGCTCTCGCGGCAAATCGAGACGCGCCCCGACTTCGGCGATATCCTCGCCGTGGGGCGGGTCGTAGCAGGCGGGGATGCGCCAGAGTTGCCGCCGCGTCCGCGGGGGGCGGAGGCGTAATCGAGCCCGGCGAGGGCATCGGCGAGCGCCTCCGTCGTCAAACGGCGCGGATCGAAATGGATCATGAGCGAACGATAGCTCGGCACCATCTCGGTCACACCTTCAATGTCCGCTCGTTGGATGGCGGCATCAAGCGCCATGACAAGATCGTGGATCTTGGGATCGATGGTGTCGCCGAATTCGACAACGAGCGCGGATTCTCCGGCGGGCAGATAGCGCGGCTTGGGCAAATTTGGCACGCCGGAGCCTCTTTAATGCACCTCGCTTGCGTGAGCGCCCGCGCCGTCCGATTTCACGGGCGGATCGGTGGCCCGGAAAGCCAGAGTCTCATTTTACAGCGTCCTCGCCTGCTTCGCCGTTTGGGAACCAGATGCTCGTGGACGCCCCGCCGCCATCACGCGTAAAAGCCTGACACTCGATTCTCGCTTTGGGGAGGTCGACAGCGGACGACTCCAGCTTGTCGTTACCATCCAGATGGCATTTTCTGATCCCTGCTTCCAATTTCTGTCTTCTTTTCTCCGGTTACTGCTTGTCCTGCCTTAGCCGCTAAGGCAAACCAGGCATTCGGCGGGGAGGCCCCGTTCCAATATAAGGAAACGTCAGTTTGATCATGGGTAATGCACGAGAGCATCATTTCCGTATTTAATTTGTGCTGAAAAAATACATTGTTCCCGAAGGGGGAAATTCGATCGAACCGCGCGCCCGTGGCCTGAATTATCCTGGCGGTTGTTTCCTTGCATTCAGGGCTGTCCGCCATTCTGGGGACAGGTGTTTCGCCGACGGGCGGATGATTGGGTGCAGCCGCGGGCTCAAGCTCCTTAGCGAGCGCCGCAGAGGCCTTGACGCAATCGTCCAGGGTAACGGTTAGTCCTCTTAGCCGCGCTACCCGGTCCCATTGTAGACCCGTAGCGTCCGAGAGCATCGCGCATTGGGTCATAATTTCCTCATTCATGTCGTGCTCGCTCATGGCCCATGCGCTCAGTGGGAACAGCACCGCCGCCGCCGCGACAATCGTCATTGTTTTTCTCATTTTAGATAATTCCTTTCTTTCGGCCAGCCGGCCGCGTGAAACATTTTGGTATGATTGACGGTTTGCGCAAATGCACTTTTGCAAGGCGTGGCGAAGTGCGACGCGGGGATTTGGATCAAGCGAAATATTGCGATAGGGTTTATGCTTTAGTAAGTGCAATTTTTGACCGGCGCGAAAGGCGCGAGCGCGATCCCGGCTTTCTCAAGGCGCGCGCGCACCGTTTTCGCCATGGCGACCCCATTCGGGCTATCGCCATGGACGCAGATGCTATCGATGCCAGCAGCCAAGCGCTTGCCGGAGATCGTGATGATTTCTCCTTCCAATACCATGGCGAGGACGCGCTCGGCGGCATCCCCCGCGTCGTGCAGCACAGCGCCGGGGCACGACCTTTCGACAAGAAGGCCAGCGTCCGTGTAGGCGCGATCGGCGTAGATTTCGCCGGCGACCGCAAGTCCGTGCGCAAGGCCCGCCGTCTCCAATTTCGTTCCGGCCGGAGCGAGAAAGCCGAGGCGAGGCTCGACCGCCTTCACCGCGCGCGCAATGGCCAGCGCGATCGCTTCGTTCTCTGTCGCGATATTGCTGAGGGCGCCATGGATTTTCACATAGGCGAGCCTTGCCCCCGCATAAGCGGCAAGCGCGTTCGCGGCGCCGATCTGATAGGCGACGAGCCGCTCGATTTCGCCCGCCGTGAACGGCAATCGGCGGCGGCCGAACCCCCAGAGATCGGGAAATCCGGGGTGCGCTCCGACCGCGATCCCCTTGGCCTTTGCCGCCTTGAAGGTCGTTGCCATGATCTCCGGATCGCCGGCATGAAAGCCGCAGGCGACATTGACGCTCGTGACAATATCGAGCATGGCGGCGTCGTCGCCGATCCGGTAGGCGCCGAACCCTTCGCCGCAATCGCAATTCAAATCGACGCTGCGCATGGCTTCGTGCCTTTATGGCGGCGAAAGTTTCACGGCTGCCCCCCGTGCCTCGCCCGGTTGCTGAGACGGGGTGAGCACGAAATCCTCGCGCCGGTAGCCTTGCGCATAAAGCAGTGCTGTCAGATCGCCGTGATCGATCCGCGCATGGGCGGCGACGGCCACCGTGGGTTTGGCGTGAAAGGCAACGCCGAGCCCCGCGGCTTCGAGCATCGCGAGATCGTTGGCGCCGTCGCCAACCGCAAGAGTCTCCTCGGCGGAGAGGCCATGCTTGTCGCGTAGGCGCTCTAACGCCGCGAGCTTGGCGTCCTTGCCGAGGACGGGCTCCGCGACAAGCCCGCTAAGCCGGCCATCCTCGCCGAAAAGAAGCTCGTTCGCCTGATGTTCGTGAAAGCCGATCCTCTCCGCGATGACCGATGTAAAGATCGAGAACCCGCCGGAAACGAGCACGGTATGCGCTCCATTGGCCCGCATGGTTTGAACCAGCACACGTCCGCCCGGCGTCAGGGTAATTCTGTTGGCAATCACGTCCAAGATGGTGGCGCGGCCGAGGCCCTTGAGCAAAGCAGTTCGCTCGCGCAACGCCGGTTCGAAGGCGATGTCGCCGCGCATCGCGCGTCCGGTGATCGCGGCGGCATGGGCCCCCTCGCCGGTTTCAGCGGCGAGTTCGTCGATGCATTCCTGGCCGATCATGGTCGAATCCATGTCGGCCAGCAAGAGCTTCTTGCGCCGCCCTTGCACCCTTTGTACGATAACATCGACGGCGCCGTTATCGAGAGCGGAGCGCACCCTATCCGCGGCGGCTCTTGCGCCGGCGGCGGGTCCGGAGTTCGAAAGGAATGTCGGCCGCAATCCAAGGATCGAGCCAGTGCGGTGGCCCTGGCCGTCTTAAGGCTTCGCTGGCCCGCCGGAGCATTTCCCCGGTCAAAACCGGAAATGCCGGATCGCAGACAAGCGTTGCTATATGCCGCATGGGGCGACTTGGCTAACTCACTTCGCCGTAGCCCTGTCTCGCGGGGACGATCGCCTTGGAGGAGGGACAACAGACATTATTTGATCCCAAGGCAGGGATCAAACGCAACTCTGTATCGAATGATCAGGGCCGCATTGGCGCCGCGATCAAGCGACGCGCTCACCAGATGACGAGCGAACCACCAATCGTTGGCGGCTCGCGCCGCGAAGCCCGTTGGCGGGTTCCCTTCGCGGCGCGGGCCTGCTAATCCCGGCGCCATGACAACCCACGCGCTTGAAAACATCCGCAATTTTTCCATTGTCGCCCATATCGACCATGGCAAATCCACCCTCGCCGACCGGCTCATCCAGGCCACCGGCGCGATATCCGAGCGGGATATGGTCGAGCAGGTGCTGGATTCGATGGATATCGAGCGCGAGCGCGGCATTACTATTAAGGCGCAGACGGTGCGCCTTGAATACAAGGCGCCCGACGGCAAGACCTATATCCTGAATTTGATGGATACGCCCGGCCACGTCGATTTTGCCTATGAGGTCTCGCGTTCCCTCGCCGCCTGCGAAGGCTCGCTGCTGGTGGTGGACGCGAGCCAAGGCGTCGAGGCGCAAACTCTTGCCAACGTCTATCATGCGCTCGATGCCGGCCATGAGATCGTGCCGGTCTTGAACAAGATCGATCTCCCCGCCGCCGAGCCGGAGCGCATCAAGCGACAGATCGAGGATGTGATCGAACTCGACGCCTCGCAGGCCGTGCTCATTTCGGCGAAGACCGGGCAAGGCATCGATCAGGTCTTGGCGGCGATCGTCGCCCGCCTGCCGGCTCCGAAAGGGGACGAGACCGCGCCCTTGAAGGCGCTGTTGGTCAATTCCTGGTACGACGCCTATCTCGGCGTCGTCGTTCTTGTGCGTGTCATCGACGGGACGCTCAAGAAATACCAGAAAATTAAAATGATGGGAACGGACGCCCATTACGAGATCGACAAAATTGGGGTGTTCCGGCCGAAGATGCAGGACGAGGCGGAGCTGGGACCGGGCGAAGTTGGCTTCATCACCGCGCAGATCAAAGAGGTCGCCGACACGCGGGTCGGAGACACGATCACCGATGCCCGCCGCCCTTGCGCCGAAGCGCTGCCCGGCTTTAAGCCCGCGCAGCCGGTGGTTTTCTGCGGGATGTTCCCGGTCGATGCGGCCGATTTCGGCGATCTTCGCGCGGCAATGGGACGGCTTCGGCTTAACGATGCGAGCTTTTCCTACGAGATGGAGAGTTCGGCGGCTCTCGGCTTCGGTTTCCGCTGCGGTTTTCTGGGCCTTCTGCATCTCGAAATCATTCAGGAGCGGCTGGAGCGCGAGTTCAATCTCGATCTCATCGCGACCGCGCCTTCGGTCATCTATCGGATACTTAAGCGCGGCGGGGATGTGCTGGAATTGCATAATCCGGCCGATATGCCTGACCCGGTGAAGATCGAGACAATCGAAGAGCCGTGGATTCGCGCGACGATCCTGACGCCGGACGATTATCTCGGCGCGGTATTGAAGCTCTGCCAGGAACGGCGCGGCGTGCAGGCCGATTTGAGTTATGCCGGCCGGCGCGCGATGGCGGCCTATGATTTGCCGCTCAACGAAGTCGTCTTTGATTTCTATGATCGGCTGAAATCGATCTCGAAGGGGTATGCGAGTTTCGACTATGCAATCAAGGATTATCGCCCAGGCGATCTCGTCAAGATGTCGATTCTGGTCAACGCCGAGCCGGTCGATGCGCTCTCGATGCTGGTGCATCGCGACCGCGCCGAGGCGCGCGGCCGCGCCATGGTCGAGAAACTGAAGGAGCTGATCCCGCAGCACATGTTCCAGATCCCGATCCAGGCGGCGATTGGCGGAAAAATCATCGCGCGGAAGACGGTTAGGGCGTTACGCAAGGATGTGACCGCGAAATGCTATGGCGGCGATGTTACCCGCAAGCGCAAGCTTTTAGAAAAGCAAAAGGCAGGTAAGAAGAAGATGCGGCAATTCGGCAAGGTCGAGATTCCGCAGGAGGCTTTTATCGAGGCGTTGAAAATGAATGGGTGAAAGTCCGAAAATGAACCGGCGCGAAGATATTTTTCACGCTCGGGATTAGCACGTTTCATGTGGCGTTTGCCCGGCACAACCGTCAAAGCGCTGCATAATTGGGGCTGGAAGCTTGGGACGCCGCTTAAAACGACATGACCCGGCGCGACTGAATGCGAACCCGATTCCGGCTCTTCGGCTTGAAGAGCAAATCCACTGTTGTGATCGCAGTCCGCGCAGGCTCAGAGAGAGGCTTTTCCGGTTGCCTCAGGTTCGGCGATGTGGACCGGCTGCGACTTCTCGCCCAATTGTGCGCCGTCGCCAAAAGGGAAAGCTGGGCGGCGTTTTGGCCAATGCGCGCCGAGGTAGCGCTCCAAAACGTGCTTATACCCAAGGCACCTTTGAATTTCGTCGCAGTTGTCTCAGGGCGCCGGCAACATCGGCCAGGCTTGGCCGGCCACCGCTGACTTCGCTGGCTGCGACCACGGGATAATCGCTACTCCTCGACCTTGAGATCCTTAAGCTTGGCGAAAACGGAATCCACGTCGATGCTGGCTTCCGGCTCGGCCTTTTCGACGCCCTTAGTACCAAAAACACCGGCTTCGCTCACTGGTTCGTTATGGGCTTCCCGCGTCGTAACTTCGCTGGGCACGAGGGTTTGACTACGGTCTTCCTCGGCCGGCGGACGATCCTTCGCGGCGCGGTTGACTTCCAAATCGAGATCGGTTTGCGAACAGAGCCCGAGCGCCACAGGGTCGGTCGGCGTCAACCCCGCCGAATTCCAATGCGTCCGGTCGCGGATCGCTTGCAGCGTGGTCTTCGTGGTACCGGCGAGGCGCATAATCTGCGCATCCTTCAGCTCCGGGTGGTTGCGAACCAGCCAGAGGATGGCGTTCGGACGATCCTGCCGCCGCGAAAGCGGGGTGTAGCGGGCGCCGCGCTTGCGGCGCGGCTCCGGCAGCCGCACCTTAGATCCCGCGAGCTGTAGCTGGCGCTTCTCCTCTGCTTCGGCCGCCGCGATTTCCTCGCGGGTCAATTGGCCGGACGTAATAGGGTCATGTCCCTTGATCCCAGCCGCTACTTCACCATCCGCGATCCCTTTGACCTCCAGCGGATGCAGTTTGCAAAAATTGGCGATCTGTTCAAATGTGAGCGAGGTGTTCTCGACCAGCCAGACGGCCGTAGCCTTAGGCATCAGTGGCGCATTGCTCATGTATGTCTCCTGTGCGCTCGCAGGCCGAAAAACCCGCGTTGTTCGCGGATACCACCAGCGAAGCTAAATAAAATATCCGAGGAGGGAATCGCGGCGTTATATAGGCGCGGGCATGTTCAAACGCAATGCGAACGGCGCAGTGAGTGGAGAGAAATTGCGCTGGCGGAAGGCGGCACGGCGGCACGGCGGCAAAGCCGGGCCGGTCCTTAGACCGCAAAAATCAGCCGTCGCCTTCGCGGCTTGCAACGTCGGGTCCCCCATTCGGACCTGAGCTTTTCGGCCCCTGGCCAAGCTAGAGAAGGAAGTTTCGCTTAAATCATGTTCCGGCTGCTTTTGCGTTTTTTAGGCCTTTGCTTGCTGGCGACCGCTTTCGTCACCTTCGTCGACGACGCCGCGCGCTCCGCCGCTGGCGCAAGGCTATCCATTACGCCCCTCGGCGAGACGCTCATGGCGTTAGCTCCCGGCAAGGTGGCCGTGGCTCAAGCCTTCGTCGCAGGTCATGTTCATCCATTCATTTGGGACCCTGTTTTGGTCGATCTTATGCGGTTACCGGTATGGCTCGCCGTTGGCGCCATCGGATACCTGGCCAACCGGCTTGGCAGCAAACCAGCGCCAAGATTCGGTTTTTCGAGCCGTTGAACGTTCGCATGGCCGCGCCTTATTGTATGCTTGCGGTGTAAGACCCATAAAGGGGATTACGTCCCAAAGAATGCGCCCTATGTTTTCGTTCCGCAATCGCAAGTCCCTGCCTACCGCCGCCGAGGCTCTGCCCGGACGGCCGGACCCGATTTTGACCGCCGGAACCCATGCCATAACCGGGCACGAATTGAAGCCTCCTTTCCCAACGGGCGTCGCGACCGCCTTGTTCGGCATGGGCTGTTTCTGGGGCGCCGAGCGCAAGTTTTGGGAGCTCGGTGACGGTATCCATGTGACGGCGGCAGGATACGCGGGCGGCCTTACCCCGAACCCCACCTACGAGGAAGTCTGCTCTGGGGCGACCGGCCATAACGAAGTCGTGTTGGTCGCTTTCGATCCGGCAAAGATTTCCTACGGGGCGCTGTTAAAGACTTTTTGGGAGAATCACGATCCGACCCAAGGGATGCGGCAGGGCAACGATGTTGGGACGCAATATCGCTCGGCCATCTATGTCGAAAACGCGGCCCAGCGCGCCGCCGCGGAGGCAAGCAAGGCGGCCTTCGCCAAAGCATTGGCCGCGCGGGGCTTTGCTGCAATTACAACGGAGATTCTCGAGCGGCCGGATTTTTATTACGCCGAAGCCTATCATCAGCAATATCTCGCCAAAAATCCGCGGGGCTATTGCGGCCTCGGCGGCACGGGCGTTTCTTGCCCCATCGGTATCGCGCCGGAATAGCTGTGGAGTACGGTCCGCGCAAGCGGGAACGGTGTATTAGCGTTTGGGACAGCAAGCGTCGACGACAAGAAGGTGCATCGCCATTCTAACCTGCCGTAAGATTTGTGAATGCGAGCGCACTTTTAAAGGTGTTTCGCAATTGAGAATACATGTCGCGAAGCTTTGCTCTGTCATTGGCGATTTCTTTGGCCTCCAAAATCCATTGATTTTTATCAGTCCCGGGGTTCGTTCGCTGCCCGAGATGTTCAATGTATACTTCCGAAAGCTCACGTATTTTGTCAATAAAATCACAAATATGGTTGCAAAAATAAAATATAGATTCATCCAACGTTTCGTATAATTCTTTTATTTTCATATGATCTATTTTATCGTCAGATGTCTCAAGAAGCAATTTAATCAGCGACTTTGCGGCAGAATATTTCGTATCTCTTTTTAGAAAGGTTAAGTTTTAGCTTATCGAATGCAATGTCCCTCTGAGAGCTAGCAATTTTCGTCTGGACACGGTTGAAATGCCAGGTCACAAGCACTGCCGCCAACGCCGCGATAAAAGTCGTGGTTGGCCCTGCGAAATCTTTCAAAACCTGATAACAAAAAGAATGCCCCGATACCTCGACCGACATCGAATCGCCTCCTCATCGCACGAACCGTCGTCGAGAATGGACGCCTAATCGCGCTTGAGCAAGTATCGACGCTGTTCATGTTGTTAATAGCAGAGCCTCGGAGCAGGGCCTCGTGGGATAAAGGACACTCTCTGCCTCCCGAATTCGGGTTTGATCGACTATGGAGTCATGGGGCAATGCACGGCATCAATCAAATTTTCACTTTAAGCAGGCATTACTTCGCTTTGAAATAAACCGGCGGAACACCGGGCCGCGCGGAACCATCGGCGCAACATTTTGGCATCTGGCGCGTTAGGTGATGGGCGGAAATCCACTGAACGGATGCCGCTTGTTGGAGTTACGTGATGACAGTTGGACGAATATTTGGAATCCTCATTTTGTCAAGCCTCGCCGGGACGGGCGCCACGCTCGCCGGGGGCGTTCCCAAGGGGGCCGGCATCAAAGGAGATCACCGTCTTCCCACGAGCGGGCCCGCCAGCGCCCGGCACGCCACGCTCGCCGGAGGCATTCCCAAGGGGGATGGCGTCAAAGGAGATCACCCTCCTCACGCGAGCGGGGCCGCCAGCGCCCGGCACGCCACGCTCGCCGGAGGCATTCCCAAGGGGGATGGCGTCAAGGGAGATCACCCTCCTCCCGCGAGCGGGGCCGCCAGCGCCCGGCACGCCCCGCCGCAGACGCCCATCGTCATGGGGCGCAGCGTGAGTGCACATCATAAGACCAAGCTGCATCACATAAAAATGCAGCCGCTCGAAATCGATCGAAACCCCGGTCGCCGCGGATAATCCGCGCTAATCTAGTCTTGGGTTCGGAAAAGGCGGCCGGCAACTGACGGAGCCAAACAATTCTCAGCGCGCGGTGAGGACGCTTTCACATTCGGGCGGCAATTGCGCCATCGTGAGGGGCGGCTTCGGCTTTTCGGGATAGGGCTTCGGATGTAGGATCGCATCCGAAAACCACCAAGCAAGCGAGGCGTTGCAGCCGTCTCCCGGCGGGACGGGATCTTGATCCCGGCAGGCCTCTTCCCCTGCGGGACAAGCGAGGCGGACGTGAAAATGATAATCATGGCCAAAGAAGGGGCGGACCTTGCCGAGCCATGTACGATTGCCCGTGGCCTCGCGGCACAGCGCTTTCTTGATCGCCGCATTGACGAAAATGCGCTGCACCCCCGAATCTTGCGCCGCTGTCCTGATGATCGCGAGATGATCCGGCGTCCATTTCGCTGGATCGACGTCAAGCCGGTCCTCCCGCACCACGTTGACCGCCGGCATTTCCTCACGCTCCAAGCGCGATAGGTCGCGGTTTGGCATCGGCGTCAGCCAAATATCGGCATCGAGGCCGATCTGATGCGAGGCGTGCCCGGTGAGCATCGGCCCGCCGCGTGGCTGCGACATGTCGCCGACGAGAATTCCAGGCCAATGGCTGACGGTCGGCACTTTTCGCGCAAAACGTTCGAGAAACGCAAGCAGCGCCGGATGCCCCCAATTGCGGTTGCGCGAGAGCCGCATCACCTCCCAAGCCGGACCGTTGACGGGCAGAGCCTGGCCGCCCGCGAGGCAGCCACGCGAATAAAATCCGATAGTGCGCGCGGCCAAAGCCGCCGGCACGATTTGACGTCCGAACAATTGTTTCGCCGGAGTGGAGGGATCCTCGGGATGAGCGAGCGGCGGCAACCGCGTCGGTTCGAGCGTGCCCTTTTCTTGCGCAAGAGCCTCCCCGCCGATGCCGGCCGAGGCCAGCAGGGCAGCCAAACAGACAAGCCGTGGACGCATCCGCACTTCTCCCGGTGAGGCCTAAGGATTAAGTTCTAAAACGTAACAAATCGGTAACGCGCTTTTCGAGATTTGCAAGCCACATCCGCGGGGCGGCGCAAGGCCGCGGTCCGAGGGCGGGCGCGAAGCGATAGCGCAGTCCGCCGCGAAGGAATAAGGGTTCGGCTTGATCGGTGAACAAAGGCTCTTGCACGATGCGCAAATGGGCGTGCGCGGCGGTCGCAGCGGCCGGACTGGCAGGCGCGGGCGGAATAATTTTGGCGGCTGCCGCCGCGCATGGCGTGCCCGATCCGAGGCTTCAAACGGCCGCTAATTACTTGATGCTCCACGCGGCCGCCACGCTCGCCGTTTGCGGGCTTGCCTTGGCCGTGCCCCAACGCGGTATCTGGTTTCTCGGCGCGGCGGGGTTGTTCCTCTCCGGCAGCCTGTTGTTTGGCGGCGATCTCTCGGCGCGCGCTTTCGCCGGGACACGACTGTTTCCCATGGCCGCCCCGCTCGGCGGAGCGCTTCTCATTTTTGGCTGGGCTTTGGTGACGCTGGCGGCCCTGATCGTCATGCGTCAATCGCGCGACGGCAAGCATGATTAAAATTTGATGAATGATTAATATTCTGGACTTTGACCGCCGGACGATGCAAAATCTTTGCGCTTTCAAGTGATCAAGCAGCAATATCATGGTTGCCGACGCAGAGGCCGCGCCTAAGACACAGCGTATCTTGATCGTCGAGGACGAGCCGTTCATCGCGCTCGCCCTGGAAGCGATGCTGTTGGAACTCGGCTTCGATGTGGCCGGTTCCGCCGCGCAAGTTTCCGCCGCCCTGGATTTAATCAGCCGCGAACGGATCGATGGCGCAATCCTCGACGTGAACCTTGGCTCACAACGGGTTGATCCTGTCGCCGACATTCTCGCCGCGCGTGCTTGCCCCTTCTTTTTCACGACGGGGTACGGGATTTCGGGCCTCCCCGTCCGGCATGCGGGACACGCCGTGCTGCAAAAGCCGTTCGGGTTGGAGCAACTTTTGACGGCCTTGCGCGCGGCGTTCGGTTTCCCGAATGATGCCCGATACGGCTTCGAAAAAAACGGCACACTTTCGCGTGGTGATCGTCAGCTGCCGGCGGGCCACGGCAGGGGAATTCCGACACTGGGTCGATGAAGCCGGGGCACGTGGCAGCCCTAACTGGATTCTTCGTGCCGCGCGGGTTGACCCGATACCAGCGCTCGGTCTGCCGTCGACGAAATCGGCAAGGCAAGCCTGTTCGCGCGGAAGATCGCTCCGTTCCGCCTTGATCGTGACATAGTCGAAGACCAAATCAACGTTTTTGGCGAGGGCTGTTTCATCTCGCAGGGGAACATAGCAAAACCCGGCTTTTTGGTTCTCCGTATTTTCTGAACAGATCGCGTGACAATGCTTTAGCCTTGCGCAATCCCATCAGGGGCAGCCTAAGAGCCATGGTCGAGTCCGCAACGGTCTTTTCTGGTCCCTCGCCGCCGTCCCGCAAACTTCGGTCGCTAATAATCTACATTTTCGCGGGCATCACCATTCTTGTCACGATCACCGCGGTCGCGCCGCCTTGGGTCTTTTCGAACGCGGCTTTGCGTGCCGAGGTCGCGGCACAAATCCGCCATGTGACCGGACTTGCCGCCACTTCGCGCGGCCGTGCGGTCTTTGTTGTTCTGCCGCAACCCCATATCAGCATTGATGACGTCAGCTTCGCCGACCCCTCAGGGGCGCTTCGTATCGACGCGCGTTATTTCAAAGGGTACGTCCGGCTCGCGCCGCTATTCGCCGGCCGGATCGAGATCGCGTCGGCGACCCTCGGCCAGCCGGAGATGCATATCGATCTCGATGGCCGGCCGATCCTCCTGGACAGCGTGATCGATAATGCCGCGGACGCCTCGCCGGCACCCGCCGAGGCCGCGTCGGCGGACAAGGCGAGACTTGGCGTCGTTACCCTTGTCGATGGCCGCGCACGCTTAATAACCAAGCAGCTCTCGACAGATCTGTCGATCGACGCCATTAATATGACACTGGACTGGCGCAAACTGGGCGCGGCCGCGACCGTGACGGGGCAAGCCCGGATCCGCGGAGAGAACGCCGCGATAGCCGCTTGGATTGCTAGCACGGCTGGGTTGTGGCGAGGGCAGCAATCAGCGGCGAGCCTCAAGATCGACGCACCCTCGTTCTCGTTGTCGGCCGATGGCGGTCTTGCAAGAATGCCGAAGTGGCAATTCAACGGCCACATTCACGCCGGCGCGCCGTCGGTGCGAACGCTTTTGCAACAAGCTGGATATCTTATCGCTCTGCCTGGGCCCTTCGATGATTTTGATGGAAATTGCGAGGCCACCATCGCGGCGGCAAGCGTGGTCCTTTCAGGCCTGCAATTGCAGGTCGATGGAAATGATTTCGAAGGAACCTTGGCATTTCAGGCGCGCGACCGGACGCCACTCCTTTCCGGCATATTGACGACAAGCCGGCTGTCGCTCCGGCCGTTCCTTTCAGGTCTTTCGACCGCCACTGGAGGCGATGGCCAATGGAATCATAACCCATTCGAGCTGAAGGAATATGGCTCGGCCGACTTTGATTTCCGCATATCGGCCTCGCACATGCTTTTTTCGTATTTTGAGATCGAGGATGCCGCCTTTTCGCTGACGCGCAACGGCAGCCGCGTGGAGTTGACCCTTGCCGGGGCCAACGCCTATCACGCCGCAATCAAGGGCCGCGCAACATTCGATATGGGCGACAGAGGCGTCGGCATGCAAGCCACCGGCGCCATCTCCGGCGCCGATCTCGCCGCTTTGTCGTTCGACGCCTTCGGACGGCCGGAATTTTACGGGGCGTTGACCGGCACGGTCAATCTCGAAAGCGCCGGAGTCAACATGCGCGAACTTATGCGCAACCTAGATGGGGTGGCGCAAATCGCCATCGTGGAAGGGCAACTCGGAGGGATCGATCTCGTTTCCGCCCTCCACCGGATCGACAAAAGCCCGCTTGCGCTTCTTGCCGATATTCATCGCGGCCAGACCGCTTTCGAGCGTGCCGGTTTCGGTCTGCACTTCGTTAAGGGCGTCGCCAGCATCGAGGAAGGTAAGCTCGAAAACCCGAGCCTCAGACTTGGGTTTGGCGGCACCGTGGATTTCGGCGAACGCGGGCTCGATCTGCATGCCGTCGCCATGCCTTCCATCGGCGAGGCCAAGCCTGGGAAGGAAGTGCCGAAGTTTCGTTTCGATGTCGGCGGCGCCTGGGACGATCTGGCGCTTACCCCGGACGTGCGCGACCTGATCCGCCGGTCCGGCGCGGCGGCGCCGCTGTTTTCGCGACAGCCCGAAGTGGCCAAGCATCTCCGCCGCGGCGGAGAAGATGCAAAGTGAAAGGTGTTTCTTCTTGGAGCCGCCGCCCATACCGTAGGTCCATAGGTGTGGTGCGAAAATTGACGGCGGAACCAACGCTCATCGAGACTCGCGGTCGAAATCAAGTCGCCGAAGCGGTGCCCGAGAACGAATGCGGCGCCGGGCTGAGCGGCACCGCGGCACCATTGTTGATTTGCAGGACCGACAGACCGCGCTCGTTGGTCCCATCGGAGCGGAAACGAAACACGCCATCGGCGCCGTTGAAACCGGACCGGTTGGAGAGGACCTTCGGGGAATAACGCTGCGAGCCTTGGGTATGGGCAAGCGCAGCGGCGAGGGAAACGGCATCGTAGGCAAGTGTCGCGATACGAGTTGGATCGGTGTGATATTTGGCGCGGTAGCGCGCCGCGAAGGCATTGAAACCGCCATTTTCGGGCGCCGCGAACCATGCCCCTTGCAGGGCCGCAAGCTTCAGGACGCGCGCGTCGTTCCAAAGACCAGTGCCGAGGATCTGCACATGTTTGCCGTTGATTCCAGCCGCGGCCAGTGCCTGCGACATCGCCTGCATTGCATCGGCCTGTTCAGGAATGAAAAGCGAATCGATTTGATCATGAAGCGCGGCGATTTTTTGCACAGCCGCGGCCATGGATCGCGGCTGGTAATGTTCGATCGTCATGACTCTTATGTTGTCGCGCGCGGCGGCCTGCTGGAATTCGCTTTCCGCCACGCGCCCGTAGTCATTTTCCGGGATGAGGGCGGCGATCGACTTTTCGCCCTTGGAGGCGGCGAAATCGACAATCCGGTCGACGTAACTCTCGATCAGGAAGGAAAGCAGAAACAGCTCCGGGCCGGCGGTCGACGTATCGGTCGAAAATGCGATGACCGGTCTTCCGGCGCCACGCGCCACCGGCCCCACTTCGCGCACGCTCGAAGCAAACAGCGGACCAATGATAAGCTCGGCCCCTTCCGACAGGGTCTCCTGCGCCGCCGCGCGCGCCCCCTCGGGTGTCGAACGATCATCCTTGACAAGCAACGTAATATCGTTGTTGCCAGCTTCCGCCCAAGCCAGTTCGGCGGCATTGCGCAAGGAGGTGCCGACAACGCTTGGTCCGGACGCCTGAGTCATAGGGAGGATGAGCGCCACGCGCGCCGGGCCGGAGCCGATTTGCTCGCCCTGGTACGGCGGCGGCGCCTGCAAAATCGGTGCGACATTCCCGCCCAGGCCGCCACGGCCGAGCATCCCGCTCATCGAGCCGCAGGCCGCAAGCGACAAACATGTTCCGGATACCCATATTGCCCGAACGGCACCGGCCCGACAATTGCGCAGGGGCCATAAAGCCCCCCGTCTGGCTTCCTTGGGTGGATAGGTCATTCGGGTGACACTCCTATTCGCGTATTTAGAATGCTTTGACCTGACGCCTTGGGGCGGGCAATTTCGATACCATGGAAATCTCCGTTCTTTTCAGTCATAAAATCAGCCCGGCGGCAAAGAAACGGCATTTGCCACCGCGCTTGCTTGCAAAGAAGCGCCATCGTTCTATAAATAGAACAAATAGACGTTTTGTAGAACGAACCGTTTCCTCAAGACGGCCGGGGGATTCCCGGCGGGCTGCACACCATGAACGCGGGCAATCCCGACGGATTCGATCACCGGATCCTTCAAGGCGGGTCTCCCCCGCGCGGCAAGACTCTTGCGCGCGCCAAAATCTCGCAGGGTGAGAAGCAGGGTGCATTTACCGCTTTTGGCCTCAGGGCCGAGGCGGAACCGATCCCGCCCGGGCTTCACGTGGTCGCCACGCCGATCGGCAATCTCGGCGATATCTCATTCCGGGCGCTAGCGACGCTCGCCGCCGCCGACGCGATCGTTGCCGAGGATACGCGGGTCACCAAGACATTGCTCGCGCATTATGGGATAACGACGCCGCTTGTCGCCTATCACGAGCATAACGCCGCGGTCATGCGGCCGCACCTCCTTGCCCGACTGGCTGGGGGGGCAGCGTTGGCTTTGGTCTCGGATGCCGGCACGCCGTTGATTTCCGATCCCGGCTTCAAACTTGTCATGGATGCGCTCGCGCAGAATATCGCGGTGATTTCGGTTCCGGGCGCCTCGGCCGTGCTCGCCGCTCTGGTGGTCGCGGGCCTACCCACCGACCAATTCTTTTTTGAAGGATTTTTGCCGCAGAAGAGCGCCGCGAGGCGCGGCCGCATCGCTGAACTTTCGCCGATACCTGGTACGCTGATCTTTTTCGAGTCGCCGCGGCGCGTCGCGGAGACATTGAGCGATTTGGCCACCGTTCTGGGACCCCGCGATGCGGCGATCGCCCGCGAACTCACAAAATATTTCGAGACCGTTCGACGCGGGCTTTTGCCTGATCTAGCATCGATTGTTTCCGCTGAGCCGCCGCCCAAAGGCGAGATCGTCGTCCTTGTCGGGCCGCCGGGAGCCAAGCCGGCGACCCAACCTGACCTCGATGCCAGACTTAAGAAGGCGTTGGAAGCCCATTCGGTCAAGGACGCCGCAGCCGTGGTTTCGGCCGAGACGGGTCAACCGCGCCGCAAGGCCTATGCGCGGGCGATCGAACTTTCGACGCGCATCCGGTGACTTCGAAAGACTCTCGCAGCCGCGAGCAGGCGCACCGGCAGGGCATCTTTGCCGAACGGCTAGCAGCCGTGGCGTTGCGCCTCAAGGGATATCGGATTCTGGCTTGCCGTTACCAGGTCCGTGGCGGCGAGATCGATATCGTGGCACGGCGCGCCGACACGGTCGCTTTTGTTGAAGTGAAGGTGCGGCCAACTCTCGACGAAGCCCGGACCGCGATCGACTTGATCAAACGTCGCCGCATCTCCCGCGCCGCGAAAACCTGGCTGGCTTCCAATCCTTGGGCGGCGCCGTTGACGTGGCGCGGCGACGCTATCTATATCGCGCCCTGGCGCTGGCCGCTTCACGAGGTCGCGGCGATTGAATTGGATCTGGGGTAAGCTGCGCGGGCAAGCCTGCGCCTTAGTCAGGCCTCGTTCTCCCGGATCACCGGACCGCGCCCATCCCAGTTCGTCAGGTGGCGCTCCCAAGCTGCCATCCTGCCAGAACTGCGTCGGCGTCTGAACGAGGCTAAAGCTAAGCAATGTGGCACGGCTCAAACAGAGGAGGACTGTGTGAATTTTGGTTGACAATCCATCCACAGATCACTAATTACTCACTCAGTGGAAAGGCGTATGACCCCAAAGAGACCCCATGCGCTTTTTGTGGACTGGATTTCACTCTGAGAGGAAGCAATGGCCCAATTGACTTTTCAACTCGACAGCAACTCGGCAAGTGCCATCGAGGAGCTAAAGACGTTCTTCGGAACCAGTAGCAACGCTGCCGCAGTCCGAAGTGCGCTTGCCTTTACACGGGCGGTTGTGCCCACCAGCAAGGACCGCACGGTAATCGTGCGTGACCAACAAAAGAAGGAAGATGTTAGAATCGTCGTCGCTCGCTGATGAAACAGGCCCCTCTCCGTTGCCGGTTAGCGGCGGAGAGACCTTTTTGTGAAGACGAGCAAAGAACAAATGGACGAGGCTCTTCTCAGCTTGCGAGCAAGAAATGACGTCTGGCAGAACTGTTGGTATTCCCCCTCCCTCCGCGTCTCGTGTAGAACGGAAGACTATAAGCCCCGTTTTCGGTAAATACATCACTCACAATGAAGGGTTTGTGGAATATTTGGATGGGGTGAGGGATCAAATAAACACCTACGTAAATAGGCCTTTTGTCAAGAGGCCTTTAAATATACTTCTCGCGGCACCGCCTGGAAGTGGCAAGAGTTTCCTTATCAAGCAAATTATTGAGGATATGGACTCTGATCTCAAGGTTTCATTCGAGGAAATATATATTTCGTCGCTGGAGAACGTAACTGAGCTATACAGTATCTTTCAACGTGTTCAATCGGTGAATCTTGAGGGAAAGATACCAGTTGTATTCTTCGACGAAATCGACAGCGAAATCGGTGCGACCGCCGTGTATGCAAAATTTCTTGCACCTATGTGGGACGGCACATTCTACATAGGCAAGGAGAAGTTTTACCTAGGAAGATCGGTCTTCTTCTTCGCTGGCAGCACGTTAAGCCTGGAAAATAAATCCAAAGAAATCCTTGAAGCTCATGAGACCGCAAACGGGCCTATGTCTTACGATAGCTATTTAGGGCGATGTTCCCCTACTTGACGGATGGTCAGGTTCGTGTTTAAGGTGGCTCCGACAGGCCGGCGTTGCCCTTCTAGCTATCGTTGCAGTCCTCGTCTGCACAGTTGTGCCTAGCATGCGAATCGAAAACGAAGGGATGCTCGGGATCATCGGTTGGTCGGACGCGGTAGCAAAACCTAGTGACTCTTTCTGGCGAATGAGGGAACCCGTCTCGGTATTTGGCCCAACCAAAAATATACAATTTCTTTTCACCTCTTCGTATCGAGGCGACCTGTGCCGCTGTAAATGCACCTTCGGTGGGGATGCATGGTCCGAAAACGTTTTGTCCCGGCACCAGCAGTGTTCCGCGAACGATAGGTTCAGCATCATCAGGGAATCGAAAGTTGTTAGGCAAATCACCGTGTCCTATCCAATAGTGAATGTGATTACGCAGATTCGCAGGCGGCAAGTGGCCGACGTTCGACCAAACTACTCCGAACTTTGTGTCAGGCGTCTGATATGGATCGGGAGCGATAAAAGCGCGCTGACCTGCCATAGCGGCATCAGCAGCTTTATGGGTGCCTTGATCAGTTCGATAAAGATAATATCCCTGAATCCCGCCAACAATAATGAGCAAGAACGTAAAAGCAGCCAACAACGTATCGGTAATTTTGAGCCTGTGCCAGAATATCGTCCAGAACTCGGAAGTTTCGTCAGCGTGCTTCTCGGCATCGCGATAAGCTTGCCTCTCGGAATTTTTAGCTTGGTTCTTTTGACCAGTGGGAGCTACTTAAGCGGCGGGATTTGCCTTTTGCTCGCTCTGAGTTCTCGCTTTTTGCAGCACTGTTGGAATTTTGTTCGGTCTGGACTTGTGGAGCCTGTGGTGGAGGTTCTTGTGATTGTGATATCACGCGTCCTTCCAACAATATTGCGAGAAACAATGCCACCGCGACGGTCCGCATGGTCAGCATCCATTAATCGCCGTTCCGAAAATATCCACGTTCTCACGGTTGTTATAACGGAATTGGAATTCAGCAACATAGAGCGGCATATATTTTCGGCTCATTTTGTGGAAAGTGCCGACAACGCCGCGCTTGAAAATCGACCAAAAGCCTTCGATGGTTTGAGTGTGGATTGCCCCAACGACGTACTGCCCTTTGGCATGATCAATGACGCCATGCGGATATTCGCCGTCAAGGCGCTTGTAGCCGGGCCATTGATCAGTGCAAAGCAAGCTGACTTTATGGGAGACGGCTTCGCGGACGAACGCGGCGAGAGTGTCGGAAGTGATATTCGCGACTACGCGCGCGACAACATTGCCCTTGCGGCTGACGGCACCGGCGATTGGTGTTTTGCCGGAGCCCATGCCGCCGGTTCCACCACCGCCGCCGCGTTTATCCCAATGCCGGTTTTTGGCCAAGCCGCCGACGAAAGTTTCATCGACCTCGACAATTCCGCCGAGCTTATCGATGTCTTTCATCAAAGCGACACGGACGCGGTGGCCCATATACCAAGCAGTTTTCAACGAACCAAAACCCATGTAACGCCAAATCTGGCGAGCACTTATTCCCTTTTTGCTGGTGAGCATCAAATGAATGACGCGGAACCAATCACGAAGTGGTTTATTGGTGTTCTCGAATATCGTGCCAGTGAGATGGGAGAAACGATATGCGCCCCCTTGTCGGCATTCCGGGCACTCCCAATGCCATTTCCGGGTTTTGAGGTCATAAGCACGCTCGCTACCGCAGCGCGGGCAGCGGACGCCTTCAGGCCAGCGCTTCCCGATGAGGTAAGCACAACAAGCGTCTTCGTCCGGGAACATCCGCTCAAATTGAGGGGCGGTCAGCTGGTGAATTTGCGGGGTTTGTTTTGCGCGGGCCATAACGGTCTCCAATTTGTTGGAAAGACCGTAGCATGAAAAATTGCATCCGTCAAGTAGGGGAACATCGCCCTATTTAGATTGCTGGACGGCCAAGTTGGATGAAATAAATAAGGAAGGCAAGCTTCGTGATTTTATGGATCGGATTGACGCTATTATTCCAATACCTCCCACGAAAAAGGAGTTGCTAAGCGACAATTGGAAAACAGAATATGAAGAGCTTGCCAGCATGTTGATACTCAAACACTTCCCAACTGTGAAATTCGTGGGCAAGTTGGCCTTGGAGGTTATCGCCAAGTCTCTAATAGATGAGAGCTCGGTGAGAACGGCAGAAAAAATTGTTTTCAATTCGCGCCCTGAAGATGAAGAATTATTTGACTTGTCGTGCCTGCCCAAAAAGCAACAAATGCTTCAGGCCAACAAATCCGATCAGCTCGTGGATGGACGAGAAAAAGCTGTTTGGGAAATCATAGTAGAAAAGCCGGTCAAAGCAGCGGAATCGATTTGACCGAATTTGTATCATAGCGGAGTTGGGTCGCTACCGGAAAAAAACCGTCGAGTACCGCAGGTTTCTTCGAGAGTTCATGCTACTCAATCGCATTTGCGCCGTCGTTGATTCAGGCTGCGGGGACTGGCAATTTTCACGATATGTCGACTGGCCCCAAAAGTTTTGATCGTAAATTTTTGAAAATATCTCCCTGATATAGCGCCGACAAGGATTCCCTCCGAGGCCAAACCGCGGTATTTTCCTAAAATTCTTCTGATCGGACAGGTTTCCATGGAACCCGGTGACGGCGCCGGCTAATGGGCACGGGCCTTGTCAAGGCAAGCGCGTCGGCCGCACCGATTGCCGCCAAGAATGCGATTGCGGCCGATCTCATCGCGGTGCTGGTCGCCGTGACCTCGGGCGATCCGCGAGTCTTGACCCTTCAGGATCGCTCCGCGCTACCCTCCGGTCCGTTCGAACTCGCCCATCGTTCGCTGCAGGCGGGGCTGCGCGCCTGGGTCGAGCGGCAAACCGGGCTGCCGCCCGGCTATATTGAGCAGCTCTATACTTTCGCCGACCGGGATCGCGGCGGCGGCGGGCAACGCATCATCTCGATCAGCTATCTGGGCCTCACTCGCGAGCAGCGCGCCTCGGGCGAGCATGAGGCGAGCTGGCGCAGTTGGTACTACTACTTTCCGTGGGAAGATCATCGCGCCGGCGCCCCCTCGATGATCGAAAGCGTGCTTTTGCCTAGGCTTGAGGCCTGGGCCAGCGCGCCCCAAAATCCGGGCCTACGGCAGGACCGCCGCCAGCGCGTCGCGATCACCTTCGGGCGCGGCGGCCGCGCCTGGAACGAGGAGCTTGTCCTGCAGCGCTACGAGTTGCTGTATGAGGCGGGCCTCATCCCCGAAGCGCTACGCGGAAGTTCGCCGGGGACCCTTCGTCAGGGTGCCGCAGTAGGCGCGTTGCCGAGCACGGGCCAGCCAATGATTCTCGATCATCGCCGTATTCTAGCCACAGGTATAGCTAGGCTGAGGGCAAAAATTAAATACCGCCCGGTGGTGTTCGAGTTGATGCCGGAAAGTTTTACGCTCCTGCAATTGCAGCTCTGTGTCGAGGCCCTGGCGGGGAGGCTCGTCCACAAACAAAACTTCCGCCGCCTGATCGAACAGCAGGAACTCGTGGAGGAAACGGGGGAAACCACTCCAAATACCGGCGGGCGCCCGGCAAAACGGTTCCGCTTCCGCCGCGAGGTCTTTGCTCAGCGAGCTATTGCCGGTACCAAATAGCCGATTTCGAGGCTTGACAAATCTTATGCTCAATACCAGCATATGCTGGCATAATACTCGTTTGGAGTATAAGGCCATGGCGTTGCCGCATTCGGAAACTGTCCGCGCGAGAAGTCCTTACGCGGAGAAGCTCTATGCAAAGGTGCGCCACGCGATCCCGGCGATCGAATGGCCGGTCCATGCGCAAGACATCGACGCCATCATGACGTTAAAGCGGACCAGGAACGCGGTGGTGCTTGCGCACAATTATCAGACGCCCGAGATTTTTCACTGCGTTGCCGATTTTGTCGGGGACAGCCTCGCTCTCGCGCGGGAAGCGATGACGGCCGACGCGGATGTCATTGTTTTGGCCGGCGTTCATTTCATGGCCGAGACCGCGAAATTGTTGAATCCGGAAAAAACCGTTCTCATCCCGGACCTTGGCGCCGGCTGTTCGCTTGCCGAGTCGATCCGGCCCGAGGATGTGCGCCTGTTGCGGCAAACCTATCCGGGAGTTCCAATCGTCACCTACGTAAACACCTCGGCGTCCGTGAAGGCCTTGTCGGACATTTGCTGCACATCTGGCAACGCGCGGGCTGTAATCGAATCGCTCGGCGTCGAGCGTGTCATCATGCTGCCCGACGAATTCCTGGCCCGCAATGTCGCGGCCGAGACAAACGTGAAAGTCATCGCCTGGTCGGGCCATTGCGAGGTGCATGAGCGCTTCAGCGGCGCGGAAGTGCGGCAATTGCGCGAGGATTATCCCGGGGTGATCGTTTTGGCGCATCCGGAGTGTCCGCCGGACGTCGTGGCAGAAGCCGATTTTTCCGGCTCAACCGCTGCGATGTCGTCTTTTGTGAGCAAGAACCGTCCCGCCCGCGTCGTGCTTTTGACCGAATGCTCGATGAGCGACAATGTCGCTATCCAATATCCGGAGCTCGAATTCATCCGGCCGTGCAATCTCTGCCCGCATATGAAAAAGATTACCCTGCGCAATATCAGACGGGCACTGGAGACGATGCAACACGAAGTGCATATCCGTCCCGAGATCGCTGTTCCCGCGCGCCGGGCCGTCGAACGCATGCTGGCAGTGCATTGATGGACGTTATCGACACCACGGGGATATGCATTATTGTCGGCGGCGGCCTAGCGGGCCTGACCGCCGCTCTTTCCTTGGCGCCCCGGCCGGTGATCCTCGTCAGCAAGGCCCCGCTTGGATTTGAATCGTCGAGCGTGCTTGCACAAGGCGGGATCGCCGCGAGCCTTGGGCCGGACGACGATTTGTCGCTGCATCTCGCCGATACGCTCAAGGCCGGCGACGGCCTTTGCGACGAGTTTGTCGCGAGCGCGATCCTCGGAGCCGCGCCGGCCGCGATCGACGAATTGATCCGGCGCGGCGTGTCTTTCGATCGCAACGGCGAGGGCAAACTTACTCTCGGCCTCGAAGCCGCGCATTCGCGCCGGCGGGTCGTTCATGCCGGCGGCGATTCCAGCGGACGCGAAATCATGCGGCCGTTGATCCGTCTTGCGCGCGAAACACCCTCCATCACCCTGATCGAGGGTTTCGCGGCGCGGCGGCTGCTCGTCGAAGATAACGCCGTGACAGGAGTTGTCGCCGAAAACATCCGCGGACCGGTGGTTTTCGCGGCCGAGCGCGCCGTCATCGCGACTGGCGGCATCGGCGGCCTTTTTCAATATGGCACCAATCCGGCCGGATCGTGGGGTGAAGGGTTGGCCCTCGCGGCGAAGGCGGGCGCGGCCATGGCCGATCTCGAATTTATCCAGTTTCATCCGACCGCGCTCGATAGCATTTCGGTTCCGCTTAGGCTTATCAGCGAGACCGTGCGCGGCGAAGGAGGGATTCTAGTCGACGAGACTGGCCATCGCTTCATGGTCGGCGTGCCCGGCGCCGAGCTTGCACCTCGCGATGTTGTCGCGCGCGCGGTCTGGCGGCACCAGGCGGCGGGCCACCGCGTTTTTCTCGATGCGCGGGATTTGCCGGACCTCGATTTTGCGCGCCGCTTTCCGGCGATCACCGGCTTTTGTCACGCTGCCGGGATCGATCCGGTCACCCAGCCGATTCCGATCCGCCCGGCGGCGCATTATCACATGGGCGGCATCGCGGTCGATCTTGCCGGGCGTACATCGGTGGAGGGCCTCTTTGCTTGCGGCGAGGCCGCGTGCACGGGCCTCCACGGCGCCAATCGACTTGCCAGCAATTCCCTCCTCGAAGCGGCCGTCTGCGGCCGTCTTGTCGCCGAGAGCATCAAAGGGACCACCTTTAATCGCAGGCACAAGCCGCGTGCCGGGGAAGCCAGGGTTGTAGCCAGCGACCCTAAACCGGTGGGTAAGATTCTCGCCCGGGCGGCGGGCGTTCTGCGCAATCGCGATGGTTTGGCGGCGGCGGCGGCCGAGCTGCTGCCGCTGGCGCTAAATCGCGGGGAGGCGAGCTATCCCGCCTGCGTCGCCCTGATGATCGTGATCGCGGCCTTGCGCCGGCGGGAAAGCCGGGGCGCCCATGCGCGAACCGATTTTCCAAGCCGCGCCGCGCATGCGCAAAGAAGTATGCTGCACCTCAACGAGGCGCTTGCCGCCGCGCGGGAAATTGTCCCCGAAACCGTCGCCTGAATTGAAAGTCGCGCGATGACGCCTGTGGCCCTCGCGCGAATAATCGTCGAGCCTTTGGTTCGCGCCGCGCTTCTCGAAGATCTTGGCCATGCGGGCGATCTCACCACGGACGCGATCGTCCCGGCTGGGCTCGCGGCGCGAGCCGCGCTGGTTGCACGTGAAAACGGCGTCGTCGCCGGGCTCGATTTGGCAAAACTCGCCTTCGAGCTCATCGATCCGAATATCGCGATGCAGGTTGAAATTGACGACGGCGCGACGGTCGCGACGGGCGGCGTCATCGCCAGGGTTAGTGGTCCGGCGCGCGGGATCTTGATGGCCGAGCGCACCGCTCTCAATTTTCTTGGGCATCTAAGTGGGATCGCAAGCGCGACGGCTTCCATCGTTGGCGCGGTGCACTCTACAAAAGCCAAGATCACCTGCACCCGCAAAACCACGCCGGGTCTTCGCGCTGTTGAAAAATACGCGGTGCGCGTGGGCGGCGGCGCCAACCACCGCTTCGGCCTCGACGACGCCATCCTCATCAAGGACAATCATATCGCCATCGCGGGGGGGATCGCGCAGGCGTTGCGGCGCGCCCGCGCGGCGGCCGGACATCTCGTCAAGATCGAAATCGAAATCGATAATTTGGACCAGCTACAAGAGGCGCTCGGCGAAGGCGCCGATGCCGTGCTTCTCGACAATATGAGCCTAGACAGGCTCGCCAAGGCGGTCGCCATAGCCGACGGCCGCGCGATGACCGAAGCCTCCGGCCGAGTTACGCCAAAATCGGCGCCGGCGATCGCCGCGACCGGCGTCGATTTGATTTCGGTCGGTTGGCTTACGCATAGCGCCGCCGTCCTCGACATCGGGCTCGATTTCGAGGATTAGGGCGCCTCCCGGTCACATGGAATCATGGGATCGGGGAGGAACCGCTCAGTATCGGGAAGACGAACAGCGGCACGCCGAGGACAGTTCGGACGTCCATTTCTCCTCGAATGTATGGGGCGTTTGGCAGTAGACTGTGAATTAATATTGTACATGAGTGTGTTGCAGTAGTTAAAATGCCAGTCGTCACACTCCAGTCACAAAACCGTCCCGACGTGAGCGTGGTGCCGGTGCAATTGTTGGTTGTTAGCGGCAACGATGTGCCAGGTTCTTCAAAGATCTGGGGGGCTGTAAGGGTAATCGGGTTCACGCCCCCGTTGAAGAGATGGCAAAACACTTGCGCTTGGAGGATTCCTCCATAGACCGGGCCACTAGCAAAAAGGGTGTTGAAAGGTTGCGCCGCCGCCGCCGTTTCCATGGTGATCAGTGCAACAAGTACGGGCAGAATACGGTTCATGATGTTTCCTTATCGAGTTTCGAGTTTAACGCAGACTATGCAGGGCAGGCTGGCGATGGGCGCAAACAGATTTAATGTAGGGTTTTGATGAAACCATTCTGCGCTTTTTCAGCGAGACCACAGCCGCCATCCTCCACTCCCCTTCCGCAGGTGCCGGATAGCGAATAGCGAATAGCGAATAGCGAATAGCGAATAGTTATATTAGCTCAATTTGCCCTGTTTAGCAAATCCGAGCGGGGTCGATCTGGGTCGGCTGGCTGACCCACAGCGCGGCCCTCCTCGACAGTCGGGCTCGATTTCGAGTAATCCGCGAAGCCGGTATCAGGCAGGAATAAGCTCAGTCGCCCGTTCGCGGATTTTGCGGCTCGCCGCTCGGGTAGCCCCGTTCGTCGGTTCCGTAATAAAAATTGCTGGGAGCCATCCGGTAAATGGAACGGCCTTCGCGAAGGCGATCGGCGGCGTAGCTGTCCGCAGCGCCGGGCAGGATGTAGCGGATGTCGGGTGGATTCGGAGGCGTCATCGTCTGGGCAACCGCCATTTCAGCCGTGCCAGAGGCGAATACAAAAAATAACGAGGCGGTTGCGAGAAGCTTGCGCATTATGATTCTCCTTAATGGAAGCGCGCCGTTCCCGGCGGTCGTTTTTTCTTGTCAGGGGATAAAGGTATGTTCCCGGATAGTAACGTTCAAGACCATTCGTATCGCCAAAGTGTGTTCGGCGGGAGCTTCGATCTTAAACACACCCTAAATGCTATTGGCTAAGCCGCTCCTAGCCACGCGCGGCAACGCGCCGGGCAAGAAGATGGTCGACGGAAAAAATTCCCGGCCCGCGCGCGATGACGACGAGAAAGCAAGTTGCCCAGACGCCATGGGTTGGCCAGGCGTCGGGATAGACGAAAATTTCGATAACCGCGGTCATGCAAAGAAGGGCCAGCGCGGACAGGCGGCTGGCGAGGCCTATGACGAGCAGTACCGGGAAGAAATGCTCGCTGAACGCCGCGATGTTCGCGGCCAGCACCGGATCGATCAGCGGCAGCCTATATTCGTCGCGAAACAACGCAATCGCATTATCCGTCACATGCAACCTTTGGACCTTTGTCTGCCCCGACATCCAGAACACGGCTGCCGGAAAAATCCGCGCCGCGAGCGAAATCAGGGATTGCGGAATTTTGTCCAAAACCGCGGCGGCGGTGCACATCGCGCCAATCAACGCCGAGGGCTTCTCGGGACGACTCTCGAGAGACCGGATCATGGCAAGGGAGCCTCGTTGGGTTAGTTGATCATTTCGATCGCGAGCCCCGCGAATAATGCCGCGAGATTGGCGGCAAGATCGAAGCTGGCGTTGCCGCCGAGCGCCACCGTGGCCGCCTCTGCAAGCGGATTTCCGGCGGCGAGGTTTTGCAAAAAATTCGTGGCGCCGGGCGGCAGGCGGCGAACCTCGACCTCGAAGCGGGGACGCGATACAAGCGCATCCTCACCCCGCCAATCAGTTATGGGCGCAAGGTCGATTTCGCCGGAATTCATCGCCCAGATCGTAACGATTGGATAGTCCGACGCGATGATTTCAACCGAGGGGTGCAAAACGAATCGCATGCCCGCCATGGCGTCCGGAAGGCCGCCGGAGAGCGCGGCCGGCTTCAGTGGTTTTGTGTCGGCCGCGTGGTAGGCGCGCGTGCGGGCCGCTTCAAGCCTTGCGACGCCGGCGAGATAGGGTACTTCCCGCGCCGGTTCGAAATCCGCTAAGAAAGCGGGAAACGTGTCGCCATAAAACATCATCAGGGGCGAGCGCGGCGGCTGCGAGGCGGCGAACAATTTCGCGGCGCCTAGGAAGAAATCTTCGCCGGCGATCTTCCGCGTCGCCGGAAAGCGCGCTTCCAATGCACTAACGAGGCCCACCATGACATTGTTGCGATAGACTGCGAAGCGCTCGCGCGGCGCATCCGAATTATGCGAGGTCACGTCGCTCGGGATGGCCAGATCCGGATCGCGCAGCGCGTGGGCGATATCGCTTTGCCACTCTTGCATGGGCCATGTACCAAGGCTTTAAGCCGCGGCCGGCGCGGCGCCGATAGGCCCCACCCGATCGAGCCGGGCTTGCGCGGCAAGCGCCTCGGCACGCAACACCGGCCACTCAGGCACGTCATTGTCCCATTCGATCAGCGTCGGGAGCGGCCCGGCGCGTGCGATCACGTCGTCGAACAAGGCGAAGACATCCTCGACGACGGGCGATCCATGCGCATCGATGCATAGCGGCGATCCTTGGCCGTCCATGATTTCGAAATGACCGGCAAGATGAATCTCGCCGACGAGGTCGAGAGGAAAAGTTTCGAGATAGGCGGTCGCGCTAGTTGCGTGATTGCGCGCCGAAACGAAAACGTTGTTGATGTCGAGAAGCAGTCCGCAGCCGGTCGCGCGCGCGATCGCCGCCAAAAACTCCGTCTCCGGGATCGTGCTCTGTTTGAAGCGCACATAGGTCGCGGGGTTTTCGAGGAGCAGCCGGCGCCCGAGCGCCGACTGCGCTTCGTCGATATGATCGATCACCGAAATCAAATTTCGTTCGGTATAGGGCAGCGGAAGGAGATCGTTAAAAAAAATCCCGGCGTGTGAGGACCACGCCAGATGCTCGGAAAAGCACTCCGGTTGATAGAGGTTGCAAAGCTCTTTCAGCCTAGCAAGATGCGCGCGATCGAGCGGCTCCCTTGAACCGATGTTGAGCCCGACGCCATGCACAGAAAGCGCGTAATGTTCCCGCAGAAATCTCAACTGAGCATGGGGAATGCCCCCCGCTCCCATATAATTTTCAGCATGAACCTCGAAAAAGCCGAGCGGTTGCGGCGCGGCGGAAATGGCGGCAAAATGCTCGGGCTTAAAGCTCGCGCCGACGGTTATGGGAAGCTGCGAAACCCGCATTGATTATTCTCCTTAACCCGCCTTCGAACGCGTGTCTCGGGGACGCAAAAAGGGGCGCGGGGATGCCGCGTGCCCCGGTTGCGCATCACGACTTGCTGGGCTTGAGGGAACCCATGCCGTTCGGGGTCTTCATCGTTTCGCATGTTCCCTTCGGGACATATTTCCAGGCTTTGCCATCGTAATCGACCTTCGATGTCCCGGCGCAGCTGGTGCCCGGTCCCGCGGCGCAATCATTGTGTCCCTTCAACGCGACCCCATAACACTTCTCCATCTCAGGCTTCTCGCCCCCCATTTGCTGGGCCGAGGCAGGCCCTGCGAGGAGAGCGAACGCGGCGGCGAGCGTGGCGGCGGTGAGCTCGGTTTTTGTGATCATGATCGGTTCCTTTTTTAAACGAAAGCCGGTTATGGGCGCGGGAAAACAGATTTTCACCCCCCCGCCTTTAGCAACGGCGCACCGTTTGTACTTCTTTTTCCAGGCAGGAGCGAGGCCGGATCGACCTTCCTCTCGACGGCTTCGCCGAAGTCTTGGCCGGGGCGAGAGCGAGCCAAGCATGCTCATCGCCGAGGATCGAAGCGCACCGGAGCATCTCGCGCCCTTGCCGGAGCAGCAGCCGGCCCCTTCGCCGCATCGATCGGCGCGGCCGTAATGCCACGCATTCCCGGACGAGTCGTTGCTTTTGGTGGCGGCCTGGTACACGTTGGCGATTGGCTTTATTGCCGCGATCGGCGCCATTGCCGGACGGCGGCTTTCGCACTGGCGAGCCCGGCCGCCTTCCGGCTCATACCTTGCCTTCACTCGTTGGCGGGCGATTTTGCCGCAGCTCTTTGCGCAAGATCTTGCCGATGGCGGACATTGGCAATTCGTCGCGGAACTCGACGAATTTCGGTACTTTATAATGGGCGAGCTGGCGCCTGCAGAAGTCGCGCACCGACTTGGCGTCGAGGGCCGGATCGCCGCGCACGACAAACGCTTGGACCGCTTCGCCAGTCGCCTCGTCGGGCACGCCGATCACCGCGCATTCCTTCACGCCCGCAAGCCCGGCGAGCACCGCTTCCACCTCATTGGGGTAGACATTAAAACCAGAGACGAGGATCATATCCTTGCGCCGGTCGACGACGCTGAAATAGCCCTCGGCGTCCATTTTTCCGATGTCACCGGTAAACAGCCAGCCATCTCGCAAGACTTGCTTGGTTTCCTCGGGCTGCTTCCAGTAGCTTTGCATGACCTGCGGCCCGCGCGCGATAATTTCGCCGGCCTCGCCGATCGCGAGCTCGCTTCCCTGGTTGCCGACACATTTCATCTCCGTCGAGGGAAGCGGCACGCCAATCGAGCCGAGCTTCGGGCGCTGCACCGGGTTGCAGGTCAGGACAGGCGATGCCTCGCTCAGGCCGTAGCCTTCAATTATCGGGGTTGCCGTGACTTCCTGCCACCGCTGAGCTACCGCCTCCTGCAACGCTGAACCTCCGGCAGCCGATACCCGCAGGCTCTTTGGCGGGTTCGCGCAAAACCAAGGCTGGCTCATCAGGCCGATGAACAAAGTGTTCACCCCAGTGATGACAGTTACGGCCTCCTTCTCGAAGGCTTTGCGGAGATTGGCTAGCGGCCTTGGGCTGGGGATCAAAATATTGTGTGCGCCACACATGAAAAAACCCAGGAAGTTCACGGTAAACGCAAAGATATGGTAGAGAGGCAGCACGGTCAGGACATGATCGCTTTCGCGCATGTCATCGCCCCAGAAACTTAGGAATTGTGCCACGTTCGTGATCAGATTTCGGTGCGTCAGCATCGCCCCCTTGCTCACGCCCGTGGTGCCGCCGGTATATTGCAGACATGCGATGGCGGAGGGTTCCATGTGACTGGCGTAGCCCTTTACATTGGCCTTCGCGCGAACGCTGGCTGCGCCCGCCGCAAGCGCTTCCGAAAAAGCGGCATGGCGGAAACGCGGATAGGGCACCTGCTTCTTGACGTATTTTTGCACGAATCCAATGAGCCATCGCGACGCAATTGGAAAAAAACTCGCCGCCTGGGTCAAAATGACATGCGGCACCGGAATCTGTTCCATGGCCGCCGCAAGCTTATCCGCGAACATGTCGACCGCGACGATCGCGGCCGGTTCGGCGTCCGCCAAAACATGCGCCATTTCATGCGCGGTATAGAGCGGATTGACATTGACGAGCACGCAGCCCGCCTTGAAAATCCCGAATGCGGTGATTGGATAGGCGAGCCCGTTTGGAATCTGGATCGCGACCCTGGCTCCCGGCTCCAGGCGCAGCGTTTCGCGCAAATAGGCGGCGAAGGCGTCCGAATAACGATCGACTTCCGCAAAGCTCAGGCTCGCCGCCATGCCGTTAGGCATGATGGTGGTAAACGCCCGGGCCGCCGGCTTCCGCGCCGCCAAGTCCGGCGCTATCTCGCCGAGCAAACCGTAGGGCACTGTCTCGATCCGCGCCGGCACGCCGGGCGGGTAGGCGGCGAGCCACGGGAAGATTACGTTATCCGTCTCGCTGGCGATCGGCACCTTGTCATCCATCAGCGTTTCCCAACTTTGTCTGCCGCCGTTATACAATGGGGGTTTGAGCTGCCGGGAAAAGCTTGCCCGGCGTGCCTTGATGATATAGTGGCAAATGCTCGCGCGGCGGCGGGGGCATTTCCCTGAATTAGCTTTCAACCTGAATTAGCTTTCAAATGGAGCGGACCGCATTGGCTGAAGCGAAGAAGATCAACTGGGTTCATGTTTCGACCCTCGTCGCGGTTGCCATCCTGGTCGGCACCGAAATGGTCGGCGCGTCCTGGGCGGCGGGATGGGCGCTCGGCGGCCTCCTGCAGCTCGATCCTCTCGTCAGCCGCGTCATCGAGGCAGGATTTGGTCTTTGCGGCTTTGGGCTCCTCTATTATTTCATGCGCACCGCGATTCGCCACGAACCCATCCGCTAGAAATTCTTTTGCCCACCTCCCTCCGGTTTGCCAGACCCGAGGCAAATGACAATAGCCTTTGACCGAAGATCGTTGGTGAAGGCCGCTGCGGCATTCGTGCTCACCACAACGGTTGCGAAGAAGGGCTTTGCCGCCGACGCGATGAAGCTCGGCCCGCCGGTACCATTTTCCTTCGATAGTCTCAAGGCCATGGCGCAACGCATGGCAGGCGAGCCTTACACCGGCCCGGCGCGGCCTTCACCCGATATCGTCGCCAAGATCAATTATGAGGCCTGGGGAAAAATCAAGTTCGACATGGACCATGCGCTTTTCGCCGATGGGCCTGGCCGGTTTCCGGTGAGCTTTTTTCATCTGGGCATGTTTTTCCGGAAAGCCGTGGAAATACACGTTGTCGATGCGGGCAGCGCGCGCGAAATCATCTACGATCAGAGCTATTTCGAAATGCCAGAGGATTCGATTGCCAAGAAACTTCCGCAAGGCGCGGGCTTCGCTGGTTTGCGCATCCAGGAAGCGCGCGATGGCGCGCTCGACTGGCGCAAGAACGATTGGGTCGCTTTCCTCGGCGCCGATTATTTTCGCGCGATCGGCGAATTGCGCCAGTATGGGCTTTCGGCCCGCGCGGTCGCGCTCGATGTCGCGGTCGCGAGCGAACCGGAGGAATTTCCGGATTTCACCAAATTCTATATCAACCAGGCCGAAGCTGAAGATTCGCTGATCCTTTATGCCCTGCTCGAGGGTCCATCGATCGTGGGCGCCTGCCGCTTCGCGCTGACCCGCACCAAGAGCGTCACGATCGACGTTGACCAGGTGCTCTTCGTACGCGCGGACGTCGCCCGTTTCGGCCTCGCGCCCTTGAACTCGATGTATTGGTTTTCGGAAACGAAAAAGGGTACAGGAATTGACTGGCGTCCCGAAGTTCATGATTCCGACGGCCTTGCGCTATGGATGGGGACGGGGGAAAGAGTGTGGCGGCCACTCAACAATCCGCCGCGCGTCACCACTTCGTCCTTCGCGGATGAAAACCCGCGCGGTTTTGGGCTGTTACAGCGCGACCGCTGCTTCGATCACTATCTGGACGGCGTCTATTACGACCGGCGCCCCAGCCTCTGGGTCGAACCTACGGGCGCTTGGGGCAAGGGCGCGGTGCAGCTCGTCGAAATCCCCACCGACGATGAAATCCACGACAATATTGTTGCGATGTGGGTGCCCGAGAAAGCCGCAACGGCAGGGTCCGAGGTCAACCTCTCCTACCGCCTCTATTGGGCCGCCGACGAGCCGTTCCCGGCGGAACTTGCGCGCTGCGTCGCGACGCGCTTGGGCAAGGGCGGCCAGCCAGGCCAGCCGCGGCCGCAGGGAGTGCGGAAATTCATGGTTGAATTCAAAGGGCCGCCGCTCAAGGCGCTGCCCTTCGGCGTCAAGCCGGAGCCGGTGCTCTGGGCCTCGCGCGGAACCTTTTCCTATATCTTTACGGAAGCCGTGCCCGACGACGTGCCGGGCCATTGGCGGGCGCAATTCGATTTCACCGTTGGCGGCGTTGAGCCCGTCGAAATGCGCCTGTTTTTACGCGCTGGCGAAACAATCCTGAGCGAGACGTGGCTCTACCAGTATCTTCCGTTTTAAGACCGTCATGCGAGAGGTCCGCAATTTCTTTATGATCCGGCGTTAGGACAGGGTCCCGAATAGACAGAAGCGGGGATTCGCAAAACGGCCGAAGCGTAATTCGCGAAGTCGGCGGGGGTGTACTATTCCCCCCAAGTGACCGGTTTGAGCAGTATTTTGGGTGTTGCCTATAGTTTGAGGAAAACTGATGTATCGCGCCCGCCCAAATGATGGCATTGCGTGGGTCACGGGAGCAAGTTCGGGCATTGGCCGCGCGGTGGCGCTCGAACTTGCGCAACGCGGTTTTGAGGTCGCGGCGACCGCGCGCCGAGCCGCCGAACTTGAGGCCATGGCCGCGAAATCCGACGCTATCTTCAGCTTTCCCGGCGATACGACGGACCGCGCGGCCATGGCCACCATGGTTTCCCGTATCGAGGCGGCGCATGGACCAATCGCGCTGGCCTTCGTTAACGCGGGCGTCGCTTTCGTCGCCGAACGCGACGGTTTTTCGGCCGGCCTTGTCTGGCGCACTTTCGAGACCAATGTCGGCGGGACGGTTAATTGCCTCGATCCGGTGCTTGCCGCAATGAAGCGGCGCGGAAAAGGCCAGATCGCTCTCACCTCATCCCTGGCGGGCTACGGCGGCATCGCGGGCTATCCCGGCTATGGCTCGGCCAAAGCAGCCCTGATCTACATGGCGGAAGCATTAAGACTCTCCTATGAGCAGGCCGGTCTCACCATCCAGATCGTCAATCCGGGTTTTGTCCACACCGCGATGACTGCACAAAACGATTTTAAAATGCCTTTCATCATGGGCGCGCATCGCGCGGCCAGAATTATTTGTGACGGTTTCGAAAAACAAGGCTTTGAGATCGCGTTTCCGCGCCGGCTCGCCTACGCTTTCAAGGCCATATGTCTATTGCCCTATGCGCTTTTTTTCCCGCTCATGCGGCGTGCGGCGGAACGAGCGCGGCGGTAATTTTGGAGGATCGGGCGCGCTCTAAAGGTCGCGCTCGTAAATGCGGAATGTGCGGGTATGATGAGCCGGGAGGCTTCGCGCGAGATTAAGCATGGCGCGATTGGTTTCGAGCACCCAGCTGATCTCGGTCTCCTCAATCCCGGCCCCGCGCGCCTTGGTAATCGCTTCCGCAAGAAGCAGCGAAACAGCCATTGAACCGATGCGGGTTCCCCGCCAGCGGCTGGCGATGCCGATCATCGGGATCCGCGTCATCCGCGTCCCCCGCCCATGAATGCGCCACAGCACGCGCGCCCAGCCGGATGGCCACAACTTTCCGCCCAGCCCAACGAGCGCTTCATTAATGTCTGGTATTTGCGACACAACCGCGATGTCTTCGCCCCGCCATTGGGCAATTCTGATCCAGGATGGCTTGGCGATGGGCAGGGTAAGATCCGCGATCAGTCTGGCTTCCGCGTTGCTGACGGGAATCGAACTCCAATTGTTTGCCCAGGCGTCGTTGTAGAGCCGCAGCACCCGGGAAAATTCCGTTGGCCAGCGCGTCAGGGACAGACCATAGGTTTGGATCTCCTTGGCGGAATCGAACCGGTTTGCGGTTCTGGCTACCCTTCCGGGAAAGTCCGACTCCGCTATCCGGCAGACATACGCTAGTAAATCCATGGCTTTGCGAAACCCGAGCGCCTCGATGTGGCGCCCATAATAAGGCGGAGCATGATTCGTCCGCACGACATGAGGCTGGTCAAACCCTTTGACGAGGAGTCCGGCTTCGTGGTTGATCGACAGACTGAACGGACCGCGGATGCGGCGCAGACCGCGCGCGCGTAAAAAACCGGCGGCATGTTGAATGAGGGTGGCGAACACGTCGGGGTCATCGATGGCGTCGATTGTGCCAAAATGTCCGCAGGAATCGCGGTATTTTTCGAGATGCGCCCGATTGGCCACCGCCACGATCCGCCCAACCGGCTGACCATCGCGAAAAGCGACGAAAGGCTGAATTTCATTTTCAAGCATCAAGGGCGACCGCTTCTTGTCGAACACCTTGAGCATCTCGTTGTGAAGCGGCTCGATCCAGCGCGAATTGCCGCTCTGAGCGAGTTTTCCCGCCGCCATGAAAGCGGCGACGTCGGCTTGACTTTGAACCTTCCGCACCAGCAGTGCGGTCATGCCGGACCGCCGTGCGGAAATCCCGGTATGTTTTGCATGGACGGGTTCGCGTTGACTTCTTTGATTGCCTCCTCGATCGCTTGTATTGTTTCATCTATTTGTTCGGCGCGATGCTCGGAGGTAAGAAAGAAACGCAGCCGCGCGGCGCGCTCGGGAACCGCGGGATGAATAATCGGCTGCACATTGATGCCGCGCTCAAAAAGTCCTTGGCTTAGAGCCACGGCAAAAACCGAATTGCCGGCCATAATGGGAATAATTGCGAAACCGGCGCTCGTTCCTATATCCCATCCTCGCGCCTTGGCGGCGTCGAAAAACAAGCGGCCGACACGGCGCAATCTCTCGACCCGGCCGGGTTCGCGATGCAGGATGGCAAGGGCCGCCGAGGCGGCGGCGGCCAGCGGCGGCGAAAGGCCGACCGAATAGACGAACCCTCCCGATATGCATTTCAGAAATTCCACCAGCGCGGTAGGACCGGCAATGAAACCGCCACATCCGGCAAGTGTCTTTGAAAGCGTCCCCATCCAGATATCCACATCGCGCGGGTCCGTGCCGAAGTGATCGAACAAGCCATATCCCTTCGGGCCAAGCACCCCGAGACCATGCGCGTCATCAACCATCAGCCAGGCGCTACGCCGCCGCTTTATCTCAATGAGCATCGGCAAGTCGGGAACATCGCCGTCCATGCTGTATAGCCCTTCAACGACGATCAACACACGCTCGAATTGCCGCCGGATCGACGACAGCAGCAAATCCAGCGCTACGAAATCACGGTGCGGAAACGAACGCCGCTCGGCGCGGGACAGAGTCGCGCCGGCCAGGATGCTGTTGTGGGCAAGGCTTTCATGGACGATCAAATCCTTCGGCCCGAGGATGGCGCCGATGGTCGAAACATTGGTCGCGTGGCCGCTGACGAAAACGACGCAATCTTCCTGCCCGTAATGTTGCGCCAAGGTCCCCTCGAGGGCCCGGTGCCCCGGCCGTTCGCCGGCGACCAGCCGGCTCGCGGAAGCCGACGTGCCGAATGCGTCAACGGCGGCATGCGCGGCTGCGCGGACCTCCGGATGTTGGTTCAGGCCAAGATAATCGTATGATGAATAATTGATGAATTGGCGCCCGCCTATGAGGGTCGTCGCGCCGGCAGCGGTTTCATGGAGTCGAAAATAGGGATTGTCGAGGCCAACCACGGCTGCCATCGATCGCTGAAGTTTAAGTTCGCGATACCCTGGCAGATTTTGAAAATCCATCGCGCCGTTTGGGGATGACGAGACAGGCGCCCGCGCAATTTGCGTCTTAGCACCGGCCGCAAGGGCATCAAGGCGGTTTTGAACCATTTCGTCGAGGAGCCGCCGGCCCTCTTCATCCAACCCAGCTCGACTTTGCGGCGTCATGCAAATTTCCTGGGGTTAGCCAGCGGCCATGCGAAGCGGTCGATTCGTTCATGAATGGACGTAGAAGAAGCTTGGTCATTTCAGACAATATGTCAACGCCGTCTTTGGCCGTGCCCCACGGGTTTCTCGTTTGCCATTGGCGGACCCGGCTCAAAGCGTTCAACACTGGCACTTCGTCGCGTTAGGTGGGGGCCCGACCGGCGATGGTTTTAAGTTCTTGCAGAACGCTGGCTACGAAGCCGGAACGGTCGGGCGTGTGCAAGGATAAGGATTGCGCCGCGGCCCCTCGCAAATAGGCTGCGATCTCGCTTGTGTTTTCCGGAAATTGGTGACCTTGGCCCCCAAGGAAACATCGCAACTTTTGAACGCAATCCGCCAGCTCCTTGTTCTTTGTGAATGCGGGGCGCTTGCGGCCGCCGCCGGATCTCGATCGGATTTCATATTCGAAAACGGTTTGGGCAAGGCTCAACCAGATGACCCGAGTGCCGCACGGCGCGCCGGCGAAAATCGATAGTTTGATCGCGATTGCTTCCCGCACGCCCTGCGCGTCGCGCTCGCCTTGTTGGGTCAAACTCCCTGGTGGCCGCCTGTGCTTGTTAAGGGCATGCGGACAGAAGGCGATTTTTCGCTTGCGCAGGCACGCGACGTAAATTGCCCAGTCACCGCAATAGCGGAAACCCTTGGCTGCGCTCAATCCTTCGTTGAGCTCGCGGCGCCGGAAGAGGACCGCGCTTACGTTGGGAATTGTATTTTTGATGGCGAGAGCCTCGGCGATTTCGCGCGGACCAGTCTCGATATATCCTGCCAGCCATTTCGTTTCGCTGAGTGGATCGGTATAGAACCGATAGGTCGAAGAGAGGATTTCGCCGTCCGTCCCGATCACTTCGGAATCGCAATAGGCGACCGCAATGTCCGGATCGACAAAGGCTGCGGCCATGCGCTCAAGAAAGCGAGGGCAAGACGAATCATCGCTTTCTGCGATCCAGACGAGGTCCCCGGCGGCGCTTTCGATCCCCTTTGCCCACTGCTTAAATGGCGAGCCACTATTCGACACATTTTCGGCGATCGCGAAGTGGATTGGCGACCGCGCCTGCCACGCCCGCGCGATTGCCAAACTGCCATCGCTCGACCCATCGTCGAGAAAGATAATTTCGTCCGGCCTCAATCGTTGATCGAGAATCGACGCGAAGCGATCATCGAGATGACGCACGTGATTGTAGTTTGGAACAATCACGGAAATAGTCATGTGACGGGATGGGCGGTAGGCAACGCGATGGGCCAAGAGTTCCGCCCAATCCGCAGCAGCCAAAGGCCTTGCTTCCGTGAGATTGTGGTATGGCAGACCGAGGTCCGCGCATGTCCGAGCAAGCGGCAAGGGGGCGCAGGCCGCCTCGCAAACGAGCCCCTTCGGGTCCCGGAACTTCATTGCGCGCAGCACGCGCTCGAGGACAACGCTCCTGTCGAGCGAAGCTAGATCGGGTCGCGACAAGTCGAGTATCGCAATTCCGGGGATCGATTCCATGGCTGCGTCGGTCACGCAATAAACATCTAGCCCCGGCATTGTGGCGAGCGTCTTTAAGAGTTGCCTCAATCCGACCGTTTTCCTTCCGGCGCCCTCTCCAACATCGATGATCAATGTGCGAAAGGGCGCCTCGATCGCGCCGGTTGCGGGCATCGATTTTTGCCAGGGAAGGTCCTCGAAATAGGCGCTAGGGGACGCGGGTGGCGGAAGAACCGGATGGGTGCTGTGCCACCCGTCGCGCCCGCGCTCGGCATAAAATGCCAACGCCAACTCGCGCGTTGCGCCTTGTCCGGAATGGGCCGCGACATAAAAATCCGTGTCGAAAAAACTGGAGGGGTCGCGGCCTTCATGAGCACCAATCGCCATATAATGACGCAGCGGCTCAATGCCCTGGTCCCGCGCATCGGCATTCTTCATCCGGTACCATGCCGAATCGAAAAGCGGACCAGGCGAGCGGCCGTCCTTATCTCCAGACGCCACGAAATGGAGAAACGGGTCAAAGCCCGCGCGCCGTACGTCAGGATTATTTTCCGAATACCATGCCCGGTCGAACAGCGGCGTTGGGACAAGGCCGCGCGGCAGCCCGTAAGTCACGAAATGTCCGAGAGGCGTCAAATTGCCGGTGCCGCCGGCGGCTTTGCGATAGAACGCGGTTACAAAATAGGGAGACGGCTCGATGCCCTCCCACGCCCCGTAATTTATGTAATCAATGAGCGGATTTTGGTCGCGCTGCCGAGGGCCGCGCGCGTTGGTGTACCAAGCTGGATCGAATAAAAGATGTGGCCGGTAACCCCCGTCCGCGCCGCTGCGCAGATAGTGCGTGATCGGATCCATTCCCGCCACGCCGCTCTCGGGATATTCGGCCTGGTACCATTTGCGATCGAAGATCCGGCTTCGCGCAATGAGCCACCTCCTGCGGACCCGCGACAAACTCGTGAGCAGCTTTTTTTGCAAGTTCAGCAACATAGCGGTCCCCGCCGCAATTCGGGCGATGAATTGAAGCGTTCTATATACGTCGCGCGGCGATCAGATGCGCCGACACAGTTTGAGCATAGTTGAGCAGTTTGCAATCTTTCAGATTCCATGTGACCTTACTTGCCGGTCTCGAAACCTCTTGGTACCCAGGAAAATGCCGCCTCAAGAACGCGCACCCGTCTGTCCGGTCACAGGGCGTCCGGCCGCCCGGCATGTCCAGTGGGTGACGGCTCGCCTTCTAGCCGACCTTTGGCGCATTGAGTTCAAGACGGATGCGCGCCCGAGTTTTTGCGGGGTGGATCGATTCGGACTCTGGGAGTCGCCGACAGGTCTCTATTTCTTCGATCCTCCGGTTGAAGGAGACCGCGCGTTTTATGTCCGGTTCTACTCAAGGTTGAAAGCCCAAAAGCTTTATTCGCATAAAGCCATCCGCCACGAGTTTCTGATCGCCGCCCGGCGAATCCAAGCTGGAGCTCGCGTTCTCGATGTCGGATGCGGGTTTGCGAGCTTCCGGTCATGCGTGCCGCAGGCGGCTTATACCGGGCTCGACCCGCACTTCGCCGAAGGCGGCGCGATCGACGGAGTGCGCAACGAAACGCTCGCTCAGCATCTCGTCAAGCATGCGGGGTCTTACGATGCTGTCTGCGCGTTCCAGGTCCTCGAACATGTCAACGCCCCCGCGACCTTGTTCGCCCAGATGGTGCGAGCGGCGAAACCTGGCGGTCTTATCTTCGTTGGCGTGCCGCACGTCCCATCCGCATTGACCCGCATCCCGAATTTCCTGCTCAATGCGCCGCCCCACCACCTGACGTGGTGGACGAGGTCCGCACTCACCGAACTGGCAAACGGCGCCAATGCCGTTGTGGACGGTATCGAGAATGTCCCCTGGGGTGGCAACGATTCTCTCGTATATTGGATCGAGCGTTGCACCACGGTCAAATGCAGCGGGGCGCATTTTCGCGGTGCGTGGTCCTGGCACGCCGCCGCAGCGTTCGGCCTGCTCGGCGGCCGTCTTGTACACCGGTTACTTGGCACTCCGGCAACCAAGGACGAGGGCGCGGGACTGCTGTTGACGGCGCGGCGGGCAAAAGATGCAAATTGAGTCACGCTTGTTCGTTTCGCTGGCGCGCCCCTTGGCCGCGCTGACAGCGATGGGCTGGCCCTTTCATTCAGCTAGGGCGAGCTAGGCCACATCATGATAATGGATACGGTTGTCGATGTTCTGTTTGTCGCATGGGGCGTGATCGCGGTTTTGAGTACGCTTTCGGCTTGGCGCTACACATGGGACCTTCCGCTCACCGAAATTCCCGGAACCACGCCTCCCGCCGCCATCGTCGTGGCCGTGAAGAACGCTTCGGACGTGTCGCGTGCCTTCTTCGGCCGGCTACGCCATCAAGTTTATCCGGATTATCGGATAATCGCGGCGGTCGAGTCCGAGCAAGATCCCGCCTTCGCCATGGTAACGGAGGAATCGAAACGGCCGGGAGCACCACTTCGCACGGTTGTCGCCGGCCAATCCGGACGGACCGGTCAGAAGGTCTGGAATTTGCTCGCCGCCCTCGACGCAATCGAGCCCAGCGATGAGATCGTGGTTTTCGTCGACGCGGACACGCTGCCGGCGCCCGAGTGGCTTGCCCGGCTCGTTGCCGCTTTGGTCAACACGGGGCGTGACGCGGTCACCGGTTACCGCTGGATCATCCCGGCCGACAACCGGGTGAGTTCGGCCGTCGTCGCGGCGGCGAACGCGTCCATTGTGACCTTGCTCAGACTGCCTTCGATAGTTAACCATTGCTGGGGCGGCACGATGGCCATGCGGCGCGCGACTCTGGAGCGCATCGACATCCGCCGCTACTGGGCAGGCGCGATCAGCGACGACGTGCAAATGACACGTGCGTTCAAGGAAGCAGGGTACCCGGTCTATTCGCCGCGCCAGAGCCTCCTTCTCTCCCCCGTGGCGATGAGTTGGAGCGAAGCTCTATCGTTTGGGCGGCGCCAATACCGTTTCATGTTGCTGCATGAACCCGGCATGTGGGCGCTGGCGGCGGTTGGAACGATCTTCCCGATTATCGCCGCGAGCGTTGCTCTGAGCATGGCCGTGCATGGGAGCGTCTTTGCCATCGTTCTCATTGCCACGTCGCTTTGTCTGGGCGAAGTTCGTTACCATTGCCGGCGCAGAATCGTCATCGCGCTCTGGGGGGAGGCAACCGCCGCCGGACTTCCAATGTACTGGCGCGTCGAACGGTGGCTGCGTCCCATTTGGTGGAGCTACCATGCGTTGTGCGTGTTTTCGGCACCCGGCTCGCGCCACATTCACTGGGCCGGCATAGATTACCGGGTCCGCGGGCGGCAAGATGTCGAAGTGTCGAGGCCGCCAGCCGCACAGCCCTAGATGAGCGGTCGCCGCTAGATCCTTATCCGGTCGAGCAGAGCTGACTCCGCGCTCAGCCGGGCGATCCGCGCGGGAACCGGCGGGTGGGAATAATAAAACAGGGCGTATAGGGGGTCCGGCGTTAGGGTCGAAAGATTGTCCCGCGCGAGCTTCGTCAAGGCGCTGATCATGGGCCCGGAACCAGCCATCGCCTTCGCGAAACTGTCGGCCTGATACTCGGCGCGGCGCGACAGCCAGTTAGTCAGGGGGGAAAGCAAATGCAAGACGGGTCCCGTCGCGGTCAGCACCACGATCAAAACTAGGCCGGGATCGGCCGGCAGGCCGAACGCGTCAGCCAACCCGCCGGCGGCGAAAGCCCAACGCAGGGCCGCAAAACCAACAAACGTGAGCACCGCCATCTCGGCAATACGCTGACCGATATGGCCGAGTTTGTAGTGCCCCAGTTCATGGGCGAGAATCGACAAAATTTCGTCAGGCGTATGGTTTTGCAGAAGCGTGTCGAAGAAGACGATGCGCTTGGCCTTTCCGAAGCCGGTGAAATAGGCGTTGCCATGGGTCGAACGCCGGGAGGCATCCATGATGTAGAGCCCCTTGGATGCGAAGCCGCATTTGGCAAGAAGCGCTTCGACGCGCGTCCTCAACGCTCCGTCCGGCATAGGCGTGAATTTATTGAACAAGGGCGCGATGACGGCGGGATAAATCACGCTCATCGCGATCGTCAGAGCCATCAACGCCGCCCAGCCGAGGAGCCACCACATGTCGGGCATCGCGCGCAGCAGCCAGAACAGACCATAAAGCGAAGGAACCCCGAGGAGAGCCGAGAGCGCGACGCCTTTTATCCGGTCGCGCAGGAACATCGCCGGGGTCGCGCGGTTGAATCCGAACCGGGCTTCCAGCGCAAAGGTGTTATAAATCGAGAAAGGCAGATGAACAACGCGTCCAACCAGCGCGAAAGCAATCACGAGGGCGACGTCGCGAGAGATGCCAGGAGCAATAAATTGCGCCACCACCGTGTAAAGAGGTCCGAGCAAGACGATCAGCCAAAGCACCGCGAGGCCGGTATCGAAGACGGTCTCCGCGATCGCCAGCCGCGTGCGGGCCAAGGTATAGGCGGCGGCCCGCTGGTGTTCCTCGGCGCTGATCCAGCCAGCAAACCCGTCCGGAACGTGCTCGCGATGGGCGGCAACAGCGGCGGCCTGACGGCACATCAGCGAGACGCCAAGCACCCCTGACAGGACAATGGCCAAGATAATTGCGATGGCGATCATCGGCTGATTCCTTGGAGGCCGGCGGAGCTTATATAGGATAAAATACTCGGTGTTCGAGTCCAAGGAGCGCACCGCTCCGGCACTGGGAAACGCCTATGCGAGGTTCTCTCAAGGAGTGTTCATCATGGATTTGGCGCCCATCGCCGCTGCTTGGCAGCCGCGGCTCCTTGGACTCTTGCGAATCGTCACGGCCCTGCTGCTTCTCCAGCACGGCATGGCTAAGTTGTTCGGCTTTCCGCACGTCGCAATGTTCGACAGCGTTCGGCTCCTATCGCTCCTGGGCATCGCGGGCATTCTGGAGTTCGCCGGCGGCGTTCTGCTTCTCCTTGGCATATGGACCCGCCCGGTTGCTTTTATCCTCTCCGGCGAAATGGCGTTTGCCTATTTTCTCGTGCATGCGCAAAAAAGCTTCTTTCCTATTCTCAACCAGGGCGAGCTTGCGGTCCTCTATTGCTTTGTCCTCCTTTATCTCGTCGCGGCAGGTGGCGGCGCGTGGGGCCTGACGAACCCGCGCGCGGGTGTTTGAGGTACCCCTACGCCGCCTTCCATTTTATCGAACAGCCGATGGATGGAATTTGGTTCTCCGGCGCTGCGCCTGTGGCCGCGATGCTCCGCATCGCCTCGACAAGCTCACGCCGGGCACCCGCCGGAGGCGGCGCGGTGCGGCCTTCGTCGAGACGGCCGCGATACTTCAGCTTCAGATCTTTGCCGTAGCCGAAGAAATCGGGGGTGCAGACCGCGCCATAGGCGCGTGCCACGGCCTGGGTTTCATCGTGAAGATAGGGAAACGGAAAATTGTGCGCCTGCGCGAACCGCTTCATATTGGCGAACGAGTCCTCCGGATAGTCCTTGGCATCGTTCGAGCAAACGGCCGCGAAGCCGATGCCCTCCGCCAACAACAGCCGCGCATCCGCGACAAGCCGGTCGATCACCGCTTTCACGTAGGGGCAATGATTACAAATGAAGACGATCACCGTGCCCTTGTCGCCCGCCACATCTTTGAGCGTATATGTCCGCCCGTCCGTTCCGGGAAGCCGGAAGCCCGGGGCGTGTGTATCCAGGATGACTTCTATTGCAGTAGCAGCCATGACGTACCTCCGCGTGCCTTAGATATATAGGCGCACCGCGCGGGAGCCAACCGCTGGGTCGTGTCTCCAGTTCGAATTTGGTCCGCCGTTGCACCATAAGCGGACACGCAAGCCGCGTCCCTGGGTCTGCGAGTGGCTGTCTTGGTTATGGATCCATAAGGGACCTTATGCGACCGGCAAGAGCGCGGAGTCACCAGCACCACAAGATGCTGATTAGCTATCGCAGGTGCTACAACGCACCGGACTGAGACCATGGTCACCGGCTAACCTTCTGCGTCAGACGCTATAAGCGTCAATCATCGTCTGATTTTTTCGAATGCGTTATCGGGGTAGCGGATATCCCGAATGCCCACGCCACTTGCAGAAATGTTACCGAATCCGAGAGCACAGAATGGATTAGATCGAGTACCTGACCCCGTAGCCAAAGTCGCCAGATAGACCGTTCCTAAATTGCAGGAACGCTGTAGAACACCGTTCCTAGGAGTAACCTCCAATATATCGCGATATTTAATGTTTTTCTTGTTCAGAGAAAAGAATCCTTCTCAGAATTCAAGCCGCTTGTCATAAATATTCTGTTCTCGCATAAATTAGCTTCTTTTACCAAAATACGCCAAAGCATGGACTCCAACGAAAGCGAACGCCCCAAAAACTACGAATGGCAAAGACCCCCTCATACCTAGAGCACTGTTTGTAATGTTTTTGTTCTTTGATTTGCGTCCGACAAAAAAACAAAGTAAAGGTGCGTCTGGATGACAGCAAAATCCACATCTTCGGCGCTCGGCGCGCCAATGTCACTGGCGACGGTGCACGAGAGCTCCGTGCCGAGGAATAGGCATTGCCAAATCTGTCGAAAGCGGCAATCTCGACCTCAACAAGGCCATCATCCGGTGGATGTCGGGTTAACGATTGCGGGTTAGCGAAAGGATGCTCCCATGAAATCACAAGGCGATCTCGTAAATCCAACTTGTGAGGCAAAAGTTGCTGCGGACAATCAACGGAAAAAAATGCTTGAGAATGAAAGGGACCAACTCGCAAGCGCTCCAATTGTCTGGGGGTCGATTCGAATATTAAGTGTTTATGGAAAATGGAGTTGGTGGAGAGACCCCAAAAAAAAGTAATAGTTCGGATATGTCGTCCTCAAGGGGCAGCAGTAGCCAGGTGTCCAACGCAGGTTTCGCCGCACGCAAAATTCTTGAGAATTTTTGTGCCGAGACTCTTGTGTCTCACTGCGTAGGATCAGGTGAAGGTATGTCGCTCGCAACACTGTTTAACGTGCGGCGCGTTGACGCCTATTCGAGAAGCTACTGTCGTGTTCGATTCCCTGACGCATTCCTCGAGGTTGTCGATAATGAGATCGACGTTTGGGCCAGTAGGCTGATCGCAGACGAAGAATTGGCGTGCGAGCAAAGCCTGCTCATCGATCTGCCAACCCTGCTACTAGGTATTTTTTATATTGGTAATTCTGATTTACGTAAGAAATGTCTAGCTGCTTGGCGAAAATGTTACTCTTCTATGATTTTGGAACGCATTCATATTCCTCAGACAAATTTGCTGATTGCTCAACAGCTGAGCGTTTTTAAAGATAAAACTGACAACGATTTGCTCAGCGCCAGAGTAGCCGACTTGAAAATTAGCGATAGTTTGGCGGGTCTCGGTGCTGTCGATTACCTAGCGCTTTCGATGCATCCTGCCGGGAAAAACAAATTGTTGCTTAGAAAACCCTTTTACGATTTTCTACTTAACATCCCTCGCGTACGCGTCAACTTGGGAAAGAAACTACGCGGCGTTGGGAATTTTGGCATTGGCTAAAGCAATATTGTTCGGTCCTGAAAACTGCGCGCTCGTGGTTGAGTGGCTTGCTGCATCTTCCGGTTCGAGTTCTGTGTTCGGCCCGTTGCGGATGTATGAATACGTAAGTTTTGAACAGGTTATACAGAACAATGTGAATTTGTTCTGGTTGTTCTATTATCTTGTTGAGGGACAAATGCTTTGAAAGCCGATAAGTCACATGAGGCCGATATATTGCGAACGCTTTTCTGGCTCACGAGCCATGAGAATAGGTTCTTTCAGGTTGAAGATGCAAAAACTTTGAGCGATTTTCACGCCGGCATGAAACCCCTAATTGAGCTGAGTTTAGTCTGTTATTTGCTTGATGATGGTAGCTTCAACTTTGAAGCTGAATGGGCTCGGGATATGAAGTGTCTCATTTCTCGAAGGGTCCAATGGGAGCGAATATTTGAAGTCTACAGGCTCGGATTCGGACCTGTTGTTGGCTTATCTTTGTTGGCATTCCTGAACCATGAAGAATCAGTGCCTCGGCATATCTGGAAAGAGGCCCTGAGTTACCTAGATAATCCTTATTACATTGCGCAAGAACGCCCGCCCATGCGGGAGATGGATTACCAATTCACGCGAAAGTTGCTTGGACTCGAAATGGTCGGAAAGAGTCTGGAAGACCAAGTCGAGTCGACTATTCTCAAGCGTCCGTTTAACCCATACCACCTTGACGGCGATTTACTGTATGACATTACCCATGCGATTTTCTACGCGACCAATTTTGGTCGGGATTTGTGGAGTCCCCCGCAAGAGATTTCCACTTGGCTTCACACCCATCTCGGAGAACTGTCACTAGGTCGATATTTCATGGGGGATGCTGATTTAGGTGCCGAGTTGGCGCTTTGTCGGAGATACCTCTATTATGAGTATGGCGAAATTGATGCAGAGTGTGTACTGCAGCTCCAATTTGCGCATCTACCGGACGGATCGTTTCGAGGGCCTCGCCATCGCGTTGAAAGCAGTGGGTTATCAGACTTTGAAGCCAACTATCACACCACACTCGTCGCGGTCGTCTTGCAGACAATTGATTTGAAACTTGGACATTATGCATAGTGCGTAGCGAGTCTAAATCGCGGGCGCAAAGTGTACCACTGAACCGGGTTTGATCTGCCTTTTGGAAGGCGGCGCCAAAGTGTAGCCGGTCGGTGATGTTAAACTGCTGGAAATGAGGAGGGAAGCTCCAAAAAACTCCTCCGGATGGCAATCCAACCAACGGAAACTGGCCTCAGAGTGAATTTTATGCGGGTCAAGTCTTGTTTTTGCTGGACAAATGTTGGATGGTCAGGATGACTTCTGTTGCAGTAGCAGTCATGGCGTACCTCCGCGTGTCATCAATATAGAGGGGCCTGTCCCTAGAGCCAACCGCTGCCTCAAGTCTTCTCTTGAACGTCGAATTGCGTGATCGAAAAGGCCCAAAGGCCGGCAAAGCAAGATCACGCCTGGCTAGGTGGCTCCATCATGAACCGCCAGCGCGTCAATTGGATCGCCGGCCGCGTGGCGTCTCTACGATCATCCGCAACTTTGATTGTCCGTAGGGTTGGAGGTCAACGAAGTTGTGCATTGCTTAATGCTGCGGATGGAACAGGCGCATCGCCAAAGGAAACGCGAACCAAAGCATTAAAAAGAGGCTGAACAAAGCGGTGGCGACCGTGAGGCTGGTCCTCGGGTCGCCAGTAACGAGAAGGCCGGCAAGTAAACCTCAAGCGTGAGGCCCAACATCAACGGGACCATAGCCGCTGCGATCAACCAGGAGGCGAGCCATACGAAGAACCTGGATATTGTCGTTTGCTCCGCTAATCGATGATAATAAGCGCGATGGCAACCGCTATGAGCACTGTGGCGCTGAAGTGGATGAGCCGCGCGTCCTCCGCAAGCTCTTTAAAGCGCTCGTTGAAAACCGCAATTAACTGAAAGCCGAAAAGAGCTTGAATACCCGGAAGCACCATGCGTGCCTCCTGAATGGCTTCACGCCCAATCTTATCCGTCTGCTCGTCCAGCTTCCCGGGTCGATGGCGCCAATATCGATCGTCCATGTTTTCGCCTTTCAAAGAGCGTGGCGTTCAGTAAATGCACGAACCACAAAAGCGATGCACACGAACAGCGCTTACGGCGAAGATTAGCCAGACGAAGTGCAGCCAAGATGCGCTCAGACGAGCGCCCAGGCGGTAAGAATTGTTTGCGTATCGGCAACCTCGAGCTGATGGCTGAAGCGTTGCGCGAACAGAGCAAGCAACGAATCGTGGCCTTGATCGGAGGAGCTGCAGACTGCGTCTTCAGCTATGATGACACGGTAGCCGTGATCGATCGCGCCAAGAGCAGTCGAAAGAACACAGACGTCGGTTTCGGCACCCGTGAGAATAAGCGTATCGCTGTGCCTTCGCATCAATTCATCCTGCAAAACATGGCCGGCGAAGGCCGAATAAACCGGCTTGTTGATCACCAGGGCGGGGGGAGCCAAATCTGGAAAAGGGGGCATAAGCTCCAAAAGTCGTGGATCGATATGTTCTCGCGTCGCTTGCCGCCATTTTTCGAAGTAGCAGCGCCACATTCCAGGCATGTCCTCCGGCCGCTGCGGCGGGATAAACCTCGTAAAAATCGTTCGTTCTGGAAATCGTCTTGCAATCGTAGCGATGCGTGGGAGGATGGACTCCATCCACGGTGTCGGCCAAATCCCGTACGGTCCGAACAGGCGCTGCATATCAATGCAAAGGTGCACGGCGTTTGGCGAAAGTTGAAAGTCCTGGTCAGTATTCATCATCAAAGTTGATAGTCAATGCAAGCAAGCTAGGATCTACTTATGAGCAGCTTCCTGCTTGATCACCGGTCCTTCAATGGCTGATTGTCGTGCAAGCTGTATCAATGGAGAGCCGATATTCAGCTCGAAACGAGCCGTTTAGCTTGTTTCAGATCAGCGATAAAAGCCTTGTAAGCATCATGCCGCGGAGTCTCTTCCCTGATGCGAAGGATGGCTGCGGGATGATTGGTCGCGAGCGCAGCACGCCCACCGTCAATACGAATTAGCCGGCCGCGCTCGCGTGCGATCGCGACGGGCCGGCCGGCAATTTCACGTGCGGCAGTCGTGCCAAGAGCGACAACGAGCTTTGGCCTGACAATTGCTATTTCCCGATCCAACCACCAACGGCACTGCTGTACTTCGTATCGGCTGGGCTGCTTGTGGATACGGCGCTTGCCGCGCTGTTCATGCTTGAAATGCTTCACGACATTCGTTACGAAGACCTTGCCCCGGTCAAGATCGCTCTCTTGTAAGGCGCGATCGAGGAGGCGGCCCGCGGGCCCGACAAAAGGACGGCCGGCACGATCTTCCAGATCGCCGGGCTGCTCGCCTACAAGCATGATCGCCGCAGGCGCGGGCCCCTCGCCAGCAACGGCCTGTGTCGCGTCAATATACAGAGGGCAGCGCTCGCAACACGCAATAGCTTGGGCAATTTGCGCGAGTTCCTTCGGCTTCGAGGACCGTCTCGCAAATTCTTCTCCATGAAATTCACCCAAGTTCGAAACCCCGGTGTGAGTTTATCCTTAGGACATCAGCGCGGCTTCCGCCCGAATGCCTCGCGCAACTTCACTTTTGCGGCTTCAAGTTTTCGTTTCCGTCCTGTGCTCAAGTTCTTGCCCGCCCTATTGAGGTAAAACGTCAGCATCGACATCGCCGAGCGGAACGGAGAGGATTTTAGGCGGTCGCTGCGCTCGGCCGAGCGCTTCAAAGATTGAGCGATCTCGGCGGGGTTGTCGCTTTTAAACACGCCGGGTTCCAAATCCATGGCATTGCTATTATGCGTCACCTCGGCCGTCCATTTGCGGTCCGTTGTTCTTTTTGCTGTTCTTTTTGCTGCCATGCTCGCTCGCGCTCGCTGTACAGTCGGTAGATAAAAACACCCGTTTAGTTGTTCGGTTCCTTGATTGTGAGCCGATTTTCCATGCGCCTCGAGGGACAGTCTGGGGCTTGGCCAAGCGGATCACTCGATTGAGCGCGATCCCCCAACCAAAGAGTTTGGCAACTGATGCTGCACTCAGTCGGATTCTGTCTCACTGCATAGTTCATCGCATTCCGGCATTTCCAAGCGACCGGCGTTTTCACGGGAGGTTAATGTTAGCGTCTCTACCTATGCTTCGAGCTCGCTGGGACGAGCGCGATGATAGGACCGGTCGGCGGCGCGCGCGAATATCAGTTCGGGTTCGAAATTCAACACCGCTGTCTCAAGGGTTGACGCGGCAGCTCACGAGGGGCTAACCCTGAGCACGTCGCGAAGCCAGCGGTCGCCTCATGCCAGAGCTTTCCCAGGACGACTGCAAACGGCTCGCCGCCGGGAAGGCACTAGAGCTCGTTGCCCCTGGGATGCGGCTTGGGCTTGGGACCGGCACGACGGCGGCGCATTTTGTCGAACTCCTTGCCGCGCGGGTCGCCGGAGGCTTGGATGTGGTCTGCGTGCCCACCTCCGAGCGCGCCCGCACATTGGCCGGGCTCCATGCCATTCCGCTCACCACGATCGACGCTTTACCGGAGCTCGATCTGACGGTCGATGGCACCGACGAGTTTGATCCAAAATTGCGTCTCCTCAAGGGCGGCGGCGGCGCGCTCTTACGCGAAAAAATCGTCGCCATGGCGTCGAAGCGCATGATCGTGATCGCCGATTGGTCGAAATTGGTGGCCGTGCTCGGCAAATTCCCGCTGCCGGTCGAAGTCAATGCGTTCGGCCTCGAAGTGACGAAGCGCATGATTCTGGCCGCCGCGCGGGCCTGCGGCTGCGATGGCGAGGTCCGCCTGCGGAAAACGCCTGGCGGCCCGGCTTTCGTCAGCGATAACGGCCACTATATCGTGGATTGCTTCTTTGCCGCCATTCCCAACCCGGACCGTTTGGCGGACCGGCTTGCCGCCATTCCCGGCGTCGTCGAACATGGGCTCTTCATTGGGATTGCCAAGGCGGTGATCAGCGCCGGTCCGGCCGGCATCGAGATTATTGGCCAGCTCGATTGACGCCGGTGGCGTGGTCCTGCATCTTGCGTCATGGTTTAGGGAGGTTTTCTCTTGCGCACAGCTGTTGAAAAACACGCCATGAGTTTAGTTTTTTGCCTTGCGTTCCTGCTTGCTCCCTTGGTTGCCGCAAGCGGAAGCAGGGCACAACAAGCCGCGCCTAACACCCCGCCGGGCCAAACCGGACCGGCTCCGGCCGCGCCCAGCCCTTCGCATTTGGCCGCCGCCCGCGCGCTCGTGGTCGCCTGTGGAATGTCGCGCTCCTTTAGCATCATCATTCCCCAATTCATGGATCAGATCGGCTCATCGCTGACCCAGACGCGGCCGGAGCTTATCCACGATCTCGACGCGGTGCTGACCGGGCTCAAGCCCGAATTCGACAAGCAAGCGGACGAAATGGTCGATATCGCCGCGCAGATTTATGTCAAACAGATGAGCGAGCAGGATTTGAAAGCGGCGGTGGCCTTCTTCGAGAGCCCGGCGGGAAAAAAATACGTCGAGACACAACCAGCCTTCCTAACCGAGGTCGTGACCGCGATGCAAGGCTGGCAAGGCAAGATATCGACCGACATGATGACCCGCGTGCGCGCGGAAATGAAGAAGAAGGGCCATGAACTCTGAGACCAACAGTCATGAGGGATGCTGCCCGGCGGCGGTTAGTAAGTGAGGGTAACGACGATCGTGTCGTTGAAAGTGCCGGGCGAGGGCGTCGCCTGCGGCGCAATCCGACCATAGACGGTAGTGGATTGGGCAAGGCCCGTTCCGGTCCCGGTCAAAGTATTAGTGCCGATGATATTGCCGAAGGGAAGGCTCCGGGCCGCGTCGCGGTAAAGCCCATAAAGCACGAACTCCGCCGATTTCATCATCTTGCGCTGGGTTGGATCGATCGCCCCCGAGAGCCCGCCGTTGAGGCCGATGTTGTAAGGGGTGCCCTTGGTACAATCCGGTGCGACCGTCGTGGTCGCGTCCATGTTGGCGGTGAGCACTCCCGACGTGCCGAAATTGAGATTATTGGTCGCGATGCTGCAAGTGGTGGGCACGGTGGCGGTTACGTTGAAGGTTGTCGTGGTGGCTGGGCCAGAGCAATTCACGTTGATGCTGGCATCCATCCCGCTGAAGGCGCTGAGATAGGAACCCGCCGGGACATTCTGCTGGCCGGAAAAGACACGGCCATAGATGGTGCGGGTCGCGCTGCCCCCACTTAGGATACCGAAATTGACAACGACGCTTGGGGCCCCGGCGCCAGCCCAGAGAGTGGAGCCCCAGGCAGTGGTTCGCGCCGCATTCGTGAACAAGCCGTAGGTCAGTGAGTTCGCCCCCGATTTCATAAAACGGTTGGCGGCATTGGTGGCGCCTCCGCCTCCGGCGCCGAGATTGAGGCAGACGCTCCCCCCCAACACGAAGACGCCGCAGTTGATCGAGAAGGTCGCGGTGGTGTCGACAGCGACATTGGCGGTTACATCGACGGACCCGAACGCCACATTGGTGACGGACAAGGTGCAGCTTTGCGAATGCGCACAACCGCACGAGAAAATCCCTGCGATCGCGGCAAGGATCGAACGGGAAAACATCTTCATTTGCAAACCATCGGCCCGATCGAGACCTGGCCGTCGCCGTGCGGCGCATAGGCGAATTCCGCGCGGCATTCGCCGCTCGCAAGCTCGACGATAGCGATATTGTTTTCCTCGAGCCCTTCGATGAAGGCGCGTCCATCGTAGCCGACGACGAAATCCCGCCCACTGGCGGTCTTGCCGCGCAGGCCCGCCTGCAGCGGCTGGCCGTTTGCGCCATCGAGGATGACGATGGCCGACGGACGTTGGTCCTGATTCCGAAATCGACCAGCACGCCGCTGCGGTCCGGCGGCGCCAGCACTTCCTGGGTCGTCGTGATCGACGCGTTGAGCGGCAAATCGCGCGGATCGATGGAAATCTTATTCGGCTGGTAGGCGTTCAGCGTTGGCACGATCGCCTTGCCGCTCGCATCCGTGCGGGCGACCGGCCGGTTTTCGTAAGAGACATCGAGGCCTGGCGCCCCGGCATCGACGATCGCAAAGGCGTCGTCGATCCGGTTGGCGAAAAATACGCCGCCGCCGGCCGCGACGATCGCGCCTTCCTGCGAGATCGTTCCGGCAAAGCCCGATTGCGACTGGAGCGCTGTCGCCTCAACCTTGCCGGAATCGCCGCGATAGGCGGCGCTCGCCTGGCGAAACCTCGCTTCGCCTTCCAAATCCGACAACCGCCAGCCGAAGCTTCCGGGCTCCTCGCCCAGGGGCTTATCGATGTCGCTGGCAACGGCAAGACCGGAGCGATCGCGGGACACGCCGCTCGATGCCGTCACACCGCCACCGAGGGGAATCGAGAGGCCGAGCGAGATACCGGCATTCCGGCGGCCGTCGATACCGGCAAAGGCCGTCGCGAAGAAAGAGGCGCCGGCGAACAATTGCCGGGAATAGCTGACGTCGAGGAGTTTTATCCGATTGCCGAACGGGTCTAGTTCGTGAACAAAGCCGAAATTGAGCGAGCCTCCGACCCCCGGAAGAGGGAAGCCCGCCGACAATTGATCCTCAATTCTTGGCGGACGCAGAGGCGAAAGAGGATTTTGGAGAAACCAGCCGGGCGTGAAGGCGGAAGGCGAAAGCGCCGCCACAGGAAAGATCCCGAACGGCCTTGCAGTCATCGACGCGAGGTCATTGTAGCCTCCAATCGTGCGCAAGGTCGAAGCCGAGAGCGTGAAGCCAAAAAGGCTGGTATCGAAGCTGGCGTAGGCCAGCCCGCCCGAATTTCCGCCATTCAGGCTCCCGGCAAAAGCCGCGCTGGCCACGCCGATGCCGTCCATGCCGAGGCTCGCGCCGATGCCGCCATTGGCGAGGTTATCGGTCGCTTCCGCGTGAGTCTCAACGGTGAGGTGGTCGGAAAAGCCGTAACGCAGGCTTGCCGAGCCGGCGGCCTCGCCAGCATAAGCATCGGAGCGCACGCCGTAAAACAGTCGCGGGAAGCCGGCCTCCACCGAGAAATCATATAATCCGCCGCGGAGCAGCTTGTTCGAGACCGAGAACGGCAAGGTAGTGGTCACCTCGCGGCCGGAAAATCCCGCACAACGATGCTGGCGTTGCCCTGGCCGGACAAAATCGGCAGATTGTTGATCCGGAACGGGCCGCCGTCGACATCCTGCGAAACCGTCCGGACGCCGTTGACATAGACGTCGGCCGTAGAGGGCACGGCGGCCGAGCCGCTAAAACTCGGCAAGGGAAGCGTGACGAGGTCCGGACGGATGGCAAAATCGCGCTGCACTTGAATCCCGCCGAGGCGAACCGGGCGTGTCCAGGCGAGGCCGCCCGAGATCATATCCCCCGCGCGATAGGTGAGAGCGCGGTCCGGGTCCTTATAGGTCCAAGTGGTATCGAGCCGCAAATGGTCGGATATGACGCTGTTGCCAGTGTTGGTCGCCAAAATGCCGGTTTGCGAAAGGGTGCCATAGGGGCTGAACAAGCGCGCGTCGAGCGTCGCCGAGGCGCCCTGGATCTGCCAATTGGTCACGACGCTGTTGCGTCCGCCGCCGCCGAAAAGCAGGTAGTTCAGCACTGCGCCCGTCCCCGGCGGGGTGACGGGCAAAGGTGTCGCGCCGCTGCGGAGATCGTAGATTTGCGGCAGGCGGCCCGCGTCGCGGACCGCGATATCAACCGTCTGCTTGGCCTCGTCGTAGTGATAGGAAACTCCCGGTAGACTGGCAAGAGGGACCTCGTCTTCCGGCCCAAAGCGATCGGGCACTTTCAAGTGGAGCTCCTCCAACTCCTTGCGCTTTGCGCTCAATTCCCCTTTAGCGTTTTGCAAAAACGCGCCAATGAGGCCGCTTGGCTTGCCGTTGAGCAGCACCTCCAGCTGCAAGGGGCCTTCGGCTCGGGCCGGCCCGGGCGCCGCGGCGGCGCCGAGGACGACCATTGCAAGTACTAGAGTTCTCCAAATATCGTCCTCCCAATGTCACCGCGCGGATTGCACGACGGCTTGCGCATTGAACGGGCCTGCCTCCGTTAGCCCGCTAATCGTGACCTTGGTGCCGGGCCGGAACACGGACCTTGACCCTGGCGCCGTCCAGCTCATGGCCGAATGGCCGAGCGCATAGCCGACCAGCCCTTGCCCGAACGAGGTGCTCTTGCCCGCCGCGTCGCCGATTCTGACCGAGGCGAGACGCAACCGCCTGTCTCCTCCGTTCACGGCGCTAAACGAGACAGCGCGCCCGTTCTGCGTCACGCGCCACGCAGCTTCGGGCGCGGAACTGCCCGGCGCATCGAAAAAGAGGGGGATCGAGTGGCGCACCACCAAAGTGACGGTGCGCTGGCCTTGTGGCGCCTCGGGCAGCTCGTCGACGAAGAGACGGTAGGCCTCCTCGCCCTCAATCGGTTTTTTCGTGACGCGAACGACCCGGGCGACATAGTCCTGCGCCGGTTGCAGCTTGACCGCCGGTGGGCTCGCGACGACATCTTCCGTTGGTTCCATGCGTTCCCGCCCCGCGTCTTGAATCCAGCGGAAAACCCGGACCTGGGTCGCGATCTGTTTCGCCCCATTGTTGCGCAGCGTGACCGTCGCCGCCGCGCCGGGCGCCACGACCTCCAAAAGGACGGGGGCGACTTGCAGGGACGCGGCCGAGGCGCCGCTTGCGGCGAACCAGGCGGGGAGCAAAAGAACGCCAAAGACCCGCGACATTTTTCGGCTCGGCGCGATCGTGACCTGGACGTTGAACGTTCCTGTCGCCGTCGCCGGTTCGGCATCGCTCCAGGCGAAAGAAAAGAACGCCGTTAATGCCGTTGCCACGAAATATCGCATTCGCATTATTTTTGCTGGCAGCAAGGTGAAGGCCTTTTAGTAAGTGACCGTAACCGTGATCGTATCGTTATAGACGGCCGGGAGCGGGCTGGGTTGCGGCGGTATTTGGCCATAGACGGTGAAAGGCTGCGCCGAACCGGTTCCCGCGCTAAGGACCGTGTCCGTGCCGATCGTTTGTCCCCAGTTCAAGGTCATGGCGGCGTCTCTGAACAAGGAATAATTGATGAGCGCCGGGCCGGCTGCCTTCATCTGGCGTGTCGTCACCGAGCCGCCATTCACGCCCTTATCGAGCCCGATGTTGTAAGGCGTCGTGTTTGTGCAGGTGACGGTGATGGTGCTCGTCTGATTGACATTGGCGGCGAGCACCCCCTGGGTGCCGAAATTCAGATTGCTGGCGCTGTTCAGCGCACAGGTCGCCGCGATCGTGACCTGGACGTTGAACGTTCCTGTCACCGTCGCCGCTTCGGCATCGCTCCACGCGAAAGAGCAAAGCGCCATTAATGCCGTTGTCAGAAAATACCGCATGCGCATGCCCTTCCATGATTATTGACGATATAAGAATGAGAATATAATTTTGTCAATACTTTATCGTCAAGTTAACGCCCGCCCCCTCCGCTCTGAGGTCCATACTTCACCGAACTTGCGTGAAGCGGACGCGACCTATTTCGCTGGGTGCATTGGCCGCGCTAAGGTCTGCCCCGAAGTGCGGTTGCCGGTGGGTTAGGTCCGCCGGTGCCGCCCAGAGCGCTACCCGACGCCGTAGAATCAAAAGGTTCTTTTTGGCCCGACCTTCATCTATAGTGGCGCTCCGTCCGGAGCTTTTCGTGAGACGTAACCTCCCAAACCTCCGCGCCATTGTGTTTGCCGCGATCGCCCTTTCGCTCGGCTCCTGCGGGCGGCGGGCACCGCTCGAACCGCCCCCTGGCGCGGCTCTCCCTTCCGCGCCGCTAACCGGCACGCCAGGCAATTATGAAGCGCCCGCGAACCCGGGCGAGCTGGCGGGGCAAAATACCGCCACGTCCAGGGGCGCGGAGGCGCCAGCGGCGGCGAAGCAATTGCCGCCGCACCCGCCAAAACCGTTTCTCCTCGATCCCTTGCTCTGATCCGCCATGCATCACTTCGCGATGAGGAACGGCGTCATGCACGCCGAGGATGTCGATCTCGCAACGCTCGCGGCGGACATTGGCACGCCCTTTTATTGCTATGCGACGGCGACGCTGACCCGGCACTACCAGGTCTTCGATTCGGCTTTTTCCGGCCTGCCGCATCTCATTTGCTATGCGGTGAAAGCCAATTCCAACATGGCCGTTCTCAAAACCCTGGCGCGGCTCGGCGCGGGAATGGACGTTGTCTCCGGAGGCGAGCTCCGGCGCGCGTTGGCGGCAAGCGTCGCTCCGGAAAAGATCACTTTTTCGGGGGTCGGCAAGACGCTCGCGGAAATGGCTTTCGCGCTCGAACAAGACATTCTTTGCTTCAACGTCGAATCGGAGCCGGAGCTCGACGCTTTATCGCAACTCGCTCAATGCAAGAGCCGCATTGCACGGGTCGCGCTGCGGATCAATCCAGATGTCGATGCCAAAACCCATGCGAAGATCGCCACCGGCAAAGCGGAGAACAAATTCGGCATCCCGATTCGTCGCGCCCGCGAAATCTATGCGCAAGCGGCAGCCCTGCCGGGGATAAAGATCACCGGCGTCGATACTCATATCGGCTCGCAGATCACCGACCTCGCCCCATTCGACGCTGCCTTTGGATTAATCGCCGATTTTGCCCGTACGCTGCGCGCCGATGGCCACGCGATTGAGCATATCGACCTCGGCGGCGGTCTCGGCATCCCCTACGCTCAGTGGGATGATCCAGAGAGCTACCACCCGGAGAACTATGCGGCAATCGTCAAGGCAAGGCTTGGCCCGCTCAACTGCCGGTTGATCTTCGAGCCCGGGCGGCTGATCGCGGGCAACGCGGGCATTCTCGTCACAAGTGTCCTATTCGTGAAGCGGGGCGAGGCCAAAACCTTCATCATTGTCGATGCGGCGATGAACGATCTTATGCGCCCCACGCTTTACGGTGCGCATCATGAGATCCTCGCCGTTCGCGCCCGGCAAGGGAATCGCGATATTACCGCCGACGTTGTCGGCCCGGTCTGCGAAACCGGCGATTATCTCGCGCTTTCGCGGAAGTTGCCTGAGCCTTCGCCGGGCGATCTGCTGGCGATCATGTCGGCCGGTGCCTATGGCGCGGTGCAGGCCGGGACCTATAATTCGCGGCTTCTGGTGCCGGAAGTGCTCGTCCGCGGCGGCCAATACGCCCTTGTGCGCCCGCGCGGAACTTACGAGGATTTGATCGGACTCGACAAAATTCCGGCCTGGCTGAGCTAGATATTTTCTCCCATGCCCCTGGCGCTTGGCTGTCATGATGCTAGCATCGGCGCCCGCGGCGGGGCCGCGCTTTGGAGATCGTTTTGCTGAGACTGGGACACTGGAAACCAATGCGCGCAGAACGCTCGCCGCGCGCCGAACCGGCCGCAAATCGGCGCCTGGAGCGGCTGGTCGCGATCGCGCGCGCGATCCTGCTTTTCGAGCGGGCGTGGCGCAATGGATTGCCGCCGCTTGTGGTACTTGGCATTTTTGCTTGCGTTTCGTGGACCGGACTATGGCTCGACGCGCCGCTTTGGGCGCGCGGCCTCGGCGTTCTTGCGCTTGTGCTCGGCCTTGTCGTCGCCCTTCTGCCGCTGCGCGAATTGCGGTTGCCCTCGCGCAAGGAAGCCATCAACCGGATCGACCATGTGTCCGGCCTGGCATCGCATCCAGCCTTTGTTATTGACGACCGCCTCGGCAACGGGGCAAGCGATCCGGCGACGCGGGCCTTGTGGAACCTGCATCGCCGCCGCGCGGAGCAAGCCGTGGCTTTGCTCCGCACCGGCGGGCCCTCGCCACGCATGGTCGACCTCGATCGTTTTGCGTTGCGCGCCGCCGTCCTGGTCGCGCTTATCGCGACCGGCTTTGTCGCGGGCCCCGAAAAATATGCGCGCATCGCCGCGGCTTTCGATTGGCGCTTCAACGCTTCCCCCGCCAAGGACTACAGGATTGACGCCTGGATCGATCCTCCTCCCTATACCGGCAAGCCGCCGGTCGTATTGAACCTTGGCGGAAACCAAAGCCGGCAACAAATCGAAGCCCCCAGCGGTTCAATCGTTGTCATTCACGCGCCGGGCGGCAATCTTGACATAGCGGCGAAAGGGGCTCTCGTCGAGGCCGCGAAGGACAACAAAACTGACGCTCAAGCCAGCTTGACCGCCTCCGCCGCCGCCAAGCCGGCGAACGGCAAGCGGGACGGCAAGGGCGAAATCCGCCTGGTTTTGCGCGGCGATGCAACGCTAACGCTTGGCCGTCCCGGCGCGCCGCTCGGCGCGTTCGATCTTCATGCCATTTTGGATCAACCGCCGTCGATTGCGCTCACCCAGCCGCCGAGGTTTAACGCGCGGGGATCGATGACGCTGAAATACAGCGTCGCCGACGATTACGGCGTTACCGGCGCGGAGGCACGTTTCGCCAAGCCGGTGCTCCCAGGCGGACATCCCGCCGCACGTTCGCTCGTCGATCCGCCGCGTGCCCCGCTTTTGTTGCCGCCGCCGCCGGGCCTCGGCGGCGAGGCCGAGACCACGGCCGATCTTTCCGAACACCCATGGGCTGGCGCGCGTGTCGAAATGACGCTGACCGCGCGCGATGCAGGCGGCAATGAAGGCAGGAGCGATCCTATTGAAATCACGTTGCCGCAAAAGCCTTTCGTCAAGCCTCTCGCCCGCGCGCTTGCCGAACAGCGCCGCAATCTGGTCCTCGCCCCCGAGGATAAGGCGCGGGTGATAAACGCGCTCGAGGCCTTGATGATCGGGCCGGAAATGTTCGACACTGGCGCCGGTATCTATGTTGGACTGCGGGTGGCATTCGATCGGCTCGCAGCAGCGCATAGCGACAGCGATCTCGTCGAGGTCGCCGATTATCTTTGGCAAATGGCGCTGCGCATCGAGAACGGCGATCTCTCCGAGGCCGAACGCGATCTCCGCGCCGCCGAACAACAATTGCGCGACGCCTTGCAGCGCAACGCGCCGGAGGATGAAATCCGCAAGCTCGGCGATAATCTGCGCGCCGCGATGGATAAATTTTTACAAGAGCTTGCCGCCCAGCAGGATGACCAGGGCAGCCGGAATAACTCCGCTGCACTTGACGGCCGGGGCCGCTCGATCAGCCCTAGGGAGCTGCAAAGAATGCTCGACCAGATGCAGGAAATGCTGCGTTCGGGCGACAGCGCGAACGCGCGGAAAATGCTGGAGCAATTGCAAAACGTTCTTGAAAACCTGCGGGTCGCGCGGCCGCGGAAAGCCGACCCCAGGGCGCGGGAGATGAGCCGCGCGCTCGATGAGCTTGGCCAGATGAGCCAGGACCAGCAGGATTTGCGCGATGAAACGTATCGCAGCGGCCAGGCGGATCGGCATCGGCAACGCGAGGAACGCGGCCAATTGGGCCTGCCGGGTCAACCAACGCTCGGCGATATCTTTGGCGAGAATGGCGGCGCAGTTGAAGGCGGCCTTGACAGACAAGGAAATGACCAAGGCGCCGGCGCCAAAAGCGGCAATGGTCCTCGGGCCGGACAAACCAACGATGCCGATCTCGCCAGGCGCCAAAAAGCGCTTCGCGACCGACTTGGAAACCTACAAAAGCGTTTGGCCGGGGCTGGGGCCGGCGCCAATGGTCTGGACGGCGCGCAAAACGCGATGCGTGACGCCGAAAACGCGCTCGGTCAAGGTCCGCGCGGCACCGACGGCGCGGTGGATGCGCAAGGCCGCGCGGTGGAGGCCCTGCACGAGGGCGCGCAAAAGCTCGCGGAAAACATGCGCGGCGAGGCCGACGGTTCAGGCGCCGGCGAGGAAGCCGGAGAGGACCAAGACGGTCAGGGCCCGCCAGGTCAGTTTGGCGACGCCGAGGGCACCGATCCCCTCGGGCGATCGCCGGAACGCTTGCGAGGGTTCGATCCGTCCGCGCGTTTTCCCGGCGCGGAGCGGGCAAGGCGGGTCTTGGAGGAACTCCGCCGCAGGCTCGGCGAACCCGCCCGTCCCCGCGAGGAAATGGACTATCTGGAGCGCCTTTTGCGCCACTATTGAGCCCCATCCGGCACGCTTTGGGTCCGGGAATCGCACCAAGATCCAGGCCGCGAATGATCTTATGGTTGCGATCGGCACCTGCAGCGTCGCAATAAACTGGTGCGCTGGCGGATCGGTCGCAAGTTCGACGTTATACTAGAAGCTAAGCATTGATGCGGGGCGCCATGGTTGTCTTGAACCGAATTTACACAAGGACGGGCGATGACGGCACGACCGCGCTTGGCACCGGCGAGCGCCGCGCCAAGAACGATCTCAGGATCGAAGCCTATGGCACGATCGACGAGGCCAATTCGGCGATCGGGCTTGCCCGCGTCGCCACCGCGTCCGATGCGATTTGCGCCAGGGTCGACGCGATGTTGCTCTGCGTTCAGAACGATCTCTTCGACCTCGGCGCCGATCTTTGCGTGCCGCCTGGTGCGAAAGGCGAGACCGAACCGCTGCGCATCGTCCAATCGCAAGTGGATCGCCTGGAGCGCGAGATTGACGAGCTCAACGCGGAACTCGCGGCTTTGCGTTCCTTTGTTCTGCCTGGCGGCTCGCCGGCGGCGGCGGCCCTGCACCTCGCCCGGACGGTGACGCGCCGGGCCGAACGGCTGCTCGTAGCCTTAGCCGAGGCGCCGGGCGAAGAGGTCGGCGGCCCGGCGCTCAAATATATTAACCGCCTGTCGGATTTTCTGTTTGTCGCGGCCCGTTATGTGAACCAGAAGGGAGAAGCCGACATTTTGTGGGTGCCAGGCCAGAATAGTTGAGCGGCATATAAGCGCAGGGCGGGAGCGCGCATCGATTCTTGAGGCAATGCCGCCGGGCTTCGGCTGCGGTCTCAACTTCGCCCGATCGACCAGACCTACGCACTGCGTGGTTCGTTCTGGTTCGAGTAATTGGGCAGTTCAATCCGGTCGAGAAGGCCTCCAAGCACTCGGTTTGCAACAAAGGGCAGCGCAAAGGCCTTCGTTATCTGGTTACGAAAAAAAAGACCAAATCGCGTCTTCGGCGCGAACGAACGTGCGAACCGCTCTGCCGTGCCTTGCTTGGCCGTTATAAACGGTCGCAGCAGCTGCTCGTAGCGGCGAAATGCCGCTTCGTGCCTTCCTTCTCTCTTGTCAAGCTCGCCTGCGACCACGTAAGCCGATATCATGGCGAGGGCCGCGCCTTGGCCTGCCAGAAGCGACGGGCAGAAGGCGGCGTCGCCGATCAGAGCCACCCGTCCGCGCGACCAAACGTTCATCTGAATCTGACTGACGCGGTCAAAATAGACGTCATCGCTGGCATCTAACGCGGCAAGTATCCTTGGGCATTCCCATCCGACATCGTCGAACTCCTTTTGGAGGATAGCCTTGTGCCCTGCCATATCATGCAGGGCGGTGCGCTGATCCGAACCGTCTGCGAAGACAAACAAGAACAGCGTGCGATCATCGCGCAGGGGGAAGCGGGACACCTGCTTGCCCGGCACATCATGGCTGACGTAGATGCGCTCGTCCCTCGGCCTATAGCCTTTGGTTTCGAACGCGGCGACAGTGTAACCAAGATATTTCTCGAAGCGGTTCTGCCTGCCAAACACCACTTCGCGGACTGCCGAGTGCAGACCATCGGCTCCGAAAACGAGGTCGAACCGGCGCGCTGCGGCGCGTTCGAAAACAACGTCGACACCATCGCCGTTCGTTTCGATGCCGACGATGCTGTCACCAAAGATGGTTTCGTGGCGGCCGTCGATCTTGTGATAGATCAGCTTGGCCAAATCGCTACGCGCAATGCTTACGAACCGGCCACCGGTGAGCGAACGGAAGATGTCGACGCCGAAGCCGCCTTCGCGGCGGCCTTCCGCATTGACGAAGCGAACCTCTTCGACATCGTAGCCCTCGGACTTGAGACCGGAGAGGAGCCCCATCCGCTCCGCGATGTCGTAGCCGAGACCCCAAAAATCGATGACATTGCCGCTTGTACGCAGATGTGATGCTCGTTCGACGAGAGTTGGCCTGAAGCCGTGCTCGCCGAGCCAATAAGCAAGCGTCGTTCCGGCAATGCCAATTCCGGAAATAAGGACAGATTGGCTCTCCATTCCTGATCCTGAGTTGCTCCGTTGGGCGGGTCCTTTGCTGGCGCGTTGTAGAAGAATCCTAGCCATGCCCAAATACAATCTAAGGCGTGTTCGGGTCTCGTCAACGGTTCCCTCGATGGCCGGGCTTCTACCATTTTCGCTCCGGCGCGCGGCGGCATGGAGCAACGTCGTCCATGATTGTTGACGACAATTCTGCTTCACGCCGAGGCGGTTATGTTGACGCGGTTATGTTGACTTGGCGCGAGGTGGCTTGTACCTAAGCGCACAAAGTGCGGCGTTACTTTACTTGTGAGAGTTTTTCCTATGAAAATTCTCGTGCCCGTGAAACGGGCGGTCGATTACAATGTCAAGATCAGGGTAAAACCCGACGGTTCCGGCGTCGATCTCGCCAACGTCAAAATGTCGATGAACCCTTTCGACGAAATCGCCGTCGAGGAAGCATTGCGCCTGAAGGAGTCCGGCAAGGCAACCGAAGTGATCCTGGTGTCGATCGGGCCGGCCCAGGCCGCCGAGACCATCAGGAGCGGACTCTCGATGGGCGCCGATCGCGGCATTCTCATCAAGGTGGAGCAGCCGGTCGAACCGCTTGCCGTCGCCAAGCTTTTGAAAGCGGTTGCGCTCGCCGAAGAGCCTTTGCTGATTATCCTTGGCAAGCAGGCGATCGACGACGATAGCAACCAGACCGGACAGATGCTGGCCGCGCTTTTGGGCTGGGGCCAAGGCACCTTTGCCTCGAAAGTGGCGGTTGGCGAGGGACACGTGGACGTTACCCGCGAGGTAGACGGCGGGTTGCAAACCGTCAGCCTCAAACTCCCCGCCGTCGTCACTACCGATCTTCGCCTCAACGAACCGCGTTACGCCTCGCTGCCAAACATCATGAAAGCCAAGAAGAAGACGATCGAGGAGAAGACGCCTGCCGATTTTGGCGTCGATATCGCGCCGCGCCTCAAGATTTTGAAGACCGTTGCGCCGCCCACGCGCAAGGCGGGAACCAAACTCGCCTCCGCTGCCGAACTTGTCGCGAGGCTCAAGGACGAAGCCGGGGTGATCTGATGACGGTGCTGCTTCTCGCCGAAGTGTCGAACGGCAAGCTCAACGACGCGACCGCCAAGGCGCTGTCGGCTGCCAAGGCGCTTAACGAGCCCATACATGTCCTCGTCGCCGGCGAGCGGGTGGAAGCTGCGGCGCGGGCCGCCGCCAGTCTGGACGGCATCGAAAAAGTCCTGGTGGCTGACGATCCCGTTTATGCGCATCAATTGGCCGAACCGCTGGCGGCGCTTCTCTTCCGGTTGGCCGGCAATTATTCGGCGATCTTGGCCGCCGCGACCTCGACCGGCAAAAACGTCATGCCGAGGGTCGCGGCACTCCTCGACGTGATGCAGATTTCGGAGATTACCAAGGTCGCCGCGGCCGATACGTTCGATCGTCCGATCTATGCCGGCAACGCCATAGAGACGGTCCAGTCGACCGATGCCAAGAAGATCATCACGATCCGGACGGCGGCGTTTCAGCCGGGCGGCAGGGGGGATCCGCTCCAGTCGAAAAAATCGCCGCCGCCCCCGCGCCCGAGGTTTCGCGCTTTAAGGATGAAACGCTGGCCAAATCCGAGCGCCCCGACCTTGCCTCGGCCAGGGTTGTCATATCCGGCGGCCGCGGCATGCAAAACGCGGCCAATTTCAAGACCCTGATCGAGCCCATCGCGGACAAGCTCGGGGCGGCGATGGGTGCCTCGCGCGCTGCGGTCGACGCGGGCTATGCGCCAAACGACTGGCAGGTCGGCCAGACCGGCAAGGCCGTCGCGCCCGATCTCTATATCGCTGTCGGCATCTCCGGTGCTATCCAGCACCTCGCCGGAATGAAGGACTCCAAGGTCATCGTCGCCATCAACAAGGACGAGGAGGCGCCGATCTTCCAGATCGCGGATTACGGGCTTGTTGGCGATCTCTTCGCAATCCTGCCGGCGTTGAACGAGGAGCTTGCCAAGCTCGGCCGTTAGAGCATGTCCCGAAAAAGTTGCTCGATTTTTTCAATGTTTGCAGGCGAGACAGCTCTAGGCTTTTGGTATACCTCGCGTTTTAACGCTTCGCGAAACCGGGGTCCCGCCATGGTGCAAGCGCGCTCTGGAGCTTGGCCGGTTTAGTGGATATAGTTTCGGCTTTAGTTTAGAAATCGGTGGACCAATGTGGCCGGAGTTTTCGCGCTTAGTTTCCGTTGTGGGCGAATAAAATGGACATAAACAAAATCGGGGTGATCGGAGCCGGCCAAATGGGCACGGGAATCGCCCAGGTCTGCGCACTAGCCGGCATCGAAGTCGCTCTCAACGATATCTCGGAAGCCCGCATCAACGCCGGGCTCGCCACGATCGCGGGCAACCTCGCGCGCCAGGTTGAGCGACGCCAAGTCGATCCGCCGGCGCGCGACGCTGCTTTGAGCCGGATCAAGCCCGCGCCCGGCTACGACGCCTTCGCCGACAGCGACCTCGTCATCGAGGCGGCCACCGAGAACGAGGAGGTCAAACGCAAGATTTTTTCCAAGCTTTGCCCATCGTTGAAGCCGACGGCGATGCTGGCTACGAATACGTCGTCGATTTCGATCACGCGGCTTGCCTCGATCACCGATCGGCCGGAACGGTTCATCGGCATTCATTTCATGAATCCGGTCCCGCGCATGCAGCTCGTCGAGTTGATCCGCGGCATCGTGACCGAAAACACGACGTTCGAGGCGGCCAAGGCGCTGATCGCCCGGCTCGGCAAAACCTTTACCGTGTCGGAGGATTTCCCCGCCTTCATCGTCAATCGAATTCTCCTGCCCATGATCAACGAAGCGATCTATACGCTCTATGAGGGCGTGGGCTCGGTCGAATCGATCGATACCGCGATGCGGCTCGGCGCGAATCATCCAATGGGACCCTTGCAGCTCGCCGATTTCATCGGGCTCGACACGGCGTTGTCGGTCATGCAGCTCCTGCATGACGGCATGGCCGATCCGAAATACCGTCCTTGTCCCTTACTCGTGAAATATGTCGAAGCCGGTTGGCTCGGGCGTAAAACCCAGCGCGGGTTTTACGATTATCGCAGCGGCACGCCGATTCCGACGCGATAATCCGTTGCGGCGGACCGTCGTGCCAAAACGGGCTTCACAAACGTGTCATCGAGCCGGCAAAATGTAACGCAAGGGGCTAGCCTTGGAATCGAGGAGGCTATAACCATGGCGCTCAGGCGTTGGCGCCCGGCGGCGGCGCGCTGGGCGAGGTAGCTGATGTGACGGTTCATTCCCAACCCAGGGTTTCCCCCGAGGCCTGTCCGGCGCTCGTGCTCAATGCCGACTTCCGGCCGTTGAGCTACTATCCTCTCTCGCTTTGGGCGTGGCAGGATTCGATCAAGGCGGTGTTCCTCGACCGGGTGAATATCGTCTCCAATTACGATAAGACCGTTCGAAGTCCGAGCTTCGAGATGCGACTCCCCTCGGTGGTTTCGCTAAGGCGCTATGTAAGACCCTCCCGCCATCCCGCCTTCACCCGTTTCAATGTGTTTCTCCGCGACCGCTTCAGCTGCCAATACTGCGGCTCCCGCGAGGATCTAACCTTCGACCATCTCGTCCCCCGCTCGAAGGGCGGCACCACGACCTGGAAAAATGTCGTCGCCGCCTGTTCCAACTGCAATCTGCGCAAGGGCGATTTACGTCCCGGCGAGGCGCGCATGTGGCCGGCGCGGATGCCTTATCAACCCACGGTCAACGATCTGCACCAGAACGGCCGCCGGTTTCCGCCCAATTATCTCCACGAAAGCTGGATGGACTATCTCTATTGGGATTCCGTATTGGAGCCGTGATTTCCACCTCAGGCTTGCCTTTTCGCCGCCTGCTGAACAAAGGCGCGCAATACCGCATTGATCCTTGTCTGATAACCCGGACCTTGCTGCTTGAACCAATCGACAACATCACTGTCGAGCCGGAGAGATAGCAGCTTCTTTGGGGTAGGCATGACCGCCTCGGCCCTCTTATACCAATCCTCGGGCACGTCGCTAAAATCGGCATCGCCGGCAATATCGCGCTCTAACTCTTCCGCTGTCTTCGCCTGGACGCGGGCTAGATCAGTGCGGCTTTCGCCACGAGCCCGCCGCTCTTCCAGCTCAGTTTCTGAAAACCTCCTGGTATCTTTTTCTTTCGCCATTTCTTGCACTCCGCATTGAGATCACGCGGATGAGAGGATCGCGGCGGGTGAAAACAGCCGTAACATGAACTTCATCGATCGTGCCGATTGCCAGCGAACGCCGTCCTCCGTCAACCGTCTTTCCTGGCGCGACTAGGTACGGACTGAGCAAAATATCCGCGTCGATGAAGTCGATGCCATGCTTCTCGATGTTCTTGAAGCGCTTTTCCTGATCCCATTCAAAGACCATACCCTGCGTCCTTGGCTCATGCGCTTTCTCCATATCTATGATTACGATCTACATTATGTAGATACAACTTTCCCATAAGGCGTTGGAGGCCGAAATGCAAGGGCTTCGTGTCGTCGTGTACACGAGCGCCGGTCTTCGCATACCCCAGAGAACGAACTCAGCGGCAACCAGACGCGCCCAGCTCGGGATTAATCAGCTCAGTTCCGCCGCTAGTCTCTGCATAAAAGCGATGCAAGCCTCGATCTGCGCGATCTCGATATATTCGTCCGGCTGATGCGCCTGGCCGATCGAGCCGGGACCGCAGACGATCGCCGGCACATTGGCCAACTGGAACTGGCCTGCCTCGGAGGCGAATGGCACCGCGATCGTGCGGCGAGACTGTGCGAGCTTTAGGGCCAACGTCTCGGCAATTGAGCCGCTTTCCGGCTTGAGACCTGGAACTTCGACCTCTGTCACGGTTTCGATAAAGGCGTCCTTGGCGTGGCGCGTGAGTTTTGGAGTCACGATATGGGCGGCGTAATCCTCAATCCGCCGGAGCGCTAAAATCTGTTCGACGCCGGGGAGAGCGCGAAATTCCCAACGGAAGGTGCAAAGGCTGGCCATGATATTCCGCGCGGTTCCGCCATGGATCGTGCCGACATGGACGGTGGATGCCGGAGGATCGAAGCGCCCGGATGGATCCCCGCACGCCGCGAGCTCCTCGCCAAAACGATAGAGTTCGGTGACGAGATCGCAAGCCGCCTCGACCGCGCTCGCGCCGAGGCTTGGCTTCGAGGAATGCGCCGCATGGCCATGCACGATCGTCGCGTAAGCCGCGACACTTTTATGCGCATCCGCCACTTGCATCGAAGTGGGCTCGCCGATGAACACGGCGCTGGGACGCGGCAGATCGGATCCGAACCGCGCGATCGTGTCGCGCGAGCCGCGGCAGGTGGTTTCTTCGTCATAGCTCAGTAGAATATGAACCGGCGAGGCCAAGCGAGCCTGCTGGAATTCCGGAATCATCGCAAGACAGACTGAATCAAAACCCTTCATGTCGCAGGCGCCGCGGCCGTAAACGCGGTCTGCCCCACGGCGCAACTTGAAAGGGTCACTTGTCCAGGTCTGACCTTCCACGGGGACCACATCGGTGTGTCCCGACAAGACAATCCCGCCATCGCGGTTTGGGCCGACGCTCGCGAAAAGCGCGGCCTTATCGCAGGCAGCATTGGGGATCTTCACATAGGCTACGCCAAGGGATTTGAGGTAACCCTCGACAAAGGCGACGAGGCCGAGGTTGGATTTCGCGCTTTCCGTATCGAAACCGATCAGACGCTCAAGTATGGCGAGCGTCGCGTCCAGCCTTTCGTCCGGCAAGGGGCTCGCTTGCGGCATGAGTGGCGAGTTCACAATCCTCGACAGCCAGGCCGCGCGCGCAAACGTGGCGGCGGCTCAGTTGAGAACGCGTCGCGCATAGGGAGAATCGAGCGAGAAGACGGGAATTTCCGCCTCGAAAACATCGCCCTTCTCGTTCACCATCCGATAGCTTCCAGTCATGATGCCGGAAGGCGTCGTCATAGTGGTTCCCGACGTGTAGCGAAAGATTTCGCCAGGCTTCAAAACCGGCTGTTCGCCGACGACGCCCCTGCCTTTCACTTCCTCGAGCTTGCCGTTGCCATCGGTAATCTTCCAATGGCGAGCGGTCAGCTGCACGGTCATATGGCCCCGGTTGGCGATTTCAACGGTGTAGGCCCACCAAAACGAGGCCTCGTCGGCGTCGGAACGCTCAGGCACAAATTCTGGAAGAACCGTGATCTGGATGTCGTGAGTGACGGTGCTGTACATGGGCGTGATCTGAAATGGCAAGAAGCCGCAAAAGCTAGACGCAATTAGTCTAGCACAACCTTGTATGCGAGGAAAAGTGCTGGCTCGTCTCTCGTAATCCCTTGATCCAGAGTCCGGAGATGGCGGTAAAGGGAGGCTGGCGCCGAATGCGGCGCGAAAGCCGAAGCCATTGTTTTGTTGGGCTATTCCACGGCTTTTCCAAATACGCGGCAAGACCGTTCTGTCGGCTTCTGCGGCAAAAGTCCGATCTTCCACGCCGCTAAAGGGCGAGTTAAGCACGAGGGCGGTTATCTGGGCGCGGCCCCCGCGAGGCCCCAAATAACCGCTCGCGAGACCTGCTTTACAACTTTCCCGGAGCCGGTACCTTGTGCGAGAACGCTTCCGCGAATTAACTCGCGGTCAAGCCCGGCATCCTCGAACGGGGCTCGGGATCTGACGCATGTCTCAAGCCATCGCAAACAAGGATTATCGCGACAGCCATGCCCAAGATGGACGCGCGCGGAAAATCCTCTGCGTGTTTCCGCGCTACGCCCCTTCGTTTGCCACCTTTGAATACGCATACCCGCTGACCGATGGGGTTCGCGCATGCATGCCGCCACAAGGTTTGCTTGTTATCGCGGCGGTGCTTCCTAAAACCTGGGAAGTCCGCTTTATCGACGAAAACATGGGCCCGACACCCGCCAGCGATTTTGCCTGGGCGGACGCGGTCTTTGTGAGCGGAATGCACATTCAGCGCCGCCGGATAGACGATATATGCCGAAGGGCGCACGCCTTCGGCAAGGTAGCGGTGCTCGGCGGCCCTTCGGTGTCGGCGTGTCCCGAGCTCTATCCAGGCTTTGACTATCTCCATCTCGGCGAACTCGGGGATGCAACAGACGCGCTGATCGGACTGCTCGGCGGCGATGTTTCGCGCCCGCGCGGACAGATCGTGCTGAGAACGAAGTCCCGCCGCGACCTTTGCGATTTCCCAGTGCCCGCCTATGAACTCGCCGAGATCGGGCGCTATATTCTTGGCAGCATCCAGTTTTCGAGCGGCTGTCCCTATACTTGCGAATTCTGCGATATTCCAGGCCTCTATGGCCGCATTCCGCGCCTCAAGACGCCGGCCCAGGTCGTCGCGGAACTCGATAAGCTTCTGGTTTGCCGCGTCAACGGCTCGATCTATTTCGTCGACGACAATTTTATTGCCAACCGGCGCGCTCTGCGGGACCTTTTGCCTCATCTGATCGAATGGCAAAAGCGCAATGGCTATGCCGTCAGCCTCTCGTGCGAGGCGACGCTCAACATTGCCCGTTCCCCAGCAATTCTGGCCCTCATGCGCGAGGCCGCGTTTGATACGATTTTCTGCGGGATTGAGACGCCGGAACCCGAGGCCCTCAGAGCCATCGACAAGGCGCATAATTTGATGGTGCCGATTCTCGACGCCGTGAGGGCCATCAACCGGCACGGGATGGAGGTTGTTTCGGGGATCATTCTCGGCCTCGACACCGATACCAAGGATTCAGGCGCGCAGGTCCTCGATTTTCTGGAGCAGTCCAGGATTCCGATGGCGACGATCAATCTGCTGCAGGCCTTGCCGGGGACGCCGCTGTGGGAGCGGCTGCAACAAGAAAACCGGCTGCTCCATGACGAGGAGCGCGAGTCCAATGTCGATTTCAAGCTGCCTTATGACGACGTGCTCGCCATGTGGCGGACCTGCATGGCCAAGGCCTACCGGCCGGACGTTTTGTTCGCGCGCTACGAACACCAGATGCGCGCGACACGGCCCAATCGCTTGAAGCGGCCGAAAAGCCGGCAACGTTTGGCGCCGCGCAACATTGCCAAGGGTCTCACGATCCTAGCCCGGATTCTTTGGATCGTCGGGGTTCGCGGCGATTACCGGCGCACGTTCTGGAAATTCGCCCTGCGCCGCCTGGTGCGCGGTCAGATCGAGCCGGTGTTGAGCGTCGGCCTGACCGCGCATCATCTCATCACGTTTGCGCGCGATGCTTGCGCGGGCAGGGGCAATGCCTCGAATTACTCCGCGAAGGCGAGGCTGCCCGAACTCGAAACCACGCCACTGGGGTGAGTGCGGCAAGGCAGCCCTCGATCGCTGCGCGCAAGCCCGCTCCGCGCATTTTGTGATTCGCGCTTAAGTTTTCCTTAAGGTTTTGCGAAATAGGTTTCTAAATACCTACGCGAACGATTGGAAACCACATGTATCTCTCGCTTGGAAAGGCCGCCAAGGAGGCGGGCGTCGCCAAATCCACCATCTCGAAAGCCTTGTCTTCCGGCAAGTTGTCCTACCGGGAAAAGAATTCGGACGGCTATCAGATCGATCCGGCCGAGCTTTTCCGCGTCTATCCGAAAATGACGAAAACCGATGCGGACGAACCCTCGCCGAACGATTGGCAACGCGATCACGCCGGTGGGGAAACGACCCCCTATTCGGCCAAATTCGAGATCCAGCTCGCCGGATTAAAGAATCTGATCGCGGAGAAAGACCGCCGGATCACCGATCTCGAAGCCGACCGCGGGCAGCTTCGCGAAGACCGCCATCGGCTTACCGAGAACTGGCAGGAGGAGCGCGTCCGGCTCCTAAAATTGCTCGAAGATCAGACCTGCACCGTCAAGCTTCTGACCGACGAGCGGCGCACCCTGGTGGCGCAGGTTCAACGCACGTTCTGGCAGCGGGTCTTCCGCCGCAAGCCGGCCATGGCGGCCTAAGATTTCCGTTGCGCGGCGCCGGAATAGTCCTGGCTTTGGGCGGCTCTAAGCAAATATCAGTGCCTTCACCGGCCAGGGCAGCGCTGCCATTATTGCCCCCAACGGCCCCGGTAAGGTAAAAGCCGGTTCCGCCGGGGGTCCCGCGATGTTTTCGTCCTACACGGTTCATGTCGCGCAATCGATGCGCGAGATCGATGCCGCGCAGTGGGACGCTTGCGCCAATCCGGAAGCAGACACGATTGGACTCGCGCACGGTATAGACCTGCATGAGGCCGAGCGGTTAAACCCTTTTATAACCCATGCGTTCTTGGCAGCGCTTGAGGCGTCGAAGTCAGTTGGCTCGAGAGTTGGCTGGGCCAGCGCTCATCTTCTTGTCAAGGACGCCGGCGGCCGACTCGCCGCCGCCGCGCCGGCCTATTTGAAGACCCATTCCATGGGCGAGTACGTCTTCGATCATGGCTGGGCCGATGCCTATCACCGCGCGGGACTGCCCTATTATCCAAAGCTACAGGTCGCGGTGCCGTTCACGCCGGTGACCGGCCGTAGGCTGCTGGTCGCGCCAGGGCACGGCGAAGCAGCGCGGCAAACGCTCGTTGCCGGGCTTCGCGCACTTCGCGAAAAAGCCGGAGCCTCATCGCTCCACGTCACTTTCCCCAGGCGCACGGAATGGGAGGCGCTCGGCGGCGCCGGGTTCCTGCAACGCACCGGGCAGCAATTTCATTTCATCAACCAAGGTTACCCGGATTTCGACGCCTTTCTGGCCAATCTCGCGTCGCGCAAGCGAAAGATGATTCGCCATGAACGCCAAGCGGCGCTCGCCGGCGGCATCGCGATCGAGCTTTTGACCGGCGCCGGCATCACCGAAACTCATTGGGACGCATTTTTTCGTTTCTACATGGATACCGGCGCGCGCAAATGGGGGACGCCCTATCTCAACCGCGCGTTTTTTTCTCATGTGAGCACTTCGATGCGCGATCAAATTCTGCTCATCATGGCCAAGCGCAACGGCCGCTATATCGCGGGCGCCATTAATTTTCTCGGGCTGGACGCGCTCTACGGACGCAATTGGGGGGCGATCGAGGAGCACCCCTTCCTGCATTTCGAAATCTGCTATTATCAGGCGATCGAATTCGCGATTACGCGCGGACTATCCCGCGTCGAGGCTGGCGCGCAAGGCGAACATAAGCTGGCGCGGGGCTATCGTCCGGTTGCTACCTTTTCGGCGCACGACATCGGCGACAAGCGTTTCGCCCGGGCGATCGACGAATATCTCCAAAGAGAGCGCATTCATATTGATGAGGCCTTGCGCGAATATGGCGAACTCGCGCCATTCAAGAAGGGACCTTGATGCCTTTGCGCCCCGCTTGCCAGATCGAGGCGTCGAATTGTGAGGAGCGAGCCAATGCCGTCATCGGCCTACGACGAGACAAATATTTTCGCGAAGATCCTGCGCGGCGAGTTGCCGTGTCACAAGGTCTATGAGGACGACGCAGCGCTCGCCGTCATGGATATAATGCCCCGCGCGGACGGCCATGTGCTGGTGCTGCCCAAATCCCCGGCGCGCAATATCCTCGACGCCGATCCCGTGATTCTCGGCAAGCTCATCGCCCGCGTGCAAAAAATCGCTGTTGCCGTCAAGTCGGCGCTCGCGGCGGACGGGATAACGATCCTACAATACAACGAGCTTGCCGGCGGCCAGATCGTATTCCATCTGCATTTCCACGTCCTTCCGCGCTGGACGGGCGTGGAGCTGCGGCCGCACACCGGCGCGCAAGAACGGCCAGAGGTGCTAGAGGCTTTTCGCACAAAAATCGCGGCGGTGATTAAACCGGACTGATCAACACCTGGCGCACGGCCAAATACAAAGGCGGGGAACATTGCCGACGGCTGCCCAGCAAATCGATCTGCTTGGCCCGCGCGTCAGTGCTGCAGATCCGGTTCCTCGCCTCTGCCAACCGTTTCGGCCTCGTCGTCGCTGGGAGCGCCGCCAGGCATATCCTCGTCCGGCTCTTCATCACCCTCCTCGCCCTTCACGCGGCGGGATTTGGCGCGGCGCACTTCGGGTTCTGCCCGCACCCGCTTTTTGCCGGCCTCGACGATGTCGCGCTCGGGGCGCGGCAATACCGGACCCTCGGGAAAGACAAAGCCCAATTTCTTGATGCCGTCTTCTTCCGCGATGACTGCAACTCGCACCGTTCCACCGTTCTTCAAGCGGCCAAACAACACTTCATCGGCAAGCGGTGTCTTGATCGCCTGCTGGATGACGCGCGCCATCGGCCGCGCGCCCATCTGCTCGTCGTAACCATGTTCGACCAGCCAATTGCGCGCCTCGTCGGTGAGTTCGATCGTGACGTTGCGGTCTGCGAGCTGCGCCTCGAGCTGCATGATGAATTTGTCAACGACCTTGACGATGACCTCGGCCGGCAGATGCCTGAACGTCACGACGGCGTCGAGACGGTTGCGGAATTCCGGCGCGAACATCCGGTTGATCGCTTCTAAATCCTCGCCTTCGCGCTTCGAGCGGGTGAAACCATAGGCGGCGCGCTGCATGTCGGAGGCGCCGGCATTCGTCGTCATGATCAAGATGACATTACGAAAATCGATGGGTTTGCCGCTATGATCGGTGAGCTTTCCATGATCCATGACCTGCAACAGGATATTATAGAGATCGGGATGCGCCTTTTCGATCTCGTCAAGCAGCAGGACACAATGGGGATGCTGATCGATCGCATCGGTCAGAAGACCGCCTTGATCGAAGCCGACATATCCCGGAGGCGCGCCGATAAGCCTTGAAACAGTGTGGCGCTCCATATATTCCGACATGTCAAAGCGAACGAGCTCGACGCCGAGGCTGATCGCAAGCTGGCGAGCGGCCTCGGTTTTGCCAACTCCGGTCGGCCCCGAGAAGAGATAGCTTCCGATCGGCTTCTCGCCGTCGCGCAAACCGGCGCGGGCCAGCTTGATCGCCGATGTCAACGCCACGATCGCCTCGTTCTGGCCGTAGACGACTCGCTCCAGCGTCTCCGTCAGATGTTCGAGAACCTCGGCATCATCCTTGGAGACCGTTTTGGGAGGAATCCGCGCCATCGTCGCGATGGTAGTCTCGATTTCCTTGATGCCGATTGTCTTTTTCCGCTTCGGTTCCGGCAGAAGCATCTGGCTCGCCCCGGTCTCGTCGATCACATCGATCGCTTTGTCCGGCAATTTGCGGTCGTTGATATAGCGCGCCGAAAGTTCCACTGCCGCCTTCACGGCCTCGTTGGTGTAGCGAAGTTTATGAAACTCCTCGAAATAGGGTTTTAGCCCCTTCATGATTTCGACGGCATCGGGAATCGTGGGCTCGTTGATGTCGATCTTCTGGAAGCGGCGCACAAGAGCGCGATCCTTTTCGAAGTATTGCCGGTATTCTTTATAGGTCGTCGAACCGATGCAGCGCAGCGCGCCTTGCGCCAAGGCGGGTTTCAAAAGGTTCGATGCGTCCATCGCGCCGCCCGATGTCGCCCCCGCTCCGATCACCGTGTGAATCTCGTCGATAAACAGAATAGCCTTCTTGTGGTGTTCGATTTCCTTCATCACCTGTTTGAGGCGCTCCTCGAAATCGCCTCGGTAGCGGGTGCCCGCGAGAAGTGTGCCCATGTCGAGAGCGAAAACCGTCGCCTCGGCGAGGACTTCCGGCACGTCGCCCATCACGATCTTGCGGGCGAGACCTTCGGCTATGGCGGTCTTGCCGACGCCAGGATCTCCGACAAGCAGAGGGTTGTTCTTGTGGCGCCGGCATAATACCTGAATGGTGCGCTGAACTTCCGCCTCGCGCCCGATCAGCGGATCGATCCGACCATCCCGCGCCTTCTTATTGAGGTTGACGCAGTAGGCCTCGAGCGCGCCTTCCTTTTTCTTCGACTCGCCGTTTTCCTTGGCGTCCTTTGCTTCACGCGCCTCGGTTTCTTCCTCGGTGCCGCGCGGCCGGCGGGAATCGGAAAGACCCGGCCGCTTGGCTATCCCGTGGCTGATGTAATTGACCGCGTCGTACCTGGTCATGTCCTGCTCCTGCAGGAAATACGCGGCGTGGCTCTCGCGTTCGGCAAAAACCGCGACGAGCACATTGGCGCCGGTGACTTCTTCCCGCCCCGAGGACTGAACATGAATGACCGCCCGCTGGATGACGCGTTGAAATCCCGCCGTCGGCTTGGCGTCCTCCCGATCGTCGCTAATCAGATTATCGAGCTCCTGGTCGATATATTCGCGAAGATTCTTTTTCAACAGATCGAGATCGACCGAACAGGCGCGCAGGACCGCCGCGGCGTCCCCGTCATCGGTCAAACTGAACAGCAAATGTTCGAGCGTGGCATATTCGTGGTGCCGCTCGTTGGCGATAGCCAGGGCACGGTGCAGCGATTGTTCGAGATTGCGGGAGAAGGACGGCATTGGCTCAACCTCTCATTTTTTCTCCATGATGCACTGCAGGGGGTGCTGATGCTTACGGGCGTGATCCATGACCTGCGTAACCTTCGTCTCGGCGATTTCGTAGGTAAAGACCCCGCATTCGCCGACCCCGTGTTGATGCACATGCAGCATTATGCGCTTTGCCTCTTCCGGACCCTTATTGAAATATTTTTTCAACACGGAAACAACAAACTCCATCGGCGTGTAATCGTCGTTCAAGAGCAAGACGCGGTACATGTTCGGATGCCGGATCTGCGTCCGTGGGCGCGTGATGACAACCGTACCTGGCCCAGGGCCGCCATCGCCGTCCCGCTGCGGGTCCTTGGCGGCCGCAACCGGAGCGGTCACGGCCGGCACGGCTGCGCCGAACCCCGCGGCCCTGCGAGCGATGCCGTTAACCCGAACCGGCAATTGCCGGAAATCTTCGCCCCTCACCACCAAAACCTCGCCCTTCAATGATATCCGCCGGGCCCCGCGCCCGCTAGCGGACCTTCAGCGAATAACGCGTCGGGACTTTGCCGACACGCCGGAATTTACGCCACCTCGGCGCGTCGCGATCAACGCTCTGATCTTAGCCCCAGTTTGCCTCGCGGGCCATACGCGTTTTTGGCCAAAGTAACCAATTTCATATCGCCCATACCGCAACGCCAATGCGCCGCGCCAAAAAATGGCAACGCCCGAGGAGTAAAGGAAGAGCCTTTCCAACAAAAAGCCCGGCAACTGCCGGGCATTTCAATGTTCGGTGACTTCATGTCGCTAAATATTGCTAACCGCACATCCGCGGTCAACATCGCTTTTGTGAAAGCGGTGAGCGCCAGCTAAATCTTCGCCAGAATCCCGGGGCGCCTCCATGGCACCTGGGACGGGTTAAAACCTATGTCTTGACGCCCCGATCTTAGCCGCCGCTTTTTTGGTTGGCGTCGAACCCATTTTGAAAACGTTCCACTCGAGATCACTAATTTCCCAAGGTACGCCACCCACTCAGCGTAAACTGCGGTGCGCCCTTGTGAAAGATACCGACCGGACCTTCCAAACTCGGCGGTTCAAATGTTCCAGCCGTTGTTGCCGGAAACTCCCATGCCAATCCGGTGAAGCCTAAATCGATCCATTATAGGCCTTCTTGACTGCGGTTTCGACCGGCTTGAAAGCCTCCTTGGCCAGACTGGAATAGAGTTCGCCGATTTTCGCCGCCTGCGCGACAAAGCCGGCGTAAGAGGCCTTCCAATATTCGGACTGGATCTGGATCGCGGTGTCGTAGGACGTGGCGCCGAGCAGTTTTTCCATGAAAGCGGAATTATTCTCCAAGGCTTTCTTGGAGTAATCCACGGTTTCGGATGCGATTGTCTGGAGGGTCTTGGCGAAGCAGGTCGTCGCCGCTGCCGCCGCACTGAATTGCTCCTTGCTGTAGTTTTGGGCATCATCAAATTCATTGGCCATGGTACTTCCTCGATCGTTGGTGCGCCTGTTCTCGGCTAACGGAGACCGCTAACTTCGCGAGTTCGTTTGCCTCACGGTTATTTAATTAGTGCATCGCACAAATTACGTCAAGGAAATGTTGCGGTGCAATCGGCCTGAACCAAAGCGATACCGCGGGTTTGAACCGGAGCCTTAACTAACCGGTAACCGCGCCGGGCTAGCATTCCCCGGAGGATCAACGGCGGTGCGCCGATGTCGGCGCCTGCCTGCCGAGGGCCGGGGCGTTACAGATGCTGAAGTTTTGCGCGGCATATTGCCGCACCGAGAAAGTCGCGGCCGGGGCAGCCCTCGGCCTGGCTTTACTGGTGGCAAGCTTTACTGCTCCGCCCGCCGAGGCCCGCCACTGGCGCCCCCACCACGATTCTTGGCTAAAATCCCATTTCGAGGGCAGGCGTCATCACAAAGGATCGGTCCGCTACCGCCCCGCGCGCGGGGGCGTCGGAAAATCAAACATTGCGGCAATTGTTGTGGACGGCAATTCCGGGCGGACGCTTTATGCCCGCAACGAAAACGAGTTGCGCTTCCCAGCCTCGATCACCAAAGTGATGACTCTTTATCTTTTGTTCGAACAGCTCGAACAAGGGCGTCTGCGGCTCGACAGCGATATTCGTGTCTCCGCTTATGCCGCGGCGCAAAAGCCGACCAAGCTTGGCCTCCATCCCGGTGAAACAATCAGAGTCGACGACGCGATCAAGGCGCTCGTCACCCGTTCGGCGAACGACATCGCGGTCGCCATCGCCGAAACCATCGGCGGGGACGAGGAGAGTTTCGCCGGGCTAATGGCGCTGAAGGCGCATTCTCTCGGGATGAATAGCACGCATTTCGCCAATGCTTCCGGCCTGCCAAACAGCGAACAGGTCACCACGGCGCATGATCTCGCAATTCTTGGGCGCGCCGTTCGGGAGCGCTTCCCAAGCTATTATCACTATTTTGCTACGCACGCCTTCTATTATGACGGCGCCACGATCGTGAACCACAATCATCTCCTCGATCGCGTCGAGGGGATGGACGGAATCAAGACAGGCTACACCCGTGCCTCCGGGTTCAATCTTTTGACCTCAGTAAAACGCAATGGACATTATATCGTCGCGGTGGTCCTCGGCGGCCCCAGCGCGCGGGCTCGCGACAAGATCATGGCGGATTTGATCGAAGACCAGATCGAAAACGGCGCCACCGTCCGCACGGCGTCTTCGATTTCCGGCACCGGCGTCAATGGGCATGGCGCGGAAACCGCAAAGAGCCCTGACCCAAGCCTCCGGGGCACCGAATCCGCAGCGAAGATCGATTCGAGGCTGGTCTTTGCGCCGAGCCTACCGAGACCCAATCTTGTGCTCGATCCCATCCAGATTGCTTCGCTTAACGCCGAAATTCCGCCCGAAAAATCGCGCCCGGCCTTTGTCTCCGGGGTGCCGAAGTTCGGGACCGCCGCGCCGCGCGCGACCCTGGGCGAAAAGCGTTGGAAACAGGCAAGCCTCGATGGCTCAACTACTCCCGGCCGCCCAGGACACGGTGGTGGACTCTCGACCGCGGCCCCGTCCGCGACACGCGCAAGCGCGATCGCCGCGCGATCCCATAGTGCCGACGAAATCGCGACCGCGGCAAAGGAGCCGCCTCATGACGGCGGGGTGACAGGTGTCGGCGACCACCGCCCGGCGGCGGCGCGAGGCGACTGGATGATTCAGATCGGGGCGACCGGCGATATAAGCAAGGCGACCGAACTCCTCGCCCGCGCCAGATCGGAAGGCCGCAAAACCCTTATCACCGCACAAGCCTTTACCGAGAGGGTTCAGAAAGGATCCGAAACGCTCTACCGGGCGCGCTTCGCCGGCCTCCAAGCCGATAGCGCCGAACTCGCCTGCAAAACCCTCAAACGTTCAGGATTTTCCTGTTTTGCAACGAAAAACTGAAGCGAGTGCGGCAACCGCCGCGCCTGGCTCCCACCAGGTCATCCATCCACCATGGGGCTACTGATGGCGCCGCATCAGCACATCCTTGGCTTCGTTGACGCGAGCCGCCAGATCTGTCGATCCCCCGTGATCGGGATGCAATTTCTTCATCAGCGAACGGTGCGACCGCGCGACTTCCTCATCCGAAGCGCCTTTCTGAAGTCCCAAAACTTCATACGCTTCATCCTCGGACATCGTACCGGCACGGCGTCCGGCGCGTCCGCGCCCAGGGTGACGCTGGTTCTGCGCTGCCGCACGCCATCCGGCAAACCGGCGGTCGAGATAGGCTTCCACGAGCCTCGCGCCTTCGGGATCGTCCCGGCAGCAGAGCTGATGGAGGGCTTCGCACTGCGGCCTTGTCATCGCGTCCAGTGATTTGCCCTCGTCCGGCCCGGCCAGCACCGTCCCCCGCATTTTGCCGGTGCCATGATCAAGCTCCATCTCAATCATCGCCGACCGTACACACGAGACCTTTCGTGTCCTTGGCCCGCCGTAAGAATTGAACACCCGCGACAGCGACCCGCCGCGCCATCCGAGCAACCAGGCGCCAAGTCCGCCAAGCCCAAGCGCCATGTCGAAACGGCCCCGGAGCAACAAGACCGCCCCCGCGATAAGCGCCGCGCCGCCGCCGCCGCGCTTGATGACGCGCGCGAGCGCGGCAGGATCGGCCGCCGCAAAAGCTTTCAGCGCCGAGAGCGCCAGCCAGAATATCAAAAATCCGCCGAGAAGATAGATCATTTCATGCTGCCAGTTCAGCGCATCTGCGACAAAAGGTGGTCCGCCGCCGCGGCGCCGCGCGCGCGCGCCTCGAATTCAAGCGCGCTGCGGCCTCCCGCGGCATAGGCCGCCGCCGCCGTCAAAAGCGCGAGGAGCCGCTCGGGCGAGGATGAATCGAAAGTCGCGTAGGCGCCCCCGGTCAGCAGCGCAATCTTGCGGAAAGCCTGCTCCGCAAGACTATCGCGCCCCTCTTGGAACAGGAAAGCCTTCACTCCCAAAAGCCCGATTTCGGCGGCCAGCCCGGCCAGAACGTCGAGCCGCTCTTCCATCGCGTCGCCAACGAAGACCAGGGCACGGACCGACGTTTTCCGCGTCTCATCGAGGACATGACGCAAGACCTTTTCGACCTGCGTCTGGCCGGCGCGCACCCCGATCTTGGCCATAAGGGATGCCAAGCTCTGTCCACCGGTCACGAAGCGCGACGCCTTGCATTCGGAAAAGCCCCGGTAATAGACAAGCTGAACATCGAGCCCGCCATGCGCTGCCGCCGTCGCGAACATCCGCCCTTGCACGCTTTGCGCCATGTCCCAGGTGGCCTGCCGGCTCATGGTCGCATCGAGCGCGAAAATAAGCCGGCCCCGCCCGGAGCCGGACGTCGCAGGCAATTTCGTCGCGGCCTCGAGAAATTCGTCGATATTCGATTTGGTGCTGGACTTCGGCGCGATCACGCCACCTTTGTCCCCTAGTTGACCCACTTTGCTCCTCGCGAACTCTGCTGTTCAGATTTTTATAGATCGTGCTTGCCGAGCGCAACGGCAAGCATTTTTTGCATTAGAGCATGGACAGAAAAAGTTGCTCGGCTTTTTTCGAGTCCGACATGCCCCACCTCTTTGATTTGGCGGCGTCGCTATCGATTAAATGGTATCGGGGCGCCCTCTATTGCCGCACCCGATTCCCGCGAAACCCGAATGCATTCCGGCGGCGATCGAACGGGCCTGCGCCTGCACCGCCCACGACCTCGGCCAGACCGTCGTAAGTGGATGGAGTCTGTAATCGCGAGCGAACCCCCAAAACGATGATTTTGCCATCCTGCAACGATGGACATATGCCGGCCGGGGGAAAGCGCAACATTTCCGCGCGGGAATTTCCTTGGGAATCGGGATTACGGCTTCGTCGAACGCGATGCCGAAATGGCGCATCAAAATCCCCGGCCGGGACGGCCAGGACGAATAGGTTTTGTGGCGATGAAAGAGGGTGGGTTCCATCCGCGCCGCTAATAACTCATGGCGGAGGTTGCGTTGCGTTGCCGGAGCTTTACCGGATCCGCATGTAAAACCAAATCCGGGTGCGCGGCCGTTCGGCCACCGCTACGCCTCCGAAACGTGCCGCGAGCGGCGCTCAAGGCGCGGGAAACAGCGCGTCCGTCTTACCGGCCAGCCGGTAGGCCAAAAGCCCGACCCATTCACGGACGCTGTAATCGAGCATAAAAACTTTGCCTGTCATTAATGTAGGTAGCAAAAAATCTCGTTGGTCGCCAAAAGTGCAATACGCAACCGGATACGGAATAACATCAAAACCCAAATCCCGGAATATCCCGACGGAACGCGGCATGTGCCAGGCCGAGGTCACGAGGAGCCAGCTCTCTCCCGGCCTCGGCTTGACGAGTGCGTGCGTGAACACGGCATTTTCCCAGGTATTGCGGGACTTCAACTCGAACGTCATGCGCTCGGCGGGAACGCCCAGCGAAAGCCAAAGTTGCCGCGCGCCGATCGCCTCCGCAGGCCCTTCGCCTCGTAAACCTGCCGATCCGCCGGTATAGACGAGCCGCGCGGTAGGGTAGCGGTGCGCCAATTCGACGCCGATTGTCATTCGGGCGGCATCCGCGGTAAGGGAGACCTGCCCGCGCGCTTCCGATTTTTCCGCGTCCACGGCGCCGCCGAGGACGATGATTCCGGCCGGCGCGGGGATATCCGCGGGCGGCCGCGGAAATCGCTCCTCCAAGGGCCGCAATAGGACCGCGCCGAGTGGCGCGAGCAAGCCGGCGGCGAGCGCGATTATGGTGCCGGCCATGAGAGCCCGGGCCGCCCGCACGAAGCGGGTGAACCCAAAAAGGATCCCCAAAACGCCCACGACAATGGCCAGGGCCACCGGCCCGGCAACGAACCAGACGATCTTTGAGGCAATGAAAAACATGCAGCTTCTGGACAGAAAACTCGGATTATTTTAGGGCTCGGAAGTCTTGGCCACGCGCGGCGTGGCCCGACCATCGGCTTCCGCGTCCTTGTCATCAGACGCTGGAATGGCGTAAACCCCGCCGAGCCAGCGGTGAAGATCGACGTCGGCGCAACGTTTCGAACAAAACGGGCGGTCGGCGGAAGCGGCGGGTTTGCCGCAGATCGGGCAGGGCCGGACCGGTGCTTCGTCCAGTTTTTCATCAAAAAGGTTTTCCGGTTTTGCGACGGGCATGGCTTGGCCGGTGCTTGGGGTTAGACGGCGACTATACCCTATTCAGCCACGAAACATGCACCGGAAAGCCTTCGCCCGCAAGCAGCGACATGGTCTCGTATAGCGGCAGACCGGCGACCGCGGAAGGGGACCCAATAAGCCTTTGCGCAAATGCGCCGGCAAGGCCTTGGATCGCATAGCCTCCGGCCTTGCCACGCCACTCGCCCGATCCGAGATAGGCTTCGATTTCGGCGGCCGACAGCCGTTTGAGGCGCAGCCGCGACTCAACCAGCTTGTGGCGCGCGCGGCCCTTTGGCGTGAGGAGACAGACCGCCGTATGAATCCGGTGCCCCCGGCCCGACAAAAGCCGTAAAGATTGCGCCGCCTCCGCCACAATCTCGCATTTTGGCAGTATGCGGCGGCCGACGCTAACGACGGTGTCGGCGGCGATGATATATGCACCCGCGAGTTCGGGCCGGCTCGACGCGATCGGCGCGGCGGCGGTCGCCTTTTCTTCCGCCAGCCGCAACGCGAGGCTACGCGGCAGTTCGGTCTTGCGTGGGGTTTCATCGAGATCGACCGGAAGCAAGGCGTCCGGCTCGATGCCGATCTGTTGCAGGAGTTCGAGTTCGCCTGGGGGACGCGGAAGCCAAAACGAGCCTTGGCCGCCAAGCCCTATCGTCGCCGGTCATGGCGGCTATCCATCGTCGGAATCTCGGTCATTTGAACCGGTAGGTAATGCGGCCCTTGGTCAGGTCATAGGGGGTCATTTCCACGAGAACCTTGTCGCCGGTGAGAACGCGAATACGGTTCTTGCGCATCTTTCCAGCGGTGTGGGCAATAATCTCATGGTCATTTTCGAGCTTGACGCGAAAGGTCGCATTCGGGAGCAATTCGACGACGGTCCCTGGAAATTCGAGCAATTCTTCCTTCGACATTTGTGTCCTTGAATTTAGACCGCCGTCGCTCCGCGGCGTCCGACGAAAGCTGTCGCGCGGACCCTAATAGAGAACCGCGCCCTTGTGAACTAATCGAGTGGGCTTTCGAGTCCGGCTTGTCGTGACGCTTATGCACCGATCGTCAGACGGAACCCGCGCGCGGGAACCCAGACTGCTCGGGTGCAATGCCAGCCATTATTTCCGCGCTTGCGCGACGGGCGGCGCTTCGGCGCCGGCCGCGTTAGCCCGCCTCGCGGCGTCCACCGCCGCATAGGCGTTGAAGCGGCGGATGGCGAAGGGGATTGTCGCCAAGTAAACCAGAGTCAGGCCGATCAACATTTCCATCGTAAAGGTCGCAAGCAAGAGAATGCACGCGGCGATCCCGAAAAGGACCGCAATCACATATTCGCGCGGCACGCGGCCAATCCTTTTGCCGGAAAAATGCGGGATACGGCTCGCCATCAAAAAGGCTACGATCAACACGTAAACGATTTCGAAAGGAACCAGCGCACGAGCATTGGGAATGGCGAGAATCGAGAGATTGAGATAAAGCGGCAAGAGCCCGACTATGGCGCCCGCCGGCACGGGCATGCCGTTGAAAAAATGCGCCTGCCAAGGCGGCCGGTTCGGATCATCGATCATGACATTGAAGCGGGCGAGGCGCAGCGCCGCTGCGATCGCGAAAACAAGCACAGCGAACCAGCCGAAGCTCTTGATTTCGTGCAGGCCCCAAAAATAAAGGATCAGCGCCGGCGCAACCCCAAAGGCGACGAAATCGGCGAGGGAGTCGAGTTCGGCGCCGAACCGCGAAGTGCCGCGCAGCGCGCGGGCGATGCGTCCGTCCAATCCATCGAGAATGGCGGCGGCAATGACCGCGACGACGGCGGTTTCGAACTGGCCCTCAATAGCGAACCGGATCGCGGTCAGGCCCATGCAAAGCGCCAGCAAGGTGACGAGATTGGGCAGTATAACCCGCAACGGCACCGCGCGAATTCCGCGTCTGCGCGGCGGCGGCGGATCGAAGTATTCGAATTCGCTCGCCTCGCCGCGCAGCCACGCGATCTTTGCGTGATGGTCTTGGGCGCCAGGGTCAAGGCGAGGGCCGGGCGGGGTTTCCTTCGTATCCATACTCATTCAATTAGCATAAATGAGCGGTCTCATTGCCACAAGATTCGATTATGGCTGAATTAACAGCGGCAAGTTATTTTTGGCAACGCCGGGGTTATTGGACAAGCCCCGCATTTCTCATGCCACAGAAGGCGATGAGCCCACCGGGCCATAATCTAAACACTCTCCGGGCCAAAGCCTTGAGTTGACATCCACGTGCTCTAGCCGCGCGGGTTGGATCAAGCTACCGGTGTACGTGGGCGTAGAGAGGAGGCACTTGTGGCGGACGTGAACGAGGTTGAACGCGCTCTTACCGGCGCGATCGAGAAGCGGATGTTGGAGGGAAGCGGAAAGCTGAGTAAAGTCACGACCGTTGATGGCGTCGTCCAGGTCACGTTTTTGGAAGTGACCGATGATGCGAATGTGTTTGACACGCTCAGTGGCGCATTGCTCGACTTGCGCCTCCAGTTGGAGGTCGAGCCTGATCTCGACGTGAAAATCCGGCGAGCGTAATGCTTGCCGCTTCATCATCGGCGAGCGCCTCGGGCCTTCTTTGGGGCGAGCGGCGGCGATGGCCGCGGCGGTCCCGCCACGCGATATTTGGTCCAGCATGACCCGGCTCGCAGCCTCCCTCCGTTCACATTCGCCCAAATCTCGTCTACGGAGACAGCCGAGTGTGGAATGACGATGGCTTTGGCTTCTGCCGAGAGACGGCCTTGTCCTTTTGTGTTCTGACGAGACCAAATGCCCAAGCGGACAGATATTTCGACGATCCTGATTATCGGGGCCGGGCCGATCATCATCGGCCAGGCTTGCGAATTCGATTATTCCGGAACCCAGGCCTGCAAGGCGCTGCGCAACGAGGGATACCGGATCGTCCTTGTCAATTCCAATCCGGCGACGATCATGACCGATCCGGACATGGCCGATCGCACTTACCTTGAGCCCATCACGCCGGAAATCGTTGCCAAGATCATTGGAAAGGAGCGCCGCGCGATTCCCGGCGGCTTCGCGCTGTTGCCGACGATGGGCGGCCAGACCGCGCTCAACTGCGCGCTCTCCTTGAAAAAAATGGGGGTACTCGAGAAATTCGAGGTGGAAATGATCGGAGCCACCGCGGCGGCCATCGACATGGCCGAGGATCGCAAGCTTTTCCGCGAGGCGATGACCCGCATCGGCCTTGCGACGCCGCGCTCGCATCAGATCAAAACCTTGCCGCAAGCGCTTGCCGTCCTCGACGACATAGGCCTGCCCGCGATCATCAGACCGTCCTTCACCATGGGCGGGACCGGCGGCGGCATTGCCTATAACAAGGCGGAATACATCGAGAACATAGAGCGCGGGATCGACGCCTCGCCGACGAACGAGGTTCTGGTCGAGGAAAGCGTGCTCGGCTGGAAGGAATTCGAAATGGAGGTTGTCCGTGACAAGGCGGACAATTGCATCATCGTCTGCTCGATCGAAAACATCGACCCGATGGGCGTGCATACCGGCGATTCGATCACCGTCGCCCCGGCGCTGACCTTGACCGACAAGGAATATCAGACCATGCGGGACGCCGCGCTCGCGGTGTTGCGCGAGATCGGCATCGAGACCGGCGGCTCCAACGTGCAATTCGCGGTTAGTCCAAAGGACGGCCGCATGATCGTGATTGAAATGAATCCCCGCGTCTCGCGCTCCTCGGCACTGGCCTCCAAGGCAACCGGTTTCCCAATCGCCAAAGTCGCGGCGAAACTCGCGGTTGGATTCACCTTGGACGAGATCGCCAACGATATTACCGGCGGCGCGACACCGGCTTCCTTCGAGCCTGCGATCGACTATGTCGTGATCAAAATCCCACGCTTCGCATTTGAAAAATTTCCCGGCGCCGAGCAGATCTTGACGACGGCGATGAAATCGGTCGGCGAGACCATGGCTATCGGCCGGACCTTTGCCGAAAGCCTGCAAAAGGGATTGCGTTCGCTCGATACCGGATTGGATGGTCTCGACGAAATCGGGGGGCTGGGGCTCGGGGACGACATGAACGTGCTGCGGGCCGCCTTGGGGCGGCCAACGCCCGACCGGCTGCTTGTCGTTGCCCAGGCGCTGCGCCATGGCATGCCCCCGGACGAGATTTACGAGGCCTGCGGAATCGATCCGTGGTTCATCGCGCGGATCGGGGAAATTCTCGACCTCGAAGCCAAGGTTCGCGCGCACGGTTTGCCAGGCGACGCCGCCAACCTGAGGATGCTGAAGGCGGCGGGCTTTTCCGATGCGCGCCTTTCCGGTCTCGCCAAAGTGCCGGAAGTGAAGGTGTCCACCTTGCGCAAAAAACTCGGCGTCCGGCCGGTGTTCAAGCGGATCGACACCTGCGCGGCGGAATTTTCCTCGCCCACGGCTTACATGTATTCGACCTACGCGCCGCCTTTTGGCTCGGCCCCGGCTTGCGAGTCGCATCCCACGGCGCGCAAGAAAATCGTCGTCCTGGGCGGCGGTCCAAACCGGATTGGGCAAGGCATCGAGTTCGATTATTGCTGTTGTCATGCGAGCTTCGCGCTGCGCGAGGCGGGTTATGAAACGATCATGATCAACTGCAACCCCGAGACGGTCTCGACCGATTACGACACGTCGGACCGGCTCTATTTCGAACCGCTGACCGCCGAGGACGTGCTTGAAATCGTTGCCAAGGAAGCCGAGGCAGGAGAGCTTAAGGGTGCGATCGTGCAGTTCGGCGGCCAGACCCCACTCAAACTCGCGCATGCGCTCGAAGAGGCAGGCATTGCTATTCTCGGGACATCGGTCAATTCGATCGATCTCGCCGAGGATCGCGACCGCTTCAAGCGGCTCCTAGACAAGATCGGCCTGAAGCAGCCGATGAACGGGATCGCCTATTCGGTCGAGCAATCGCGCCTTGTTGCCTCCGATCTCGGCCTCCCCCTCGTGGTGCGTCCGTCCTACGTGCTGGGCGGGCGGGCAATGGCGATTATTTTCGACAACGCCGCGTTCGACGACTATCTGCTCGGCACCCTTCCGGGCCTCGTTCCCTCCGAGGTCAAGGCACGCTATCCAAACGACAAGACCGGGCAAATCAATACCGTGCTCGGCAAGAACCCGCTTTTGTTCGACCGCTATCTGTCGGATGCCATCGAGATCGACGTCGACGCGCTTTCGGATGGCAGGCAAGTCTTCATCTGCGGCATCATGGAACACATCGAGGAGGCCGGAATTCATTCTGGCGACAGCGCCTGTTCGTTGCCGCCGCGCTCGCTTGCGGCCGAAACAATCGCCGAACTCGAAGCGGAGGCCAAGAAGCTCGCCCTGGCGCTCGAGGTCGGCGGCTTGATGAACGTGCAATTTGCGTTGAAGGACGGCGAAATCTACGTCCTTGAGGTCAATCCCCGCGCGGCGCGGACGGTTCCTTTCGTCGCCAAGGTCATCGGCGTGCCGATCGCCAAGCTCGGGGCGCGGATCATGGCCGGGGAAAGCCTGGCCGGCTTCGGATTACGGCCGGCGCGTCTCGATCATATCGGCGTTAAGGAATCGGTCTTTCCGTTTGCCCGGTTTCCCGGCGTCGATACCGTGCTCGGACCGGAAATGCGCTCGACCGGCGAGGTCATCGGCCTCGATCGCTCGTTTCCTGTCGCTTTCGCCAAGAGCCAGCTCGGTGGCGGTACGAACGTTCCAAGGGCCGGCAGCGTCTTCGTTTCGGTGCGCGACATCGACAAACCGCGCGTCCTCGAAACCACGCGATTGTTGGCCGGGCTCGGCTTCAAGATCCGCGCGACTGGCGGCACCGCGCGCTATCTTAATAGCGAGGGCGTAAAGACGCAGCGTGTCAATAAGGTTTCGGAAGGCCGGCCGCATGTCGTCGACTTGATCAAAAACGGCCGGATCCAACTTGTCCTCAATACGACGGAAGGCGCGCAAGCCCTCGCCGATTCGCGGTCGTTGCGCCGGGCCGCTCTCTTGCATAAGGTGCCCTACTACACGACCCTCTCGGGCGCGATCGCCGCCTCGCAAGGAATTCGGGCTTATCTCGCCGGCGATCTCGAAGTTCGCGCGCTGCAGGATTATTTTGCCTAAAGCGCGGCTGAGCCGGGGCGGGTGGACAATCGAGGCTTGATGAAACACCCCCTTGCGGTCGGTTTCGGGAAGGTGTCTGTTACGGTCTGGCGCGGATGCGAAGCACTTCTGGCGGGCGCCGCCCGAAATCGGCAGGTATTGCGGCTCAGCGAGAGTATCGCGATGAAATAACCGCCCGGCGCAAGCGGAAATGACGCTGGGCCAGAACCGGCGAACCTAGAGCATGATCTTTGAAAGTGAAAAATTGGTTTCCTAGACAGATCATGCCAAATCAAAGCGCTTGGGCATGACCGGAGAATAACCGGGCCACACTCCTGTCACGGAGTGAACGGCAGACGTGAAAGAGTAACGAGCATGGACAAGTTCCCCATGACGGCGGGCGGCTACTCTGCCCTCGAAGAGGAGTTGAAGCGGCGCCAGCAGGTCGAGCGCCCGCGCATCATCCAAGCGATCGCCGAAGCGCGGACGCATGGCGACTTATCTGAAAATGCCGAATATCACGCCGCAAAGGACGCGCAAGCGTTGAATGAAGGACGCATTGCCGAGCTCGAAGACAAGCTATCGCGCGCCGAGGTTATCGACGTATCAAAACTCTCCGGCAACACGATCAAGTTCGGCGCGACGGTGACGCTCGTCGACGAGGACACGGACGAAAAGAAGACATACCAGATTGTCGGCGAGAGCGAAGCCGATGTAAAGGCCGGACGAGTCTCGATCACCTCACCGACGGCGCGCGCCCTGATCGGCAAGAAAACCGGCAATTCCGTGGAAGTAAACACGCCAGGTGGCGGCAAGAGCTATGAGATCCTGAACGTAGCTTTTCAGTGACCAACCGGTCTGGCGGCGATCCCATCGAGCTACGGCTTGCCAGGGGACGCGAGGGGCCATCGATGCGCGCGCGGCAGGCTCGCAATCGCGCGGCCTAATGAAATTTCATGGCACTCCCTTTTCATGGCACTCCCTTATGAGCGTTGCCGGGAAGCTGCCCGCCATTGCCGCTGATCGCCTTCAATCGCTATCCTGCGTTTTTGGTTTAATTGCGCGCGCTTGTTCCAGCGGGCGGCCTGCCGCGTTTTGATCCCGCGCGCTGGCAACCCGCACCGTATCGCCCGGCGCGATCGTTTCCTGAGGGCTGTCGATAAGCCGGTCCGAAAGAGATACTCCGGATGAGACCTCGACATAGTTGCCGAGATTGCGCCCAAGCTGAACTTTGCGCAACACAACCTTGTTTTCTGCATCAACCTTGGCCACCTGCGTTCCATGCCGGCCGAAGATCAAGGCCGTGGCGGGAATGCGCAGCACATTTGGATCGGAGGGAATGTGAAAGTGAACCGTGGTAAAAGCGCCCGGCCACAGCTTGCCGTCCGGATTGTCGGCCAGCAATTGAACAAGCGCGGTACGAGATTGTTCCGAAACCGAGTTGGAGGTGGTGAGCAAATGCGCCTGGAACGTTTCGTCCATGCCGGGAAGCTCCAAGGTTGCCTTGAGATTTGCTTTCATTTCGCCAAGGAACGCCTGGGGTACATCCACATAGACCCTCATCATGTGGACGTCGGACACCACGAACAGGGCTTTGCCGGTCTTGCCGCCCGCGTCGACGAGGTCACCTATATCAACCGAGCGCGCGGTCACGATCCCGTCGAACGGCGCCGTCAGGTTCTTGAAGGAGGCTAGCGCTTCAAGCCGGGCCACATTGGCCTGCGCCGCCTGCACGGCAGCGGTCTTGGCACTCGCGTCCCCGAATTTTTCGTCCTTTGCTTGCTGTGAAACGATGTTTTGCTTGGAAAGGGTCTTCCAACGCTCATAGGTCACTTGCGCCAGCTGTTCGTTAGCCTGCGCTCTTATGAGGTCCGCGCGGGCCTGGGCAAGCTGTTGGTCGAGATCGGGAGAATCGATGGTCGCCAGCACCTGACCCTTTTTCACGTGGGCGCCAATGTCGTCATACCAATCCTTCACATAGCCGCTGACCCGCCCGTAGATGCTGCCGGCATAAAAGGCGCTCACGTTGCCCGGAAGGACGAGTTCTCCTTCGCTCGGCCCCTGTTGCGGTTGCACCAAAGTGACGCTGGGAATGGCCTGCTCATCCGTCCAAATCTGGACCTCTTGCTTGCTTTTTGCGCGATCGGCAATGCCGTAGACGGCAAGACCGATCGCGGCGACGGCGGCAATGATGCCGATTAACCGTAGCCGCCGAGGCGCGACGGCAGGTATGGTTTTGGAGGTCATGCTCGCTCCATCTTAGGCCGGCGAAGCGCTGGAAAGCGGCGGCGCCGTTATTTTTTCGGGCCGCTCGCGCCCATGCACTATGCTGAAGAGCGCCGGCACGAGAATCAAGGTCGCACAGGTCGCGAATATAAGCCCCCCAATGACGGCGCGGCCAAGCGGCGCGTTCTGTCCAGGTTCGATTGCCATGGGCAACATGCCGATGATCATGGCGAGCGCGGTCATCAGCACCGGCCGGAAACGCGTGCCTCCCGCTTCCAAGGCGGCGCTCGCCGCATCCTTCTCAGCTAGCTGCTCACGCGCGAAGCTGATCACCAAGATACTGTTGGCGGTTGCGACGCCCATGGCCATAATGGCCCCCGCAAGCGCTGGAACCGACAAGGTCGTATGGGTCAAGAACAGTATCCACACGATCCCGGCCAGCGCGGTTGGCAGCGCCAGCACGATAATGAATGGGTCGAGCCACGATTGAAAATTCACGACAATCAAAAGATAGATCAACACGATCGCAAAACCAAGGCCAAAGAAAAGTTGACTGTACGCGCTCTCCATTGTGACGATTTGACCCCGCGTTGTCACGGTCGCTCCTTTTGGCAGTTCTCCTTTCGTCTCCTCGATGAGCTTTTCGATGTCCGCGGCGACGGCGCCGAGATCTCGGCCCTGCGTGGTTGCGTAAATATCGACCGTGGGGCGAATGTTATAATGGGAAACAAGCGCGTTAACTGGCTCCGGCACGATCGTCGCGAGGCCGCCGAGGAGCTGTGTCGATTGGCTCGCCGACAGCGGCAGGTTCTTCAAGGATCCCAAGGTATCCATGCGATACTGCGGAGTCTGAATTGAAACCGGATACGATACTCCATTTTTGGGGTTCAACCAAAAGGTCGGCGCGGTCTGGGTGCTGCCTGAAAGCGTCGTCTCGACGCTTTGCGCCGCGTCGCGTTCGGTCAATCCGACGAGGCCCGCGAGAGTGCGATTGAAATCTATTCTCAAGGCAGGCGCCCGAAAGGCTTGCTGAATGCGCGGATCGGCCACCCCCGGCACATGCTTGATTTTGCCAAGCAGCTTATCCGCATAGGCCCTGGTGGCGTTCAAATCATTACCCGTAATTTGAACGTCGAGCGGCGCCGGCGAGCCGAAGTTCAGGATCTGGCTCACGATATCCGCGGGAAGAAAAGAAAATGTCGTACCCGGAAACGCACGCGGCAATCTCTCCCGCAGGATCTTGACGTACTCGGCCGTCGAGGTCGCTCCCTCGTTCAGGGAGATCAGAATATCGGCGTCGAACACGCCGATTGTTCCGGAGTTTCCATAAGAAAGATTGATGCCGCTGACCGGCATGCCGATGTTATCGACGACGCTGGCGAGCTGGGCGGGCGGAATAATCGCGCGGATCATCTGTTCGACCCGGTCGCACAATGCCGTTGTTTCCTCGATCCTGGTGCCTGGCTGCGCGCGCACATGAAGCTTGATCGCGCCGGCATCCAATTCGGGAAAAAAGTTTTGGCCAAGAAAAGGAGCGAGGCAAAGCGAAAGCACTGTCACGCCGAGGAACCCGCCGGCGAGCCGGATCGGGTGCGCAAGCGCGAGACTCAGTAGACCGCGATATGAATTGCGTACCCGCTCGAAACGATGCTCGAAGCCTTGTTGAAAGCGGCTGAGCAAATTGCCTTTCGCCGTCGCCGGGGTGTCTGGCGGATCTCCATCGTGCGGTCCATTCTGGCGAGGCCTCAAAAGATATTTCGCCATGACCGGCACCAAGGTGCGGGATAAGATGTAGGATGCGATCATCGCGAAGACCACGGCTTCCGCGAGCGGCCGGAAAAGGTAGCCGGATACACCGTCAAGTCCAAACATCGGAACGAAGGCGACACAGATGCAAAGCAGCGAGACAGTGGCGGGGACCACGATTTGCCGCGAGCCATCGAGAATGGCCGGCTCGACCGGTTTGCCTTGCTCGAGGTGAAAGTTGATGTTTTCGGTCGTGACGGTCGCGTCGTCGACGAGAATGCCGACCGCGACCGCGAGGCCGCCGAGCGTCATGATATTAAGCGTCTGGCCGAGAGCCGAAAGCGCGGTCAGCGAGGCCAGGATCGCCAGCGGGATCGACACCGTGATCATGAGCGTCGAGCGCCAGCTTCCAAGGAAAAGAAGGATCATGAGACCGGTCAGCGCGGCCGCGAGCAAGCCTTCCTGGATGACCGTGCCGACGGCCGACTTGACGAAGGCGGACTGGTCGCCAACGAGCTTTATCTCCAGGTCTTCCGGCAGAGACTTCGCGATGACCGGCAGGAGATTCTTGACGCCGGCGATAATATCGAGAGTCGAGACGGAGCCCGCCTTCAGCACCGTCATGAGCACGCCTTTCTTGCCTTCGAGCTGAACCACGTTGGTTTGCGGCGGAGCGCTATCATGCACATAGGCAACATCGCGCATATAGACCACCGTGCCGTTGACGACCTTGACCGGCAGATCGTTGAATTCCCGGATTTGTTTCGGGGAGTCATTGAGATCGATCGTATATTCGAACTTGCCGATCTTCTCGGTGCCCACGGGCGTGATCTGATTTTGGGCGGCGAGGGCAATGCCGACATCTTCCGCGGAAAGACCGTACGAACGCAGGGCGCGTTGATTGAGATCGACTTGGACCTGCCGGACCACGCCGCCGTAAGGCGAAGGCAGCGCCGCGCCGGCGACAGTGGCTAGCTGAGGCCGGATAAAATTCAGTCCGAGATCGTTTAGTCTAGCCTGCGATAATTTATCGCTGGAAAGCGCTACCTGGATGATCGGCACGCTCGACGCGTTATAGCTTAAAACGAGAGGCGGTGTGACACCGGGCGGGAGCAGTTTTAAGACAGTCTGCGATACGGCGGTGACCTGCGCCTGCGCGGCACTGATGTCCACCGTGGGCTGGAAGAAAATTTTGACGATGCCGTAGCCCGCGACCGATTGCGACTCGATATGCTCGATATCGTTGACCGTTGTCGTGAGGGAACGTTCATAGAAATAGACGATTCGCCCCGACATGTCGTCGGGCGGCAACCCGGTGAAGCTCCAAATGACGCTAATGACCGGGATGCCGATATTCGGGAAAATATCGACCGGCATCCGGATCGCGGCGAGGCTGCCGTAGATCGCAATCAGGATCGCCATAACCACAAACGTATACGGGCGCCGGAGCGCCAATCGCACGATGCCTAGCATAGTTGGCCTTGAATGACGCGGCTTGTTTCGACGTGAAGGCTTGGGGCATATTTCCGGAAAGGCGCCGCAAACCATAGTCTTCGCATACATGGCCTGCTTTTTCTAGGGCCTAACTCGCTTTGACCGGAAACAGATAGCGGCGATCAAGCAGACGGCGCTGAGGAAGTCCGCGGCGCATTTGCCGTGACGGATAGCGATGGGGTAGCGATTACCCCGGACGGGAAGCACGCCTATGTCGCGAATTCAGGCTCCGGCACTGTCTCGGTGATCGACACGGCCACAAACACCGTGGTGTTTGGGGTGGGGTTCCCGATCCCGGTGGGGACTTTCCCCAGGGGGGTCGCCGTCACCCCGGACGGGAAACACGCGTATGTCGCGAATACTGGCTCCGACAATGTTTCGGTGATCGATACCGCGACAAACACGGTGGTGACCACGGTCCCGGTGCAGTCTATCCCCATCGGGGTCGCCGTCACCCCGGACGGGAAACACGCCTATGTCACGAATGACAACTCCAGCAGCGTTTCGGTGATCGACACGGCCAGCAACACCGTGGTGGCCACGGTCGGGGTGGGGGTTAACCCCTTTGGGGTGGCGATTACCCCGGACGGGAAACATGCCTATGTCGCGTCAGGCTTCAGCAACGTCTCGGTGATCGACACGGCCAGTAACACCGTGGTGGCCACGGTCGGGGTGGGGGATAACCCCCTTGGGGTGGGCATTGTGCCGCCGCCGGCGGGCGTCCCCTTCCTCGCCTTTAACGCAAAGCTCGAGATCGACTTGGACCGCAGGCCGAACGAGGATCGCTTTAAACTTAAGTCCAGCTTCACCTTGAGCAGCACCGCCAGCAACGGGATCCATCCCGTCACAGAGCCGGTCACGCTCCAGATCGGCACCTTCTCCATCGCGATCCCGCCCGGCTCCTTCAAGAGGCGAGACGAGGACGAGGACGAGGACGACGCGGCTCGTGTTGATGGTGATCCAGCGGCCTCCCTAGGTTTCGGCGACATAGGCCGTGGTGTCGGAACCGCAGGTGGGGTCGAGCACGAGATCGCCGGGGTCGGTGGTCATGAGGATGCAGCGCTCGATGACCTTGGTGGATGTTTCGACGACGTACCGCTTGTCGGACGCAAAACCTGCAATGACAGTATCTGACCACACGTTGTCGAACGGAAATGCCCGAAAGTCGTCGAGATAGCGGACGTAGTAGATATTCGAGTCCGATGCCGATATGCGTGCAGCTTTCAGAAGCAGGGACATCCCAAGCTCATTCGTCATCCATCTAGCCTTGTCACTCGGGCGGAACGTGCGGCCACCCAACTCGACCGGAACCAAGAAGCCGCACCTTCACCCTTTTCGCGCCCGACGCTCTGGCTCGTGAGATTATCCACGCGAAAGACGCGCGCGTCAGCAGGGATTAGAGAAAGGTCACTTTTTTCGGCAGACTTTAGGGCTCGCCACTCGCCATTGGGGAGTGAAAGGCGATTGTACGCTCCGCCTCCGGCACCGCCGACTTCTTTCAGCTTGTAAAGCTGACGATACTTCAGTCGTTCCTTGTCTTTCGCGCACCAGATCAACGCATCCTACACGCCCGGGATGAACTCGGACGTAGCACCACCGGTCTTCAGGAAAATCACCGTTGCGATGGCGTTCTGAGCATTGAATACTTCCTCCATCAGGAAGCGCACCGTGTGGAGATTCTCATCCCCGATCTGCACGAACACGGATCCCGTCTCGCTCAACAAATCCCGCGCGACGGTCAGCCGATCGCGCAAATAGCTGAGATAAATGCACTGCACTTTTCCGCGCAACGCCTCGCGCTCGGCCAGCGAGCCCCTTCGACGACAAGGTTCAGCGGCTCGGCATGGCCGTCATCAACGCGCACGATGTAATCGGGCCGATAGCGCAACGTTTCTCCGTCGTGTTCGTAAGGGGCCTCGAAATTCAAATTGTGGTTCTTCACATAGGCGAGTACCTCGGGCATTTGCTTCAACCGCTCAGCGAGGCCCACCTCCCAGTCCTGATCGTAGACGACATAGTTCAGGTGGCATTTGTCGGCGCGGGTTTGAAACAGCGTCGCCTTTGGCGTGTTGAAATCAACATTCCGCGTCGCGCCTTCAGGATTGTAGGCATTCAGAATCAGCAGAAGCGCACCGCTTGCGCCATTGGGCGGGGCGGTCAGCGAGGGAACAATGCACGGTAGATTTTCTCAACGGCCTTGATCGCCAGCGACCGCCAGGCAGGCCCTTGGAAACATGGCGATAGACATCGCGAAATTTCGGCAAGTCTCCTCGAATTGAGTCGTCGAGCACGGGCAATCGCGGTACTTTTACGACGCCGCTCTCGATCGCGTCGAGCAGGCCAAAGTCAGACACGACCCATGGAAACAATGTGCCTTCGGGATAGCCCGAGCCTTTCAGAAAGAACGGCGTTGCGGACACGTCATAGACCGCAATTGACGCTGATCTTGCGAGAGAAAGCTTCGATGCCGCTGATCCAGACGCGGGCAGCTTCCTCATTCCTCCTGGCTTCGTCTTTCTCTTCAGTCGTCAGCGCAGCGCCCGCATCCGCATCATCGCCAATTTTGTGGTGATAGCAATGATGCGCCTCATCGTTGAGGACGATGATATTCTTTCTCCCCATAAGCTCCTTGCCGACCCGGACGATCATATCGTCGTCGGTTTCGGTAAAGCGTTTTTCCCCCTCGCGCCTGCCGGAGGAATGAAAATGAAAAATAGAAACTCAGACGAAAAACATAACAAAGATTCAGCTAATGGCAGATAACCCATACCAACAGGCAAATATTGGGTTTAAATTTACGATATATACGGCTCTCGTTGGCGGAGCGGTTGCTGCTGTGTTTACGCAAGAAAGCATGGCCCTAAAATTAATCGCAGATCACATTGATGTTCTCTTGTTATTCACGTTTTTAGCACTTTTTGATATGAAGACGTATTTTGACGATCATAAACATTTTGGCGAGCTATACCAGCGCGATGAACTCTGGGAGCGTGATATAGGTATATCGTTGGCAGTACTTTCATGGATATGCATGTCCATATCAGCCGCTCTCATATACCGCCCAACGGACAGTGCAGCATTCTTGGCAATAAGCATTTTTATCTCGTCATTGTGGATTATAGTTCACCTTATTGAATTGAAGCGTGCTGAAGGTCGGCCGCAGTCGCAAAAAGGTTATAAAGCTTCTACGTCAGAACTGGTTTCTACTTAATGTCATATATTTGATAATACTAATATTATACATAATGTTGCCGACAATAAATGGAGTAGATTTTAAAGTTATTTATATGTTGTCACTTACGCTATTTCTAAGCTATGATATTGCAACGAGCGATATGACCAAGGGAGTGTTCCCCAAAAGGAAAAAGAACAAGGATCGTGAAAGCATATGAGTGCCAATATAACAAGCAAGCTAAGAGAAAACTGGAAGATAGCTGCGTCAACCGTAGGTCTGCTGTCGATAGGAGCGTTTACGGCCAGCCAAGCCGAGCCGGTATTAACGGCCTGTTCCTTTACGCTGGCCGCCGCCGCCGTCCTGTACCTCGGTCTAGAATTCTCAACGTCTGATTCAGATCAGAACGCCGAAAGACCACTTAGATCGCAAGAACCTACCTTGAGAATACCCGAATAAAATGCTTTGGCAAAGTGATAAACTGCATACAGGAAATCATTCTGAAAATCCCCTAAGTGAGCCGCGATTTACGCATCGAAAGTGCCGGGCGTATCGTCCCCGGCGTGACCATTGAACCTTCGCCGCGCCATCCTTTCCATGAGGTGCGGCGGCAGGCCCCGCCACCCTTCCGCAAGGCACTTGCTCCACTGGTCGAACAGCGCCCGAAATTCAAACTGACCGCCCACAAGATACGCGAGGCGATCAAGCGGCGCGACCATGGCGACGAAACGCTTGAGGACATCGGGCGATCCTACAACGTCAGTCACAGCACGATTTCACGCCTTAGGGCAGGCTAGGGCATGATCGAAACCGGCAGGGGATTCACACCGACTCTGCTTTGATTTACAATTCCCCGCATGCGGTACAAGAACACGGACAGCATCAGCCGGATCGTCCGTAGCGAACTCCATTGCCGGGACATCATCAAAGCTTCGCCAGACATGCCCCCGAAAATGCTCGCCTGTCAGCGCAGCCTGACCAAGTACAGCCACGCCGATATTATCGACGAATTCTATTTAGCCCGCACGGTTCTAACCATGCTGAAATTGCGCGACGACCGGGAGGGCCGGGAAATGGCCCGCTATCTCGAATGGCTTTTGCTGAAGACCGAAACGCGGGACCGCAGGCAGGCACCGTTCAGGTTTTAAGCGCACCCTTATGCGCGGTTCAGAACCTTTGTTTTCAAGGACTTACAGGTGGTCACTTTTCCCGCTCAACTACTTTGGCGGTGAGAGAGCCTCATTACCACGCGAAGGGACTTTGCCCGGAGTGCGAACAAAAGGTGATGAAGCCGCAAATCGGTCTTGCAGATAAATATAGAGGGCCCCTTAAGAAGAAATTTAAAAGTATCTTCAAGCGTCGCGAGATCAAGGAACCAGTTAGAGTTGTGGAAGCTAACAATGAAGTGACATGTGTAGCTGACAATATAGATAACAACATATAGAGGAAAGCAACGATGAAGCGGCGAATAGAATTGGCAGGAGTAGTAGTGTTTGCTGGTTTAACGGCAGCTCTTTTGGCCGGATACTCAAAAGGGCAATCGGTGTTTGATTATTCTATAGACCATTATATTGCAGTATCTATAGCGTTTGTGACTGTTGTTCTAATGATATATTATAAAATTATTATGTGGCGCATTGATAAATCGCTTCCTTAGAAAATCCTGATGGCGATCCGCGCGGATTGAAGCCGCCGCGACAATCCATAGCCGGGCCGGTCACGCGCTCGAAAGCCGTCCATCGCTTTTGAATATTTGGAGTCGACCGGCGACCGACGGCTTGCCGTGATCGTCGCCAGTTCCCCCTTGGGATCAATGGCCTCGGAACTCGAAATCCACCGGGCAACAACGTCAGAGCGATTATGTGCTTTGTAAATCCGTAAGGCGGGGCGTGTCCTTCGGAACTGGCTCTAGGCGCAAGAGCGCCCGAAGCCGCATAGCGGCGTCTTCGCCATCCGGTGACGATCCATCACGCGAGACGGTGAATGTGATAAAAAGCATTCAGGCAAATGCTTCTGAAAATCGCTCAGACTGAATTCCTGAATGCATCGGCAGCCCCCGGCCCCGGTGCCTTCAAATCCGTCTTTGCGGCCTCATTCCGGCCCGTCAGGGCTTCGGTTTTATCCGCAGCAGGATCAACCGCCAGACGGTCATAAGACCCCGTGTTGACCCGCCGCAGGAGCGCTGCGCGGCTTGCGTCATCCGGTGAGCGGTCGAGAGCGTCGAACGCCGCTTTAAACAGCGTGTCCGCGATCAACGGCCAGTTTGCCGCTTCCCCCTCATCCCGGTCGAACAGCTTGATTGCGAATTTCCGCACCAGCGCCGCCCCGGCCTCTGCATCGGCGGGCTTTTTCGGCGTCTTTGCAGCGGTCGAGCGAACTTTCCTCATTGTTCAATTGTATCATTATTTTCAGGCTCCGGGGCGCCGCTCCTTGTCCGCCGTACCTTCTTGTCCGCCGAAGCCTTGGTGTAGGAGGATAGCGAAGGAGGATTGCGACGTGCCGAACCTTCGGCCCCCTGGTGCGTACCGGCGAACGGCCGATACCGCCACTTTTGGCGACGCTCTTGCATAGAAGGCCGGATTTCACGCCGAATTAGCCGCGCCACACAGGGCTGTTAAGCCCCTTCCCCCTTTGTTTCCCGGCTAGGAACAATGCAAATGCCGCTGTACGGCCTCCGCAGGGCAAGGCTGGCACATCTACCGCCGTCCGTTCACATGCTTGACACCACGCAGATGCAGGCCAGAACGAATCCCCCACCGTTATTCGCCAGACATTTGCAGGCGTCGGGTTTCACGACTGATTGCAGCGCTTTTCGTGTTGCTCCGGCATGCCGGTCGCCGCTCCTTCACCGGGCTTGATCCCGCACGCCAGCCTTAGAGTGCCAACCTGACGGAGCGCGGCCCTATGGCCGCAAGCACTTCTTTGGCTCCCCCGAAGACGGTCCCCCCAAACAAGTGCTTGCGCCCGGTCCTTATGCGCCCCGCCCACGGAAAGGCACGGCTGGCATGGGGTCAGCCCTGAACTGAAGGAGACTTACAATGGCATACGGCAAAAACAACCCGAAGAAAGCACCGCAACGCGAAACCACGCCCCCGGCACTAATCGCCTGGCACGTTTTGGAGCGCGGGAAAAGAAGTTCTGGAACCGCATCGGCGCGGCATGGGAACACGAGGTCGGCGAGGGCCTGACCCTGCAACTCGATCTGCTTCCGGTCGCAGGCGGCCGCATCGTCCTTCGCACACCGAAGCAAGAGGAGGAGGGGGCTTAACAGCTCCTTTTTCTTATCGGCATCGCCGAAGCCCGGAGCCGGGCTTCGGCCTTTTTCGTCGTCCACCTCTCGGGGGCCAGCCCCCGCCGGTTGCGATCCCGCCCGCCCGGCATCCCCCGCAGTGCGAATAGACCTCGCGGTTGTTTCAGCAGAGTCAGCCGCCGAATGCATGCGCTCCATCACCAAGGACCGGGCGCTCAAACTCGAAAACGCGAACTTCACAGGATCACTTCAAGTCCCCTGCGGCGGATCACGTTCAGCAGAACAAGCGCCGCGCCGGTCGGCCGCTTCGCGCCGCGCTCCAATTGTGAGACATAGCCGACCGTCAGGTTGAGGTGACGGGCGAACACCGCCTGGCTTAAATGTGCCTTCTCCCTCAACGCGCGAATTTCTTCGCCCGTTATCGGCTCGGCTTTCGGCACCTCGTTTTCTCCGAGATGCCGCATAGTGATTTTCGCGTAGGCCGCGTCATCGAGCAGCTCGCTGCGTCGCATGTCCCTGGCTGTTTCAAGCAGGGCTTTTGCCAGCCGACTAGGTTTCGTTTTTGCTCTGGTCATTTTTTCTTTGGTCATTGTCTATCTCCTGCACAAAACCGTCCGCTATCGCGCGAGCAAGCTTTGCGTCATTCGCCGTGAGCCACCCCGCTGCGATGTCTTGCAGCGACGCCAATTCGTCGTCATCGATGTTCTCGCGCTCGCTTTTGGCGAAGCCGTATAGGAATACCGCCCGATTGCCTCGCCGGTACGCGATCAGCATGCGGTAGCCGCCCGACCGGCCCCGTCCCTTTCTGGCGACCCTCTGTTTGGCGACCCTCTGTTTAATGACGTCACCACCCAAGTCCCCATCGACAAGGCCGCGCTCCGCGCGCTCTATCGCTTCGCGCAAGCTGTCATCGCCGATCCGTTCCCGCCGCGCATTGCGCACGAACCATTTCGTTTTAAAAATCCGCAAACAACCCTCATAACAATATAAACTATAGCACTATAAACTATACTTTGCAAGGCGTTTTTTCCAACACGTCCCCTGAGCCATACTTCGAAGGCAGCCGCCTGTGCTCTTCAGCCATTCAGCCCTTGCGCCAGATGAACGGCGGCCAATCCAGCGCGAAGAACTTCACGCCCGGGCAATCCCCGGCAGGCGCCACTGCCGGATAGAATTTCCGCCAGCCCTGCATCCCGATGTAAAAGCATTGTGTGTAGCGGACGCATTTTTGCCCGTCGGTGTCGCATTCATAGGTCGTCAGCAGATGCGGCGTGCCGATCTGCGACGCCGCCATGCCAATTCCCAGCACCGCAACCGCTCCGCCGATTTTCATGGCTAGTCCCTTTGTTCGGTCTCACCGAGCACGCCGGACGCGCGGTTTCGTTGCGGTTTCATCCGGCGCCGCATCCTGAAAATCAGGATCGCGACGATCAGCGCTAAAGTGATATACGTGCCGATGATCTCACCATCGTCCGTAGTCCGGCCTGACAGGATCGCGTTCAATTTGGATAGGCCAACAAGGACAAGCCAGGCATAGGCCGGCCATTTCAGGCGCAGCTTTTCTTTTGCCTGCCGAAGCGCGGTATCGTCTTTCTTGAATACCCCGCCGCTCATTTTCGCGGGCCTTTCCCCGGCAGCAGCGTCTGGCTGTGCCCGATCGCGAGTTGCGTAGCCGCCGCACCCTGCCGAGCCGCATCAAGCGCATCGAGCGGCGCTGTCTGGAATTGCGCGCCGCAGCTGTCCCGGCAGGTGAAAGAACGGCCGGAGCTGCGGGCGCCGCAGATCAGCGTTTTGCATTTGGCGCAGAGCGTCCAACCCGACGCAGCCGCGCACCAGGCGCAGGATACCGTCGAGACATCTACATCCTCGGTCCTGACCCGGAGCGCTTCTGCAGGACGCAAAAGCCCCTGTAACCGCGCCATCGTCGTCGCCTGACCCGATTTCGGACTTGTCGACGCTCTCGCACGGGAAGCGCTGTGCCGGTGCAAAACGGGCGAACGTCACGCGAAACGCGCGGTCATGCCTGGCGCAGGCGAAATCCAGCACGAAACGCTCAGGGGTGCCTGTCGCCTCCCGCAGCCTGGCAAGCTGCTGTTCCCGAATGATCGTCAGTTCAGATTTTTGGCTCATTTTTTCCATCCTTTTCGCTTGAGAATGAGGGTGCGCGCGGCCGTGACCTGCTGCGCCAGATAGTCGCAACCGCCCGTGTCGGGATGGACGCCTTGCATGATCCTCTTAAATCGCGCGTCCATGTCCGGCCGGGTGAAGGGTTCCACGAGGCCGAACAAACTCAACGCATCGCTATAGTCATCGCGTTTGGGCCTGGTCTGTCCGGTCACTTGCCGGCGAAAATTCATCCCACGGCATCACTTTGCGGAATTCGGCGCGCCAGATCTTTCGCTGCGCGCGCCACTCGGCGCCGAAGGCGACCCATTTTTCAGACTGGTCGAGCGCAACTTCAAAGGGCCATGCCGCCGCGAGCCCGAGCGCTTCGCCTGCAATGCAAGCGGCCCGCACCGACAGGCAGGTCAGGCGCTTCAACAGCGCCCATCCGGCACGGATGGCAGCGAGCATCAACACGAACAGCGCGTACACGGCGACGGCGTCGCCGATAAGTTTGCACAGCTGCCAGAAATCCATGCCCTGCGGCAGTGAGGACGTCATTGCGACCCTCCGCTCTCGAAAGGATCGGGCATGTAGCGCCCGCGCGGGAACAGCTTGTCGTAAGGCGTCCGGCGCAGCAGAAACGCCTCGCCCGTCTCCGTGAACACAGCCATGTTGCCACTGGCCCGGCTTGTCGCCCTGGCAAGCTCCTGCGCGTCCCGCAGATTGGCGGTTCCCGCAAGTTCCCAGTCATACCCTTCAGGCCCGCGCATCTTGCGCCAGAGAACCCGCTTGCCGAGGCGCTCGGACAGGTATCTTGCCGTGGTCTGATCGTTCATGGCGAAGGCCTGCCACATGCCGGCATTGCCCATGAACGTTTCCCAGTTTTGCGGATACAGTTCCTGAACCTGCGCCAGGTTCTGAATGATCGGCCACAATTTGACGCCGTAGCCCGCCATCAGGCCTGCGGCCTTCGCCAACTGCTGGAGACGGCCGAGGGCGTAGAATTCATCGAGCAGGAACAGTGTCGCGTGTCTGCCCTTGCGCCCTTCGGCGGCTGCCTGCAGGGCCAGATTGACGAACAGCCGGAGGAACCGCCCGTGTATGTCCAGATATTGCGGCGGCAACACTAGATAGATCGTGGTCGCGCCATTGTTCAGATCATGCAGGCTGAAATCCGACGCGGCGAGGGTTCGGCGCATGCCCGTGCTGTCCAGCCATTTCGTATGAGAGATTGCCGTCGCGATGACGTCGCCGGCCGCATTCTTGCCGGCTTGCAGGACCAGCGACGCGGCCGCCTGCGCCAGCCCGCCCATTTCCGACATGCCCCGGAAAGGCGGATCGGCCTTCGGGTCGCTTTCGAGCGGCGGCCCATCCGGATGAATCAGAAGATCCCGTACAGTGCCGAGATGCTTGTCCTCCTTCGGAATGTCCGGGCTCATCACAACGTAATCGATCAGACCGCTGATGATGACTCTGGCTGACGTATCCCAGAAATTGTCCTTCCCTTTTGTATCGGGAACGACCAGAGCGTCCGCGATCAGCTCGACGCGCTCCGCATAGTCGTCAGCGCGTGGATCGAGGCCGGCGATTGGATTGAAACGCGCCTTGCAGTCCTGCAGTCGGGGATCGCGGATTTCACCCAGCGGATCGAGAATCCGCACCGTCTGACCGAGCGGATGCGTCAGGCCCGCTCCCCCCTTGCCGCGCGCCATTGCCGTGACAAGGGCATTCTGACCTTTCGGGTCGATGACCAGGACCGAGCCCCGCCATGTGATGAGATTCGGAATGATGACCGACCGGCCCTTGCCCGCCCGGTTTGTCGCTATGGTGCAGACATGGCGGTCATCGCTAAATCCAACGATCCATTTCGGATCGAAGAGCGATGCGCCGAGCAGCACCTGTCCCGGCCGCCAGGGATTCGCCCATTCGTCCAGCAGCCCGGAGAAACTGGACGTGCCGCCCAGCCCGACATGCCGCCCCGCCAGGAACCAGCGCAGCGGACGGGTCGCGCGGCCGAGGACGATCTTGAACGGCCGCAGCCCGCCCCATGCGAGCAGGGCAGCCATGCTGGCGGTCAACGGGCTCCCGTCCATCACCGCCTGCAACGCCATGCCGACCGACGCCGTCAGCACGATGAACGCCGCCCAATGCGCCGCCCAGCCGATGACCCGCCGCCCCGGCGCCGATTGCCACATGCCGGCGGTGCGCTGGTTTGTCATCGAGCCTTGCAGCCCGGCACCTGCGACCAGCCCGCAGAGCATCAGCCCGCCGAGAATCAACGGGCCATTGGAAGAGAGCTGGCGGGCATAGGCCGCCGGTGCATGTTGCAACAGGAAATGCGAAAACGGGTCCGAAAACTGGAACCATGCGAACCCGCACGCGATGGCGATGATCAGGCCCATGATCTTTACTCCACCGCTTCTGTGGTGAAGGCAGCCGCGCGGTCAGCCGGCATCGCCTCGCTGTCCGCATCGTCTGCATTCGTGGGGATTGGCTCTGCTTCGCCGTCAGCCGCGGCGCTTTCGTGCGCCAGCGGCGGTACGTGCATCGCGCCATGTTTCGGGCAGTGGGGCGGCCCGCAATCCTTGATCCACCGCGCGGCAACGCGTACCGTGTAACCGCAGCCCGCGCCGACACATTCGGCCTTGAGCATGCGCGTTCCCTGCTTCTTTGGCCTGTCCGCCACAGCTTCGCCTGCCAGTGTCACGCGATCGAAGTTCAACCGCGCGTGCGGAAACGGCCCAAGGGACACAGCGAGCTCGTTTAAACGCTCCTTAAGGACCGCGCCGGGCATGGCGTGCCGCATCGGCCCTTCCAGCCCGATCCGGAGTGCCGCTTCCCTGAACGCCTTGCCGTGCTTCACATCCGGCGGCAGCGCGGCATGCACCAGCTCATGCGCGAGGATTCCGAGCACCTCGGCAGGGTCGGCGAAATCGGCTCGGATGATGATTTCATGGTGGCCGTCATCGGAGGCACCGGCATGCCAGCACTCTCCGGCCACCTTTCCTTTTTTGCCGTGCGACGTGAAAGCGATGGCAAACCTGATTTTTTCCGGCAGGATAAGGCCATGCTTGGCGAAGTAAGGCCGTAATTCATTGGCGGCCGCGCGCAGATAGCTTTCGCGGCTGCTGTGGTCGTTGGTCGAACGGGGTTTTAGCACCGGGCATCTCCGCGTTAAATTCGCGGAAGATGATGCCCCGCTTCCCTTGGTCAGGTCCTGGTCAAAGTCGGAGGACTTCGGATGGGCGGTGAGGGCGACAAGACATTTGACCTGGCGGAGCGTGAGCTGACCCGTAAGAAGCTGATCCGCTACGCGAAGGAAAACGGCATCGGTGCGCCGAAACTCGCAGAGCGGATCACGGCCACACACCCGCGAGGAACAGAACTCCCGGTGTCGACCCTGCAGCGATTCCTCGGCAACCTCATGCGAACGAACGAGCCCGCTGTAAGGCTATGCTATCGCTTCGCTGAAAGCCTGGTCGCTTCTGATTCCACTGCGGCGCTTGGAGAACGCCTGTTTCTCTTCTATGGCACGGGTAGTGAGCGCGACTATTCCGGAACGTACCGTTCCGAGATCGGAACCGCGGATGTCGCTGAGCCGGAGTTCGCCGGCTATTCCGAAATTAATATTGCTGCCGATACGGGGTTTTGGCGCGTCACCGAAAAAACGGCTCCCGATCTCGATCACGCCATCTATGACGGTGTTCTCGTTTGCTCGGGGGACGCAGCTGTTGTCGTACTGAAGGACCGGGTTGCGGGCCTTGCCCGAAACTATATGCTATGGCCCGAGAGTGAGACACTGCAAGGGCACGGCGCGACAATGCGTTTCTTGCCTGGCGATACCACAGAAGTTTGGGACAAATTCAAAATTTCTGGTATCGAACCAATCGAGATACGGCTGAGAAAGATATAGCCTAGTATTATTCCGATTGGAAAGATACGTCAGAGAAGGCTAAGTAAAATATGCCGTTCGACGGCTTCCCCCCGAAAAAAGACCGCCTTGCGCACCGCTCGGCAATGCGGATACTCGCGCAGCACGAAGATAGCGGCTCACTTGACCCGTCATTAGGCCAAAGCCTGCTTTTGGAAAGTGCGTATAACGGGGACATCGAGGTGGTGGACAAGTTGCTGAAACTCGGTGTGTCGCTCGATGCGGCCGACAAAGTCACGGGTATGACAGCGCTTCATCTGGCGGTTGGGCGCGACCACCTCAATTTAGCGCGGTTTCTTGTGGAACGTGGCGCATCGTTCGTGCTCGACAAGCAGGGCCGGATGCCGACGATTATAGCTGCCGAGTGCGAAGTAAGCGAAGAACTCTGCGATTTCATCGCGGAAGCGGAAGCCCGGGCCGAGGGCGTTTAAACGGTCTCTAACCCCGCCGCGCCGCGGTGTTGCCTGCATGCACTCGCGGCCCCACTGCAAATCCCTCCAAATCACCATATCAATTCAGCAAACAAGTTTTGCTGTTTCAATGTATTCGATCACATAAAATCAACATTCCGCGTATATATCTTACAATATTAGCAAAACATAATTCTACACGCAGTTGTTTTTAAAGTGCTATAAACTCGTCAATATTGTACATTTTTGCATTATAAGACCTTGTACTCCCTAGGCTGCCCGAATATCTGTTGAAATTGTTAGTTGTATGGCCATATACTAAGTATAGGGGATAGCGAGCAATGTTTTTGTATTACAAAAACGCTCGTCAGGGGGGCACCCCCTGAAACCCCGCTGGCAGGCGGCCATGTACGATGACTCGACGAACACCACCCTTCCGCACAGGCGGCAGGCCTCGCAAAACCAATTCCGAAAAGCGCAAGCTGCTCATTTCGGCCCGCGTGCGTCAGGACGAGCTGGCGGCCATCGAGGGCCGCGCTGCGGAACACAACATCCCGCTGTCCGACTTCCTCCGGGAGCAGGCCCTGTCAGGCACAATCCTGGTTCGCCGGTCGCGCACGTTAAGCGCGATCGATCGGCACGACCTCGCCCGGATCGGTTCGAACCTCAACCAGATCGCCCGCGCCTGCAACGCGACCGGCGACACATTCCGGGCGCGCAACATCGAGGCAACTCTGGACGAGTTGCGCAACCTGCTCAAGCGTATGGACACGCCAGGGCAGGCCTCCGATGAACTGGGCGAAGGGTAGAGCCACCAAGGGGCGCGGGACGTCCTTCAAGGGGGCGCTGGTTTACGTTCTGCACGACAAAGACGCCCAAACATCCGAACGCGTCGGTTTCGTGGAGCTGCACAATCTCGCGACTGACGACCCGCACCGCGCCTGGCGCGAAATGAAAGCCCTGTGCGATGCGGCCAATGACTTGAAAAAGCGTTCCGGCATCAGGGCGACCGGGCGCAAGCTGACCAAACCGGTTTACGCGTTTACGCTCAACTGGCACGAGGCCGACAATCCCGACGCAGCGCATATGCGCCAGACCGCCTTCGATGCCTTGCGCACCCTCGGCATGGAGAACCATCAGGCGGTCATCGTCGAACATACCGACCGTCCCCACAAGCATGTCCACGTCATCGTCAATCTGGTCGATCCCGAAACCGGTCGGCTCGTGTCCCTGTCGAACGACGACCATAAACTCGACCGTTGGGCCGACGACTACGAGGTAAGCCAGGGCGTTATCCGGAGCCCCGAACGGCGGGCAAAGTTTCATGCGCTCGACAACGGCATCGAGCCACCGAAGCGACCGGCCCGCGCGAAGTCGCGTGAGGAATGGGAAGCCACCCGGAAACTCAACGGCGAAAAAGCAAAACAACGCGCCGGCGAAATCAAAGCCGCCTATGCCGCCCATGTCGCCAACCTGAAGGCAGCGCAGACCAGCGCGTTTAACGCGCGCACCGCTCAGGCCGAGAAACTGTGGAACAGCTATACAGCCGACCGCAAGGCCGTGAACGACCGCTATCAGCCGTTTATCGATGCCATCTGGAAAAGCAGGCGGACGAGAGCGCCGCATCCCTATACCGAGCAGGCGCTTCACGACCTCCAGGAAAGCGCCGAGTGGAAGCAACTCGGCCGCACGCAGTTCGCCCAGCGTCGCCTCTTCAGCGCTCGTGAAACCGCGTTCCTTGGCGCGATCGGCAACGCCGTGCGCCTTCACTATGCGGCCATGAAAGAACGCGGCGGCCTTGCCAATTTGTTCAAGCTGATGATCAGCCCGGCCGAACGCCGGAAGCAGTTCCAGCAGCAGCAAGAGACCCAGAAGCAGGCCCTACGGCAACGACAGGCGCAGAGCCGCAATGCAAGAGCGGCAACCCTGAAGGCGTCGCGCCGGGTTGAACTGGCGAAACTCTCACACGAGTTCCAGAAAGACCGGGAAGTCATGAAAGCCCGTCACGCTTCGGAGGTTGCCGCACAGAAGGCGGTCTGGCGGCAGCTCGCCGCTGAACGTGAGAAGGTCTGGTCGGATTATCGCCAGGAATTCGCGTTTAAAGAAGCCGAGCAGGAAAGCGCCGACCGGCAGCAATCGCACCGCGACGAGTTCCGGGAAGGCGCCTCGGGAACCACCCGGGCCGAAGCCAAACCGGAACACGAGCGGAAGGCCGATCAGGGAAATGGTGCCGACCTTACACCGACCACCGAAAAATCAACCCGGCGGGACTGGCGCGCCAGACGGTCGGCGGCGGAGCGCAAAGCCGATGGAACTTACAAAAAACGAGACAGAGGCAATGATGACGGCGGGCGCAGCCGGGAGCGCGATCGCTACGATCCCGATTGACGTGCGCCGATGCCTGAAGACCCAAAACGCCGTAGTTTGAAGTTGGCTCGTTTTGCTAAGTCAGGCTGTATAAAACGCCGCGTATTCAAACCTCGCTGCGCCACTTGCGGGACGGGATACCGGTGCTGAGAGTGCCGTCATCTATGAGATGGGACAGGGATTGCCCGTTTTACATTCGGCCGCACTTTCACGTTTACGTCGACGCGCTGATCCAGACGGCCCAGCACCGTCATCAGGCGGTCAACCGTGAACCGCCCGATGTTCGCGTTCCGAATCCGGGAGAAATCGGCGGCGGCAATGCCCGTCAGTTCCGCAGCCTTGCGGACCGTCAGGCGCTTGCGGTCTAACGCTTTAATAATCTGCGCCGCCAGGATGGCGCGCAGTTGCTCAAGATCGGGGTTTGGCATGTCGAAGTCACGGAAGACATTGCCGCTCCCACGCACCAGTTCAAAATCGTCGCTCATCGAAATCTTTTCGGGCCACTTTAATCCATGCAATCGGCCGGGTTTTGCGCGTCATCCATTTTATGTTGTCATATCTGACAACATAAAGTCAATGAAATTGGGGCAAGCGCAGGACCGTCCAAAAATTGGATAATTATGAATATTGGTTTATAATTAAGTATTGGAATACTTGACGCAAGGATCGCCGAAAGCAACGTGACGGAAGCAGGTTGGGAAGACACTGAGAGGCAAGAACGCCGCGATGGCCGGCTACCGGAAGGCAGCCCAACGCGCAAGCGCAGCGTTGCCGGTCAACGACCTCACTATCTCGATCTTGAAGAGGCCCGTCAGCTTCTGGCCGAGATGAATATTCACCTGACCCCACGCCAGATAAAGCGCTCGTCAGACATGGACGCCAAAGGAAAGCGCAAGCTGCCTTGGTTCATCGATCCCATTGAGGGACGGCTTAAAATCGAAAGAAATGCACTGCTGAGCGCATACTTCAATCGGCAAGTCGAAGCGGAGCGCAATTGTGACCTATAATCTCGACACGAAGTGTTATATTCGACAACATCTTGAAATTGTTGATGGAGGAAGGCTGTTTCTGCTATAGATAAACAATGGCTGACATCAGAAAGCGAAAAGGCAAAAAAGGCACAACGTATCAAGTCCGATACCCCAGCAAATCGGCGGCTACGGGCTATGCGTTTGCCACCTTCGCTACGCTGAAAGAAGCGCGCGCATTTACGGAAAATCTTGGAAGCCTGAAAGACCGCGCCGGCAGTATGTCGCTGCGTGTCCCCGACGCCGTCGACCGCTGGCTGGATATTTGTGAGAAAATCGGGCGCGACGGACGTGAAACGGTCGAGGCGATGACTCTCAAGGACTATCAACAACGCGCCAAGATCATCAAGGACTATAGCTGGACCAAGAAATTGCACGAGTTGGAACCAGCGGACATCGTCCAGTTCCGAAGCTGGCTCCTCGAAAACAAAACACGGGATCTAGCCCGGCGGACGCTTTCCGGATTTCATTCAATCCTGATCGAGATGAAGCAGCAGGGTTTCATGCGAGATGACCCTGCAGCAGGTATCACCGTGCGCAGTGGGGGACGCAGCGAAGACTTCGACTCGGAAGTCGAGATTCCTTCCGACGCCGAGATGCGAGATATTCTCCGGGCGGCGGAGACGCTTCGCCACAAGAACAAGCAGATGGAAAAGGTCTGGCGTCGCTTCAAACCGATGCTCTACCTCGCCGTTTTCTCGGGAATGCGCCCATCGGAGTATCGAGGCTTGCCGTGGGCCAATCTTGAAAAGGACCGGGTGCATGTCCGCCAGCGCGCCGACAATGCAGGCGTGATCGGCCCGGTGAAATCAAAGGCCGGTCGACGGACTATCTATCTGCCATGTATGGTCACCGACATGATATTCGAATGGAAGGCAGCCTGTCCTGCGGGTGGGACGGGTCTCATATTCCCGACAGCAGACGGCAATCCGATCACCCTGTCGAATTTTCGCAGATTCGCATGGATTCCTGTGCTCCGGGAGGCTGGCCTCACGTTTGAGGAAAAGGTGGACGGTCGATTGGTCGAGCGGACGAAATACACCCCCTACGCCCTGCGGCATTACTTCGCGTCGAAGCTTTTCGAGAAGGGCAAGGATCTGAAATTCATCCAGCAGACGATGGGGCATGCCCAGATCGAATTGACGCTCAACGTTTACGGTCATCTGATCAAAGACCGCGAAGAATTTCACAAGCAGACAGCCGAAGAATTGGCGCTAGACCTGATTGCCGCCTAAGCGCTGTGGCAAATCTGTGGCGCACCCAAACTAAGCCTTTGCTTTTCAACAATTTTACGCGGCTTCCTAAACTGTTGGCCGGAGGTTCAAATCCTCTCGGGGACGCCATTGCAAAATCAATAACTTAGCTGTCATTTAATTTCTATAACGTTCAATTTGAAGCCGGATTTGCCACAAAAATCGAGTCCGCTGAAACCCGCAGAAATCCTAGCTGTCCGGCCCGGTCTGATTCAGGCTGTGGCGAGTTTGTGGCAAATCCTGATTGCCGGCTCACTACCTGACGGCTCTTGAAGCCTTTTGCCTGAGGAGGATTTATTTGGGTTGTTTTCGACAAATCATGCTATTTTGGAAGAGAAAACGACAAAAAATATTGATTTTCGACCGATAGTCCGGCATATTAGTTTTCGACAGCAGGTGTTATTTTGCTGGATAATTCGACAGAAGAAACGGTTTTTCGACGGATGCGACTAAATTTGACCAACACGATCGCCTTTCAGGCCACGCTTTTGCCCGACGAAACCAAGCTGGTCGGTTGGTCCGCCCTAGTGCAAGCTTTGCATGTCCAGGCGCCCGTTCGCCGGCCGAGCGCGGTGTCGGAAAAGCATATACGGGGGAGCCATCGCGACGAAGACGGCTGGCGCCTCTTCGACAAACGATATTGGCCCGGAGAAACCCTGGCCGATCATCTCACATTCGCGCTGCGCCACGAGGACCTCGATCTTGTCGTCCTCAAACGCATTTTTCGCGCTGCGCCCAAAGCCGAAATCGAGGCTTTCGTCCGTAATTCCCCGACAGGCGTTCCCGCCCGCAGGGCCTGGTTCCTGTTCGAGATGCTCACCGGCGAGACGCTCGACATTCCGGAATCTCCAAATGTCGCCGCAGTCGATCTGCTCGAACCGAAAGCCTACTTTACCGGCAAGCCTAAGCTATCCCGACGGCACCGCGTACGAGACAATCTGCTCGGAACGAAGGATTTTGCCCCCGTTATCCGCCGAACCCCGATGCTCGCAGCCCTGACCGAAAGCAACCTCGCCGGAAAGGCGCGCGATATCGTCGGACGTACCGGCGGACATGTCGTCGCTCGTGCCGCCAGCTTCCTCCTGCTGGCCGACAGCCGGGCGAGCTTCCAGATTGAAGGCGAGCGTCCGCCGCGGAACCGGCTGGAGCGATGGGGCCGCGCTGTTCTTCAAGCCGGCAAACACACCCTTACTCTTGAGGAAATTGTTCGGCTCCACGGTGTCCTGATCGAGGACAACCGTCTCATTCGTCCGGGCATTCGTCCCGACGGGGTGTTCCTCGGCGAGCGGGATCACGAAAACAACCCAATGCCTGAGTTTATCGGAGCCCGGCCCGACGACCTCGATAGCCTGATGACAGGTTTGATCGATGCGAACACGCGCATGCGAGATGATGGAGTTGATCCCGTTCTTCAGGCAGCGGGAACAGCTTTCGGGTTCGTCTACGTCCATCCTTTGCAGGACGGAAACGGGCGGCTGCATCGTTGCCTTATTCATCATGTCCTCGCAGAGCGGAAATTCACCCCGCCGGGCATGGTATTTCCGGTCTCGTCCGTCATGCTGGACCGGATCGACGACTACCGCACAACATTACAGTCACACTCGGGTCCGCTCATGGAGTTTATCGAGTGGAAGCCGACGCCTGACAGGAATGTCCAGGTTCTGAATGACACCGCCGATCTGTACCGCTACTTCGACTGCACGGACGCGGCGGAATTTCTCTACGAATGCGTCAGGAGAACCGTCGAGCACGACCTGCCGCATGAAATCGATTATCTGCGCCGCCATGATGAAGCGCGCCGCCGAATCATGGATGCCGTTGAAATGCCGGATCGGCTCGCTGACGATCTTCTCCTCTTCATCCGCCAGAACGAAGGTACGCTACCGAAGAAAAGGAGAGAGCGGGAATTCGCGTTGCTGAAGGACGAGGAGATCGCGCGTATTGAGACAGCGGTGCGCGATGTGTTCGACGGGTTCGAAGGGATAGAACCTGCCGACGGCGATCTGGCCGCTCGCTAGACAGAGTAGCTGGTGATGCTTGAAAAGCGTTGCAATGAGCCGAACGCTCTGGCTTGTAACGTATGGCTCACCGACTGGGCGGAGCCACTCGGGGCGGCTCCGCGTAGTCACTACGGCGTTGGCGGCTTCGGCCTGCGGGCGTTGAGCGCGCGTCTCAGACTTTCGAGGGCCGTAAGCACTTCCTTGCGTTGCGCTTCGTAGAAGCCAATCGCGCGGACGGCTTGCTCAAATAGCGCCTTCAGTTCGGCTTCGGTTCTGTATCTGGTCCGGTTCGTCATTGTCGTTCCTTTCGTCCATGGTGTTGTTCACGGGCGTTGGAACAGCGGCGGGCCAAACCGCACCCTGTAAGGGCCGCAACGTCAGAGGAGGAGCTTCACGCTTGCCACAAGGACAGCCGCTATAAATGACCGGCAAAGAACGAACACAAATGGACGGGGAACGGCAGGGGCAACTTTGACCAGATCCTGACCAGGAATCCGGACTGCTGCGCCACTACGTTGAGCATGACGGCGCTTGACGCCGTTGGCTGTCGCGAAGCAGCGCATATGAACCGGGCACCGGGTTCCGAGAAAAAGTCTGAAACCGCGCAACGGCCGCAGGAAGCCAGCTCGGCTACGCCGGACCCGAAGCTCCTGGAATTCGTTAAATCGCTTGCGCGAGCGGCCGCGAGGGAGGATCATCGCTGGGCTGCCGAGGCGGCCTTGCCCCGGCCAGAACCGGACCGACAGTGATGCGAACCGCCATTTACGCGCGCTTCTCGACCGAGCTCCAGCAAGAACGCTCCATCGAAGACCAGTTTGAACTCTGCCGCGCCCATGCGGCGAAAAACGGCCTCGACGTGGTCGCTGTTTACGATGACCGGGCGCGCTCCGGTGCATCGATTTTTGGCCGCGACGGCCTGATGCGCATGATGGATGCGGCGCGGGACGGGGCCTTCGACGTCATTCTCGTCGAGGCCTTGGATCGCCTCTCGCGCGATCAGGAAGACCTCGCCGGACTCTGGAAGCGCCTGGTGGCCAGCGAACCCTCATCCACGCCCAGTGCGCGCAGGCCGTTCCAGGTGAAGGCCACCGTCACCCAGCGCTTGTCCGTTTCGACCGAAGCCATGACTTCCGCGGCCGACTGCGCCTTTTCACGAATCGCCGACAGCCAAGCCCTTCCGCCCGCGGCGTTGCGAAACGAAAGAAATTCGTATCGCCCAGTGAGCGCGGGCGTGCGGGTTAGCAGGATGTGCTGAATATCTTCGTTTTCAAGCATTGCGCAGCCTGCGGTGGATCACTGCATCTGATCGAGCATGTTCGAGAATGCCGCTTTCAGCTTGAGGGCCTTCTTGATTTCATCGCAACTCACGTAAGGATGCTCGCTGTATTCGAGAAAGCTCGGCCATTGGTGGTCGCGAAAGAACTTGACGATGGACGCAGGATTGGTCGCGTAGTCCGCCGGGCAGCCCTCGAGGGCCTCAAAGGTCGCCCGGATGCCCGTCTTCCCGAACAGGAAAGAGGCATCTTCGCAGTATTTGTCGAAATCGGTATCGAAGATGGCCTGGTACATCAGGTAGGTCTCCCCCTTGATGGTGAAGACCAGCCACTTCAAGTAGTGTGCCTTGAGTATGGCGAGGGTGGTGGGATCGTCTGCGATTGCTTTCTCCATGACCTTGGCATTGTTGTACAGGTGCTCTTCCATTCCGGGGATGACCTTCGCGATGACGCTGAAGCCGTAGCACGCCGGAGTCTGGGGAAAGAGCGGGCCGTACCTGCCTTGCTCAACCTTGTCCTCGAAAAATCCACCCTTGGGGATCGCCATGGCGGCGGGCTTCGTCCAGTCTTCCTGCTTCGATGTGTCAGACATAACTTCCTCCCTTCCATTCTACCGCTAGCTAGGATTGTGATGACCGAAGTGGTTCGAGGGGACTCGCTGCGGTCCGGTGTGCCTTAAGAATGACGCCGGCGGCGAAATTCCGGACCTGGCATTTAGCCCACCTACCCGTAAAATTAGAACACTGCAGTGAAGTAACGTCAAACGCCGCGGCTGGGCCAGCCAGCCCCGCCGCAAATGCCCATTCCAACCGCCAATAAAGCTCGAAGCTTTCTCATGCTTTCCTTCCTAGATCTGAGAGAATTTTGAGGCTAAATTGCAGACATAATCCCCGCTGGAGAAAAGCGTGCCCGATATCCGCTTTGGGTCGATGCTGTCGAAAAAGGGTTTGCGCGACGGGCTGAACGATGATTCCTGCTGATTGAATGAGGGTAGGATGATTCGGCGATGATGGGACGAAAGTATCGAGAGCAAGCGAACTTTTTCTACGAATTTCGGCTCGATGACATGATCCCGAAGGGGCACTTGTTGCGCCGGATCAATGTTTTCGTGACATCTGTGCTCGGCGACTTGCACGAACAGTTGGGTCCATTCTACAGCGCCATCGGCCGACCTTCGATCGATCCCGAGTTGCTGATCCGGATGCTTATCGTTGGCTACTGCTTCGGCATTCGCTTCGAGAGGAAGCTGTGCGAGGAAGTAAAACTCCACCTCGCATACAGGTGGTTTTGCCGGCTCGATCTCAATGACGCGATTCCCCACCACTCTACGTTCTCCGAGAACCGGTTGAACCGGTTCCGTGAGAGCGACATTCTGCGCCATATTTTCGAGCGCGTCGTCATGGCTGCGATGGGGATGGGCCTCGTCAAGGGCGAGGGGTTTGCCGTGGACGCGAGCGTCATGGAGGCGAACGCGAGCCGTTATCACGGCAAGGCGCCTGATGAACTCGATTGGACTGAGAAGCAGCGGCAGAAGCGTGCGGTGGCTGAGTATCTTGCGGCACTCGAAGCCGAGGCGGCGATTGAAGGCGATGCCTTAAATGAGAGCGGTGGATCCGAGAGCAAACGACAGCGCCGTTATGAGCGCCAGCCGCCCAAGGTGATCTCGCCGTCGGACCCGCAATCGGCATGGACAGCCAAGGCCAACAAACGCGTGCAATTCGGATATGGGCTGAACTACCTCATCGACATCGAGAATGCAGTAATCGTAGATGTCGAGGCAACGCCGGCTCGCACCTACGCGGAAGTTGCCGCGACACAAACGATGCTGGATCGAGTAGAAGAGCGCTTCGATCTGAGGCCGAGGCGACTCGCCGCGGACACAGCCTATGGAACGGGCAAGTTCCTCGGCTGGCTGGTCAAGAAGAAGAAAATCATCCCGCACATCCCGGTGTGGGAGAAGAGCGATCGGCAGGACGGCATCTTCTCCCGTTCGGATTTCCACTGGGACAGGAAACGCGGAGCCTACATCTGCCCCAGCGGGAAACTGCTGCAGACCAGCGGCACCGTGCATGACGGACGTACGCTGCTGTACCGCGCCTCAAAGCGGGACTGCGATATATGCTCGATACGAGCGAAGTGCTGCACCACGGCCGATGCGCGCAAGATCCCGCGCGACCTCCATGAGGATGCCCGCGATATCGCACGGCGGAAGATGAAGACAAAGGCGTTTGCCAAATCACGCGACGAACGAAAGCGTGTTGAGATGCGCTTCGCACACTTGAAGACACACCACGGCTTCGAGCGGATGCGCCTCAGGGGGCTTTCTGGCGCACGCGATGAGTTTCATCTCGCTGCCATTGTGCAGAACCTTAAAACACTCGCGCTCCGGACCCTTGGGCCACCGTCAACCCGACGGCGCGCATCGTTTGCCTGAAATCGCTTAGGATTGGATCAGTTCAGTCCGTGTCAAAGTCGACCCCATTTCAAGATTGCTTCAATGCCGCCGGTGCATCTCAATCGAAAGACCGTAACGATAAGCAAAAAACCGGATTTTTCGACAGCATCGGTCACAGCGAGAAAAACTCGCAATGAGAATATGTTTTCCGCTCGTGTCCCAATGACGGACATCTGTTGACTCTGATTCCCTGCCTCAGCTCGTCGAAAGGCCGTCCGGCCGCGCAAGAAAGGCCTCACCGAATATTGTGGTCTCAACCCCGCGCGAGCCGCAGTCGAACAGCTTCGCACCCAGATTATATTCCAGGCCGGCAAGCCGACGTGGGTTCGTAACGTATCGACGGTTCGATGGACGCGCCACGGGCCGATTCGGCGGATTATTGGAGGTATTTCACCTTGACCTCGCTGATCTTGCCGCTGAAGGCGAACGGCGCCTTGTCGAAATAGTCGAGCGCGACCGGCGAGCCTAGATCGATGCCAATGTCGAGGCAGTCATTCGCGGTGAACAGAAGGGGTGCAGAGACCGGAACGTTGCCGCGGGCGACGACCATGCCGTTGACTTTAAGTGTCACATTTAGCGGACCGGCCGGTCTCCGTTTGGCATAGGCGGTCTCGACCTCTATCTTAGCCTTACCGATCGGGAGATTCTGCTCCGAGCAAAACTTCGTCCGCTGGATTTCAAAGAGGTTGTATTCGTAGCAGAGTTTGCTGTCCTTCACATAGGTTGTTAGCCCGCCGGAGAAGCCACCGAGCGCGTAGAGCACACCGTTGGCGTTGGCCGGGATATCGACGTCGATCGTGACGAGATTGTCTTTGTTGCCGAGCGCCGGCGCGACGAACTCCGGCATGCGGGTCATGTTTCCGGCAAAGGTCCACTCTTTGTAAGGCGGCGCGATGCGCAACTCCGGATGCATGACGGGAACCCAAAGTCCGCCTCCGATGGGCAGCGCCTTGTTCCTGGTAGCTTCGACCAAAAACAGCTGTTTCAGCTCGTCGAGCTTCGCGGGCATTTGGTCCGCGAGGTCATTGGCTTGCGACCAATCCTGGTCGACGTTGTAGAGCTCCCACTTGTCCTTATCAGGCGTCCATTCCCTGATCCCGGGCGGCGTGCCGGTGGCCCACGGCTCGCGCGGACCAAAGGCCGACGCCATCCAGCCCTCATGATAGATGGCGCGGCTGCCCATGACCTCGAAGTACTGGGTCGTCTTCCTGCCCTTGGCTTTGGCGTCGCCGAACGTATAGGCCAGGCTAATCCCGTCGAACGGGTCTTGCGGAATGCCGTTGACGACGCGGGGCGGAGTGATTCCGACGATTTCGTAGATCGTCGGCACGATGTCGTTGACATGGTGGAATTGCGCGCGCGGCGTCGCGTCCGGCTTGATCCGCGCAGGCCAACGCACCGCCATGGGGTTACGGGTTCCTCCGAAGTGAGAGGCAATCAGCTTGGTCCCCTTGTAGGGCGAACTGCCCGCCCAGCCCCAGCCGGCGTGGTACATGTTGTCCACCTTCGGTGAGCCCAGCACGTCAAGCCCGCCGAGCGCATTCATGGCATCGATATGCTGCTGGACGGTCGAGGGAATGCCGTTCTGCGCGAGCAGCTCGCTGATGGTGCCGTTCTGGCCCTCAGCGGATGAGCCGTTGTCACCCCAGATGTAGAGGATCAGCGTATTGTCGCCGTAGCCGAGGCGCTCCACTTCGTCAACAATCCGGCCAACTTGGACGTCCACATGCTCGCTGAAACCAGCGGCTACCTCCATGAGCCGACGCTGAAATGGCTTCTCGTTCTCCGGGATGCTGTCCCAAGAGGCAAGCGTCGCCGGCCGCTGCGTGAGCTGCGTATTCTGGGGTATCCAGCCCGTCGCCTTGACCCGTGCAAACGTACGCTCGCGATAGTTGTCCCAGCCGTCGTCGAACTTGCCTTTGTACTTGTCCGCCCATTCTTTCATGATGTGGTGGGGCCCGTGGACCGCCCCGCTCGCCCAATACATGAAGAACGGCTTGTCGGGCTGAAATGCCTTTTGGTTACGTAACCAGTTGATGGCGTCGTCGGCGAGGTCCTCACTCATGTGATAGGGCTTGCCCGTCGTATGGTTGGGCTGGACCACGGTCGTGTTGCGCACGAGATGCGGCTCGTACTGCGACGCTTCGCCCCCGAGGAAACCGTAGAAATATTCAAAACCGTAGCCGGTCGGCCAGTAGTCGAACGGGCCGGCGGCAGTGGTTTGTTCTGCGGGCGTGTTGTGCCATTTGCCGAAGGCTGCCGTGGCGTAGCCGTAGTCCTTCAAAACTTCGGCGACCGTCGCGCTCGTCTTCGGGATTACGCCGGAGTAACCATCCCAGTCGTTTGCGAACTCCGCGATCTGTCCGTTGCCGACGCGGTGGTGGTTCCCTCGTCTGTCTGTGTCTTGGTATCTGGTATGGAGTTTGCTCTATGAGCGTCCCGAAAACGATGCGAGGAATTGCTGGTTCGGCTGAAGAGCGCCGACCCGTGGGCGTACTGGCCATTTGAGCCAGACGAGCACCTTCACGGCATCGCGGCGTCGGCTGGCCACGGATACTGGCAGGGGTTCTTTGAGGATGCGGACTGCCGCTTTCCTTTGGTCAAACGCCAATGGAATGGCAGCGGCGTTGCGTCAAGCGTTAGGGCGTTCGGGTTCCACCGCCTGCGGGAAAATCTGGTCAATGGCTCATTGGTGGAATGGCGTCGGTCACCATTTTCGCGGAGAGCGTCTTCCAGGGCACTCCCGAGAATTAAACCCGCATTCGCCGGATTACTCATAAATCTGTAGGGCCTGAGGCGCGATTTAGATATCATTTTCAGTAGCTCATTCGCGTATTGAGGCTTACGTCATGACGAACCCGGCGGGTGAATCAAACGATGGGGCACTCAGGCTCGATTTCGACCGCCGCGTGATGCTGCAATTTCGAGGTTCGGTCGTGACCTCCGATGCCGGTCTGCTTGCCTATCGCGAACTCGATGACGTGCTGGGACTGTCGGCGCTGGCGAGCGATGGTCTCGGCCTGTCGGTGATCAGCCTCAATTTCGGCCTTTTGATCGGCATATCGGCCGGCGCGTTGAGCTTCATCCCCTATGTAAAGGTCGATCATTTTCGGCGCCGCAGGGCGGCCGATCAGAGAATTAGCCCGATGGTAGCCGCGGATTGATCGGTCCATACGCCGACGCTTCCACATTCTCTCTGCAGGACGGCAAAGGCGCCGCGAGTTTCGGCTCGGGGTGCCTCAGCCGATCCTCCCGTAAGCGTCCGGCGAAGACCGCGGGGTGGTCTATAAAGAGATGTTCCAGGGGAGAAGTTCGTCGATGCGCTTCATCGGGTGATCTGCGATGCAGGCGATGACGGCTCGAAGATAAGCTTCCGGATCAATGCCGTTCATCCTCGCGGTTTCGACCAGGGTGTAGATCGTGGCGGCGCGCTCCCCGCCGGCATCGGAACCGGCGAACAGCCAGTTCTTGCGCCCGATGGCGAGAGGCCGGATCGCCCGTTCCGCCGCATTGTTGCAGATATCGAGCCTTCCGTCGGTCGTGTACCGGCAAAGCGCGTCCCATCTTGAGAGCGCGTAACGCAGCGCCATTGCCAGAGCGCTCTTGCCGCTGACCTGCGCAAGCGTGGATTCAAACTCCGTTTTGATCCGCGCCAGCAGCGGCGCCGACCGTTCAGCGCGGACCGCAAGGCGCTGTTCCGGCGTTCGGCCGCGGATGTCGGCTTCAAGCGCGAACAGTTCCGCGATCCGGGTCAGTAAAAGCTGCGCCGCCGGCGAGGCTGTCTGCGCATGAACTTCATAGATTTTGCGGCGCGCATGCGCCCAGCACGCGACTTCGATCAGCTTCACATGCCCGGTTATCGGATGCGGCTCGTAAAGATGCCTGAATCCCCCATAGGCATCGGCATGCAGATAGCCGCGGCAATCCTTCAATAACGCCTGCGCCTGTTCCGCCTTGCGATCCGGCGCGTAGCGGTAAAAGGCAGCAGGGGGAACCCCGGAGCTCCACGGCCGTTCATCGCGCACCGCCACCCATAACCTTCCGGTCTTTGTTTTGCCCCGGCCGGGATCGAGCACCGGCACCGGCGTATCGTCGGCATGGATGGCATCCCCGGAGCGAACATGCCGGGCAATGGCTGTCGCCAGAGGGTTAAGGAGGAAGGTCATTCGGCCGACCCAGTCAGCCATCGTCGAACGGTCGATCTCGACACCGTCCCGCGCATAGATCGCGCTCTGCCGGTGCAGCGGCAGGTGATCGCAGTATTTTGCCACCAGAACATGCGCGAGCAGGCCCGGCCCCGGCAGCCCGCGCTCAATCGGCAAGCCCGGCATCGGCGGCTGCGTGATCGTTTCGCAGGCGCGGCAGCTCAGCTTCGGGCGCACATGCACGATCACCTTGAAGTGCGAGGCCACATATTCCAGCACTTCGCGCTCGTCGCTGCCGATCACCGAAAGCAGCGTCCCGCCGCAGGCCGGACAAGCGCAGGAAGATTCATGCTCGACCCGCTCGCGCGGCAGATGCGCGGGCAGCGGCTTGCGTACCGGTATTGAGCGCTCGCGGCGCGGTGACGGCAAGGGCGTAACCAATTCCGCCGCCTGTGTTGATTCAGCCTGGCCCGCGCTGCCTTCCTCGATCTCGCCGATCAGCAGCTCAAGCTGCTCGACCTCGCGGTCCAGCTTCTCCGATGAGCGGCCGAAGCGGGCGCGCCGCAGCGCGGCCAGTTGCGCTTTCAGTTTTTCAATATGAAGCGTTTTCGCGTAAAGCTCGGCCTGCAATGTAGCGGCGAACACGCGTAATTCATCAGGATCGGAAGGAAGTATCGAGTGCGGCAATGACATGGTTTAATCTATCATTACGCTTGGAATACCTCCATTGTTTTTGCTTGTTTTTGCGTGATTCTACAGCGTTTCTTCGCTCTCTCTACGCAAACGCCGGAGCGTGCGGAAGGTCCATCGGAACCGTGCGCCGCCAGTCCATGCCCTCGATCAACAGCGCAAGTTGGGCGGTGCTCATGTGGAAGCTCCCGTCGACCATCGGCGGCCAGGCAAAGCGCGATTTCTCAAGGCGCTTCGCGAACAGGCACAGGCCGGTGCCGTCCCAGTACAAAATCTTGACGTAATCGCCGCGCTTTCCGCGGAACACAAACATATGGCCCGAAAAAGGATCGGCATGCAGGACGGTGCTGACCTGCGCGGCGAGGCCGTCAAAGCCCTTGCGCATATCCGTCGGACGGCACGCAAGATAAACCCGCGTGCCCGGCGGCAGATGCATCATGACATATCCCTCAGCGCCTTCAGCACCCGGCGCAGCGTGGCATCATCGATGCCGGCATCGACATGCAGCGCAAAGCCCCCCGGCAAGGTCAGCTCCATCATGCCGCCATTTCCGCAGGATGCCGGCTTCTGCGCAGGCACGACCGCCTGCCTGAGCGTCTGCGGCGCGGGCAGTGTTGCCTGGGCATCCGGGACCACATGGACCGGGATAAACTGCAGCGGAGGCTCCTCCCGGGAGGCTGTCCCGGCGCTAAACAAACCCTCTCGAAACTGCTTGCGCCAACGGAAAATGACATTCGTGTTCATGTTGTGCCGCAGCGCCACCTCTGTCACCGATGCGCCCGGCGCAAAGGTTTCGTTCACGACCTGCAGGACGAAGCTGAGCGTGTAACGCCGCCGCAGCCGCCCCCCTGGCCGGCCCGGCCTTTCCGGGCTCCTTTTTTTGGACAGGTCGGGAATAGCGTTGCCAGGCATCAATAAGTGTCCACCTAAAAATAAGTGGACACTACATTGGTGGCCACGAATGCCACTGTCCGATATTTTGGGATCCTTTAGTAGGCGGCCAAGACCGGACGCTTACGGGCATTGTCGTCCCGGCACGATTCTGGGCTGGATTTTTCAGAATGAGAATCCGGCTGCGTGCATACCGCAAGTCTTATTTTGAATAAAGCATCCTGGCGTGCCGGTCTTCGACCGTCGGGCCATACTCGGCTGACGCCTCGCCGAGCCCGCCGTCTCGGCCATAAGGTGACTGTCCCTCACGCGAAGACAATCAGACAGCCTTTCGGCTGGCATTGTCAGATTTCAAGGCGGGGCTGCGCCCTAGGCGCCAGGCCGAAGCCATCACTTCTTTTGGGGTAGAAATCCTAGCTTTCGCAGCAGCAGCGGCATTGTCAGCCCCTGCGCCACGACGGAGAAAACGACGACGCCGAATGTGACAATGAGGATTTCGTCGTGGAGAGGGAAAGACGGCGGCAGTGCGAGCGCCAATGCCAGGGCGAGCGCCCCTCGTAGTCCGCCCCACCAAAGGATATGCTGCTCGCGCATGGGGATCGCCCATGCCGAGCGCCGAAAGAGCAGACAGAGCGGATAGACGGTAGAAACCCGTCCCGCTAGTACCAATCCAATAGCCACCGAGAGAGCTGTCGCACCAAGTCCGGGAAACGGGATGCTGGCAACCCTCAATCCGATCAAGAGAAAAACGAGCGAGTTCGCAATGAAAGCCGCGAATTCCCAGGCTGCGACCACGAAGGCGCGCCCGTCCGGGGAGAGAATATTCTCCTTTGGTTCCCTCAGTACGCCTAGATTTCTCATCAAGAGCCCTGCTGCGACGGTCGCCAACACGCCCGAGAAGTGGAAATATTCGGCGAGCAAGAAGGAACCGTAAGCGGCGACGACCGTCAGTGCGGTCTCAACCAGATGATCGGAAGTTCGCCCGGCGAGCACAATGGCTGCCCCTCCCGCCGCAATCCCCACGAAGATACCACCGCCCGCCGTAAGAGCGACTGCGCGCGCCACATCCGCCGCCGTTATTGCCCCACCATTTGCCGCCTGTGCCCAGGCGAGAGCAAGCGCAAAAAGCACCGCCGCAACGCCGTCATTGAAGAGGCTTTCACTCTCGACCAACAGACGAAGTCGGCCCTTGATGCCGGCATCCTTGAACATGGCGATGACGGCAATGGGATCGGTTGCGGCGATTAGAACGCTGAAAACCAGAGCAGGCGCCGCGGGCCAACCCAGGAAATGCATCATTCCCGCCGCCACAACGAGGGCCGAGATGACAACACCCAGCGTAGAGAGCGTCAGAACCACGACCAGATCGCGGCGCAGTTCACGCCAGTCGATGCTGAGCGCGGCCTCGAATAACAGGGGCGGAAGGACGACCTCGAAAATGAAGTCGTGCGTGAGCATCGCTCCTGTATCGAGCCGCGCCATGGCAAGACCGATCCCCGTGATAACGAGGCCCACGGTGTAGGGAAGGCGCAAGCGCCGTGCGATTATCGCAACGAGAATCGCCACCCCAAGCAGGCTGATCGTGCGGGTGAGAGCAATGTCCATAAAATCAAGTATAGTTGGCTTAGGAGAAGAAGGAATGCTAAATCGGCAACAAGGAATTTGCTGAGCTGACGTTCAAGGAATCCGCCGCCTATTCTTGGCATATGGCTGGCAAAAGTCGAAGCGATGGAGGGGGAGGACAATTGGAGAACCAGAAAATTCTGATATGTGGCGCATGCATTGCGGGACCAACGATGGCGTACTGGCTCCAGCAATACGGCTTCGAACCAACGCTCATCGAACGCGCCCCGGCGTTGCGCGAGGGCGGATACATAATCGATTTCTGGGGCCTTGGCTTCGACGTTGCAGAGAAGATGGGCCTCCTGCCGGCGTTGAAAAATGATGGCTACGAAATTGAGGAAGTCCGACTGGTCAACGAGCAAGGCAAACGCATCGGCGGCTTTAGCGCGCGTGTTTTCCAATCAATGCTGGGAGAACGCTTCCTAAGTATATTGCGCAGTGATCTCGCCAGGCGGATCTACGAATCGCTTGGTGGCAGGATTAAAACGATCTTTGGGGATTCCATTACGGCAATCGAGCAGGATGACGATGGCGTCCGTGTGGCATTCAAGCATGCTGCGCCCGAGCGCTTCGACCTCGTCATTGGAGCCGGTGGTCTTCACTCGCCGGTACGCAAACTCGTTTTCGGTCCGGAAGGTCGATTTGAAAAATATCTCGGCTACTACGCCGCCTCATTCAGCATCGATGGCCACCCACCCAGAGACCCGCGTGCCTATGTCAGCTACGCTGCGCCAGGCCGGCAGGTATCCAGGTATTCGTTGCGTGGAGATCGCGCCGTCTTCTTCTTCGTCTTTTCAAGAGAGACCAAACTGCTGGTTGGGCAACTCGACCTCAAGGCACAAAAGGAAATTCTGCGCGAGGTATTCGGGAAAGACGGGTGGGAGTGCCCGGATATTCTCAAAGCCATGGAGACGTGCTCCGACCTTTACTTCGATAGCGTAAGCCAAATTCGTATGGATACCTGGTCGCGGGGACGAGTGGCATTGATCGGGGACGCCTGCTTCTGCCCGTCCCTGCTGGCTGGGCAGGGCTCTGCACTCGCCATGACGGGTGCCTATGTCCTTGCCGGAGAGCTGAAGAAGGTCGATGGCGATTATCACATCGCATTCAGAAACTATGAGCAGCTTCTTCACCCGTTGGTTACCCGCAAGCAGCGCGCCGCCGAAAGGTTTTCTGGATCGTTTGCACCGAAGACGAAGTTCGGCATCTTCGTTCGCAATCAGGTCATTCGCCTCATGTCCATGCCGTTTGTCGCTAACCTGGCCATGGGTCGTCTGCTCTTTGATCCACTGACGTTACCCGTCTACGATTCACGCTAACACTACGTCCGCAAAAATCCCCTTCAGCACGGCGCGGTGTGGCCCGCCCGTGGCACCCACGTCCCGCACGTATTTTTCCTCAGCGTTCGGGAATAGAAAATCCCGCTGTGACAAACATTGAACGGGCAAGTCCTTGACCGGAACCTTGCTGTGCGGACTGAGGCCATCTGAATGACGCGAAGGCCTCGTCATTTGGCTGCGGTCGTAGAACGGTAGACCGTCAGCCGCTCGACGGCGAAAATGATGATGCCCATGGCTACGAAGAAGGCGCGCGTCACCTCGGTCATCGAGATGAGGGCGAGAACAATCAGGACCGGACCGACAATCCGCTCAACCCATTGGTGTAGACCGATCGGGATTACTTTGATGACGCCGGCTGGGAAGTTGGTCAGGAGCGTCATTAACAGATGAATGCCTGCGAGCGCGTAGGAGAGCGCTGCGGGCCAGCCTGAGAGCCCGATAGCCGCCGGGGCCACCGCGAAGATCACGACGGCAAGGTAGTCGATCGCACCATGGACGGTAAGGGAGATTGGCTTCATGTCTGCACTCCCGGCCTGAAATATCGCCGGCGACGCTAGACGACCGGGCATTATCTGTCTGTCAGATGGATAACACTCCTTTTGGGCCGGTATCTAACGACCGTGCAAAGAGGGAGAGCGCATTGTCATTCACGCAAATCATGTCGCGAGTATAGTTTAAGAGGCCCCGCTTGCGAAGGCCACTGAGGATTGAGCTCGCGACCGGACGGGAAGCGCCCACGAGGTCGGCGATATCCTGCTGGGTAAGCCTTATCTCCAGCGAGAATCCATGCGGGCACCGCGCGCCGAAGCTGCCAGCGAGTTCCACTAGCGTTTCAATCACCCGCCGGTCGACGGATTGGGTCATCGCGCGGACCACTCGCCGCTCAGCCGATCGTTTCGATCTGGCCAAGTATTCGGCGACGAAGACCGCCAAACGGGGATTGACTTCCATGGCGGCGCGCAGTTCGCGCGCGAGCACGCGTTGCACCACAACATCGCCAATTGCCCGCGCCGTTTCCTCGTTCTCCGACGGCAGTTGGCGGTTTGGAATTGCGCCCGCGATGTCGCCGTATTTCAACAGCTCGATCGTAATCTCCGTCCCATCCTCGCAAATGCGTGACGTTTTCACGAAGCCGTCCAAAATAAGAAACAGCGCATTTGCAGGCTCACCCTGCGCATAGAGGGCCGCCCTGTCCGCGAGTTTGACGCGCCGAGCCGACCTGCACATCGACGCAATCAACTCGATTGGCACGCCCGCGGTGCTCAGTTCGATGTCAACTACCCCGGCCATCTCTTCTCCATTTTTCGCGATCTACGAAGGGTATGCTTTGTCCCTTCAAACGCGGCTACGCATCGAAAGCGTCGGGCGTGTCGGCCGCCGCGTGACCATTGAACCTTTGCCGCGCCATCCATTCCATGAGGTGAGGCAGCATCGGCGTCCCCCTGCCGCCAGCCGTTCCGCCCACTGGTCGAACAAGGCCCGGCAGGCGAATTTTTTTTCACGGCCCGAGAGATACGGAAACGTCGCAACAACTTCCTCCGGCCTCCGGGTATAAAGCAGCCTGTTGAGCGTCTCGACATCCGTATCATGGATATAGGCCAGCACTGCCGGGACATATTTTTCGTCGGCATCCGGGAACAGAAAATCGCGCCCTGAGAGCGTCCGCATCGGCAGGCCGTTGTCCAATGTACGCAATGATTGGACGCCGCATCTCATCCCCCGTCTTTGTGTCAGGGCGGGGAATCCTAAGCGCGCCGGAATCCGCAGAGACTCCCCGGATTCAAGTTTTCGTAAATCTTTGGGCGTGTCCCTCCGGGCCTGGCTCTACGCGCAAGAGCGCGCGAAGCCGCATAGCGGCGTCTTCGCCCATCCGGGTAACGATCCATCGCGCAAGCAGAAAGAATGCGTCGTCAGCCTTCGGCTGGCTTTGTCCCGAATTCAAGGAAAAGCGGGGCTGCGCCCCAGGCCGTCAAGGCCAGGCCCTGCGGGCGGTTATGCCGGTCTCCCCATCTTTCGCCCGGAAGAAAGACCGGGCTGCAAGACGGCTGCGCCGCCCTCCGGGTGGGAGATACCCCTCCGGCATAACCGGCCTTGACCGCCTTCCCCCGCTCATTGGCGCGGGCCTAGCAAAGGTTGCATGCGCAACCTTTTTTATTAAGGAAGGAAGTAAGGCAGTGAAATCAGATATTTACCAGCGAGTTACAGACCAGATTATAGCCAGTCTGGAAACCGGCATCCGCCCTTGGCTGCAAAAACCGTGGAGCGCAGAGCATGCGGCGGAACGCATCACCCGCCCGTTGCGCGGCAACGGCATCCCCTATCGGGGCATCAACATCCTGATGCTGTGGGGCGCGGCGATGGAAAAAGGGTATTCCGCCCCGATCTGGATGACCTTCAAACAGGCGCTTGCCCTTGGCGGCGCGGTCAGGAAGGGCGAACGCGGGAGCCTTGTCGTTTACGCCTCGACATTCAGCCGCACCGAAGCCGACGAGGCGACCGGTGAGGAGTCGGAGCGGGATATTCCCTTTTTGAAGGGATACACGGTTTTTAACGCCGAGCAGATTGACGGACTCCCCGCCCATTTTCTCGCACCGGCAGAGCCGCGCCTTGACCCCGTGCAGCGCATCGGCCACGCCGAGCGGTTCTTTTCCGCCACCGGCGCGACCGTGCGGCATGGAGGCGACCGGGCCTTTTACGCCCCCGTTCTCGACTATGTGCAGATGCCGCATTTTGAAGCCTTCCGGGACGCGGAAAGCTATTACGCCATTTTGGCCCATGAGTTGACGCACTGAACTCGTCATCCGTCACGCCTCGCCCGTGAATTCGGGCAGAAGCGTTTCAAGGATGCAGGGTATGCGATGGAGGAACTGGTCGCCGAACTTGGCGCGGCCTTCCTCTGCGCCGACCTTGATCTAACGCCGGAGCCAAGGCCCGATCATGCGGCCTATATCGCCGAGTACCTGACCGTCTTGAAGAACGACCGGCGGGCGATTTTCACGGCAGCATCTTATGCGCAACGCGCCGCAGATTTTCTGTCCGGCACCAGAACCACCCCCGCGGCCATGCAGGAGGAAGCCGCGTAAGCGGCCCCTCCCAACAACAAGAAGAAGGAGCAACGACCATGACCGACACGCCGAAAAAAGATGAATTCCGAGTCCCCGTCAAGCTGTTCGATCTTGGCCGCATCGTCGCCGCGCATGGCGCTATCGCGGCCTGTTCACTGCAATACATCCAGCAATGTCTGGCGCGGCATGTTCGCGGCGATTGGGGCTGTGTTGACGAGGAAGACCGCAAGACGAATTTCGCCGCGATCTTCTCGGGCGACCGCATCCTTTCCGCCTATCCGATCGACCCGGCCAAGCCGTGCGAGGGATTCGGCGCGAATCCGCTCTGGATCATCACGGAGCGCGACCGCAGCGCGACCACCTTCCTGTTGCCGGGAGAGTATTAACCCGCTGCCCCGGCCCCGCCATGGGGCGGGACCGGGTTTTTCATCACCATCACAAAAGGAACTTGAACATGACTGACATCACCATCCAACTGAACAAGCTTGTCGCCTCACGCGATAACGTCCGCAAAACGGGCAGCGCCGATGGCCTCGAAGAACTCGCGGCCTCGATTGCGGCGCATGGCTTGCTGCAATCCCTTGTCGTCCGCAAAACCTCACGCGGAAAATTCGCCGTCATCGCGGGGCAGAGGCGGCTTCTCGCGCTGTCCATGCTGGCGGAAAAAGGCGGCATCCCCGCGGACATGCCGATTGCATGCAAGGTTCTTTCCAAGGACTCGGATGCCGCCGAAATCAGCCTCGCTGAAAATGTCGTGCGGGTGCCGATGCACCCCGCCGACCAGTTCGAGGCGTTCCGGGCATTGATCGACAACGGCGCGGAGATTGCGGACGTTGCCGCCCGTTTCGGCGTGACGGAAAGCCTTGTCGCCAAGCGCATGAAGCTGGGGCGCGTGTCGCCTGTCCTGCTGGCCGTCTATCGCGACGGCGGCATGAGCCTTGAGCAATTACAGGCTTTCACCGTGTCCGACGATCCCGCCGCGCAGGAGCGCGTCTGGGAGGAGGGCGCTCGCTATCCCGACAGCATCCGCGCCACTCTCACGGAGGACGAGATTCCATCGAGCGACAAGCGGGTGCGGTTCGTCGGCCTCGAAACTTATGAAGGTGTAGGGGGAGAAGTCAGGCGCGATTTGTTCGACACCGGCAACAGCGGCTACATTCTCGATCCCGCGTTGCTGCAAAACCTGACGCAGGACAAGCTTGCCGAAGCCGTTGCCGCCGTCACCGCCGAAGGCTGGAAGTGGGTCGAATTGCGGAACTCGTTCGACTGGAACGAGCGCAGCCGGTTCAGCCAGCACCGCGAACTGACGCCGCTCCCCGCCGACCAACAGGCGGAATATGATGCCCTGACCGCCGAACTGGCCGCGCTTGAAGACCGCATGAACGACGAGGAGGCGGACGAAGACGAGGCCACCAGCGACCGCATCAGGGAGATTGCCGACAGCATCGACAGGATGGACGACCGCCCCGCCTTCTACCCGCCTGAAATCATCGCGCAAAGCGGCGCGGTCCTGTTTCTCGATTATGACGGCGAACTCGTGATCGAGCGCGGCCTGACGGCCAAGGCCGAAGCGCCAAGGCGGGAAGCGGCGACACAGGGCAAACCGGCTGGCGATCCCTCCGGCCTGTCCGCCTCCCTTGCCGAGTACCTGACGGCGCAGAAGACCGCTGCCATACGGGCGGAACTGGCGCAGTCGCCCTCAGTCGCTCTTGCCGCCGTGGTGCATGCGCTGGCTTTGAGCGTGTTCTATCGAGGCGGCGGCACCTGCCTTGAAATCTCGACGCGCCTCAATTCCCTGCAATCCGTCATCAAGACCGCCGACGACTGCAAGGCCTTGAGCGTTCTCGATGCCGGGCGCGACAGGTGGCAGGGCCATCTGCCGGGGGATTGCGCCGATCTGTGGGCTTGGTGCATCGGGCAGACGCAGGACACGCTTCTGGACCTCATGGCGGTCTGCGCCGCCCACACGGTCGATGCCGTCCAGACGAAACACGGCGGACAGGACGCCGACAGCCTCCGCCATGCCGACGATCTGGCAGAGGCCCTGCAACTGGACATGGGGCAGTGGTTTACGCCCACCGCGTCCAACTTCTTCGCCAAGATCGGCAAACAGGCCATGCTCAACTCGATTGCCGAGGCGAAAGGAACGCCCTGCGCCCCCTCATGGGAAAAGCTGAAAAAGGCGGAACTGGCGGCTCTTGCCGAGCGCCAGACCGCCGGAACCGGCTGGCTGCCGAAGCCGGTTCGCCTCCGGCCCGAGGCCGGGACCGTGGTTTCCGTCTCTAAAGCGGCCTGATCGAACGAGCCTTTGACCGGCTGCGCCTTCGGGCGGGGCCGGTCAGAGGGCCGCGCATTTTTTTTGCGCCCCGGTTGCAACCTCTTTTTAAAATCAAGGAAGGGAAGACAAATGACATTGCCAGTAAACCAGATTGTGCAAGGCGATTGCGTGCAGATTTTAAAGTTCCTGCCGCCCGCATCCATCGATCTTGTCGTGACCGATCCGCCGTATCTTGTGAACTATCGCCCGAGGAGCGGGCAGACGATCAAAAACGACAACGGCGGCAGCGCCGGAGTCCTTGCGGCCTTTTCGGACGCCTACCGCGTTTTGAAGCCGCATAGCTTTTGCGTCTGCTTTTACGGCTGGAATCGCGTCGATGAATTTTTCAGCGCATGGCGCAAGGCAGGGTTCCGGCCCGTCGGCCATATCGTCTGGCAGAAGGATTATTCGTCAAGCGCGGGCTTCCTGCAATACCGGCATGAACAGGCTTATTTGCTGGCGAAGGGCAACCCCGACCGCCCCGCAAAGCCCATCCGGGACGTGCGGGCATGGGAATACACCGGCAACAAGGCGCACCCGACCGAAAAGGCGATCAGCATTTTGACGCCGCTGATCGAAGCGTTTTCAAAACCGGGCGGGATCGTTCTGGACCCGTTTTCAGGGTCCGGCAGCACCGCCGTTGCTTCCTTTCTGTCGGGACGCCGCTACATCGGGATTGAGATTGAGGGCCGTTATTGCCTTCATGCCCGGACCCGCCTTGCCGGTGCTGCGAAATACGCAGCCAGAAAGGCGGCCTGACATGGATGCGGCACTCAAAAACGCGGCAATTCTCGCCAATCTGTCAGCCCTTCGCATGACGCTTGCGGGCGCACTGGAGCGGGCGGCGGACGCGGAAGACGCCATCAAGCTTGGCGAGGTCAATCAGGCCATCGGCGCGGCCCTCGGCATCGACACGATGTTGCAGGACGCCGCCGCGTTTTATGGGGCGGCTTTGGCCCTGCGCCGCAGCGGCAGGCCATGAAGGGATTATCCGTTACCGGCTGCGCCGTATAGGTGCGGCCGGTAGAGGCCGCGCATTTTTTCTGCGTCCCAGGGCAAGCCCTCCTTTAATGCGGTCCTGAGTCAAGATTATTTTTAGAAACTTACATCCGTCTCATAACTATTCCCTTCATTGGTTGATCTGCTCCCCATATCGAAGAAGAAGGGGCGGGCGGAGTGACCGCCACAGAGTCCGGCGGAGCCCGCCCCTTCTTCTTCGATATTTGCTAATCAGTCCATTGGCAGGGATCACGCTCCTTTCCGGAGTCAGCGCCAGCACGATGTGCCTGTCTTCAGCGCCGCCCCAAGTGACTGTCCATTCAAAGAGTGAGGCGGAACCATCTGCCGCGCGCACTCGCCAGGTTCGTAAACTGGCCTTGCCGGGCTTGCCTCGTTCTTACCTCGGTCTCTTTTCGTCCTGCCGGACGACTTCGTCCCTTGCGGGCAGAAGAGCTTGTAAACCTGATCTCCGTGTTGTTTCCCGATGACGTTTTACGCGGCGGCCGCCAGTTCAGCCTGCACCTGAGTTGACTGGAACACCGTTCCGTCGCGCCACATGGCGTGCATGATGATAGCCAGCCTGCGCGCTACCGCCACGGTAGCCTTCTTCTTCGAGCTCCGCTGCGCAAGCCGCAGACCCCAGGATTTCAGGTCGCAGGCTTTGCCAGCGCGGCTCAACAGCACCTTGGCCGCCTCGAAAAGATGCATCCGAACGAAGGCGTCCCCGCACTTCGTGATATGGCCGTCATAATCCACTTCCCCGGAGGCATATTTTCGTGGGGTCAGCCCCAATGCCGCGCCGATAGCCTTCGATTTCTGGAACCGTTGCGGGCGGTCGACAAACGTCTTGAACGAGAGAGCCGTCAGGGGTCCGATGCCTGGAATCGTCATGAAGAGCTGGCAAACCTCATCATCGCTCACGGTGTCGAGAATCAGCTTCTCCAGCTTCTTGCACTGTTCGATCAGCACACGCCGCACCTCCAGCATCGGGAATATACAGGCCCGGAATTTCTCGTTGTCTCCGACCAGCTCGCGGATGCGGGCGTCATAGGTTGCCGGGGTGACCTTGCCGATCTTCAACCCGAACGTCCTCAGCGATCCACGGATTTCGTTGTCTGTCGCAATCCGCTTGTCGAGCAGGAAGCGCCGGTTATTGAGCAACATGCGGAGTTCCTGACTGTCACGACTTTTGATATGGACTTCCCGGTACCAGCCGGTGCGCATGATGTGGGCCAGACCACGCGCGTCGTTGCGGTCGGTCTTGACCTGCTGGGCCTTCATCGCCGCCTTGGCATGCCGTGTCTCGATGCAGATCACAGGCCGCCCGAGAGCAAGCAACTCCTGACACAGCCACGATGACAGGCCACCGGCTTCCAGACCAACCCGCTCCATCGGCAGCCCGAGTTTTTTGAGCCACTCGTCAATCGCAGCAGGCTCCGAGGACGCCTCCCCTTCACGAATGATCGTGCCATCCTGGTTGACAACACATATCGCCGTACTGTTCAATGAAACGTCTAGACCACAAAAATACTTCATCGCCGTTCTCCGTTGGTTAAAGGTTTGACACCATTTAATCTACAGTGAGAACGGCGACTTACTTTATATGCCAGCACTCAACTGTCCACAGTTCGATTTCACGAACCGCATTACAGTATCTGCCGCCGCCCCCCGCCCTTTTTTTGGGGGCCGCGCTTCGCGGCGCTTCTTTTTGTCCACCTCTTGGGAGCAAGCGCCCCCGCCGGTGCGATCCCGCCCGCCCGGCATCCCCCGCAATCGGTGCAGACGCTATTCATTCCCTTCGGACATTGGCTCCAGGCGCATGGCGCCCTTGCCATACAGTGGCGCGTCAAGGAGTGTCGGGGTTACGCATCGAAAGCGCCCGGCGTATCGTCCCCGGCATGACCGTTGAGCCTTTTCCGCTCCACCCATGCCATGAGGTGAGGCGGCAGGCCGTCCCACCCTCCCGCCAGTTCTCTCGACCAGTTCTCGAACAACCCCCGGAGGACGAAAGTTTTTTCACGATCCGACAGATACGGGAACGCCGCAACGGCATCTTCCGGCGATCCGGCCCACAGCAGGTCGTGGAACCTCCCGGAATCGTAACTCTGGATATAGGCCAGCGCGTCCGGCACATATTTTTCGTCAGCATCCGGGAACAGAAAATCCCGTTCCGACAGGCATTGCACCGGCAGGCCGTTGGGCATGTGAGCAATCGTAGGGCGGCGCATCTCATCCCCCCTTGTTTCAGGCAGGGCGAGGAATCTTAAGCGCATCGGAATCGGCCAGCTAGAGTCCTTCGATTCAAGTTTTCGTGAATCGCCTGACCGAAACAAGTTGACATGCGACAGGATACAGGCTACATTACCCTATGATAAAGGGTTTTCGGCATCGTGGTTTGAAACGTCTTTTTGAGCGCGGCGACAAATCACAGGTCCGGGCGGACATGCTCGACAAGATCGAAAACATTCTGGCCGTGCTGGACCACGCCGACGCGCCGGAAAAGATGGATTTGCCCGGCTTCCATCTGCACCCGATGACGGGCGACTTGCGCGGTTTCTGGTCTGTCACCGTCCGCGCCAACTGGCGGATTATCTGGCGCTATGACGGAGCCGACGCCGTGGACGTGGAATTGATCGACTACCACTAGGAAAGAACGAACCATGCCGATGAAGAACCCACCGCATCCGGGCCGGATTGTCCGGCAGGAGTGTATTGAACCCCTCGGGTTGACCGTCACGGACGGCGCGAAGGCGCTAGGCGTGTCGCGCAATGCCTTGTCCGAATTGTTGAACGAGCGGCGCGGCATTTCTGCGGAAATGGCGATCCGGCTGTCAAAGGCTTTCGGCAGCGCCCCCGAAACATGGGCGGCCCTGCAACTCGATTACGACATGGCGCAAGCGATGAAGACCGCCGACCGCATCAAGGTGCGGAAGGTGCCGCAGCCGCAACTCTAGCAGCCTCATACAATGCGATGCCAAGGCCGAAAATTTGACCGGCTAGGGGCTTCAAGGCAATGCCCGCTCGCGCTGGCTTCCAGCAAAAAACTTTTTTCCAGCCGACGAAAGATAGACAGGGCAGGCATGTGCCGCTATGAAGAAGGAAACTATTTTGAAAGCATTCGAGATACACCAATAACAGCCACACCAACAGAAATGGAAGCCATTATGCCAGCGCTTGCTACCAAAGGAGTAAGCACGGGACCGACATCATAGTCAGCCATTTTATTGAAGGCCAAGACTATGGTAAGCGCAGGAACTGCAAACCCGACAGCAACACCAGCGGCGCGGAAGAATTTTGATAAACCCGTGCCGGCGGCAGTCTTTTGTTCGGGCGAAGCGGGCCGGGCCTGCACGAGTTCGGCGTGTTCAGGTTCAGCCACCATGAAACAAATTTTCGCGGCAGCCGCAGCAATAGTCGGACGTAAAACTATTGCGTTACCGAACGAATCAAAGACTTTTTCAAGTGTGATTGTGTCGTCGTTTGTAGTGGTAGTATTTTTTACCATAACTAATAATACCATTAGTGACAATTATAGAATACATTATTGTAGTCATTTTTCAGTAGGTCGTCAAGCTTAGTAGATTGAATAACATGAATAGCAACTAGGTATGCAAATGAGCGATGTAGCTGAGCCACATATTCACCCAACCTCTATCGGCCAGAAATTTCTGGAGGCCTTTAAAAAAGCGAGTCCTTTGCTAGCTGTGCTAAGTGTAGCCTTAGCTGTGTCAGAGGCTGTTGTAATATGGTATGTATTAGTTATAGCAAGCCCACGGCACGCTGACCTGATGAAGCGAATCGATGTTGAGATGCACTGCAATGTGCGTTGGGCAGATCTATTTAAACAGCGTCTCGATATCGAAAGAATGAGCCAAGACCCAAAAGGGCGCGTATTGCCCCTCGCCGTTGCGGAGTATTACCGTCAATTCTGGTCTCTTCAAGAGGATCAGTTTTATTACTATAATCAAGGTTTTTTGCCGGAAGGATTGTATATTGATTGGATATATGAGCGCGTCAAAGCATTTCAGAACAACAACGCCGTCGGCGGCGTACATTTTATAGACGGATGGGAAAAACACGGGAAGCCCATTACTAAGGCGGCACGTAATTTTGTTGATTTTGTTGAAGAGATAAAACGTCACAAAGACGATGAACGATTTGACGAAGATGGCATGAAAGAAATACTGCACAATTACCGTGCTAATTTCATGGAATAAATAAGAGATTGATATAGCAACTATATAATGGTGTTTCGTACGTTAATTAGTTTACTATATAGGCGTATGACATAATACCGCAAGCGTCCGCAAAGAATGTCTGACGCAGCCCAAAAAGACGTCGCGACAAACATGATGGGGCTGGGCATAAAGGCTTTTCCATCGAATGCCGAAGTTGCCAATGCTGGCAGCCGCTGAACTAGCGCGAGCCCCCCCACCAGTGGCTGAATCGACTGAGCAACGCGATCAAATGCACGACTGACAACAGGGATATAGTCGCGTAACCCAAAGGCCGCCAACTCGGCCGGATATCGTAAGCTTCCGATGAGCCATGTGGCTGCGATGCTCGCCATTGTAATTCGCAGAGCGTAATTTCCTGCTGTTGCTGCTGAGAAACAGAGTGCGATATCACCAGCACTGAAGAAGAAACATCCTACTGAGTAACCGACACTTCGGTGGCCGAAAAAAGTAAACACGCCCTCTGCGGCCCAAAAAGCGACCGTGGACGCTAAGCTTTCACCATCACCGCTAAGAGCGACAATACTGCTGCCTACTATACTGGCCACCCCTCCCCAGTTTTCCGACTTCATTGACGCAATACGATTTCCGATACCGAAAACGTCCCATCCGAAGGCCCTTTTCATCAATTCGCGCATGAAAACTCACCTTTCGAGGCTAAAACTGAGTAATTCGCGCCCCTCTTAACCATATGGCAGGCGTCAGTCTGTCAAATACCCCGAGCGGAACGAGTTGAGGCCGCAGGCCGAAAGAAGGGCGCAGGCCGAAAGAAGGCCGCACAGACGCAAAATTACATTTCGCAGGGTAAGGACCCCTGCAAAACGATAATTTCGCCACCGGCCTGTGGCCCGTCAACGAACGCATCCAAGTTTGCGTCTTGGTATACACCCGGTTGCAGGTGAGCGAATCCTGCCGCGCGAAATCAATCTCTTACCGCAACGTGACCGCCCGCAGCACCAATCGCTCAGACCGTATGCCGGAAGGCATCGAGCGCCCCCGGCCCCGATGGCTGCAAATCGGCAGGCGCGGCCTCGTTCTGACCTGTCATGGCTCGCGTTTCACTGGCCGCAGGATCGGCCGTCAGGCGGTCATAAGACCCCGTATGGACGCGCCGCAGGAGCGCCACGCGGCTTCCTCCTTTTTCCCGGCCCGGAACACGGCAAAAACCGCTGTGATCCGCAGGCCAAGGGCAGGCACACCCCACGCCGTCCAGTCCCATGCCTGACACCACGCAGATGCAGGCCAGAACGATCCCCCCGCTGTTTTCGATGCCAAAGCTGGCGCCGGTCACGAGATGCGTGCCTCAGTAAATTTCAGGGCGGCGCCGCGACCGGAAGACCAGTTCAGCTTCTGGAACGGCGGAGCCTTTCACAAACTCGAACCGAGAATGCCAACTCGCAATTGCTCCTCCCTCGCGCTTTCGTCTACTCGGATTTGAGAGAAGCCATATCGATAGAGAAGCGGTACCTCACATCGGACTTAAGCAGTCGTTCGTAGGCTTCGTTGACCCTCTGGATGGGGATGACTTCGACATCGGCGGTAATGTTATGCGCCCCACAAAAGTCGAGCATCTCCTGGGTTTCGGCGATGCCGCCGATAGCAGAGCCGGCGAGACTGCGGCGTCCCATGATTAGGCCGAAGGCAGAGACGCCCAGGGGCTTCGCGGGAGCGCCGACCAGGGTGATGTTGCCGTCGCGTCGGAGCAGGTTGAGGTAGGCGTTAATGTCGTGTTCGGCGGAGACGGTGTCGAGAATGAAGTCAAAGCTGCCGGCGTGCTTCTTCATCTCGTCGGCGTTACGGGAGACGACGACTTCGTCGGCACCGAGGCCAAGCGCGGCTTCCTTCTTGCCAGGGGAGGTGGTGAAGACGACGACGTGGGCTCCGAACGCATGAGCAAACTTCACGCCCATGTGACCCAGTCCGCCGAGACCGGCCACGCCAACTTTCTTGCCGTTGCTAACTCCCCAGTGGCGCATGGGAGAGTATGTCGTGATTCCGGCGCAGAGTAGCGGCGCGGCTCCGGCGAGATCGAGGTTGGAAGAGACGCGCAGGACAAAGTGTTCGTCGACGACAATGCTCTCGGAGTAGCCACCGTAGGTCACTCCTCCGAGGTACTTGTCGGGCGAATTGTAGGTGAGGGTCAGGTTCGGGCAGAACTGCTCAAGGCCCTCCCGGCAATGATGGCAGGTGCGGTCAGAGTCGACCATGCAGCCGACAGCCACGAGGTCGCCAGCTTTGTACCTCGTGACCGCAGAGCCAACCCTAGTGACACGGCCCACGATCTCGTGGCCGGGGACGCAGGGATAGACCGTGGGCATGACATCGCGCCACTCGTTACGGACCTGATGAAGATCGGAGTGACAGATGCCGCAGAAGAGAATCTCGAGCTGCACGTCGTGTTCGGTCGAATCGCGCCGTGGAATCGTCGCGGAGGCCAGTGGCGATGTCACACTGGCCGCTGAGTAGGCCTTCGCGTTGTACACGGGTTTGTCCTTTTCTGTTCGATCCTCTTGAGTTGTCCTCATGGGGTGGCACCGGGCGCTGCAGGAGCTTTCGTCCTCAGCGTGCGGTGTAGCCGCCATCCACAGTGAGTGCGTGACCGATCACGAAGCTTGCGCCAGGACTGCAAAGCCAAAGCACAGCGGCGGCGATCTCCTCAGGCCGGCCAAGTCGACCAATCGGCTGGTCTCTCATGATGTCTTTCATGGCGTCCGGTTCCTTGGCCAACATGTCCGCAACCATCGGCGTTTCGATCGTCCCAGGGCAAACCGCGTTAATGCGAATACCCCTGGAGGCATATTCGAGCGCAGCACTCTTCGTCAGGCCGATTACGCCGTGCTTGGACGCATGGTACATTGCGCGGCCGGGGAGACCGATCAGGCCGCCGATCGAGGAGCAGTTGACGATCGCGCCGCTTCCTTGCTCGCGCATCCGGCGCAACTCGTACTTCATGCTGTTCCAGACGCCGCGGAGATTGATTGCCGTCACGCGATCGAATTCTTCGCCGCTGGCATCCGCGGTTTCCACTGCAGGAGACTGCACACCGGCATTGTTGAATGCCGCGTCCAGCCGGCCGAAGGTGGCGACCGCCCGCTCGACCATGGCGGCCACTTGGGCCTCGTCGGCGACATTGCAGCGGACGGCGATCGCCTTGTGGCCGGCCGATGTCAGCTCGTCCGTGGCGGCGCGTAGGGTGTCCTCGTTATTGTCCGCCAGCACGACCGAGGCGCCTGCCTCGGCGAAGGCCTTCGCCGTCGCGAGCCCGATGCCGGAGCTGGCGCCAGTGACGAGTGCGACCTTGCTTTCGAAAGACAAATCCATGATCTAATTCCTTTGCTATGAAGCGCTTGCGCCGCTCAAAGGCCGGTCATTCTCTCCAGGTGGTCGGGATACCGGGCGCCTTGCACCGTGATCTTCGAGGCAGTTTCCCTGCGCCATCGCCCAATGGCCGACAGGAGGCCTGCCTGCAGCGTCAACCGACGGTCTGTCCGCCATCGACCACCATCGCGTGCCCAATCGTGAAGGCGGCACCCTCAGAGCATAGCCACAGAACTGCGGAGGCGATCTCCTCGGGCTTGCCCAATCGCCCGATCGGCTCTTGAGCAATCATACGCTCGTGCCCCTCGGGTGTGCCCCCGCCGAAACGCTCGATCATTGGGGTGTCGATGATCCCGGGGCAGACGGCGTTCACGCGGATGTTGGATTGCGCGTAATCGAGCGCAGCAACCTTGGTGAGGCCGACGACGCCGTGCTTGGCAGCCGTATATGCCGCCTGCCCCTTCACACCGATGACGCCAGCACCCGACGAGGTGTTAACGATGGCGCCGCCGCCCTGCTTGAGCATGATCGGTATTTGGTACTTCATGCACAGGAACACGCTGCGGAGATTGATGGTGGTGATCCGATCCCATTCCTCCTCCGTAATATCGGCCGTCGCGGTGATCGGCTGTTCGACACCGGCATTGTTGAAGGCCACATCGATGCGCCCGAAGGTCTTAACCGCCTGGTCCAGGGCGGCCTTCACCTCATCGGCCTTGGTCACATCGCATTTGACAGCAAGGGCACGATTTCCGACGTCCCCGATCAGCCGGGCCGTTTCCCGAACGCCCTCTTCCGATATGTCCGCCACGACGACGCTGGCCCCTTCTTGTGCAAACGCGATTGCCGTCGCCCGTCCGATTCCGCTCGTCGCGCCAGTGACGAATGCGACCTTGCTTTCGAAAGACAAATCCATGATCGGATTCCGTTGCTATGAAGCGCTTTTTCGGCGCCGCTCAGAGACCGGTCATTCTTTCCAAATATTCGGGATACCGGGCGCCTTGCACCGTGATCTTCGAGGCGGCGCTTTCGATGTCGAGAAGATCGTCGGGGGTCAGCTCGACTGCGGTGGCTCCGATGTTCTCTTCCAGGCGCTCCAGCTTTCGGGTGCCTGGAATTGGAACGATCCACGGCCTCTGCGCGAGCAGCCAGACAAGCGCGATCTGAGCCGGCGTCGCTTTCTTCCGTTGCGCGATCCTACCAAGGAGATCGACCAGAGCCTGGTTCGCCTTCCGGGCCTCAGGCGTGAAGCGCGGGATGGTGTTGCGGATGTCGGAACTGTCGAACGCCGTGTTTTCGTCGATCTTCCCCGTGAGGTAGCCCTTGCCCAGTGGGCTATAGGGAACGAAGCCGATCCCAAGTTCCTGGAGGGTCGGCAGCACTTCCGCCTCGGGACCTCTCAGCCACAGCGAGTATTCGCTCTGGACGGCGGTGATCGGTTGGACCCCGTGTGCGCGCCGGATCGTTTGCGCCCCCGCCTCAGAAAGGCCGAAGTGCTTGACCTTCCCTTCCTGAATCAGGTCCTTCACCGTTCCCGCGACGTCCTCGATCGGCACATTCGGGTCGACGCGGTGCTGATAGAAGAGGTCGATAACATCAACCTTGAGGCGCTTGAGCGAGCCCTCGGCGACCTGCCTGATCCGCTCCGGCCGACTATCCGGGCCCGAGACCGGGCGCTCCCTTTTTGAATCGATGTTGAAGCCAAACTTCGTGGCGATCACCACGTGGTCACGTAATGGAGAGAGGGCCTCGCCGACCAGTTCCTCGTTGGTCCACGGACCATAGACTTCGGCTGTATCGAAGAACGTTATCCCGCGTTCGACAGCCGAGCGGAGAAGGGAGATCAGGTCCCGCCTATCGCCAGCCGGACCGTAGGATTGGCTCATTCCCATACAACCGAACCCGAGAGCCGAGACTTCCAGACCACTCTTTCCAAGTTTGCGCTTTTGCATTTTTTTGGACTCCGATTGGGTCAATGGCCCGAGCCGTCTCGCGCCGCGATCAGGCCCGGTATTGTTCGTCGCTGACCTTTTCCATCCAGTCCACGGCTTTGCCGTTCAAAGCCTCCTGAACGGCGATATGCGTCATCGCTGTTGTCGGCGTTGCCCCATGCCAGTGCTTCTCGCCGGGCGGAAACCAGACGACATCACCCGGCCAGATTTCCTCGATGGGCCCGCCTTCGCGCTGCGCCCATCCACAGCCAACCGTTACGATCAGGGTCTGGCCCAGTGGATGCGTATGCCAGGCGGTCCGAGCACCCGGCTCGAAGGTGACGCTTGCGCCACTCACGCGTGACGGATGGCTCTGTTGCAAAAACTAGAGCTTTGCCGTTCATTTGCCTGTCCGTTTGAAGCATACTCTACCCTGATGTCAGGTTGCGGGTTGAAACCACGTCAGATTAGGGCCGAAAATGGACTTTATTGACATGACCGACTGACGGTAATAGTTTTCATCCTGACAGAAATGGTCAGGAGAACAAGTTTGAACGGTCAACGTGTCGCTTACATCCGGGTCAGCAGTTTCGATCAAAATCCCGAGCGGCAACTCGCCGATATTGCGGTGGACAGAACCTTCACCGACACGGCCTCTGGCAAGGACGTGATACGCCCCGCGCTGGAATCGTTGATCGGCTTTGTCCGGCAGGGCGACACGGTCGTCGTTCACAGCATGGACCGCCTTGCCCGCAATCTCGACGACCTGCGGCGCGTCGTGCAGGGGCTGACCGGGCGCGGCGTGCGGGTTGAGTTCGTCAAGGAGGGCCTGACCTTCACCAGCGAGGACTCGCCCATGGCCAGCCTGATCGCTCTGGCGAGGACCTGCGATATTTAATGATCGTTCTTCTCCCAATCGCGATATCATGCATTTGATGTCAATGATGGCTCCACGATCCATGTAGTGAATGATGCAGTAGGGCTTTCCATATTTCCTTGTGCATTCAATTGTGAAATCGGTACCTCTAGAGCGATTTTTTGAGTCCGGTACAAATACGACCGTGGCCGCACTGTCGCGTACGTTCCACTCGGTTCATTGTTCGGGAGACTTGCTTGGAGTCTCCATAAAGTGGGGATATTTCGTCAACAAACCTGGTGGATGTAAGAAATCTTCTGCCCAACCGCCTTTTGGGCACCATCCTTCATAAGGTCGTCCTGTTAACACGGCCGCATCTAGCGCGATATGTCTGGTCTCGGCGTCGATGGCCCAGGTCATGCAATTGGCAGTCACCTCAAGGGCTTCGATCTTTCGACAGGGGATGGCAAGTTAAGCGCCCAATTCCCAGGCAAAACGAACCTCTGCAATGATATGACCGTTGCCAGCGACGGGACCGTATACGTCACGAATTCCCTCGCGCCGCAAATCCTGCAATTGAAGCTCGGCGGCAAAACTTTAGAGGTTTGGGTCGAAAATAAGCAGTTTCAACCTCCGAGCGGCATTGGCCTGGATGGCATCGCCATTGGGAGCGATGGCGATATCTACGTCAATACGTTCAATGGCGGTGACTTTTTCCATGTCGAGGTCAAGGACGGTAAGCCAGGCACCGTCGCAAAGCTTGAAACCTCGCGTCCGCTGATATTGCTGGATGGGCTACGGCTCGTCAGTGGAAAGAACTTCCTGATGGTAGAGGGAAGCGGCTCGCTCGATCGCGTCACCGTGAATGCGATAAGGTCAGTATCGCGACCATCAAGGACGGGCTCAAAGAGCCAACCGCCGTTGCAAAGGTGGGCGGCACGGCTTGGGCCACGGAAGGTCAGCTGTCGCATCTTTATCAACGCGAAGGCCAATGTCCACCGCGCCTTCCGTTCGAAATCGTGCCAGTCGCTGTAGGGAACTAATGACAGCTCAGACTGGCAGTCACTGCGATGGCGCTGGGTCACGACTTAGGTGCTGAGGTTTTAGGAGATGATGATGCAGATCGCGGTTCAAAAACATGGATGGACTGCCATAGGCTTGGCTGTGCTTGCTGTTGCAACTCAGCTTGGCCAAACTCCGGTCTTTGCTGAGACGGTCGCGCACAAAGCGACGACGTCGTGCTCGGGTGGGGGAGGCGGTATCACACTGCCCAAGGGCTTCTGCGCGACGATATTTGCCGACAACATCGGACACGCTCGCCAGCTCGTCGTGGCTCCCGACGGGACGGTTTTCGTCAACACCTGGAGCGGTGTTTACTACGGCAGCGATAAGTCACACGCTGGTGGATTTCTCATTGCGTTGAAGGACACCAAAGGCGCTGGCCAAGCGGATGTGAATGTCCGCTTCGGCCAGACTTTCGTGGAAGGCAGCCACGGCGGTACAGGCATCGCCCTCTACAAGCATTGGCTCTACGCTGAAGTAAACGACCGGATCCTTCGTTATAGCTTGAAGGAGGGCGAAGCTGTGCCAACTGGTCAGGCGGAAACTATTCTCAGTGGCATGCCAATCAATGGCGACCATCCGATGCATCCTTTTGCTATTGATGCAGAGGGCACCCTGTTCGTATCGATGGGATCGGCGACGAATGCCTGCGAGGTGAAGAACCGCATGCCCCATTCGCTCGGCAACAACCCGTGCACTGAGCTTGAAACCCGGGCCGGTATTTGGAAGTACGACGCTAACAAAACTGGTCAGATCTTCTCGGCAGAGGAGCGTTATGTCAGCGGCATCAGAAACGGCGAGGGGTTCGACTTCGACACTTCCGGCCGCTTATTTGTCACGCAGCACGGTCGCGATCAGCTGCACGAGGATTGGCCCGAACTCTACACCGCCAAACAAGGCTTCGAGCTTCCGGCTGAGGAAGTGATGATCGTCAAGGACGGCGCCTGGTACGGCTGGCCGAACTGCTATTTCGATCCGACGCAGAAGAAGTTGGTGCTGGCTCCAGAATACGGCGGCGATGGAGGCAAGAAGACTGGCGTTTGCGATAAGGCCGAACAGCCATTGGTTGCGTTTCCAGCGCACTGGGCGCCGAACGATCTCAAGCTCTACAAAGGCGCACAATTTCCAAAGTCCTACGTTGGCGGCGCGTTCATCGCTTTCCATGGGTCGTGGAACCGGGCACCGGGTCCGCAGGAGGGCTACAACATCGTCTTCCAGCCGCTCGCCGACGGCAAGCCCTCAGGCAACTACGTGATCTTCGCCGATGGCTTTGCCGGGGAGCATAAGGACCCGGGCCGTGCGCTGCACCGTCCGTCCGGAGTAGCTGTAGGAGCCGGTGGAGCTCTCTACATCTCCGATGACAAGGCGGGTCGTATCTGGCGCGTCACGTTCAACGGTGATCCGAACGTTACGGACGTAGAGTCCGCGCCGTCGCCAGCTGTAGAAGCCAAGGCATCACCGGAAGTTCTTCCTCCGGAAGGCATCCATCCCGACGCCGGCAAAGAGGCGGCCCCTTTGCCGGTTCCGCCCGGAGCGACGCGCGAGCAGGTCGCCCTCGGCAAAAAGATTTTTCATGGTGAAGCCGCGGGCGCAACCTGCGCCGGTTGTCACGGTGCCGAGGGCATCGGCACGCCAGTCGGTGCGGATCTCAGGAGGGGAACTTGGCTCTGGGGCGATGGCAGCCTTGCCGCCATCACCGAAACAATCAAAAATGGCGTGCTCGAGCCAAAGCAGCACCCAGGTGCCATGCCGTCGATGGGCGGTGTGGAGCTTTCTGACGAAAATCTCAAAGCGGTCGCGGCTTACGTCTGGTCCTTGGGTCACAAGGGCGAGAAAGAGTAGCCGGTTTTTGTCGGAGCATGAAACCAACCGAGGGAGGAGCAGGCTTGGCGTGATCTCTATTGTGATCGGTAATAATAAGATGCAAGTTCATCACCTCAGCAGAGGGGGGCAAAAACGAGCGCCGCGCACTTACCGTCGCTTGGGCAGATAGCGGCATAAATTGGAGGCCGCGCGCATTGTTTTGTTCGGCACGCGAAAGCTGCTGCAAAATAGCGCCATGGGCGGCGTTATTCCGTTGTCATCATGAGTTCGCACAAAAGCCATGGGAGAGGAACGTCTTGATGCCAACAAAATCGGCATTATCCGGCGCCCGACACGCCGATGTCACCGGCTTTGGTGTGCCGGAGCATCACAGCAATGGTTCGGCCTTGCCAATGCTCGTCCGCAGCGGCAATTTCAGCCTCGAAATCCGGTCATCAGGCATTCTCATGGAGCCGGTCGCCCCGTGACAAGCGGGCTGCGATATCGGCGGTTTGGAGCAACGCGCGCTCGGTTGGCGAGTGAGCCGCAAGGTAGCGTGCAACCGCAATAAGGATATGCCGCCCCGGCTCGGTGTTGCCCCATTCGCTGAACTGACGTACCCCGGCCTCCACAATCTGATAGGCATGAAAACCTGCGTCTTCACGCAATAGAGCACGCGCCAGGGCGGAAATAATCAAGTCCGGCGGATGGCCCAACGTGAGGTGACGCGCCACGAGGCGCGCCGTTGCCTCAACTTGGTGTTGGCGATCGAAGGCGTCCAGCAAAGAGGCACGGATGTCTTCGACCGTTGAGGGGAGAGCTTCCAATTGATCACCGCCTTCACCCGGCAACCGCGCCGGCGGCACATTCAAATAGCGAATGAGATAGATCGCGGTGGCTCCATGCAGGATGGCGCGCACCAGCTCGACAAACTGCCCGCCAAGGTCGAGGTCAGAGCCGATGCGCTTCAACCCCTGATGCACCGCGTTGCAATAAGTGAAGACGTGATGCGCCGTTTCCCAATCCGCGTGCTCATTCGCCGTGCCAAACCGTGCGACCCGTAACGCCGCCGCATAACAAAGCGAGCGGCCGAGGTCAGCGAATGAGGCTCCGCCAGAGACCGCGGCTTGGAGTGCGGCGATAATCGCGCTCGGATCGTCGCCCAGGAGATCCTGCGCCAACTCGGCGTGCTCCAACCACGGACCGCGACCACGACCAACTGCGAAAAGGGCCGGTAGGTCGCTGGCAGCTTTCTCGCACAGCGCTACGAGGTCTACGGGCTGGCGCCACTCCCCTGATTTCATCTGCACCGCGCGCCGCGACCATTTGGCCGATGATCGTGGGCAGCACATCGGCCGCGTGTCGCCAACCGATAAGGTCAAGGCACTCGAATGCTTTGTTGATGAAGTCGAGCGAGTGTCCACTATCAGCAAAGACGCGATCGGTCTCAGCCGCGAATAGCAGGTCTGCCAGGGCGGCGGGCCGAGCGCCCATCGAGATGGCGGTAAGTGCTGTTCGCTCGGCTGCTTCGCGATGACGGACGGCCGCCCAACGCCGTAGCCACCGCTTGAGCGTATGAGAATCAGGTCGACTGTCAAGCGCTGAGCGCTGTCTGCGCGGTGCAGCACCGTCGCAATCGGCCGCGATTCGACGGACACCATGGAACAACGCCAAGTAGGTCTCTTCCGTCGGCAGGATAGCCAGGAGGTTCCCCAGGGCAGTTACGATGGTCATTCCCGTGCCCCATCCGTCCCGATTCCGGGCGCCGAAGACTGCCGCCTGCCGCACAATGTCGAGCGGCTCAAGGCCAGCCGCTAGTTGACCCTGCACTGCTTTTGCAATGACGAGCCCAAGATTGTGAGCCATGCCCTCGTTTAGTCGCTGCCGCCAGTAGGCAGTGGGCTCCCGGTGGCAGAATTCAACCCTGACCCATACCTCCCCACCGCGCACTTCGACCGGGCAGGTCGGTACATCGTCCGCCCAGAGATCGAAGGTGCAGCCACTCGCAAGATCGAACCGCGCATGATGCCAGTGGCAGGTTAGAATGCCGTCCTCCACGCTGCCACGATCGAGTGGAAAGCCCATATGCGGACACCGGTTGTCCAGGGCGTACACTCGATCCTGTTCTTCGATGACCAAGATCGGTCGATGAGGTCCGTGGACCAAGAGCTGCCCTTTGCTCTTGAGTTCATCAAGCGTGCCTGCACGGACGAATACGTGTGTTTGTGTTTCCGTAGATGCCACTGGATTCACTGTAAGCGTCCGGCGAAGACCGCGGGGTGGTCTATAAAGAGATGTTCCAGGGGAGAAGTTCGTCGATGCGCTTCATCGGGTGATCGGCGATGCAGGCGATGACGGCCCGAAGATAAGCTTCCGGATCGATGCCGTTCATCCTCGCGGTTTCGACCAGGGTGTAGATCGTGGCGGCGCGCTCCCCGCCGGCATCGGAACCGGCGAACAGCCAGTTCTTGCGCCCGATGGCGAGAGGCCGGATCGCCCGTTCCGCCGCATTGTTGCAGATATCGAGCCTTCCGTCGGTCGTGTACCGGCAAAGCGCGTCCCATCTTGAGAGCGCGTAACGCAGCGCCATTGCCAGAGCGCTCTTGCCGCTGATCTGCGCAAGCGTGGATTCAAACTCCGTTTTGATCCGCGCCAGCAGCGGCGCCGACCGTTCAGCGCGGACCGCGAGGCGCTGTTCCGGCGTTCGGCCGCGGATGTCGGCTTCAAGCGCGAACAGTTCCGCGATCCGGGTCAGTAAAAGCTGCGCCGCCGGCGAGGCTGTCTGCGCATGAACCTCGTAGATTTTACGGCGCGCATGCGCCCAGCACGCGACTTCGATCAGCTTCACATGCCCGGTTATCGGATGCGGCTCGTAAAGATGCCTGAATCCCCCATAGGCATCGGCATGCAGATAGCCGCGGCAATCCTTCAGTAACGCCTGCGCCTGTTCCGCCTTGCGATCCGGCGCGTAGCGGTAAAAGGCGGCAGGGGGAACCCCGGAGCTCCACGGCCGTTCATCGCGCACCGCCACCCATAACCTTCCGGTCTTTGTTTTACCCCGACCGGGATCGAGCACCGGCACCGGCGTATCGTCGGCATGGATGGCATCCCCGGCGCGAACATGCCGGGCAATGGCTGTCGCCAGAGGGTCAAGGAGGAAGGTCATTCGGCCGACCCAGTCGGCCATCGTCGAACGGTCGATCTCGACACCGTCCCGCGCATAGATCACGCTCTGCCGATGCAGCGGCAGGTGATCGCAGTATTTTGCCACCAGAACATGCGCGAGCAGGCCGGGGCCCGGCAGCCCGCGCTCAATCGGCAAGCCCGGCATCGGCGGCTGCGTGATCGTTTCGCAGGCGCGGCAGCTCAGCTTCGGGCGCACATGCACGATCACCTTGAAGTGCGAGGCCACATATTCCAGCACTTCGCGCTCGTCGCTGCCGATCACCGAAAGCAGCGTCCCGCCGCAGGCCGGACAGGCGCAGGAAGATTCATGCTCGACCCGCTCGCGCGGCAGATGCGCGGGCAGCGGCTTGCGTACCGGTATTGAGCGCTCACGGCGCGGTGACGGCAAAGGCGCGAACGATTCCGCCGCCTGTTTTGATTTCAGCCTGGCCCGCGCTGCTTTCCTCGATCTCGCCGATCAACAGCTCAAGCTGCTCGACCTCGCGGTCCAGCTTCTCCGATGAGCGGCCGAAGCGGGCGCGCCGCAGCGCGGCCAGTTGCGCTTTCAGTTTTTCAATATGAAGCGTTTTCGCGTAAAGCTCGGCCTGCAATGTAGCGGCGAACACGCGTAATTCATCAGGATCGGCGGGAAGTATCGAGTGCGACAATGACATGATTTAATCTATCATTTGGCATGGAATATCTCCATTGTTTTTGCTTGTTTGTGCATGATTTTACGACGTTTCTTCGCTCTCTTTACGCAAACGCCGGAGCGTGCGGAAGGTCCATCGGAACCGTGCGCCGCCAGTCCATGCCCTCGATCAACAGCGCAAGTTGGGCGGTGCTCATGTGGAAGCTCCCGTCGACCATCGGCGGCCAGGCAAAGCGCGATTTCTCAAGGCGCTTCGCGAACAGGCACAGGCCGGTGCCGTCCCAGTACAGAATCTTCACGTAATCGCCGCGCTTTCCGCGGAACACAAACATATGGCCCGAAAAAGGATCGGCGTGCAGGACGCTGCTGACCTGCGCGGCCAGGCCGTCAAAGCCCTTGCGCATATCCGTCGGACGGCATGCAAGATAAACCCGCGTGCCCGGCGGCAGATGCATCATGACATATCCCTCAGTGCCTTCAGCACCCGGCGCAATGTGGCGTCATCGATGCCGGCATCGACGTGCAGCGCAAAGCCCCCCGGCAAGGTCAACTCCATCATGCCGCCATTCCCGCAGGATGCCGGCTTCTGCGCAGGCACGACCGCCTGCCTGAGCGTCTGCGGCGCGGGCAGCGCTGCCTGAGCATCCGGGACCACATGGACCGGGATAAACTGCGGTGGCGGCTCCTCCCGGGAGGCTGTCCCGGCGCTAAACAAACCCTCTCGAAACTGCTTGCGCCAACGGAAAATCACATTCGTGTTCATGTTGTGCCGCAGCGCCACCTCTGTCACCGATGCGCCCGGCGCAAAGGTTTCGTTCACGACCTGGAGTATGAAACTGAGCGTATAACGCCGCCGCGGCCGCCCCCCGGGCCGGGCCGACCTTTCTTTGCTCCTTCGTTGGAGTACACCGGGAATAGCGTCGCCAGGCATCAATAAGTGTCCGCTTAAAAATAAGTGGACACTACATTGGTGGCCACGAATGCCACTGTCCGATATTTTTTGATCCTTTAGTAGGCGGCCATGACCGGACGCTTACGATTCACTAGCAGTTTGGCCGAATACTCCTTGTCCTCCATTAGGTCCTCCGCGCGACCAAATAGTCCAATGCCTCCCCCTGTCACCGTAGGTGCCATTGCGGGAGTGGTTGGAATTTGAAGGTGACGTAATCCCGCGTTGTTTCAACAACTGAATCGGCATCGCGCCGATGGAGATCACGCCACGAAAACGGATACCACAAAAGCGGCGGCGGAAGCGGCCGAAGGAGCACTTTTCCTCGGGGACGATTGGTTCGATCCTTTGGAAGCCGAACCCGCATGCGAAGCTTCATTTCTGGCGCACCGGGGTCATTCAGGCGGTTTGTGAGCAAATGACCGCCACCCATCCACCCATTGCTGAAGTTAGGCTCAGAGTTCGTGATGATGGGAGTTGACCCAAAACGCAGCACGCCGCGCTTTAGTCTTTGTCACGATGCCGTGATGTTACTACCTAAGTGGAACTTTTAGAGCCCAGAGGCGATAATTGCATCGCGGGCTTGCGCCGGCGCGGCTCCTTCGTCCTCTCTTGGCTGCCCATCAGGCCGCCCCTGATGTGGTCCTCTCCCCACAGATCAGGGCCCAACTTGCTCACCCCGCGCGCGACGTGTTGCGCCGATGTTACACCGGCTAGTCATTGTTACGCCAAGGCGAGATGTTAGCGAAGTTTTGACGGAATGCCGTGTTTAATGCCTCTAGCGTGGCGACGTTTGATGTCGCGTTTTGACGCAACCGGACAACGCAATGCTCCATTCATCGCGCCGGGATCGCAAGGCCAAGGCCATTGCCGAAGTGCTGGCAATGATCGCCGATGCTAACCCACCACTAGCGCCGCATCGACCGCGTCCTGTCCTCGAGACGGAGGAATGGCTTTTCGAAAGCGCCACCGAATTTATCGAGGCTCTGGAAAAATATTATGCCGAGCGTGCTACGCAAATAAAGAGAAAGAACTATTGATAAGCCCTCTTTTCTTTTCGCGTTTAGAAAGGCCTTCACGCAGATCATCGACCTGATCCTTGGCGATCCGTGGGTGCGGCTCGCCGAAATGAACGAGTGCTTCGGGCTGGATACTAAATATTACAAAGCGCCAACAGTCGTTATCGGGGAGCCGCGTTCCCGGCTCCCCGGCGCGCTTATGGGGTCGGCGGCTTCGGCCTGCGGGCGTTGAGCGCGCGTCTCAGACTTTCGAGGGCCATCAGCACTTCCTTGCGCTGCGCTTCGTAGAAGCCAATCGCGCGGACGGCTTGCTCAAAGAGCGCCTTCAGTTCGGCTTCGGTTCTGTATCTGGTCCGGTTCGTCATTGTCGTTCCTTTCGTCCATGGTGTTGTTCACGGGCGTTGGAACAGCGGCGGGCCAAACCGCACCCTTCAGGGCCGCAACGTCAGAGGAGGAGCTTCACGCTTGCCACAAGGACAGCCGCTACAAATGACCGGCAAAGAACGAACACAGATGGACGGGGAACGGCAGGGGCAACTTTGACCAGATCGCGACCAGGAATCCGGACTGCTGCGCCACTACGTTGAGCATGACGGCACTTGACGCCGTTTGCCGACGCGAAGCAGCGCATATGCACCGGGCACAGGGTTCCGAGAAAAAGTCTGAAACCGCGCGCCGGCCGCTGGAAGCCAGCTCGGCTACGCCGGACCCGAAGCTCATGGAATTCGTTAAATCGCTTGCGCGAGCGGCCGCGAGGGAGGATCATCGCCGGGCTGCCGAGGCAGCCTTGCCCCGGCCCGAACCGGACGGACAGTGATGCGAACCGCCATTTACGCGCGCTTCTCGACCGAGCTCCAGCAAGAACGCTCCATCGAAGACCAGTTTGCACTGTGCCGCGCCTATGCGGCGAAAAACGGCCTCGACGTCGTCGCCGTTTACGATGACCGGGCTCGCTCCGGAGCATCGATTTTTGGCCGCGACGGCCTGATGCGCATGATGGATGCGGCGCGGGACGGGGCTTTCGGCGTCATCCTTGTCGAGGCGCTGGATCGCCTCTCGCGCGATCAGGAAGACCTCGCCGGGCTCTGGAAGCGCCTCAATTTTCTCGGGATCGAGCTCAGGGCCGTCCACGACGGCAAGGCCGACCAGATCCAGATCGGCATACGCGGACTTGTAGGCGCCCTCTATCTCCAGGACCTCGCCCACAAAGTCCGGCGCGGCATGTCAGGCGTTATCCGCGACGGGCGGCATGCCGGCGGGCGCGCTTACGGATACAGGCCAGTGCCGGGCAAACCCGGTGAACTCCAGATCGACGAGGACGAAGCCACGATCGTTCGAGAAATCTTCGAGTCGTATGTCGGCGGCAAGACGCCACGGGAAATTGCAATGCGACTGAACGTGCGGAAGGTTCCGCCGCCCCGTGGACGCTACTGGACGGCTTCAACCCTGAACGGCTCCCTCAAGCGCCATAACGGGGTGATCCAGAACGATCTTTATGCGGGCCGCATTGTCTGGAACAAGGTCCGCATGATCAAGGACCCGGACACCGGGAAACGCGTTTCACGCCCGAACCCGTCCTTCGAGTGGCAGTCCATCGATGCGCCGCATCTGAGGATTGTTGACCAGGAACTCTGCGAGCGGGCGATCGCGCTCAAGCAGGAGCGGGGCGGCCCGATCCCTTGTCACACCCGCAAGCCGAAGCGCGTTCTCTCGGGTCTGTTGAAATGCGGCTGCTGTGGCGCCGGCATGTCCGTCAAGGACACAAGGAAAGGGCGGCAGCGCATCCAGTGTACGCAAATGAAGGAGGCGGGAACGTGCGACCATCGTCGCGTCTATGATCTCGATACGATCGAACGCACGGTCTTCGACGGCCTGAAGGCCAATCTTACCACGCCCGACCTCATCGCGGCTTATGTCGAGACCTACAACGAAGAGCGCAAGCGACTCGCGTCCGGGATGATCGCCAATCGGTCGCGCATTGAAAAGCGCCTGGCGCGGGTCAAACGCGAGTTCGACCGTGTCTTCCAATCCTACGTAAAGGGATTCTCCGAAGAAGCGGAGGTTCGCGAGCCGCTCAGCGAGTTGAGAGCCGAGCGCAAGCGGCTCGAAGCCGACCTTGCCAGCGCGGAGAAGCCGCCCGAGACCGTGGCGCTCCACCCGACGGCTCTTGCCCGATATCAGCAGCAGGTCGAGGATCTTCAGAAGGCCCTATCGTCCGAAAGCCTGGGCGACGATCGCGAGCCCGTCAGGGCGTTGCGCGAGCTGATCGCCGCCATCGTCGTCCTGCCCACGCCGCCCGGCGCTCCCATTGAAGTCGAAGTCCGGGGCCGGCTCGCCGCGCTCATCGGCCATCAGGTATTTCCGGCAGCCCGGATGTGGGGGGGAAAAGTGGTAGCGGAGGCCCGCTACAGCCATTCCCCCCACCGGAGATCGCCGAGTTTCCGCTTCGATTTCAAAGCGCGCCGGATCATGCCGCACGGCGCTTTCAGCCGGAGAACGCCTTCGAATAGGTCGCCTCAACGCGAGCGACTTCGTCGTCGGTCAATTCGGCGAATTCCCGTTCCCGTGCACGCCGGGAGAGCGTGCCGTCGTTCTGCCGGAGAAAGCGAAACAGGAGATCGACCGTATTGTCCGGCATGTCGGCGATGTCCTCAACCTGTCGTTTGAAGCTGTCATAGCCTTTTAAAAAACTGGTCTCGGCGGGGAGGTCCACTTCGATCGTCCGCTCGACGCACTCATAAAGAAACTCCGCATGCGGCGTCGCGTCGAAGAAGCGGTAGTAGTCGCCCGTGTCATTCAGGACGCGGACATTCCCTTTGCCGGTCGGCTCCCACTCGATCAGTGACAGCAGCCGCGCCGAATAGCTCTCCAGGATTTTGCGGTAGTCATTGATCCGGTCCAGGATCGCCGCCGAGACGGGGAACACCATGCCGGGTGGGTTGAAGCCGCGCTCGGCCAGGACGTGGTGGATAAGGTACCGGTGGAGCCGTCCGTTGCCATCCTCGAAGGGGTGAACGTAGACAAAGCCGAAGGCGAGCGCGGCTGCCGCGAGTACCGGATCGAGGTGGCGCGCGGCGGTCTGGTCGAAAGCAACCAGTCCCTCTATCAGAGACGGCAGGTCCTCATGCCGGGCGCTGATATGTTCCGGCAGAGGCATACCGTTTTCGCGGTCATGCTCGCCGACGAAGCCGCCCTCATGACGCAGGCCCAAACGCACATAGCGCGCGTCGCCAATAACGACGCGCTGCAGCCGAAGCAATTCGTCGAGGTCGATCGGCCGGCGTCCCGCCTCGCCGATGGCCCGGCCCCAGCGCTGAATGCGATCCTGCGGCGGATGCTCGCCTTCGATGGCAAAGCTCGACTTGGAATCCTTCAGCAGCATGAATGCAGCAGTACGCGCGAGCAGGTCGCGGGGCACATTGGCCACTGCGGCGCGGGCGCGTTCGGCCAGATCGCGCGCGGTGAAAGCACGAAGCGCCTCTGTGCGGAAGATCATCGGGCAGAAAGACGGCGTGCCCGGCAGGTTGTTTTTGACGCGATGGCGCGACGACGTCGTGCCAGCCACCGCCCATTGCTGGTCGGGATAACGACGAGGGCATAAGCGCCTTTCCCGGCCGGAGGCAGGTCGAGCTCCGTTCCGAGCAGCCACTCATAGAGGAACCAGATGCGGCGGGCATAGGAACCAGTCGGTGTCGCCCTGACGATCGCCTCGATCGGTCCTGGTCCTGTGGCTCGAAAGAGCGATTTCAGGGCGAGAAGATCGAGCCCTTCATATTTCAGAGCGAAGCTCAGATGCCCTTCGAGAGTCTCCGGGGGAGCGTGCCGGGGGGTATAGATATTCCATCCGTCCTGTTGGTAAAGCTTGTGCCGCTGGCCGATTGCCGAGAGTGTACGCGGCGCCGGGATTCTCAGGCGAAAGGCGTCGATCAGGGCGGCATACCCAATGGGCGTCGCCCGTTCCGGGAGTCGTCGATCCTGAAAAACTGTAACAGGGCCTGAAAAATCGTTCTTAACGCCATTTCCCATGAAAAATGCATCCTGTTCGTGAATTTTCGTTCTAATATCACCTTACCGTGAAAAACCGTAACATTCCATGAAAAACCGTAACTGAACGGCGATTTTTTGAAATTCCATACTGAACTCGGTATTCATGCCTCCTCTGGGGCGAATAAAAAGGCCCGCTACAAACAGGACCCCCCGATTGCGGGCTGCATGAGCCTGGGCGCAAAAGGTAATCTGCGTAGCACAAGAGGTTTTTCGCATACGCTCACATGACCGAGCTCAAGCAAAAGAAAGGAGCTTTGCAACAAGGTGGATATAAATATTTCCTTAATATAGTACATTTTATACTAAGGTATGAATGAATGGCAGCCAACATCGTCTTTCAAATAGGCCGCAGATCCTGATAAAAAGCTTGAAATCGAGCCAGCTATACTGGCTTGGTTCAAGGCACGCGGCGCGGGCTGGCAGGAGGAGCTTAACGGCGTCCTTGAATTCTATATTCACACCGCCGAGCATCCGGCCTCGGAACCGGAGCCGCCAATTCCGGACGGTCCCCTTTGATTAGACGCCCTTCGCGGCCGTGGGGAGCTTCTATAAAGCTTTGAAATTATATCAAGTTTGCGCTTGACGTCATTCATCACGAGGCATCATCCTGATCGCATGATTCTGAGCTACCGTGCCAACCGAGCCGAAGCCTTCGCGAGCGAATTTGTCCGGGTGTGATCAGGCTTTCGACCGGCGGGCCGCGGACAAACCACAAGCGCCTCGCCTAATCGGAGCCATCCCGGAAAGCACAAAAAGCGACACACCTGAAAATCGAGACAAATGATGCAACGAGCTGTGGGAGGGACCATCGAAGAAGGAAGTTTCGTCGAGCTTCTTGGCCGACCGTGGCTCGTCGAGGAGGTGCGAGGCGAAGCGAACGATCTTCAGTCCCTCAACCTGTCGTGCATCTCTGACGATGCCCAAGGTGAGCGGCTTGAAGTCCTTTGGGATGCCGAGATCGTCGCGGTCGCGCTCGATGAGGATGGATGGAGAAATATTGGGACGGGGCTCCCTGACAGGGCCGAAGTGTTGGCGGCCCCTGCGCGCGATACGATGGCGATCTACGACAGCCGCTGACCGCGATCTTTTGCAGGCGCCGTTTCGGGCGGGCATTCGGCTCGACGCCTATCGACTTCTGCCGCTCCGCAAGCGTTGCGCCTCCCCCGCGTCAATCTCTTAATCGCGGACGATGTTGGCCTCGGCAAGACCGTCGAGGCTGGTCTTGTTGCGCGTGAGCTACTGCTGCGGCGTCGGATCGATTTCATCGTCATCGCAGCCCCTCCTGCGATGACAATTCAGTGGAAGGACGAACTCGAAGCGAAATTCGGGCTCTCGTTCGAAATCATCGACCGGGAACGCATAGGCGAAATGCGCCGTCTTCGAGGCTTCTCCGTGAATCCCTGGTCGACCGGGTCGCGGTTCATTATTTCGCACCGATTGCTCACCGACGAAGTCTATGCGGCCGGCCTGCGCGACGTACTCGGCGAGTTTCGCCCTCGAGCCCTGTTCATTCTGGACGAGGCCCACCACGCCGCTCCGGCCGCAGGTATCCGATACGCGATCTCAAGCCAGCTCACGAAGGCGGTTCGCGAACTCGGTGAACGGTTCGAGCACCGCCTGTTCCTGACAGCGACCCCTCACAACGGACATTCCAACAGCTTCTCGGCCTTGCTTGAGATGCTCGATCCGCAGCGTTTCACACGAGGGGTCGAGGTACGGCCGAAGAACCTTGAGCCGGTCATGGTTCGGCGGCTCAAGACCGATCTACGGCGTCTCGGGGAGGCGTTTCCGGAGCGGATCATCGAGGCGGTTCGCATCGCGGACTTGCCGGAAGATACGCCGGAGCTTTACCTGGCGCGCCAGCTTGCAGCCTACGGCGAGCTTCGCATGAAGCGGATCGCCAGTCTTCCGATTCAGAAGGCGTCGATGGCGAAGCTCGCCTTTGTCGGGCTCCAGCAACGGCTTCTTTCCTCTGTTGCCGCCTTCGCTCGGAGACCTTAAAGGTCCACCGTGCAACCCTGCAGCGAATGCTGGACGGCGAAGAGGCGGGCCTGGTCGCCGCCGCCGCGCTGGCGTTTGTCGAAGCTCCCACGAGTGAAGATAGCGCAGAGCTTGGCCTGGAGGACGATCGAGCTGAGAAGATTATCGACGCGGACGATGACGCGACTGCCGAGGCAGCTTCAGCTCTCGGCGCTGCCGGCGCCGCGATAGGCGACTTGCGCGCGGAATTGGCCGCGGTCGACGACATGCTGGTTGTCGCGGAGCGACACGCATCACGGCCCGACGCACGAGTGCGTTGGCTGATCGACTGGATCAAAGCCAACCTTCTTACCGGTCAGAATTGGAATGGCCGGCGTCTCATCATATTCACGGAGTACGAAGACACGCGCCGTTGGCTGGAACGACGCCTCCGAGAGGCGGTGGTGGACACGGATCGTGCTGATGACCGCATTGGCGTATTCACCGGCGCTACGGGATCGGATCGAAGAGAGGAGGTCAAACGGGCCTTCAACACGGACCCGGATGTTGAGCCGTTGCGCATCCTCATCTGCACTGATGCGGCCAGGGAGGGCATCAACCTTCAGACCTATTGCTCCGACCTCATTCATTTCGATTTGCCGTGGAACCCTTCCCGGCTGGAACAGCGCAATGGGCGCATTACCGCAAGCTCCAGCCGGCGAAGCAGGTTGTCTGCCGATATTTTCGCTACGAGCAGCGCGAAGCGGACATCGTACTTGAGGCGCTGGTTCGAAAAACGGAGACCATCCGCGAACAACTCGGGTCTGTCGGCCAGGTTATTGAGGACCGCATTGCCAAGCGGCTTGCTGAAGGCGGGATTGTGCGCGGCCAGGCTGCGGCGATCGCTCGTGCGATCTCGGAAGAAAACGACGCCGAGCGGCTGAATCGAGCGCGGGCCGAGATGGACGACGACGAACGTGCGCGGCACGAACGGCTGTTGAAGGAACAGACGGATCTTCAGCGTGCGCTCGAACGGTCGCGGGAGCGCGTGGGTGTGGATCCCGAGGATCTGCATCGTGTGGCCGCCGCCGCGTTGTCGCGCGCGGGCTATATGCTGGACGACTCTCGCGGTGCATCGGTCGGCAACGTGGAAACCTTCCGGCTCAATCCCAGCGATCCAGCGTTCACCAAGGACGCGGGCTGGGAAGATGCTTTCGACGATCTACGGGTTCGTCCACGTAAGCGTGGTGAACTCCTCGGAGACTGGCGACGCGATGCGCCCATTCGTTCGATCGCATTCAAACCGCCTATCTTGAGCGACGGCCGCGATGCCTCGGACGTGGTGCAGGTGCATCTCGAACACCGGCTTGTCCGGCGGCTTCTCTCTCGTTTCCTCAGCCAAGGCTTTCAATCGAAACTATCGCGCGTATCAGTCATCTATGGACCGGGCGCGCAGCCCCGCGTGGTGCTGATGGGCCGCCTGGCCGTTTTTGGCGCAGGAGCCGCGCGGCTGCACGAAGAGGTCATTCCCATCACTGCGATCTGGACGGAATCGGAGCGCGACCGCAAGCCGCTCCGGCTGTTGGGAGAGAGTGGCGAGGAGAAAACGCTGAATCAGCTCGAAGCCGCGCTGCGCGAAAGCGCTGGGAAGCGCGCCATGTCACCGGTGCGCCGGGCGGTCCGGCCATTCCCGACGAATTGCTCGTGGCTCTTCCAGAACACGGCACCACGCTCCGGCCGACCTGGGCGGCCGCTGAACTCGGAGAGACAGAACGGCCTTGGCAGCTCCTCGTCCGGACCGAGGCGCCGGGGGTCGATCCAGATGCCCGGAACGCGCTCGACGGGTGGGAGGCCACGCCGCACCAGCGCTTCGAGCGGTTGTTGCGCGATACCGGCGTCTTTGCCGGCCTACTGATTTCCGAACGGGAGGAACGCACGGACGGCGAGGTCCGGTATTATCCAGAATTTCGTCTGATCTATGCCCCGCGCGGAGAGACCTCCGGGCATCAAAGCTTTCCGATCCGACCGATGGCCATGGTTGCCGGTCGGCCGATGCTCGGCGGCCTGAAGCTTCTACTCGATCGCTTCCGGCTATTTTCAGATTCCGACGACCGCCGCCTGCCCGCGCTCCTGAAACGGAGCCGCGATGCTCAGGCGTTGGTATCGACGGCGCTGGCCGAGCAGGTACTCGGCGCGCTCCACGAGCTCTTGCGCGGGTTGGATAGCGCCGAGCCGGCGCTTGTCCGCGAACTGGCGACGAGCGATCCGGGTCATCTCTATGAGGGGCTGCTCACCGTTCTGATGCGCCCTGGTCTTCGTGCTTTACGCCGAAGACCGTGACCTCCTGCCGTCGCGATCCGACGCGCGGGCACGGGAGATTTATGAGACGAGCTATTCGGTGCGCGGGCTCTACGCCAAGCTCACGGAAGACGCCCGCTCAATCCGGATACAATGGATGAGCGTCGTGGCGGCTGGGGCGGTCTTCTGGCGCTGTTTCGCTTGATCCACAAAGGCCACAAGACCGGCTTTGCGCAGGCGCGTGGCGGCAAGCTGTTCGATCCCGACGAATTCCCATTCCTTGAAGGCCGAGCCTCAAAGGATAATCCGGCCCGGATACTGGCCGTGTCGGACGGGTGTCTGCTGCGCATCCTCGAAGGGCTCATGACCCCGAAGCTGCGCGGCGCGGAGCGCGAGCGCCTGTCCTACCGGGCGCTCGACGTTGAACAGATCGGCTCGGTCTATGAGACGGTTATGGGTTTCACGGTCGAGGCCGCCGAGAGCCTGAAGACGGGCGAGCACCCACTCGCGCCCTTTCATTGGGAAATCGAATTCCCGGAAGTTTTCGAGCGGGATAATGGCGGAATTCGACGCGTTTATCGGCAACCCTCCCTTTCTTGGGGGAACGCGGATATCAACCGCATTGGGCCCTAGATATCAGAATTGGTTAAAGTATGCGTTCGAGAAAAGTGGCAACAGAATGGATCTTGTAGCTTACTTTTTTCGGCGCGCCTTCAATCTGTTGCGAACAGAAGGCGCGTTCGGCCTCATCGGTACAAATACAATTTCTCAAGGTGATACTCGAACAGGTGGTTTGGGTTGGATTGTACGGAATCACGGCACGCTATTCGCTGCGCAGAGATGGAAGCGGTGGCCCGGAGATGCGGCTGTTATGATTTCGGTTGTGCACGGCGTTAAAGGCAAGACGCCCGCGAAATGCGTTTTAGATGGTAGAGAGACCCTGCAAATTACCGCGTTCCTAGTCGGAAGCGGGAACAGCGATGAACCTCAGCCACTCCGCGCGAATTTAGGTCTCACCCACAGTGGGGTGAAAACCTACGGGCAAGGATTCCTGTTTGCTGACGACGACGAGAAGTCTAGCTCTCTAAACGACCTAAAGACACTACTCCTCACTAATCCCAGGAATAGCGAACGAATTAAGCCGTACCTTTGGTGGCGAAGAGCTAAATGACCATCCGACGCACAGTCCTCATCGATATGCGATCGACTTCACTGGCTTGACCGAAAACCAAGCACGGCAATGGCCAGCGCTTTTCGCGATTCTTCAGGCAAAGATTCCAGCGGAACGGAGAGGGGCGCCTGCGTCTGTTCGCGAGTCCCCGTTTTGGCGTTATTGGAACGCGCGTCTTGAATTTCGAGCTTGGTCTGAAGCGCTACCGCAAATTCTTGGCACGATCTGAAACAAGTAAGCACCATGCGTTTACGTTTCTACCAAATTCGGTATTGCCGAGCCAAAAGCTCGTATGTTTATGTTTCGACGGTGACGCCGCGTTTGCAGTTCTTCAATCGCAAATCCATGAGATATGGACGTTGTTTTTTGGTGCCACTCTCGAAGACAGACCGGTGTACTCGCAATCCGACTGCTTCGAGACCTTCCCTTTCCCGAGCGGTTTCGAGATGTACGCGGCTCTTGAAAGAGCGGGGCGAGCCTATCATGACCATCGCGCCGCGTTGATGATCGTGCGCAACGAGGGGATGACCAAGACTCACAATCGTTTCCATGATTGTAGCGAGCGCGCCGAAGATATCGACCGCTTGCGCGAGCTGCACGCCGCCATGGACTGCGCTGTGCTCGAAGTCTATGGCTGGCACGACCTCGCCGCACACGCCGCGCCGGTCTTCCTCGACGAGACCAACGAGGACGACCACACGTACCAGGACCGTCTGTTCTGGCCCTCCGACTTTCGCGACGAGGTCCTCGCCCGCCTGCTCGCCCTCAATGCCGAACGCGCCGCAGCCGAAAGCGCCGCCTGGCTGACCGTAACGCCAGAGGAGGATGACGAAGAGATTGGCGGTGAGGTAGATGCGGAATGACGGAGGCGTGGAATGGGCGGCATTGTTGACGAACAGGTCAAGTGGTCGGTCGTGAACCGCCTGAAGGCGATGCTCGACGATCCGCCGAAGACCAAATTCAACGTCACGCAATCCTTTGCCCTATTCAGCACCGTGGCCTGAGAGGACACGGCCCCACGGCATTGTCCGGACTCTGGAAATAGCAAGAATTTCTTGCAAATTCAGATCCGCAAGATTACAATGATCAGTGGAGGCTGCCAATGACGACCTATTTAATCGGATCGCGGATCAAGGCGTTGCGCGGCTCTCGCAAGACGATCTCGCGCGCCTTTTCGGCTTCAAAGACCGCCAGACGGTATCGGCGATCGAGACCGGCGAACGCCGCGTCTCCGCCGAGGAACTGGTCATCGCCGTCAAAAAGCTCGGGGCCTCGCTCGACTATTTCACCGATCCGTTCTTGCTCGTCGGGGAAGGCAGGTTCTCCTGGCGTCACACGGACCTCGGACCGCAGCGGCTGAATGCCTACGAGCGCAGCGCCGGGCGATGGATCGCAGCCTTTCGCGCAATCGCCCCGCAGGTGGGACGTTCAGCTCCACTGCTGCGCCGGTCCTTAGGGATCGCGCGCCATCAGCGCTTCGAAGACTCCATGGAGGCCGGAGAGCGTTTTGTCGCCGAGTTCGGACTCGGGGGCGTGCCCGCCGTGCGCCTTGTCGAAGTCATGGAGCGGGAGCTTGGCATCCTTGTGCTCATGGTGGATGCGTTCCAGGGCATTTCCGGCGCGGCGTGCCGTCTGCCGGAACTGGATGTCGTGCTGATCAATCGCCACGAGGTCGTGGGCCGCCGCCATTTCGACCTCGCCCATGAGCTTTTCCACATCCTCACATGGGATGCCATGCCGCCCGAACATTCGGAAGAATCGCGGGAGACCGGCGGCAATCGCGTAGAGCAGCTGGCGAACAATTTCGCATCAGCTGTCTTGATGCCCGTGCCCGTCCTTGATCGGTTCGGCGATTGGCCCGAGATCGGCGAGGGGGAACTTGCGGCCCAATTGAATGCCGCGGCGGATGAGCTTCAGGTCACTGCCTCGGCCCTGAAATGGCGGCTTGTCGCCCTCGACCGGTTGAAACCGGCCATGGCACGGGCAATTCCGGACGCGGCCTTGCGCAATAACGGGCATGATGCGGTCTCATCTGTCTTGCCGCCTCCATTCTCAAAGCCATTCATGGAGGTCATCGCTCTCGCCGTTGACGAAGGCCGTGTCTCGGCGCGGCGGGCGGGAGCGCTCCTCGACCTGACCGTCGACGATCTTGCGGACCTCTTCGCGACGCATGGGGTTCAGTCCCCGGTCGAGTTGTGAGGACCCATGGCGCGGCACCAAGGTCCAGTCCTCGTCGATACCAACGCCATTCTGGAGTGCTTCCGGGTGGGATCCTGGCGCGCGCTTGCCAGCGGGTACAGCGTCGAGACTGTTGAGGATTGCGTGACCGAGACCCAGACCGGCTTCCAGCGGCGTCGGGCCGAATTGCAGATTGATGCCGCGCAGCTTCGGGCCTCTCTCAAGGCGGTTCATGCTGTCGAGGATGCGGAACGCGCCGTCGTGGCGGTTCGCGCGCCCGACATCGCGCTGGACGTCGGTGAACGATCTTTGTGGGCGCATGCCCTGACACGAAGCGACGCGTGGGTCCTTTGCGGTCCCGACAAGGCCAGTATGCGCTTCGGCGTTCGGCTTGAACTCAAGGATCGGCTCATAGCTTTGGAATCGCTCCTTGCCGATGCTGGCCATCGATCGAAAGAGACTCTGAAGTCGGCCTACACGACCAAGTGGCTGAAACAAGTGCTTGGCGAACTCTTTATTTCAGAAGGATTTGGGCGGCCAGACAAACTCGGTCGATGTACGCGCCCATATTGTGAATGTGTTTCGTCGCGACCTGATCGGTTCTGGGCTACAGGATGCCGATCTGGCCAACGAGCGCCTCAACGAGAGCCCCGCGCGCTGGTATCTGGCCGGATTCCTTGCACCCGCGGATGAGGCTGATCCATCCGCTCAGGAAGAGATGGAAATCGATGTCGAGGAACCGGACGCGGACGGCACCGGCGGCGCTGCCGCCGACAACGAGGAACCGGAGGTGCCGAATGCCCGCCGTCGCTTTCTGCCATCGTCTGTCGGACTGACAGTCCTGCTTGATCCAGATGTCACCGCGATCGAGGTGCGTATCTCTTGGGGTGACTACCGGACCGAACCGCGACTGCCTGAGGCGATCCTTCTCCCGGAGCCGTTGCCCGAGGAACTTGGCGAGGATGGCAAAACCAAGCGCACCGAGCGTCCTCTGGTCGATTGGGTCAGGAGGATCGTTCGTCTGCCCGTCCAAGACGGCCGCGGCGGTCCGATCGTCGTGCCGCAAAGCGCTGCCGAACAACGCCGGGGTGGCGGTCTGGTGTTGGAGACGCATTCGCGCCTGTTCAGCTACATGACCCCGGACGGCAAAACAGAGCGCGTCCGCGCCCTCACCGTGTTCCTCGTCAATCGCAGGGCTACGGTGCATCGCTTCTATGCTGACGTGAGCTACGCCTTCCAGGCGCGGCTCGAACTCGTCTGCGAGTCGGGGTTCCGTCCGCGGCGCGATCTCTCCGGCTATCGCGCCCAGGATTGGGACCTTCGGATCGGCGATCTGCACTACCGCGACATGCGTGAATGGGCTGTGGGCCGCAACGCGGCAGCGGGTTGGGACTCCAACGAAGACGGCGTCGGCAGCGTCACGCGCGTATGGACAGATCCTCTCCCGTCAGCGGAGGTCGAGCGCGTTGCGCCGAACGAAGACGCCGATTTCAAGGCGCGGGTCACGTTTGGCATGGAGCAGTTGGCGCAGTTGGCGGAGGGGGGTGGCGCTGGATTTGGATCGGCTTTGGCTGACCTGCCGGCCCTCTACGGGATCTGGATTGACGCCGAACGCAAAAAGCTCGCCGGTCTTCCCACACGGCGTCGCGAAACCGGCGAGCGTCTCATCACGGAGATGGAGACGGCGAAGAGTCGGATCGCGAATGGCATCGATATTCTCTCAAGCGACGCCAAGGCGCGGACGGCTTTCCGCTTTATGAATCTTGCCGTCGCAATGGCGGCCCGCCGCCGTGTTGCCGGCGCGACCGGTGATCCGAAAGCGCTGGATGAACCGCAATGGCGTCCGTTCCAGCTTGCGTTTGTGTTGCTCAATATCGCCGGTTTGATCGATCACGCGCACGTTGACCGCGAGACTGCCGACCTCCTGTTCTTCCCGACTGGCGGCGGCAAGACCGAGGCGTATCTTGGCCTCGCTGCATTGGTGATCGCGCATCGGCGGCTGAGTGGATCCGGCGTGCTCGGCGCCGGTGTTGCCGTGATCATGCGCTATACGTTGCGCCTCCTCACCCTCGACCAGCTCGCTCGTGCCGCTGGCGTCGTCTGCGCGCTAGAGCTCATGCGCACCGATACCAAAAATGTCGATAAACGAGGACGCCGGCTTCTTGGTGACTGGCCGATCGAGATCGGCCTGTGGGTCGGCTCCGATGCGTCGCCAAACAAGCTCGGCGGCAAAGGAAAGTCAGACGAGACAACGGCCGTTGGCCGTGTGCGGCGCTATCGTAATGGACGCGACAAGCGCGCCCCGGCGCCACTGAAGGCTTGCCCTTGGTGCGGAATGGAGTTCACGCCTTCGTCCTTCGCTTGCACGCCGAACGAACACGCGCCAACCAATCTCGAAATCCGTTGTGCAAATACCAGCTGCGATTTCAGCCGGAACCGGCCGTTACCGGTCCTCACCGTCGATGAACCGATTTACCGACGCCTACCGGCGTTTCTGATCGCCACAGTCGACAAGTTCGCGGCACTGCCTTGGGTAGGCGAAACCGGCGCGTTCTTTGGGCATGTTGATCGTTTCGAAGATGGTGTCGGTTTTTTTGGCGCTGCCGAGCAAGGCGAAGGCCGGCCGTTGGACAACGGTTGGTCACTCGATCCGCCCGCCCTTATCATTCAAGACGAGCTGCATCTTATCGCAGGGCCGCTTGGAACGGTCGCCGGGCTGTACGAAGCCGCCATTGATCAGCTCGCATCGCGAGGTACCGGCGAAAAGCGCGTACGCCCCAAGATCGTGGCTTCGACTGCCACTGTCAGGCGTGCCGCTGAACAGATTGCCGCCCTGTTTGACCGCAGTAATACCAGCAACTTTCCTCCGCCAGGGATCGATCGTATCGATAGCTTCTTCGCGCGCACCGTTTCGTCCACAACCAACCCGGCCCGCCTTTATCTCGGCATCGCCGCGCAAGGCCGCGGTCCCAAACTCGTCTTCTTGCGTTCGTTGACCACGCTCGTGGCCGCAGCGCAAGCGGCTTACGACGCAAATATTCCGGCTGATGGGAAGGGGTGGAACCCTGCCGATCCGTACATGACGGCGTTGTGCTACTTCAACGCGCTACGCGAGTTGGGAGGAGCGCGCCGGATCGTCGAGGACGAGGTGTGTGATCGCGCCGCCCGCTACGGCGCTCAGCGCCGCAGGGTGGATCCTGTCGATAGCCCCTTCGCCGATCGCAGCATCAAGGAGCCGATGGAGCTAACCTCTCGCGTCTCGACGGACGAGGTCGCGAAAGCCAAGCAACGGCTCGAAGCCCTCTTCGGTCGGGATGCTGAAACCGTCGATGTCGCGCTGGCAACCAACATGATCTCAGTTGGTCTCGATATCACTCGCCTAGGGCTGATGGTCGTACAGGGCCAGCCAAAGACCGGCGCCGAATATATTCAGGCAACCAGCCGTGTCGGCCGGGACCATTTCCGACCCGGCCTCGTTCTCGCGGTGCTGAATCTGCACAAGCCGCGCGACCGCATGCACTTCGAGCAGTTTGGGCAGTTCCACCGAACCTTCTACCGCGCCGTCGAAGCGACGAGTGTCACGCCATGGGCGGCACGCGCGCTGGATCGTGCGTTGGCCGCTGTCGTGGTCGCCGCGGCACGGCATGTCGATGAAACGCTCACACCCGAGGTCGCGGTAAATGAATTGAAAAACAATGCCGGGATACGCAGTTTGGTGCGTGACGCGATCGTCAACCGAGCGCCCGAGCGAATGATCGCGGGCGGTCGCCCCGCGCTCTGAAGGTCAGGGATCCCCACGGTAACACGATCGCGAACGCGGATGACCTCGCATGACCAAGAATGCCCAGCGGCTAAGCTAGTTGATATCGACCTTTGGTCCCGGCGCGATGATCGACCTGCCGACAAGATCCGTCGTGGTCGGTGGACTCGAACAGTGGGACATGAAGGGCAATGCCTTCACGACGCTTCCAGAGCCGCGCTTAACAATGCGCTTGGAACAAATTCTCAAGTCGCAAGAGCGTCTCGATCCGGCAGCCAGTCTTTCATTGCGCACTCCACCCACATCAGTGGACGCTCGGGACGGGATTCCCCGCGGCGTCGCCGCCCCTATCTTTCCCACGTGGTTCATCTGCGAGCAGATTGAGACGAACCCGTCTGGCACCAAGACGACGCGGCGCCGGCGGCTGGTGCGTTGGCAGGACCTCGACAGCAAGTTGCGGCGAAAATTCCAATTCGACGACGGACGCAAAAGCGACGTAACACCGATCCGCTTTGTCTGCGCATGTGACAAGGGGCATCTCCAAGACATCGACTGGCGATGGGTGGTACACGGTGCGGGGCCGTGTCACGAGCCGATGTGGCTGGAGGAAAAGGGAACCAGCGCGGACCCCGCCGACACCAGCATAGTCTGTGGTTGTGGTCGCCGCCTGTCGCTTCAGGAAACATTTCAGCCTGGCCGCCTCGGTAAGTGCCGCGGTGAGCGGCCGTGGCTACTCGACAGAGACCCCGAAGGGTGCGGCGACAATCTTAAACTGCTGACCCGTACCGCAACGAACACATATTTTCCGCAGGTTCTTACGGTAATTTCGCTTCCGGCCGAGGAAGATGAACTTAGCCAGCTCGTTGATGAGCTATCGGGAGATCTGGCTGGCGTCCAAACGGTCCAGGATGTCGCGCAAGCGAAGCGGTTCAATCCGAAGGTGTCGGCGTCGCTCGGCCCGTATGCTGACGGCGATATTTTCGACAGACTGCAGCGCATTCGTGACGGCGCAAAGTCGGACGCTACTCGTTCACCAAAGCTGTCGGAGTTCGACACGTTCGCAAGTGGACGCCCGGAAATCGGCGCCAACCATCCAACCGCCAAGCTTTATGCGCAAACCCTCCGGCGCGATGTTTGGGCAGACCCTGATGCTGACATCGCTCTTCCTGGGATCAAGAACCTGGTTGCGGTTCATCGCTTGAGAGAGGTGTCTTGCCGCTACGGGTTCACGCGATTTGAAGCCGCAACTACGGGGACGGATGGCGATATCGAAGACATTCAGTTGAGCGTTCGCGGCGCACCAATCTCCCGTGACGCTGACTGGTTGCCGGCGATTGAGCAGTTTGGAGAAGGCATATTCATCCATTTTGACGAAGCGGCGATCAGGCAATGGCTCCAGAAGGAGTCCACGGCGCATCGCAACCAAAAACTCCTGTCCGGCTATGGCCATTGGCAAAAACGGTTTGCGGGCGAAGCGCCTGCTTACCCGGGGGACCCCATATCTCCTTCTTCACAGTATCTCTCACGCATTGATGGCCGACGCATTGGACTGCGGATATCCAGCCAGTTCGTTGAAAGAGCGGGTTTACGCGCTTTCCGGGTCCAGAACGGGCGGCGATATCGACCGCTGCGGCGTCCTGATCTACACCGCAAGCGCGGGTGCTCAGGGGACACTCGGTGGTCTCGTCGCAACCGCTCCCAGATTTGCGCATATCCTCCGGAGCGCCTTGGAACGCCTGCGGATTTGCTCCAACGATCCGGTTTGCGCTGATCATGAACCGGATGACAGAAGTGGTGATCGAGCGACCCATGGCGCGGCCTGCCATGGATGCCTCCTTATTGCTGAAACGAGCTGCGAAATGAGGAACCTGTTCCTGGATCGCAGCCTGCTCGTTCCAACCATGGCGGATGACTTGTCGTGCCTCTTTAAATAGCCATGCCGGAGAAGCGAGACCCTGGGTAATGACTGAAAACTGACGGGAATGTGACGCGTGCTTATCAAAGAAAGGGAACGGAAATGCAATTCTGCAGCTGCCTCGGTATCGCCGGCGCAGACGACCCGCCGCGTCGTCTTTCTTAATCACGCAAACCCCGAGGACAACGTCTTCGCGCTTTGGCTTGGCGCCCGTCTCACGGCAGCGGGTTATCGCGTCTGGACTGATCTTCTTCAACTTGTCGGCGGCGAGCGTTTTTGGCAGGACATAAACGAAGCCATCCGACACCACACGGCGGTTTTTCTGCCAATCCTCTCGAATGCTTCAATCGATCCCGCCAAGGAGGGTGTTTACAACGAAATCGCGATTGCCACTAACGTCCGCCGTGATCTGCGGCTCGACAACTTCATCGTGCCGCTTAGGCTGGAACGCATACCCGAAATTCCCGCTCAGCTCATTCAACTCAACTACATCGATTTCACAACGAACTGGGCTGATGGCCTCGCGCAACTCTTGGATAGGCTTGAGAAGTCTGTGGTACCCAAGCAGGCTTCACCCGAAATGGCAGCGATGCAAACGTGGGCAGCGCGCCACGTCAGCCTTTCAGGCTCAATTGTTCAAGAGACAGAAAATCTCCAAAGCAATTGGTTTCCTATTCGAAGCCTTCCGACGCACATAAACCTCTATAATTCGCCGGTTGCAAAAGACCTGTGGGAACGGACGATCAATTCGCTATCCATTCCTTGCCGCACATATCTTCGCCTGATGATCACGTTCGCGCACCTTGACACGGTGCAGGCAGCAATGGGTCCCGATATTCCCGTTACGCTCGAATACCGGATTCCCATCGGAGACTTTCTCAACGGTGCACCTCACGAGGGCCTTACAATTGTGGCCTCGGATGCTCGCAATATAGTCACAGACATCATGCGCCAGGGTTGGGAAGCCTTTGCCCAAAACCGCGGACTCAAGCGCCATTCAATGGCCGGAGCCGAGTGTTGGTAAGTTCCGCAAGGACTTCTCGAAAAAGACAAAGCCAAATTTCGAGACATCAGCGGCAAGGCCAAATGGCGCGCAATGGGTGGCGTTAGAGGTAAGAAGCGCATTCGTTGGTATTATGGGATTAGCATCCACCCCAAGCTGACCGAACCGTTTCGGCTCGTCGTGCGGTCGCGTGCAGTTTTTAGCGAGGACGGCACGTCACTTGTAACTGACGGCAAGCGCGCACTTCGACTTCGCAAGTGGCTGTGTAAATCCTGGTGGAATGATGATTTTCGCGATCGTCTTCTTGGGCTCATAGCAGTTCTCAGCAACGATCAGAACAACCTTCCAGCTTCCGTTAGGCGGCGACGCTGTTGCCATGGTGGACTCCTTGCCTTTGGTGTTCGTTGCGCCACTGACATACGTGCAGCACGAGCCGACGGAGTGCGCAGACTCGGATGCCATTGATAATGGCCCTGACGACGAATTCAGCCGTTCTCGTGACTCAGACGCTACCGAAGCAGATAATGATCTTATCGACAATGACGATGACTATGATGACAATGACAATGACAACAGCGGTCCGGGTGCACCATGAATGCTACCGTTCTGATCCCCGTGGGCGAGCCTCGCCTGGCCTTTCGCTACGGTCAGCAACTTGAACATCCAAAGATGGCTTGTTCCTGTTTGGGCCTCTCGATGATCGCGCGCATCCAGCGCAACTGCGCTTCGGCGTGATCGGCACACCCTCCGGCGTTGCACGGTTTCACCGCTGGAGTCAGCGCATCCGCGGCTTCATTCCATCGCCTGATCCGAACAAAGCCCATTTTATCGCTTGGCCCGGATTTGAAGCCGCGTTCCGATGCAAGTGGCCCGAAAAGCCAATTGCCGAACTGTTGGTGGATGCCGACGCGACCTTTTCCGCCGGTTCCTTCACCGGCCCGGATTTCTGTCTCATCTTCGCTCCTTGAAAGGCTACGATGAGCCAGAAATCCTCCCTTCTTCAACCCGCCCAATCTGTTTCATAGGCGCTGACGCTGGACATCCGGCAGCACCGCCGTTGCTTCCCTTTTGTCGGGCCGCCGCTACATCGGCATTGAACTTGAGGACCGTTATTGCCGGCAGTCCCGGACCCGGCTTGCCGGCGCTGCGAAATACGCAGCCAGAAAGGCGGCCTGACATGGATACGTCACTCAAAAACGCAGCCATACTTGCCAATTTGTCGGTCCTCCGCATGACGCTTGCGGGCGCATTGGAGCGGGCGGCAGACGCGGAAAACGCGATCAAGCTGGGCGAGGTCAATCAGGCCATCGGCGCAGCCATGGGCCTCGACACGATGTTGCAGGACGCCGCCGCGCTTCATGCGGCGGCTTTGGCCCTGCACCGGCAAGGCGGCAAGCGATGAGTATTAACCCACTGTCCCGGCCCCGCCAATCACGGCGAGACCGGGTTTTTTCATCACCATCAGAAAAAGGATAACGACTATGACCAACGTTCTTGACATGCGCTGCCCGAACTGCGGCGACGAACGCTTTATCGACATCGAAGCGACTGTCCGGGTTCGCGTTTGCTGCGACGGAACGGATGCAGACCTTTCCAGTGACGGCACTCACACCTTTGACGCCGATCGTCTGGCCTTTTGCGGGCGCTGCGGCTTTCGCGGCACCGTCCCGAGATTCGAGCGGCCCGCCGCCGACGCGAAGGAAGCTGCCGCATGACCGCGCAACTCGGATTTGCCGACCTCCTGACCGAAGCCGCGACGACCAATGAGCAGCGGCAAATGGACCTTCCCGGCACCATGGAAGAGGCCTTGCCGTTCTATCGGCTCATGATCGAAACCCACCATGCCGCCATGCAGGCCGCCGACATCGACAAGGCCATGAGCATCAGGGAGGAGGCGCACCTTCTGGCCGCCAAACTGAGGCATAGATTGCCCCGGAAGTCTTTGGATCACTTTACATATCAATGTCGAAAGACGATATCTCCTCAGTGCGCGGCGGCCCAAACAGCCCCAGATATGGTGCAGGAATTTCAGCCACGGGGGTTCTTCAGAAACGCCCCGCCCGAGCGTCGAATGGCACCGATTCCGCCGCACGCCAGCGAGGGAGCGTATGTCGCGGCATTACTCAACCAGGGACTTCTTCCGGCAGATGCCGAATGCTCTGCTCGCTCGCTACTTTCAGGCGCGGGGGTTGTTCGGCGATCTGGATTGTTCGGCCATGAAGGAGACCCAGCCGGACGAGTTGTTTGCGGCGTGGCTGTCCCTACCTGACGGTCAGCGCAACGAGATGGACGCGGAGTTTCAGGACATTTTCGAGCTGAGCTGCGAGAAGGGCTTTCGGGCAATCATCGACGAGGCGGAGTGGCACTTGACGATCGGCCCCGATGCGCTGAGGGGATTCGTCGCAAATCTCGCAGCACTCGCCAACCATTTCGAGCGGGCAATGGTCACCTTCCTCGACTACAGTCAATTCTGGAAGGGCGCGACCCGCTTCTATCACGCGGACACGCTGCCCTATTGGCGCAAGCGCGAGAATCTGCCGCACCGAGTGGCGACGGTGGACGATACCAGCCTTCGAGAACTCGCCGGCCTGATCCGCACCTACTTTCACCATACCGAGGGCCGGGGGCAACAACTGCGTGGTGGAGCCGTTCCGCCGGGGCGACCTGGATTATTTCTTTGGCTTCCCGGAGGACTATTCACAGCAAAGCATCGAATGGGTGAATGGGGAGTTCGGCCGCCGCCCACACAATCCCGCCTTCGAGGTCATCTACGTGTACTCGCAGAAGGAAGGCTCCCTCGACTTGAACTTTCGCGGCTCGTACAAGGGCATCGAGCCGCTGCAAGGCATGTTCGCCATGGCGATTCTCAAGCTCCCAGAGCTGCCGCCAGATCCGAAGGACGAGCGCGTGTACGATCTGAATCCGCTGCGCCAGAAAGGCTTCGATTTCGTCTACGACGCGGGCAGTGGCATTCAGGACGTGGTCGTGAAGAAGCTGCGGCTGTCGTCAAAGGTGAAGGAAGGTGACCGCATCACACTGGAAGCCGATGCGATCCACAGTCGGGATGCGGCCTACGAGTTGCTGGACAAGATCAGCAAGTCCATTCCGCTGCACCTATACAACGTCACGCGGGTAGAGCTTACGGCTTCGATTGTGGTGGATGCCAACACACCGCCTAAGGCGGTGACGATCCGCATCACGCATCCCAACTCCTGTTCGCTCAAGTACGACGAACTGGACCTGAAGTTGCGCGACATGTTGAATGCCTCAGGGATTGAACCGAAGGAATCGGCCGATGCAATTGAAGCGGCGGAAGCAGCCGAGGCATGACGCCGCAAGACGCGCTGATCGAAGTGCTCGCGCGCGTGGGCGCGCGGAACGGCGCGGCAGTGTTGGTCAGCGCCGAGGAACTGAGCGAGTGGCCTGCGGCAGCCGTCGCGGCCATGAAATCGCGGAAGTTGCTTGCGAAAGCGCGCCCGGCGGCCAGTGTGGTGTGTCCCGGCTGCGAGCGGGAATGCGTCATGCCGGTGCATACGTTGCCCGCCGGGCCGCGCGGCCCGGCATCTTTCGTCGTCTGCGACAAGCGCGATGACATCAATCGCGTGGCCGTTTCCGCCGACCGACTGATGCAATGGCAGTGCGATGCTGATGCCGTGTGCGGATTTATCGCGGCGATTCTCGGATTGCGCCGCAGCGATCAGCATCCTGCCGATGCGGGCTTGCTGAACATCGGCATGGCGTCCGGTGACAAGCGCAGCCGGATGCTCTCCCTGCGAGCCGATGGCAAATTGGCCCTGGTCGCCGCCAACAACGCGGTGCCGCTGGCAGAGTTGGTCGGCTATCGTGATGGCGAATATTCGGTTGACGGTGACATGATCCGCCAACTGGTGGATTCCGCGCGCGACCACGGCAAACCCTCGCTATACGCCGAGTAATGCAAGGCGCGAGGCGCGGAAGCTCGATACGCAGGCAATGTACGAAGCCTGGCGGAAGGCGTACCGGGACTTGAAGAAGAAACACCGCAATATGACCGGCGTGTGGTACTCGCAGCAGATTGCAACGCAGGACACTGCCAATAATCGGGACGCGGAAACTATCCGCAAACACATGAAGAAGTGAAAAAGTTGGGCGGAATTTTTTCGCCCAGTTCTCGTCCTGCTACCCTGCTGTTTCTACAGCGTTTCCTGTCGGTGCTTCCGCCGTGCGCGCCGCTGCGTGGCGATTCGCGCGCCAGCCAAGCCGTTGATTTGTTCCGCAGGATGTGCGCGGCGGCGCGCTGAGTCTCACCGTTTCATCGCCCAAATCGCGCAACTACCTTGCGTCTCATCCGATCCGGATTCGCGCAAAGAGGGTTGATGATGACCCACACGATACTGAGACTTCCCGCCGTAAAGACGAGCACCGGCTTGTCCCGCAGCACGATTTACCTGCGCGTCTCGCAAGGTATGTTTCCGAAGCCGGTGAGCCTGGGCGGGCGCGCCGTGGGCTGGCTGGAGGCCGAAATCCAGGACTGGCTGCAACGGCGGATCGAGGCGAGCCGCAAGGCCGCAGCCTGAAAGGATCGCCATGCGTGAAGCCATCGAGCAATTCCGCGCAGCGATCCGCAGCGCTGGGCTGAGCCCGCCGGAAGTCATCGAGCCAAACGGCAAGCTGCATCGCTTCGCGAACAATGGGAAGCCCAGCGATGATGCGGGTTGGTATGTTTTCCATGATGACGGCATTCCCGCCGGAGCTTTCGGCGACTGGCGCGACGGACTTTCCGAGACTTGGCGGGCCGACATTGGCCGCAGGCTGTCCCCGCAAGAGGAAGCCGCGCACCGAGCGCGCGTGGAGGCCATGCGGCGCGAGCGAGAGGCCGAAGACGCCAAGCGCAAGGTTGAGGCGCGCGAGAAAGCGGCGGTGATCTGGCAAGCCGCCGAGACCGCCTCGGAGGATCATCCCTACCTGGTCAAGAAAGGCATCAAGGCCCACGGGCTGCGCTTGCACGATGGGGCATTGGCCGTCCCGATGCGCGACGGCGTGGAACTGCAGAGCCTGCAATTCATCGGGCCGGAGGGCGACAAGCGCTTCTTGAGCGGCGGGCGCGTGAGAGCCTGTTACCTCCTTATCGGCAAGCCGGGCGGCACTCTTTGCATCGTGGAAGGCTACGCCACGGGCGCGAGCATCCATGAAGCCGCGGGCTGCGCGGTGGCCGTGGCCTTCAACGCCGGGAATCTGCTGCCGGTGGCGCGCACGTTGCGGGCGAAACTTCCAGCCCCGCGCCTGATCGTCTGCGCCGATGACAACTCCAGCACACCGGCCAATCCGGGACTGAGCAAAGCGCGCGAAGCGGCGCAAGCCGTGGGCGCATTGCTGGCCGTGCCCGACTTCGGCAGGAACCGACCGGATGGCGCGACCGACTTTAACGACTTGCATCGGCACGCCGGGCTTGAGGCGGTGCGGGCCGGCATCGAGCGGGCCGTGTTGGTGGAATCGGGCGCGGCTGAAGATCCCAATGCATGGCTGGCGCCAAAGCCCATCATTGCGGAACTGAAGCCCGTGCCCGCCTTCGATGCGGATACGCCGCTGCCGGACGTGCTGCGCGCCTGGATCGTCGACGAAGCCGAGCGGATGCCCTGCCCGCCCGACTTCATCGCGGCGGCGGCGTTGGTGGTGCTGGGCTCCATCATCGGCGCGCGCTGTGCCATCAAGCCGAAAGGTCGCGATAGTTGGCTAATCGTCCCGAACCTGTGGGGCGCCATTGTCGGCGATCCATCGGCCAAGAAGTCCCCGGCCTGGGGCGCGGCCTTGAAGCCGCTGGATCGTTTGATTGCGAAGGCGCTGGAAGCGCATGCCGCGGCTCAGGCCGACTACGAAACCGAGAAAGTGGTCTTCGACGCGCGCAAGGACGCCATTGAAGGACGCATCAAGGATGCGGCCAAGAAGCCCAGCAAGGGCGATCCCGCGTCCATCGCCAAGGAACTGCGGACGCATGGCAAGCAAGCGCCAGAAGCACCGACGCTACGCCGCTACAATACCAATGACAGCACGGTGGAGAAGCTGGGCGAGTTGCTGTGCGAAAACCCCGCCGGCCTGCTGGTCCTGCGGGATGAGCTGGTGGGCTTGATTGCGACGTGGGAGCGCGAAGGACGCGAGGGCGAACGCGCCTTCTTCCTGGAAGCGTGGAACGGCAATCAGAGCTTCGATACGGACCGCATCGGGCGCGGGCACATCAGCATCCCGAACCTCTGCACATCCATCTTCGGCGGCATCCAGCCCGACAAGCTGACGGTCTATCTGGAACAGGCCGCGCACGCGCTGGCGAACGACGGCATGCTGCAACGGTTTCAGGTGCTTGTTTATCCCGATCCGCGGCGCTGGGAGTGGCGCGACCGTGCCCCAGACAAGGCGGCGCGGCATGCGGCCTTCGAGGCGCTGGCGGACTTCGACCCCGTGGCCTGGGGCGCGGCCCCGGCGGACGACTTCGCCAAGTTCCCGCACTTCCGTTTCAGCGATGAGGTGCAGGCCGTCTTCATCGAATGGTCCGATGATATGCACTGCGGGCGAATGCCGACCGAGGATGAGCCGCTCATCCGGCAGCACTTGGCGAAATTCGACAAGCTGTTTCCGGCTCTGGCGCTGGTCTTTCATCTGGTGGACTGCGCGGCGCATGGCGTCAGTGGCCCCATGAGAAGGAAGCGGCGCTGCGGGCGGCGACCTGGTGCGAATACCTCGAAGCCCATGCGCGGCGCTGCTACGGACTGTTGAAGGACGACGGGCTGCGCGCGGCGCAGGCTTTGGCGGCCAAGCTGGAACGTGGGAAGCTGGAAGACGGCTTCACGCTGTGCGACGTGCGCCGCAATCAGTGGCGCAGCCTGACCACGGATGAGGCGATACAGGCCGCGTTGGACTGGCTGGAAGATGAAGACTGGCTGCGCAGCGCGGCCGCCGGCGGCACCGGCCCCGGCAGCGGCCGCCGCACACTGCGTTACCGCTCCATCCCGCGATCAAGGGCAACCGCAAAGGGCACGACGCATGAACTGGCTGGAACGCGCACGCCGCGAAATCGAAGAAAGCGCCCGGCGACGTACTGCCAATAGTGCCGAAAGAACTCTAACGGCAGTAATGGCAGTGCCTCCTCCTGCCCTTCGTGAGAAATTGGAGGGGTCTATCGGCAGTAACGGCAGTACCTCGCGGTCGCACTTGCTGGAACCCGAATCCGTGCGGGAAGCCTACGAAGAACGCGCCGCGATCATGGAATTTGACGGCGGCCTGAGCCGCGACGATGCCGAGCGCGAAGCCTGGGCCCTGGTGTCGAAACGCTATCGGTTGCACTGAGGGTAAAGACATGGCGCGCAAGAAACAGAGTTGCAGCGATGGGGGCCGCCGGGCGATCCATTGCCGCGTTCGGAACCGAGACTAGCGGCCACGTGTGGCGCCATTCGGTGTGCTGGCCGGAATGGCTTCGAACACGACAGGCTGACGCCATCGCAGCTCTTGCGGCTATGGGCATTAAAAAATGAGGACTCTTAATGAGCACGAAGAAAACTCCCGCCGACGACAAGAAAGCCACGACCGTCATCGCCAATGATCCCGATGACCTCAAGGGCACCCTGAAACGCATCGGCGGCTCAAAATCGGACCACTGGAACAACCTGCTCGCCAATCAGGCCGTGCAGGCGCTCTGGATCAAGAACTCCGACGCCGAGACGCGCGATGCGCAACTGAGCGCCACCGTTGCGGCACTGGTCGGGATCGGCCCGAAAGACGAGCTGGAAGGCATGATGGCGGCGCAGTTGATCGCCGCACACAACGCCGCGATGGAGAGCTACCGGCGCGCCATGATCGGCGAACAGACCTTCGAGGGGCGGCGCGAGAACCTTTCCCAAGCTAACAAGCTATCCCGCACCTATGCGGCCCTGATCGACGCGCTCAACCATCATCGCGGCAAGGGCCAGCAGAAGGTCACGGTAGAGCATGTCCACGTGCATTCGGGCGGCCAGGCTGTCGTCGGCAGGGTCGAGACCCCGGGGGGAGGGGATCGACCCAAATCGGAGGATCAACCCCATGCAAAACAAATTGCCCATGCACCTCAGCCGTCGATGCGGAGCATGGACAAAGAGCGGGAGCCGGTGCCGGTCGCCAGCGATGCCAAACGGCCGTTGCCGACTGCACGGGGGAATGTCACCCGGCGCCCCAAAGGGTAATAAGAACGCGTTCAAGCATGGCCGCTACACCGCCGAGGCGATTGGGCGGCGCCGGAAGATTTCAGGGCTGGTGCGCGCGATGAAAGCCCGGACGCCGCGGTTCGCAGTGCATCGTAAGGCAGGATGAACTCTTCGAAGGCAGAGGCTAGCCGGTTCGGCCCGTCCTTAAGCTACGAGAGGGCGGGCCAGCACCACATAGTGGCGCCGTTCGGCAAGCCGTGAATCGAAGGCTGCCTCGGCCACACTGACCGCCAACCTATCCATGTCGCGCCGTTGCGCCTTGACGGTCCGGGGCAATTGGCTGATATCCGTGCGCACCGCGGTCAGCATGGTTCCTATGGCGTTTTTCTTCTCGGCTTCCAGATTTTCTAGGCTGAGGCCAGCCGGAATAAACTTATCAAAGAAAAAATCCGCCGTGTCGCTCCCCCACCACCAGTAAAGTTTGAGCAGCTCTTCGATACCATTGTTGCCATCGTCGCCAAGGGCTGCCCAGAAGTCGGCCCGGCGCTTTTTAATCCGCTCTGCAAGTCTCATTGCATCGCCAACGCAATTATCTGGATGCTCGCTATTCATCTGCTTCGATACGATGGCCTTGCCTCGCCAGACGTAACGGATAATACGAAAACGACGAGGTCTCGCCGGGGATCGGCGGCGTGAGAGGGCTTGGAGTGGCTAGAGCCTCGCAACGTGAACAAAAGATTAATGCAGGTTTCCTTAATGTTGCGTGAACGGAATCCCCGCGACTAATATGGAACGAGGATTCCAGATGCAGATCCTCGTGGTGCGCAAAGGCGAGCATGCGTTTCGTAAGAGCTGCTTGGCATGGGCCAGTTCTTCCGTTCGCTCGTCAACGCGCCGCTCGAGTTCCGCATTCAACCCTTCCAGCTGCAGCGTCTTCCGGTAAAGCTCAGCGCAAACCCAGGGGATTGCCAGTGAGCTGCTCCGTCGATCGGCTTTGGGTCTGGAAACCGACGTTTCATCCGGATCGCGCGTCGGAGCAACCTGCATTACGAAGACTAAGGGCTTCCGCCTTCAGCTCGATCTTCTTCTGGCGACGACCGGCAAGGTTGTTCTCCGCAACTTCGACCGGCCCAAAACTTCGTGTTCTCTCCTTTCAAGCCGCAACGGGAACCACGCAGGCTTTGTCGGCGATGAAGGCGATGATCCAGTTGAACGTGGAGGCACTTCATCATCTGTACGCGGCGGAGAAATGGTAAGCCACGCACCCGCAAAATGCCGACGCTCCGGGCCAACGATTGCTCCTCGCCGTCGAAGGTCGATCCGAGCGGTGTGGCGCGTCGGCCACAGCCAAACTAAAAAGAACGGTGAGGTCCTTCGAAGACATACATTTCCCCCATTCTGGCTAACCAATAGTAAACTGACGAAATTGGCAGCAGCCGCTGGGCCGCGCGTCTAGTTCAGTCATATCGATACGACGAGCGCGCAACTCGTATTGTTGCATTCGAAGTGGAATTCACGGAGGGCGATGAGCAACTCGGCCAAGCCCTCTGCCTATTGGATCGCTATACGATGACAGCGCTGCAACCGAGCGCGCCGTTGCAATCATATGGTCTGACTTTTTGCAGTGCTCTCGATTGTGCAAGGCGCCGCTTGGGTTTTAAGTTGAAAGGAAACGACCATGGGTTTGAACAATCATATCGAGGACAGCAGGGGGCCATCACCTCCTATCTATATCGATGGAATAATCGCGATGTTGAAAAAAGAAGGTTGGATCGAAGACAAGACTTTTATTCCTTGGACCGGCACGGGCGGGTCACAAGATGGCGTATGCCGCTTCACAAAAGCCGGTGAGGGGCATGACATTGAGATAATTCGGTACTATCCAAAATATGAATCGTCTTACTACGAGGCGGTTTCTGTGCCCAAAGTGCGTTAGGCCGTGTGGACGGATATCGGAAGTTATAGCTCAAGGGATTCACAAACCACTCTTTCGGTGATTCATGGGTGGCTGGTTTTGGAAACCTTGCTCGCATATTAAATGCGCGCGGTGAAGGCGAGCAACCGCCTCCCTTCATCCGTCCCAGCTGGCGCGGGGAAACTTTCTGCAGCGAGAATAAAAAAGGGAAAAGCCCCCGCCTTCGTAACGTGATAAACCCGGGGCAAACCCTGGCCAGAGCCATCTGGTCTTAGGGCTTGCGGAACAAGCCCCTGCCTAGGATTCCGGCCACTCACAGGAGATCGCGGCTATCTCGGATCAATGACGCGAGACGCCTTCGTTCATCGATCACCTCTGTAGTGAGAGGCGGAACCCACGACGCCCTTTTCGGATTTACAGTCATGGCCGTTCTGGAAAGCGTTAAGGTGTAGTAGTTTGTATTGATCTTACAGACGGCGTCCTTTTGGAGGTGGCCAGTTCACTGCCGATGGTGGTCAGGCAGCGACCATTTTTTCCCTCGCAATCGGGATGCCGTCAAGGAATGTTTGCAGCGCGTCTTGCAGAACACCAGAGCGGGTAACTTTTGACCTATAGATCGAGGTCGCCCTGCAAATCCCCGATCGACGCCTCTTTCGGAAGGCGATGCAATAGAACTCGTCCAGCACTGTCTTGTGCAGCTGCCATTCGTTTGTGGGCTCTTCGTCTTGGTCCTGGAATGGTCAATATTCTTCCACCGCGAGACAGAGCTCGTATTCGTGATGCTCGGGTTACTGCAATAGCGCATTCAATTGACCGCGTACCCGCAAATATTGTTGGTAACATGTCTTTTATTGAATAGGTTTTTGCAATGTTAATACAAGTCGCACATGCCTAACGGCTGTGTCGAAGCGCCAGGATTCAAAGACGCTTTCAAAAAAGGAAACCAAAAATGAAGATCAATTACTTTTCTAGAAAATTGATTCTATCTCTCGCGGCCTCAATAGCTCTCGCTGCATCCCCAGCACTCGCGCATCCATGGCATGGCGGCCATCATGGCTGGCATGGCCATCATGGCGGTGGATACGGCTGGGGACCGGCTGTTGGCCTTGGTATCGCCGGCGCACTAATCGGCGGCGCACTCGCCTATCCCTCCTACGCCCAGCCCGAGTGTGGGGTGCAATTCGATCAATGGGGACAGGCATATCGGGGTTGCCAATAGGCAACTGACCTTCGAAGACCGGCGATAAGCCTTGACGACGCACATCCGCACGGAGCCACACGCGGCAGTGCCGTCATTATAGCCGGACCGCGGCACCACGGCGACCGTGGGGAAGGGAATTGGAAAGCGAAAGTCATGGCCTTCTTTTCGTTGAAACCCTCTGCTAATTGCCTCAAAATAGCAGTGTTCGCGTCTGGACTTTTCCTCATTTCGGCGCAGGGACATGCGGCTCCGGGTTCAGACGGCCCGTTCCTCGGGTTGTCTGGACACTGGTCGGGTGCGGGCACCGTCACCATGACGAATGGCGCCACCGAACGGATTCGCTGCAAGGCGGCCTATGCAGTTAACGCCACCGGCAAGGCGGTTCAGCAAACCCTGCGCTGCGCGAGCGACAGCTACAGGTTTGAAATCAGCAGCAATGTCATCTGCGAAGGCGGCTCGCTGTCTGGCTCCTGGGCCGAGTTCGACCCGCGGTGCGTCGGGAAATATTTCCGGCAGCGCCAGCGGTGCGGAGATCGTGGTGAATGTGGCTGGCGCCGGGTTCACGGCCCATCTTGACCTGCGGACTCAAGGTGACAGGCAATCGGTCACGATAACGCCAAAAGGCGGCAGCGACGTGACCGCCGTGTCGATCGCCTTGCGCAAAGGATAAGGCTTTCAGGACGGCTTTCTCTCGGACACGCGCCGCCCTCCGCGCCGGAGAGGATTCAGCCATTCACGAAGCTTCGACCAGCGCCGCCGGCCCGAGACGTTCTTGACGGCGATCGCCACCGCTTTCTTCTGCCCGAGCAGGATGACGAGCCGCTTGCCGCGGGTGACACCTGTGTAAAGCAGATTGCGTTGCAGCATCATATAGTGCTGTGTCGTGATGGGAATGACGACAGCGGGAAATTCCGAGCCTTGCGATTTATGGATCGTCGTCGCGTAAGCGAGGACCATCTGATCGAGTTCACCGAACGCATAGGTGACCGGCCGGCCGTCGAAAGCGATCGTCATCTCGCCGAGTTCGAGATCGATGGCTTCGACGTAGCCGATGTCGCCGTTGTAGACCTCTTTATCATAGTCATTCTCGATCTACATGACCTTATCGCCGATGGCAAAGGTCATCCCGAATTTGTAGCAGCCGGCGTGTAGCGATTCTCTACGGCGGCGGCATCTTCGCCTGTCGCCCACTGCTATCGCTCGCCACGCCAGCTCACGGGAGGATGCAGGTGTACGTGCTACAAGGCGGGCTGACAGGCTTCGGGCGCACGGGCTGGGAGCCGGGCATTCTGAACGGAGGGGGCGAGAAGCCGAAGTGGATGCGTTGGCGCACTTTTGACCGCCTGACCGCGCAGCATAACGCATTGGTAGGGGCGCTCCATGCAGGCATTGATGCTGAAGCTTGGCGGATTCAGAGATTTTCCGGAGTGAGGCAATGGGCTGTCGGCAATGCCATGGGACCATATGGCGCGGCGCTCGCTGCCCACCTTCGCACGCGTGGCGTGTGCGCCCGGCCGCAAATAAGCCTCGTCGTGATCCCCAAGACATTTTCCAGCGCATCCATTGACCGACGTACCCGCCAAAATTGTTGGTATAGATGTTGGTATCTCTGGTTTTCATATTAACCTAAGTAGCTGGTATTTAGTCTGAAATTTTGTATCCTATGGATCCTGCCCGGCCCACCCAGCCGGTCATCCAGATGTTTGGGCAATTGGATCGAACAGCCCGCCCGCAAAGAGTCGCGCCAATGACCGGTGAAGCGCGCCGTTACAAAAGCAATCTGCCGGGACTTATGCTAGCTTACGTTTGCGCACAGTTAAAATTGCACAGGCGCTGTTTCTTCGTTAAGCTCGCCTCAGAGTAGAAGGTGGGGCTTGCCATGGTCGTCAGAGTTGCGACGGTTGCGTTTGAAGGCATCGAGGCGCGGCCGGTGGACGTGCAGGTGCAAATCGCTAATGGCAACGTGGTCTTCACGGTGGTTGGTCTCGGCGACAAGGCGGTCGCCGAATCGCGCGAAAGAGTCCGCGCCGCGCTGAATGCGTCGGGCCTCGCCATGCCTGCCAAGCGCATCACCGTTAATCTCGCGCCCGCCGATCTCCCCAAGGAGGGCAGTCATTACGATCTGCCGATCGCGCTTGGCATCATGGCCGCGATCGGCGCAATTCCGCCGGACTCTCTTGCAAATTACACCGTTCTCGGCGAACTCGCGCTTGATGGAACGATCACCGCAGTCGCCGGTGTGCTTCCCGCCGCGATTGCCGCGAATGCGCGTGGCCACGGTCTCATCTGCCCGTACGCGAGCGGACCAGAAGCAGCCTGGGCGGCGCAAGGCATCGATGTGCTGGCACCGCTTTCGTTGATCCAGCTCGCCAATCATTTTAAGGGCACGCAAGTGATGGCGCGGCCGCGGCCGGCGGTGCGGGGACAAGGTGGAACGCAGCCCAACCCTTGCGACATCAAGGGCCAGGAAAGTGCCAAGCGCGCGCTCGAAATCGCCGCTGCCGGGGGGCACAACGTTTTGTTGAACGGACCGCCGGGGGCGGGAAAATCGATGCTCGCCGCGCGGCTGCCCTCGATCTTGCCGCGGCTCAGCCCACGCGAACTGCTCGAGGTTTCGCTAATCCACTCCGTCGCCGGGGATCTCGCTGGCGGCGCGCTTACCGATAAAAGGCCTTTCCGCGCGCCCCACCATTCGGCCTCGATGGCAGCGCTTGTCGGCGGCGGCACGCGCGCGCGGCCTGGCGAAATATCGCTCGCCCATCATGGTGTTTTGTTTCTCGATGAATTGCCGGAATTCCAGCCGCAGGTTTTGGACAGCCTGCGGCAGCCGCTCGAAACCGGCGAAGTTGCGATCGCCCGGGCGAACCATCGCATCATCTATCCGGCGCGGTTTCAGCTCGTCGCCGCGATGAATCCCTGCCGGTGCGGCCACGCGAGCGAGCCCGGCTTTACCTGCAACCGGCAACCCAATGCGCGCTGCATCGCGCAATATCAGGCGCGCCTGTCGGGGCCCCTGCTCGACCGCATCGATCTCCACGTGGAGGTACCCGCTGTCGCCGCCGCTGATCTGATGCTGCCGCCTCCCGCCGAGGGCTCAAAGGAGACCGCGGAGCGCGTCGCCGCCGCGCGAAATATCCAGGTCGCGCGTTATGCCGGGCTTGGCCTTCCGGGGATCCTCTCCAACGCCGCCGCGCCCGCCAATGTCATCGAGGCGATGGCGCAACTCGACGCCGGGGGCCTCGCCTTAGTCCGGGAAGCCTCGGACCGCCTCCATCTTTCGGCGCGGGGGTTCCACCGGGTCTTGAAGCTCGCCCGGACGATCGCCGATCTCGACGGCGCCGGCGAGGTCGGGCGGCTGCATCTCGCCGAAGCGCTCACCTACCGCATCGATACCACAAGGCAGCTGCGCGCCGCGTGAACAGGCCGCGGCTTTGGCGGGGCCTAGCGGGGGGAGCCGGACCGGTTAGCGCGATTGCAGGAGCCGCGCGACGGCCTTCGAGGTAAAATCCACCATGGGCACGATCCGCGCGTAATTGAGCCGCGTCGGACCGATCACGCCGAGCACGCCGACGATGCGCTGCTCCCGGTCATGGAACGGCGCGGCGATCATCGAGGAACCCGACAGCGAGAAGAGCTTGTTTTCCGAGCCGATGAAAATACGGACGCCGTCGCCGCCCTCGGCCCGGCTCAACAATTCGATCACATCCTTCTTTGTTTCAAGATCGGCGAAAAGCAAACGGATCCGCTCGAGATCCTCGATCGCGGTGAGATCTTGCAGCAGATTGGCCTGCCCCCGGACGATCAACTGCGGGCCGTGCGCGGGGGACTCCGCCCAGCTCGCCAGCCCGGCATCGACAAGCCGCGCCGTCAATTCGCCGAGCTCCGCCTCGGCGAGCTTGCGGGAGGCCTCGATCTCGCACTTGACCTCCTGCAAGGTGCGGCCCCTAATTCGCGCATTGAGGAAATTGCCGGCTTCGCATAAGGCGGACGGCGACAGCCCCGCAGGTATTTGCAGGATCCGGTTTTCGACCGAACCGTCCTCGGCAACCAGCACTGCGAGCGCGCGCTCCGGCTCGATCCGGACGAACTCGACGTGTTTGAGCCGCGCGTTTTCCTTGGTGGCGACCACGACCCCGGCGCCGCCTGTCAGACCCGACAACATCATCATCGCGTCGCCAAGTAGCCCTTCGAGGGTCTGCTCCTGCGAGGCCGCTTTAACCTCCGCCTCGATCCGTTCGCGTTCCTCCTGGCTGACGTCACCCAATTCGAGCAGCGCATCGATGAAAAAGCGTAAGCCTAGCTCGGTTGGGAGCCGCCCTGCGCTGGTGTGCGGCGCATAGATCAACCCTATCTCTTCGAGATCCTGCATTACATTGCGGACCGAGGCCGGCGACAGCGGCGCCGGCAAAAGCCGCGCGACGTGGCGCGATCCGACCGCCTCTCCATGGGCAAGGTAGGTATCGACGATCAACCGGAATATTTCGCGTGAGCGTTCGTTGAGCCGGGCCAGGCTGTTGCCGCCAAGCCGCGCCGCGCCGGGCGCATGATCCAAGGGAATTGCCATGCCGGCTAACATGGCCGCATGCGCGCCGCGATGCAAGCGCGGGGGTGTCGGAAGTCAGACGCCAGCCCGCCACTGCATAGAGCATGGCCAGCAAATACCAGGGATTGTTTTCGACGTTGGTTTTCAGCGGCGCCTGCTCCGCAGCGTCGTTTTCTCGCTTATTTGCAGCATGCATCGCAAGCCTGCTTGTTTGGCGCCGCAAACTTAACACGGCGCTCACATTTTTCGATTTGCGCTTAAAGTTTTCTTAAAACTTTAGCGAAAGAGTTGCCAAACACTCACGCGAACGATTGGAAACCAGATGTATCTCTCGCTCGGAAAGGCCGCCAAGGAGGCGGGCGTCGCCAAATCCACCATCTCGAAAGCCTTGTCTTCCGGCAAGTTGTCCTACCGGGAAAAGAATTCGGACGGCTATCAGATCGATCCGGCCGAGCTTTTCCGCGTCTATCCGAAAATGACGAAAACCGATGCGGACGAACCCTCGCCGAACGATTGGCAACGCGATCACGCCGGTGGGGAAACGACCCCTTATTCGGCCAAATTCGAGATCCAGCTCGCCGGATTAAAGAGTCTCATCGCGGAGAAAGACCGCCAAATCACCGATCTCGAAGCCGACCGCGGGCAGCTTCGCGAAGACCGCCACCGGCTCACCGAGAACTGGCAGGAGGAGCGCGTCCGGCTCCTAAAATTGCTCGAAGATCAGACCTGCACCGTCAAGCTTCTGACCGACGAGCGGCGCACCCTGGTGGCGCAGGTTCAACGCACGTTCTGGCAGCGGGTCTTCCGCCGCAAGCCGGCCATGGCGGCCTAAGATTTCCGTTGCGCGGCGCCGGAATGGTCCTGGCTTTGGGCGGCTTACAGCAGATTTTTGAAAGCTTGACCCACGAGTGCCGTTCGGTTTGTGCTCGCTCGTCGCGGTCTGGGCAGGCGATGCCCGCACCGCGCTCGCCATCGCGCCGGATTTCGCTCCTGGTACCAAACGCTCGAACCGTCCTCCGGCCGCGCGTCGTCGCGATGCCATTCGGCTTTTTTTAAACAGTCTCGCGGTGCAATTTTTTCGCCACCCGGCAGCCACTTCGCTTAGAAACGCGTTCTCGTGGCCTTGAGCCCGAGAGCAAAAGTGGAGTAATAGGTTTCCTGCAAACGCAAAGTCTCATTCGCACAGGTTTAGGGGGATGAGCGTGGTTTAGGGGCATGGGCGCCGCATCGGTGTTCAAATCGCGAAGATTCTCAACAGACCAAGGCGGGCCTTATGAAGCTGACGGTAATCATCATCGCACTGTCTCTCGCTCTCGCGGGAGCGGCGCCGCTTCAGGCGGAGCCCTCTCCCGCTAATGCCAAACCGGCCAAGGCAGCGGCAACGCCAGCAAAGCCCGCGCAGACCAAACCTTTCGTTCCTATGGACCCCTTGGCCGCCATCCAAAAGGCCAATGCTTATTTTAACGCCGCTACCAACATGACCGGCGATTTCGTCCAGATCGGTCCGGACGGCAAACGCTCCGAAGGCAAGATATTTGTCCAGCGACCCGGGAAATTGCGGTTTGAATATGCCGCGCCCGCGACTCTCGAGATCGTCGCCGACGGTCTTTCGGTGGCCGTGCATGACCGCAAGACCGCCACCAAAGATATTTATTTCATCAGCCAAACGCCGCTGAAATTTCTGCTCAAGGATCAGGTCGATCTCAGCCGCGACGTCAAGATCATCGACGTGAAGAGCGAGCCCGCCGCGGTCACGATCCTCGTCGAAGACAAGGCGACCTTTGGCGGAACTTCGCAAATCAAACTGGTTTTCGACCCGGCGAAGTTCACGCTCAAACAGTGGCAGGTGACCGACCCGCAGGGCTATCAGACGCTCGTTTCGCTTTTCAATATCGATTTATCGAAGAAGCCCGACCCCAATTTGTTCCAGATCACGCAGGAAAGGTTGTTGAACACAAATAATTGACAAGGCCGCCCTGCGCCGGCAGCTTGCCGCGCTGTGTTTTCAGGAATCGGTTTTTTTTCAAGCGGATAGCACAACGTTCACGGAGGACCCGGTTGGCCGCAGGATAAGTCAGTTCTAGCTGCCAGGAGGCTTGAAAGAATACGCCGCCGGCTTATGTTGTGCGCATGGGAGCGACGCAACCGCCCAGGCGTATCCCCCCGTTCCGCCTGGGCCAGACTTGCCGGACCCCTCCCGGTAAATGTCTCGCTCCTAGGGGCGCCAAGGCTTCGGCCGGGCGCCCCTTTTTGTTTGTCCTCCGGGGTCTGGCCAGCGCCTTATCGCAAAGGCCGAATCATTCCAGCCCGTCCTCCCGGCCATTCAAAAACCGTGGGCTCCTTGCCGGCGGCGCTTGCGGCAGGCCTTTTAGCGTGACCAATCGGCGCGCGGAGTACTTTGCGTGCATCTCACTCTTGCCACCTGGAACATCAATTCGGTCCGTTTGCGGCTCGATCTGGTGACCCGCTTTTTGAGGGAGCAGGCGCCGGATGTTCTCTGTCTTCAGGAGACGAAGTGCCGGGACAGCGAATTTCCCTTGGCTGCTTTTCATAAGCTCGGTTATCCCCATACTGCGATCAATGGCCAAAAAGGCTATCACGGGGTTGCGATTGCCTCGAGATTCCCATTGACGATAATCGACCGGCGTTCGTTTTGCGAAAAAGGGGATGCCCGTCACATCGCCGTGAGGCTGATACCCGGCGGCGAGACTGGCCACGCGATTACCTTGCATAATTTCTATGTGCCCTCCGGCGGCGACGAGCCCGACCCAGCCGCCAATCCGAAATTCGCGCATAAGCTCGCGTTCTTGGAAGAGATGGCGGATTGGATGACCTCAGAGCGAATCGGCGGGTCCGGCGCGATCATCGCCGGCGATCTTAATATCGCGCCGCTCGAAACCGATGTTTGGAATCACAAGGCCCTGCTGCGTGTCGTCAGTCACACACCGGCCGAGGTCGAAAAACTCAATCTGGTGCGCGCGGCGGGGCCGTGGGTCGATGCGCTTCGCCATTTTGTGCCGCGGGGGGAAAAACTTTATACGTGGTGGAGCTATCGCGCGCGAGATTGGGAAAAGTCGGATAGAGGGCGACAACTCGACCATGTTTGGGTAAGTCAAAGCCTCAAGCCGCGCCTCGATGGCGCCCGCGTCCTACGCGAGAACCGCGGCTGGGAGCGGCCTTCCGATCATGTGCCGGTGCTGGTCCATTTCCAACTATAATCAACGCGGCGGCAATCGGGGCGCGCGGAGCCTGTTTTGCGCGCGGATCGTACCAAAACGTTTTACGTGAACCATTTTGGTACGATTGACGGTCTGCGCAAATGTACTTTTGCAAGGCGCGGCGAGATACGAAGCGGCGATTTGGAGCAATCGGCGGTGTCGCCCTCGCCGCCGCCGGCTGGCCTCCTCCGCCCAGGCCCCCCGCTATTCTTGACCAGTCATTCTAGAAAAGCGACGCTCAAAGTTACTTATGACACATTAGTATTTTTGATGCGCGGGATAACAACAAAATGATTTCCCCGGCCATCTCGCCGCGCGTAGTTTTGCCGCACGCCGCAAGCTGGAGAAGAATAAGCCAAAGCACCAGGCAAGACTTCAGCGAGCGGCAACGAGGCAATAAGTCGATTTAAGACAGATAGGGAGGAAGACAATGCACATGATCCCTGGGTACCCTTCACTCTCCGATGAGGCACGCGGAGTATTAAAATTCCTGTGGCGGAAGTCGCACGTCAAGGATAACTGGGCCAAGGGGGGCGAGATCTCGGACGCTTGGGACAGATGGAGCATTTTCCCCTGGTACATGTATCCTCGCTATGACCTCGAATGGTCGACGCGGGTCGCCGCAAAGATCGCCCAGGAGATACCCGCCTGGCGAGAGGGCTGCGCCGAGATCATCGAGCTAATGCTCCAGCGGAACACCCAGTACGCAGCGTGGTTCGATCTGGTCGAGCAAAAGGGCTTCGATCCCAACCGCGGCCACTACCCCTACGATTACTACGACAAGAACATGCCGCCCGGATGGGCGGGCGTCTACAACGCGCCCGGCTACTACGGAAACGGCCTCGCGACCAAGGTGCCTCCGAAAGAGGCAAGGCGCACCTCGCCCTACACCCAGCCACACTCACCGGCGGTGGGCCGCACATACAATCCGGACCCGATCTACGGCAACGGTGGCTCCTATATGATGGGCAAGGGCTACCTGCTCAACATCATCGCTCTCTATGAATTTGTCTGTGGCAGTACCAAGTATGACGAACCGGTTGAACTCGTGTATGACGACAAAATAAAGTTCAAGTATACGCAACTGGAGATGGCAAAAGTTCTCCACGACCAATTTACGGCGCCCGTGGACGAAGGCGGGAGCGATCTCACGCCAGGAATCGATTGTGAAGTAGGGAAGGTCTTTCCGTGGTGCGTCAGCGTCGGTGGTCTTGGTATGAAGATGACCGACAAGATCCACAACACCAATTTACGAACTGGCTATTACCGGTGGCTGGACTGGGCCAAGCAGAACCTCGTCGGTGGAGCCAAAGGGCCAGACGAGCCTTATGAGTGGGCCTCGATATACTACGATCGTGACATCCCCTACAACATGAATGGGCCTAAGCATCAGATCCCAGGCAACTGGTTCTGCTGCGCATACCAGTATTGGCCTGACGACCAGAACTCTCGCCAGGCGGTTGTATGCCGGGGCAAAGAAAAAGTTTATGGCCAAAGAGCCCGACGGATCGGCCCACGTCAACTTCCCGCCCGAGCTCGGTGGCGGAGAGGACTTGGTCGGTTTTGGCGCCGCGGCGGCGTGTGCCTGGGAGTTCGGCGACTTAGATACCCACGCCCAGCTGATGACCTGGGCGAATGCTCGCTATCAACCAACTACCAAGGATGGCGAGTTCTATTATAACTTTGGCCTTGATGAACCCTGGCCTCGGGGTTGGCCAAATGACTGGCTTCTGATGGCCGTTGCCGGGGGACCGGGCAGCTGGTCTCGCTTATATAATGAGCCAAACCTAAAGAAATTCCACCAGCCAACGGTCTTTGGTGTTGACTACCCAACGGTAAGTGTTGGGCAAGCCTGTTACGATGAGGGCTTGGGCGCTTTGATGGTAGCCATATTCCCCGGAGACGATAAGAAAGTAGGCAGTAACACGACATTCAAGGTGACAAATCTATCGGGCGCGGAACGTAAGGTCTTACAAGACGGCGTACCTTTTGGCGGGTGGAAGGCCCTTGGCGACGGTCAGATAGAGGTAACAACGACCGTGGATCGTCATGCTTTTGTGATCCGGTAATCAGGCCCGTTACCTAGAGCATGTCCCGAAAAAGGCGCTCGACTTTTTCAATCGAGACATGCTCTAGAGCCAACGCGCGGGTTCATGGGATTTAGGACCATTTGAAACCGGACATCCCATAAGGTGAATCCCGTGTACAGGTGTCTGCTGGTGTCTACCTATGAACTAGGCCATCAGCCGTTTGGCCTGGCCGAGCCGGCAGCGGTTCTGCGCCAAATTGGTGCCGTCGTGGAGACACTGGACCTCGCCGTGGAGGATCTCGATGAAGAGGTATTCCGGCGGGCCGACCTCATCGCCTTTTACGTCCCGATGCACACCGCCACCCGTCTGGCGGCGCAAATGATTGTTAAGGTGCGAGGCTGGAACCCCACGGCCCATGTCGCCGCATACGGGCTATATGCGCCGATGAACGAGATCTACTTGCGACACCTAGGTGTCCAGACCGTATTGGGCGGTGAGTTTGAAGACGGACTTGCCGCCCTGGCCCAACGCCTCGCGCGCGGTGTGGAAGCGGCGCCGGGCGAGCAGTTAGAGCCGCGCGTGTCTCTCGCCCGCCAGGATTTCGTCATTCCGGATCGTGACGGGCTTCCTTCCCTCGATCGTTACGCCTATTTGCGCTTACCGGACGGAGATAGGCGGACGGCTGGCTATGTGGAGGCGAGCCGCGGTTGCAAGCACCGGTGCCGGCACTGCCCGGTCGTGCCCGTCTACAATGGCCGGTTTCGCATCATCCCCCGGGAGATCGTTCTAGCGGATGTTCGCCAGCAAGCCGCGGCGGGAGCGCGGCACATAAGCTTCGGCGACCCGGACTTCTTTAATGGCCCTACGCATGCGCTCCGCATCGTCGAGGCGGTGCACGAGGAGTTTCCCGAGCTTACCTACGATGTGACGATCAAGGTGGAGCATGTCTTGGTGCATGCAAAGCTCCTGCCGGCGTTACAAAAGACCGGTTGCCTATTCGTGACCACGGCCGTGGAATCAGTGGACGACAGGGTGCTGGCCATTTTAGAGAAGGGCCACACTCGGGAGGACTTCTTCCAGGTGGTGCGGCTCTTCGACGAGGCGGGGCTATCGCTGTCTCCGACCTTCGTGGCGTTTACGCCGTGGACCACCTTGGACGGTTACCTGGACCTTTTGAAAGTGATTGCCGGGCTTGGACTGATCCGATCCGTCGCGCCGGTGCAATTGGCGATCCGCTTGCTGATTCCGCCGGGCTCTCGCCTGCTTGAACTGGCCGAGATTCGCGCCCTGGTGGGCCCACTTGACGAAGCGGCGCTTGTGTATCCGTGGTCGAACTCCAACTCACGGATCGACAACCTCCAAAGGCACGTTCAGGCCCTGGTGCAACGGAAGGGAACCAAATCGAATGATCAGCACTTCGGCGAAATATGGCGACTTGCGCACGATCACGCCGGGCGTTCTGCCCCGCACGTGCCTGCCATGGGAACCCGGCGCACGCCGGCGCAACTTAGCGAGCCATGGTATTGTTGCGCGGAACCGACCCGGGAGCAGTTTGCCCTTCTTTAGTGCCCGTATTTCTCTCAACCGCGACTATGATAGGAGGCTGTAATGGCAGGTGTTAAGCTTGTGGTGATCTATCCTCGTCCAAAAGACATCGAGGTTTTCGAAAAATTCTATCAAGAAGAACACGTCCCGCTGGCGATCGATAAGCTCGCCGGCAAAACGAAGTTCGTCGCGACCAAGGTCGTGGCAACCCCGGATGGGACGCCCCCTCCGTTTTACCGAATCGCCGAGGTCTATTTCCCGTCCCTGGAGGCATTGCAAGCGTGCGCGCAGTCCGCCGGTGGCAAAGAAACCATCGCCCATGCCGTCAAAATCTCAACCGGCGGCACCCCGATTTTCCTGGTCGCCGAAGAGCAAACGTTCATGTTTGGGAGTGGCTAAAGTGGTCGTGGTCCCATGATTGCGGATTTCTTCGGGCTATGGCGGAGGCGCCTTTTGTGCGAGGTTGTTTGCCGCCGCTTTTTCACGAAACCCGGTCTACCGAGCGTCACGCGGGCATTTACCGTCCTTCAAATAGCGGAAACTTTGGAGAGGCGACGCCCGTCATCGAAGGAGGAGCGCCATGACCGATGCCGTAACGCCGGCCAATATTTTCAAACTTGGATTTGGTTTTTGGGAATCCAAAACTCTGTTAAGCGCGGTGGAGCTTGGGCTATTCACCGAACTCGCCAAGAGACCGGCCTATCTTGCCGATTTATCGCGCCGGCTCGGGTTGCATGAACGTTCGGCGCGCGATTTCCTCGACGCGCTTGTCGCGCTGAGATTGCTCGACCGCCAGGATGGCCTTTTGGAAATGGCCAACGCCCGCCTCTATGCATCTTGGGGCTCGCTAACCGAGGCGCTCAAGACCGGCCGGAACCAGAACGAGGCCAAGGACTCTGGCGATGTGTTCGCCGCGTTGTATGCCGATCCGGACCGGTTGCGCGGGTTCCTCGCCGCGATGAGCGGGGTAAGCCTCGGCGCGGCCCAGGCGATTGCCGCCAAATTCCCTTGGGCCAACCATAAGTCCTTCGTCGATATTGGCACAGCACAGGGCATGGTGCCGGTTACCATCGCCCGCGCGCATAACCATCTTCCGGCGTCGGCTACGACCTGCCCGAGGTCAAACCAATTTTTGAGGAATTCATCGCCCAGCATGGAATGCAGGACCGGGTAAAATTTTTTAGCGGAAACTTCTTCATGGATCCCTTGCCCACGGCCGATGTCCTCATCATGGGCCACATTCTGCACGACTGGGATCTTTCGCAGAAGCGCATGTTGCTGGAAAAGGCCTATGCCGCGCTCCCCAAGGGCGGAGCGCTTATCGTCTACGAATTGATCATCGATGACGCGCGGCGCGAAAACGCTTTCGGTCTGCTGATGAGCCTGAACATGCTGATCGAGACACCGGGCGGCTTCGACTTTACCGGGGCCGACTGCCAGGCGTGGATGCGCGAGGCTGGGTTCTCGCGAACGCGCGTGGAACCACTCACGGGTGCGGACTCGATGGTCGTCGGGATCAAATAGGGCCGCGCCGACTGCCGCGGCGCCCGTCGACGATCATCGCCGCGCCGGTATAAGCTTCCGGCTACGCTGACCGTTCCGGAGCGGCGCCAGCAAGTCGTGGAAACAGGCGGCGCCATTGCCGGTTCGACCAAAGACGAAGCCGGTCGAGGTAGAGATAAAGCACTGGCGTCGTGTAAAGGGTCAGAAGCTGGCTGACGATCAGCCCGCCGACGATCGCGATGCCCAGCGGGCGGCGGATCTCGCCCCCCTCGCCGAAGCTTAGCATCAGCGGGACGGCGCCGAAAATCGCGGCGAACGTCGTCATCATGATCGGGCGAAATCGCAAAACGCAAGCGCGAAAAATTGCGTCGCGCGGCGAGAGCCCGTCCGAGCGTTCCGCTTCGAGCGCGAAATCGATCATCAAAATCGCGTTTTTCTTGACAATGCCAATCAACAGAATCACCCCGATCATGGCGATGATGGTGAACTCGGTGTGAAACAGCAATAGCGCGAGGACCGCGCCGACCCCGGCCGAAAATAATGTCGAGAGAATGGTGATTGGATGGATGAAGCTTTCGTAAAGAATGCCCAGAACAATATAGACGGTGGCAAGCGCGGCCGGGATCAGCAAGAGCTCATTCGACAACGACTCTGTGAACAGACGGGCGGTTCCCTGCAGGCTTCCGTGGATCGTGGCCGGAGGGTGGAGCGCCTTCATCGCCGCCTGGATTTCCGCGGCCGCGCCGCCGAGCGATGCGCCGGGCGCGAGATTGTATGAAATCGTGCTTGCGACAAACAGGCCCTGGTGATTGACCCCAAGGGGCATGTGGCCCGGCTCGAAATGGCTGAAGGCGGCGAGCGGAACCATGGTTTCCCGCGCGGTGCTGACCGCCGAACCGGCGGAAGTGCCGCCCCTGCCGGTGTTGGCCAAGGCATTGGTTTGGGCGTTGCGCGCCTCATTGCCCTCCGCATTCGCGGTCGCGCTGGCATTGATCCGCGAAGACCCGGGGCCGGGCCGGGCGGGGCTCCGCGCCACTGTCCCCGCCACCGCATTGGTGATCGCCGTGCCGCGCGGGCTCGCGCCCGCGGTGCTGACGTAGAGATCTTTCAAAATCGCGGGATCCTGCCAATAGCGCGGGTCCACTACCATCACCACGTGATATTGGTTGACCGCGCTGTAGATGGTCGAGACCTGGCGCTGCCCGAACGCGTCATAAAGCGTATTATCGATCTGGCTGACGATGAGGCCGAGTCGGGAAGCCGTGTCGCGATCAAAGACGAGGTCGGTTTCCAAGCCTGTCTGCTGCTGGTCGGAATTGACGTCCGCCAGCACGGAACTATTTTGCAAGGCCTCGACGAGACGCGGCACGAAGACATAGAGTTCGCTCGTGCTCTCGCCCTGCAAGGTGTATTGGTATTGGGCATTGCTCGCCCGCCCGCCCATGCGGATGTCCTGCACGGATTGCAGATAAAGACGCGCGCCCGCCACCTGCCTGAGTTTGTGGCGCAGGCGGGCAATTACCTCGTCGGCGGTCTCGCGGCGTTGGGCCTTTGGCTTCAGGTCGATATAGACCGAGCCGGCATTGGTTCCCGAGCCCGAGCCGGTATAGCCCTTGACGCTGGCAATCGCCGGGTCGGCTTGCACGATCGCCTGAAGCTGCGCGAGTTTTACACGCATCGCCTGGAATGAGATCGCCTGGTCGGCCTGAATGGAGCCCGCCAAACGGCCGGTGTCCTGCTGCGGAAAGAAGCCCTTTGGCACGATCTTGAACAGTACGACGTTGAGGCCAACTGTCGAAAGCAAAACCGCCATAACCAAGATGCCGTGGCGTAGTGCCCAGCCGAGCGTTCGCTCGTAGCCCTGCAGGAGCCTGCCAAAGGGATCGAAACCCCGCGCACGCGCACCGGGGGGCGCACGAGGCTTCAAGAACCGCGCGCACAGCATCGGGGTCAAGGTCAAGGATAAGGCGAGCGAGACAACGATGGCGAACGAAAGCGTGAGCGCGAATTCACGAAACAGGCGACCGACAATCCCGCCCATCAGAAGAATCGGAATGAACACCGCGATCAGTGAGATGCTGATCGAGAGCACAGTAAATCCAACTTCCCGCGCGCCGCTCAGGGCCGCCTCGAGGCGCCCCCTACCCGCATCGGCGTGGCGGGATATATTTTCGAGCACCACGATCGCATCGTCGACCACGAAGCCGGTCGCGATCGTCAGAGCCATCAGCGACAAATTGTTCAAGCTGAAGTTCATGAGATACATCGCGCCGAAAGTCCCGATTATCGAAACCAGCACGGCGACGCTTGGAATCATCGCGGCGCGAATATCGCGCAGGAACAAGAAGACAATCAGCGTGACCAAAAGAATCGCGATGGCCAAGGTCCATTCGGTGTCATGCAACGAGGCGCGGATGGTGATGCTGCGATCGGAGGCCGGCTGGAATTCGATATCGTTTGGCATCGCCGCTTGAAGATGCGGCAATTCGGCCTTCACGCGCTCGACCGTATCGATGATGTTGGCGCCGGGCTGACGGAAAATGACCGCGAAAACCGCCTCCCGGCCATCGGAAAGGCCTAGATTGCGCACGTCCTCGACCGAGTCCAGCACATCGGCGACATCGGTGAGCCGCACCGGAGCGCCATCGCGGTAGGCAATGACGAGAGGCGCATAATCGGCGGCCCGGGTCGCTTGATCGTTGGTATAGATCTGGAGGTGCCGTTGGCCATCTTCGATCGCGCCTTTCGGGCTGTTGGCGTTGGCGGAAGCGAGCGCCGCGCGAACGTCCTCAAGCCCGATGCCATATTTGGCCAAGGCGTGCGGGTTGAGCTCGGCGCGCACCGCGGGCAGGGCACCGCCGAAAATGAAAACTTGCCCGATGCCATCCAGTTGGGAGAGCCTTTGCTGGAGGATATTGCTGGCGAGATCATACATTTGGCCGCGCGACTTGGTCTTCGATGTCATGGTGAGGATAAGGATCGGCGCGTCGGCGGGATTGATCTTGCGATAGGTCGGATTGGTAGGCAGATTAATCGGCAGATCGGCGCCCGCCGCATTGATCGCCGCCTGGACGTCGCGCGCGGCGCCGTCGATATCGCGATCAATGTCGAATTGGAGGATGATGCGGGTCTGCCCGAGGGTGCTTGCCGAGGTCATTTCCGTGACATGGGCGATCTGGCCGAGGTGACGCTCGAGCGGACCTGCCAGGCTCGATGCCACGGTCTCTGGACTTGCGCCGGGAAGCTGCGCCTGCACTAGGATCGTTGGAAAATCTACCTGCGGAAGCGGCGAGACCGGCAGCTTCAAAAAAGCAAGGCAGCCGGCAAGCGCAATCCCCAGGGTAAGGAGCGTGGTCGCCACCGGGCGCGCGATGAACGGCGCGGAGAGGTTCATATCTGAGACTCGGCGGCGCCCGTGACCGCGACCGATGTAGGCGCGGCTGAGGCCGAACGGAAGTGTAAAAGCCGCAAGAGGCTAAACTCCTTCTTTACAAGCTGGCACGCTGTCACGATAGGGCGCCGATGAGCGTTGGCGCACTTCGAGAATTTCCGCTATCGCTTGGAAAATAGCCGCCGTTGGCGCCGTGCGAGCGCCGCGCGAACGATCGGCTGGCTTATTTGGCGCCGGGGAGAAACGGTACAATGGACGATGCGGAGCCGGCAACGATCGAAACATTTGACATTCTGCGCTTGTTGAAATCGTTGCCGCACCGCTATCCATTTCTGATGATCGATCGCGTGATCGAGGCGCGGGGCGATGAATCCGGGATCGGCATCAAAAATGTCAGCATTAATGAGCCGCAATTCCAGGGGCATTTCCCGGAGCGTCCGGTCATGCCTGGGGTTCTCCTGATCGAGGGCATGGCCCAGACCGCTGGGGTTTTGTGCGTCAACGCGCATTCGGCCGGCCAAAAGCCGCCGCTTGTCTATTTCATGAGTATCGACAAGGCCAGGTTTCGAAAGCCGGTCATGCCGGGCGACCGGGTTGAGTTTCATATGACCAAGACCAACCGGCGCCGCACTATGTGGTGGTACAAGGGCCGCGCCTTGGTGGATGGCCTGCTTGTGTGCGAGGCGGAAATCGCCGCCATGCTGGCCGATGACGGCGCATAGCTTTTCGCGCCAGATTGTTCCCGCTCCGGCAGACCAAGAAGGCGGATGAAGGGCAGGGAAACCCGAAGATCATTATTTTACGCGAAAACGCGAAGAGCGGGCGCAATCAGGCAGTTCGTTTGCGCGTCACCCCGCCTGGACAAAACTCTCCAACACCATTTTGCGGCCAGCCTTGTCGAAATCAATGGTGAGCTTGTTGCCGTCCACGGTGGCGACCGTGCCGGTGCCGAACTTCGCGTGAAACACCCTCGAGCCATTCGCGAAGGCCGAACCCGCGCTCGAACTCGCGATAAGTTCGCCCTCGATCTGCCCCGGACCGCGCCGCGCTCGGCGCTCTTGAGAACTCGCGGGACCGCCCGCCGTTGGCTCGCCCCCGCGCCGCTGCGCGCGCTGCCAGCCAGGTGTCGTGTAGGACGAGCCGTAAGTGTCCATATTGGAAAAGCGCGATTGGGCATAGCCGCCATAGGCCGAACCCGTCGCCGCCTCGACGACTTCGACGTGAGTTTCCGCCAGTTCGTCCAGGAAACGCGAAGGGACCGTCGTCTGCCAAAGCCCGTGAATGCGCCGGTTGGTCGCGAAATACATTTTCGCCCGGCGCTTGGCCCGGGTGAGGCCGACATAAGCGAGGCGGCGCTCTTCCTCGAGCCCCGCGCGGCCCAAATCGTCGAGCGATCGTTGATGCGGGAACAGCCCCTCTTCCCAACCGGGCAAAAACACGGTTTCGAACTCAAGCCCTTTCGCCGCGTGCAGGGTCATGATCGAGACGCGGGCGCCGGAATCGGTGTTCGCGGCGTCCATCACCAGCGAAATATGTTCGAGGAAGGCGCCAAGATCGGGAAACTCCTCCATCGAGCGGACAAGTTCCTTGAGATTTTCGAGTCGGCCCTCGGCATCGGCGGTCTTCTCCTTGCGCCACATGTCGGTATAGCCGGATTCTTCCAAAACGATCTCCGCGAGTTCGCCTTGCGGCGTTGTCTCGATCAAACTCGACCAGCGGTAAAAATCGGCGAGAAGGTCACGCAAGGTTTGGCGCTGCCTGGGCTTTAGCTCCTCGGTCTCGACGATGGTTTCCGCTGCCTGCATCAACGGGACGCGCGCGCGCCGTCCATGATTGTGAAGGAGCTGCAAAGTGGCATCGCCGAGGCCGCGCTTGGGCAGGTTGAAGATGCGCTCGAAGGCAAGATCGTCGGCGGGCTGAGCGGTGCAGCGCAGATAGGCGAGCGCATCGCGGATCTCTGCACGCTCGTAGAATCTTGGCCCGCCGATCACCCGGTAAGGCAGACCAAGGGTGATGAACCTCTCCTCGAATTCGCGCATCTGGAACGACGCGCGGACAAGTATGGCAATCTCGTCGAGGGCATGGCCTTTGCGCTGAGCTTGCTCGATCTCTTCACCGATCACGCGGGCTTCTTCCTCCGAATCCCAGACCCCGGTGACGGTCGGTTTCTCGCCAACTTCGCCATCGGTGAAAAGGGTTTTTCCGAGTCGCCCCTCGTTATGCGAGATCAAGCCCGCCGCGACGCCGAGGATATGCCCGGTCGAGCGATAATTACGTTCCAGCCGGATGATTTTCGCGCCCGGAAAATCGGTCTCGAAGCGCAGGATGTTATCGACCTCGGCGCCGCGCCAACCATAGATCGACTGATCGTCGTCGCCGACACAACAAAGGTTTTGGCGCCCCTGCGCGAGCAGCCGCAGCCACAAATACTGGGCCGTGTTGGTATCTTGATATTCATCGACGAGCATATAGCGGAACCGGTCCTGATAAACCTTCAGGACCTCGGGATTTTCGCGAAAGAGACGCACGGATTCCAGCAAAAGGTCGCCAAAATCGGCGGCGTTGAGAATCTTCAGCCTTTCCTGATAGAGCTTATATAGACCCGCGCTTTTGCCATTGGCGAAATCGGCCGCCTCGCCCGCCGGAACCCGCGAAAAATCGAGGCCACGATTTTTCCAGGCGTCGATGTGATGCGCGAGCGCCCGCGCGGGCCAGCGCTTGTCATCGATATTTTCGGCTTGCAGCACCTGTTTCAGCAAGCGGATCTGATCGTCGGTGTCGAGAATGGTGAAGCCCGATTTAAGACCCACAAGCTCGGCGTGGCGGCGCAAAATCTTGGTCGAAATCGCATGAAAAGTGCCAAGCCACGGCATGCCTTCGGCGACCGGCCCGGCCAGCGCTCCGATCCGCTCTTTCATTTCCCGCGCCGCCTTGTTGCTGAAGGTCACGGCGAGGATTTCATGCGCGCGGGCGCGGCCCTGAGCCAGGATATGCGCGATTTTGGTGGTCAGAACGCGGGTCTTGCCAGTGCCCGCGCCGGCCAGCACGAGAAGCGGGCCGTCGACCGCCTCGATCGCCTCCCGCTGCTCGGCGTTCAGCCCATCGAGATAGCGGCGAGCGCCCGCCCGCGCGCGGGCGGCGATTCCCTGCGGCGCGGGCGCATCGAAAGGGCCAAGCGAAAGAACATCGGTCAAGGAATTGCGGCTCCTCTAAGATTCAAATGGGAATGACCCACGCGAAAACAAATCACGCGGCGTGCATCCATTATGCGCCAAATTGGCTGGCGCCAAAGCGGAGCCTTATCCCCTCTTCCCTTGCGGGAGAGGGCAGCTCGACAAAGTCGAGCCGGCCACGGGGCGCTCGGGAAGGCGCGATTACGCCGCGATTCCCTCGACCGTCAAACGGCGCACGTCGGTACGATCGCTCGCATGCTCAAAGGTGATTGCGCATACGTTGCCATCGGCATCCAGGTCCAAAACCGTGTTTTCATCGAGATCCTTGGATTGGGCAATATCGCGGTCGCGAAACTCGATGTACAGAGTGTCGGTATCCGGAAAATATTGAACTTTCATGGTTTGTACCCACGGTCAAAGAACGCATTATGCACGGTCTCCCAATCCGGCAACAGGATAACCCGGAGGTACCGGCCTTCCATCTCGTCAATTCTCGCCCAGCGGCGCACTCGACCATCAGCCTGGATGTACTCCCGCTCCGGGGATGCGATGACGCGCAAAATCCATTCGTCCTGGATTATCGCACGGTCGGGACGAGAGCGAATTGCGTCAAAATACTTCGTAACCTTCACGATGCGAGCTTCCTTGCGGCGCGGGCGCATCGAGAGGGCCCCAACGCACCGTTTAAGCTAAAATCAGCGCCAAAACGGGGATTGCGCCAAAGACCTGCTTGCGGCTTGCCTGCCTGTTCGCCAAAGATGTCCCATGGCATTGCAAAAACGCTTCAATTTTGGCCGCGCTGGAACTCTGTTCAACCGGAAGACTCTTCAGCGCGCGTTCACCAAGATCGTATTCGATCCGACCGAGCAGCAGCGCAAGGCCGCGAAGGACTGGGCGAACCAGGTCCGCCATCCCAATTTTCGCAAGGCTAACGAGACAGCCGTCCGGGGCGAATTCATTCAGCAGGTGCTCGTTACGGTTCTCGGCTACACGCCCTACCGCGCGGGCGAAACATTCACGGTTGCTACGGAAGAAGCCTTGGGAAAGGGCGCCGTCGATACCGCCCTCGGGCAGTTTTCCAGCAGGGAAAGGATCATTCTCGCGCCTTTCGAACTGAAGGGGCCGGGAACCGACGACCTCGATGCCATCATGCCGGGGCGCAACAAAAGCCCTGTCCAGCAGGCCTGGGAATATGCCATCGACGCCCCCGGCGCCAAATGGGTGCTTGTTTCGAACTGCGCGGAAATCCGGCTCTACGCCTTCGGCCACGGCCGCGCGCTCTATGAGACATGGGACCTCGGGCTTCTCGACGTCCAGCAAGAGCATGAGCGGCTTTGGTTGCTCATCGGCGCGCAAAACCTGCTCGAAGGCCGCACTGCCGCGCTGCTCGACGAAAGCGCCAACGAACAAAAGAACATCACCAACAAGCTCTATGTCGATTACAAAAAGACCCGCGATACGCTCATTCAGACTCTTCAGGACCAGCCGCCGCGCCTTGCGACGCTCGCCGCCATAGAACACGCGCAAACGATCCTCGACCGCGTGCTCTTCATCGCATTTGCCGAATCGACCGCCTTGTTGCCCGAAAATTTGATCCGCAAGGCATGGGACCAAAAAAGCCCATTTCGCCCGAACGGTGCCTGGGAGAATTTCGTCGGGCTTTTCGAGGCCGTGGACAAAGGCAATCCAGCTCTCAACATTCCGGCCTATAACGGCGGGCTTTTCGCCGGAAACGCCATCATCGACGCCTTGGGCCTCTCGAATTTTGTCTGCGAGAACTTCGCGAAAATCGCGGATTACGATTTCTCGAGCGACGTGCCGGTCAGCGTGCTCGGCCATATCTTCGAGCAATCGGTTTCCGATATCGAGGCCATGCGTGCGGAGGCGCAAGGGCAGGCCCCGCCGAAGACCACCAAGCGCAAGCGCGATGGCGTGGTCTACACGCCTGGTTTCGTCACGCGCTTCGTTGTTGAGGAAACCATCGGCAAGACTCTTTCCGAGCGCTTCTCTGGCGTGCTCGATGCGCACGGCGTTATCGCGGTCAAAAGCGAAAAAGGCGTAACCTACGATTGGACACCCGAGACGGAGCGCGCCGTTTGGCGCGGCTACCGGCAACAGTTGTGTGGCCTCACCATCGTCGATCCAGCCTGTGGCTCCGGCGCGTTCCTCATCGCCGCCTTCGATTATCTCGCGGCCGAATATAAGCGGGTGGCCGAACGCCTCGTCGCGCTTGGCGAAGCGGTCGATGCGAGCGAGGTGGACCGCGAAATCCTCGCCGGCAATCTGCATGGCGTCGATCTCAATCCGGAGCCGGTCGAAATCACCAAACTTGCACTGTGGCTGAAAACCGCGAAGCGCGGCAAACTGCTACAGGATCTTGAGCAAAGCATCAAATGCGGCAACAGCCTGATCGCCGATAAAAACGAGCACGGCCGCGCCTTCGATTGGCAAGCGGAGTTTCCCGAAATCTTTTCGCGCGGCGGCTTCGATATCGTGCTCGGCAATCCGCCCTATGTGCGCATGGAGACGATAAAACCGTTCAAACCCTATCTCGAAAAGCACTATGCGGTGGCTGCGGACCGCGCTGACCTTTACGCCTATTTTTACGAGAAAGGTTTTGCGCTGCTTCGTCCTGGCGGGCGGCTCGGCTATATTTCGTCCTCTACATTTTTGCGCACGGGATCGGGGGAAGATCTGCGGCATTATTTGCGCACGCGTGCGGAAATCGAGTCCGTCATCGATTTCGGCGATCTGCAAATTTTCGAAGGCTTCACGACTTATCCCGCGATCGTGACCATGCGGCGGGCGGCGTCCGCCAATGACGACGGCCAAGAAGGCGCGCTGCGCTTTCTCAATATCAAATCGGAAGTGCCGGGGGATTTGGCCCGCGCCTTTCGCGCCGACGCGCAGACCATGCCCCGCGCACGGCTCCGCGACGGCTCTTGGCAATTCGAGGGCGACAAGCTCGCCATGCTGCGGGCCAAAATCAAAGCAGGACGCAACACGCTCGGCGAGGTCTATGGGGCGCCGCTTCGCGGCATCGTGACCGGCTTCAACGAAGCCTTCATCGTCAGCCGCGAGAGGCGCGACGAATTGGTGGCTCGCGACGCGCGATCCGCTGAATTGCTGGTGCCTTTCCTGCGTGGCGAAGATATCAAGCGCTGGCGCGTCGAAAGCGAAGATTTGTTTCTGATCAATATTCCGAAAGGCAAGGTCAAGATCGAAAATCACCCCGCGATCCGGGATCATCTCCTCCCGTTCAAGCCCGCGCTTGAGGCGCGGGCGACCAAACAAGAGTGGTTTGAATTGCAGCAAGCGCAACTGGCGTATCAGCCGAAGTTTTTTGACACCCAAGATAAGGTCACTTTGCCCAGAACAGGATTTTCGCCTTCGACCAAACGGGGTTCTTTTCCAACGACAAATCGTATTTCATTCCGGGTGCGGATTGCGGTCTTCTTGCCTATCTCAATTCGAACCTTGCTTGGTTCTTTATTGTCGGGTTGTCGCCCGCAGTGCGCGGAAGCTTTCATGAGTTGCGTGTCCAATACATCGAACAGGTGCCGCTGCCGAACGATCTAAGATCCCTAGAAATGTTAGGCCAAAGAGTCTCAAAATGCGCAATCGACCGTTTCGAAAACGTTCAGTTGGTTCTCCGCCGCATTCCGGACCTCTGCCCGTCGGGCCGCGTGCCAAGACTCACCAACCGCTTGCGGCAATGGTGGACGCTCGATTTCAAATCGTTTCAGGCCGAAATCAAAACAGCGTTCAAGGCCGATATTCCCCTAAAGCAGCGCAACGACTGGGAAAATTTTCTTCGCGAGGAAGGCGAAAAGGTCCGCCGCCTGACGGCGGAAATCGAACAAGCCGAACGCGAGATCGATGCCATCGTCTACAAGCTTTTCGATCTCACGCCGGATGAAATCGCGCTTCTCGAAAGCTCGCTCGCAGGACAATATTGAGTGCCGCCTTTGCCCGGTCGCCGCTAACTTTCGCGCTCGCCGGCGTCGAGAATCCAGGTCCGGTCGCAAAACGCCACATAGAGCCGTTCCTGCCCCAGGGCGGCGCCGAGTTCGACCGCAAGTTCGTTCAGCATCGCCTCGATCTCCTGGTCGGGCAGATGTCCGAGATAGGCATGCACCGCCTCGCCGGTGAACACCGCCACCGGTTCCCGGTCGGAGCCGGCCGAGCCGTCCGGACGGGGCCAGGCATAGGTCACCTCGGCGCGGGTGAACATGCCGGAAAGCGCCGGCAGGCGGGCCCCCACCCGGCGGCTCATCCAGGCCCGCGCCGTGCGTACCGCCTCGGAAACGTCGTAGACCCGCCCCTCGTCATCCCAACCTTCGCGGAGGCCGGCGGTGATCCGGAAATCCCGGCGCGGCCCTCGCGAGCCGGCAACGACAGCATAGTCCTCGCGCCGTGGCGCAGCAGCGCGCCGCGCAATTCCTTCGGTCATTTCTCATTGCCTCCTGTTTGCAAACGGACTTGCCTGATCGCTCGGGATGTCCGGCGGACGCGATGTATTTCAGGGCACCAACTTGCGCCAGATGCTCGCCAGCCAGGGCTGCCGTTCGCGGGGCAGGCCGTCGGGGCGGTAATAATGGGTTAGTTCCACGAACCCCGCGGCCGACATATAACGACGCCAAGTTTCGAGATCATGATACACGCCATAGCGTCCGCTACTCCAGCCTTCTTCATTACGTCCGCGCGGGTTCGAGCTAAACAGCACGCCACCCGGTCTTAGAGTAGTGTAGAGTTCTCGCAACACGCGCGGCAGCTCCTGGCTCGGGACATGAAACAACGCGGCGTTAGCGAACACGCCATCGAAATATTTTTGCGGCAGGTCGAGCGTGAGGAAATCCTGCTGCCAGACTTCGCAGCCGCTATGGGCGCGCGCCATTGCCGCAAAACGCGCCGCGCCTTCCAAACCGATTGCGACGTGGCCTTGTCCGGCAAACGCCTTGAGGTCGCGCCCTGGCCCGCAGCCAAAGTCGAGGATCGTGAACGGCGGCTCACCCTCGATATGCCGCAACAGCGCGTCAATGTTCTGGCTGACGTTGTGATCGTGCGTGCCTTCCCAGAATTTCTCGGCACGCTGATTGTAGTGCGCCAGCGTGAGGCGGGCGATTTTTTGCAAGTCTTGCGGATGCAGTTTCATGTTCACCTATTCGCGCCATTGTGTTGTCGTGCGCTTGCAACTGGCCCTACTTATTTGAGACGGCACCGATCCGTCGGCGGTTACGAGCCTGAAGACGTCTCGCGCCTTGCTCCGCTCGCCGGATTTTCGCCGGTGATTTGCGCAGCCTATCTGAAATCCCGCGTCTTCACTTTGATCGAGTCGATATGCAGATCGGGAATGACGATATCGCGCGGCTTGGGCGGAAGACTTCTCGGATCTAGGCCTGGACTGCCGTGATGGAACTGGTCGCCGCGGCCATGCGGCAGCGGGAACGCGGCGTCTCTATCGCCAACGCTCGCCAGCGCCGGCGACAAATCGGTCAGCCGATGAGCGACGAGATGGACGACCTCGCCCTCGCGCTGGATGCGGCCGTGGACCGCCATCATCCTGGCCGAAAGGATCACCCGGCGCTGCCGTTCATAGAGCTTCGGCCAGATCACGAGATTGGCGATGCCGGTCTCGTCCTCGATGGTGATGAACATGACGCCCTTGGCCGAGCCCGGCATTTGCCGCATGAGCACGAGGCCCGCGGTCTGCAGCCAGCGCCCGTCGCGGGCCTGCATGGCGTCGGCGCAAGTGACTATGCGCTCGCGGCGCAGGTCTTCGCGGAGGAAGCTGACGGGATGACTGCGAAGAGTCAGCCCAACATGGCCGTAGTCCTCGACCACCTCGCCGCCGGCGGTCATGGGGCGGAGCGCCACCGTTGGCTCTTGGGCCTCCGGCACGGCTTCGGCCTCGCGGGCCGAGGCGGCCGTGAAGAGCGGCAGCGGTTCGCCGCGCAAGGCCTTGATCGTCCACAGCGCGTCACGCCGCGCGAGCCGCAATGATGGCCGGAAGGCGTCGGCCTCGGCGATCTGCACAAGTGATGCTGATGGAACGCCGGCACGACGCCAGAGATCATCGATTGAGGCGAAGGGCTGGTCCGCCCGCGCGGCGACGAGGGCGGCGGCATCGGTATTGGCAAGGCCGCGGACCATGCGCAGGCCGAGCCGGACGGCGAAGCGGTCTTCCCGGCCGGTTGGTTCCAGCGTGCAATCCCAGCGAGAGGCGTTGACGCAGACCGGCCGGACATCGACGCCATGGTCGCGCGCATCGCGCACGATTTGGGCCGGCGCGTAAAACCCCATCGGCTGCGCGTTCAAGAGTGCCGCGCAGAAGACGTCGGGGTGATGGCATTTGAGCCAGGAGGAGGCATAGGCGATCAGCGCGAACGAGGCCGCGTGGCTTTCCGGAAATCCGTAACTGCCAAAACCCTCCAATTGCGCGAAGGTCTTCTCGGCGAAGTCCGGCTCGTAGCCATTGGCGATCATGCCATCGACCAGCTTGTCGCGGAAATGCGAGACGCCGCCGGTGAATTTGAAGGTGGCCATGGAGCGGCGGAGCTGGTCGGCTTCGCTTGGCGTGAAGCCCGCGCATTCGATGGCGACGCGCATGGCCTGCTCTTGAAACAAAGGCACGCCAAGCGTCTTGCCGAGCACCTTCTCCAGTTCTGGCTTGGGATAGACGACATCCTCCTTGCCCTCGCGGCGGCGCAGATAGGGATGCACCATGTCGCCCTGGATCGGGCCCGGCCGGACGATCGCCACTTCGATGACGAGGTCGTAGAAGGTGTGCGGCTTGATCCGCGGCAGCATCGCCATCTGGGCGCGGCTTTCGATCTGGAAGACGCCGAGCGTGTCCGCTTTGCGGATCATCGCGTAGGTGCGCGGATCCTCCGCCGGGATGGAGGCGAGATCGAGCGCAATCCTCTTGTGCTCGGCCAGGAGGTCAAAACCGCGCTTCATGCACGACAACATGCCGAGCGCGAGGCAATCGACCTTCATGAATTTCAGCGCGTCGATGTCGTCCTTGTCCCATTCGATCACCTGGCGGTCGTTCATCGCGGCCGGCTCGATCGGGACGAGCTCGTCGAGCCGGTCATGGGTGAGGACGAAGCCGCCGGGATGCTGCGAGAGATGGCGCGGCGCGCCGATCAGTTGACGCGCAAGGTCCAGAGCAAGCCGTAGGCGCCTGTCGCCGAGATTGAGATTGAGATCTTCGGCGTGCTTGGGCTCGACGCCTTCTTCCGACCAGCCCCAGACCTGCGAGGACAGCAACTTGATGAGGTCCTCGGGCAGGCCGAGCGCCTTGCCGACATCGCGAAGCGCGCCCTTGGCGCGATAGCGGATGACAGTCGAGCAGAGCGCGGCATGATCGCGGCCATAGGTCTCGAACACCCATTGCATGATGATCTCGCGTCGCTCGTGCTCGAAATCGACATCGATGTCCGGTGGCTCGCGCCGCTCCTCGCTGACGAAGCGCTCGAACAGGAGGTCGTTGCGCTCCGGATCGATCGAGGTGATGCCGAGCATGTAGCAGACGGCGCTATTGGCGGCCGAGCCGCGACCCTGACAAAGGATGCTCTGGCTGCGGGCGAAGCGGACGATCGCGTTCACGGTTAGGAAATACGGTGCGTAGTTCAGCGTCTCGATCAGGCGCAATTCGTGCTTGAGGATCGCCGACACCTTGCCGGGCACGCCCTCGGGATAGCGCGCGGCGGCGCCTTCCCAGCTGAGTTTTTCGAGCGCCCGCTGCGGCGTGAGGCCGGGCATGGCCGCCTCAAGAGGGTATTGATAGGCGAGTTCGTCGAGCGAGAAGCGGCAGCGCGCGGCGATTTCAATTGTGCGTGCCAGTGCCTCGGGATAGCGGTCGAAAAGCCGGGCTATCTCGCCCGGCGGTTTGAGATAGCGGTCGGCATGACGCTCGCGGCGAAAGCCGGCGTCATCGATGGTGCAATTGTGCCGGACGCAGGTCACCACATCCTGCAGGACGCGCCGCGCCGGGACATGGAAGAGAACATCATTGGTGACGACGGCAAGAACGCGCACGCGCGCGGCCATGGTCGACAGATCGTGGAGCCGCAGTGCGTCGTTTGGACGCCGGCGTAGCGTCAGCGCTAGATAGGCGCGGTCCCCAAAAGCCTCCCGCAGGCGGCGAAGATGCAGCGCGCAAATATCGTCTGCCGCGTCGGGCACGAGGACGACGATCAGCCCCTCGCCGTAGGCGACAAGGTCGGGCCAATCGAGTCGGCATTGCGCCTTGCCGCCACGTTTCTTGCCAAGCGAAAGCAACCGGCAGAGTCGCGCATAGGCAGGCCGGTCGGTCGGATAGACGAGGAGGGACATGCCGTCGACGAGATCGACGCGGCAGCCGACAACCAGGCGCATGCCGGTTATCTTGGCGGCCTCATGGGCGCGGACGATACCGGCGAGGCTATTGCGGTCGACGATCGCGAGCGCCTCGATGCCGAGCATGGCGGCCTGAGCGAACAACTCGTCACAGGAACTCGCCCCGCGCAAAAAACTGAAATGCGAGGTGCATTGCAGCTCGGCATAGCGCGCGGCGCTCATCCGAATATCCCGTGCAGGAACCAGCGATGCGAGCCGGTGGCGGCGTCCTCGCCGTTACCACTGCGATAGATCCAAAAGCGCTCGCCCGCCGCATCCTCCACTCGGAAATAATCGCGCACCGCGATCAGCTCGGCGTCGCGCTTCCACCATTCCCCGAAGATTCGCTCGGGGCCGTCGGCGCATTTCACGCGGCGACGCACGCCGCGCCAGGTGAAGCTGACGGGGGGATGATCGGGCAGCAACGCGACCGTTTCGATCGGTTCCGGGATCGGCAACAAGCGCGAGGGACGCGGCCAATGGTTCGGCCACGCCTCGCCGTTATCGGGAGCTGCCGGCGCGATGCGACACACCGAGCGTTCCGGCACGTCACTGGCAACCGGGGCTAAGCGGTAAAGCCGCTGTTCGCCGACGCGATTGGCGAGCGTGTCGATAAGGCTCGAAACATCCGCCTCCGGGTTTTCGGCCAGCGCGGAGATCATCTGTTTCGGCGCGAACGGCTCGGCGAGCGTGGCGGCAAGGCGCATGATCTCGATGCCGAAGCCCGGATCGACCGTTTCGATCTTGTCGCAGAGGAGCCGTCTCAGCCGCTTTATCTCGCGCACCGGCAAGGCGGTGCCGATGTGGATGGCCTCGATGCGGTTGTCGACCCGATGAAACAGAAGGTCGAGCCGGCGCGCGCCGAGACCCTTGGCCTCGAGTGCCTCACTGAGCTGGCTGGCGAGCTCGGCCGTGTACCGTGCGATTGTTTCAGCGGCGCCAATCGGCTCGGCGAAGGCGCGACGGACCTCGATGAAGTCCGGCGGCCGAACCGGGTCAATCGGCTCGCTGAGGCATCCCATGGCCTGATCGAGACGACGGCCAAGCTCGGGGCCGAAGCGTAAGGCAAGTGGCGCACGAGGTTTCGCCGCCAGTTCTCTGATGCGCTCGAAGCCGAGGATGGACAAATCCTCCACCATATTTTTGGGCAGGCGAAGAGCGGCGATCGGCAGATCGAGGATGGCCGTCGAACTTTCTCCTGGCGGAATGACGATGATGGGCCTAGCGACATACCGGGCAAAGGCATGGGCGGCGCCCCAGCTGTCGGCGATCGCCGCCCGCGCGGCGACGCCGGAGGCGGCAAGCTGGCCGATCATCCCCCTCACCATGGCGTCTTCACCGCCATGGAGATGGGCAGTGCCGGTAGCATCGATCACCAGCCCGTCCGGCGTATCGGCGGCGACGATCGGCGCGTAGCGCCGCAGCGCCCAGAGCGCGAGGCGGTCGAGGGCTCTCGCGTCAGCCGCCGGGTCGGCATCCTTGACGATCAAGCCCGGCACAACAGCCTGCGCCTTGGTCGCTGCCATGCCAACGCGCAAGCCTGCGCACCGCGCGGCCGCGTCCAAGGCCAGCACTACCCGCCGCCTTCCCTCACGGCCGATCAGGACGAGCGGCGCCTCAGCCGGCGGCGCGGCGGCGCCCCATTTCCTTCTGACCCGATCCGTGGGCCAGGCCGGAAGGAAGAGCGAGACGACCCTTGGCATCGCAGGCCTCCACTTCGAAATCGGCGCTTTCACCGGCGCGGCACCGGATCAATTCGACCTGCCATCGGGCGCGTCCAACGCCGGAAACAGGCAACGGGATTGCGGGGAGCGCGCTGACCCGCCAGCGGGTGACGGACGCCGTCGGCTGCCCGAAATCGGCCGCCTCTGCCGGCCGCCGCCAGCGGCGGATGGCGATGCCGATGGTGCCCGAGCCTTCGGCGGCAAGTTGAAGGCGGCGGGATGCGGTCACGGACAGCCGCGCGACCTCGGCGACAACGGCGGCAAGCCCGCCATGCCGCAAACCCTCCTCGAAACAGACGAGGGTCGACGTCTCATCGCCCGCCTCGACATAGATCACGCGATCGGGCACGAGCCCGGCTTGCGCGAGGGCCGGGGCGAAGAGGTCCTGTCGAATGACGCACCACAATACCCGGCCGCGGGTCCGAGCGGCAATTCCCGCCGCAAAGAGAGCCGCGGCCGCGCCGTCGATCGCGCCATGGCCGCCGCCAGCCACCTCATGCAGCGCGCCGAGCGCCAATCCCCCACCCGGGAGGTGCCGGTCGATCTCCTGGATGCCGAAGGGCAGCACCAATCGCCGGCGGCCGGACGCGCCTTCGAGGCGCTGGATGCGCTCGCGAAGGCCTTTGAGCATGGGCGGTGCGGTGGGCGTACGCATGTCTTTTGCAACTCGCTCGGGCGGATGCTATGTTCTCTATTTGTTCTCATAAGCCACGAGAGTCAACTGGAGTCTGACCGAAGGGGTGGCGCCCGAACGAAATTGTGAACGACGAGACCCCGGTTCGCCGCGGAAGGATATGCCGTCGCGTTGCTGGCCCACACGACCGGCCTCATGAACAAGCTGACGAACGAGCTCCCCGTGGCGTGCGACTATGCTTGCGATGTGGGCGACCCGAGATTGATTTCGTTGCGCGACGCCACCAGCTTTGCAACAGAGGCGTGGCGCGAGCTCCGAAAGATACGAATTTGAATCGGGCAGGCGCGGTGGTGCGAAGATTTCTGCTCTGGTGTTTCCGCAACCGCGAGACGGGAGCGATCACCATTGCTCAGACACCCAACCTCGCGCTCAGCGTCTTTCTCGTCGCGGCGGCGATCCTCTGGATCATGCATCCGAACGGTACCATATCGACAGTGGTCAAGGTGATCGCCGCTGGCAGTCTGATCGTTTGGGCTCTCGACGAGGTGGTGCGCGGCGTCAACCCTTGGCGCCGCTTCCTCGGCGTCGCCGTTCTGATCTACGTAGTTTCCACCGTTCGCCTGTGAGCTGCTAAACCCGAAGCTTGGATCCAGGCTCGGGTATCCCCTGATGCTCTGCTTTTCGTGTCAACGCCGCGGTAAAAGCCGGCCAGCGGGGCGAAGAAAAATCAGGCCAGTTTGCGGCGGGGACAAAGAGCGCGACGCGCCGCGTTCGCCTCGGTTGTCAGAAACGAGAAGAGTTCATGCCGGCCCGCCTCTCCCTTCCGCGTCCGATTCGGATGATCGAGGACTATACTTTAAATTCATTGTTTCCATAAACCCCACAAATTCGTCCTTTGTTGCAATGGCTTTGAAGTCTAAGTCAAACTCTATCCCAAAAAATTTGAGCAAATCTCTTGGCCCGCTTAATATACGCCTCAATGCAGCGACCGCCTCCGGCGCGGCACCTTTTAGCGCAAAATCGCAAGCAAGATTGTACTGCGCTGGCACGAAGTCAGGCTTGATCTTCAAGACTTTTTCGTCACATTCAATCGCTTTCACAACGTCTTTCTTGTCCCCTTCTGTGTGGCAGCACCCCAACCCAAAATGTGCCCAAAAATTGGTTGCGTCCTGGCCGATATGTAACTCAAACAGTTTCCTTGCATTCTCTAGTGCTGCATGTTGCTCAGCCACTAAGCCGAATTTCTTGTAGATTGCGCCCAAACAAACATAGGTCCACGGGTAGTTACCGTTTTCCTTTTCTATCAATTGTATTGCAATTTCGCATTCTTGTTTGGCGAAATCTAGTTGGCTGTCACCGCCATGCAATAGATACCAAAACCCCATATTCGTATGGGCATCAACATCATCTTGTTTCAGATGAATAGCCTTCTCATAAAACATTCGCGACTTATCTTTGTTCCTTACAAAATAATAATTGCCAACAGCGTTAAAGATACTTGGCTCTAGTAACTTAACTCCAATTTTGTCAAGGGTTTCTATCATATGCACATGGTAAGCAGACTCATCTGATCCATACACAGATAGAAACCGGCCGCTCTTTTGAGCAGGAAACGCGCGCTTTAATTCAGTTATTGCTTCCTCTATCTCCTTAATTATTTTGTCTTCAGACAGATCAAATTCAACTGTTTGGCCAAAAATACTTGCTTTACGCGGTGACTTAGGTAACCTCGTTAGAAGTACAACTATATCAAGTATAGGTTTCCGAAACAACAATACCAAACCAGTAACCGTTAGAGGCCACGCCAGCGATTTACTTAAATCAACAATAATCTTTGTACTTTCTACGTCGAGCATTTGAATTGCTCTAATTGCCGGGGAGCCATCTTAATATTGGCAGTCCGAAGCGCCCCGCTGGTGCCGAGCCATAATGCTTCAGTAGTCGATCTGCATAAAAAATTGGTCGCCGAAATCCATCCCGGCGACCAATCGCTCTCTCGCTTTGTACAAGCACTGTTTGCGCATGCGTTGGGATCCTCAAAAGAAGACTTTATAAAGTCGCATGATAACCTCCTGGGCCTATTATGGCCATATTGACGCGAGCTAAAACTTAGCCGTTGCGAGTTATAGCACCAACCCGCCAACTGCACAAGCCCTGAAGTACGTGTTAGTTGTACATAGGGGCTGCATCGACCGAGTCAAGCGAAACCGAGTCAAGCGGAACCGGAGGCATATCAAATCTTTGTTTTTAATGGTTGTTTCAGAATGGCTAGAATCCATGATATCCATGATATTGTAATGAAGCAGCGGTTCGAGCAAACCGAGGCTCAGACGCTCAAGGTTTGCGAGACTGTCGATCGCGTCATACTGCTCGCCGAACGGCGCGGCGAAGCGGAGATGGCGAAGCTGGCGATTCAGCAGATCGAGGCGGCTTTCACGGTGTCGCGCGACGGCGGCGATGCGCATTCCGTCGCCATGTTTGCAGCGAAATTGCCAAATGCCCGCGCGCTTGCCCAAGAACTCGCCGCGCGCTGAGGGGCCAACGCGCCGCAAAGGTTGCTCGCGGGGGGGCCGTCCGCTATGACCTCGTTCCCACATGATTCTCAAGGATCGGGGTTTTCCCTTGCCGCGCTCCAGAAAACCTCTCGGCATGTTCCGCAAGGCGCAAACCAGCGCGAAGCCCAGGGAAGCCGCCGACCTCGGTGCCTTGCCGGCGTGGAACCTCGAAGACCTTTATCCATCAATGGATGCGCCGGCCTTCGCGAGCGACCTCGCCAAGGCGGCCGCCGAATGCAAAAGCTTCAACGCCGCGCATAAGGGCAAGCTCGAAGCGCTCGCCAAAAAAGCTTCCGGAGCGGGGCTCCTAGAGGCCGTGCAGCGTTACGAGGCGCTGGAAGAGTTGCTAGGGCGCATCATGGCCTATGCCGGGCTCGTTTATGCCGAGGATACCACCGACCCGCCGCGGATGAAATTCTATGGCGACGCGCAAGAAAAAGTCACCAATGCTTCCTCCGATCTTCTGTTCTTCGAGCTCGAATTGAACCGGCTCGACGACGCTCTCGCGGCGAAGATGGCGGCGGGGCCGCTCAAGCATTTTAGGCCCTGGCTCGAAGACATCCGCAAGGGCAAGCCCTACCAGCTCGACGACAAACTCGAACTATTGTTCCATGAAAAATCGATCACCGGTTATGGCGCCTGGAACCGGCTGTTCGACGAGACAATCGCTAGTCTGCGCTTCAACGTTGATGGCGAGAAGCTCGCGATCGAGCCGGTGCTCAATCTAATGCAGGACCCGGACGAAACGGTCCGGGAGAAGGCCGCGATCGCGTTTGGCGCGGGCCTCAAGGAAAACGTCCGGACCTTCACGCTGGTCACCAATACCTTGGCGAAGGACAAGGAAATTTCCGACCGCTGGCGCGGTTTTAGGGACGTTGCGGACGCAAGGCATCTTGCCAATCGGGTGGAGCGCGAGGTTGTCGATGCGCTGGTTGGCGCCGTGCGCGCCGCCTATCCGCGCCTGTCGCATCGCTATTACCGGCTCAAGGCCAAATGGTTCGGCAAGCCCGCGCTCAAACATTGGGACCGCAACGCGCCGCTGCCGCATATCCCGGCGAAGACTTATCCCTGGGACGAGGCGCGGGACATTGTGCTTGGCGCTTACGACGGTTTCTCGCCAAAAATGGCGGCGATCGCAAAACGTTTTTTCGACGAGCGCTGGATCGATGCGCCGGTGCGGCCAGGCAAGCAGCCGGGCGCCTTCGCGCATCCGACGGTGCCCTCCGCGCATCCTTACGTGCTGATGAACTATCAAGGCAAGCCGCGCGACGTGATGACGCTCGCGCATGAACTCGGCCATGGCGTGCATCAGGTTTTGGCCGGCCCCAATGGCGCGCTCATGGCGCCAACGCCGCTGACCTTGGCCGAAACCGCATCGGTCTTTGGCGAAATGCTGACCTTCCGCGCCCTGCTTCTGCGCACGACGAATGCCGCGCGGCGCCGCGCCCTGCTCGCCGCCAAGGTCGAGGACATGCTGAATACGGTGGTGCGGCAGATCGCTTTCTATTCCTTCGAACGCAAGCTGCATCTCGAACGGCGCAATAGCGAGCTGACGGCGGCGCAAATCTGCGGCCTATGGATGAGCGAACAGGCCGAAAGCCTTGGGCCCGCGATCGAGCTTGGGACCGATTACGAGAGCTATTGGGCCTATATCCCGCATTTCGTCCATTCGCCCTTTTATGTCTACGCCTATGCGTTCGGCGATTGTCTCGTCAATTCCCTCTATGGCGTCTATCAGGGCGCGCGGGAAGGTTTTGCCGAACGCTATCTCGCGATGCTTGCGGCGGGAGGCACGAAACATCATTCCGAGTTGCTCGCGCCATTTGGACTCGACGCGCGCGATCCCGCCTTCTGGCAGATCGGGCTAAAAGTGATCGAGGGAATGATCGTCGATCTCGAAGGTTTGGAAGCAAAAGTGTGACGCGCTTCGGGCCGCGTTACCGCACGAAGCCCAAAATATCCTTCACAGACGCCATGTTCTTGGCCGCAATCGCGCGTGCGCGCGCTGCCCCATCGATGAGAACGCCGTCGATAAAGGCTGGGTTCTCCTTCAGGCGTTTCATCTCGGCGCCGATCGGGCCGAGTTTGGCCACCGCGAGATCGACAAGCGCCGATTTGAAAGCCGAGAAATTACCGCCTCCGAATGTCTTCAGGACATCAATTTTCGTCTCGCCGTTGAGCGCGGCAAAAATGCCAATGAGATTTTCGGCTTCAGGCCGCCGCTTGAGGCCTTCGATTACGGACGGGAGCGCCTCCGGGTCGGTCTTCGCCTTGCGGACTTTTTGGGCGATCGTATCCGCATCGTCGGAAAGATTGATCCGCGAATAATCGGAAGGGTCCGACTTCGACATTTTCTTAGAGCCGTCGCGCAAACTCATCACCCGCGTGGCGGGCCCCTGGATCAGCGGCTCGGGCAACGGGAAGAACGCATCGCCATGACCATGCGCGGCGATCGAGGCGGCAAAATCGAGATTGAATTTTTGGGCGATGTCGCGGGCGAGTTCGAGATGTTGCTTTTGGTCCTCCCCAACCGGGACACGGGTCGCACGATAGGCAAGAATATCGGCGGCCATCAGGCAAGGATACGCATAAAGCCCAACTGAGGCGTTCTCGCGGTCTTTTCCCGCTTTCTCCTTAAATTGGGTCATGCGGTTGAGCCAGCCGAGGCGCGCCACGCAATTGAACACCCAGGCGAGCTCGGCATGCTCGCCAACCTGGCTCTGGTTGAACACGATATGTTTTTCGAAATCAATGCCGCAGGCGATGAAGGCTGCCGTCACTTCCCGGATGCTCGCCTTCAATTCGTCCGGCTTTTGCGGAAGCGTGATCGCGTGAAGATCGACCACGCAATAGATGCAGGCTTGGGTTTTTTGCAACTCCACGAATTTGGCGATCGCGCCGAGATAATTTCCAAGATGCAGATTCCCGGTCGGCTGCACGCCGGAAAAAACCCGTTCAACGAACTTTGCCATCCCGGAGGAACTCCTTGCGATCAAACACTCATTTTCTCGCCGAACGAACCGCTGAGCCTAAGAAAAACAGGCAAACGAGCCTACCCCGATGGTTGTCCCTGAGGGAAGCTCCGCGTAAGGGGCAACTTTGGGTCATCTGAGGGGTATGGACATTTTTTGCGGGGCAAATCGGTGGGGTGGTTGGAGTCGGCAAAGAGTTTGTCTTTGTTTGGATACCAAAGCAGGGGCTTACGTGTGATTGGCTTGAAATTGACCGGCTTTGCCGGGATTTTGCGAAGGACAACGCACTAGTGGCTTGGTGGGACAACCAAACACGCTCCCGGCGGGAGCTATCTCTCAATTAGATTGCATTATCCAATATCGATGTGCAATCGTTGCATCTCTCAGTAGCATCGCTGCAGCCTAACCGGGCACCGCTCCGGAGCGGCCAACAAATTGAAACGCGTTTCGTTAAGGAGAAAATCAATGACCGCCCCGATGACCGCGCTACAGTGGACGAACATTGCCCATATTAAAGACATCGGCAACATATCGAGCGAGGATCACGAATGTTTGGAAGAAATCCGCGGTGTCTTGGCTCGTCACAATCGGCTTAATAAATTTGGCATTGCCCTTCTGCACCAACACTTCCATCTTCATGACACTGAGGTTCTCGTTAAATCTGTGGACCCCTATGGACGCACACTCTCGTCAGTACCCGTAGCTCGGTCGAAAATCGATTGGGCAAATGTGATGGAGACATTGTGGAGATTTGGGCCAAATGTAGGTGAGGTCCAGGCTATGGTGGGATGCGATACGCGATCCCTTTCACATCCTGACTGGATCGAGCCCCACCCATCGCCTTCACCGTCCCCTTCACCGTCCCCGTCCCCTTCACCTTCACCTTCACCTTCACCTTCACCTTCACCTTCCCCAAGAAGGTAAGAGGACAAGTCACTGCTTGTTGTCATCCAATGCCCGAACGACGGAAGTGGCTCTCGCCGTCGGCAAAATGGGTCCGGTGAACTAAACGTCAAAGAATGAACCGGCTCAAGTCGGCGTTCCTCGCGAGGTCGCCGATGTTTTTCTCGACGAATGCCGCATCGATTTCGATCGTCTCGCCGAACCGGTCGGAGGCGGTGAAGCTCACCTCGTCAAGGACGCGTTCCATCACGGTCTGCAACCGCCGCGCGCCGATATTTTCGACCGAGGAATTGACCTGCACCGCGATCCGCGCCACTGCGTTGATCGCTTCGGGCGCAAATGAAAGCTCGACCCCTTCGGTGCGCAGAAGAGCTTCGTACTGCTTGATGAGGCAGGCTTCGGTTTCGGTGAGGATGCGCCGGAAATCGTCCTCGTTTAAGGGCGAGAGCTCGACCCTTATCGGCAACCTGCCTTGCAATTCGGGCAATAAATCCGAGGGTTTCGACGCATGGAAGGCGCCCGAGGCGATGAACAGAATGTGATCGGTCTTCACCGTGCCATGCTTGGTCGCGACCGTGGTGCCTTCGATGAGGGGAAGCAGATCGCGTTGCACGCCTTCGCGCGAGACATCGCCGCCGGCACGCCCCTCGCGCGCGCAAATCTTGTCGATCTCGTCGAGAAATACGATCCCGTTATTTTCGACTTCGCGGATCGCCTCTTGCACGATCTGGTCGTGATCGATCATCTTATCGCTTTCCTCGACGATCAAGGGGCCATGGGCGTCTTTCACCGTGGTGCGGCGGGGTTTTGCGCGATTGCCGATCGCCTTGCCGAAAATATCGCCGATCGAAATCGCGCCGATCGCCGAGCCCGGCATGTTCGGCAATTCGAACATTGGCATCGAGGAAGTAGCTTGAGTAATCTCGATTTCGATCTCCTTGTCGTCGAGTTCGCCCGCCCGCAGCCTTTTGCGGAAACTGTCCCGCGTGGACGCCGACCCGGTGGTGCCGACGAGTGCGTCCAAGACCCTCTCTTCCGCGGCGAGTTGCGCACGGGCATGGACCGATTTGCGCTTTTCTTCCTTCATCATCGTGATCGCGGTTTCGACAAGATCACGGACGATCTGCTCGACGTCGCGGCCGACGTAGCCGACCTCGGTGAACTTCGTCGCCTCGATCTTCAGGAAAGGCGCGCCCGCGAGCTTGGCGAGACGGCGGGAAATCTCGGTCTTGCCGCAACCGGTCGGCCCGATCATCAAAATGTTCTTCGGCAGCACCTCTTCGCGCATCGCGCCTTCGAGACGAAGGCGGCGCCAGCGGTTGCGCAGGGCGACCGCCACGGCGCGCTTGGCATCCTTTTGCCCGACGATGAAACGGTCGAGTTCGGAGACGATCTCACGCGGAGAAAAATCGGTCATTCAAGAGGCTTTCCTTTTGCCGCCCGATTATTTCGAGGCAATCGATTCGAGCACGAACTTATCGTTAGTATAGACGCAAATGGCGGCCGCAATTTCAAGCGCGCGGCGGGCGATCGCTTCGGCGCCGAGGCCGGACACAAGCAGCGCGCGGCCGGCGGCAAGCGCATAATTGCCGCCTGACCCGATCCCCATCACGCTGCCATCGCCGGTGGATTCCGGTTCGAGCACATCGCCGGTGCCGGTTAGAACGAGAGCCGCCTCGGCGTCGGCGACGAGCATCATCGCCTCGAGCCTGCGCAAATAGCGGTCGGTGCGCCAATCCTTGGCGAGCTCCACGCAGGCGCGCATGAGCTGGCCAGGATACTGCTCGAGTTTCAATTCGAGACGCTCGAAGAGGGTGAAGGCGTCGGCGGTCGCGCCGGCAAAGCCGCCGATCACCTCGCCCTTGGCTAGTCTGCGAACTTTTTTTGCATTGCCTTTGATGATGGTCTGTCCGATCGAGACCTGACCGTCGCCGCCGATAACCGTGCGGCCGCTTTTCTTGACCATAACGATCGTGGTCGCGTGCCAGCCTTCCCGCCCGAACGGTTGATCCTGCATGAAAAATCTCATAAAACGCGCCCGGCGCGGCTCGTTGGAGGGGAAGGTTTGTTTCGTTTTCATCTATGGGTTTGCGGTGACCGGCGCAAGGGCGGCGATGCACGAGCGCGGTGCGCCAAGGGCGCGAAAGCCGCGCCGGATGTATCAAAGACCGGTGCTTCGCCTGGGATTTGGTAGCGCGCGCCATATTGATGTTACCGGCAAAGTCACTGTATATTCGAAACATACCGATTATCCACACAAGAAGCTGCCATGATCTTCATTGTTCGATATGGCCGGGCGTTGAGTTTTTCCTAGGAACGCTAGGCGCGATCAATCGAATTGAAGGCCTACAACTAGCCGAGTTAACGGATGAGTTGGGCGCGACTCCAGGAGGGTACTTGGAAATTCCGGCCTTCCCGGACAAAGGCGCTGGGGCGCGGCGACATTTTGCGCAATTGCCAGAAGTGATCCAAGGTGCGACATTTAGCGGCAGCTTGGGCATGAGGCAGACAAGCTTCGCCGCCGCGGAAGCCGCCGCGCCTGACCCAAGACCTAAGATCGCCAATTCGACGCGAAAATTCATACCGACAACCTTTCGAGCAGGGATGAACTAAGGGATGGCTATAGCCTTCGCGCTTGTCTTGGTCTTGGTCGTGATCGGCTCGGTGTTGTTTCACGTCTTGAGCCCGTGGTGGTTGACGCCGATTGCCTCGAACTGGGGTTACATCGACGGCACGATCATCCTCACGTTTTGGATTACGGGGGCCGGTTACGTCGCCATTATTTTGTTTATGGCCTATTGCGTGTTCCGCTTCCGGCACAAGGTGGGAAGGCGGGCCACGTACCAGCCGGAGAACAATAAGCTGGAGTGGTCGCTCGCCGTCGGGACCACAGTGGCCGTCTTGGCCCTGTTGGGACCGGGGTTGTTCGTGTGGTACCAATACATCGCGGTTCCGAAAGGGGCGCCGGTGTTTGAGGTCGTTGGTCAACAATGGCAATGGAGCTTTCGCCTTCCAGGAAAGGACGGCAGGCTCGGGACAACCGATCCAAGCTACATCAGTTCCGACAATCCCTTGGGCTTGAATCCAAAAGATCCCGATGGGCAAGACGATCTCGTGATCGATGGCGACTTGCACCTGTTGCTCGGGAAACCAGTCAAAGTGTTGCTCCGCTCCATCGACGTGGTGCACGACTTCTATGTGCCCGAGTTCCGGGCCAAGATGGATCTGATGCCAGGTCTGGTGACCTACTTCTGGTTCACCCCTACCAGGACCGGGAAATTCGAAGTCCTCTGCGCGGCATTCTGCGGCGTCGGTCACCCGCAAATGCGGGGCAGTGTCGTGGTCGAGGAGGAGAGCGACTATCAGGCTTGGCTGCGGAAGCAGCATACTTTCGCGGAATTATCGGCTCTCGCCAAAAAAGTAAAGATGACGCAGTAATAACTTGTCCCTATAAATAAGGCGGATGCAGCTCTCTCGCAGTGAGCCCCATCAGAAGGAAAAAGAGGAGAACGTTTGATGGTCGATATTGGCGCAGCCCAAGCTATCCCGCCTGCCGAAGTCGAAGACGTCGAGCTTTATCATCCGAAGAGCTGGGTGACAAAGTACGTTTTTTGCCAGGACGCCAAGGTCATCGCCATCCAGTACTCGATCACGGCGATCAGCATCGGACTGGTGGCCCTGGTGTTGTCGTGGTTGATCCGACTGCAACTGGCGTTCCCCGGCAGCTTTTCCATAATCACCCCGAGTAACTACTACCAATTCGTCACGATGCACGGGATGATCATGGTGATCTACTTGCTCACCGCATTGTTCTTGGGGGGCTTTGGAAACTACCTCATCCCGCTGATGGTGGGCGCCCGGGACATGGTTTTTCCCTATGTGAACATGCTGAGCTTCTGGGTCTATTTTCTTGCCGTGCTGGTCCTGGTGACGAGCTTCTTCGTGCCAGGCGGGCCCACGGGCGCCGGCTGGACGCTTTATCCGCCGCAGGCCATCCTCGCGGGCACCCCGGGGCAAGACTGGGGCATCATTCTGATGCTTCTTTCCCTGGTCCTATTCATCATCGGCTTCACCATGGGCGGCTTGAACTATGTGGTGACGGTGCTGCAGGGACGCACACGAGGCATGACGATGATGCGCCTGCCCTTGACGGTATGGGGCATTTTTACGGCCACCATCCTCGCGCTGCTGGCCTTCCCCGCCTTGTTCGTCGCCTCCGTCATGATGCTGTTTGACAGGGTCCTGGGGACCAGCTTCTTCATGCCGGCCATCGTCCAGGCCGGGGAACACCTGAAATATGGCGGAGGCAGTCCGATATTGTTCCAGCACCTATTCTGGTTTTTCGGCCATCCCGAGGTCTACATCGTCGCCCTGCCGGCCTTTGGCATCGTCTCCGACCTGATCAGCACCCATGCGCGAAAAAACATCTTCGGCTATCGCATGATGGTGTGGGCGTTAGTCGCAATCGCCGTCCTCAGCTTCGTGGTATGGGGGCACCACATGTACATAAGCGGCATGAACCCGCCTTTCGGATTCTTATTCGCCACCTCCACGCTCATCATCGCCGTCCCAACTGCGATCAAGGTCTACAATTGGGTGCTGACCCTGTGGCGCGGCGACATCCATCTCACGGTCCCGATGCTGTTCGCCCTCGGATTCATCGTCACGTTTGTGAATGGGGGGATCACCGGCCTGTTCCTCGGCAATGTGATCGTCGACGTTCCGCTTTCAGCAACGATGTTCGTCGTCGCCCATTTTCATATGGTGATGGGGATCGCGCCTATTCTCGTCGTTTTCGGGGGGATCTACCATTGGTATCCCAAGATCACGGGGCGGATGCTGAACGAGAGGCTGGGCCAAATCCACTTCTGGGTCACGTTCCTTGGGGCCTATCTGATCTACTTCCCGATGCACTACCTCGGTTTTCTCGGCGTGCCGCGCCGGTATTACGAGCTGGGCGAGACGGCTTTTGTCCCGTCATCGGCGGCGACGCTGAACGTCTTTATCACCGCCGCGGCATTGATCGTGGGCGCCGCCCAGGTGGTGTTCATTTTCAATCTGATATCAAGCCTCTACAAGGGCAAGCTCGCCGGCGGTAATCCCTGGAAGGCGACCACGCTGGAGTGGCAGACACCGCAAACCCCGCCCGGGCACGGCAACTGGGGCAAGGAGCTGCCGGTCGTATACCGCTGGGCTTACGATTATAGCGTGCCGGGCGCCGGGCAGGATTTCCTGCCGCAAAACCAGCCCCCGGCCATACAAGCGCGTTAGGCTACCCCGCCATGAATATCATGTTCCTATTCTTGGCTGTGATCGCGGCCATCGTCGCATGGTGGTTAGCGCAGCAAAGGCTGACAGCCAAGCCCTGGTTGGGGGCGGGCCTGATCGACGATTCGGGCGGATCGTCGCTGCCCGCCGCGAAGATTGGATTGGGGGTGTTCCTCGCTGTCGCCGGCTGCCTCTTCACGCTCTTGATCAGCGCCTACTCCATGCGAATGGACATGGGAGAGTGGAGGCCTGCGCCGGTGCCGAAGCTGCTGTGGCTCAACACGGGTGTGTTGATCCTGAGCAGCGGCGCGCTGCAGCGGGCGCAGGTCGCCGCGCGCCGGCAAAAAATGGACGGCGTAAGAGCCGGCCTGCTCGCGGGGGGCGTTTTCGCGCTTGCTTTCGTGGCCGGTCAGCTCCTCGCGTGGCAACAGCTCGACGCCTCGGGCTACTACTTGACGGCCAACCCAGCCGCCGCCTTCTTCTACCTCATCACCGGCGTGCACGGGCTGCACATATTGGGCGGCCTGGTGGCCTTGGGCAAAACCATGGATAGGGCGTGGCGAGGTGTCGCGGCAGGCGAGATGCGCTTGAGCGTCGAGCTATGCACCATATATTGGCACTTTCTGCTTTTTGTCTGGCTGGCCTTATTCGGTCTGCTTTTGCTGACCAATCCGATGGAATCGGACAGCGGTCTGGTTTCTTCGATTTTGCGCATTTTCTGAAGGTGAGCCGATGTCCGCCCTGCCTGAAAACGCTCTAGAAAGGACGTCGCGAGAACAAATGACGGGACCGGCAATTACCGACACATTGGAAGCTCCCGCGCGCCCTGGGGGCTGGAAAGGCTTTGCCGCCGACTGGTCCTCGGACCAGCGCGCGTTCAAGAACGTCCCCTGGGGCAAGGCCATGGTATGGATCTTTCTCCTGAGCGACACCTTTATCTTTAGCTGTTTTCTGCTTTCGTACATGACGGTGCGAATGTCGACGACCGTGCCTTGGCCGGATACCAGTGAAGTCTTCATTTTGACGATCGGCGGCACAAAGTACCCCCTCCTTCTGATCGCCATCATGACCATGATCTTGATCACCAGCAGCGGGACGATGGCGATGGCCGTCAACTGCGGCTACCGCCGCGATCGCGTCAAAACCGCGGCGTTGTTGGTGGTGACCGCGGCATTTGGCGCCACTTTCGTCGGAACGCAGGCTTTCGAATGGACCACGCTGATCCTGGAAGGGGTCCGGCCTTGGAGCAACCCGTGGGGTGCGGACCAGTTTGGCGCGGCCTTCTTCTTGATCACCGGCTTCCACGGCACCCACGTATCGATCGGCGTGATTTTCCTGCTCATCATTGCGCGAAAAGTTTGGCGGGGTGATTTCGACCGTCACGCGCGCGGCTATTTTACCAGCCGGAAGGGAAATTACGAGATCGTCGAAACCTTGGGTCTCTACTGGCACTTCGTCGATCTCGTCTGGGTCTTCATCTTTGCACTTTTCTATCTTTGGTAAGCGGAAAAGGCATGGCGGATCTATCTTTGCCGCGCGGAAAAAACATGGCGCACGAGGGCCAACAACTCCCGATTAAGCTTTATCTCATGGTCTGGGGCTGGCTGTTTGTCCTGAGCACTTGCTCTTTTCTCGTCGACTACTTGGGCTTCGAGGGATATCTCAGATGGTTTCTGATCCTGCTGTTCATGATTGTTAAGGCAGGCTTGATTGTCGGTGTCTTCATGCACCTGGCCTGGGAGCGGCTGGCCCTGATGTATGCCATTTTGGTCCCGCCGGGGGCGGTGTTGCTGTTCGTGGCAATCATGGTGTTCGAGTCGTATTACACGCACTTCACGCGGATCGCCTTCTTCTACATTTGGTAAGTGGAAAAGACATGACACATGTATCTTCGGTACCCGGAAAAACTAGGGCGCACAAAGAGGGACAACAACACCCGATTAAGCTTTATCTGGTTGTCTGGGCCTGGCTGTTTATCCTGAGCACCTGCTCTTTTCTCGTCGACTACTTGGGCGTCGAGGGGTTTCTCAGATGGTTTCTGATTCTGCTGTTCATGATTGTGAAGGCAGGCTTGATTGTTGCTGTCTTCATGCATATGGCCTGGGAGCGCCTGGCCTTGATGTATGCCATTCTAGCCCCGCCAGGGGCGGTTTTGATGTTCGTGGCAATCATGGCATTCGAGTCGGATTACACGCATGTCACTCGGGTTGCATTCTTCGGAACGGGGGAAGCTAGTGCCGAGGTCGCGGCCCTTGAGCCCCGAACTTCAGGGCCTGGGAAGCGAACCGTCACCGCCACCGCTTCCCCTGAGCAATTAAAGACAGAGGCAAAAAAACACGATCTCTATGTTGCGCAAGCCGAAGGCGAGTCCAAAGCGGACAACGGCGCCCTTTGGGGCAGCGCCGCCGCGACCGGGGAAGCCGGGAAGAGCACGCCGCCAAGCGCCAATGCTGGGAGCGTTGCCGCGGCCGAGGAGGTTGGGAAGACCGCGCCGGCGAGCGGCAATGCTGGGAGCGTTGCCGCGGCCGGGGAAGCCGGGAAGAGCACGCCGCCGAGCGGAAATGCAGTCAGCGTTGCCATGGTGCATAACGATATCGCGGCCGCCGCCAAATCCGTTAAGTTTTGGACCCTCAAGCCCGGCGATACGCTGTGGAAAATCGCCGAATCCGAATATGGCCCCGGCCACGGCAGGAAATATCATCTGATCTTTGAAGCCAATAAACGCTTGCTGTCCAATCCCGGCAAGATCTATCCGGGCCAAGTGTTGCGAATCCCGCCGCTTTCGGGCTGAGACGACGGCGTTTGCGACATAAGGCGCTGCGAAGGATGGCCGAAGTCACGCCTCGGCGGAGCGGCCATCTCCGCCAGCGCATTTAGCTAAGCCCCACAGAGCGATCTCCGAGCGTGGCGCCACGCAATCGAAACAACGGCATCGCTCAAGTTCAAAGAGTTGGAGCATCTCCTTATCGAAGTTGGAGCATCTCCTTATCGAAAAAGCCGAGCAACTTTTCTAAGGACATACTTTTCCCGGTTTTCACTTCGCCGGCTTGACGTTAGTCCGCTCTGAGCGACGTGAGAGGAGCCACAGGCAAGCCTACACATCGCGGTCGAGCAACAAGGGAATGAGATGACGCTGATGCTCAGCGCCACCACGGCAAAGCGCTCGACGCCCTCGATAAACTTATTGACCGTGCGGGTGCGCATCGGCTATGAAAGATAAGTTCGCCGTCGGCAAGGGTTCGTCCGGTGAAAATCATTCTCATCGTAGCGCGCGCGCCGGAGGCGGGACGGAGATAGGCTCCGCTCTCCCTCAGCTGGCGCATATCCGGGGCCCTCGTGGGCCTCTTTTATTGCCCAAATTCAGGAAATCGCAAACAATCGCTTTGAAAGGCCCCGATGGAGCAAGCTATGACCAATTTGATGACCGGAGCGGAAATGGTCGTCCGGGCTTTGCGGGACCAAGGAGTTGAAACCATTTTCGGCTACCCGGGCGGCGCGGTCCTGCCGATCTATGACGCCCTGTTCCACCAAGATTTTATCAAGCATGTGTTGGTGCGTCACGAACAGGGGGCGGCGCATGCCGCCGAGGGCTTCGCCCGGTCGAGCGGCAAGGCTGGGGTGCTTTTGGTGACCTCCGGTCCTGGCGCCACCAATGCGGTTACCGGCTTGACCGATGCGTTGATGGATTCGATCCCGCTCATTTGTATTAGCGGCCAGGTGCCGACGCATCTCATCGGCTCCGACGCGTTCCAGGAATGCGATACGGTCGGCATCACCCGGCATTGCACCAAGCATAATTATCTGGTCCGCCAGATCGAGGATTTGCCGCGCGTGCTGCACGAGGCTTTTTACGTCGCGCAGAACGGGCGTCCGGGGCCGGTCGTGATCGATATCCCGAAGGACGTACAATTCGCGGTCGGCGTCTATATCGGTCCGCGCAACATCGAGCATAAGACCTACCGGCCGAAGCTCGATGGCGATCCTGGCCGGGTCGCGCGAGCCGCCGCGCTGATGGCGGCGGCCAGGCGTCCCGTCTTTTATACAGGCGGCGGAGTCATCAACTCGGGCCTCGAGGCCTCGCGCCTGCTGCGCGAGCTCGTTTCGTTAACCGGGTTTCCGCTCACCTCGACCTTGATGGGGCTTGGCGCTTATCCGGCGTCGGGCAAGAACTGGCTCGGCATGCTCGGCATGCACGGTACATATGAAGCCAATAATGCGATGCACGATTGCGATTTGATGATCGCGATCGGCGCGCGCTTCGACGATCGCATCACCGGCCGGCTCGACGCTTTCTCGCCAGGCTCGAAAAAGATCCACATCGACATCGATCCATCTTCGATCAACAAGAACGTGAAAATAGATCTCGGCATTATCGGCGATTGCACCCACGTGCTGCGTCAGCTGATCGAGGCGTGGCGCGGACATTTTGCCGACGCTGCGGCGCTCGCCAAATGGTGGACGCAAATCGACAGATGGCGGGCTCGCAAATCGCTATACTTCAAGAACTCGAGAGACGTGATCAAACCGCAATATGCGGTGCAGCGTCTTTACGAACTGACCAAGGCGCGCGATACCTACATCACCACCGAAGTCGGCCAGCACCAGATGTGGGCGGCGCAGCATTATCGTTTCGAGGCGCCGAACCGTTTATTGACGTCGGGCGGGCTAGGCACCATGGGTTACGGGCTTCCGGCGGCGATCGGCGCGCAGATGGCGCATCCCGGCGCGCTCGTCGTCGATATCGCGGGCGAGGCCTCAATCCTCATGAACATGCAGGAGCTCTCGACTGCCGCGCAATACCGGCTCCCGGTCAAGATCTTCATTCTCAACAACGAATATATGGGGATGGTGCGGCAATGGCAGGAACTCCTGCATGAAGGCCGCTATTCCCAAAGCTATACTGCCGCGCTGCCCGATTTCGTCAAGCTTGCCGAGGCCTATGGGGCGCATGGCATCCGCTGCTCGGACCCGGTGCTGCTCGATGATGCCATCATGGAGATGATCGAAACGCAAAAAACGGTCATCTTCGATTGCGTCGTCGACAAGACCGAAAATTGCCTGCCGATGATTCCTTCGGGCAAGGCGCATAACGAAATGCTTCTCCCCGGCGACGACGAGGAGATCGAAACCGCGATCGATGCCGCCGGCAAGATGCTGGTGTAATATATGAACGCTCCAGTGGCCCCACTGTCTCCTTATTCCTCTTCGCTCGGCAAGGCGAATATCGAGGTCCACACGCTGTCCGTCTTGGTAGATAACGAGCCGGGCGTTCTCGCCCGTGTCGTCGGGCTCTTTTCCGGACGCGGCTACAACATCGAAAGTCTGACGGTGGCCGAGGTTGCTCACGCCGAGCATCTTTCGCGCATCACCATTGTCACTTCCGGGCCACCGGAGGCGATCGAGCAAATCGGCCATCAATTGGAGCGGCTCGTGCCGATCCACAAGGTTACCGATCTGACATTGCGGGGCAATGCCGTCGAGCGCGAACTCGCGATGATTAAGGTCGTCGGCAAGGGCACCGACCGCGGCGAGGCCCTGCGGCTCGCCGAGGCTTTTCGCGCGCGGGTGATCGACGCCTCGATGGAGAGCTTTGTGTTCGAGCTCACCGGCGCCGTCGGCAAGATCGACCAGTTCATCGAGCTCATGCGTCCGATTGGTCTCGTCGAAGTGTCGCGCACCGGCGTCGCCGCCATGTCGCGCGGGCCAAATCCGATGTGAGGTCGCCAGCCGTAGTTTAGCTTCGCGTGATCTCCTTTGAAGAACGAGTCCCACTTTCGACCATATGCCCTAGCCGCGATTTTTGGAGACATCGGCAAGCGTAACGTCCACCGACCGCGACTGATCGCCCCGCGCGACCGTCAGCGTCACCGTTTTTCCGACGCCAAGCTTTTCAAAAATCCTCGCAAGATCGGTCACGTCGTGGACCGGCTGGCCATTCGCAGCGGTGATTACGTCCTCGACGTCGCCGCCGGCCGTCACTCCTTTAAGACCGGCTTTCGCGGCCGGAGAGTCGGGGTAAACCCGGAGGATGATCACGCCATCGATGCCAGCCTGCGCGGCGGCGGCTTCGGTCGCCGCGGCGATGCCAATCCCCGGTATTGGCATATGACCGTCACGGATGAGCTGCGCCGCAACACGATTGACTTCATCGATAGGTATTGCGATGCCTACGCCAGCGAATGCTCCCGAGCCCGATATGATCATTTCGGTGACGCCGATCAAACGGCCGGAACTGTCGAGCAAGGGGCCGCCGGAATTTCCGGGATTAAGCGGGACATCTGTCTGGATTCCGCCGGCGATTTCGTGCCCCTCGGCGGTCGGTATAGTCCGGCGCAGCGCGCTGATGATCCCCGAAGTTAGAGTCTGCTCCAAGCCATAGGGATTGCCGATGGCGAAGGCAGACTGGCCGACCTGCAGGTCGGCGGAACTGCCTAACGCGATCGGGTGAAGCGGGGAAGGAATCCTTTCCAGTTGGAGCACGGCCAGATCGTAAGTTGGGGCGGTGCCGACAACTCGAATGGAAACTGACTCTCCCGACGGAAGGTGCGCGGCAAACTGGTCGGAGCCCTTGATGACATGGTAATTGGTGATCACATGCCCGGCGGCATCCCAAACGATTCCCGTTCCCGTCTGAACTTCGCTCACTTCCTTCCCTTCTGAGAAAATCTCTTGCGGCGTCGTCCGCGCGAAAACGTACACCACCGAAGGCGAAACGGATTGAAAAAGCTTGATCGTGGTCCGTTCCATCTCGGTGAGATCCGCGCGGGGTGTGATCGTCCGCGGCGACGCCGCAGAGAACCACCAGGCAACCATGTATGGTTCTGCGACAAAGGCGGTCGCCAGCACAAGGAGCCAGAATACTGCAATTCCGATAAGCCGGTTCATCATGGTATCGCCTCCGCCTGCCGCCTGGAGCTTTGCGCTTCGCAAGAGAGAAACGTTCAAACACCGGCCTGGATCCCAAAATTTCTAGACTGGTCTAAAACCTAAATCCATGCCATTTGGGATCGGTCACTGACCTGACCATCGAGGGAGGAAACGTCACGCCATGCGGGTCTCTTATGATTCCGATGCCAACATCAATCTCATCAAGGCCAGAAAAATCGCGGTCATCGGCTACGGCAGCCAGGGCCATGCGCATGCCCTGAATCTCCGGGATTCAGGCGTGAGAGAGGTCTGCGTCGCATTACGCGAGGATTCCGCCACGGCCAAGAAGGCGGCGGCCGTTGGGCTCGAAATCAAGAGCGTCGCGGATGCCGCCAAATGGGCCGATGTCGTGATGATGTTGGCGCCGGACGAATTGCAGCGGGACATTTATCGCGACCATCTCCGCTTCAACCTGAGGCAGGGCGCGGCCTTGATGTTCGCGCATGGCTTAAACATTCATTTTAATCTCATTGAACCGCGCGGCGATCTCGACGTCTTGATGGTCGCGCCGAAAGGGCCCGGACATACCGTGCGGTCGGAATATAAGCGCGGCGGCGGCGTGCCCTGTCTCGTCGCGGTCGCGCGCAACCCTTCCGGCAACGCGCATGCCCTCGCCCTTTCGTATGGCGCGGCGATCGGCGGCGGCCGCGCTGGCCTGATCGAAACGACGTTCCGGGAAGAATGCGAGACCGATCTTTTCGGCGAGCAGGCGGTGCTCTGCGGTGGCCTCGTTGAACTTATTCGCAATGGTTTCGAAACCCTCGTCGAGGCGGGCTACGCACCGGAAATGGCCTATTTCGAATGTCTGCACGAGGTAAAGCTCATCGTCGATCTCATCCACGAAGGCGGCATCGCCACGATGAATTATTCGGTCTCGAACACCGCCGAATATGGCGAATATGTCTCCGGCCCGCGCATCGTGACGGCGGAGACCAAGGCCGAGATGAAGCGGGTCTTGAGCGACATTCAATCCGGCCGTTTCACCCGCGATTGGATGCTCGAAAATCAAGTCAACCAGACCTCGTTCAAGGCGATGCGGGCGAAGGCGGCCGCGCATCCGATCGAGGAAGTCGGCGCAAGGCTGCGGGCGATGATGCCTTGGATCGGCGCCAACAAACTCGTCGATAAAGAGAAAAATTAGGGCTCAATGTGCTCCTCATCCTATCGGGTTACAAAAAAAAGATGACCGATTCTTTGTGAGGCGTGCCTTAAAGCGGCAGGCGAATGGTTGCGACGGCAAACGACGCGATGCCTTCCTCGCGCCCGGTAAACCCCAACCCCTCGGATGTCGTTGCCTTGATCGCGACACGGCCAATCGGAATTTCCATGATGTTTGCGATGCTGGCCCGGATCGCATCTCGGTGCGGTCCAACCGTCGGTCTTTCGCAGATGACGGTGGCGTCCACGTGGGCAATGGCGCCGCCCCCCGTGCGCACTCTCGCCGCGGCGGCGGCTAGAAAAATCCGGGAGGCCGCGCCGCGCCATTGCGGATCGCTCGGCGGGAAGTGGCTGCCAATATCGCCCTCCGCCAAGGCGCCGAACAAAGCGTCGGCGATCGCATGGCTTAAGACATCGGCATCGGAATGGCCGACAAGTCCGTGATCATGCTCTATTTTTAGCCCTCCAAGACAGACGTGGTCGCCCGGCCCGAACGCATGCACGTCGTAGCCTTGCCCGATCCGGACATCGGCCAGACTGCACATCAGCCTCGCCTCGGCCACGGCGAGGTCTTCGCTGGTGGTAACCTTCATGTTCGACGCCTCCCCGGCGATCACATGCACGCGATGCCCGGCCCACGCTGCGACGGCGGCATCGTCGGTGAGATCTAAGGCGCCCGCCGAGACCGCTTTTTGATGCGCGGCCAAGATCAGATCGAAACGGAACGCCTGCGGCGTCTGCACCGCCCACAGCCGCGCGCGCGGCGCGGTCGCGATGATCGATCCTCGCGTATCGATCTCTTTAATTGTATCGGTCAGCGCGACGCCGGGAATGGCGGCACCATGGGTCTTTGCGGCCGCGACAGCGCGTTGAACTAATGTGCTGCTTACAAATAATCGTGCTGCATCATGGATTAAAACGAGTGCCGGCGGAAATTGTTGCCCGGCGAGCGCTTCCAGCCCCAGGCGGACACTGGCTTGCCGCGTGGTCCCGCCAAACACCGGGCCAGCGAGGCAGGAATCTGCCTCGAAATGGGTTGCGCTGGCGCGATAGAGGTCGAGGTCGTCCTTGTGAATAACGGGAAGAACCGTTGCGCCCGGCGCTGCGCGGATCAGTGCTCTTAATGTCCGGGCGAGCAGCGGCTGGCCTACTAGGCTCCTGTATTGCTTTGGAATTCCTCCCCCCGCGCGCGCGCCTCGCCCGGCCGCCACGACGAGGATCGCTAGTTCTGGCCCTGCGTTCATGAAGTCTCGCCTTGCATCGATTGCGAGAGCGAAGACCCTCTTTCATTTCCCCCCTCGCGTCAATTTCCTCTGTTTTGATGCCAAAATAAGCAATTTACGCGTTGCCGCGTTGCACAAAATGACTAAGATGAGTCCGCATGATTCATCTTGCTAATAATTTAGGCAACATCGGCGGAGGCGTTCTCCAAGTCGGCGGACTCCATCTTGATGGGCGAGCGTTTCTCGCGCCCATGGCGGGGATTACGGACCTCGGCATGCGTCGTCTGGCGCGCCGCTTCGGCGCCTCCCTTACCGTCTCCGAGATGGTCGCTGCCGGCCATTACGTCCGCGGCGATGCCGCCAACCGGCTGAAAGCCGAGAGCGCGGGCGCGGGGCTCTATGCGGTGCAGATCGCCGGCCGCGATCCTTATGATATGGCGGAAGCGGCGCGCCTTGCGCAAGACGCCGGCGCCGCGATGATCGACATCAACATGGGCTGCCCGGCAAAGAAAGTCACCAGCGGCTATGCTGGATCGCATCTGATGCGCGACCTTGGACTTGCGGTCTCGCTCATTCGCGCCACGATCGCGGCGGTGCGCGTGCCGGTCACGCTCAAAATGCGGCTCGGCTGGGACGGCCAATCGCTAAATGCTCCGGAACTCGGCCGGCTGGCTGAAGCGGAGGGGATCGCGATGGTCACCGTTCATGGCCGTACCCGTTGCCAGTTCTACTCGGCTCAGGCGGACTGGACAGCAATTGGAAAGGTGAAGCAGGCGGTTTCGATTCCGGTCGCCGCCAATGGCGATTGTGCGAGCCTTGCGGACGCGGCATCGATATTGACGCAATCCGGCGCGGACGCGGTGATGATCGGCCGTTCCGCGATCGGCCGGCCGTGGTTCGTTGGCGATGTCGCCTATTACCTCGCACATGGCAAAGCCCGTGCCGAAACGCCGCCGGCCGGGCGGAAAAGCGCGGCGCTCGAACATTACGAGACACTGCTTGAGATGTTCGGTACCGGGCAGGGCTTGCGCCATGCGCGCAAGCATCTCGCCGCTTATGCCGAGCGGGCGGGCGTCCTAAATGGCGCCGCCCTGCGCCAAACTCTAGTCAGGCTCGAGTCTCCCAGCGCGGTGAGATCCACTCTTTGCCAATTGTTCGACTCTCCTTCATTGACGGGGGCGGCATGAGCAAAACTTTCGCATCGCAACGATCGCCGCCGGCCGGGACCGCCGCCGCCGGATGCGACGCGGCCAAACTTTTGAATGCTCTACCGCATCCGGTGGTCGCCGTTCTGCCGGACGGTTCGATAGCGGAAGCCAACCCCGCCGCCGAAGCATTTTTCGGGATGAGCCGGACTTCCCTTTGGCAGCAAAGACTGGCCAATCTAGTCGTGGCCTTCTCGCCGCTCTTGTCCCTCGTCGAGTTGGTGAAATCCAGTGGCGCGGCGATTAACGAATACCGAGTCGCTCTCAATTTGGCAAAACCAGGAGGCGGCCGGCTGGTCGATATTTTCGTGTCACCGCTGCAGGATCCCGCCGCGGGTGTCATTGTCATGTTGCAGGAGCGCTCTGTCTCCGAAAAAATCGATCGGCAGCTCTCCCATCGGAGCGCCGGGCGTTCGGTCGCCGCGATGGCGTCCGTGCTCGCCCACGAAATCAAGAACCCGCTGTCTGGTATCAGAGGGGCCGCGCAACTTCTCGAAGCCGAAGCGACCGACTCCGATCGCACCCTGACCAGGCTGATTTGCGAGGAGACCGACCGGATTGTCGAACTTGTCGACCGGATGAGCGCGTTTTCGGACGGGCGGCCGGCCGGGCGCGAAAAAGTTAATATCCATGCCGTGCTCGACCACGTCAAGAAGGTGTCCCAGGCCGGGTTCGCGCGCCATATCCGCTTTCATGAAAACTACGATCCCTCGCTTCCCGAAGTTCTTGGCAATAAGGTTCAACTCATTCAGATCTTCCTGAATCTGGTCAAGAACGCCGCCGAAGCGATTGGCGAGTCGCGCATCGATGGCGACATCGAATTAACGACCGCTTTCCGGCCCGGCGTGCGCCTGCAACTTCCCGGCGCGAAAGCGCCGGTGAGCCTGCCGCTAGAATTTTGCGTGCGCGACAACGGGTCCGGGGTCGCGCCAGAACTTTTGCCCTATCTGTACGATCCTTTCGTCACCACGAAGGCGGCCGGAACTGGCCTGGGGCTTGCTTTGGTTGCCAAGATTGTAAGCGATCACGGTGGTACCATAGAATGCGAATCCTTTCCCCGCCGCACGACGTTCCGGGTTCTGATGCCCTTGTATGCGCCGGTCAGGGCGTGAACCACGGCTAAGGCTACCCCAAGAAACCTAAGCAAGGCTTTAGAAATCCGGCAGCCGCGATCCGGATTTTCACCGCGGGAAGGCGCAGGTTAATGGCCACCGGGAACATTCTCATCGCCGACGACGATGGAGCCATTCGGACGGTCCTCAGTCAGGCTTTGTCGCGCGTGGGCTACGATGTGCGGACGACCGGAAACGCGGCCACGCTTTGGCGATGGGTTCAATCGGGCGAAGGCGATCTTGTCATCACCGATGTCGTCATGCCTGATGAAAATGCCTTCGAGCTTCTGCCCAAGATGAAAAAATTGCGGCCGAATCTTCCGATCATCGTCATGAGCGCGCAGAATACATTCATGACGGCGATCAAGGCATCCGAGCGTGGCGCCTATGATTATTTGCCGAAGCCTTTCGACTTGCGGGAATTGGTTTCGATCGTCGGGCGCGCGATGAGCGAACCAAAAAATCGCGTCCGCGCCGCGCCCAATGCGGAGCTGGAGGGCATGCCTCTCATGGGGCGCTCCCCCGCCATGCAGGAAATCTACCGTGCCTTGGCGCGCCTGATGCAGACGGATCTGACGGTCGTGATCACCGGCAAATCCGGCACCGGCAAGGAGCTTGTCGCGCGCGCGCTGCACGATTACGGCAAACGCAAGAAAGGCCCGTTCGTCGCCATCAATATGGCAGCAATTCCCCGCGATCTGATCGAAAGCGAATTGTTCGGCCACGAAAAAGGGGCGTTCACTGGCGCCAACCAGCGTTCCGCAGGACGCTTCGAGCAGGCCGAGGGAGGCACTCTCTTCCTCGATGAGATCGGCGATATGCCGATGGAGGCGCAGACCAGGCTTTTGCGCGTGCTGCAACAAGGCGAATATACCACGGTTGGCGGCCGTAGCGCCATCAAGACAAATGTCCGCATAATCGCCGCGACCAATAAGGATTTGGGCGGGCTGATCCGTCAAGGCCTCTTCCGCGAGGATCTATTTTTCCGTTTAAACGTCGTCCCTTTGCGGCTGCCGCCGTTGCGCGAACGCCTCGAGGATATCGGCGATCTTGCGCAACATTTCTTCCTGCTCGCCGCCACCGAAGGTTTACCGCTCAAACGGATCGAACCCGATGCCCTCGATCGCCTCAAGTGCTATCGCTGGCCAGGCAATATCAGGGAACTCGAAAACCTCACTCGCCGGCTCGCCGCACTCTATCCGCAAGAAGCCGTCACGGCGCAATTGGTTGACTTGGAGCTTGGCGCGGATGCGCCGGGGACCGGGCCGCACCGTCCGGCGGCGCCGGACCCAGAAATCGGGCGGTCAGGGGAGCAAGGGGGGACGCTTGCCGGCGCGATGGAGCGACATCTCTCCGAGCTTTTCCAAGCACATGGTGAAGGCCTGCCGGCCCCCGGACTATATCACCGGATCTTGCGTGAGATCGAATATCCGCTGATTTCCGTGGCGCTCGCAGCGACCCGGGGCAACCAGATCAAGGCCGCAGAGCTTTTGGGGCTGAACCGGAATACGTTGCGCAAGAAAGTCCGCGATCTCGACATCAGGTGGATACGCTCGCCGCGCTAGGCGATCTTGTCCCGGCAAGCCAATGCCATTGACCCCTTGGCTTCGTGCTCGTTAAAACCGATGAGTCGATGATCTTTTCAAGTTGCGGCGCATGATTTTATTTAAAAAGTTCATGCTTTGGGCCAAATCCGCGGCAAATATTCCTCCATAGCCGTTCGTGGAAATTTCTTGCGCGCCGCCGCCCGGAGGGTTTTCGTTTGCCCCCGGTCGCAATGCCGTGCCGTGTAGTGTGGCCGGCGCCAAGGATTTCCCTGAATCAAAATCGCTTTCGCGCCAAACGCCTCGCTCGCCGTGAGGCCGCGGTCGGAGAAAGATGATTTTACTAAGTTAGGAACACTTACTTAATTCAGTTTACTATTAGGCTTCTTTACTTTAATAACTTTATTTTCTTCGCAAGCGCCTCCGGATAATTGCGGCCCTCCCATTTTAACGATGGGCGTTCATCCGGCCGCCGAAATGTCGCAATCTTGCAACAGCGTGATATTATGGCAACGCGATTCACCTCATCACGCACGGTGCCTGGCCCTCCATGTCTTTTTGCCGGCGGCCATGGGTAATCAAAAAATATCGCCGCGGGGATTGGGCGGAAAAAATAACCGTCCCAGGTTTACGGCCAGGTTCGGTCCTCTGGCCGTTATCCTCGCCCTCTTCATCGGGCTCGTCAGTTTTCTGATTTTTTCAGGCTACACGCCAATTGCGCCGGCAGATTCCGTCGTTCTGGGGCTGTTTGTCGCCAATATCCTTGGCATCCTCCTCGTCTTCGGTTTCGTACTCGCCGAGGCCTATGCCCTCTTCAAGGCGCGCCGGGCGGGCGTCGCCGGGGCGGAGCTGCATATTCGCATCGTTGGACTTTTTTCCATCATTGCCGCCGCGCCGGCATTGCTGATGGCGTGGGTCGGTTCGGTGACGCTGGAACGCATTCTCAATCCGGCATTCATGCAAGATGGACGCGGCTTTGTGCAAAACACAATCGATGCCGCGCGTCTGTTTCGAGAAGGTCAATGCAAGTCGCTGCTCCAGGAGGCGCGGCTTACGGCGTCCGATCTCGATCGCGGCAAGCTCATGTTTGAGGTGGACCGGTCATTGTTTCGCGAATTTTTCACGTCAAGGGCGCGTTTTCTTGGCTTCACCGCCGCGGCACTGTTGAAGCCCGACGGCACGGTGGTCGAGCGGGTAGACACAGGCGCCATGGTTGGCAATGCCGTCGTCCGCCCGGAGCCTAGCGACTTCGAAGATGCAAAAAAAAACGAGCCCTTATGCCTGATCCTCGATGAAGGCCGGACTTTCGTCGCCTTGCGTCCGCTCCTTTCGTTCCAGGACACGTTTTTGTATGTGGCCCGGCCGGTCGATCCGTTCACGGTGGAGTTTCCCCGCGAGGCCGCCAAGCTCGTCGCGCTCTACGATGATTTCGACAATCACCGGCGCGGCATACGGATCGCTTTTGCGACCATGTTCGTCCTGATCGCCCTCATCATGCTTTTATCAGCGACCTGGCTCGGTCTTTCCTTCGCGGACAGTCTCGTAGCGCCGATAAGGCGCTTGATTGCGGCGACCGACGAGGTCGCCTCTGGCAATCTCGACGTTCAGGTTGCGGTGCATAAGTCCGAGGGCGATCTTGCCCATCTCGGCGAAACCTTCAACAAAATGACCTCGGAACTGAGCCTGCAGCAGCACCGGCTAATCGCGGCGAGCAAACTCATAGACGAGCGGCGGCTCTTCACAGAGGCGGTTCTCTCCGGCGTTCCGGTCGCGGTTGTGGGCATCGGACCGGAAGGCGAAATTACCGTGCTCAATCCGTCCGCTGAAAAATTGCTTCCGCAAAGCGGCGAAACGGCCGCGCGGATCGCGGGTCAATCGATCGCAACCGTGCTGCCGGAACTAGAGGACATGCTGGCCGGCGCGCGTTCCGGTCAATGTCGGCTGGTCCAAGGACAAATTTCGCTTTCCCGCGCGGGCCTCGATCGCCTTTTCAATGTGAGCATCACCAGCGAACCGAGCGAACGCGCCGACAAAAGCTATGTCGTGACGCTCGACGATATCACCGATCTCGTGACCGCGCAGCGGACGGCGGCCTGGGCCGATGTCGCCCGCCGGATCGCCCATGAAATCAAAAATCCCCTGACTCCGATCCAGCTGTCCGCGGAACGGCTGAAACGCAAATATGGGCGTCTGATCGAGCAAGACCGCGACGTTTTCGATCAGTGCACCGATACAATTATCCGGCAAGTCGACGATATCAAACGCATGGTGGATGAGTTTTCGTCTTTCGCGCGGATGCCGAAACCCCGCCTCGAAAGCGGCGACCTTGGCGAAAGCGTCCGACAGGTTCTGTTCCTGATGCGGGTCGCGCATCCCGGCATTTTGTTTGAGGACAAGCTGCCGCAAGATCCGGTCCGGGTCCCGTTCGACCGGCGGCTTTTGGCCCAAGCCCTTACGAACATCATTAAAAACGCGACCGAAGGGATTGCCGCGCGCACCAGCGAAACCGGTTTCCAAGGGAAGATTTCCGTGGCGGTCGCGGTTGCCGGGCGCGCCGTCACCATCGACGTGATCGACAACGGCAAGGGCTTTCCCAAGGAGAACCGGCAAAGGCTCCTCGAACCCTACATGACGACGCGCGCCGACGGAACGGGGCTGGGCCTTCCAATCGTCGCCAAAATTCTCGCCGATCACGGCGGCGGGCTAGAATTGCGGGATGCGCCAAGTGGGCACGGCGCCTGGGTCAGGCTGTATTTTCCATTGGGATACGATCAGAGCGGGCATGAGCATGTCGGGGATTGGGCCAAAACCACGCCTGCCGAACCCGGAAAGGGAGGGTGAAGAAATTCATGGCGAGCGACATTTTGATAGTGGACGACGAAGCGGACATACGTGAAATTGTTTCCGGGATATTGGCGGACGAGGGCTATGGCACGCGCACGGCCAAGAATTCCGACGAGGCTTTGGCCGCGATTGGCGCAAGACGCCCAACCCTCATCTTTCTCGATATTTGGCTTCAAGGCTCGAGACTCGACGGCTTGCAACTGCTGAAGATCGTCAAGGAGCAGAACCCGGTGCTGCCGGTCGTCATGATTTCCGGTCACGGCAATATCGAGACGGCGGTCTCCGCGATAAAGCTCGGCGCCTATGATTTCATCGAAAAGCCGTTCAAGGCGGACCGCCTGGTGCTGGTCGCGGAACGTGCGCTCGAAGCCTCGCGATTAAAGCGCGAGGTCGCCGAGTTGCGCACAAGAGCCGGCGGAGCCAACCGGATCGTCGGCAAATCCGCCGTGATCAATCAGTTGCGTCACGTCATTGAGCGCGTCGGGCCGGCCAATTCGCGAGTTTTGATCACCGGCTCGCCGGGCGCGGGCAAGGAACTCGCCGCACGCGGTATCCACGACTCGTCGGCCCGCGCGGACGGCCCTTTCATCACCATCAACTCCGCGACGATCGCGCCGGAAACGATGGAAATGGAATTGTTTGGAACCGAAGCAAAGGAGGGAAGCAGCCGCAAGGTTGGCGCGCTCGAGGAAGCCCACGGCGGCACGCTCTACCTCGACGAGATCGCCGATATGCCCCGGGAGACCCAGGGCAAGATCCTGCGGGTGCTGGTCGAGCAGAATTTTCTCCGTGTCGGAGGCGCGACCCGCGTTTATGTCGATGTCCGCATCATCTCGTCTAGCTCGCGCGATCTCGCGGCGTTGATCGCCGATGGTTCGTTCCGCGAGGATCTTTTCCATCGTCTCGCCGTGGTGCCGGTTCGCGTCCCCTCGCTGAGCGAACGCCGCGAAGATATTGCCGAACTTATCGCTTTTTTCATGGAGCAGCTGTCGGCGACAACCGGCATGTCGCGGCGTTTGATCGCCGACGACGCGATGGCGGTCCTGCAATCGCACGATTGGCCCGGCAACATAAGGCAGTTGCGCAACAACGTGGAGAGATTGATGATCCTCGCCGCCGGCGATCCCGAGGCGGCGGTTACCGCGGATATGCTGCCCTCCGAGATCGGCGCACTCGTTCCTTCGACGCCGAATGGCCCCGGCGGCGAGAAGCTGATGAACCTGCCCTTGCGGGAGGCGCGCGAAGTCTTCGAGCGTGAATATTTGTTCGCCCAGATCAATCGGTTCGGCGGCAACATTTCGCGCACTGCCGAATTCGTCGGCATGGAGCGCTCGGCGCTGCATCGCAAGCTAAAGTCGCTTCAGACCGACTGACAATAATGTTCGTGGAAGAAAATCAATTCCACGGCCATTACTTATGCAAAATAGAAAAGCGCGATCGGTTTCAACGAAACCCGGACCTCATTCTGCCCACGGCGGACATTGCGAATCGCGCCATGGGCTGCATCCAAAGCCCCTTGACCGGCATAAGCCGCGCCCCAAATCTTTATTGCTGCTTGGCGGGGCTGCTCCACATGCCATGAGCGTCTGGAAAGACCCAGCTCAAGCCCACGTGCCAACCATGATCGCAACCGCGAATAGCGGCGCCCTGGCCAGTCGGAGTGCGGAGTTATCGGCGCGCGAGCGGCCATTCACGCTTCCAGCCGGGCAATGTCATTTGGCGCAGTGAGTCCACTCAAATCTTTGGAGAATAGGCCATGAATATGCGTGATCTCATCCCTTGGACCCGGAGCCAGGATCAACTGCCTGATTTTTTCGCGACGAAAGATCGCCGTTTCTCACGTTGCACCGTGAAATGAACCGCCTTCTGGAAGAAGCCTTTCGCGGCTTCGCCTCTACTTCGCTTGCCGGGCGCCGGACGGAATTCGTGAACCCCGCCTGGCCGAAGCTCGAAGTCGCCGAAACCGAAAAACAAATTACGGTCTCGGCGGAAATCCCGGGCTTGGAGGAAAAAGACGTCGAGGTTCTCTTGAACGACGGCAGCTTGATCATTCGCGGCGAAATGAAATCCGAGACGGAGGACAAGGACCGCCAGTTCAGTGAACGTTTCTACGGGCGTTTCGAACGACAAATTCCGGTCGGTATGGACATCGACGAAAACAAGATCGAGGCGTCGTTCAAGAACGGCATTCTCAAGATCGCTTTGCCGAAGACCGAGCGAGCGCTGACGAAAGCCAAACGGATCGCCATCAACAATCCGACAAAACACTGATGCTTGTTCACCGGGGACCATGGTGAGCAGCCGGCGCTTCCTGCCGCGTAAAATCGGCGGCAGGAAAGCCGGACGCATCTCCGGGCGAACGTTTCTCGCGCCGAAGGTCTTGCAGGACCTTCGGCCAATGCTCGCGAACTTAAAGCCGCCCTCAGGCAAACGCCATGATGATGGCATCGACCGCGATGGAGTTGCCGGGCTTCACGTTTATCTTGCCTACCGCCCCATCGTGTTCGGCGCGCAAAACGGTTTCCATTTTCATCGCCTCGATGACGCAGAGGGGATCGCCCGATTTCACCGCTTGGCCGGTGACCACCTCGATCGATTTGACGAGGGCGGGCATTGGAGATCGCAGCAATTTCGAGCCACCGAGTGCTTTCTTCTCTGGCATAAGCAGAGCGAGCTCCGCCCCGCGACGCGTATAGACCTGCGCCGCGGCCATAAAGCCAGCGTGCGCCAAAGTATAGCCGTTTAGAATGGGGCGCAGTCGAACCACGACCCTTTCGCCGTCGATCGTGCCTTTCCAAACTTGCTGACCCGGAATCCAATCGGAATTGCAGATATGCGCGTGCCCGGCCTTCTCAAATCTAACGACTAGCCCGTCGTCCCTGTCATGGAGCGTCACGTCATGGCGATTTTTACCAAGCATGACGGAGCGCGCGCGGACAGACCGGACTGGATGCGCGGCGCGCATCTGACCCGAGATCGCGCGTTTGCGTTCATTCATAACGTGATCGGCGGCCGCTGCGACGCTAGCGAATAGGTGCGCGCTCTCTCCTTCCGGCACAAGTGGCGCGAAACCATCTGGGTATTGCTGCGCAATGAAGCCGGTCGACAGCTGGCCCGCCCGAAAGCGCTTGTGCGCCATCACGGCGGCGAGAAAAGAAATATTCTCGGCGACGCCCTCGATGACGAAGGAATTGAGCGCTTCGGCCTGCGCGGCAATGGCTGTCATTCGATCCGCCGCATGGGTCACGATTTTCGCGATCAGCGGATCGTAATGGATAGAGATCTCGCTGCCTTCGCGGACGCCAGAATCAATGCGCAGCGTCACGCCGTTACGATGGCCAGGCGCCGGTGGCCGGTAGGCTCTGAGCCGCCCGGTCGAGGGCAAAAAATTCCGCGCCGGGTCTTCGGCAAGGACCCGGCTTTCGATCGCCCAGCCTTTCAGATGCACGTCGGCCTGGTCGGGCGTTAATTTTTCGCCGGAGGACGACCGGATCATCTGTTCGACGAGATCGATGCCGGTGATAAGTTCGGTCACCGGATGCTCGACCTGTAACCGTGCGTTCATTTCGAGGAAAAAGAAATTTTTGCCGTCGCCAACAATGAATTCGACGGTGCCGGCCAAATCGTAGTTAATCGCCTCTGCCAGCGCAATTGCCCATTCGCCCAGCTTGCGGCGAGTTTCGACGTCGATGTAGGGAGATGGAGCTTCCTCGATTATCTTTTGATGGCGTCGTTGGATGGAACATTCGCGTTCGCCAAGATGGATGACGTTACCGTGCTTGTCGCCCAGTACTTGAACTTCGATGTGGCGCGGATCGGCGATAAATTTTTCGATGAAGACCCTGCCGTCGCCGAAAGCGGATTTCGCTTCCGATCGCGCGCGGGCGAAATTTTCCGCGATCTCCTTGCGCGCGGAGACGATGCGCATCCCCCTGCCGCCGCCGCCGGCCGAGGCCTTGATCATCACCGGATAGCCGATGGCATCGGCGATCTTCGCAGCCTGGGTTATGTCGTCGATGACGCCGGAGAATCCGGGCACCGTCGCGACACCTATCGATTGCGCGAGTTTCTTCGATTCGATTTTGTCGCCCATCGCATCGATGGCCTTCGGGTTCGGGCCGATGAAGGCGATGTTATTTGCGTCCAATGCGCGCGCGAACGCCGCCTGCTCGGACAAAAAACCGTAGCCCGGATGCACCGCTTCCGCGCTCGTCGCCTTGCAGGCCGCGACAATGTTTTCGATGACGAGATAGCTTTCCGCCGCAGGCGGCGGGCCAATCCGCACGGCCTCATCCGCCATCTCCACGTGCGGTGCATCCTTGTCGGCATCGGAATATACGGCGACGGTAGCAATTCCCATTCGCCGCGCCGTCGCAATCACCCGGCAGGCGATCTCGCCGCGGTTCGCGATGAGGATTTTTTTGAACATCCAAGGCCCCGGAACACGGCGCGCAAGTCAAGGCGTGCCACCGGCCATGCCGCCGCCTGTGCTTGTAGGCGAGCGTGGCGGGCGCGTCCATCGCGCAAAATAAGGGGGGCAGTAGCTAGACAAGCAGAACGGTATTATATCAGCGTGGTCCGGCGATTTTTATGGAGCATAGTTTGCTTATGATGTTTTGTTATATGAGCGGATTCATGCAGCTTGAAGCGCGGGGCCGCCTTCGCCCGGGCTCCTCGACGACGCCGCATCCGTCGCTCCAACGCCACCGTCGAACCGGCCGTGCCGGCATCGCCATCAGCCGGGGCAGCTGGACGTTCGCCGGCGCGGACGCCACGGAATTGGATGCCGCGCCAGCAGGCAATCATTGACGCGGCTTGAGACACGGCGTTTGCCGGAGTGCCCGTGTTTCCGCGAGGTCTTGGCGCTTTTCCCTTATCCCAGAATAAGCAAGAAAGACAGATGACGCATGATGTCACGTTTCCGGCCGCCGCGCTTGCAGGTCTTCTATCATTCTTGAGCCCCTGTGTGCTGCCGCTGGTTCCACCTTATCTTACGTTTATTGCCGGAACGACGATCGAGGAGGTCGCCGCCCGCCGCGAAGCCCGCGCGCGGCGCGGCATTGTCTTCGCGGCGGTGCTTTTCATCTGTGGCTTTTCCACTGTTTTCGTTGGCCTCGGCGCGACAGCCTCGGCTTTCGGCCAGGTGCTGCGCGAACATTTCTTAACGCTTTCGCTCCTCGCCGGGGTCGCGATCATCGTGATGGGCTTGCATTTTTTGGGCGTTTTCCGGTTCGCTATGCTTTATCGCGAGGCTCGGGTCGATGTGCAAAAGCCGGCCGGAATTTGGGGCGCCTACATCATGGGGTTGGCGTTCGGCTTCGGCTGGACCCCTTGCGTTGGCCCCATTCTTGCGGCGATTCTCGCGGTCGCCGCGTCAGAGGCGACCGTCGGCAAAGGCAGCGCGTTACTGGTCTGCTATTCGGCCGGGCTCGGCCTGCCGTTTCTGTTGGCGGCGCTGGCACTCGAACCCTTTGTCCGCGTTATCAAGCGTTGTCGTCCCTATTTTGGCGCGATCGAGCGGGTTATTGGCGTTCTGCTCGTGGCGACGGGTATAGTCTTTTTAACTGGATCGATTTAGGATTTTTCGGCCTGGCTGTTGCGGAGCTTTCCCGGCCTCGCCAGTTTGGGATAGCCACTTCCCTGGGCAGCTGAGGCGAAGCAGGACGGAACGGATTTTTTCAGCTTTTTCTCCGGCCTGACCTCTTATTTCTCACGGCTTTTTTCGGGCCAGGCCGCTTCTTTTGGACCGTCCTCGCGGCGGTCTTTTTCGTTGGCGCTCTTTTCGCCGAAGCTCGCTTCCCCGCGGGTTTCTTGGACGCTATTTTCTTCCCTGATGCTTTTTTCGCCGGAGCCTTTTTCGCGGCCGCCCTGCTTGCGGGCGCTTTCTTCGCTGCCGCCGTTTTTGCCGGGGCCCTTGGGCGGGGAGAAGGCGTGGCCGCGCTGATTTCAGGGGCGGTCAGGAAATCGATCGCCGCCTTGGTGAAATTCGCTTCATCCTCGATATTCGACATATGCGAGGCTTCCAGCGTGACGAATTTGGCGTCTTCGATGGAACTGGCGACCAAGGCGCCCATCCCTGGCGGCATCGATAGATCGTGCCGCCCGGCGATGACCAGAACCTTGTTTCTTATGCTTCGAATGGCTTCGCGCTGATCCATGTCGCGGATAGCGGCCAAGGCGGCCAAATAGCCGTGCAGCGGCGTCGTCCGGACCATCGCCATCACGGCTTCCACTTTTTCCGGATTGGCATCGCGGAAAGGCTTTGTGAACCAACGCTCGGCGGCCGCCAAGGCGACGCCATCCATGCCAGTATCCCGAGCCGATCGAATGCGGTTGTTCCATAGATCCGGGCCCGGTATTTGCGCCGCCGTACTGGCAAGCACCGCCCGGCCGATGCGCTCGCGCGCATGGACGAGGAGCCATAGTCCGACGATGCTGCCCATCGAAAGGCCCAACCAATGAACTCTTTCAATGCCGAGCGCATCCATGATCGCGAGCGCGTCGCGGCCAAAGCCTTCGACCGAATAGGGGCCTTGATCGGCCACACTTGCGCCGTGCCCGCGCAAATCGTAGCGGACGACCCGGAAATGTTCGGTCAAAGCGGGAATTTGACGGTCCCAGAGGTGAAGATTGGTGCCCATCGGGTTAGAGAGCATCAAGACTTCTTTGTTCTCGTCGCCCTCGATTAATACCTTGAAGGTCTCGCCAGCGATAGTGAGGTCGGTCATACCCTAACTCCCGATAAGCTTGGATCCATGTGAGTAAACTAATCGAAGCCGCACCTCAAACTAACAAGCTCTCGTCTGCTGCCGCATTGGACGGGTAAACTTTATGCCAACCATCGAACAAATTGGGTGGCGGCCGCGTTTCACCTTCCTACTTCCCTGAAGCTCGCGATCGCGCCTTTCTGGGTCTGTGCAATGCCGCTAATTGGGATCAAGCCTGAGTGACCGGCGCGTTGCCTGCGACGCGGCGCCGGTCGAGTTGCTCGCGACCGTACCGGTGCGCTGGGGACAGCCCTGCGCTCTCGGCCACACTCTATTCCCGGCGGGGAGGATGCTCAGGGAAACAATCGGACGCGAGACCTCATTGCGGCGGCGCAAGAAAATGTTCTTGGATTGATAGAGCCGGAGACTCCGCGATTGGGATCAACGACGCAAGGGAGCATTTGCGCCGCTTGACCGCATTCGATCGACATGAGACGAAGCGGCAACACTAGCGAAATTTTTTCCGGCACACGGCTTGCTGGGCGCAATCGAACGAGCTTTGTCAACGCTTTTAAGGACCCGCTCTGGCTAACAGGTTAAGGCCATGGCCGCAGCCAAAACGATCGCGACAAACGAGGCGTCACCTGATTTTATCAAGCGGCTCGCGGGATATGGGCTTGCCACCGCGCGTATTCTCTATCATTTGCCGGATCATCCGCGCCTATTACAGACCTATATCTGGCAAGACTACGATATTGCGCCAGATTTTCCGATCCTGATCAAATTCCTGGGGTTCTGGCGGGAAAAGCTCGACGGGCCGCTGCATAGCGTAGTGGTGGGGCATTCGAAGCTGATCAAGCCGGCCGAGATCAAAACGCTCGAAGGCGAATTTTGGCTGCATTGACCGGAAAACAGCGGGACAGTCACGGCGCTGCTCTGTGCGGCGGAGGGTTCATAGCAAGGAAAGCTCGGCCGCACCATCCTTAACGCTCTTCGCCATTTCTTCGGGGCGGATGAGGTCGGCGAGACCGCCGAGATGGCGCGAGGAAATTTTCGGCAACCGCGCAGAAGGCGATATTGTTCTCGGGCCGCGCGAGGCTATTGCGTTCTGGGTAAAGCATCCTTCCGCGTCTGGATCGCCGATCCTCTTTCGGATCTGGGAGCTGATGTAAGGCGGCATCGCCTCGATCAGTGAATGCCAAGCCGGATTCCGGCGGACTCATTCGTCGCCAATCTCTCCGGATCCACGGCAACCATGGCCGCCGTCGGGCGATAATTGTCGCGCTGTCCGAATTTGAGCTACCTCGAACTTGCCTGGTTCGCCCGGCCCGCCCGCCGCAACAGGCTTTCAAACGTCCGACCTGCCCTGTAGTCATGGTCCATGACCACTCTTCAGCCAGAAATTCCTGCTCCCCCGGGCATCGCTCGTATCACGGCCCGCGCGTTGCTTCTTGGCGACCGGACCGAGGCGGCCGGGCTCGAACGATCCGACATGATCTCTTCGACACCGCTCGCCTTTCGTGCCGGTGCAAATGGTTTCGTCGCGCTTTACCGTTTCGGCGTCGCGGTCATGGTTGGGCTGTCGCCGCTCGAAGAAGACGCAGTGCTCAAACAAATCAAATTGCGTGTCTCGGGGCCGCATGAGCATATCGACGACGAATCCGCCATTCTCGAAATCTCGCCGGAGCTCGACGATAAGGTTCCGCTAGGCGGCGCAATCGCCATGAAAGATCTTTCGGCGCAGCGTCTTCTCGTTGTCGCCGACGCGCTCGCCAAAAGCGTCTCGCTCGGCCGCGACGAACGCGCAGTTAATACCGTCTTCGATATTATCGAGCCCTTCGCAGCCGAACTCGCGCGAAACGGCCGGCCGCCTTGGAACCGCCGCTCGATGCTGAGATTGATCGGCCAGACGCTCCTTGTCCAACATCGCGTGTCGGGCCGTGTCGCCGTCGAGGAAAAGCCCGACGTGCTATGGGACCGGCCCGATCTGGAGCGACTTTATGCCCGCCTAGAGGATGAATACGAACTCAAAGAGCGCGCCGAAACCCTGAAGCGCAAGCTCGATACGATCGTCGAAACCGCGCGCACGCTCACCGATATGATCGACGCCAGCCGGGCGACAAGGCTCGAAGCGACGGTGGTCATCCTGATCATGGCGGAAATTCTGCTTACCCTCGGCCAGATTCTGTTCTCGCGGCATTGAGGCCGGAGCATTCGTCCAAGTCGAGCATCTCTGCCTCTTGCGCGGTAAGCCATCGAAACGAAGCGAGTTGATGCCGCGCGAACGTCAGTTGCCGTTTCGCATAGCGGCAGGTGTCGAGCTTGGCCCGCCTTGCCGCCTCCGCCAGCGATATTTCACCATTAAGATGCGCGATGAGATGCGGCACGCCGTGCGCGCGCATGACCGGCAGCGCCGGGTCGAGGCGCCGCTCGCGAAGTACTGCTACCTCTTGCAATGCGCCGGTTTCCAGCATGGCCTCGAAACGTCTGTCGATCCGCGCCTTCAGGAGCTCTCTTTCAGTCGCGAGGAATACCGCGAAAATGTCTTTTCCATCTAGAACCGGCAGTGCCCGTGTGGCATGGAAAGAGACGAGACCTTTCCCGGTTGCCTCGAAGACTTCGAGCGCCCGTAATATGCGTTGCCGGTCGCTCGGCCGCAATCGCGCCGCGGTTGCCGCATCGCGGCGCATGAGGCTGGCATGGAGGTCAGCGGCCGGAACGCCCGCTGCGCAAGAACGCACCTTTGCGCGCACGTCCTCTCGCACCGGCGGGATCGCCGAGATCCCTTGTGTCAAGGCCTTGAAATAAAGCCCTGTGCCGCCAACGAAAATAGGCAAACGCCCCTCTCGCCTTGCCTCGTCGAGCGCAGCGGAAGCACTTGCTAGCCAAAGCCCGGCCGAATAATTCACCGCACCATCGACGTGGCCAAACAACCGATGTGGCGCCTTCGCCTCATCTTCGGGATCGGGACGCGCCGTCAGCACGCGCAGATCGCGGTAGACCTGCATCGAATCGGCGTTGATCACCATGCCGCCGAGGGCACGGGCGAGGCGAAGCGCCAAAGCCGACTTACCGCTCGCCGTCGGCCCCGCGATGAGGATCGCTGAAACTCGTGTCAAAAGGGTCGTGGCGTTGGACCGAGGCACCTCTGTTATTGCAGCGAACGCGCCGCGCTAACTTTCGTTTGCGATCGCTTGGCGCAACTCGCGTGGGAGCGGAAAAAACACGCTTTCGTCGGCTGTCGATACGGTCTCGACGTGCAATTCAAAGCGCCTTGCGAAAGCGTCCATGATTTCCTCGACGAGAATTTCGGGCGCCGAGGCGCCAGCCGTGATTCCGAGCGAGGAAATATTGCTGAACAAGTCCCATTCAACGTCCTCCGCGCGCAAGACGAGACGGGCTAGCTTGCATCCCGCGCGTTCGGCTACTTCCTTCAACCTTTGCGAATTCGATGAATTGGAAGAGCCGACGACGAGCAAAGCTTCGACAGCTGGCGCAATGCGTTTCACCGCCTCCTGCCGGTTGGTCGTCGCATAACAAATATCCTCGCGATGCGGTCCAACGATATTGGGAAACCGCCGCCTCAGGGCGGCGACCATCGCGCGCGTGTCATCGACCGAGAGCGTCGTCTGGGTAACATAGGCGAGGTTATTCTCGTTCCTTGGCCGGAGGTTTTCGACTTCCTCCGGAGTTCTGAACCAGAAGGATAGAATCGCTTGGCAATTGCCCCAAGGTACCGACCACCTCCGGATGTCCGGCATGACCGACGAGGAGGACTTGGCGACCTTGGCGATAATGTAGTTCGGCCTCGCGATGGACCTTGGTAACCAGCGGGCAGGTGGCGTCGATCGCGAAGATTTTGCGTGTTTCGGCATCGTCCAGAATCGACTTTGGTACGCCATGTGCGGAAAAAATCACTGGCTGTTCCGTATCGGGCACCTCGTCGAGCTCCTCGACGAAAATCGCGCCCTTGGCCTTCAGCCCTTCGACGACATATTTGTTATGCACGATCTCGTGACGGACATAGACCGGCGCGCCATGAATCCGGAGCGCTTCCTCTACGGCATCGATGGCGCGCACAACTCCAGCGCAGAAACCGCGCGGCGCGCAGAGAAGGACGTGTAGCTTTGGCTTGACGGTCATGCGGCGGTGGGCCCGGGCTGCCAATCGTTTAGGTGTTCCTCCGTTCGGATGTCAAGTGCGCCGCTCGATGTAGTGTTGCCATAAGCGTCGTGGAGCATCCACAACATTTGCCACAAGATCGAAATGGCGGGGGAATATCAACGCTTTTTTAAAACATTATCGGCGCGCCATGAAAAAAGTGGTCAACATGTCGGCGGCTTCGCTTTCGCGGATGCCGCCATAGGTTTCTGGCGCATGATGGCAGGTTGTTTGCGCGAAAAAACGCCGGCCGTGCTCGACCCCGCCGCTTTTTGGGTCCGGCGCGGCAAAATAGAGACGGCGCAGCCGGGCGAAGGAAATCGCCGCCGCGCACATGGCGCAAGGCTCCAGCGTTACGTAAATATCGCATCCGGAGAGCCTTTCGGACGCTTCAACGTGGCACGCCCGGCGAATCGCCAAAACCTCCGCATGAGCGGTTGGATCCTTGTCCCGCAAGGTCTGATTGCCCGCGCGCGAAATTATTGCGCCATCGCGGACAATCACGGCGCCGACCGGCACCTCGCCGCGCTCCAACGCGGCGCGCGCTTCAAAAAAAGCGCAAGACATGGGATCGCTTTCCTTGTGCCGCATCGCTTGCATGATCCTCATGAACGGGCCGCTATCCGCAATCTACAGTCCTTCAGCGCCATCGTGTCTTGGACGGGCGACGAGATCAAATGCCTGTTTCCCTTTTAAGCCGATACTCTGCTATCAGGTTTTATGCGCGAATATTCAAGCAAAGACGATCCTCGCCGCGGTCAAGCGGCGCATTCAGCTGTCGGTGCGCGGGACCGCCCGAAAAAGCCGCCGGACCCGACCAAGGCCAAGAATGATTTCGCCGATGCCGCGGCCGAGCGGCCTTTGCGGCTAAGCCGCCAACCCACGCCCGGCAAATATGGCGAAGGACAGATGCGCCTCGCTAAAACGGCCCGAACGAGCATCGGAGGAACCGGAGAACGCATCGCCAAGGTCATGGCGCGGGCTGGGCTCTGCTCCCGGCGCGAGGCGGAAGCTTGGATCGGCGAAGGCCGCGTCGCCCTGAACGGTGTGACGCTGACCAACCCGGCGGTCAATGTCCGGCGCGATGACAAGATCACCATCGACGGCGAGCTGCTCGCCCATCGCGCCCGCACGCGGCTCTTTTTGTTTCATAAGCCGCGCGGCCTCGTCACGACCGCGCGCGATCCGCAGGGCCGGCCGACAGTATTCGACTATCTTCGCGAGCATTGGCCAGCAGGCCCGCGCGTTGTCAGCGTCGGTCGGCTCGACATTAACAGCGAAGGGCTGTTGCTGCTCACCAATGATGGGGGGCTCGCCCGGGTCCTCGAACTGCCCGCGACCGGCTGGCTCAGGCGTTACCGCGTCCGCGCGAAAGGCGAAACGGATCAAGCCATTCTCGATCGGCTCCGCGATGGCCTTACACTCGAGGGCGTAAAGTACGCCGGCATCGAGGCGACCCTCGATCGCGTTCCGGGCGCCAACAGCTGGCTAACGATGGCGTTGCGCGAAGGCAAGAACCGCGAGATCAAGCGCGTGCTCGAACATATCGGGCTCCAAGTCAACCGCCTGATCAGGCTATCCTTCGGACCGTTCCAGCTGGGCGAGCTCGCCGAGGGCGCGGTCGAAGAGGTGCGTACGTGCGTCCTCCGCGATCAGCTGGGACTGACGCTCGCCAAGGCCGCGGGCGCGGATTTTTCGAGTCCGCTGCATGCCGAAAAGGAAGTAACGGAAATTATCAATACTTCGAACGCGCGGCAGCATAGGAAAAGCGAGGATCTTGGCCGCGATCGCACCAATGTGCCGTATGGGACACGAAGTCCGCCCGCGGCGAGACTGCGCAAGCATGATCGCCAACTTGAAGCAAGAGCGGCGGTGAAGGTTAAACCGGCATCCCCCGCCCGTAAGCACATTTCCGCGTTGCGCGCCGCATACGGCGAGCCGTCAAAGGAGCGCCAACGGATCGAGCGTCGCGAGACCGCCGATCGCGGCGGACGCACGGTTTATGTCGAACGGCTAGTCTCCGCCAAACGCGACGAAAAGCGGCAGGATAAGCGGCGGCAGGGTAAGCGTAAGCCGCCGGAGATGCGCAGTGGACGCCGCTTCGAAGCTGGGCGCCGGGACCGCAATCACGCAAGCGAACTCCCCGCGCGGCGCGCCGGCGGGGTAGCGGCAAGCTCCAAGCCAGCAAAAGAACGCACGACGGAGGGCGCGTTTCACGAAGCCAGGGAGGAACGCTGGCAAAAGCCGCTCAGAGCACAAAAAACCTCGGCTTCCGGTACTCCCAACTTCGATAGCGGCCGGGCGCAACGTCCGGCGCGGCCAGCCCGGAAATTCGAGCGAGAAGACGGCCGGCGCATGGGGGAAAACCCGGAAAGCCGCGCGCCACTGGGCTGCGGCCAAGCGCAAAAGCGTCCCAATGGTCCACGCTCGCCAAGACCCTATGAAAGGCCAGGGGCCGGCAGACCGGCAGGCAACTCAAAACCACCTAGTGGGGGCGGGCCCAGAGGGCGCGGCGGCCCCCCGAAAAGGCGCCCTCGCGGCAAATCGTGATGCATCATGCGCATCGTCGGCGGCAGGTTGAAAGGCCGGGCGTTGAAAAGCCCAGGTTCGGACGCGATCCGGCCGACCTCGGACCGCCTGCGCGAGACGGTTTTCAATATTCTGGCGCATACCTATGGTAACTTCGTCGCTGGCGCCCGCGTCATCGACTTATTCGCCGGCACCGGCGCGATGGCGATCGAGGCGCTGTCGCGCGGCGCGGCGTTCGCTTTGCTGGTGGACCAGGGCGCGCAAGCCTGCGCGATTATCCGCGCCAACCTCGCGGCGCTCGACCTCGGAGGAGCGGCCCATATCCTTCGGCGCGATGCGCGCAAGCTCGGCGCCGCGCCCGCGGGAGAGAGTTTCAGCCTTGCCTTTCTTGATCCGCCCTATGGCAAGGGTCTCGTCCCGCCAACGCTCAAAGTCTTGCGCGACGGAGGCTGGCTCGGCAGTGGCGCTCTGGCGGTCATTGAGGAACGCGCGGAGGCGGAGGTCGCCTTACCCGATGGATTTATTTTACGCGAGACGCGTCGCTTTGGCGTCACGCAGGTCGTGTTCGCGTGGCGCAATTAAGCCCACGGGCGCGAGCGCGAGGCCACCCAAACCTACACTTACGATGCAAACGGCAACCGGATGAGTTATCTCGATAACGCGATGCCGCCTGTGTCGCTGTCCATGATGTCGACCCCGCCAGCAATCGACTGCTTGCCATCGGCGCCCAGCACAATCCGTTTCCAGGGATAAAGGCTAGTAGGCCCGAGAAAAAAGGCGGCCCCAAGAGCCGCCCGCAATCAGTTCCTTCGGGATCAACTCACAACGAATAATACATGTCGAATTCGACCGGGTGTGGAGTTCATCTCGCAGCGCATCACCTCGCCCATTTTCAATTCGATGTAGCTGTCGATGACATCGTCGTCGAAAACGCCGCCTGCCTTGAGGAAAGCGCGATCCTTGTCGAGATTGCCGAGGGCTTCGCGCAACGAGCCGCAGACGGTCGGGATTTTCTTTAGTTCCTTTGGCGGCAGATCGTAGAGATCCTTATCCATCGCCTGGCCCGGATCGGTCTTGTTCAGGATCCCGTCGAGGCCCGCCATCAGCATCGCGGCGAAGGCGAGATAAGGGTTGGCCGCCGGATCCGGGAACCGCACTTCGACGCGCTTCGCCTTGGGATCGGGCGAGTACATTGGGATACGGCAGGCAGCCGAGCGATTGCGCGCCGAATAGGCGAGGAGAACCGGCGCCTCGTAGCCAGGCACCAGCCGCTTGTAGGAATTCGTCGTCGGGTTGGTGAAGGCATTCACCGTCCGGGCATGCTTGATCATCCCGCCAATGTAATAAAGGCATTCCTGGCTCAAATCTGAGTATTTGTTGCCGGCGAATACCGGCTTGCCGCCTTTCCAGATCGATTGATGGACATGCATTCCCGAACCATTATCGCCGAACACCGGCTTCGGCATGAAGGTCGCCGTCTTGCCGTAGCTTTGCGCCACCTGTTGGATGCAGTATTTGTAGACTTGAAGGTGATCGGCCATCGACGTCAGAGGCCCGAACTTCATCCCGAGCTCATGCTGGGCCGAACCCACCTCGTGGTGGTGCTTTTCGACCTTGGCGCCCATCTGCGCCATGGCGGCGAGCATTTCGCCACGCATGTCCTGCGCCAAATCTTGTGGCGGCACGGGGAAATAGCCGCCCTTGGTCCGCATCCGGTGGCCGAGATTGCCTCCCTCGTAGGGAGTGTCCGAATTCGACGGAAATTCGACCGAATCAAGGATAAAGCCGGTATTATAGGGATCGCAACTGAAACGGACATCGTCGAACACGAAGAACTCGGCCTCGGGCCCGAAGTAGGCGGTATCGCCGATCCCTGTGGAAGCCACATAAGCTTCGGCCTTCTTCGCGATGCCGCGCGGATCGCGTGTATAAGGCGCGCGGGTCGTGGGTTCGAGAATGTCGCATATGATTGACATCGTGGGCGCCGCGAAAAAAGGATCCACCGCCGCCGTTGCCGGATCCGGCATCAGGGTCATGTCGGATTCGTGGATTGCCCTCCAGCCGGCGATCGAGGAGCCGTCGAACCCTAAACCTTCGGAAAACACCTCCTCGTTGAAGATCGTGACGTCAAAAGTGACATGCTGCCATTTGCCGCGCGGGTCGGTAAAGCGGAGATCGACGTATTTTACGTCTTGGTCCTTGATCGACTTCAGTACATCCTTGGCGGTTTTCATGTCTTACCCTCTCTTCTTGGAATTTAAGCGTATTGGCGGGGAGCGGGGAATTGGCTTGCGATTTGCGGCAAGCCAGGGATCAAATCGCGTCCGTTCCGGTTTCCCCGGTCCGGATGCGGATCGCGTTTTCCACCTCCGAGATGAATATTTTTCCGTCTCCGATCCGTCCCGTTTGCGCGGCTTTCCGGATCGCATCGGCGGCGAGAACGGCGGTGGCGCCGGAAACGACCACTTCGATTTTCACCTTGGGCAGGAAATCGACGATGTACTCCGCCCCGCGATAGAGTTCGGTGTGGCCCTTTTGGCGGCCGAAGCCTTTCACTTCCGTGACGGTGATCCCGGAAACGCCCGCTTCGCGCAGTGCCTCCTTCACTTCATCGAGTTTGAAAGGCTTAATGATTGCCTCGATTTTCTTCATCGGCATTTTGGACTTTTGTTCGTTGCGGTGCCCCAGTTAACCGGAAAGGAAGGGTGCAAGCGACACTTTTATTCGGCTCATAGCACCTGCCCAGCAGGTACTGCCAGGAAAACTAACCGAGCGCTGCCAAGAGGCCATGCCGAAATGACTGCCCCTGGCGAGCCCAGCAATTAGGCAAATTTCGAGCCAAGAATCTGGGCCGCGCGGCCGCGATGTTGTAAAATGCCATCGGCACAGCCTCGTTTTTGCTAATTAAAGATGAATCCAGCGGCGACAGGCGCCGCAGGCGGGCGCGCGCGAGGCAAGCTTAGGAGCCGCGCTTGGGTTCCAACCCAAGGCGATGGTCGTTCCGCCGCCGCCCGGCGCCGTCATCGCGGCCCGCCAGTTTAAAGACTTCGCCGAGACGCCACGACGCGGTGCCTTCGACCGCGGGAACATTGCGCTGGAACAGCGCGCCAGGGTTGCGTATCCTCCTGTGTCGCGGCAACTGTCACGCCTCCACCGCGAAGGGCTCGCCGGATTTCCATGACGAAACAATCTTGCACTGCACACTGGTCCGAACAAAAAGATCCACCGCGGGACGAATGGCACGCGGTGGATCCTGTCGTGTTTCTATTAACTATTATTCCACTGTTTCGAGAACGAACCGCCGCTCGCGGTTGCTTTGAGGCTTCTCCGCCTTTGCGACCAATGCCGCACCGACGCCGGAGCCAAGAAGCTGGAGGGAGATTTCCTTACCATTGCCGAATTTGATTCCATCGCGATAGGCGCCGTGTTCGAGCCGCGCGAAGACGACTTGTTCCTCGTCCTTTACACCGAGGCGCGTTTGAAGATCGCTCGATATCCCTTCGAGCTTAAGATGCGTATCGTATTGAACACAGATTGCCGTCGTGCAATCGCCAGGCGAGGCAAGGCCGATGCTTCCCGAAGGAAAGCGGGTGGTCACATATTTCTCGGACTCGCGTGCAGGCCGGGAGGCGTACATTTCAAGCGAATAGTCACACATTTGTGTCACTCCTAATGTCTCGAGATGGTTGCATCCCGTGCGTAGCCCCGCCCGCCGATACACTACTGAAGACCGGGCCGGCTTCGGAAATACGGGATGGGTAGCCCCCAAGAAGGGCGGGGGAAGCGTGGAAGCCTCTCAAGGCTATACGGCTCGATCCTGGAGAAAAACGCTAGCGCGTGCCGCGTCGGACCGGGCACCATCCAGCGGCCGCCGGATGCTCCACTTAGGCAGCGAACGTTCGAAACAGATCAAGGTTCAAATCATTCGCGCATTCCGATATGCTAGCGGAACCTTATGCCGCGTCAAGTCCTTTTGCTGCCGCAAATAATTTTACTGTTGGTGGGCTCGCAGCCTTGCCTGTTTTGCGACCCGGCCGGAATCAACATTTGTCTCGCGCGACCGGCAGATCGTGGCGCGCGCCCCATTCCGCCCATGAGCCATCGTAAAGCGCGACGTCGCGCTTCCCCATGCTTGCCAGCGCAAGCAAAAGAATCGCGGCGGTCACGCCAGAGCCGCAGGTGGTGATTACCGGTCGTTCAATATCCACCCCAGCGTGCTCCATGAGGGCCTTGACTTCGTCACTCGGTTTAATCTCGCCTGACTGGACCACCTCGCGCCAAGGCAGATTGAGACTGCCGGGAATATGGCCCGAGCGCAATCCGGGACGCGGCTCGGCTGCCATGCCGCTGAACCGCGCGGCCGCTCGCGCATCGAGAATCTGCGCCGAACCGGCTTCGCTTGCCCTCTTCACCCTTTCGGCACCGGCAACAGAGGCGCTATGGAAATCCACGGTGAAAGGCCGAGGCGTGCGCCGCACGAGTCCCTGTTCGAGCGGGCGCCCTTCGGCCCGCCATCGTGGCAAACCTCCGGCAAGAATTTTTACATCCCGCGCGCCGAAAACTCGCAAGGTCCACCAGACGCGGGCTCCCCCTTGCAGGTTCGATGCGTCGTAGACGACGAAGCGCATACCGTCACCAAGGCCGAGCTTTTCCATCGCCTCGGCAAAGCCGGAAGGGTGGGGCAGCATATGCGGCAAATGCGTCGTATGATCGGCGATCAGATCGATGTCGAAGAAGACCGCGCCGGGGATATGCCCTTCGAGATATTCCGCCTTGGCGTCGCGTTTTTCATCTGGCAGGAAAAACGTGCCGTCGATGGCCGCGATATCGGGCGCGCCCAAATGGTCCGCAAGCCAGGCGGTCGAGACGAAGAAATCTTCTTGGGGGACCGTTGCCATGCCCGTGCCTCACATTCCACGTGGCGTTTCGCGGTAGGTGCGGCTTCCAGTTCCGCGTTTCAGAAATTATAAACTGAAGCATTTAAATTTTCCATGCTCATGAGCATAAGCATCATTTGCGAAAAGCGGGTGCCGGTTTTCTGGGCAAAGAATGCGGAACCAAACGGTCTTAGTGCTCCTTGCTTGCGGGGCATAAGGCCGCGGCGGAGGGCAGACCGCCGACGCCTGCGTCACGGCCAATCAAAAAAGCGTGACCTTTCCGATCCGAGCTTTGACGAGTGCGGCGAACCATCTAAAGCCAGTTCAGCTAAATTAAGCGTGTTGCTCTGTGGGAGGTTCCGCATGCCGGTTCTGTCCGAAGTTCTGAAGGCCAACGAGACCTACGCCGCAAGTTTCGGCGCCAAATCGCAATTGGCAATGCCGCCGGCGAGGCGGTTCGCCATCCTTACCTGCATGGACGCTCGTCTCGATCCGGCCAAATATGCCGGCCTCTCCGAAGGCGACGCGCATGTGATTCGCAACGCGGGCGGGCGTGCCAGCGGCGATGCTATCCGCTCGCTGGTGATTTCCTACAAGCTGCTTGGCACGCGGGAATGGTTCGTCATTCATCATTCCGATTGCGGCATGTTGACGTTCGACGACGAGATCATGAGCAGGCTCCTCGACCAGAGCCTGGAAACCGCGACGGTCGACGAAAAAGGCTGGCACGATCATGGGCATGGCCCCGGTAGCGTCCATGGCCATTATGTGAAATGGCTGGCGTTCAAGGACGTTGCGGCAAGCGTGGTGGAGGACGTCAAATGTATCCGCTCGCACCCGCTGGTGCCCGGCCATATCCCGGTTTATGGTTATTACTTCGATGTGAAGACCGGCCGTCTGGTTGAGGTACCGGAAGCAACGGCCGCCGGCAAGGCCACGGCCTGACTTATTGCGGCGTGATGGCAATTAAACGAAGTCCGGCGTGATCGACGGCTTGTGTTCCATCCAGCCTGGAACCGGCAGATTTTTCGAGCGCAGGAATTCTGGATTGAAGAGTTTCGACTGGTAGCGCGCGCCGGAATCGGCGAGGATCGTCACAACCGTGTGGCCTTTGCCGAGATCCGCGGCAAGCCGGATCGCGCCCGCGACATTGATGCCTGACGAGCCGCCGAGCAGCAGGCCTTCATGCTCGGCGAGATCGAACAGAACGGGCAAGGCTTCCTCATCTGTGATCTGATAGGCGAGATCGACCGGTGCATCCTCGAGATTGGCGGTGATCCGGCTCTGGCCAATTCCTTCGGTGATCGAAGAGCCGGAGGACTTCAGCTCGCCGCTTGTATAATAGGAATAGAGAGCGGCCCCCAACGGATCGGAAATCGCGATCTTGATATCGGGATTTTTGGCCTTTAGCGCCATGCCGACGCCGGCAAGCGTTCCGCCGGTCCCGACGGAGCAAGTGAAACCATCGACCTTGCCTTCCGTTTGCGCCCAAATCTCGGGCCCGGTAGTTTCGAAATGGCCCTGGCGATTGGCGGTATTGTCGAACTGATTGGCCCAGATAGCGCCGGCCGGATGTTCCTTGGCAAGCCGCAGGGCGAGGCGGCCGGAGAGTTTCACGTAGTTATTGGGATCGGAATAGGCGACCGCCGGAACCTCGATCAGCTCGGCGCCTTGCAGCCGCAGCAGATCTTTTTTCTCCTGGCTCTGCGTATCAGGAATGACGATCACGGTTTTGTAGCCCAAGGCATTGGCGACGAGCGCGAGACCAATTCCGGTATTGCCCGCCGTACCTTCGACGATCAATCCGCCCGGTTGCAAGCTCCCGCGCGCGATCGCGTCGTTGACGATGGCGAGCGCCGCGCGGTCCTTTACAGATCCGCCGGGGTTCATGAACTCCGCCTTGCCCAGAATCGTGCAGCCGGTCAGTTCCGAAGCTTGGCGCAGTTTGATGAGAGGGGTTGCGCCGATCGCTTCGATTACGTTTTCTGGAAAGCTCATTTGGGTGAGAGGCCCGTGCCGGTGCTTTTAAAAAAGTATAGGGCCCGCCCGCGCATTCTGTCGAGGGCCGGCGCCGACTCTGGTGCATTACGGCGGAGGCGAGGCATATTGCCGGAAGTGGAAACATACGCCGAACATCGATGAAAATATGATAAGGTCGGCAGCGAAAGGGAACCCTTTTTAGCGGTAAAAGTGGCCTCTCGTAAGCCATTGAAAACAAAAGGGGTTGACCGCAAAAGGGGTACGCTTAAAATTCCCAGCATGAAAATCGGCTATGCCCGCGTCTCGACGGATGAGCAGAACCTTGACCTGCAATTGCAGGCGCTCGCCGCTGCGGGCTGCGAGACGGTGTTTGAGGATCAGGAGCTATCCGGCGTCACGGCGGCGCGTCCGGGCTTGCGGGCGGCTCTGGAAGGGGCGAAGGAAGGCGATACCCACGCATTGTCTCCGCGATTTATCCCCGTTATAAGATTTCGGGATTAGCAGCGGAGAAAGATTGTGGCTACATGCAAGACGTGCAAGGGCGAAGGCAGCGTCAAATGCCCACAATGCAACGGAACAGGGGCGAAGCCCGGCGGAGTCTTTTCCAGCGCTTCCGATTGTCCACACTGCAATGGTTCAGGCGTAAAGAAGTGCGGGGCTTGCAACGGCACTGGAAGCACATAATAGGCGCTGACCAGTCTGCACCGAAATTCTCAAAGTTGGTGCTTCAAATCATCCCTTAAAACAGGCTTGGTTGCTTCGGTTTGGGTCTGCTTTTCGGCATGACCGGCAACGCGCTGATTTCTTTGCCAACCTCGTTTTCCGCCATGCGTAAATCATAGGCGGTTTGCAGATTCAGCCAGAACTGGGCGCTGTTGCGGAACCAGTGGCCGAGGCGCAAGGCGGTGTCGCCGGTGATGGCCCGCTTGCCTGAAATGATCTGGCTCATGCGGTTCGGCGGCACATGAAGCTGCCGGGCAAGTTCGGTCGGCGTGATGCCGATTTCTTCCAACTCGTCCGCAAGGATTTCGCCGGGGTGGATGGGTGGTCTGGTCATGTCTTGGCCTCCTTCAATGGTAATCAGTGATTTCGACGTTTGACGGGCCTGTCGCGTCCTTCGGCCACTCGAAGCAAATCCGCCATTGCTTGTTGATGCGGATGCTGAGTTGCCCGGCGCGGTCGTCTTTCAGGACCTCAAGGCGGTTGCTCGGCAGGCCGCGCAAATCGTTCAGGCTGGTCGCCGCGGCAAGAATCTCAAGGCGTTTCCAGCCCTGCCGGTCAAAGCCTTGAAAGGCCCGGACAAATTTACCTCGCGCAAACGCTTCCGTCTTTTTGTCCCTGAAACTCGAAATCATCTGAAACAGCTTATCAGTAATGGACGATGTACGTCAAGCGTACTTTCCTTTCCCATTCTTTCCTTGGCAAGCCTCTTTTACGCACCTGATTTACGCACCAAAAAAGCCCTGCGATTTCAGGGCTGTTCTTTGGGTGCGCGATTTAAGAATTATGCACCAGTTGGGGGATGGTCTCTTTACTCAGGGCAGTCAAAGGCCCCCAGCGGCCGCCTTCACCTCGCGCCGATGGGCGTTGAGTATCCACTCGGTGTAGCCATTTGGCTGCGCGCGGCCCTTAAAAATCAGATCCGCCGCCGCTTGAAAGGCATGACCGTCGAAACCGGGCGCCATCGGCCGGTAGAGCGGATCGCCGGTATTTTGCCGATCGACGACTTTAGCCATCCGCTTGAGCGTGTCCATCACTTGCTCGCGCGCGACAATCCGATGATGCAGCCAATTGGCGATGTGCTGGCTTGAAATTCGCAACGTGGCGCGATCCTCCATGAGGCCGATGTCATGGATATCCGGCACTTTGGAACAGCCGACGCCCTGGTCGATCCAACGCACGACATAGCCCAAAATCCCCTGGCAATTGTTGTCGAGCTCGGCCTGAATATCGTCTGGAGCCCAGTTCGCCCGGCCGACCGGAATGGCGAGGAGGTCGGAAAGAAGCGGCGGGCTGCGCCGAGCGAGCTCCTTCCAGCGGGCCGCGACATCGACCTGGTGATAATGCACCGCGTGCAAAACGGCGGCCGTCGGCGAAGGCACCCAGGCGGTATTCGCCCCGGCAAGCGGATGCACGATCTTCTGTGCGAGCATATCGGCCATCCGGTCCGGCGCGGCCCACATGCCCTTGCCGATCTGGGCCCGCCCAGGCAACCCACAGGCGATGCCAATGTCGACATTGGCATTCTCGTAGGCGGCGATCCAAGCGGTGTTTTTCATGTCGTTCTTGCGGACCATGGGACCCGCTTCCATGGACGTGTGAATCTCGTCGCCGGTGCGGTCGAGGAAGCCGGTATTGATGAAAAACACCCGGTCCGCCGCCGCCGCTATGCAGGCCTTGAGATTGACCGAGGTGCGCCGCTCCTCGTCCATGATGCCGATCTTTAGGGTATGCCGGGGCAATGCCAGCATGTCCTCGACTCCGGCAAAAAGCGCATCGGCGAGCGCGACTTCCGCCGGCCCGTGCATTTTCGGCTTTACGATGTAGATCGAGCCGCCGCGGCTGTTGCGCCGACCGTTGACACGCTTGAGATCGTGGATCGCGATCAGCGAGGTCACCGAGGCGTCCAGAATGGTTTCCGGGATTTGGTTCCCCGCGGAGTCGAGCACCGCGCCGGTTTCGATGTGATGGCCGACATTGCGCACCAGCAAGAGGCTGCGCCCATGCAAGGTCATCGGAGCGCCATCCCGGCTGATATAGGTGCGATCCTCCGCGAGTCGCCGCTCGACGAGCAACCCGTTCTTCTCGAGAGTTGCCGTCAAGGTGCTTTGCATCAGCCCAAGCCAGTTGCGGTAAAGAGAGACCTTGTCCTCTGCATCGACCGCCGCGACACTGTCCTCGAGATCGATGATGGTGCTGAGAGCGGCTTCAAGAATGACATCCGCCACGCCGGCTTTGCTTTCCGCCCCGACCAAGCTATTTTGATCGATCTCGAGTTCGATGTGCAGGCCATGGTGGCGCAACAGCACGACCAAAGAGTCGAGCGACTTCTTTTTATGTCCGGCGAACCGGCCAGGATGCCGCAACCGCGTGTCCAGGCCGTTTTCAAGCGTCGCAATGAGTTCGCCGCCTATGACCTTGTAAGCGATGACCGCCTTGTGGCTGCCTCCCGCGAGGGGAACCACGTCGTCGAGAAATGCGCGGACCCAGTCAATGACCTTGGCGCCACGGATTTTATTGTAGCCCTTCCCGCGCGCCGCGCCGTCGGTCTCGGGAATTGCGTCCGTGCCATAAAGCGCATCGTAAAGACTGCCCCAGCGCGCGTTTGCCGCGTTGAGGGCGTAGCGCGCGTTCGATGTCGGAACGACGAGCTGCGGTCCGGCGACCCGCGCAATCTCCAGGACATTTTCGGTGCGAACGGTAAAATTGGGCGGCTCCGGGATAAGATAATCGATCTCGCGAAGAAATTTCCCATAGGCTGCCGGGTCGAACGGCCTGTTCGCGGTAACGCGATGATATTCGTCGATCTTTTCCTGCAGTTCGTCGCGAAACCGCAATTGGTCGCGAATACGCGGTGCGAACTCGCCGACGAGCCCCGCGACCCCGCGCCAAAATTGGCCGGCGCCGATATCCGTTCCCGGCAAGACCTCATCGCCAATAAAGTCGCGCAGAACTTTCGCAACGCTGATTTCGCCGATTTTCTCGTAATCGCTCATGCCGCCATCCTGTTCAGGTCCGGCGCCGGATCGCAGGATTGGCGCATCTGCGATTCTCTTTTGTACCAGGACGTTAGCATACCGGACGTTTTCCAGAAGAGTCAGTGGCCGCACATGGAATTCCCACATGGCCTATGAATTCTACTACTGGCCCGGCATCCAGGGGCGCGGCGAGTTCGTCCGGCTGGCGTTGGAGGAGGCAGGCGCGGACTACATCGACATCGCCCGCCGGCCGGAGAATGAAGCCAGCGGGGAAGAGGCCCTCATGGCTTTTCTGGAGCGAGACGATATTCCCTATCCGCCGTTTGCGCCGCCGTTCCTGAAGGACGGAGATGTCATGATCGGCCAGACCGCTGCCATTCTGCTTTATCTTGGCGATCGCCACGGCCTCGCTCCGACAGACGCGGCGAAGCGGCTGTGGGTCCATCAGATCCAGCTCACCATCGGCGATCTCGTCGGGGAGGCCCACGACACGCATCATCCGTTGAGTGGCGATCTCTATTACGAGGACCAAAAACCGGCAGCACTGCGCCGGGCAAAGCCTTTCCGCGAAAAGCGAATTCCCAATTTCCTGGCTTGGTTCGAGCGCATTCTGGCGCGCAACCCCGAGGGCCCGGGCCAACTCGTTGGCAGCGCCTTGAGTTATGCCGACCTATCGCTGTTCCAGATCGTCGAAGGCCTGGCCTATGCTTTTCCGTGTAGGATGCAGCGAACTATCAGAGAGGTTCCGCGCCTGGCGGCTCTACATCGAGCGGTCGCCCAACGTCCGCGCATTCGCGCGTATCTTATGAGCGATCGCCGCATCGCATTCAACGAGCAAGGGATATTCCGTCACTATCCCGAGCTTGACGGGTAGAATCTCTCTTAGATCGACGGTATCGGCCGCGGGATTTTTTACAGGCGATCGAGAACGCGCGCGGTCGGCGTCGGGAAAGCGGCGCGCCGTCCATGGTTCGGGCCATTTCGATGTCGCCGGCCATAGCAAAGGCTGTTACGCTCTCTTGCGCCCCGCCCGAACCGCATCGCCGAGCGGGAGAAGGGCGCCGGCTTGACGCAAGCCATGACCCGAAGCCTTTTCCTCCGCCCATTTTCCTATGAGATGCTTTGCGCGCCGACGCGGCGCCTGTTTTTGGCCGGAGTAGCCGCGTCCATGTTGACCCGAGTGAGCGCCGAAGAACGGCCGGTTGTCGTTGGCTCCAAGCTCGATCTCGAAGGCGGACTCCTCGGGAACATAATGCTGCTCGCTCTTGCGGAGGCCAAAATCGCGACCGAAAACCGGCTGCGGATAGGGCCGACCTCGATTTTGCGGGCAGCGCTTTTGTCCGGTGCTATCGACCTTTGCCCGGAATATACCGGCAACGCCGCTTTTTTCTTCCATGAAGACGGCGATCCTGTGTGGAAGGACGCGGCGGCCGGCTACGCCCGCGCGGCGAAGCTCGATTATGAAAGGAACCGTCTTGTCTGGCTCACACCAGCTCCGGCCGACAATAGCTGGGTGATCGCGGTCCCGGAATCGCTGGCGCGGATACAAAATCTGCGGACCATGGTGGATTTCGCCCGATTTGTGCGGGACGGCAATAAAGTCAAACTTGCCGCTTCGGCGGAATTCGTGGAGAGTGCCGCTGGCCTTCCCGCTTTCGAGGCACTCTACGGCTTCCGGCTCACCGCCCGCCAGCTCCTCGTTCTCTCGGGCGGCGAAACCTCGGCCACCATGAAAGCTGCGGCGGACGGAATTTCGGGCGTCAATGCCGCGATGGCGTACGCAACCGACGGCGCGCTCAAGGCCCTAGATCTTCATGCTCTCGAAGATACCCGCCATGCCGAGCCGGTCTATGCGCCAGCCCCCGTGATCCGGGAAGCTGCCCTCACGAGCTGTCCGCAAATTGGCGATGTTCTTAGCCCCGTTTTCGCGCAACTCGATCTTGCGAGCCTGCGCGATTTGAACGAAAAAGTCGCGGTCGAAGGCGAGGATCCAGGCGCCGTGGCTGGGGAATTTTTCCGCGCCCAAGGGCTTTTCCGATAAGCATTTCGAACTGGTTTCGGGTTCGAACGCGGAATGGCTGAGATGCCGAAAATCCATGACCGCGTCCTTCTTGCGCTCTTTAGCCTTGGCCTTGCCGCGGTTTTTTCGGGCGGCTTTTTGAATTGCGCACCGAACCGGCTCGCGACGGGTGTCGCTCGCCCCCTCTCTCAAGCCCCGGCTCTGGAGGCCACGGCGGCAATGGCTGGGCTCTGCGGGCTGGCGCTCCTGAGTGTTTCCCGGCGGCGGAACCTCCGGTCGTTCGCGACGATCCTAGCCGCGGCGTTAATTCTTTGGGGAAGCCTCGCGGGCGCCGGCCACTTCGCGGCGATCCTGATGGAAGCAGGGCCGCCCGCCGCGCGCGCGTCGCTTGGTCCCGCATTCTGGATCTTGGCAAGCGTCGCGATTCTCGCGATCGTCGATGCCGTGCAAAGAGGAAACTTCAGTTTTCCCGCCCGCGCCTGCATTGGGGCAGCTTTTTGCGCGGGCTTCTCCCTGATGGCCGCAGCCGGCGATTTCGCTAGCCTTTCGCTCGCCAGGGAATTTTGGAATAACCGGGGCATTTTCGTGAGCGAGCTCCTGCATCATCTCGGGCTCGTCTGCGCGGCGATTTTATTTGCCCTGATGATTGGGGCGCCGCTGACCGTGCTCATTTTGGGCAAGAAGGCGGCGGCGGGGTTCGTCTTTGCGAGCCTTGGCATATTGCAAACAATTCCCTCGATCGCTCTCTTCGGCGTCTTGATCGCACCGATGTCCAGATTGAGCGAGCTGCTGCCTTCCCTGCGAGGCCTCGGGATCAGTGGAACCGGCCCGGCGCCAGCCGTCCTGGCCTTGACGCTCTACGCGCTGCTGCCCCTGGTCCGCGGCTTTTACACAGGGTTCAGCGAAGTCGCCATGGAGGTCAAGGACGCGGCGGTCGCCATCGGCTTTGGCTGGCGCCGGCTATTCATCGAAGTCGAATTGCCGCTCGCCTTGCCGGCGCTCATTTCGGGGTTGCGCGTAGTGACGATCCAGGCGATCGGCTTGGCAAGCGTCGCCGCCTTGATCGGCGCGGGAGGGCTTGGCACATTCATCTTTCAGGGCATTGGACAATATGCCCTCGATCTTGTCCTGGTAGGAGCCATTCCGGTCATCCTGCTGGCGCTTTTGGCGAACTTTATCTTTGAAATGCTGCTTGGCCTCGCGCGGAGAAACCTGTGATCGAACTGCGCAACGTGTCGAAGAAGTTTGGCGCCACGCCGGCGGTTGCCGATTTTTCGCTCAAGATCGAGAGCGGCGCTTTTTTCGTCCTTATCGGCCCGTCTGGCTGCGGCAAATCGACGGTGCTGCGCATGATCAATGCGATGATCCTCCCCGACAAAGGGCAAATCGAAGCCCACGGCCAAGACATTCGCGCAACGGAACCGGAAAAGCTCCGGCGCGGCATCGGCTATGTGATCCAATCGGCGGGCCTTTTTCCGCATTGGACGGCGGCCGACAACATTCTTGCGGTGCCTCGCCTCCTCAAATGGAGCCCGTCGAAATCCGCGGCGCGGCTCGACACGCTCGTCGCTATGTTGGACATCGATCCCGCGCTCCTGAAGCGCTACCCAAAGCAATTGTCCGGCGGTCAGCAGCAACGCATCGGTGTTGCCCGCGCGCTCGCCGCGGACCCGGACATCATCTTGATGGATGAGCCATTCGCGGCGCTCGATCCGGTGAGTCGCGTGGCCTTGCAGCACGAAATAAGCGGAATTCACACGCGGAGCGGCAAGACAATTGTCTTCGTCACGCATGACATGGACGAAGCTTTGCGGCTCGCCACCGGCATGGCGGTCATGAGTAATGGCCGCCTGATCCAGGCGGGCACCCCGGCGTCGATTCTCCTGACGCCGTCGGATGATTTCGTGCGCGATTTTTTGGGCGGCGAAGCCTTGCAGTTACGGCTTCTCGACCTCGTGCCGGTCCGCAAGCTGATGAAACCCGGCAAGACGGGCGCCACCGGGACAATTGCCGCGGAAGCCAGTCTCAAAACTGCCTTGAACCTGATGCTGGCGTCCCGCCGTTTGTCTCTTTGTGTCGCGGACGAGAGCGGGGCAAGGCTCGGCGAAATCCACCTAAACGACATTGTCGCGAGGCGCGATGCTAGGTGATATCGCGGGTCGCAAAGGTTGACTGTGGTTCACCTCGCGAATTTTCCGTCGGGCCGCAGCAGGTTCCATATTGGGGCTTACGCGGCTTTGCGCGTTCGCTATTGACCAGTCCTGCTCGCGCTTGTACGAGCCTACTATGAACTTGGAATCCTTTCGCCGTGCCGTTGATAGCTGTCCCGACGAAATCACTTCGCGCCTTGGCGACTTGCCGGCGTTGTACGCGTATGTTGGTCTTCCTGTGGAGTCGAACTTCGCGAGACTTGACGTTTCCAAGGAACTTTACAAGAAGATCGCAGGTGCCTTCGCTTCAGGACATCAGTCCGTGTGGCGTCACTGCCGGAGCCTCCGTAACGAGCTGATACAAGCACACGTCATCGATGGAACGGCGCTCGATCCCTACTTCTCAATTCTCGATAATTTGCAGGACGCCGTAAGGGCTAACCCTCAAACTAAGGGCGATATCCAGGGAGCATGGCCCGCAGCAATTCGACACGCTTACGATAACGTAAGAATCCATGACTGGAGCGCAAACGGAAGCCGTAAAAAGGTTTATTCGCGAGCCTTCGCGGTTGCCGATGCTGCGAAACGCTTGCAGGCTCGCGGCTTTCGCCTTTCGAGAAATGGCGGAACCATTACCATCGAGCCCGAATCAGAGGCAATGCTTGTCGCCCAAATCGAAAAGGCGATAGCCACGATGGGCGGGCTTAATGTCGCGCGCCGCATATTCCAACAAATCAGCCCGGCATATGACGCCGTGCAGGAGCGATATCATCTGGTCCGGCAGGTGCAGCCGACCGGCGAAGGATCGCCGCAAATTCCTTTTGGATATTTGCTTCTGCTGACAGCAAAGCACTTCGCTGGAACGAGGCCGCTCCGGGATACGCAGGAAAATTGGGTTAAGCTTTGTCTTCTCGCGACTGACTATGCTGCCGTCCTGGACGTACAGGGGTACAGCCCGACCTTTTGGGGCTCGATGGACGCTCTCGCGCTGCTGCCGTACCTCCAGGAGCTGGCTCTCTACGACACGCTGTTTCGCATTCCCCAAATCAGGGGCGGGGATGTAGAGAAAATCGCACGCGGCATTCTAACCGACTATGATTTCGACGAGAAGCACGGCAGCGGTTGGTCACTCAATAATGCGCTCTCCGTCATCGCGGCGCTTCTCGAATTATCCAGACAACATCGCGGCCCGATGCGCTTTGAACTCCGGACGCTTATGGCAGCCTGTGCAGGACTGCCTCGCGAGATTATTGTTGGCGTCTTGGAGGAGGTGCTATGCCATCCTCCAAAGGGTCCCAATCAGCACTTCTCAAAGCCTACCCGCTCATCAGCGTGGATCGAAAAAGCTTCTGGTTACTGGACCGCTCTATGTGCGCTCCCGCCTGTCTGGAAGCGCTGCTGTCCGTTTTGCGCGCGTCCAACAAAAACTTTGACGACCGGCTCGGAGTACCGATCGAAAACTTTCTTCGAGCGGAATTTCACGCCCGCCACGTTCCAACGCTATCAGGCGACTACGCCGTCGATGGTGAGCATGGTCAGTGCGACATCGTCATCGAAACCGTGCAGACAATAATGTTTCTGGAGATCAAGAAAAAGCCGCTAACCCGCCGCGCGCAAGCAGGCTCGGACGCGCACGTGTTGCTGGACCTAGCCAACAGCCTGCTGTTGGCACAAGTGCAGGCCGGCTGGCATGAAGTCAGATTAAGAAGAAAGGACTTTATCGATCTCACGGAGAACGGGGTCACGAGACGGCTTGAACTCGAAGGGCGTCAGATTGAGCGCATTGCGATCTCTCTAATGCAGTTCGGAAGTTTTCAAGATCGCATCTTTCTAAAGCAATTTCTGGAGGGAACGCTTCACGCCGACTTTTCGGTTAGCGACGCCTCTCTAAAAAAAGACTTTGATAAACTCAATGCGCTTCTCGCGGAAGTGCGGCAGCAAGTAAATGCTCTTCACACGGACGATAAGGAACTGGATCGCCCGTTTTTCCATTGCTGGTTTCTGAGCCTGCCCCAGTTGCTGGTGTTGCTTGATGGTGTGCAGGGCGAAGAGGCGTTCAAGAATGCCCTTTGGAAAACACGGCACATTGCGACGGGAAGCTCGGACTTTTATTATGACCTTTCATTGGTACGATCGGTGCCGCCTTAACCGAGCCCGGCTTGTGGGTTTGCGCGCGTCCGGACATGAGCCTTGGCAAAAATGGAACATCGTATGCCCCGCGCGCGCCTGATCATCCTTTCGACGGGCGGCACCATCGCAATGACCAAGGAACCAGCGCAGGGCGGCGCGGCGATGACTCTTTGCGCCGCAAATCTTCTCGCCGCCGTTCCGCGTCTCGCGGACCTCGCCGAAATCGAAACACTTGATGTGCTGGCAAAACCCAGCGCGGATTTCACGCTCGCCGACATTGCCGCGATAGCGGACGCCGCCACGGCCGCGGCCAAGACCGGCGCTGGCATCGTGATTACCCATGGCACGGACACGCTCGAAGAGAGCGCTTTCGCGCTTTCCTTGCTTGTGCAAGTCGAAATGCCCATTGTCTTCACCGCGGCCATGCGCAGGCCAGATCAACCCAGCGCCGACGGACCGGCCAATCTTCTCGCCGCGTCCCGGGTGGCGATCTCCCCGGCCTCGTGCGGCAAAGGCATCCTTGTGGTGGCCGGCGATGAAATTCATGCCGGTCCTCTCATCCGCAAGGCGCATAGTTTCCGGCCGCACGCTTTTTCCTCTCTCCCGTTTGGCCCAATCGGCTATGTCGCGGAAGAGCGCGTCCGCTTCGCTCTCGCGCTCGCGAGCCGTCCGCCGAGGTTGACCTATGGAGGAGGAGCGCCGGTCGTGCCGATCCTTGAAGCAGGGCCCGGTCTCGAAACCCAAACGGTTGAAGCCTTGGCGGCTGGGGCAATCGATGGGCTCGTGGTCAGCCTTCCCGGGGCCGGCCACGCCGCCGCCGGCGCCGTTCCCGCTCTTGCGCGACTAGCCGAACGCATTCCGGTTGTTTTCGCCAGCCGCACGGGGGCGGGCGAAACGCTGCGCGGATCCTATGATTACCCAGGAGGAGAGATCGATCTCATCGGACGCGGGCTCATTCCTGCCAATGCGCTGGATGCCCGCAAGGCGCGGATCACCCTGCAACTGCTGCTGTCCGCTCAAGCCGATCTGGCCCAGGTCCGCATCGTCTTCGATCATTTTTGAAACATCGAAGCGCGGGTACAAAACTCGATCTTCGGTCAAGATTCATTCTTTTGCGGCCGTTTCAACCCGTGGGGCAGGAGGCTGCGACATCTGGGCAGTCATAGCTGACCCCGCGTGGGCGCGCAATATTTTCGCGCGCGTGCTTAAGCGAAAACAAAGGCAAAGGTTACAATTGTTGCGCGCCCGTTCGCTTGTTTTTCCGCGGCCCGGCCGCAAAACGCCAAGTCAATCGCGCCGTCAGCCTCTTTCACGGCACCCCCAATTCTTAATCGGGTTGCCGACAATACATTTTGGGGGCGATCGCATACCTTTCTGGCTTCAGTTTTCTTTCATATATGGCGTGTCAATTGGACCACGTGTCCATCGTGCGGAATGGAAAAACAATGCTTTTCAAGGCTTCATGCATCACCGGTTCACGCGGCGATTCGATCGGCGCTCGAGCGATCAACAGGCTCGGCTTGATCGCCATCATGATGGTCTATTGGTATTCTCCTCCTTTGCAGGCGATGGAGGAGACCCTGGTCGTCACGATCGATCAGGCCCGCGTCGTCAATGTCCCCTCCGGGACCGAGGCGCTCATCGTCGGCAACGCCGCGATCGCCGATTTGACCTTGCTCAAGCAAGGCGCCACGATGGTCATCACCGGCAAGGGCTTTGGCGAAACCAATTTCATCGCGCTCGATGCCGCCGGAAAACCCCTGGCGCAATCGCTGATCCGCGTTGTCGGCGGCCGGAATGCCTTGCTCGTGCAGCGCGGGTTGGGTCGCCAATCCTACGCCTGCGCGCCGCAATGTCTGCCAACCGTGAAGCTCGGGGACGATGCCAAATATTTCGTCGAGGTCGCCGGGCAGGTAAAGGACCACAACGCGCAAGCGACGGGCTTGCAATAGGGTTGCCTTAAACGGCAATCCTCGTTACGCTTTTTGAAGACGGATCACTCGTCCGCCGGCGTGCGAAGATCGTTGCCCCTCAAGCCGCCGTTTCTCGTGGATTGCCAGAGACATGCTGGCCTTGCTCACACGCGCTCTCGATGAATCGAATCGGACGGCTGCACGGCTCGCTTGCGAAGGGCATGGCGCGGTGCTGTCTCCCGTTCTCGACATGGTGCCGACCGGAGCACTATGGCCTGCGGGCGTTATCGATGGCGTCATCGCAACGAGCGCACGCGCCTTCGAATTATTATCCGCCGCGCCTGATTGGCCTCTGCCCGAGGCGCGCCGCCTCTTGCCTTTGCTCCTGGTCGGCGAGCGGACGCGGGAAGCCGCGCGCGAGCGGGGCTTTGATGGTCCGCCACTGATTGGCCTAGACGCTCAGACTCTCGCGCGGGAAATCGCTTCGCGCTTCGCTACCCCCTGCCGTTTCGTATATCTCGCCGGACGCGACCGCAAACCGGACCTTGAGGACAGCCTCATTGAACTGGGCCATGCCGTCGAGCCGATCGAAGTCTATGCGGCACAGCCCGCCGAGTCATTGAGCGAGGCGGCCTTGGCCCTTGCCCGCGAGGGCGAAATCGGCGTGGTTTTGCATTATTCGCGGCGCAGCACGGATGTTTTTCTCGGCCTTGCCCGCAGCGCGGGTCTGGACTTGTCGCGGATAAACCATGTCTGCATCTCGCGCGATGCCGCGGCGCCGCTTCTGGCCGCGGGTATCCATGAAGTGCTCATTGCCAAAACTCCGGACGAGCAAGCGATGCTTGCTATCATCAATGCCCTGGCTGCGTTGCCAAAAACGCCGCTCGGGCAAGACGTGAGATAAGGTCTTGGTGCCGAGGGCTTGATTAGACCATCGCTTCGACCGATCATTTCCGCATGATTTTCAAATATGGCATTCTTGCCGCCTTTTTCGGAGTAGCGCTTTCAGCTAGCTCCGTTCCAGTGGTCGCGGGGGATATCATCGAGGTCAGGGTAGGCTTCATTCGCGCGCCACACATCCGAGAGACGCTCTCGATTCTCGATATTCCAGCCGCCGACGATGGCATCGCCGGCGCCAGGCTTGCCGCTGAAGACAATAATACAACCGGACGTTTTCTCGGTCAGACCTTTGCGATCGAGGACGTGCCCCTGCCGCCGGGCGGCGACCCAGCCGCCGCGCTAAACGGCCTTATTGCGCGAGGCGTCTCGTTTGTGCTCGCCGATCTTCCAGCGGCGGCACTCCTCGCGCTCGCCGACGCGGCCAAAGGCAAGGTGGTACTCGTTTTCAACACCAACGCGCCGGAAGATTCGCTGCGGGAGGAAAATTGCCGTGCCAATGTCTTTCACATTGCACCTTCTTATTCCATGCTTGCCGACGGCATCGCTCAGTATCTCGTCTGGAAGCAATGGAAGCGCTGGTTTCTAATCAAGGGATCTCACCCGCAAGACGAACTTTACGCCGAGGCGCTGGCCCGCGCGGCGAAAAAATTCGGCGCGAAAATCGTCGAGGAGCGGAGTTATGAGGATACCGGCGGTGGCCGCCGCTCGGATTCCGGAAGCGTGCAGACGCAAAGGCTCATTCCGGTGGCGACCCAAAACGCGCCGGCCTATGATGTCCTCGTCGCTGCCGACGAGAGCGAGGTCTTTGCAAACTATCTCCCCTTCCGCACCTGGGATCCGCGTCCGGTCGCGGGTTCGGCCGGGCTCAGGCCAGTGAGCTGGGACGGAAGCCATGAGCAATGGGGCGCAATTCAGTTGCAAAACCGTTTCGTGAAACTCGCCTCGCGGCGGATGAACGCGCGCGACAACAACGCTTGGGTGGCGATGCGGATGATTGGCGAGGCGGTGTCGCGTACCGGCTCGAGCGATCCCAAGGACATTCGCGGCTATCTGACCGGGCCGGATTTCGCCATTGCCGCGTTCAAGGGCAAAAAACAGAGCCTCCGCCACTGGAACCAGCAATTGCGCCAGCCTATTCTGCTCGGCGATGGCCGGATGATTGTTTCGGTCTCGCCGCAGGAAGGTTTTCTGCATCAAACATCGGAACTCGATACGTTAGGCTTCGACGAACCGGAATCGAAATGCAAATTGCAATAAGCCTTCGCGAGAGATCAAAAGCCAACCCTCTCGCGAGCTCTGCCTTCGCACTCAACGCGCTTGCCTTCGTCATGGCCTCTCCGGCCGGGGCTTTCACCGCCTATGTTTCGAACGAAAAAGGCAATTCCATCACCATTATCGACACCGGCAAAATGGAGGTCACAAAGACCGTGCCGGTCGGTCATCGGCCACGCGGGATCGCCATGAGCCAGGACGGCAGCGAACTCTTCATCTGTGCCGGGGACGACGATTTGATCCAAATTCTAGACACCAAGAAACTCACGATCACCCGCACTTTGCCATCGGGTCCCGACCCCGAGTTTCTGATCCTGAGCCCCGACGGCAAGCTGCTTTATATCTCGAACGAGAACGACAATTTGGTGACCGCGATCGACGTCGCGACACGCAAGATCGTCGCGGAAATTCCGGTCGGCGTCGAACCGGAAGGAATGGGGCTTAGCCCGGACGGCAAAGTACTCGTCAATACGTCGGAAACGACGAATATGGCGCATCTGATCGACACGCAAACGCGCAAGATTTTCGCCAATATCCTCGTCGATGCGAGGCCGCGCGCCGCCCAATATACGCCGGACGGTTCGGAATTGTGGGTCTCGTCCGAAGTCGGCGGCACCGTCAGCGTGATCGACGCCGCCAATCCCAAGCTCAAACAGAAGATCGTCTTCGAGGTCCCTGGGCTCTCGAAGGATGCTATTCAGCCGGTCGGGTTGAGGTTCACCCAGGATGGCGCCAAAGCTTTCGTGGCGCTTGGTCCGGCGAATCGCGTCGCCGTCATCGACGCCGCCACGAAAAAGGTCGAGAAATATCTGCTCGTCGGCCAGCGCGTCTGGCAATTGGCGTTGACCCCTGACGGCAAATATCTTTACACGACGAATGGAGTTTCGAACGACGTCTCGGTCATCGACGTGGCCAGCCTCAAGGTGATCAAATCAATCGCGGTCGGTTCGTTTCCCTGGGGCGTGGCGATTGCACGCCAATGAGTTTTCCCACGCCGGACCCGGAAGCCGCGAGCAATCGCGGCGCGAGCCTGCCCTCCGCTCTGGAGGTCGCCGGGGTGAGCCATAGCTACGGCAAGCGCAAGGCTCTTGAGAATGTTGGCTTCAGCGTCGCCCAGGGCGGTTTCGGCGTCCTTCTCGGCCTCAACGGCGCCGGCAAAAGCACGCTGTTTTGCTTGATCACCCGCCTGTTCGCCACACAACGAGGCACCATTCGAATCTTTGGCTTCGATGTGAATCGCGCCCCTAGGGAAGCGCTGCGCAGGCTCGGCGTCGTATTTCAATCGCGCACGCTCGATCTCGATCTGACGGTCAGCCAAAACCTTTCCTATCATGCGGCGCTGCACGGGATTTCCAAGCAAGAGGCTAAGTTTCGAGCAGGTTTTGTTTTGGACCAGGTCGCGATGGCCGGGCGCGCGCATGACAAAGCGCGCGACCTTTCCGGCGGCCAAATGCGCCGGGTGGAAATCGCCCGCGTGCTGCTGCACCGTCCGCGCATGCTGCTGCTTGACGAGCCGACCGCCGGCCTTGATATCAAGGCTCGCGCGGGCATCCTCAAGCATGTGCGCGGCCTTGTCGCGCGGGAGGGCATTGGCGTGCTTTGGGCAACCCATCTGATCGACGAGATCGAGCCCAGCGACGATGTCATCGTCCTGCATGAGGGCAACATTCTCGATCACGGCAATGCCTCCGAAATCGCCACCCGCGCCGGCGCAGCCGGCATAGGCCCCGCCTTCAACACATTGCTCAGCGCCGCCGGTTTCGAGGGCGAGCCGAAATGAGTGGATCTGCCGTATCAGCCACGCCCGGCGCCCAGGGTCTTGGCCTCGCCCAGTATGCGATTTGCCTGAAAGGCATCGTCTGGCGCGAGGCTTTGCGGTATTGGCACCAGCGGGAACGCTTTGTCTCGGCGCTCATCCGCCCGCTCGTGTGGCTATTCATTTTCGCGGCGGGTTTTCGTTCGGTGCTGGGCGTATCGATCATTCCGCCCTATGACACCTATGTGCTCTATGAGGTCTATATCACGCCGGGGCTCATCGCGATGATCGAGCTTTTCAGCGGCATGCAATCCTCGCTCTCCATGGTCTACGACCGCGAAATGGGAAACATGCGCACGCTGCTCGTGAGCCCTTTCCCGCGCTGGTTTCTTTTGACTTCCAAGCTCGCCGCCGGCACCGCCGTGTCGCTCGCCCAAGTCTATGCGTTTCTTCTCGTCGCTTATTTTTGGGAGATCGAGCCGCCTTCGCCCTGGGGCTATCTGACCGTGCTTCCGGCACTCGTTCTCGCGGGCCTCATGCTGGGGGCGCTCGGGATGCTCTTATCGTCGCTGATCAAGCAATTGGAAAATTTCGCGGGGGTCATGAATTTTGTTATTTTCCCGATGTTTTTCGCGTCATCGGCGCTCTATCCTTTGTGGCGGGTCAAGGAAGGCAGCCCGTGGCTCGCCACGCTATGCGAACTCAATCCGTTCACCCACGCGGTCGAGCTGATCCGCTTCGCGTTTTACGAGAAATTAAATTTCCTCGCTTTGGCGGTGGTACTCGGCACGACAATCGCCTTTCTCGGCGCGGCAATCGCCGCCTACGATCCCTCGCGCGGGATGCTCAAGCGGCGCGAGGGACCATAGCTTGACGGAACCTATTTCTTCTTGCCGTCGGCGCCGAACTGCGCGAGATAGGCGACAATGTTATCCCGGTCGGCTTCTTTTGGCAGCCCGGGGAAAATCATTTTCGTGCCGGGGATCATGGCTTTCGGGTTGAGGAGATACTGCTTGAGAGTCGCCTCGTCCCAGGTGATCCCGGCGTTCTTGTTCGCCTCGGAATAATTATAGTTCGGCACGGAATCCGTCTTGCGCCCAATCAGGCCGTTCAACTCTGGTCCGACGAGGTTTTTGGCGCCTTCGCCGATCTGGTGGCAGACCTTGCACTTTTGCGTGAAGATTTTCTCGCCGGCGGCGGCATCACCTGCCACTGCCACCGCGGCGGAACCGGCCCAAGCGGCAGTGGCGACAATGCAGACATATTTACGTTTCATATCCGGTTTCCTTCCATGACCGAGGCATTCGCTAGCGGCCTTGCCCATCGTTCACAACCATGGCCAGCGGGCAATCCGCATTATGGCTCGCGCGGCAAAATGTGTATCCTGAAACGATGGCAAATGACAACCCGGGCTTAGCAGAAAGCCCCTTGCCGCGCCGCGGCTGGGGGGTTGCCGATCGCTGGCGGGCAGTCCGTGGCTGTCTTGGCCGGGTGGCACTTTGCCTCATGCTGGCGGTGCTTTTCAGTTGTGAAGCCGACGCCGGGGGCAAGATTCGTCTCGCGCTACAAAAAACCGGAACACTCGCCTGGGAACTTGCGGTCATCGATGAGCGTGGCCTGGACAGAAAAGCCGGTCTCGACATCGAGGTGATCGAGCTCGCCTCGCCCGAAGCCGCGAAGATCGCATTGATGGGCCGAGCCGCCGACATCATTCTCAGCGACTGGCTGTGGGTCGCGCGGCAAAGAAATCTGGGCCGCCGGTTTGTCTTCGCGCCCTATTCGACCGCGCTCGGAGCGGTTATGGTTCCGGCGGCCTCGCCCATCGAGGATCTCGCCGGCTTGCAAGGCAAAAAAATCGCGGTCGCGGGCGGTCCCCTGGACAAGAGCTGGCTATTGCTCCAGGCGCTCGCGCGCGAGTCGGATCTGGACATCGCGTCGCGGGCGAACGTTATTTATGGCGCACCGGCTTTGCTCTATCAGAAGGCCGCGAATGGCGAGGCGGATGCCACTTTAACCTATTGGAATTTTTGCGTGGCGCTCGAATCGCGCGGGTTCCGGCGGCTCATCGGCATGGACGAGGTGGAACGGCGCCTTGGCGCCAAGGGACCGGTCGCCATGGTCGGCTACATTTTCGATGAAGACTTCGCGCGAACCCATGCCGACGCGCTCTCGCGGTTTTTCAAGATCGCGACCGAGGCCAAGGATATTCTCGCCCATTCCGGCGAGGATTGGGAGAAGATCGCGCGGCGGATCGGGATCGCCGGGGAAGCAGAGCTCGCCCTGTACCGGCAAACCTATATAGATGGCATCCCGCGCCGCCCCGTCGCCGAGGAAGCGGCCGACGCGCGCGCGCTTTATCGCATCCTAGAAAAAATCGGAGGCCCGGACCTTGCCGGCACCGCAACGGAACTCGACGCGGGAACATTCTACCAAACCACGGAAATGGCTCCCCAGCAACGCTAATGGCCTGCTTTTCAGATTGGCGCCGCTGCTGTTGCTGATTCTCGTTTGGCAATTGGGTTCGAGCATCGCCTCGGCCGGCACGCTACCCGCGCCGCTTGCGGTTGTGCTGGTCATTGGCGCCGAGACGCGGTCGGGCGCACTTTTCGTCAACCTTGCGACCACGCTCGCCCGCGTCGCGGCGTCCTTCATGCTGGCGATGGCCCTGGGGACGGTGCTCGGCGTGGCCATGGGCCGCAATAAGACGATCGACCGTCTCTGCGATCCCATGCTTATCGTACTCTTGAATCTGCCGGCGCTTGTCGTAATCGTGCTCGCCTATATCTGGGTTGGGCTGAACGAGGCCGCGGCGATCGCGGCCGTGGTTTTAAATAAATTGCCGAATACGGCGGTGACTTTGCGCGAAGGCACCCGCGCGCTCGACGAAAGCCTCGAAGAGATGGCGCGCGTGTTCAACCTGACGCTTGGCATGAAAGTAAGACACGTCGTATTGCCGCAACTCGCGCCCTATTTCGCGGCGGCTACGCGGTCCGGTCTGTCGCTGGTGTGGAAGATCGTCCTCGTCGTCGAATTGCTCGGCCGCTCAAACGGCGTCGGCTTCGAGATCGGCATAGCTTTCCAGCTGTTCGACGTGACACGGCTCTTGGCCTACGCGCTTCCCTTTGTCGGTCTCATGTTGGCGATTGAAACTTTCGTCGTGCAACCTGTCGAGCGGCATGTCTCGCGGTGGCGGCCGGCGCATGGAGCTTGATGTTTCCATCGCACGCAAGGCGCTCCGGAGTGCTTCGGGACAAACGCGTGTGGTCCTGCATGATGTGGCCTTCAATTTGCGGACGGGAGAAATCTGCGCCCTGCTCGGGCCGTCCGGCTGCGGCAAGACGACCCTGTTGCGAATCATATCGGGACTCGATTCCGATTTCGAAGGCCGGATCGTGTTGCCTTCGCCGCACAGGATCGGCATGGTTTTCCAGGAGCCCCGGCTGTTGCCGTGGCGCAGCGTCGCGCAAAACCTGCGTCTGGCAGCCCGTTCGAGCGGGGATGACCTCGCCGAGATCGTTGCGGCGCTGCGCCTTTCGAAGCATCTCGATCATTTTCCAGGGGAATTATCGCTCGGTCTCGCCCGGCGTGTCGCTATCGGGCGCGCGTTCGCGGTCAAACCCGATCTTCTCCTCCTCGATGAGCCTTTCGTCTCGCTCGATGCCCACCTCGCGGCACAGCTGCGCGAGGAGCTTTTGGCGCTCGTCCTGAAGCGCAAGGCGACCACCCTCATCGTCACCCATGACGTCGCTGAGGCGATTTCGCTCGCCGACCGGATCATTGTTTTATCCGCGGCGCCGGGACGCATCCTCGCCGACCGGACCATCGAGTTGCCTCGCGGCGCGCTGACCCAAGCCCATGCGGCCGAATTGAAAGAAGACATCCGGTCGGTCATGGCAAACGCTGCTTCGTGAGCAGCCCGCGAAGCGTAGCTGGCCGCGCCAGCCGCAATGTTTGCTGGAAAACATGGCCGCGATTGGATACGACATAACGTGAGGACGTTTGAAAGGGGGCGCCGTGAACGCGCAAATGAACGAGGCAAGAGAGGCGCTGGAACGCGTTTTCGGCTTTGCCGGCTTTCGGCCAGGCCAGCAGGAAATTCTCGAAGCGGTGTTTGCGGGGGAAAATATTCTCGCGGTCATGCCGACCGGATCGGGCAAATCGCTTGGCTATCAACTACCCGCGATCGTGCGCAAGGGGCTCACCATCGTCGTCTCGCCGCTGATCGCCTTGATGCGTGACCAAGTCCAGCAATTGCAGGCGTGCGGAATTGCCGCAGCGGCGTTGAACTCTTCGAACAGCGGCGAAGACAATGCGGCAATCGAGGCGGGCCTGCGGCGGCGCCGTTATCGCCTCCTCTACGTCGCGCCGGAGCGCCTCCTTCGTTCGGATACGCCCGCCCTTCTTCGCGAGGCGGGAGCCAAGGTCTTCGCCATCGACGAGGCCCATTGCGTCTCGCAATGGGGGCACGATTTCCGGCCCGAATATCTCGGCCTCGCGCAAGCGGCGCGAGCGATCGGCAATCTTCAACTCATCGCAGTGACGGCCACCGCCGACGCGCCAACCCGCGCGGACATTGTCCGGAAGTTGTTTTCCGCCCAGCCGCAAATTTTTGTTCGCTCCTTCGATCGGCCGAACCTCCATCTCGCCATGCGGCGCAAGGCCGACGCCACGCGGCAAATCGAGACGATGATCGCAAGTCACAAGCGTCAAAGCGGCATTGTCTATTGCGGCTCGCGCAAGGGCGTCGAGAAGCTCGCGGAAACCCTGAGCGGGAAGGGCATTCCCGCGCTGGCTTACCATGCAGGCCTCGAAGCGGGATTAAGGTCGGCGCGCCAGGACGAATTCCTCCGCAACGTCGGAACCGTCATTGTCGCCACGATCGCTTTCGGCATGGGGATCGATAAACCCGATGTCCGTTTTGTCTGCCACGCCGACCTGCCGCAAAGCATCGAAGCGTATTATCAGGAAATCGGCCGCGCCGGCCGCGATGGCCTGCCGGCGGACACCCTGACTTTGTTCAGCGACAGGGACATCAGGCTACGCGAGCGTCAAATATCCGACAGCGTGGCACCGCAAGATCGCAAGCGGATGGAAAAGCGAAAGCTCAACGCCTTGATTGCCTTGTGCGAATCCCCGCGTTGCCGCCGCCAGACATTGCTCGCCGCATTCGGGGAGGTCTCGACGCCATGCGGCAATTGCGATATTTGCGATGGAAAATGGCCGCTCTTCAACGGCGCGATTCCGGCGCAAAAGATCATGTCCGCGATCCGCCGGACATCGGGGCGATTTTTTCCAGGCCACCTCGCCAATCTTCTCGTCGGCGAAGCAAGCGACGCAATCCGGCGGCATGGCCACGATCTCCTGCCGACGTTCGGCATCGGCAAAGAGTTCAATCCGGCCGAATGGCGCAGCATTTTTTACCAGCTTCACGCGGCGAATCTGATCGCCCAAGACCCGGAAGATCGCGATTGTTGGATCATCACCGAGGCGGGACGTGCCGTGCTCTCGGGCGGGGCGCCTTTGACGCTGTGTGGCGACATGACTTTGTCGAGCGGGCGCAGGGCCGGCGTGCGGCGAAGCTTGGGCGAAATCGAGGTTGCGCAGGCGAGCGACCCGGTGTTTCCGAGGGAGGCTTTCGAGACGGTCAAGCCGGGGACCGAGACAGCGCCGCTGACGGCCCGGGAAAACAGCCTTCTCGCCGCGCTCAAGGCCAAACGCCTCGAAATCGCGAGAGATCAAAAACAGCCCGCCTTCGCCATTTTCCATGACAGCGTCTTGATCGAGTTGGCCCGGGCGGGTCCAAAAACAGGCGAGGATTTGCTGCTTATTCCCGGCATCGGGCCAGCCAAGTCCACGCGTTTCGGCGCGATCTTCCTTGCCGTTATTGCCAATCACGGCAACGATTCATGAGCATCGTTCCGGTCAAGGCAAAGCCGCGGGGAGCATTACGCAAGACGCTCCGAGCCGGCGTGTTTGCCCTCCTTTTCCTCGTTGCTCCTTTTGCCTCGCAGGCCGAACGGCCCCTAGCGCCGGCAATCATTTCGCAAGGTGCGCGCGATTTGCCGGTGTTGGCGAGCCACGGCATGGTCGTTGCGCAAGAAGAAAACGCGGCGAAAATCGGGGTCGACATACTCCGCCGCGGCGGCAACGCGGTCGATGCCGCGGTCTCCGTCGGGTTTGCCCTTGCCGTGACATTGCCACGCGCGGGAAATCTCGGCGGAGGCGGCTTCATGCTCGTCTACCTTGCCAAGGAGAAGAAAACCGTCGCCATCGACTACCGCGAAGCCGCGCCGGCCGATACGCCGCGTGACAGCTTTCTCAACGAGGCGGGCGAGGCGGTCGCCGCGAAATCGCGTGATACCGGCCTTGCCGTCGGCGTGCCCGGAACCGTCGCCGGCTTGTCGCTCGCGGTGCAAAAATACGGTTCGGGAAAATTGTCGATGGCCGAGCTGGTCGCGCCTGCCGTCGCGCTGGCGCGGTCGGGTATTGATGTTGAGAACGATCTCGCCGATTCGTTTCCGCGTGCACAGGCCCGGCTGAACCGATGGCCGGCATCAGCCCGGATTTTTTTGCGTGCGGATGGCGGGCCGCTCGCGCGCGGCGACAGGCTTGTGCAAGCCGATCTCGCCTCCGTCATCGAGGCGATCGGGCGCGACGGCGCGCGCGCCTTTTATGATGGTCCGGTCGCGGCAAAAATTGTTGCCAGCGTCCGCGCCGCTGGCGGCCGGATGACGCAGGACGATCTGAAATCCTACCGCGCGGCCGAACGCGCGCCCCTGCATGGCCTCTACCGCGGCCACGAAATCGTTGCGATGCCGCCGCCCTCGTCCGGCGGGGTTCATATTATCGAACTCCTCAATGTGCTCGAAGGATTTCCGCTAGCGGCGCAGGGCGCCGACTCGGCGGCGAACATTCACCTCCTGGCGGAAGCGATGAAATTGGCCTACGCGGATCGCGCCGCATATCTTGGCGATCCCGATCAAGTGCCGGTTCCGGTCAAAGGCCTGATCTCGAAAGCCTATGCGGAGCGCTTGCGCGCGGAGATTTCGCTCAAGAGCGCGCGGCCCTCGGCCGAGATCAAAGTCTTCGATCCCATGCCTTACGAAAGCGCTCAGACGACGCATTTTTCGATCATAGACAATGACGGCAATGCAGTCGCTAACACTTACACCTTGAATTTTTCTTATGGCCTCGGCCTCGTCGCCGAAGGAACCGGCATTCTTCTCAATAACGAGCTCGACGATTTCGCGGCAAAACCCGGGGCTCCAAATGCCTATGGACTCGTTGGTGGCGCCGCCAACGCGCCGGGACCACGCAAGCGGCCGTTGTCGTCGATGGCGCCTACGTTGCTTTTTCGCGACGGCGAGCTCGAACTTGTCACCGGTTCGCCAGGCGGTTCGCGGATAATCACGATCGTCACGGAAATCATTCTCGACATTGTCGATTTCGGCATGAACATCGCCGAGGCGACCGCGGCGGTGCGCATTCATCACCAGTGGCTTCCAGACGAATTGCAGGTCGAGCGCGGCCTCACGCCCGATACGATCCGGCTGCTTGAAGCATTGGGCCACAAGGTCGCGGTTCACGGCGCCTGGGGCTCGGCGCAAAGCATTTTTCGCGAAAACGGCGTGTTGATGGGCGCCGCCGATAGAAGGCAACGGGGCACCTTGGCCACCGGATATTGAGGTCCGGCTGCGGCACGCGGCGGGCGGCGCCGGGCGCTCCTTGCGGAACTGGCCGCGCGCGGCCGATGGATCGGCGCGCCCGCGTGAAAAATTTCTCCCGGGCTTTCTTTGGCTGTGTTGCAATGAGGCTCACCCGCATCGCGCTCGACGCGGGACTTCCTTGCAGACTCACTTGTCCGTTTCGGTGAAGTCTCTTACGGTGGCCTAGGGCTAGCATGTGGACCCGCCCCGGATTTTCTTTTTCGCGCATTAAACTAGCGAGGTTATCCGCCGCGAAAGCAAGAGTTTCGCAACGAAGTGTTTATGAACAACGATCGGTTTGGCAGCGCGTAGCAAGATCTTTGCAGCTCATAAGAGTCATTTGGAACGCCGTCGGCAAGTTCGTCTTGCAACTTGCGGCGCTTTTGGCTTTTGCACTAATTGGAGTTCTTCTGTGGAAATCTCTCACAGAGAAGACGATTGCGATCGCGCCAATATCCGTGCCGCGGATGCTGACGGAAAACGGCTACACGGCCGAAGTCGCGGCACAGCGGTTGCACGATGCTCTGAATAAGGTCGTCAAAGATGCGCGTACGAGAAAGAAAGGGCCAGAGGTTGCGCTGCAGGCCGATCTTCCCAGCATCGTGGTTCCGACAATCGGTCTGTCGCTCGAAACCATCGCTGCCGACATCCGCACCTTTTTCCACATCGCTCGCCGCTCGAACATTTCGGGGGAGCTCACAATTGCACAAAAGCAGCTTTGGTTGCGCCTGCGGATGAACGGACAAGACTTTTTTACAAGCGCCAATGGTGTCGATCCGGAACATCCCGACGAACTGCTCGCACCAGCAGCCGAAAAGGTTTTTGAATGGGTTGATCCCTATATCGTGGCGGCATCTTTGAGCCAACGTGACCCCGGCAAATGTCTGGAGATCGCGAGACGGATTATTGCTAACGGGCCGGAGACGGATCAAAGCGTCCCCTTGGCTCACGATCTGGTCGGCTCTGTCCTGAGCGAGCAGCACAAGACCGAGGAGGCGATCGACGAGTACCGGGAGGGCATTAAGCTCGATTCTCGCGATGCGTGGCCCCATGGAGCTCTAGGCTATGCCCTGGGCGGTCAGCACAAGACCGAGGAGGCGATCGCCGAGTACCGGAAGGCGATCACTCTCGATCCTCATAATGGGTGGCATCACAGAGCTCTAGGCGATGCCTTGCGCGGTCAGGGAAAGACCGAGGAGGCGATCGTCGAGTTCGGTAAGGCGATCGGCGAATACCGGAAGGCGATCGAGGTCGATCCTCACGATGCGAGGGCCCACATCGGTCTAGGCGTTGCCCTGATGGATCGGGGCAAGACCGAGGAGGCGATCGCCGAGTGGCGAACGGCCATCGAGCTCGATCCGGGCCTTGCCATGGCCCACGCAGCTCTAGGTCTTGCCCTGAGCGGTCAGGGCAAGACCGACGAGGCGATCGGCGAATACCGGAAGGCGATCGAGGTCGATCCTCACGATGCGTGGTCCCACGGTACTCTAGGCCTTGTTCTTTTCGGTCAGGGCAAGGCCGGCGAGGCGATCGCCGAGTACCGGAAGGCCACCGAGCTCGATCCTGGCCTTACGGCAGCCCACATAGCTCTAGGCAATGCCCTGAACGGTCAGCAGAAGACCGAGGACGCGATCGCCGAGTACCGGAAGGCCATCGAGCTCGATCCTCGCGATGCGAAGGCTCACGGACTTCTAGGCCTTGCCCTGAGCGATCAGGGCAAGACCGACGAGGCGATCGCCGAATACCGGAAGGCCATCGAGCTCGATCCTCGCGACGCGGTGGCCCACGGTCTTCTCGGCGCTGCCCTGAGCGATCAGGGCAAGACCGAGGAGGCGATCACCGAGTACCGGAAGGCCATCGAGCTCGATCCTCGCGATGCGAGGCCCCACATCGGTCTAGGCGATGCCCTCAATGGTCAGGACAAGACCGACGCGGCGATCGCCGAGTACCGGAAGGCCATTGAGCTCGATCCTGGCCTTACGGCAGCCGACGTAGCTCTAGGCAATGCCCTGAGCGGTCAGCAGAAGACCGAGGACGCGATCGCCGAATACCGGAAGGCTATTGAGCTCGATCCTCGCGATGCGGTGGCCCACGGTCTTCTCGGCGCTGCCCTGAGCGATCAGGGCAAGACCGACGAGGCGATCGCCGAATACCGGAAGGCTATCGAGCTCGATCCTCGCAACGCCAGGTTCCGCTTCTATCTAGGCCTTGCCCTGAGCGGTCAGGGCAAGACCGACGAGGCGATCGCCGAGTATTGGGAGGCGATCAAGCGCGATCCCGAGGATGCTTACCCGGTGCTATGGCTCTACCTTGCACGCGCGCGTTCAGGAACCCAGATCGCTGCCGCGGAACTCGAGACCAACGCGAAGAAGCTCACGCAGCCGGGTTGGCCCTACCCAGTCATCGAATTATTCCTCGGCCGCCGGACGCCCGAAGCTACTTTCGCCGCGGCAACCAAGCCCGACGACCGCTGCGAAGCACAGTTTTATATCGGCGAATGGCGCTTATTGCAGGGCAAGCGTCCGGCGGCCATGGTGGCGCTGAAGGCGGCAGCGGAAACCTGTCCGAAGACGTTCATTGAATATAAGTTCGCACGCGCTGAGCTACAGCGGCTCGGGCGTTAAAATCTTTTGAATCAAAATACGTTAATACGGTTAATCAGGGTGGACCAAAAGGCCGAAGAACTTGACGCCAAACACCCCGATTGAAATCTCCGCGATTCTGCGCCATCTTCTATGGTGCGCCTGGCCGGTCGGCTGGGCGTGAGGAGGAGGATCGACCCACTGATACAAGCGACTCTTGCGGAAGCGGCGTCTTGGCCGCTCCACCCGGTTCCTGGTTCAGCTGGACCCGAAGCCGACACGCTCGTGCGGACTGTCTTGACCTGTCTCGATGATTCCAAAGCCGAAGACATCGTCGCAATCGACCTGCACGGCAAAACCATTCTCGCCGACGTCATGATCATCGCGACCGGCCGCTCCAACATTCACGTCGGGGCGATCGCCGAGCGCCTCATCGGCGCGTTGAAGGGCGAGCGCCATAAGCCACCGCGCGTCGAAGGCTTGCGGAACTGCGATTGGGTTCTGGTGGATGCGGCTGATATCATTATTCACATCTTCCGGCCGGAGGTGAGGCAGTTCTACAATCTCGAAAAAATGTGGAGCATAGATCGGCCGGATCAGCGCCGCTTAGGCTAAGGCAGCAGCGCGCTATGTCGAGCGGGCCGCCGCCGGCCGCGCGATCAGCTTTCCCAGCGTCGCCTGCGCGGGGCCGAGGAGCGCCGCGCCGCCAACTCCGATGTTCGCAGATGATGGCAAAAGGGAAAAGGCGGAAGCCATTCGGGGCTGTTTGATGCTTCGCGCGAACGGATTGCCTCGACGAAAACGGCACGCGGATGACAAGCCGGGGACTTGCCATCTAGCTTGGCCACGCGCGTGACCAATGCATTGCCAGCGCTGCGTTCGCATCGGCGCCCCGGGCAGTTTAGAGCCGCTTTTTTGGCCTCCGCTTCGCTCGCGCTCGTCCTTGAGGACGCCTTGGCCGCATCAATTGGTGCGAATCATGGCCGCCGAACAGGTTTACCGGGCGGTGACGATTCTCTCCGCCACCCCTGCCATCGCGATTAATTCCCAACTTGCCGGTGCCTTGCCGCGGCGGCGCCATTTTCGTCTGGTGGATGGCGAAATGAGAGCGCTTCCGGCGGTCGGGCGGCTGCCGGCATAAAAGGATCGGTGGCGGTTCGAGTGCGGCACAGCACGGTTGCTTCAGCGGGAGCGGCAAGCCGCCGCATCGCGCTCGCGTTATATCTTGCCCTTTTTGCGCCCGCTTGCCTTGCGGCGCAATCCGCTCCGCCGGCGGCGCCGGATGTGGATGCGAAAGGAGCGGAGCTGAGCGGTCGCCGCCTCGAACTGCGGGGGATGGAAGACAAGCTCGAGGCGTCGCAAGAGCAGCGCCGGCGGATCGAAGCCGAGATCGCATCGATCCGCGCCGACCGGGCGAAGCTTACCGCGGCGCTTCTCGACGCGGCGCAAAACGTCAACGCCAGCGAACGCAAGATCGGCGCAACGGAGGCGAGGCTCGACACATTGACCGGGACGGAGGACGCGATCAAGGGTTCGCTTGCGAGCCGCCGAGCGGTCATTGCCGAGATCCTCGCCTCCTTGCAGCGGATGGGGCGCAAGCCGCCGCCGGCACTTCTCGTCACGCCGGAAGACATGCTTGCCGCGATCAGAACCTCGATGTTGCTCGGTTCGGTCCTGCCGCAGATGCGCAGCGAAACCGAAGCGCTTGCCTCGGATCTTTCGGATCTCGTGCAGTTGCGGCAATCGATCGCGGCGGAGCGCGAGACGCTTGCGGATGGCGTGGCGAAGCTTCGCGCCGAGCGCCAGCGTCTCGCCGCGCTGGTGGAGGCGCGCCAGTCCGCGCTTTCCGCCGCCGAACAGGCTCTTGGAGCCGAGCGCGAACGCGCGCTTGCTATCGCTAAGCAAGCGGCGAGCCTCAAGGATCTGATCGCCAGAATGGAAACCGAGGTCGCCGCGGCCGCGCGGGGTGCCGAGGCGGCGAGGAAGGCCGATCGGATCCGCGGGCGAGCAGCGCAAGCAGCAGCGTCAAGCGCCGCTAGGAAAATCGTCTTGGCGCCTTTTAAGGATCCGGCAAGGCTTGCGCCAACAACCGCCTTCATCGAGACAAGAGGCCTTTTGCCGCTCCCGGTGAGCGGCACGCTACAGCGCGGCTTTGGCAGCCAGGATGGGTTTGGCGGCACCGGGAAAGGAATGCTGATCGCGACCCGCATCGAAGCGGTTGTTGCCTCGCCCTGTGACGGTTGGGTATCCTTCGCCGGTCCATACCGCAGCTATGGCCAACTTTTAATCGTTAACGCTGGTCAGGGCTATTATATTATTCTTGCCGGGATGGATAAGATCAACGTAAACGTAGGGCAATTCATTCTGGTTGGGGAGCCCGTCGCCGTCATGGGCGATGGGTCCGTCAAGACGGCCGCGGCCATCGCCATCGGCGCGGTCCAACCCATCCTCTATATCGAATTTCGGAAAGACGGGGTGGCGATCGATCCGGGCCCATGGTGGGCAAAGCCGGATTTGCAAAAGGTTCGCGGATGATGCGCAAATTCTTACCTCTACTGATAGGCGCCGTTCTGGGCGCGGGGCTCGGCACGCTGGCAACAAAGGCGCCGGTTTTTCCGGCGGGAACGGCGCGCGCGGCTGCGTCGGATACCTACCGTAATCTCAACCTCTTCGGCGACGTTTTTGAGAAGATTCGCTCCGATTATGTCGAGAAGCCGGACGAACAAAGGCTCGTCGAGGCCGCGATTAACGGCATGCTCGGTTCGCTCGACCCGCATTCAAGCTACATGGACGCCAAAAGTTTCCGCGACATGCAGGTTCAGACGCGCGGGGAATTCGGCGGCCTTGGCATCGAGGTGACGCAGGAGGACGGGCTTATCAAGGTCGTCACGCCAATCGACGACACGCCGGCCTCGCGCGCGGGGATAATGTCCGGCGACGTCATCAGCGCCATCGACGGCGAGAATGTTCTCGGCTTGAGCCTCAACCAGGCGGTCGAAAAGATGCGCGGCGCGCCGGATACCTCGGTGACGCTCAAGATTTTACGGGGAGCCAGCAAGGACCCGCAGGACATCAAGCTTACCCGCGCGGTGATCCAGATCAAATCGGTTCGCGAACGTCAGGAAGGCGACGATATCGGCTACGTTCGAATCACCCAATTCAACGAACAGACGTTTGAGGGTGTTCGCGCGGCGATTCAAAAATTCCAAAACGATATCCCGGCCGCCAAGTTCAAAGGTTATATTCTCGACCTGCGCAACAATCCCGGCGGTTTGCTCGACCAGTCGATCGCAGTCGTCAACTGCTTCCTCGACCGCGGGGAAATCGTTTCGACCCGGGGCCGGAACGCCGATGAAACCATGCGCTACAACGCGCGGCCTGGCGACTTGTCTAAGGGTAAGCCGGTGGTCGTCTTGATTAATGGCGGCTCGGCGTCGGCTTCGGAAATCGTCGCCGGGGCGCTGCAGGACCACAAGCGCGCTACCATTGTCGGCACTCGCTCATTCGGTAAGGGGTCGGTGCAGACGATCATCCCGCTTGGCCAGAATAATGGCGCCGTGCGGCTTACCACGGCCCGCTATTACACGCCGGCCGGCCGTTCGATCCAGGCAAAGGGGATCGACCCCGACGTGACCGTGTTGCAGGATGTGCCCGACGACCTCAAGGGCAAGGACGACACAAAGGGCGAAGCTTCGCTGCGTGGCCATTTGAAGAATGGCGAGGACGAAAAGGGAGGTTCGCAAGCCTTTGTCCCGCCCGACGCTAAAAACGACAAGCAATTGATCGCCGCCGAAGACATTCTTCGTGGCGTCAACAAGGCGATGAACAAACTCACCTCGGTGCCCGCGGGCGAACCCGCGAAGGTTCCGAATTGAGAGCCATGTGCAAGGCGGAAACGGCCAGGGTTGAAACCGGCGTCATTCAGGTCTGTGCTGGCGATGGCCCCGCGCAAGCATGGTCCGCGAAAACGGGGGCAGCTGTTGCGTTTCGGCCATGATAAGCCGAAGACGTTGAACCATGAGCCGTTCGATCGTGGCAGGATCAGGGTCGAACGCCGCAGCAGCGGCCGGCTAGGCCTGGAGCGCCGGCGGATGGCGCGCCGCGGCTGGCGGCCGTTCCCTGGCTCTTGCCGTTATGGCGCGGCGCCGCTGTATTCCTCCATCCGGCGGGCACCGATGTGGCTCTTGCCCCGCGGTTTTTGCGTGCCAACCAGGATAGCGATCAGGTATGATAGACGACGATCTGAATGCTCCCTTGGGACAGTTCCCGGTGCAAAAGCGCCGGCCGCGCGGCAAGGCGCTTTACGCGGCCGTTGCCATTGGTGGCTTGGGGTTGCTCGCTGTTTCTGCCGCGTTTTTGCCGGAGCTAATCAGGCCATCAGGCGCGGCACTTTATGCCGCGAACGGAGTTCCGGCGCCCGGCACGGCGCCCTACGAAGCTCCGGGCGGGCGACGCAATAACGCGCACCCGCCGCAACGGATAACCGAGGGCGCGAGCGACACCAGCGCCACGGTGCCTGCCCAGAAAGCCGGTTTCGGGGTGGAGGCGGTCGAGCGGCGGACCGGGGTGAAAGTCGTTCGTGCCGGGGGCGGTGCCGCGCCCGAGGCTTTGATCATTGACGTAACGAAAGCACTGAACACAGGCCTCCCGGCGGCGCCCGACCCGCGGCTTATCGAACAAACGCCGCATGGCCCAATTCCGCGCATTGGGGTTGACGGCGCGCGGCCATCCGAGGTTTATGCCCGCCCCGCCGTTTCCTCTAGCGGATTGGCACAGGGCTCGCCGCGCATTGCTTTGCTCATTGGCGGCATGGGTCTTGCTCCGCGCGCAACGGAATCGGCGATCACAAGTTTGCCTGGCGCTGTCACGCTCGGCTTCGCGCCCTACGGAGCCGATCTTGCGCGCGAAACGGCGCGCGCGCGCGAGGCGGGCCACGAGGTCGTCTTGCAAATTCCGATGGAGCCCTTCGATTTCCCGCGCGACAATCCCGGCCCGCACACGCTTCTCGCGGGCGCCGGGAAAGCCGCGAATATCGACAATCTTACCTGGCTGATGAGCCGGTTCACCGGTTATGTGGGCGTCGCGAATTTTCTCGGCGGCAAGCTCACGGCGGATGCAAGGACTTTGACGCCGGTCTTGCGCGCAATTGCCGCGCGCGGCTTATTTTACGTCGATGACGGGACGTCCGCGCAGAGCCTCGCCATGACGCTCGCGGCCGGTCAGTCCCTTGCGGCCGCGCGTGCCGATTTTGTCCTCGATTCGACGGCTGAGCCCGAGGCAATCGAAGCGGCACTCGCACGGCTCGAAGCAATCGCTCGCGACAAAGGCGTGGCAATCGGGGTTGCCAGCGCGCTTCCGCCCTCGATTGCAATCATTGGCCGCTTTGCCCGCGCGCTCGAGGCGCGCGGCATTGCGCTCATCCCGCTAAGCGCGGCCATGCCAGGCCGACAAATGGCTCGGCAATTGGATCGTCGACCGTGAGGTAGGCGGCAATGGACTCTCTATATTATCGCCCTTGCGTCGGAATCATGCTCTTCAATCGCTCCGGGCTCGTGTTTATCGGACGTCGCCGCAACAAGAAGATAACCGAGCACCTGCGCCAAAGTCACGAATGGCAAATGCCGCAGGGTGGGATCGACGCCGGCGAAGCACCCTATCAGGCGGCCTTGCGCGAGCTGCGCGAGGAAACCAACGTGTCTTCCACGACGTTTTTGGCGGAGTCGCCGGAATGGTACAGCTATGATCTGCCGGACGGTCTTTTAAAGAAATCCCCGAAGGGACGGTTTCACGGCCAGCGGCAAAAATGGTTCGCGCTGCGTTTCGATGGCGACGAGAGCGAAATCGACACCGACACCCCCGCCGGTGGTCAGCGGCCGGAATTCGACGCGTGGCGATGGGAGCCGATCGATCGGCTCGCCGCACTGATCGTTCCGTTCAAGCGACCGGTTTACGAAAAAGTGGTCGAAACGTTCGGCCATTTTGCCGAGCCATTTTGCGCAACTGATGTTTGAACCGCGAGCATGACGAGATCGCCGAGATCTACGCCGCAGGCACCGGTTCAGAGCCTATCTCAGTACCAAACGGAGGGAGTCTATCGTTTACCCTGCCACGCCGGTCACAGATGAATTGGGAGCGGTCGAGGCTCTCGTCAAAAGCTCTAATGCAAGATGGCGGCAACGTATTCGCCATCGTGCGGGGCCCGGCCTGCTTCACGTCGTGCCCCAGCAAATGACTGAGGCATTCGGAAACCTTGAGCCGCTGAAGCCGGCATTGGATTCACCATCGAGCCAAAGGAGCGCGCTGCCAAATAGATCTATAATATATCGCAATCAGCTTAATTCGAATTGGTGATAGGAGCCGTCCCGAATATTTTGTGCCACACTCCCATAGTTCGATCGTGAAAAATCGTGCGGTTTAAAATTAGCTGGGTAATGCCAGTTAGTAAACACTAGCCCGGCCGATCCGCGTTGCGGACAATCTTCGCCGCCGCAAACATTCCCCCCAATAAGCGCTTCCTCGATCCCGCTCCTGTCCCCGAAACTGCCGCTAACTCCTTGAAATTCCTGGCATGCTAGGGGGATGGCATTATCTTTAAGTCTGGAGTTGCCGTTTCGCGGCCCGCCGGGCTAAACTCTGGCAATCCTTTCCTTCTCGGTTAGCATTCCTTGGCCCCTACGGACAACAACGCATCACCGCCGCCCGGCTCCGGCGTCCGGCCGGTTTCGATTTCCGACGAAATGCGACGCAGCTACCTCGATTACGCGATGAGCGTCATCGTGAGCCGGGCGCTGCCCGACGTGCGCGACGGGCTGAAGCCGGTGCACCGACGCATTCTCTATTCGATGCACGAGAACAACTACGCGCCGGATCGGCCCTACAACAAATCGGCGCGCGTCACCGGCGATACGATGGGCAAATATCATCCGCACGGCAATCTCGCGATCTATGACGCGCTGGTGCGGATGGCGCAGCCCTTCTCGATGCGTCTGCCGTTGATCGACGGGCAAGGCAATTTCGGCTCCGTCGACGGCGACCCGCCCGCCGCCGAACGCTATACCGAAGTGCGTCTCGCGCCGGCTGCCATGCCGCTCCTCGATGACCTCGACAATGCGACCGTCGATTTCCAGCCGAATTATGACGGGCGCGAGCGAGAGCCGACCGTGCTTCCGGCGAAATTCCCCAATCTCCTCGTCAATGGCGCCGGCGGCATCGCGGTCGGCATGGCGACCAATATCCCGCCACACAATCTCGGCGAGGTGATCGATGCCGCGATCGCCTTGATCGACCATCCCGAGATGACGATCGAGGATTTGATGGCGATCGTTCCCGGCCCGGACTTCCCGACCGGCGGCAGCATCTTGGGGCGGGCGGGCATCCGCATCGCCTATGTGTCCGGTCGCGGCTCGGTTCTGACCCGGGCAAAGGTCGCGGTCGAGGAAATCCGCAAGGAGCGCGAAGCCCTCATCGTCACTGAGATTCCCTATCAGGTCAACAAAGCCACGTTGATCGAGAAGATCGCCGAACTGGTTCGTGAGAAACGCGTCGAAGGTATCTCGGATTTGCGCGATGAATCCGATCGGGACGGCATGCGCATTGTGATCGAACTAAAACGCGACGCACTCGCTGATGTGGTGTTAAACCAGCTCTGGCGCTTCACCGCGTTGCAATCGAGCTTTGCTTGCAACATGATCGCCTTGAACGGCGGCCGCCCGGAAATCCTAACGCTCAAGGATTGCCTCGCCGCCTTCATCGATTTTCGCGAGGAGGTCGTCACAAGGCGCACCAAATACCTTCTGGCCAAGGCGCGCGATGCCGCGCATGTGCAGGTCGGTCTGGCCATCGCGCTCGCTAACATTGACGAGTTCATTCGCCTGATCCGCACGGCGCCTGACCCGGCCACCGCCCGCGGGGCCTTGATGGGGCGCGGGTGGCCCGCGCGTGATATGGCGCCGCTGATCACGCTCATCGCCGATCCACGCCACGTCCTCTCCGAGGATGGCATCTGCCAGCTTTCGGAAGTCCAGGCGAAGGCCATTCTCGAACTCAGATTGCAACGCTTGACGGCGCTCGGCCGCGACGAAATCTCTGAGGCTCTGAACAAGCTCAGTGTCGAGATCGCCGACTGTCTCGCCATCCTGCGTTCGCGCGCAAGGCTGTTTTCGATCGTCAAGGACGAGCTGATCGCGGTAAAAAACGCCCATGCCACCCCGCGCCAGACCGTCATTCTCGACGATGCCCCGGGCGTCGAGGACGAGGATCTCATTCAGCGCGAGGACATGGTCGTTACCGTGTCCCATCTTGGCTACGTCAAAAGGGTCCCGCTTGCCGCCTATCGTGCGCAAAGACGCGGCGGCAAGGGCCGTGCGGGAATGCAGACCCGCGACGAGGATTTCGTCGCCAGGCTGTTTGTCGCCTCGACCCATGCGCCGGTGCTGTTCTTTTCCTCGCGCGGCCACGTCTATAAGGAGAAAGTCTGGCGGTTGCCTCTCTCGGCCCCGCACGCGCGTGGAAAAGCGTTGATTAATATGCTGCCTCTCGACGAAGGCGAGCGGATCACCACGATCATGCCATTGCCGGAGGACGAGGCGGCGTGGGGCACCCTCGACGTTATGTTCGCGACCACAAGCGGCAGCGTGCGGCGCAACAAGCTTTCCGATTTCGCCCAAGTCAACCGCGCCGGCAAAATCGCGATGCGGCTCGACGAAGGCGAGGGAATAGTCGATGTGCAGATTTGCAGCGAGGCGGACGATGTCCTTTTAACGACCGCCAATGGCCAATGCATCCGGTTTCCGGTGACCGAGGTGCGGGTTTTTAAGGGCCGCAATTCCATGGGCGTGCGGGGCATCGCGCTTGGGCCAGGCGACCGAGTGATCTCGCTTGCCATCTTACGTCATATCGACGCCGACAGCGGCGAGCGTCTCGCTTATCTCAAGATGCGCCGCGCGGTTGCCGGCGACGTTTCGCCCGAGGCCGCTGGCGAAGCGGCTGGCGAGGAAGGAGGAGTTGAGGAAACGCCTGTGGCCTCGAACCTCGGACCGGACCGCTATGCTGAAATGTCCGCTGCCGAACAAATCATTTTGACCATTTCCGCGAATGGCTACGGCAAGAGGACGTCTTCCTACGAATATCGCATTACCGGACGCGGCGGCAAAGGCATTGTCGCGATGGCGGTCAACCAAAGAAATGGCAAGCTCATTGCCTCGATGCCGGTCGAGGATGGCGACGAGATCGTGCTGGTGACAAACCGCGGCCAATTGATCCGCTGCCCGGTCGACGGCATTCGGGTTGCCGGACGCGGGACCCAGGGAGTCATCGTCTTCGATACGGCTGCCGGGGAGGAGGTTGTCGCCGTCGAGCGGATCACCGAGGAGGATACTCCCCGCGGCGACGATGAGGAGCCTCATGAGCAGGGACAAGGCGAAGAAGACGGCGGTTGAAGACGGCGCGGCAACCGTGGCCGCGGGGCCATTACTTATGCAGCGCAAAGCTGTTACGAAGATGGTTCAGCGAAATAAATGTTGTACGGCATAAACGATGAGCATACCTGACCAAGATACTGTTCTTGACGCGATAAGGAACTGTGCAATTACCCTTGGCCGACCTCCCTCCCGCTCTGAGTTCATGGCATCCGCAGCAATGACGGAATATCAGGTGCTCAGACATTTTCCATCATGGAGGGAGGCCGTTCGAGCGGCGGGATTGGAACCACATTCGATAAATCAGCCCTTAGCCCTCGAAACCTTACTTGAGGATTGGGGCGAAGTCGTTCGTCGAATGCGCCAAATCCCAACACGAGTCCAATATCGGAAGGCAGGAAACTATAGCTTAGGAGTATTCGATAAGCGCATCGGTTCTTGGACGGCTGTGCCCCCAAGATTCCGTGAATGGGCCTCGGAACGTCCGGCTTGGGCGGATGTTGTTGCCCTACTACCTTTGGACAATGGAAGACCTGAACAGCAAGCAGTGCCTACTCTCGAAGAACCACTCCTGCTGACATTGAAACCAATACATCACAAGTTATCAAGTAGACCGACTTACGGAAATCCACTCGACTTCCGTGGGCTCCGGCATGAACCCATCAACGAGAACGGTGTGGTTTTTCTATTTGGAATGGTGGCGCGAGAATTGGGTTATTTGGTCGAGGCGGTTCAAGCTGGGTATCCGGATTGTGAAGCCAAACGACAGGTCGGACCAGGGAAGTGGCAACGGGTGCGAATTGAATTTGAATTCGAGAGCCGAAACTTCCGAGACCACGGTCATCCCGTGGACGGTTGCGACATTATCATCTGCTGGAGGCACAACTGGCCCGAATGTCCCTCTAGTCTGGAGATACTCGAATTAAGCGGAGCGATTCGGACTTTGGCATCGTCCGAGGACGAGTAATCGTATACCGTTTTTGGCAACGAACCTGCTGCAGAACCTCGCGCCGAGGGGCCAGGCGAAGACGTCGGCAAGACCCCCAAGTCCTATGGCGGCCTGGCCTTGCCGCCCTGAATAAAATCAAGCATTTCGGTATTCATCGAAGGCCAGCGCTTATGTGGCAGGGATGTTTCGCAATAAGTGACGCGCCGTCCTCCGGCACATCCCGAGAAGTCGCGGCAGCCATCGGCAAGCGCGTTAAGATTTTCCGGCGCGCAGGCCGCGCACCGCCCCCAATAGGCCGCCGCGCCGCGGCCGAAGCCGGGGAAGCGTTCATCAGTGCGGCTATGGACGATCAAAACAGCCGGGATTGACGGGCATGGAGGCTCTGGGATCGACCTCGCGCGCCAAGCCGCCGCCCGAAAATGTATCCGTCATCAAAGAGAACGCGTGCGCCCGCCGCCTCGAAATTCTTGATAAGATGATTGAACTCTTGATCGTGGGAGCTATAGAGTTCGACAACACCAGTACTCCCGCTGCTCAGAAGTTACGGCTTAACATTCACGCCTCTAATCACACAACCTCCTTCGGGAACCACACGGATTGTACTCTTGATACTCTCCTGGGATCGTCTGGAACGGGGCGGTCAAAATTAGCTGCACCGGAAATGTGGCGGGCATATTCAACGCCTCTGCAACTGCATTGGCCCTCATTGACTGCGAGAACCAACCCGCATCTGCACCTGTCACAACATCGGGGAAGGGGATAGGCCAACAATAAAGAGCCGGCGGGGCCCGCTGCCAGGTATCGGCATGACGCCTGAGGATGTGGATAACAACGTCCAAACTGGCTCGAAGCCGGGGCGGCCCTAAATTCACGAGCTTTCGCAAGGTCGAGCGCGGTTTCCGCGCCTCGATTTTTTGATTGGAGATGCTGGAGGGTTGATGCCATCGTGGCCGGCCTCTCCTCGCACTATTCCACTTCTTGCGGATTTTCGATGCCACCCTATCTCGCTTGCGCTTCGTCAATTCCGAATTAAATCGCGTTCGCGTTTCCATTGCCTGCGGAACCAAGTTAAACCACGCACGTATGAAGCTTTGGACCAAGGGCAAGCAGCGACGGAGGAATTGGTGAATTCAGACCGGCTTGTGACGGTGTTCGGCGGTTCGGGTTTTGTTGGGCGCCACGTGGTGCGCGCCTTGGCGCAGCGAGGCTGGCGGATCCGCGTCGCATCGCGCCGGCCCGATCTTGCGTTTCATCTGCAGCCGCTTGGCGATGTCGGTCAAGTCCATGCCGTCCAGGCGAATGTGCGCCATCCTCAGTCTCTCGCCCCTGCGCTGCGGGATGCGCAAGCGGCGGTCAATTTGGTTGGCATATTGCGTCAGTCGGGCGCCCAACGTTTCGACGCGATCCATCACGTTGGCGCGCAATCCATCGCCAAGGCGGCCAAACAAGCGGGCACGGAAGTTTTTGTGCAAATATCGGCCATTGGAGCTGATCCCTCGGGTTCTTCCGTCTACGCGAGAACCAAAGCCTTTGGCGAGGCGGCGGTTCGGCAAATCTTGCCCGACGCCATCATTATGCGGCCATCGGTCGTGTTCGGGCCGGAGGATCAATTCTTCAATCGGTTCGCGGCGATGGCGCGGCTCATGCCGGCGCTCCCCTTGATCGGCGGCGGCGCAACCAAACTTCAGCCGGTCTTTGTCGGCGATGTCGCGACGGCGATCGCGTTGGTTGTCGATGCCAAGGCTAAGCCAGGGACAATTTATGAACTGGGGGGACCGGAAATCGCGACGCTCCGGCGGATCATTACGTTCGTGCTGAGGGTGACCGGGCGCCGCCGCCGGCTCATCCCGATCTCTTTCGGGCGCGCGAGATTGCTCGCGTTCGTTACCGGAATTATCCGCAAATTGTCACTCGGTCTTTTTCCCGAAATTCTTACTATAACCTCCGACCAGGTGAAACTTTTGCGAGGCGACAATATCGTCTCGCCGCAAGCGGAGGCCGCAGGACGAACCTTGCGTGGCCTTGGCATCACGCCCGAACCGTTCGAGACCTTGGTGCCTTCTTATCTCTATCGTTACCGCAAAACCGGACAATTCGCCGGGACAAGGGCGTTCTGAGATTTGCCCTTAACCAGAGGTCGCGCGCGGCGCTTGCCGGGCGGATCGCATGATGTCTCTCGTAATGCGCACCATGAAGGCGGTCCCAAAGAGCGGCGTCAGCAGATTGAGGCCTGGAACACCCAAAATCGCCGCCATGAAAAGGCCGGCGCCAAACAAGCGAAGCGCGTTTTTTTTGCGCAATCGGCGAACCTCGTTTAAAGTAAGATACCGCGACGCCGCGAGTTCGAAATAGCCGCGCCCGAACAAATAGGCGTTGGCGCCGAAAAACGCGGCGGCATTGACGCCGGGAACCAGAAGCAACAAAAGCGCGGCTAGGTTGACGCCGAGCGCGACGGCGGAAAACTTCACGGCCAGCCACGCCGCATTGCGGAGCGAAAGGGCCCGGCCTGGGGCTTCGCATGGAGCCAGTTCATGCTCAACTTCTTCCGCCAGTTCGTCGAAGAAAAAGCCCGCGACAATGAACGATAGCGGCGCAACCAGAAAAGCGAGGCCGATGAAGAGCGAAACCCCGCTGATAAACGACAACGCCGCCGCCGCCCAAGGATAGGGTAGCGCGATGCCCGCGACGATCAGCTTATGGAGCGCGACCCAGACGAGAGCAAGCAAAGCCAGCGTCAGCGCCAGCGTTTTCCAAAGAACCGTCCGGAACGGCGGCGTAAGAATCTGGATCGCGGCGGCGAGCGCGGCATCGAACATTGCTAGCCCAAGCCATTTTTGAGAGAAGTGAAAACAAGCCCGCGTTGAGAAAAAACATGTGATAGGGAAACGCTCTGGCGCGCTATCCGGCGGCCTGCTCGATTGCCTGCATATCATCGTCGGAGAGCCCGAAATGATGGCCGATTTCGTGCACGAGAACATGAGCGACGATGGCCTCGAGTGTCTCTTCGTGCTCAGCCCAGAAGTCGAGGATCGGGCGGCGATAGAGCCACACCATGTCGGAATTTGTCCGGTCATCGGGGTCGCCTCGGATTGGGCGCGGCCGCGGCCGCGAAACAACCCCAACAGGTCGAATTCGCTCGCACAGTTCATCTCGTCGAGCGTATCATAGTCGGGAAACTCCTCGACGCGGATGACAACGCCGTCGCAAAGGCGGCGGAAATCTTCCGGCAGGGCGGCGAAAGCCGATTGCGCCATGAGGTCGAGGTCGGCGATCGAAGGCGCCGCGACATTGCGGAAGCTGGGTCTTGGAGTGGTCAAGGCGATGGCTTTCCGCGGCCGGCGCGATCGCGCCGCCGGAGCCGTACATAAAGCGCGCCGGCGCCGCCGTGCAGACGCGAGGCTTCCTCGAAACCGAGGACGATCGCATGATATTCTGCGCCGCGCAGCCAGTTTGGCACGCTTTTGCGCAAAATACCTGGCGTTGTCTCCCCCAATGTTGCGCGCTCGCCCTTGCCGGTCACCACCAGGGCAAGCCGCGCGCCCTCGATCTGCGCCCTCGCCAGGAATTCCCGCAGCGCAGCGAAAGCCTCCTGCCGGTGCATGCCGTGCAGGTCGATCGCGGCGTCGGGCGCCGCGCGGCCGCGCGCGAGCTTTTGGCGAAGCCGCCGCTCGAGCGGTGCGAGCGGGGGATGAGCCTTGTGCTCGACCGTCGAAGAAGACTTCACCGCGCTGGTGCCCTTGGGCGAATTGCTTTCTGCCTCGCTCGCCTGAAGCTCCGCGTCTCCTCGGGGCCGAGGAAGCCGCGGCGAACCTCTCCCCGGCCGGCGCGCGACGCCCCGCGTCACGGTAAGCCAGAGTTCGATCTCGTCCGCGCTCAGCCGCCGGAGCCGGGGCTTGCCGGGAAAAGGGAAGTTTTCATTCACGGGGCCGGCGCCTCTTCGGCGGGCAGAAGTACAACGACGTCGCCCGCGTGCCGAATATCGCCTGCCCGTGCGCCCGCGTCATCCCCTGAACCGAAGAAAATGTCGGCGCGGGCGGGACCTATGATGGCGGAGCCCGTGTCTTGGGCGATCATAAGGCGCCGGAACGGCGAAGGGAACGAACCTCGCCAAGGCAGATCGGCGGCGATCCAGAAAGGCAAGCCGTAAGTCCAGATCGCGCGGTCGACGGCGATCGATCGTAAAGCCGTCAAGCTTATCCCTTGGCCGCCGATCGGGCCGCGGGCCGGCTCGCCTTCCTCGTGGGGCGAGAAGAAAACATAAGATTTGTTGCGGTTCATCAACACCGCGCCCGCGTCTCCAGGATTTTGGCCATGTGCGCGAATCCATTGCTTGAGGGTGGCAAGCGACATGTCGGCTTCGGCGATTTCGCCGGTATCGATCAGGATGCGGCCGATCGATCTATAGGGATGACCATTGCGCCCAGCATAGGCAAGCCGGAGGCGGCTGCCATCCGCGCGACGGACAAGCGCCGAGCCTTGCACCTGGGCAAGAAAAACCTCGACCCGGTCGCGCAGCCAGACAATTGGCGCCGAGCGGTGTTCAAGGGCTCCAGCCTCGATCGCGGCGCGGTCCGGACAGGGCGCGAGGGCATCGAGATTGTCCGGCCGGCCGCGCACCGGCGCCGTGAAATCGCGCGTGCGCAGCGGCGAGCCTTCGACAATGGGTTCGTAATAGCCGGTTAGAAAGCCGGCGTTGCGCACCTCCGCAGATGCGGACACGCGGCAGGGACGGAAATGGTGTTCGAAAAACCGCCTCGCTTGCGCGGGCTCCCGCACCTCTTGGCGGAGCGCCTGATGTGCAATGGCTTTGAGCGCGACGGAGGCGGCCACACTATCCCTCAGCGGGGGTTTTTTAGCCAAGACTGCCGCGCATGATCGCGCGAATACCCAGAATGCTGCGAGATGATCGTCTTGCCTGAACCCGGCGAGATCGTCGAAAGATAGGCGGGTGAGCAACAAATCGCGCCGGTTAAGCGCTCCTGACACGGAAATCGGCGCGAAAGGGGTAGACCTCATCGGCCAGCCTACCACCGCCAAGCGCGGCCGCTCACTGCGCGGTTTCGGTCGCGGCGAGTTTCCAGTTCGGATCGCGGGAACCGATGTTCCGGGCGAACGTCCAGATGTCGTCAATTTGCACGACTCTGTCCGGGTTTCCATCAATCACCGTTCCAGCCTGGTCGCGTGTCGCGGTGATCATCTGGGCGGTGAAATGGATTTTGATTTCCGCGGTCCGGCTATTAAGCCCGGCATCGTCGATCCTGACCTTATCGATCGAAACGAAGGTCGTCGTAACCTTCTCGCCGCGCTTTTCGCGATCGGCGAGAGCGGCGGCAAAGCTCTCGAAAACCTCGGGCGACAAAAGGTGTCGCAAAACCTCGCGGTTCCCCTCGGCGAAAGCGGTGACAATCATCTCATACGCGGATTTCGCGCCTTCGATAAAGGGCTTGAGGGCAAAGGCCGGATCGGCGGCGGCGATGGCATCGAGCCCCGCCCAGGCCTTCGAGCCTGGCTCGGCATTTGGTTTCCATCTGTCATCCTTAGCCGGCGCAATCGCAACCGGAGGCTCGGCCGCTCCAGGCAGGGGGATGACCCGATTTCCGGAGTCGCCGCTGTCCGCCTCGGCGCGCCGCGCCCCAGAACCGCCGGGCGCGCGGCTCGCGAACGGATTGCTGGGCGGTTTTTCGGCGCCGTTGCGAGTGCCGAGGACCGAGCGCAGCTTCCACACCACGAAAGCGGCCAGAAGCGCGAAGACAATCGTCGTCATATCGAAGGAGTTTTGCATCGAGGTGCTGCTTTGATTTCTGGGCCGGACCCTTTTGGGCCTTGATTGTGCTTTTATCGTATTATCTATTTGGGAAGAGATAAAGCCAATGTCCAGAGTTCGCGGGGGCCTTTATGCTTCGCCTTAGATCGAATGGCACCGTTATGCGTCAACCTGTCGTGCGCCTGCCGGTTCTGTTCGTAACCTATCTCGCGCTTTGGCTCGGGGCGGAGCTCGCGGCTTTCGCGGTTGTCGTTCATTTGGTCGGCTTTTCCGGCGCCATTCTCGCTTGCGTTTTGACGACCCTCGCCGGTCTTAGCACGTTGCGCCGGGTCGGGATATCGGCTGTTCTCCGGCTGCGGCAGGCGGCGGCGAGGAAAACTAGCGAACAGGGTGGTTTATCGAAGGAAGCGGTCCTCGACGGCACGCTAGCCGGGCTCGGAGCGATGTTGTTGATCCTGCCGGGTTTTGTTTCGGATGTGGCGGGGCTGGCGCTCGCCGCGCCCTCGGTCAGATTTTGGGTAACCGAGAGGCTCATGCTTGGCAAGTTCGGACGGCTGCGGAACGGCCGCCCCCCCGCGCCACGAGCCATCGAACTCGCGCCGCGGGAATGGTCGAGGCATGATGTGCGGCTGCCTTAAAAGTGCTTGAAAAGTGCTTGCGTCCTCAAGAGGCTGCCGGCCTGTCCTTGCGCTCGCGGTGGCCGCCGCGACGGGATGGGTCGCGACTCGGCCTGCGCCGCTCGAACAAGGAACGCGCCAGAGAAAACAAAGGCGAGACAAGCCGGTTCAAATCCTCCGCCCGTGCGACAAAATCGCCGCCCCTGGTCAATTCGCGGTCGAGCGCTGCCATGGTTGAGGAGAGCCCCGGGTCGTCGTCGCGAAACCAGACCCGCAGAACCCGCATCCAGGCAAACGCGAGGCCTTGCAGTTTGAAAGCGCCGACCGGACCCTCCGATTCGATTCCAGCCGCCTCCAGCATGAAACGCATTGAATTGACGACCACACCATTGACCGCGGCGGCTGCCAGCGGGTCGCGCCGCGTCCAGTCGGAAATGGCTTCGAGGCCGGGCTTGTAAGGGGCCAATGCGTCGAGGCGGCGCATCAGAACGTCAAACAAACGCTCCTTGACCGGTTCCCCGGCCAAGCCGTCGCCGGCCGCGTCGAGAACGATGCGATCGATCCGGCGCGAAAAACCCGCGAGCACCGCGCCTTTTGAAGGAAAAATTTCGCGAAAGGTGGAGAGCGAGACATTCGCGCGGGCCGCGACATCCGAAATGGTGATATCGTCCCAATTGCGCTCTCCGGCGAGCTCCAGGAGCGCGTCGATGATCGCGTTTCGCGGATCCTTGGGCGCCGCCGCTAACTCGCCGAGCTTGGATTGTGGTCCAGCCCCGGCGTTGGCGGTCAGGGGTTCGTCAGCCATCTTCATCTCCCGCGCCACGATCGGATTTTATTTAAATCCGCTTCTCACTTATCACTTAGTCCTTGCATAAACCGCTTCCAAGGGGCGGTTTCGCCGATGCGCTTCTTTTGGCGCGGACGTCCGCGGTACACGCAGATCCAAAGCCGTGTCAGCCTGTTGTTTTGACGTCCTCCGCCGCTGGATACATAAGCACGCCGCCGGGCAGCGATCGGACGCCAGGCGTGAGCTTCGCGGGTTCGATCTTATCGTGCCCCATGATATGGGCTACCGGAACCCCTTCCGCCAGCAGGTAGTCGGCGATGATCCGGCGGTGGCAGCGCCACCACACAGCTTCAGCACACATAATGGCGCAGCAATTGTCACGGGCGAGCGCTCGCAGTTCGTCCAATCCCCTTCGGAACGCCTCAGTTGCCGCGTAATCGGCATAGTTTCTGAAAGACGCGACCCGCCAGAGCGTATTGGGCGATGGCATCGCTCTCTCTTTCCGGCGGCGCAGACCTCCGAGTGCGGGAAGATGACGGTACGTGATCCTAGCGTCAACGAGCACTTCCGGGAGAGCATCGGCGTTGAATTGCGGATTCGTCCGCGAGCGCGGGATCGAGCGTACATCGACGAGGAGATCCACGGCCACCTGCCGGAGCAAAGCCATGAGCTCGGCGAGTGTGCGGGTGGAATGGCCTATCGTGAAGATCGTCGGCATTCACCTGGAACTGTCGGCGTTTTTGTTGCGACCATTTACAGCGGAGCACACCTACGCCGGTTTGGGTATGGCACGAGACAAAGGCGTTAGCGGATCGAGGGCGCGACAAACGCGATACCCGGCGAGTTGCACACACGCCCCCTACGCTTGCGGTCCGTTGTGGACCTGCATACACTGGCAGGCGCCGGGCCAACAAGCTGCGGCAACAAGCCAAAAACATTCCTAGGAGCGAAACATAGAGGAGGGTTAGATGGCGATGTATGGTTGGTCTCTCATGTATTCGAGTTCGCGCGACAAAGGTGCCACTTCGCAGCATGATGGTCGCGTCAGTTTTGCTAGTTACCGTGCCGGCTAGCTTAGCATGGGCGCAGGATACCTGCGACCCGCCGTGCTCTGCCGGCCAAATATGTGGGGTGTGTGGTCGCGGCCCCAACGGTAAGCCGCCCGGCGTTCCCTGTTGTACACAGAAGGCACCACCCCCTCTTCCGGCACCGATGACGACGCTTGGTCAAGCTTTGGTGTCTATAGGGAATATCACGTACGAATTCGCGGTCAGTTCTGACGAGGGGCCTCACAAGGGGCACGTCCTTTATACCCAGTGGCAGTTGGGCGGTGGAGGCCAAGGGTGGACTGACTTAGGCCCTATCAATGGGGACGTTACTGCCGCAACTGCCCCCGCGGCGGCGGCGGTAGGGAATTACATATTCCTTACGGTGACGGGCACTGACAGTCATATTTATCTGAACCAGGGGACCCCGCCGAATTGGGTCGGTTGGCGATAGAGACTGTGCGCGGCCACGTCAACGGCCGCGCCCAATCCTGGGACCAAAAGTCCCACGAGGCGCCAAGCCAAACGGCAGGCGTGCATGATGGCGGGCATTTATTTGGACTTTCCCGGTCAAACCGGATCGCTACCCGGAGAGCGCGGCGGCGCGCTGCTTCGCCGCCTTCACCGCGCGCTCGATCAGGGGCCTAAGGCCGTCCTGCGCCATCAAGACTTCAAGGGCGGCCGCGGTCATGCCGCCGCGCGAAGTCACGTTTTCGCGCAGTTCCGCCTCGGTGGTTTCGGGGCATCGGAACAATAATTCGCCCGCGCCTTCGACCGTGGCGCGCGCGAGCCGCGTGGCGACATCGGCGGGCAGACCCAGGGCGGCCCCCGCGCTCGCCAAGGCTTCGGCGAAATAAAAGACATACGCCGGGCCGGAACCAGAGACCGCGGCCACCGCGTCGATCAAATGCTCGCCGGCAAGCCATTCGACCCGGCCCGCCGCCGCAAACAAAGCCTCCGCCGTGGCGCGCTGGTCGGGCGTCGCCGCGGCGTTTGCCGCAAGCGCGGCCATGCCGCGTCCGACGGCCGCCGGTAGATTTGGCATCGCCCGGACAATTGCCTTCGCTTGCGGCAGCCTGGCCGCTACATTGGCGATGCTCTTGCCGGCCAGAATCGAAACAATCAGCGTGTCCCGGGCCGCGAGCGGCGCCAGCCCGGCGGCCGCTTCATCGAGGTTCTGCGGCTTCATCGCGAGCACAAGAACTTGCGGCGGCCGCGAAGGTGCGCCCAACGCAAAGCCTTTGGCCTCGGCGAGTTCGACGAGTTCCAGCGACGGGTGCGGCTCGATGACGCTGATTTTCGGCGGTTCGTACCCCCGGTCGAGCCAGGCCCGCAGCAATGCGCCGCCCATCTTGCCCGCTCCGGCGAGCACCAAGGACGCGTCGAAGCAATTCGTCCCCGGCGTGTCCATTTCAGGCCCGGCCTTGGGTTTCAAGCATGACCGTGCCGATCGCCTCGGGACCGGTCTTGCCGGCCCAAGCGACAAATTGAAAAGCTTGATAGTAGCGCTCGCATGCGCTCACCGCGCTGGCGAGAACGGTTTGGCATTGATGGCCGTTCAGCTCGGCCCCGCCGGCGAGCAAAATGGCGTGCCGGAACATGATCACTCCATCATTCGGCCAAAAATCGAAATGCCCGATCCAGAGTTGTTCATTGATGAGCGAGACGAGAGAGGCAAGCTCCATAAGGCGCGGGGCCGGCACTTGCAGGTCGAAGGCGCAGGCGACGTGCAATGCCTCCACCTCGGCGAGCCAGGTGAAGGCGATATTGTATTCGGACCAGCCGCCGGCGACCGAGATCGAAATTTCATCCTGTTCGTCGCGGTCGAATGACCAGTGGTTGTGCGCGGCGATTCTCTCGATGACATCCAGTGGGTTTTCGGCGCGATCGAGGTCGAGATGCAAAAGCGGCATTCCAGGGCCTCGGCATGGATCTGTGGGAGTAACGGAAATGCAACCGCATTTCCGACGGCTGGCCTAACCTGCTGGCGCGCGACTCAAAAATCATTTTCGGCCAGCGCGGTTAGAGAATCACAGCGCGGTTAGAAAATCACAAGGTGGCGGCCTGTTGCAACTGGCTTTAGCCAGGTTGTCCCCCGCTGAGCGGGGTTTTGCGGGCTATAGTACCGCTTTTCTCGGGACGGCTTCCGCAGCCTTAGCGATTCGCCCCATGATCGAGGGCCGCAAGACGACACGTAGAGTCGAGCACTTCCTTCGCAGATGCCCAATTTATCTACGAAGCCGGACTTCCTTGACTTTTCGCCGTTCCCCGGATTCGCAAGCTTGGATTACGTTTACCTGTGTATCATTGTTGGCGCCCTCGGCATGGTCGCGATCGGTATCGTTTATGCGCCAACCTTCACTAAAGGATGCATCATGTCCACATCCCTGATGGCCTCCCGCCGGTTCGCGCCGCTGTTCTGGTGCCAGTTCTTTTCGGCTTTCAACGACAACTTCCTGAAGAACGCGCTTGTCTTCCTGATCCTGTTCAAGATCGGGGGCCAAGATGCCGAGGCGCTGATCACATTAGCGGGCGCTGTTTTCATCGCGCCGTTCTTCTTCCTCTCGGGTCTTGGCGGCCAGCTCGCGGATCGCTTCGACAAGGCGGTCGTGGCGCGTCGCCTCAAACTTGCCGAGATCGGGGTTACAGCGATAGCGAGCGCGGGCTTCGCACTGCACTCGCTGCCCGCCTTGTTCGCCGCGCTGTTCCTATTCGGCGTGATCGCGGCGCTGTTCGGTCCGATCAAATACGGCATCCTGCCGGATCATCTCGCGCGCGAAGAATTGCCCGCCGGCAATGCGCTAGTGGAGAGCGCGACCTTCATGGCAATTCTGCTTGGCACGATCGCCGGCGGATTAGCGTCGAAAGGCAATGGTGGCCCGGCTTCGTTCAGTGCGCTGGTCATGGTATTCGCGCTTTTGTGCTGGGGCGCGGCCCTCATGATCCCGCGCACCGGCGAAGCGGCGCCGGCTTTGCACGTCGACAGGAATATCATCCGTTCGACCGGCGCGCTTCTCAAGGAGCTATGGAGAGATTCCCGCCTGCGGTGGGGCGGCATCGTACTGAGCTGGTTCTGGCTCGTCGGCGCGGTGATTCTAGCGCTCCTTCCCCCCTTGGTGAAGACCGGGCTCGGCGGCGCCGAGGGGGTGGTCACCGCCTTCCTCGCCATTTTCTCCGTCGCCATCGCCGTGGGCTCGGGGCTCGCCTCATGGCTCGCGGGTGGGCGCATCATCCTCCTGCCAACCGTTGCTGGCGCGTTTCTACTTGGGGTTTTCGCGCTCGATCTCGGCTGGGCGACGCTCGGTGCGCAGCCCTCCACGACGCCGGTAGGCATCGGCGCCGCCCTGTCCTCGGGCCTTGGCTTGCGGACCGCGGTTGACCTCGCTGGCCTCGCCGTCGCGGGCGGCCTGTTCATTGTACCGTCCTTCGCCGCCGTGCAGTCCTGGGCGGGCGCCGAACGGCGCGCGCGCGTGGTGGCGGCCGTCAACGTCCTCAACGCCGCCTTCATGGTTGCCGGTGGTCTCGCGGTCGCCATGCTGCAAAAGGCCGGCCTCGGCAGCGCGAGCCTTTTTCTCATCATCGGCGGCGCCTGCCTCCTCGCGGCGTTCGCGATCGGCCGCACCATGCCGGCCAGCGCTTTCCGCGACTTTTTCTCCATCCTGTTCCGGGCCGTCTACCGGCTTGAGGTCAGGGGCGCCGACAATTTTGCCAAGGCGGGACCACACCCCATCATCGCGCTCAACCACGTGAGCTTCCTCGATGCGGCGCTGTCGCTGTCGCTGCTCGACAAGGATCCGGTCTTCGCCATCGATCAGGGCATCGCACGGCGCTGGTGGGTGAAGCCGTTCCTGAAGGTTACGCGCGCCGTTCCACTCGATCCGTTGAAGCCAATGGCAACCCGCACGTTAATCAACGCTCTGAAAGCAGGCGAGACTCTGGTCATCTTTCCGGAGGGCCGGCTTACGGTCACCGGCAGCCTAATGAAAGTCTATGATGGTGCGGGCCTCATCGCCGACAAGTCGGACGCGATGGTCGTGCCGGTACGCATCGACGGCCTCGAGGCGACGCCATTCTCGCGACTTTCGAAGGACCAGGTCCGGCGGCGCTGGTTCCCCAAGGTCATCGTGACCGTGCTCGAACCGGTCAAGCTCGCGGTCGATCCTGCGCTCAAAGGAAAGCATCGCCGCCATGCCGCCGGCGCCGCGCTTTACGGCATCATGTCCGATCTCGTGTTCCGCACCACCCCGACCGACCGCACCGTGGTTGACGCCGTGGTCGAGGCGGCGAAGATCCACGGGTTCGGCCGCATCGCGGTGGAGGATCCGCTTTCCGGTGCGCTCAGCTATAGGCGACTGCTCATTGGAGCCGCTGTCCTCGGCGCCAAGCTGATGCCGCTCGCGCCGGAAGGCAAGGCGCTGGGAATGATGCTCCCCAACGCCAATGGCGCGGCAGTGACCTTCCTCGGCCTGATGTCGGCAGGCCGCGTCCCCGCAATGATCAACTTCACCGCCGGCGCGGCCAACGTCCTGGCGGCCTGCGCCGCGGCGGAAGTCTCGACCATTGTCACGGCGCGCGCCTTCGTCGGGAAGGGCAAGCTCGACGGCCTTATCGCCCAGCTCGCTCGGCACGTGAAGATCGTCTACCTCGAGGACGTCCGGAAGAGCGTCGGTTTCGCCGATAAGCTGCGCGGGCTCCTCGCGGCCAAGTCACCACTCGCACTGCGCAACCCTGATGATCCGGCGGCGATCCTATTCACCTCGGGCTCCGAGGGCTTGCCGAAAGGCGTCGTGCTCTCTCATCGCAACTTGCTCGCCAACGCCGCTCAAGCCGCCGCGCGCATCGACTTCGGGCGCGCCGACAAGGTGTTCAACGTGCTCCCGGTGTTCCACTCGTTCGGGCTCACCGCGGGCCTGGTGCTGCCGCTCGTCTCGGGCGTGCGCATCTATCTCTATCCGTCGCCGCTCCACTACCGGGCCGTGCCGGAATTGATCTACAGCGTGAACGCCACGATCCTGTTCGGAACCGATACGTTCTTGGCGGGATACGCCCGCGCCGCGCACTCTTATGACTTCCGCTCGTTGCGTTATGTGCTCGCGGGCGCCGAACCGGTGAGGGAAGCGACGCATAAGATTTTTATGGAGAAGTTCGGGGTGCGCCTGTTTGAAGGCTATGGCGTGACGGAGACCGCGCCGGTGATCGCGCTGAACACGCCTATGTTCAACCGCTTCGGCACGGTCGGGCGCCTGCTGCCAGGGATTGAGGCGCGGCTCGAACAGGTGCCGGGCGTCCTTGAGGGTGGCCGTCTCCACGTGCGGGGGCCAAACGTCATGCTTGGCTATCTTAAGACCAGCAAGCCGGGCGTCATCGAGCCGCCACCGGAAGGCTGGCACGATACCGGCGATATCGTCACCATCGATGCCGAAGGTTTTGTGACTATTAAGGGGCGAGCGAAGCGGTTCGCTAAGATCGGCGGCGAGATGATCTCGCTGGCCGCTGTCGAAGCTCTCGCGGCGGAGCTTTGGCCCGGCGCATTGTCGGCCGCGGCGGCCGTCCCCGATGCGCGCAAGGGCGAGAAACTGGTGCTGATCACGCAGAAGCCGGGCGCGAAACGCTCGGACTTCCAGGCTTTCGCCAAGAGGAAGGGCGCGGCGGAGCTGATGATACCAGCAGAGATCCACGTCGTCGACAAAGTGCCAGTGCTGGGATCCGGCAAGCTTGATTATGTCGGCGTGACGAACCTTGTCCGCGATGCGCTCGCGCAAAACTTCGCCGAGGTAGAGTGATCGCGGGGCTTGGTAAAACTCGGAGCGGCATTGTCTCTGGACACCATGGCATGAGACGGCCCGCCTTGTAATCTCAATTACTTGTCGTTTTCGCAGGACTCGATCATCGGCATTTACGGTTTCACGATGCAAGCGCACCCGAATTTGCTCGGCTTGGCTTCCTTTCGGTGCCACTCGCCGCCGCGACGAGGGTGGTCGTTCGGTTTGCAACGCGGCGATATCTCGGAACTCAGCTTGAGCGACGGCCGCGCCGGCGACCTCAGCGCGTCGGAACATTCCGGCCAAAAAGACCAACTTCTGGCGATACTGGCGGAAAAACCTGATTTTCATGCCGAAGCCAGCTCAGTATCCGCGCTCCCGCCGGCTATGCATAACGTACAGCACCGCTATCGCAATCAATATAGTGGCTATCAATAAGAGCAGCAGAGTCGCTTGTTCGAGCCAAGCGATGGCGGGAACGGCAAGGCCCAGCACGACGCCGACAAGGCAGATACGCCAGGCAGCAACGTGGACGCCGGCCGTAAACGTCCCCAGCGCCAACATTATCAGCAGCATGAGTGCGCTGGCGTCCGAGTTCATCATTTGTTTTACGTCCGCCACCAACACGATAGACATCGCGAAGATAACCGCAACCCAGTGAAGGACCTCGGTTTGGACAAGGTGCCAACGCAGCGGATTGCCCTCGATGTATTTCCAGCGGGTGATCACACAGATAACGCCGTAGAAGGGCGCAAGGACAATCCAATAGTCCGTCATCGCCTGTCGCGCAATGCTCGTATAGGCGACCCCGAAAAGGGCAAGAGCCAGCATGGCCAAATAGGGCCAGTCCCTAATAAGAAAGGCGCGCAGGCTGAAGCGTGACGCCTTGGGGTCGTGATAGTCTAAGTCATAATCGATCATGGGTGCAAGCTCCGAGACGAGGACGGCGCTGTTGTTTGGCCAGTCCGCTCGATCGACGCGGTCATTCTAGCGTTTACGGAATTGGACGGATAGCTCAACGTCACCGTTCCCTATCGGCCAGGCGCCGGCAGGCCTGCATAAGGCAACATGTCCGGCGCCCCAACGCCAATTTCCTAGCTTCGCCCGGAGTCGCCAAAGACGGACTGGAGAGCGGCACGGCGGTATTCTAAAATCCTATTTAGACGCGGCGACCGTTCGCCCTCCTACCCTCATGTGCCAGTGCTTGGGGCGGCGGGTGTTGCGGCGGCCGCTTTTTTGGCGCGAATATACTTCTCCTATTCGTCAGAGATCTCGGGTTCAGCCTTAATCACGGTCTCGAGCGCGGCCACCCTTTGGCTCAGCTTTTGGTTATCGTCGCGAGCCTTCGCGGCCATTTGCTTGACGGCCTCGAATTCCTCGCGCGTCACGACATCGATCGTCGCGAGAAAACGTTCGAGCCAACTCTTCATCGCCGTCTCGGCCTCGCGGCGGACGCCTTGCGCCATCTCGGAGGCATCGGTCACGAGACGCGCGAAATCATCGAACACCCGATTTTGTGACATGACTCACTCCCGCCTTTTCGCGCTTGTAGCACGGAGCATTCCCGCGGCCAATAATTACGAAACCATGCGCCTCGGCTCGCCTTTGGCCAAATACATAGTTGAGGTACGGTTTCCGTTCAATGCGCGGCTTGAGATCCTGCAGCCCATCCAATCGCCGCCGCTCGAATTTCTCGAGTCAACGCCCTGAAGCTCGTGGATGGAAACGGGGCCGAGAACCGGATCTCAGCCAAAAATTAATGCGTGGCGCCCTTGACAAATCCCCCCAGGCGTGCGCCATGCGCCGACGCGGATTTCGCCGCGCCCGCCCAAGAGAATTTCGATGGCCTTGAACGTCGCCGTCCAAATGGACCCGATCGACAAGATCAATATCGCCGGCAATTCAACCTTCGCGCTCCTGCTCGAGGCGCATGCGCGGGGGCACAGGCTATCTTACTACACTCCCGATAAGCTTTCGCTGCGCGACGGCCGGGTCTTTGCCGAGACGGCGCCGGTCGAGGTCCGCGACGTCGGGGGCGATCATTTCACCTTGGGCCGGACAAGAGCGACGGATCTCGCATCGTTCGAGGTGGTACTTTTGCGTCAGGATCCGCCTTTCGATCTCGCCTATATAACGTCCACGCATCTGCTTGAGCATTTGCAGCCAAGGGTCCTGATCGTCAATGATCCGGCGAGCGTGCGCAACGCGCCGGAAAAGCTCTTTGTGATGAACTTTCCGCGGCTTATGCCGCCGACGTTAATCACCCGCGACAAAGCGGCCATCGAGGAATTTCTTGCGGAGCATGGCGAAGCCGTGATGAAGCCATTGCATGGCCACGGCGGCGCGGCGGTATTCAAAATTGTCCGCGGCGATCCCAACTTTGGCTCGCTTTATGACCTCTTCGCGGCAAGTTTTCGCGAGCCATGGGTGATGCAGCGCTTTCTGCCGCGGGTGGCAAATGGCGACAAGCGCATCATCCTCGTCGATGGCGTGGCGGCGGGCGCGGTAAATCGGGTTCCGACCGGGAACGACATCCGCGCGAACTTGGCGCGTGGTGCCACTGCGTCGGCGGCCGAGTTTACGCCGCGCGAGCGTGAGATTTGCGCCGCGATCGGCCCCGAACTGAAACGGCGCGGCTTGCTTTTTGCCGGCATCGACGTCATTGACGGCTATCTGACCGAGATCAACGTGACCTCGCCGACCGGGATCAGGGCGATCACGCGGCTCGGCGGTCCGGATCTCGCCGCCGCGATATGGGATGCGATCGAAGCAAAATTGAGCCTTGGCTCGGGCCTGTCATCCACGGAAACGAAAGCCATTTTAGGGAAATCGGCGAGCCGCCTACACCCGAGCCATCGGAACTCATGAACGCCATGCTCGAGACAGCGGCGCCGGTCCAGCCCCGGCGCCATCCGATCAACCTGCCGCATGAGGCCTATTTCAATCGCGCGGGCCTGCGTGCTAAAATCGCGGCGCTCCATGCGGGGGGTGAGCCGGCGCATGTCGTGCGCCAGCAAACGGTCGCGCTTTTTCGCGCCGCCTTGGATCACGGGCGCGCGCTCGCCCGCGAAACGTTCCAGGCCAATGGGGGTGGCCTCGCCTGCGCGGGCCATCTCGCCGATATCGAAGACGAGCTGATCCGCGAGATTTTCGGTTATGTGACGGCCTACGTCCATCCGGCCGCAGACGGCCCGGCCGGCGACGGCTTCGTCATCGCGGCGGTGGGCGGCTACGGCCGGGCGGCCCTTGCGCCGGGATCAGACATCGATCTCCTTTTTCTACTCTCTCCCGCGGCGCGGCCGCGCGGGGAACGCATCGCCGAGGCGATACTCTACATGCTTTGGGATCTCGGCCAAAAAGTCGGCCATTCGACACGCTTGCTCAAGGAATGTTTGGTTCAGGCCCGGCAAGACATGACCGCCCGCACGGCACTCCTCGAAGCGCGCCTTATTCTCGGCGACAGCGAGCTTTTCGAAGCCATGCGGAGGCGGTTCGAGCGCAAGATCGTGCAAGGAAGGGCGGCCGAATTTGTCGCGGCGAAGCTCGCCGAACGCGACGGCCGCATCGCACGGGCCGGCCGCTCGCGCTATCTCGTCGAGCCAAATGTCAAGGACGGCAAAGGCGGCCTCCGGGACCTCAATACATTGTTTTGGATCGCCAAATATGTCTACCAGCTGCGCGACGCAGCCGATCTTGTCGGCGCTGGGGTGTTTTCCCGTTCCGAATATAAGCTGTTCCGCCGTTGCGAGGAGTTTCTTTGGCGGGTCCGCTGCCATCTGCATTTTTTAACCGGCAGGGCGGAAGAAAGACTGAGCTTCGACCATCAGCGCCGGATCGCGGACCACCTCGGCTATTCGGCGAGAGGCGGCCTCGCGACCGTCGAGCGGTTCATGAAACATTACTTCCTCATCGCCAAGGATGTCGGCGATTTGACCGCGATCGTCTGCGCCGCGCTCGAAGAAAAGCAAGCCAAACCAAACGCGAGGCTCGACCGGTTCCGGCCTTGGCGGCGCAAGCCCGCGGCGATCGCGACCGGAGATTTCGAACTTGAAAATGGCCGCGTCACGGTCGCCGGGCCTGAAGTGTTCGCCCGCGATCCGGTCAATCTCATCAGGCTGTTCTGGGTCGCCGACCGCAATGGCCTCGCGATCCACCCAGACGCGGCGCGGCACGTCACCCGGGCGCTGAAGCGTATCGATGCGAAGTTGCGCGCCGATCCCGAGGCAAACCGGCTGTTTCTTGACATATTGACGTCGCGCAACGAGCCCGAGATCGTGCTGCGGCTCATGAACGAAGCCGGCGTTCTCGGGCGCTTTATTCCGGAATTCGGCCGTATCGTCGCGCTCATGCAGTTCAACATGTATCACCATTACACCGTCGATGAGCATCTCTTGCGCGCGGTGGGATACCTCGCCGAGATCGAAGCGCAGAGACTTGCCGCCGACTATCCTCTGGCGGGGGAAATTCTGCCCTCGATCGCCAACCGGAGGGTGCTGTTTCTCGCGCTTTTCCTGCACGATATCGCCAAGGGGCGGATGGAAGATCATGTGAGCGCCGGTGCGACTGTCGCGCGCGCGCTCTGTCCGCGTCTCGGCCTCGCGGAAGCCGAAACCGAAACGGTCGCTTGGCTTGTCGAGGCGCATTTGATCATGTCGGATACGGCGCAGCGACGCGATCTTGGCGACGCGAAAACGATTGCGGCCTTCGCCAGCCGCGTCCAGACCCTGGAACAACTCAAAATGCTGTTTGTCCTCACCGTTTGCGACATTCGCGCCGTGGGGCCCGGGGTCTGGAACAATTGGAAGGCCGAGCTCCTGCGGACCCTCTATTGGGAGACCGAGGTGGAGCTCTCGGGCGGTCACTCCACGACCGATCGCAAACAGCGCCTCGCCCAGGCACGCGCGGAACTGCGCCGCGCCCTGCCGAAGTGGTCAGACCTCGACTTTGAGGCCTATGCCGCGCGTCTTCCCCAAGCCTATTGGCTAAAGGCCACCTTGGAGCAGAAGCTTCTGCACGCCAAACTTTTGAATATGACCGAAGTCGGGATACCCGCGCCGATAACCGATATCCTCGTTGATCGGAACCGTAGCGTCACCGGATTGACCGTCATTGCACCCGACCATGCGCGGCTTTTGTCCACCGTCGCCGGCGCATGCGCGGCAACTGGAGCCAATATCGTCGATGCGCAGGTTTTTACGACGGCCGACGGCATGGCGCTCGACACAATTTTTGTTTCACGCGCTTTCAGATACGACGAAGACGAGCTGCGCCGGGCAGGCAGCATCGTGCTCGCCATCGAGCGCGCGCTCAGCGGGCAACTCAAGCTGCGGGACATGGTCGCCGCGAGGACGCGGCACGCCGGAGAGGATCGCGATGTTTTTCGGATCCATCCGGAAGTATCGATCGACAATACGCTTTCCAACCGCTTCACCGTTGTCGAAGTGACGGGCCTCGACAGGCCTGGCCTGCTTTATGAATTGACCGGTATTATGTCCAGGCTCAGCTTGAACATAGCCTCCGCCCATATTGCGACATTCGGCGAAAAGGCGGCGGATGTGTTCTACGTGACCGATCTTACCGGGGAGAAAATTACTTCCGCGCATAGGCAAGAAGCGATTCGGCGGGAAATTCTAGGAGTTTTCGATCCGGCCAAGGAAGCGTCCTTTATTACGGGCAATATGTTCTGATATCCTCCGGGATCGCGATTTTGCGCAGCTCATCGCGGAAGGTCGCGGCGGGAACTTGATTTTAGCTGCTAACGGACTGATATGCCGGCGTGGTTTGTCATTTCTCAAAGTGCGATCATGAACGATTCCAAAAAAGCCGAAAACGAAGCCGTCGCGATCAATCCGGACGGGCCGACCGGCGATGCCGACGCTGTGTTAGCCGACCCCGCCGCGCAAGTTCCGGCGGCAGAACCGGACCCTTTCGTTGTCGTCGAAAATCTTCAGGCCGAAAACGCGGCGCTGAAAGATAAGCTCCTGCGCGCCCTCGCCGAGATGGAAAACCAGCGCCGGCGCGCCGAGCGCGAGGTCGCTGACGCCAAAACCTATGGCGTGACGTCATTTGCCCTTGATATGCTGACGATCGCCGATAATTTGCGGCGCGCCGCCGAAAGCTTGGCGCCCGACTCCCGCGAACAGGCGGGGGGCGCGCTGAAAACCTTGATCGAGGGAGTTGAACTCATCGAGCGCGACTTCCTGTCGCGGCTTGGCAAATATGGAGTCAAGAAGCTCGAACCTCTCGGCGCCAAGTTCGATCCAAATCTACATGAGGCGTTGTTCGAGGTGGCCGACGAGACGGCGCCGAATGCCACGGTCGTGCAGGTGATCGAGGATGGCTACGCGATTAGCGATCGCGTGCTTCGCCCCGCCAAGGTCGGCATCTCCCGCGCCGGTCCAAAACCCGCGAACGAAAACGCCCCCGCGTAGGTCCTTGGGAGCGTTCTTTGTCGCGCCGTGCGGTAAGGGCAAAGCCAACGGCTAATATTTGAAAGTGATGCCTGTGGACGCGACCCAAGGATCGATCTTACCGAGGGTGCGGATGTGGATATTCGTGTTTAGGAGGTTCCCCTGAAAGTTGGGGTTGAGGTAAATCAGCCTTTTCGCATCCACAAAGACGCCCCAGTTCGGGGTCAGCATATAATCGAGGCCTCCTTGGACAACGAAGGAGAAAGTCGAATCGATGCCGAAATTCGAAAGAATGCCGTCGCTGGTATTGGCGAACATAACCACATAGGCCGCGCCGAGGCCGAAATAAGGCTGAATGGCCCCGAATTGAGTGAACTGGTATCGAATAAGGCCCATTAGGGGCCCAACGCGCCCGCTTCCCAATAGGTTCGTTCCCAAGGCGTTTGTAAAATTGAAATCAGTCGCCTTGATAACTATGCGCGGGGGTACGCCGGCGGAGAGTTCGAGCGCCCAGTTCGGCGTGAGGAAATAGCCCGCTTCCAAGCCCAGGGTGTAACTTGGACGGATAGCTACGTTCGACAGTGTGGCGGTACCAAGGGGGGTCGGTATTACCTTCAAGAACCCGCCTCCGGTCGACTGCGCGTCGGGTGGCTCGTAAAAGGCTCCGAGGGCGCCGACGTGGACGTAGAAGATCGGCGGAGCCGGCGGAAGCGGTTCCGGCGTCGGGGTCAATTCCGCGGCATCGGCACGCGTGATGGCGAGGGCTGCGACGAAAGCAGCGGCCCAAATTTTGTTAGCACCGGTCATGAACTTTCCCTCCAGATTTATGTTCTAGGGTTCACGCGATATTGACCCTTTGTCAAACGATCAGTGCTTGCCAAGATGCTTTCGATGCGCACTATGACTTTTTTGCCACGCTTCAAGACCGCTGCAGGCTCGCACGAAGGCGAGGCAATTTGATCTAGAGCAATAATTCGATCTAGAGCAAGAGAGGCTGGTGCCGCATTGCGACAGCAGGGCTCCTACTACGGCATTCGAATTTCCCATGAGCCGTGGTAAGGAATGGAAAGCCGATCCCGGACGCCAGGGAACGCCAAAACCAACATGGAGTTGCCGAATGAGGCGCGCGAGTGACCGGAGGGGACGAGCCCCCCTCGTTTATGTCGTTGTTTATATCGTTGTGTTGCTTGGGTTTGGCCTGGCGATCTCCGGGGCGGCGGCACATTCGCGTCTCGTTAAGTCCGATCCTTCCGCGCGCGCGGTGCTCGATAGGGCGCCCAAGGAATTGAAGCTATGGTTTAACGAAGGGGTAGAGCCGGCGTTCGCTAAGGTGTGGATCGTCCCGGCGCAAGGTGCGCAAATCCCTTTGACCAGCCGTGGCGACAGTTCCAATCCGCGGCTTCTGATCGCCATACTTCCGGATAATCTGCCGGCCGGGCCGGTCAACATCGGGTATCACATGTTATCCGTTGACGGCCACACGGTCGATGACAAGCTCACCTTCACGGTCAAGTCTCCATAAGCTAGGCTGCGCGATTATGATCGATCCATTTGCGATTATCAGAGCGGTTGCGACCTTGGCTGCGGCTATTGTCCTGGGGTCTGGGGCGTTGGTGTGGTACACGCGCGACGCCGTAGCGCCAGCCGGAGGGTCCGCTTGGCGCCGCCGGGTCGTCTTGTCGGTATTAGTGGCTGCCTTTACCGGCGCTGTCGCGACAGGGCTGAGCGCGGTTGGGGCCGCCGCCGAGGCCGCCGCAATCCGCGCCTTTTCCGTCGATGGTTCGGTAATAGCGACTTTCCTCCTCAAGACCGGCGTCGGCCGGATCACGATTGTTGAACTCGGCTGCGCTGTGGCGGCTTGCATCCCCGCTGTTATTGCCTGGGTCACCCTCAAGAAATCATCGATATCGGACCGGTTTTTGCTGTCGGCCGCGCTGGTTGCGGGTATTGGGCTCGCGGCGTTCCCCTTCAATAGCCATCCGGTTACGCTTGATCAGCAGATCGCCGGTCTTTCCACCTCGATTGCGCACCGCCTCGCGCTAGGCGTTTGGCTTGGCGGGTTGCCCGCTCTTATTTTGTTGGTTGGAGTCGGACCGGTCCCGGACGACACGCGGCAATTGGCCGCCGTCATCCTGCGCCGCTTTTCGCGGCTCGCGATCGTCGCGATGAGCGTCATCCTGCTGAGCGGGACGCTGCTGACCTGGTACCTTGTCGGTAATATATCGAGCTTGATCGGAACGGAATACGGACGCCTGCTGATCCTCAAGCTTGCCTTGCTTGGCGGGGTTTTCGTCATTGCCGGGGGTTTGCAACGGCACCTTTTGCCGATGCTTGAGGTAAAGCCGAGCGATCCCACCTTTCGAAGCTATGCCAACCGGGTCAAGCTCGAGGCCGTGGTGGCGGTCCTCATCGTCGTCGTGGCGTCCGACATGGCGGGACTGGCTCCGCCCGAGCATGAGAACATTGTCTGGCCGCTGCCATTTCGCTTTTCGTTCCCGGCGACCTGGGCAATCCCATGGGTCCCGACGCGTTTCATCGGTGGCCATGTCCTGATTTTGCTTGGTCTCGCGGCCGTCGTTTTCAGTTTGGTGCCATCGCTACGGCCCGCCTGGTTCCGGTTGCGGGCCAACACCAGCCTTGGCGCCGGCATTGCCGCCGCGCTAGTTGGGAGCGGGCTCGCCTTCCCGGCAATCTCGGTGCAGGCCTTTCCGGATACATACCTCGCCACGGACATTCCCTACGCGGCAACGTCGATCACCGCCGGCCTCAATCACTTCGAGAAAAATTGCACCGGGTGCCACGGCGTGAGCGGCCACGGCGACGGACCCGCGGCTTCGAGCTTGCCGGTGAAGCCGGCCGATCTTTCGGCGCCGCACACGGCCTTGCACACCGGCGGCGACCTTTATTGGTGGGTGACCCACGGCATCCCGGCGTCGGGCATGCCCGCCTTTGCCGACGTCCTCACCAACGACGATCGCTGGGACATCATCAATTTTCTCGGTGCTTTTTCCATCGGCTACCAGGCGCGCGTTATCGAACCCAAGATCAACCCGGGCCAGTACTGGCTGGCGCCGCCGGATTTCCAAGTCACCGATGAAACCGGCAACACCTTCCTTTTGAGCGACTATCGGCGCCAGTCCGCGATCCTCCTCCTGCTTTTTTCGTGTACACAAGAGAACGTGGCGCACGAAACGGCGCGGCTCGAACAGCTATTGGTCGCCCGCGCGCGGCTAGCCGGGCTTGGTGCCAAGATGATCTTGGTTGCACCCGGTAAGACTTGCGAGCCGCTGCGCGGCCTTGCAACCAGCAAGATTCTCATCGCCGATCACGACACGGCGGACGTGGCCGCCACCTATGGCTTGTACACCCGCTCGTTTCACAACCGGAAACAGGATGTGGCCAGGGTTCCGGAAACCCACGCCGAGTTCTTGATCGACCGCTCCGGCTATATTCGCGCGCGTTGGCTGCCCGAGGAAGACGACAGTTGGAGCGATCCCGGCTTCATCGAAACCCAGCTCGAAATGTTGGAGCGCGAGCCGCCGGCCCCGCCACCGCCGGGCCCTCACGACCACTGAGCGCCACCTAACAGTCGCAGAATGAATTATAGGCTTGGCCGCATCGGCGAGTTTGTCTAGCTCGGAAGAGCGGAGTTGTTAAGCGCCTTGCCGTAGGCGTCCACGCGGTCTAAATATGTGGCTATGCCACGGCGTAAACCCAACAGGCCTCTTGCGGTATCGCCGGCACAGTCGCGCCATATATTGAATTCCATTCCTACCGTCATTTATGAGCTTGCGATAACACCTAAAGGTTTTCGCACCCAATGGATAAGTGACAGCGTCAAGAGAATCCTGGGTTATGAAGTCGAGGAAGCGCTGGTCCCTGACTGGTGGATCGACTGTCTGCATCCCGATGACAAGGAGGCCGCTGTCAAGAAAACGTCGATCCTGATGACCCAGGGCCAGTTGGTGCAAGAGTACCGATTTCGATCCAAGTACGGCCACTACCTTTGGATACGGGACGAGACGAGCCTCTTGCCGGAAGCCGACGGCCGGCCCAAGGCAATTGTCGGGTTCTGGACCAACATTTCAGAACGCAAGCACGCGGAAGAACAGGCAGCGCAAGCGAGCCGGCAAGAGGACGACATTGGCGAGGCCGCGCTAACTCGGCTTAACAATCGCATCGCAGTTCGTCTGGTGATCGCAGCCCTGATCGCCGGCTCCGGTCTCTTACTCCTTGAAGGGAAAGGGCCCCTGATCTGGGGAGTGCATGTTATTGGCCTCGCTGTCTTTGCGCTCGGCTGTAGCCTCGCGTTGATATTGACTTCGCTCATTGTCAATGCGGACAAACGGTCGCGCCATATATTGAATTCCATTCCTACCGTCATCTATGCGCTTGCGATAACAGCTAAAGGTTTTCCCACCCAATGGGTAAGTGACAGCGTCAAGAGGATCTTGGGTTACGAAGTCGAGGAAGCGCTGTCCCCTGACTGGTGGATCGACTGTCTGCATCCCGATGACAAGGAGGCCGCTGTCAAGAAGACGTCGATCCTAATGACCCAGGGCCACTTGGTGCAAGAGTACCGGTTTCAATCCAAGAACGGCCACTACCTTTGGATACGGGACGAGGCGAGCCTCTTGCTGACAGCCGACGGCCGGCCCAAAGAAATTGTCGGGTTCTGGACCAGCATTACAGAACAGAAAGAGGCGGAAGAACGGACAGTGCAAGCACGCAAGCAAGAGTTTGAGAGGAGCGAGTTAATTCGCTCTAGCGATCGCAACATTGTTGTTGGTTCGTTGATCGCAGCCCTGATCGTCGGCCCCGGTTTATTGTGGGGAGCGACTATTATTGGGCTCACCATCTTTTTGGCTTCCTGTTCCCTCGGGTTGATATTGATTTGGCTCGTGGTCAAATCCGGTGAATATTAGGTGCCGGCGTTCCAGACTCTGGTCGCTCTTAAATGCAAGGCAAGGCCGAGCGGCTTCCTTATTTGCGAGTTATATAATATTAATAATATTATGCGGGTGATCCGGGATGATTAGGATCCCAAAAAATCTCCTTTTTGGGGGCGCGTGTACCCGCCTACAGCATCGCGGGTAGCAACCTGTCGGGCGGATGGTGGCCGTCCATGAAGCTCTTGATGTTGACGATGACCTTCTCGCCCATGTCGACACGGCCCTCGGCCGTCGCCGATCCCATATGCGGCAAAAGCGTGACCTTACCGGCGTTGGCTAGCCTGACTAGCTTCTGCGAGACCGCCGGCTCATGCTCGAAAACGTCGAGCCCGGCACCAGCCACCTCGCCGGTTTCGAGCATACGTGTCAGCGCGATCTCGTCGATGATTTCGCCCCGCGCGGTATTGACGAGGATGGCATGCGAGCGGAGATATTTCAGCCGGCGCGCCGACAGCAAATGATAAGTCGCGGGCGTATGCGGACAGTTGACCGAAACGATGTCCATGCGGGCGAGCATCTGATCGAGCGATTCCCAATAGGTCGCTTCGAGCGCTTCTTCGATCGGGGCGGCGACAGGCCGGCGATTATGATAGTGGATCTGCAAGCCGAAAGCCTTGCCCCGATGGGCGAGAGCCTGGCCGATGCGGCCCATGCCCACAATTCCGAGCCGTTTGCCTCTGATCCGGCGTCCAAGCATCCAGGTCGGCGCCCATCCGGCCCATTCGCCAGCGGGTATTAATCTTGCTCCTTCAACGAGCCGCCGCGCCACCGCGAGGATTAGTGCCATCGTCATGTCGGCGGTATCCTCGGTGAGCACGCCTGGCGTATTGGTGACGGTCATCCCACGTCCCAAGGCGGCGGTCACGTCGATATTGTCGACACCATTGCCGAAATTGGCGATGAGCTTCATCTGTTGCCCGGCTAGTCCGATCAGCTCGGCGTCGATTCTATCGGTAACGGTCGGAACGATCACCTCGGCGGCACGCATCGCCTCGGCGAGAGCGCTGCGCGGCATCGGTTTGTCATCGATGTTCAGCCGCGCATCGAAAAGCTCACACATACGGGTTTCGACGGCATCCGGCAATTTGCGGGTCACGATCACGAGCGGCTTTTTCCGACCCATTCTTTTCCTTGTCCTTTAGGCGCGCCGGATGCGATTTTAATAAGAACCCCGGATCGCGCGCATAGGCCCTATTTTCTCCTTGGCACAATCGCCTGGCCAAGCCGCCTGCTGATCGCCTTCGAGACCACGCCGTCTTCACCGGGCGTTAACGATGCCCGGCAGACAAGAGGAGCGTTTCTGCGTTTAGTGCGTTCCCGCGCGGTTTCTGTAGCAGATGGCCCGTCAAAGACAAGAAGCCGGCAGGTCTGCATTGCCGGCGGAAAACGAGTGATGCACTCTCTTGGATTCCGCTGTTTCCGGAAGGAAGACGCAATTGCGAGAACGCAACGCAACGACGCAACGAAGGAGCGCGGGTCCTGGCCTATGACCTGAGCCGACCGCCTTTGTGGCGCCGCAACATCAACGAACCCACGTAGCGATGACGAGAACCTTTGGTAGCCTCAATGCGGCAAATCGCACCGCTTTGGAATAGTAGCTTCCATCGCGCCCTTCTCCCCATGGCCGTGATATTCTGGGCCTTGGCTGCTGGGGGAACCGCGCAAGCTGACCACATCGGCTCCGCTAGCGGCTTGCCGGTTCCGCGTTACGTAAGCCTGAAGACCGATCGCGTGAACCTGCGCGAAGGCCCATCCAAGGACCATCGGACCATATGGGTCTTTCTGCGCGCCGGACTCCCCGTCGAGGTCACCGCCGAATTTGAAATTTGGCGCAAGGTCCGCGATTCCGAAGGCGCGGAGGGCTGGGTGCTTCATTCGCTTCTTTCGGGAAGGCGCACGGCTCTGGTTGCGCCTTGGAAGAAGGGAATAGATTCGATCCTCTACAGCAAGGCGAGCCCAAAATCGGCGCCAGTCGCGCAGTTGCAGCCGAATGTGATCGCAAACGTGCGCGGCTGCGACGGCGCCTGGTGCCGTATCTCGGGTGACGGCTTCGATGGCTTTATCCAGCAATCGAATCTGTGGGGCGTCTATCCGAATGAGAAAATCGAATGATCGTGCACCTGCTGGAAGCGGAGGCCCCGCGCCGCTTGGGTCACGCGCTGGGCGGCTTCCGCACCGCCGCCACCGCGCCCAGCAAATAGGCCCGCCAGAACCATTGTTTTCACGATTTGCCGTGATGGCAAATCGCCGCCACACCATGCAACGAAACCAAAACGTCGGCGTTAAGTCGATGAACGGGCTATTGCGTGGTTGGGCTGGAAGGCAATGTAACGTTAGCTACACGTCCGGCCGCCCCATCGGAGGCGCCCCACCGCGAGGCGCGCGGTTAACAAGCAGTAACATCTCCCCAAACGGGGGAGGACAATCGATCCGGGCGCGCGGGCTTGAAGGTATAATTCATGGCACGCTTTTTTTTGAAACTATCTGCGGGCTGCCTCAAATCGGCACTGTTCGCGTCCTCAATTTTGCTCACGCTGGTGCAGGCGCAAGCGGAGCCCCGCTCAGAAGCCCCGTTCGCCGGGTTGTCCGGGCCCTGGTCGGGTGGGGGCACCATCACTATGACGAATGGCGCCACCGAGCGGATCCGCTGCAAGGTGGTCTATGCGGTTAATGCCGCCGGCAAGGCGTTTCGGCAAAGTCTGCGCTGCGCGAGCGACAGTTACCGGGTGGAAATCAGCAGCAACGTCATTTCCCAAGGCGGCGCGCTGTCCGGCTCCTGGGCCGAGACGACCCACGGTTTGTCGGGAGACGTTTCCGGGCGCGCCACCGGCGCGGAGATTTTGGCCAATGTGGCCGGCGCCGGCTTCTCGGCCCGTCTCGACGTGCGGACCCACGGCGATAGGCAGTCGGTCACGATAAGGCCGCAAGGCAATACCGACGTGGCTGCCGTGTCGATCGCTCTGCACAAAGGATGAGATCCGCTATCTCTTGGCCCATTACTTGTCGCTCGCTGGTGCGGCGCGGCGGGAAAGCCTGAACAGGAACGTGGCCGTTGGCCGCAGAATAAAGAGGTCGGCGATCAGAGCCGCCATCATGGCGAATGCGCTCAGCCATCCGAAGAGGCGCAGCGACGGCAGGTCGGAAAATACAGTTACCACCAGCCCGCAAGCAAGCACCACCGAAGTTAGAATAAGGGGAGGGCCGACGAGTATGGTTGCCCGTTCGACGGCAATTCCCGGGTCCTGGCCTGGGTCGTCCTCCAGGCGCAAACGGTTAAGGAAATGAATTGTTGCGCTCAACCCCAGTCCGAACGAAACGGTTAGCGCCACGACGCTGGCGAACTGCAGGCCATGTCCCAACGCGCGGAGTAAGGCGCCAGAGGCGACGACCGGGAAAATCCCCGGAAGGATGCTCGCCAGCATGACAACGAATGAACGGAAGGCGGCGCCGATGAATGCGGCGACGAACGCGAATTCGATCGTCAAGCCGCGGCTCAATTTTTCGATCATATTGGCGCTGTTTCGCGCGGCTATCACCGAAAGACCCGTCACCGAGATCTTGTAGCCAGGGTGACGCGCGCGGACCTCCGCAAGCGAATTATCCAATGCGTCGACGACCGGAAGAAGCCGGCTCGCGTCGACATCAGGTATGCGACCAGACACAACCACGGCATCCCGCCTCGCCGAAATGAACCGCCGCCTCAAGTGTTCCGGCAACATGTCGACATACTGCTTCAGTATGCCGGCGCCTGGTTTGCCGGCCTTGATGAGCCAGCGGCGCAAGGTCTCCAATGACCAGACGTTGCCGACCCCTGCCTGTTTCTCGAGAATCGCATGAACCTTCGCGATAAGCTCGAGAGTTTCCGGCGCGTAGAGCGATGCACCGCGTGGAAATTCGATCAGGACATCGATCGGATTGGCACCTGTTAGCTTGGCGTCGAGACGGTTGCTTGCGGCTACCGCTTGTTGTTTGTCCGGCACTTGATCGGCGAGCCGGTACCTCGGCTCGAGGCTAGCAAAGCTGAGGCCAAGCCCGGCGACGACAAGCAAGCCGGCAAGACTATAAAGGCCGGGACGCCGGACCATGCGGGCGGCGATAAAGCCGCAAAACCGTCTCAGCACCTCGACTCCAAAATCCGAGCGGGCAACCTGTGCTGCAAACGCGCTCTCGCTGCGCAATAGTAGGACACCCAGAAGCGGCAAGAAAACGAGGACAGCGGCCAGCGCAATGATCGTCGCGATGAAACCCGCCTCGCCGAAGCTTCGTATCAGGTCCGAGCTGGAAAACTGCAAGGCCACGAAGGAGAGAGCCGCCGTTGCATGGGTGAGGACGCACGCCGGCCCGACGATCAAAATCGCATTGTTCAAGGCCTCGAGTTTGCCTTCGCCGGCGAGCAACCGGTTGCGCGCGGCGAAGGTAAGCTGCATGCTGTCGGAGAAGCTGATCACCATAATAAGAGGGGTCATCACGTTGAGGAACATGTTGAGACGGAAATCGAGCCAGCCGAGCGCGCCGAGCGCCAACAATATCGCGATCAGCGGCGGACCCGCGGCGATGATCATGAAGGAAACGCGGCGGAAAAAAAGGATCGCGATGAGGCAGCCGCCAAAGAACCCAGCCGTATTGTAGACTAACCTGTCGCGCTCGACCGCGTTACGGATTTCGAGCTGCATCACCGGAACGCCGGAAAGCTCCGCCTTCAGTCCCGCACCGGCGAGATCGTCGGCCATTCTCGTGCGGATTTCGCCGACGGCATCGCGCAGCTGATTGCTTTCGACGACGGCTGGATCGAGCGCAAGAACGACCAAGGTAAGCTCGCCATCGTTCGATAAAAGCTTGCCTCGGATGAGCTCATTGCCCATCACCCGATGGACCAAAGCATCATAAGCGGCGCCTTCAGGCAGCTGATCCGGGAACAGCGGCGCCGGAATCGCGCCGTTTTCCGGCGGCCGACGGGCCGAGAAAATCGAGATGATGCCTCGCGCGCCATCGATCAGCTGAAGGTCGGTGACCAGATCGCGCAGCTTCTCGACCGAATCGCGCTCGAGCAGTTTCTTTCCTTCAATGACGACGAGCACATCGAATTCGCTCGACGGAAAACGTCGCGTCACCTCCTCGTATTGTCTGAATTCCGGCGTGTCCGAACGGAACAATTGGCTGAGCGAATCGTCAATCTTGAGCCTTGTGACGCCGAAACCAGCGGCAATCGCGAGCCCGATCGCGAGGAGGGCGACGGCGAGGGGAATGCGGAGCGAGACTAAGCCGATGCGCTCAATGCCGAGGGCGAGCGGGTGCCGCTTTTGTTTGGCGCTAGCTCCAGACGATGGCTTTGCTTGATCAGCTTTTCTCAGTCTCAAGCGTCTCTCCGAACAGCGATCCGGCGACGGCCTTCCCTTACGGGCTCACCACGACCGTGAGGAGCCGGGGAGAATGCAGCAAAGAGGGCGCAATTCCGCGGATCACCGCTCGGCACCCGCCAGGGGTGTTGGGGGGCTCCGCCGGAAGCTCATCGCACGGCCGACTCCATATCGGGTGCGGCAGTGGAAGAGCGACTTCCTCCGCGAAGAATAACTATCTTGATTGAAGACCGGTTCCGCCCCCGGTTCATGCTCCGCCTGCCGCGGCGGCCAGCCAGCCTTAGTGTGACGGGATAGCCGTCCGCGCGGCTACTGGTTCAAATGGGCACCCGGAGTGCGGCCACGCAAAAATCGAGCATGTGGTCGAGAGCCGGTTCCGGCTCCTGCTCGTATTCCGCCACCAGGCGTGGATGACAGAAGCGGATGCAAGCGGCGTTGACGAGGCGTGCCGCGAGCGCCGCGTCCCCCGGATGGAACTCGCCAGCCGCCATGCCACTAGCGATTATCTGTTCAAGCATCCCGGTCATGCGATGGTTGTGTTCGCGCATGATCGTCCAGTTTTCGGTCATCGCGGCTTCGACCAATTCGTGCAGCTTGCGGTCGAACATGTACTGTTTGTAATGTGCCTTTTCAACGGACGCGATCAAGTTGCGCATTCTTTGGAGGGCGGTGCCGCAACTCATGGCGATTTTCCTCGCCTCGGCTTCGATCTTCCCGAGGAGGTCCATGCAGACAGCCGCGTTGATTTCGGATTTCGCCCCGAAGAAGCGATACACATTCGCCGGAGACATGTGCAGCTCGCGAGCGATATCGGCGACCGTCGTCTTTTGAAAGCCGAGTTGCCGGAAGAGCCGCTCCGCTACTTCGACAATCAGGCGACGAGTATCCTTTCCCTTGGCTTCTTTCTCAGTGGGTCCTCTTTCGGTGGGCTCTCTTTCGCTTCGCATGTCCTGACCATTCCGTCGAGCATCGGCGGGACTATGATCTTCGCGCGGGTCCGGCGCTTCCCCCAAATGAGTGTGGAGGCCGATATACTTTTCCTTAAGGTCGCTTAAACCACGCATGATTTTCGGATCCCTGGTTGCTATCAGCCGCACTATGACCCACTTTCCAGCCGCTAGCTTCCCCCAAATGGGTTTTGTGATCAATTCGCGCATGAAAATTAAGTAATGAATGCCGATACAGAGCTATGAAGAAATGGCGCATATGCGACATCACCGGCGAGTTTCGACAGGTTTGCCAGCGCTCGGATGAAGTTGAGGAATTTTTTTCCTCTTAACTCCTGATTATCTGGCGATAAAATATTGGTGAAATACCTCGTCGAAATCGGTGTCTACGCCACAAAAGCAAATAAAATGGCAAGCCATGAGCGCTGGCGCTGTTACGCTCACCCATTGCACCTCCGGCCCGATCGAGGGAAAGCGATTAGGCGCAGCCCAGATAACAACCGCCGTCCATGAGAGCGCGACGTTCGACATGGACCGAACAGGCGGCAATTGACACACTTATGCTCGCCGTAATAGTGGTCTGTCAGGAACGCCCGATGAATACTAGAAAATACCGGTAATCGCCTGTCAGCGTGCAGGCTGGAGCCTGCCGGGAACATGTTGCGGTGACCGGTGTTTAGAATGATGCGGGCCCTGGCCTGCGCGCGAGGAGACTTGCCGTGGGATGTGATAGGGGCCGGTCCGGCGGCCGTGAGCTCATTGATTTCATGTCTACCCGCCATTGCGCGGTCTTGAGTTCAACGCGCGTCTTTGAAAGCAGTACGAAGGGCGGATGAAAACGCTGATCGATTGCTCGAGCACGAGGTCAACCAGGCCCCGTTCAAGGCGATGCGGGCGAAGGCCTCCGCGCCGCATCGGGCAAGCCGGGCCGCACCCCTCAAGGGGGAAAAAGCTGCTGCCTCAAACATTGAACGAGAACATCCGGGCAGTCGCGGCCGCCTGCCGCGCGGCGGCGACACTTACTTTTCCTTGCGCGAATCGCACCGCGGCCAGCGCCTCGGCGACACGCGCGCCACACTGACGAAGGTCGAGATCCGCCTCCGGCTCACTGTTCGAAAGCGCATCATTCACGGCGGCGATTTCGGATGGTGTGCCGCCGGCGTCCAAGGCCAGCATGAAAGCGAGCGCGCCTCGATGTTTCGGGCCTGACGATCGGGTGAGGCGGTAGAGATTGACGAAGCGCTTCAATGCGCGGGCCGAACTGCCCGCGAGCGGCGCCAAATCGGGGAGAAGTTGAGTTTCGGCGGCGGAAAACGCCTGGTCGAGTGCCGGGAGCGCAGATGTCTCTGCGTCGCGAATCGGCCGCTCAAGGGCGCCCTGACCGGCGAGAATCGCGCGGACCAGAGTCGCATAATTGGCGCGCGATGCGATCTCGCCGATCTGAAACGGCACCTGTATCCATTTGTCGAGGTGGGGCGCGGTCTCCGCGCCGGCGAGCCGCGCCGGATCGGCCGCGATCACCAAGACGAACCCTAGGTTGAACAAGGACCGCGCAGATACGAGAATTTCACGCCCGCGCGAAGCGGACACGGCATCGAGATGATCGAGGGCGACAACGATGCGCTCTGGCGCCGGGGGGCGGCTTTTCCCGGAGCTTGTTTCGCGAGGTCTTGCGATCATTGCGCCAACGGCCGCCGCGAAGGCTTGCGCCTGCTGTGTCGCGGTATCGATAGCGAAAAGCGAGGGCTCGCCAAGCGTGGAGCTAACCGGATGCGTGTCGCCTGCCCGCCTTTCCGCCTCGGCGGCGCGGCGGGAAAGCATGTTCACTTCGGCGGCAAGAGCCTCCACGCGGCGCGCCTGATGGGCGAAAAGGCCATCCGTTTCGCGCCGGGCCGCAGCAAGATCGGCTTGCAGCAAGGCCTCGCCGCGAAACACAAACTGAACCACACGGGAGGCCCGCCAGACATGGACGGTGAGTACAATCGCCGCGCCAAGGAAAATAATTCCGCGCAGGCTTGTCAGCAAATCCGTATGAGCTTCGAGCCAGTTCGCGATCGAAACGGAGGAATCATTAGCCCGCAGCCAGCCGAGCCAGGCTTCGTGCTCATCAATAGCGAAACCAAGACCGGCTCCCAAAAAAAGCAAAAGGATCGCTGCCGCAATCAACTTTCTCTGCCCCTTAAAGGCAAAAAAAGCCCGCAGCACGAAACTGGTACGCCGAGCCCACCCAGGCGTGCTGGCGATCGCCCCGGCCATATCCTTGTAGGCCAGAAGCGGATCGCCTGTGATGCCGAGCTTGGAGAAAAGGCCTTTGATCCGGGCCCTGTTTGCGCATGTATAGGTATCGACCTGCGATCCGGCGGTTTGATAAAGGAGGCTTTCGGCAAGACGCGCGCGTCGGGCACTGGAGTCGTCGAGGGCGCGCTTTTCGGCCTCGAACTTGCGGCGGGACACATCGAGCCGCTCCAAGGCTTCGCTCGCTACGGCACGCGGATCGCGCGCGGCACGCGCGGCTTCCGCCGCGAGAGCTGGAAAAGGCCCAGCAAGGCTCGCATGAAGTGCGCCGGCAAGAGCCGTGGCCGGATGGCCCTCGATATGGACGGCATCGATCCGAAGCGTAGCGATTTCATCGATATAGGGGAAAGCTGGAGCGGCCGCGTGCAAATCCTCGATCAAACGGACGAGCTTTGTCAGGGCAAAGCTCTTGCCCGAACCGGACGGTCCTAAGAGGCCGATCGTGAGCGGCGTTTCGATGCGCGCATGCGCCGCGAGCCCGGCCAGAAGGCCGAGCGGCGCGTCGAGCCCCAGCGCGTCGGGCCCGTCGGGGATGTCGGCGGCAAAAATCGCCTGAGACGAAGCCGCTTCGGGTTCGACCATCCCGCTCGCCGGAGCAAGGGCAGGGATGGCGTTCTGCTCCACGAGACGGGAGCCAGGAACAATCGCACCGAGAGCGCCCAATCCGGTATCAGCCATAATCCCATCCTTTTCACGAACGCCTGGCCTTGGCTCGAAAGACCAATTCTTTCCCGCGTCGGCAGCCGACTATGTCGCCGCCAAGACCGTAATTTTTGTGCTTAGGGCGCCGTGTTTCGATGAGCGGCCTGGACCGTCCTTGGCGACGCGATTAAATCCTTTGCATCTTGGCGTTTCCGGCAGAAAGACTCTACTCCATGGCGCGGCAATTCATTTATCACATGCAAGGGCTCGGCAAAACCTACCCTGGCGGAAAAAGGGTCCTGGAAAATATCAATCTTTCCTTCTATCCCGACGCCAAGATCGGTGTCCTCGGCGTCAATGGCGCGGGCAAATCGACGCTCTTGCGGATCATGGCCGGGATCGACAAGGAATTTTCCGGCGAGGGTTTCGTCGCCGAAGGCGCCCGCGTCGGCTATCTGCCGCAGGAGCCGCCGCTCGACGACAGGCTTGATGCGCGCGGCAATGTGATTCAAGGCGTCGCCGATAAGCAGGCGATCCTCGACCGCTACAATGAACTCGCGATGAACTATTCCGACGAGACCGCCGATGAAATGACCAGATTGCAGGACGAGATCGAGGCCAAGGGTCTTTGGGATCTCGATGCGCGGGTCGATCAGGCAATGGACACGCTCGGCTGTCCGCCCGGCGATTCGGCTGTTGGAAAGCTTTCCGGCGGCGAGCGCCGCCGCGTCGCGCTCTGCAAGCTGCTTCTCGAACAGCCGGAGCTTTTGCTCCTCGACGAGCCGACTAACCATCTCGACGCGGAGACGGTCAACTGGTTAGAGGGCCACCTGCGCGCTTATCCCGGTGCGATCCTGATCGTCACCCACGACCGCTATTTTCTCGACAATGTAACGGGTTGGATTCTCGAACTCGATCGCGGCCGCGGCATTCCCTATGAAGGCAATTATTCCGCCTGGTTGAAACAAAAGCAGAAACGTCTTGCCCAGGAAGGCCGCGAGGAGGAGGCGCGCCGGCGCCAGCTCGAAGCCGAGGCCGAATGGATCGCGGCGAGCCCCAAGGCGCGCCAGGCCAAATCCAAGGCCCGTATCCGGCATTATGGGGATCTCGTCGCCAAGCAGAACGACAAGGCGTCGGCGGCGGCGCAGATCGTCATTCCGGTCGCCGCGCGGCTCGGCAATAATGTCATCGAGTGTTCGCATCTCTCGAAGGGTTTCGGCGACAGGCTGCTCATCGACGATCTCTCGTTCAAATTGCCGCCCGGCGGCATCGTCGGCGTCATCGGCCCAAACGGCGCCGGCAAAACCACTTTGTTCCGGATGTTCATCGGGGAGGAAAAGCCCGGCAAAGGCACGATCGAAATCGGCGAATCGGTCACGCTCGGCTATGTCGACCAGTCGCGCGACGCGCTCGACGGCAAGAAGACCGTGTGGGAGGAGATTTCCGGCGGCGATGAAGTCATCACTCTCGGCAAGCGCGAGATCAATTCCCGCGCCTATACATCTGCCTTCAATTTCAAAGGGCCGGATCAGCAGAAAAAGGTCGGGCAATTGTCGGGCGGCGAGCGCAACCGCGTGCATCTCGCCAAAATGCTGAAATTGGGCGCCAACGTTCTTTTGCTCGACGAGCCAACCAACGATCTCGACGTCGACACCCTTCGCGCTCTGGAAGAGGCTCTGGCGGATTTCGCCGGCTGCGCGGTCATCATCTCGCACGATCGGTTCTTTTTGGATCGGATCGCGACCCATATTCTGGCCTTCGAAGGCGACAGCCATGTCGAATGGTTCGAGGGCAATTTCGCCGCCTACGAGGAAGACAAAAAGCGCCGCCTCGGCATCGACAGCGTCGTCCCGCACCGGCTGAAATACAAGCAGTTTTCGCGGTAGGCGTGAGTTTAAAAGCGGGCGAGCTTCGTAATCGATGCGACCAGTGTGCCCAAAGTGGTGATCGATGTACCCATATTCGCGACCTTGGACGTGACTGCCTCGACTTTTCCCAAAAAGGCGATCGCCTTCGTCAGCTTGTCCGGCGTCGGGTCTGCTTGCGCAGCTCTCACATGTTCGAGGGCCTGCTCTTTGAGATCCGGATCAGCTGTCGATGTGCGTATCTCGCGGATGGCTTTCGTTAGTTCCGTCCGGATCCCTTCAATAATCTGAGCCTGATAGTGGACGTTCGTCGTGCCCGTGTTCGTGGCTTTGGCATTTATCGATACCGCGCCCGCCTGAATACCTCCATTGATTGTCGTATTCATTATTGTCATGCTCCGGAAAAGATCATTCGACCCATCATATGATAACTGCTGGAGCTTCCCATAAAGAGGCGTCCCCGCGGCATGGGCCTCCATCCGTTGTCGCGCCACCGATCCAGCCCCCGCTCTCTCATAGAATTCGATGGCCGTTTCCTCATAGTTCTGGCATTTTTGAGACTGGCGGATAAAGTGGTCAAGCAAGCTCTGCGAGACTTCCTGATCTGACTCGCTATAGAACCAATCCAGGACCAAGGGCTCAATACCGTCATAGAATGTTTCTCTCAGACCGACGGCGAGGCCAAGCCTGGCTTCCGGATGGGGGTCCCCCGCTCCGAGCTCGATGTATTCCAGGTTCGCTTTCGCCGTGGATGGGGACATAGCGATTAATTGGAACATCCACGACCGAACGTTCGGCGGCCGCGTCTCGATCGACGAGATCGGGATACCGAGGTCGGAGAGCCCTAAGCTGTCGTTTTCGGCGATTGCCCACACAGTATACTGGGAAACGATGCTATCGTGGTGGCTCCCGAGAACTTTGACAATTTCTGGGTTGCTGTGCCGTGGGTGGAACAGATTCGCGGGTGCCCGATCGAGGCCGACGACAATCAACCCCAGCTTTAACACATCGGGCGTCGCGATCTCGATATTGATGGGCAAGCCTGATTGATCGAGTTTCGCGGCGTCAATGTGCTGCAAGGCCGCTAGTACTCTCACCTGAGGATCGAACATGCCGAGGCTGCTAATAATCTGCGTTTCGTTCGGCTGCATCCGGTAAATGGCTGCTATTGCCGCCGCCGCGGTCTGCGGGTCGTCGTTGACGTCCTCCAAGAGGTCGAGCACGGCATTAAGACTGATGTCGCGACGCCCGAACTGAGCCAGCGCGTTCAATGCCCACCTGCGAACCTTCTCATCCTGACGGCGGGTATAGAGGATGCCAACGATCGATTGTTCTATGCCAAGCAATTCGTCCGGGCTGATGCGGTGCCCGGTACGGTACAACTTGCAGAGATACTGGAGAGCCCGCTTGGTTCGGCCACAATCTTCAGTGTCAAGTTGGGCCCGGATATAGTTGACGCTGGGTTTGTTGATTAGAAATCTTCGCGTATTGGCCAAGCTCAAGTACCAGCACTCAGGACGCCGCAATCTTTTTGGATTATGCGATCCGCTCTTGGAAAAACCCCTATCTAGGCACTCAATCTTTGTTCGCAAGGCCAGAAACGCCGTCGCATTGCAAAGGCGGAAGGACAACACTTGGCGCGGCGCTGGCCAATCGGCGCAACCCCCGGCCGCCGATTGAGCCGTCACATCGCGCCAGGGAATGTTGTTGGCCCGATCTTAAGCCTCCTTGGAGGTAAATCGAGATGGCCATAGCACGGATCTTGACCAAGGGTCGAAGTCGTCGACGTTGTTCACAGGCGTCCGAATGTCAAGCCAGCTCAAGTCGTTGAGGGCGAGGCGCCGCCGCTCTGGCTCGAACCATTTGGGGCATTCGAAGTTGATCACGGCCAGTAAGTCGCTCTGCCCCGTGTCCTGGAACACCCAAATGAAATGCACCAACGAGGCGACAACTCGGTCAATTCGGTTCGTGGAGTGAACCTCGGGTACGTCGAGGTCCATTTTGGTAGCATGCACTCCTGATTCGACGATGCCGAAGTCATCGAGATTGAACAGGGTGCGCTCATCGCGATGGACAAGTGTCGAGAACCCGACCGACCGACGCGCTATGAACGTGTCGCGGTCGTCTCGGTACCGTCCCAGCCTATAGCTCAGGACCTCGTAGTCGCGTCGGACAGAGACAAAGGACCACAGGAAGACGCTGCCGTCCTTCCGATTCTTGGGGTCGTCATAGCAATAACTGTCTGATCGAAGGAGACTGAACACGATCTCAGGCTGGATAGCGGTGCCGGTCGTAGCGACGCGTTCGAGGTCGCGGAGGTCCACCGCTAACGCCGGCCCCCGCATTAGCTCGCGGATTCTCCGGCGGGTGGCGACGGGCTGCCTGTGCTCCTCTGGGATTATGACGTCAGTCAGGAACTCTCGCAGAAAGAACCGACCTGGCGCTGTTCGGAAGAAGAGGCTGTCGTCACGGAGAGCGATGATATCTTCGCTGATCCGGGCGCCGAGCGTCTTGTGCTGAGTGTTGCCGTGGAGATGCATCGGGATTAGGCCATGCCGGTACGCTGCGGCCAAGATCGCGCGGGCGCTGAGAGGCCTCCGTTCGATCTTCAAAACTGATTCAGCGAGCTGTAGATATGCGTCCAACGAATGCATCCGGTGCAGAGTCTCACAGATAATGATGCGGAAAGGTTAACCCTTAGACCCGTTCCCTAAAAGAAGACAGTTGGCACGTATTCAGGTACGTCTACCTATTCTCACGGTCTTGGGTCATTCGCTTTGCAGCGGCCGTGTCGCGGGCAGGTTTTGTTGTACCCCGCGACGACCTCCGCGGAGATTGCCTCGGCTCTAGCTGGGCCGAAATCGAGTTTGCTTGTACGCTGGTTAGAGCGACATGCCGGAAGCTCGGGCAGCGGAACGGCGGCGCCTTTGCCAACGGCGGAGCAACAGCCGGCGAGCCGGGCGGAGTAAAAGTCGGCAAGTTGGCGCTGTCGTAGGGCGGAATGCGAGACGACCGCCCGGGCCGAGCTGATCGGGCTGCTCCGCAGAGAGGTCGGTCGATTCGGAACGGCTCTGGCGCGCCTCTTGCTGGGCGCCGGCGATGGACTATCTTGCGCATCAAGTTTCGAAATGCGAAGGAAAGCGATGGTCTCACGTATCCGGAAGGTACCTTCCTTCGATCTGGCCGTCTTCGGCGGCACCGGCGATCTCGCCCACCGCAAGCTCTTTCCCGCGCTATTTCACCGATTTCTCGATGGGCAGTTCTCGCCGCCGACCAGGATCATTGGCGCGTCGCGGCGGCCCTTGGATGACGCCGCCTATCGGATCGCGATCGCCCATGCGCTGAAGGAGTTCGCCGCCGCCGCCGCGCGCGACGAAGCGATCAAGAGCTTCCTCGAATTGGTCCACTACGTCTGTCTCGACATTGATTCGGAGATGGGATGGGATCTCCTCGGCAATGAGTTCGACGAGGATCCCTCGCGCGTACGTGCGTTCTACCTCGCGACAGATCCGCATCATTTCGGGCGGATCGCCAAGCAACTCGCCGCGCATTCGCTGGTCACCCCGGCCTCGCGCATCATCGTCGAGAAGCCGATCGGCGAAGACGGCGTTTCGGCCGCGTCCATTAACGATGCGATTGGCGCAGTATTCCCGGAGAATCGGATTTTCCGTATCGATCATTATCTCGGAAAAGAAACGGTGCAAAATCTGATGGCGCTGCAATTCGCCAATGCGCTGTTCGAGCCGTTGTGGAATTCAGCCCATATCGATCATGTCGAGATCACCGTCGCCGAAGCGATAGGCGTCGGGGCCCGCGCTTCTTATTACGAAAACGCCGGCGCGCTACGCGACATGGTGCAAAATCATTTGCTGCAATTATTGTGTCTTGTCGCCATGGAGCCGCCCGCCTCTCTGGACGCGGATTCGGTTCGCGACGAAAAACTCAAGGTTTTGAAGTCGCTGGTGCCGATCGACGCCAGAAATGCCGCGACGCTGACCGTGCGTGGGCAATATCGCGCGGGCGCGGGCGAAGGAGGCGCGGTAGCGGGCTATGCGCAGGAAGTAGGCAACGAGCACAGCGTGACCGAGACCTTCGTGGCACTTAAGGCTGAAATCGCCAATTGGCGGTGGGCGGGCACACCCTTTTATTTGCGCACCGGCAAACGCCTGCCGCAAAGGGTTTCGGAGGTCATCGTCGCCTTTCGCGAAGTTCCCCATTCGATTTTCCCGGTCGAGTCGGGAAAGATTTCCCGAACAAGGCTTGCCATAAGGCTGCAACCCGATGAAGGCATAAAGCTCTGGCTGATGCTGAAGGAGCCGGGCGCCGGAGGGATGCGGCTTCAGCATGTCCCGCTGGACATGAACTTCGCCGAGGCATTCAGGATCTACGCGCCGGAGGCCTATGAGCGGTTGCTGATGGATGTCATACGCGGCAATGCAACCTTGTTCATGCGCCGCGACGAGGTCGAGGCGGCGTGGCGCTGGATCGATCCGATCCGCGAGGCCTGGAACCAAATGGATGAACCGCCCCGGCCCTATCTTGCCGGCACGTGGGGCCCCGCCGCCGCGATCGCTCTGGTCGAGCGCGATGGACGCAGCTGGAGCGAAGAAACCGATTGACGTGATGCGCGCGGCGCCGCGCCAACCCGCCGCACGAGGGGAGCCGGAGATGGTCCAAACTGCAATTGCCGATGTCACGGCCCGCGTGCGCGCGCGCAGCCAGCCTTCGCGGGAAAAATATCTCGGCCGCGTCGAGGCGATGCGGCGGAGCGGGCCGCACCGTGGCGCGCTCGGATGTGCCAATCTCGCGCATGGTTTCGCCGCTTGCGCCGGGCACGAAAAGCAGGCCCTGCGTACCGGTGCCGTCGCAAATCTTGCCATCGTCACCGCCTATAACGACATGCTCTCGGCGCATCAGCCTTATGAGCGTTTTCCCGCCCTCATAAAAAAGGCGGCGCGCGAGGCGGGCGGCGTCGCGCAGGTCGCGGGCGGCGTGCCGGCGATGTGCGACGGCATCACGCAAGGCCGCGCCGGCATGGAACTCTCACTGTTCTCGCGCGACGTCATTGCCATGTCGGCGGCGATCGCTTTGTCGCACGATATGTTCGACGCCGCGGTCTTTCTCGGCATCTGCGACAAAATCGTGCCAGGACTGGTAATCGCGGCGCAAGCCTTCGGTCATTTGCCCGCAGTGTTCATCCCGGCGGGGCCGATGCCTTCCGGTCCGTCGAACCAGGAGAAAGCGAAGCTCCGCCAACTTTATGCGGAAGGCAAGGCCACGCGGGAGGATCTGCTTGAAGTGGAAGCCGCCTCCTACCATTCGCCGGGGACCTGCACCTTTTACGGCACCGCGAATTCCAACCAAATGCTGATGGAGTCGATGGGCCTGCATCTGCCCGGCAGTTCGTTCGTCAATCCAAACACCCCCTTGCGCGACGCGCTCACCGCCGCCTCCGCGCAGCGGGCCTTGGCGCTCACCGCGCTTGGCAACGACTATACGCCGGTTGCATCAATTCTCGACGAGCGCGCCTTCGTAAACGGTATCGTCGCCTTGCATGCGACGGGGGGCTCGACCAACCACGTCATTCATCTCGTTGCCATGGCTCGCGCGGGCGGCATCATCCTGACGCTCGACGATTTCGCGGATCTCTCCAAGGCGGTTCCTTTGCTGACGCGCATCTATCCCAACGGCACCGCCGACGTGAACCAATTCACCGCCGCCGGCGGCACCGGATTCCTCATCCGTTCCTTGCTGGGTGCAGGCCTCCTGCATCCCGACGCGAAAACCGTTGCCGGATGCACGCTCGAATTCTATGCGCAAGAGCCTTATCTCGATGGCGGAAATCTCGCCTTCCGAGAGGCGCCTTCGGCGAGCCTCGACAAATCGGTTCTGCGCCCGGCGGCAAATCCGTTTTCCCGCGATGGCGGCTTGAAGGTTCTTGACGGAAATCTCGGCCGCGCGGTGATCAAGATAAGCGCGGTCACGCCGGAACATCGCAAGGTGCGCGCAAGGGCGCGGATTTTTCACGCGCAAGAAGAAGTAGAGGCCGCGTTCGGCGCAGGCGAACTCGATTGCGATCTGGTCGCGGTGGTTCGCTTCCAGGGCGCGAAAGCGATCGGCATGCCGGAGCTGCACAAGCTGACGCCCGTGCTCGCGTCGCTGATGGCGCGCGGCCATCAGGTGGCGCTGGTCACCGATGGCCGGATGTCCGGCGCATCGGGAAAAGTACCGGCGGCAATCCATGTGACGCCGGAAGCTCTCGACGGCGGCTCCATTGCCCGGCTGCGAGACGGCGACATCATAAAGCTCGATGCGGACGCGGGCGCATTGAACGTCGAGCTTTCGCCAGAGACCTTGCAAAACCGGCCGCTCGCCACGTGCGATCTCGAAGAGCATTCGCATGGCTATGGGCGCGAATTGTTCGAGATGTTTCGCGCCAACGTCAGCGGAGCGGAGCTCGGCGCGAGCGTCAGCGGCTGACCAGCGGGCGCATCAACGGAAGGCGTCATCCATGCTTTATCGCCATAGCGAGGCGACCGTCGCGTTGCTTCGCTGTGCACCGGTTATTCCGGTGCTGACCGTCAAGGACGTCGAGGATGCACTTGTCCAAGCCCGCGCCCTGATCGCGGGCGGATTAATGGTGCTTGAAATCACCTTGCGCACGCCCGCCGCAATGGCCGCCGTGACGGCCCTCGCCAAGACATTTCGAAACGCGTCGATCGGCGCCGGAACAATCGTCGATCCGCACCAGATCGAGGCAGCGGCCAATGCCGGAGCCGGGTTTTTGGTCAGCCCCGGGATGACGCCGCGCCTGCTTGAGGCGGCCGTGCGATCGCCGGTCCCTTTTCTACCAGGCGCGGCGACGGCATCGGAAGCCCTGGCGCTACGGGAACGAGGTTTTCAAGCATTAAAATTCTTTCCGGCCGAGGCGGCGGGCGGGGCAAGGTATCTCAATTCTCTCGCGGGCCCGTTACCCGATTTGGTTTTCTGCCCGACCGGCGGTATCGACGCGCAAAAGGCCCGAGATTATCTCGCGCTGCCCAATGTGGCGTGCGTCGGCGGCTCGTGGATGGTCGCGCCGGGGCTGCTAGTCGGCAAGGTCGAACAGCTCGCGCGGGAAGCGTCCGCTCTCGGCCGCCGCAATTGAGAGGACAGGGAGCACGGCCGCTCCCGTCGGCGCGCGGAGACACCTCTACGCGCCGTTTCCGCCGGAGCCGATGCCAGTGGCTTTCTCGTGCGCGAACGCTTCGATGCGTCAGACGTCGTAGCTACCGTCGTCGCCGGAGCCGAAATCATCCGAGCCGTAATCCGAGGCGTCCTGCATGTCGTCCTGGTCCTGGTCGGCATCTTGCTGCGCGTCTTGCTGGGCGAATTGCAAGTCGTCGGCCGCGTCTTGTTGGGCGTCCTGGGCGGCGTCCTGTTGGCTGAGGCTTTGCCCGCCTAAATCGTAATAATTGTTGATGACGGTTTCGCCGCCGAGACCTGAGCCCATGCCGCCGAATCCGCTGCCAATGCCAAGCGGGTTATTATGCCTGGCGAAGAGCCCGCGAATCAAATCGGCGAGAAGCACACCGCCGGCGACCCCTGCCGCGGTGCCGAGCGCGCCTGTTAAAAATCCGCCGCCAGGGTTGCCGCCTTGGCCGCCCCACGGGCCAGGCGCGGCACCAGGGGCAGGAGCGTAGCCTCGCGGGGGCTGTTGCCAGCCGCCCTGCGGCGGCGATTGGCTCCAGCGGCCTCCCGGCGGCGGCACCGGTGCGCGGGGCACGGAGGAGGGGCTGGACCCGCCAAACAGGAAGCCGAGCCCGCTCAGGAAGCCGCCCGGGCGCGGCCCACTCGCCCCCTGGCTCTCCAGCTCTTTGACCTTGCCTTCGAGCTCTTGCAGACGATCGTTGGCGGCACGCAGCGCTTGGTCCTGGACGAGGACAGTCTGCGCCAGATAGTAGGGTGCGTAAGGCTGAGCCTTGGTTGCATCCTGGATCAACGCCTCGGCTTCCTGATCGCGCGGCGTATTGGCGGTGCCGCGAATCCGGTCGAACAAACCTGTGAGCAACTGGCGTTCTTCGGGTGACATTGGCATTCTCCCCTCTGGGATTTGGCGGAGTCCTCCCTCCGCCGCGCAAATATAAGTAGTTTTTCCGCCTGAGCCAAGGGTCACGCGATTTGATAGCATGCGCGATGTTGCTTGTGCGGTGCTTGCTGTCGGGCGCTCCCGCCCGTAAGGACATCAGGACAATGGCAGGCCTCGAGAAACAATGAACGGCAAGAAAAACGACATGCGGACGGCCCGCGCGAAACTGCCGCGCGGTTTTGCCGATCGCACGCCGGCCGAGATCGCGGCGACCGAAAAAATGCTCGCCCTCATAAAAGAGATTTACGAACTCTATGGTTTCGAGGCGGTCGAGACCCCTCTAATCGAGTTCACCGAGGCGCTCGGCAAGTTCCTGCCGGATCAGGATCGCCCCAACGAAGGCGTCTTCTCATTCAAGGACGATGACGAAAACTGGCTTTCGCTACGCTATGATCTGACCGCGCCGCTCGCCCGCTATGTCGCCGAAAACTTCGATAAATTGCCAAAGCCCTATCGGAGCTATCGCGCGGGCTATGTGTTTCGCAACGAGAAGCCGGGGCCCGGTCGCTTCCGTCAATTCATGCAATTCGACGCCGATACGGTCGGCGCGGCGAGCGTCGCGGCGGACGCCGAGTTGTGCATGATGGCGGCCGACACGCTTGAGCGGCTTGGCATCAAGCGGGGCGATTACGTCATCAAGGTCAATAACCGCAAGGTGCTCGACGGCGTCATGGAGGCGATCGGCCTCGGCGGCGAAGAAAATGCGGGGCGACGGCTGACGGTGTTGCGGGCAATCGACAAATATGACCGGCTTGGAGTTGAAGGGGTCCGGGCGCTGCTTGGGCCGGGCCGCAAAGACGAGAGCGGCGATTATACCAAAGGCGCAGGTCTCAACGTTGATGCTATCGAAAAGATAATTGCGTTGTTTGAAATTGAGAGTTCGGCTGCGCGTTCGAGGCGCGAATACGAGGGCGTTCGCCGCGAGATACAAGCAAGCGAAATCGACGCTCAGGTCGCGGAAGATATCCGTTTTGAAAGTGTGATGAGCGGTATTGAATCCAATCTGCGCGGGTCTCTGACGGGCGTTGATGGTTTTCGCGAACTTGCGGAGATTTGGAAAATCATTCGCAGCGCCGGCTACAATGATGGCCGCATCCGCATCGACCCTTCCGTCGTGCGCGGGCTCGAATATTATACCGGCCCCGTGTTCGAGGCCGACCTCACTTTCGAAATCGCGGATGAGGACGATAAACCTGTCCGCTTCGGCTCGGTGGGCGGGGGAGGGCGCTACGATGGTCTCGTCGGCCGATTTCGCGGCGAACTTGTCCCCGCAACCGGCTTTTCCATTGGCGTCTCAAGGCTTTTCGCGGCCCTCCAACAAATTAAATCACCGATCGTCGCCACGCATAGTCAGCGCGGCCCGGTGGTCGTCCTCGTCCTCGACAAGGCTCAGCTCGCCCGCTACCAAAACTTTGTAACAAAACTTCGTGCAAAAAATATCAACGCCGAACTCTACCTCGGCCAAGCCGGCATGAACGCGCAACTCAAATACGCTGATAAGCGCGGCTCGATCTGCGCCGTCATCCAGGGATCAAATGAGCGCAATCACCGAGAGGGCCCGCAAGTAACAATCCGCGATCTCGTGCTCGGCGCCAAGCTCGTACAATCCACGACGGACCGCGCGAACTATTTGGAGCTTCGCGCCAACGCGCAGTTTAGCATCCCGGAAGATCGGCTCGTGGAGTCCGTTCAAGAGGTGCTTGCGCGGCACGTTTGAACCCGGCCGCACCCGCGGTGGAAGATGGTCACGGCGGCCGGCCGCATACTCGCTTCGGGGAGGCCGGGATTGAAACGAACCTCTTCTCCGATCCCACGCCGGCTGGCATGATCGATGCGGCCGCGCGGCGGTTCGAGGTGTCCCCAATGATCCATGCGGAAGATTTCATCTTCCATTACCAATCCGGCGAGACTTTAACTTTCCGGCACGATGTCGAGAAGCTTGGCGATCGGGGCCGGCCTGATGCCGAGCGGGGGTTGGAAAGGCCCTTCGTGGGTCGCGATCAAGCCGATCACGAGGACGACGCTAGCGGTGAAAATGACCATGGCGGCGATCTGGGCGCGCGCCTCATCGAGTTGCACTACGGCAAGGCTGATCTGCGCCATTAGAGCCATCAAAAGAACGCAAGTCCACTTCGCACTTTCCGAAAAATCGGAGCTTAACGCCAGCCGATCGCTGCGCGCCTCCCTAACCCTCAAGGCGGTATCCAGCAATAGGCGATGGAGCGCCGCGTTGCCAAGCGCAATGTCCGATCGCGCGACGGTTTGCAGCAGTTCGTCTTGTGCCGCTTCGGCCTTAGGCGACGCTTCGCCGTTTTCCATGCGCGGCCATTCCTGGTCGATGACGGCGCCGGCATAGGCCCGGATGGCGCGGTCGATCGCAACATGCGGCGTGCCCAAGGCGGCGGCCAGGGCATGGAGGGAGATAAGACTGGCGCCTTCCCCGCGCACGGTTGCCGCGGCGCGCCGGTTGCGATCCCAGACGTCGTTCGCGAGAAAGCCGACGAGAATGCTGAATAAGATGACGATCGCGCTGGCGAAGGGCGCCACGACGCCTCGAAAGCTTCGCACCCAGGCTCCCACCAAAGCACTGAACGAAAGGCGGATCAGTAGCAAGGCGGAGGCGCTGTAAAAGGCCCCCAAAATCAAAATCAACGCCGGAAGCGGTAGTGATAGCCAAGCGTCGATCAAGATCACGTCCCCCCGCAAGCGGATGGGTTTTAACGGACGACCAGGGAACTAGCCGGCCGGCGGAGAAATTGTTGTGTTTGTCGATCTGCTACGGACGATGGCGGGAAATCGCGGCGTGCTACTCGCAGACGCGGACGCGTTGAATGACGTATCCGTAACCGTCCCATACGCGTTCATGTTCAAGCCAGCAGCGCGGAGCTGGCATATAGATGGGCGCGGGGGCGTAATAGGGGGGATAGTAGCGAGGCTGGGCCGCCGCGCTGCCCACGATGGCGCCAACGGCCAGCCCGCCGAGCAAGCCGGCGGCCACGTCGCCGCCGCCCGCGGTTGCTGGTGTCGTGATAAGGCCTGAGAAAACAGTAACCGCGGCAATACCGGCGGCAAGGCTTTGCCTGCACGACATTCGGACATCCGGCTTCATGGCACGCAACCTCCAATCGCTCGATCCTGGCGTGAAAATCTGACCAAAAGGTTAATCCCTGGACCCTTTCTCCCGCGTACCGCCGGAGGGACAGCCGAGGTCATGTTCAGCGGACTGACGGAGGTACTAGTCTGTCCATAAGCCTGCTCGCATTTTTATTGACGGCGCGGAGCCCAAGTGATGCATTGAGGACATGGCAAAAGACGATGCTCGCTCACCCGATCACACGACAGTGGAGGCCCGCGCCTACTCGCTCCCCGAGCTCGTCGAAGGGCGCGGCGCACAGCTTGCGCCTCATCTTTTTCCGTGCCTAAGAGACCCCAGCGCGACCGCCGCGTCAAGAAACATGTGCCCTTGTTCACGAGCTGCCCAATAACCTGGCGTTTGCGTCAAAACATGCAAAATTATGTAATCCCGCAGGTTTGATTTCTAGCGAACAAATTCTTTAGTCAGCCTGGCATTAAGCTAGAATAAAAGCTAAAATGCTTTGGAAAACTGGAGAAAAGCCGGATCATGACAAAGAAATTAAGCGAGGATGACCGCGCTTTATTGCAGGCCGAATTCGAGCGTCTGAGTCAGGAGCATCGCGACCTCGATGCCGCGATCGAGGCATTGCTCCACCTTAGTGCCGGCGACCGGCTGCAAATCCAGCGTCTCAAGAAGCGAAAACTCGCGTTGCGCGACCGTTTGGCCTTTCTCGAAGATCAGCTTACGCCGGACATTATCGCCTAGCCGCACGCGCAGAAAACCTCGGGTAGCAGCAGTTTGAACGAACTGGCTCTATTGAGAAGTAAAACTCGCCAACGCGACAACTCCCCAAGGAGGCCTTCCAATGTCGATGAACAAGTCTGACATCGAGCAAATTCAGCGCACGGTGGTGGCATCGCTGCGCGAGCATTGGGTGCTTTTTCTGGTCGAGGGGATCATTCTCATCATCCTCGGTCTGGCCGCCGTCGTTATTCCGCCGATCGCCACGCTCGCAGTCGAGATCCTGTATGGCTGGCTCTTTCTCATCAGCGGAATCGTCGGTTTGATCACCACCTTCCGGATGCGCCAAGCGCCGGGTTTCCGATGGTCGCTCGTCTCGGCAGTCCTTGCAATTGCGGTCGGGATCGTGCTGCTGTTGTGGCCGTTGAGCGGCGTACTCTCGCTTACCTTAATTCTCATCGTGTTCTTCGTGATCGAAGGCGTTGCCTCGATCATGTTCGCGTTCGAGCACAAGCGCGAGCTGTCGGGACGATGGGGCTGGATGCTGGCGAGTGGCATCATCGACCTGAGCTTGGCCACTATCATTTTCGCAGGCCTACCTGGCACCGCAGCCTGGGCGATCGGGCTGCTGGTCGGCATCAATATGGTGTTCGGCGGCTCGGCGCTGATCGCGATGGCGCTGCATGCCCGCGAGATCGATCCGCGTTCGGCTGCCCCGGCGCGCTGAGCGAGGCTGCCTTGATTTGGGAAGAATTTGATATTTGCCGGTTGGGTTTGCCGCCGGCCGCGCGAAAAGCAGAAGATGAAAATAACCTAGAGGTCGGGTCGCCGCAGGCGTAGGGCAAGAACCAGAGTCAATAGCTTTCCATCGGCGATCCGCCCCTGATCGACATCGGCCGCGAGCTCCGCGAGCAGCCGCTCGACAACGTTGATTCCCTCACGCTCGCCCTCCACACCGCCGCCGTCGCTGATGCGATCAGCGGAGCGATAAGGTGCGAGAAAGAGCGACTGGCGCTCGGTTGAGACGCCTGGGCTCGACCACACCCGAGCGATGAATTCCAGAGATTGCAGATCAACGCCCAGTTCTTCATAAGCTTCACGGCGCACAGTCGTAGCGGCATCCTCGTTCTCGATCATCCCGGCGCAGGCTTCCTCCGACATCTCTTCCCCGGATGCCACTAAAATAGGCGCACGGAAAAGGCGCACAATGAGTGCGCTGCGTCGCTCAACGTTGTAGGGCAGCACCGCAGCGGCATCGCCATGCCGCTCCATCTCGCGCGAGACCTCAGCGCCATCGGTAAGCCGCATTCGGAGGCGCTCGACCGTTAGGTAGCCGGCGTGCGCGATTTGGCGTTCAAGGATTTCGGGTTTCATCGGATCCTCTGGCAGTATAATTGGTGCGGGTCAGGCAGAGCCCTAACCTGCGGGGCACGCAGCCTTGGCGTCGCTTGGACTGAGATTGAACCGCTATAATGCCGAACCCATGCAGAGTTTATCCAAACCCCCATCATCTGCGTAGAATGCGTTTCTTCGCAGATAAGTTTTCTGTTGTTTGTCTCTTCGGAGCGCTCAACCGCTACACTCGCCAATCCTTCGGATTATCCACCAGAAGACACGCCGCGCGCCGTTGCATCGGCCATGTGCAAAATGAGCCGGCCACTAACATCTGTTCGACAACTTCGCGAAGCGCATTGCAATGTCGCAAAACGCTGGATTGACGCTCTTTGGGTTGCCTTAACCCTCGCGCTTGTGTATCGCGCCGGTACGGCGCTCATTTACCAATCTTATGGTGATACCAAATTCTTATAACGGGACAGTCTTGGGTAATCATGCGTCCGATCGAACTTCTAGTGCCGACGCAGGCCGGGCTTCACTGTCCATCGGGCGCCTTCTACATCGATCCGGTCCGCCCGGTCGCCCGAGCGCTCGTTACCCATGCGCATTCTGACCACGCCCGGTCCGGCCACGAGGCAGTGTTGGCGACAGCCGAAACCTTGGATCTGATGCGGCTTCGCTACGGCGAAGGTTTCGCCGGGACGACGCAGGCAGTCGGCTACGGCGAGACCGTCCGGCTTGACGGCGTATCGGTGACGTTTCATCCGGCCGGCCACGTGCTCGGCTCGGCGCAGATTGCGGTACTAAGAGGGGCCATTCGGATGGTCGTCTCCGGCGATTACAAGAACGTCGCCGATCCGACCTGTGCTCCGTTCGAGCTGATCCCTTGCGATGTCTTCATCACCGAGGCAACTTTCGGCCTTCCGATTTTCCGTCATGGCGATCCGAAGTCCGAACTCGCCAAGCTTTTAGGCTCGGTCAGCATCTTTCCCGAGCGCACCCATCTCCTCGGTGCTTGCGCGCTCGGCAAGGCGCAGCGCGTCATCGCGATGTTGCGCGAGGCCGGCTACGATAAGCCGGTTTATCTGCATGGCGCGCTTGAAGCCATCACCGGTTACTACGCCAGCCGAGGAATTAATCTCGGCGACGTCAAACTCGCACGCGGCGCATCCAAGGCAGACCTCGCCGGGGCGATTGCGCTTTGCCCGCCGGCGTCGCTCAAGGACTTGTGGACCCGGCGGTTCCCCGACCCAATCACGGCGCTAGCGTCGGGCTGGATGCGCGTGCGCGCCCGGGCGCGCCAGCGCGGCGTCGAGCTGCCCCTGGTGATCTCCGACCATGCCGACTGGGATGGCCTCACCGCGACGATCGCGGCGACCGGCGCGCCGGAAGTCCGGGTGACGCATGGCGAGGAAGACGCGCTGGTGCACTGGTGTACGCAACGCGGTCTCACCGCCCGCCCTCTGCGGATCTTAGGCTACGGCGAGGAAGACGACGCACCGATCGCATCGCCATGAACCCTTCAGCATCGATTGAGCCGCGGGCCCTGGGGCTCGTGAAAGCCGGCGGAGCAGCCGGCGACGGCGGCATGAATTGATTCGCAGCCTTGCTTGATCGCCTCGCGTATGAGCCAGGGCGCAACGCCAAGCTGAGGCTGGTCGTCGAGTATTTGCGCTCAACCCCGGACCCGGAGCGCGGCTGGGCGCTCGCGGCGCTGACCGGGGCCTTGAGCTTTGCGCATGCAAAGCCCGGCATCGTCCGCGCGTTGATCGCTCAACGCGTCGATCCCGTGTTGTTCGACATGTCTTATGATTTCAGTGGGCGACCTGTCCGAGACCGTCGCTCTGATGTGGCCGAGGCCGCGCAGCGCATCACCACCGCGAATACCTTCGCTCTCCGAAGTGGTCACGACGCTTGCCGTGCTCGGCAAGCTCGACCTTTCGGCGCAGCTCGCGCAGTGGCTCGATGCGCTCGATGAAACTGGGCGCTGGGCCATGTTGAAGCTCGTGACGGGCGAGCTGCGGATTGGGGTCTCGGCTCGGCTTGCCAAGACCGCCGTCGCGGTGCTCGGCAACAAAGACGCCAATGAGATCGAGTTTATCTGGCCGAGCCAAGCGCCCCCATATCCCGATCTATTTGCCTGGCTCGAAGGCCGCGCGGACAAACCGACCACCAGCGACCCGGCGCCGTTCCGGCCGGTCATGCTCGCCCATGCGCTCGAGGAGAGCGAGCTTGGGAGACTCGATCCGGCGGCGTTTATCGCGGAATGGAAGTGGGACGGCATCCGCGTACAAGCTGTAGCAGGAACGCGCGAGAATGGCCAACGTGTTGCTCGGCTCTATACACGTACCGGGGAGGACATCTCGCACAGCTTTCCGGAGCTCACGGAGGCGCTCACCTTCGACGGTGCGATCGATGGAGAGCTGTTGATCATGCGCGAGCGCCACGTGCAATCGTTCAATACGCTGCAGCAGCGTCTCAATCGCAAAACCGTCACGAGGAAAATGCTCAGTGAGTTTCCCGCGCATTTGCGCGCCTATGATATTCTTTTCGACAAAGAAGGCGACATGCGTGACCTCCCGTTTGTCGAGCGGCGTGCGCGCCTCGAAGCGCTGATCGGCGGGCTGGGCGATCCGCGCATCGATGTGTCGCCGATCATTCGATTTGCAACTTGGCAGGAACTCGCCGCCGCGCGTGACGATCCGGCGGCGTTCGGTGCCGGCGAGGATGCCCAGGCGGTCGAAGGCGTGATGCTGAAACGGCGCGATGAACGCTACTTGCCAGGGCGTCCCAAGGGACCGTGGTGGAAATGGAAGCGCGGACCAATCCTCATCGACACGGTGCTGATGTATGCCCAGCGCGGACACGGCAAGCGCTCATCATTCTATTCGGATTACACATTTGGGGTTTGGCGCGGGGGTCCCGAAGCGGGCGAGCTGGTGCCGGTCGGCAAGGCCTATTTCGGTTTCACCGACGAAGAGCTTCTTCGGATCGACCGTTTCGTGCGCCAGAACACGATCAGTCGCTTTGGACCGGTGCGCGAGGTGGTGCACCAGCCGGACCGGGGCCTTGTACTCGAGGTGGCATTTGAAGGACTGCAGCGCTCCCCCCGCCATAAGTCCGGGCTCGCCATGCGGTTTCCCCGCATCAATCGCCTGCGCTGGGACAAGCCGCCTGCCGAGTCCGACCGGTTGGAAACGCTGGAATGGATGCTCGCCGGGAATGGGGCCCGGCAGAGTCGATGATTCTCAGTTCTCTCGCCGGAAGCGGGCAGCCGCCCGGTATTGGACTTGGTGCGCGCGAATGATCGAAAAGGATCGCGACACGGTCATGATAATGATTTTGATTGCTGGCCTGCCAGCGACTTGCGTTGCTGCTGGCCACTCTTATTTGGAGCAATGTTCGAAACCGTGCGGTGACCCGTGCCGAACAAAAACAACCTCTCAAAGTACCGCGCGAAGCGGGATTTCAGCAAGACCGCCGAGCCGAGTGGTCAGACGAAGATCATCCCCTCCAATCGGCGGCGATTCGTTGTCCAGAAGCATGCGGCAACGCGGCTGCATTACGATCTTCGGCTTGAGCTCGACGGTGTCTTTAAATCATGGGCTGTGACCCGCGGGCCATCGCTCGATCCCCATGACAAGCGGCTCGCGGTCGAGGTCGAGGATCATCCGCTCGATTATGGGGACTTCGAGGGAACGATTCCCAAGGGCGAATATGGTGGCGGGACGGTTCAGCTCTGGGACCGCGGCTATTGGGAGCCCGAAGGCAACAAGACGCCAGAGGAAGCGCTTGCTGGCGGCGATTTGAAGTTCATGCTGCAGGGACAGCGTCTGCATGGCAGCTGGGTTCTCGTCCGCATGAAGCATGACAGGACCGGCGGCAAACGGACCAATTGGCTTTTGATCAAGCATAGGGATGAACATGCTCGAGAAGGTGACGCCGATTCGGTCCTCACTGAGGATCGCTCGATCGCATCTGGCCGCCCGATGGCGGCGATCGCTGCCGGGAAGGGGCGCGGTCCGAAACCGTTTATGCTGGCGGGTAAAGCGGCTGCGAAGCCGGACGCTGTGTGGGACAGCAGGGCGGACAATGCTGCCGAAAATCAGAAAGAGTGCACGGCTGGCTCGGCCAAGGCAAAGTCGAAGGTACGACCACGATCTTATGCTGCGCTGCCAGACTTCATAGTGCCCCAGCTCTGCGAACTGGTCAAGCGGCCACCGTCTGGCGAGGGCTGGGGACACGAGATTAAGTTCGATGGCTATCGTGTTCAGTTGCGCGTGCAGAATGAGCAGGTGACCCTGAAGACGCGTACGGGGCTAGATTGGACCGGAAAGTTCGCTGCGATCGCAAGAGAGGCCAAGTCGCTGCCCGATGCGATCATCGACGGCGAGATCGTTGCCCTCGAGGAAAACAGCGCTCCCGATTTCACTGCTCTGCAGGCGGCACTGTCTGAGCAAGATACCGACGACCTGATCTTCTATGTTTTCGATCTTTTGTTCGAAGCCGAAGCCGACCTGCGACAACAGCCGCTTTCCGATCGCAAGGCAAGGCTTCGGACCTTGCTGACGGACCATGGCCCTGGTGATGCCGCGCGGATTCGCTTTGTCGAGCATTTGGAAACGGGAGGTGATGCGGTTTTGAAGTCCGCTTGCCGGTTGGCGCTTGAGGGCATTGTTTCGAAAAGGCTCGATGCGCCCTATCGCTCCGGCCGAACCAGCAGCTGGACCAAAGCCAAGTGCAGGGCAGGCCACGAGGTCGTGGTCGGCGGTTGGACGACCACCAACGGCAAATTCCGTTCTCTCCTGGTTGGCGTCCATCGCGGCGAGCATTTCGTCTACGTCGGCCGCGTCGGTACAGGATATAGCGAGGCCAAGGTGAGACAACTTCTGCCACGCCTGAAGGCCGTTACGACCGCCAAATCACCGTTCACCGGCATCGGAGCGCCCCGCGACGAGGCGAACGTGAATTGGACCAAGCCGGAACTCGTCGCCGAGATCGAGTTCGCCGGCTGGACCGGCGCCGGCTTGGTTCGGCAGGCCGCTTTCAAAGGGCTGCGCGAGGATAAGCCGGCAGCCGAGGTTACAGCTGAAAAGCCGGCGGCTCCGGAGGCTACGGCGGTTGCAAAGCCCACCAGCAGACTCAAGGCGGCCTTACGAGCACCGAGCCCGCTCGATAAAGGGCGCAAGCCCGTCGTCATGGGTGTGCTGATCTCAAATCCTGACAAGGCGCTTTGGCCGGATGCTCGCGACGGCGAGCCGGTGACAAAGCTCGATCTCGCTCGTTACCTCGAGGCCGTGGGATTCTGGATGCTCAATCACATTGAGGGCCGCCCTTGTTCGATCATCCGGGCACCCGACGGCATCGCTGGCGAGCAATTCTTCCAGCGTCATGCCGTGCCGGGTGCATCCAATTTGTTGGAGCTCGTAACCGTCTTCGGCGATCGCAAACCCTACCTTGAGATCGATCGAGTGGAAGGCCTCGCCGCTGTCGCGCAAGTGGCGGCGCTCGAATTGCATCCCTGGAACTGCCAGCCGAAGCATCCTGAAATTCCGGGGCGCCTCGTCTTCGATCTGGACCCCGGCCCCAACGTTGCGTTCTCGACTATCGTCGAAGCGGCCAAGAAAATGCGAGAGCGGCTCGACGAACTCGGCCTCGTCTGCTTTTGCAAGACGACAGGCGGCAAAGGGTTGCATGTCGTCACACCGCTTGCCGCTTCCAAGAAAAGCAAGCTGACCTGGCCGGAGGCAAAGGCTTTTGCCCACGAAGTTTGCATTCGAATGGCGAAAGATAATCCGCAGCTCTATATCATCAACATGGCCAAGAAGCTGCGCGGAGGGCGCATTTTCCTCGATTATCTCCGCAACGATCGGATGGCGACAGCGGTTGCGCCATTGTCGCCACGTGCCCGTCCTGGCGCGATAGTGTCCATGCCATTGACCTGGGCGCAGGTCAAAGCCGACCTCGATCCCAAACGCTTCACAATCAGGACCGTGCCAGCACTTCTCAGCAGGAGCAAGCCTTGGGTGGACTACTGCGATTGGGAGCGGCCGCTCGAGCAGGCAATCAAACGACTCGGCAGGTCGAGGCTGGCGCCATGAGCGTCGAGGCCTCTTTCATCAGCACACGCGGTACAATTTGGGATACAAGACGAATGAAGACGTACTAGTCGGGTACTGGCGATCGGACCTCGTGTATTTTGCCCTCAAGCGCGCGAGCCCGGCAGAGCAGCCGCGGGAGCTGATCGATCGCATCTCGATGATCCCGCCAAGCTCGGCGCGGTCCCCGGGAAGCTGAAGTAGGCGCGGCATGGCCAGTGCCCAGGCTGCTCGGCCCGTAAAGAAGAAAGCAACGAAGATCCGGACGCGGAAGGCCAGCGCACAGGCCAACACCTTCGCCCTTGCTGTAGACACGCCGCCCATGGAGGCTCGGGCGGTGGAAGTGATTCCTTGCGACGGAGAGAGGTGGCAATACGAGCCGAAGTGGGACGGCTTCCGGTGCCTCGCCTTCAAATCTGGCGATACCGTCGAGCTTCGAGCTAAGTCCGGGAAGCCACTCGGACGATACTTTCCGGAAATCGTATCCCTGCTGCGCGACATTAGTGCTCCGCAATTCGTCGTTGATGGGGAGCTGGTGATCGAATCTGAGGGGAGGCTGGCATTCGATGTGTTGCAGATGCGGCTTCATCCAGCGGAGAGCCGGATTAGAAAGCTTTCCGTGGAAACGCCGGCGAGATTGATCCTGTTCGACATGCTGGTCGACACGGATGGCCGGAATTTGATCGATGAACCGCTGGAGCAGCGGCGCGAAGCCCTCGAGATGTTTCTCGCTCAGGCCTCGGTACCGAAGAAGCTCGTCCTTTCGCCGTCCACACGCAACCGGCACAAGGCCGAGGAGTGGCTGAACGAATTGGGAAACGGGGCAACGGACGGCATCGTTGCGAAGCGTTTGGAGGATCCGTACAAGCCGGGCGAGCGGACGATGATCAAAGTGAAAAGGTCTCGAACGGCAGACTGCGTCGTCGGTGGGTTTCGCTATGAGACCAACAGCCGTCAGGTTGGCTCCCTATTGCTCGGGCTCTATGATGAGGAAGGCAAGCTCGACCACGTCGGCTTCACCTCAACGATCATGGACATGGAGCGGGCCAGCTTGACGCGGAAGCTCGAAGGTTTGCGCAGCCCGCCAGGCTTCACTGGTAAGGCGCCGGGCGGTCCAAGCCGGTGGAGCACTGACCGAAGTGGCGAATGGGAGCCGCTGCGGCCAGAACTTGTTGTCGAGGTCCGGTTCGACCATGTCAGCAACCATCGCTTTCGTCACGGGACAAAACTGATGCGCTGGCGTCCGGATAAGGCGCCTCGACAATGCACATTCGAGCAGATCAATGCGCCCCTAAAAACGTGATGGCGCACCCAACACGGCGTCGAGCTCGGCACCGAGCGACACGACATCAGGCTCCCTGATCAAGTCTATATGGCTGCCTCGAACGTCACGTATTTCGAGTTCTGAGGCCACTTTGGACCACACGAGGAGCGGATCATACTCGAATTGGTTGGGGAGGGTGGCGCGGAAGAAAGTAACTTTCCCTAGATAGGTGCGGGGAATGTATGCGTTGAATGCCGCCCAACAGGCGGCGCGCGTGCGTTGCAGCAGTGGTGGCAGCTCAGAACACAGCCCAAGATGAAACTTAATACGGCCGCCAATTTCCTTGAAGAGATAGAAGAGATAGAAGGAGGCCTGCCTCGACGATAATCCCTTCAGCGCGGCAGGAATGGCTGCTAGTTGGGTACACTGAAATTTCATCCGTTCAATGAGCGGCAGGAATTGCACATTGACGCCAGTGTCGATCAAGGCAAGCAGCGCGACGGCTTCTCCCGAGGCGGTCAATTGCCGTGCCATCTCGAAGGCGACGAGGCCACCGAATGAGTACCCGCCCAAGGAGTACGGTCCGGTCGGCTGCAAGGCTCGTATCACCTCGATGTAGTCGCGGCCCATCTCCTCCACGCGCATCTGGGGAGAGTGGCGACGATCCAGCCCACGTGCCTGGAGCGCATAGATCGGACGCTCCGATGTCAGATGTCGCCGGAGCCCATGCAGTTCGAGAACCGAACCAACTAGGCCGTGAACAATGAAAAGCGGCCGTCCGCTTCCTTCTTTGAGCCGCACCAGCGGCGAGAAGGCGACGCGCTTGTTCTCGTCCCGCAGCAGGGTCGCGAGGGTCGCGATGGTGGGCGCCTCGAACAGCGTTGAGATTGGCAGCTCCCGCCCGGTCATGTCGCTGATTTCGCAGCATAGCTCAAGCGCCAGCAACGAATCTCCCCCGATTTCGAAGAAATTGTCGTACAAATCGATCGGCGATACGCCGAACAGTCTCTCCCACAAGGCCTGGAGCCGCCGTTCCGAGCTCTCCTCCAGCGCCGCGGGCGCGCCGGGGGGCACTTCCCGCGCCGAGACAGCGAGTGCCGGGTGGCGCAACAGTGCATCGAGGCATTCGGAATTCTTGAGCGCATCGCGGTTCTTGACCTTCCGACCGTTCACCGCGTCCCGCGCGGCGCTTTCCGAGCGCTTGCCGCTGTGCGTGACCGGCAGCTCGGCGACCTGCAGGACCACTGCCGGCACATGCGCCGCCGACGCGCGCTGGCCCAGCTCCTTCTTGATGCGCACAATTAGCTCGCCGGTCAGCTGCAGCCCGTCCTGCAGCACGACGAGCAGCAGCATGCGCGCACCGCCTGGCACATCGGCGAGCGATTGCTCTACGGCCATAGCTTCGAGCACCTCGGGCAGATCCTGCAGGATCGCATAAACCTCGGCCGGGCCGACCCGGATGCCCCGGATGTTCAGGACCCCATCGGAGCGGCCATGCAGACGCGCGGTGCCTTCCGGGGTGAACTCGATGTAGTCGCCGTGCGTCCACACGCCGGGATTTTGCGCGAAGTAGGCCGCGTGAAAGCGTGAGCCGTCCGCATCGCCGAACAAACCCAGCGGACGCGACGGAAACGGGTTGCGGCAGACTAGCTCTCCTAGCCGCGCGGCATTGCCCTCCCCCTCTTCGCCTTTATTGATTAGCACATCGACGTCGAGCCCAAGACTGCGGCACTGACTTTCCCCACGATAGATGGGAAGGTTGGGGTTGCCTAGCACGAAGCAGCCGATGATGTCGGTGCCACCCGAGATCGACTGCACAGGCAACGGCTTCACCGCTTGAATAACCCAGTCGTATTGTTGGTCAAAAAGGATTGACCCGGTGGACATCACCGTGCGCAGGGCGGCCAGCGGCAGCTCCCGACCAGGCACGAAACCCTTGTTCTCGCAGAGTTTCAGGTAGGCGGGGCTGGTACCGAACACCGTGACCTGCTCGTCGGAGACGATACGCCACAGGGTCTCGTAGCCACCCAACGGGCCATCGTAGAGCACGATCTCGGCCCCGCTGGCCAAGGCCGAGAGTTGCCAGTTCCACATCATCCACGCGCACGAGGTGTGGAAGAAGAGCTTGTCTGATGGCCGCAGATCGCAGTGCAGTCGGTGTTCCTTCACGTGTTCCAGCAGGGTCCCCCCCGCCCCATGCACGATGCATTTCGGCGCGCCCGTAGTGCCTGACGAGAACAGGATGAACACCGGGTGATTGAACGGGAAGCGCGGCCAAATGAGGCGCTGCCGGCTCGCGGCGGCAAGCAGCTCGCATAGTCGGAAAACCGGCACACCCGGAACTGTAGGGAGCTCGCCCTCATCGAGCGTCACGACGGCAGCCAACGAGGACAGTGACCGGACAATCTCGGCGATCCGATCTGCCTGGTTCCTATCCTGCGGGGATCGCAGGTGGCAGACAAGGAGCGAAGGGGACAGTGGGGCGAACCGGCTGATGACTGCCGACGCTCCCATTTCAGGCGCGGCTGTGGAGAAGATCGCTCCCAGTGTCGCCGCAGCGAGACAGGAGATCACTGCTTCGGCATTATTGTGCACGATCGCGACGACGCGGTTGCCGGATCCAACCCCGAGTTGCCTGAACGCGTCGGCCGCCCGCATCACCCGATCGCGCAACTCGCCCCGCGAGAGCCGGTTCGGCGCGCCCTCGAAATGACAGGCGGTCAACGCCGGCCGTGCGTCGTCTGCCATGCCGCGGTTCGCGAGCAGGTTCTCCGCATAATTGAGCTCCAGTTGCGGAAAGAAGGTCGCATGCTCGCAGGCATCACCGACGCAGACCGGCTCAGGGTCGCCGTCGCAGATCAGTCCGGACCATTCGAGGAACAAGCGCCAAAATCGACGAAATTCCTCGACCGAAAACCGGTGCAGCGCCGCATGCTCAGGAAAGCTTTGCCCTGTCCTCGCGGCGCAGAAATTTCCAAAGTCAGTAAGTTGCGTGTGCGCAATCGAATCCGGCGGAGGAATCAGTATCAGCCGCCGCCTTTTTGTCTCGGCCATCATCGACCGCACCTCAGGTCCATTAGCACAGGATCAGGCGCATATCAGATTGCAATTGGTGCCGTCGCGGTTTTGGTTGGAATTTGTTTTAGCACGATCTCCACGATTACCCGATTATGCGGCGAGGTCAATGATCTGATCGGAACGCTTTTCGGCAAGGCTTTGCCAGCCGTCCAGCTTGCGCATCGTGATCTGGCCAGAAGTCAGCTGGGCCCAGAAACAACATGGCGGCAGTTTCCGCGGAGGGCAGCACGGTCTGGGTCTTGGTCCAAACGCAGTGCCATCCCGGCCACGATTTGCCGACTAAACTAATGCATCATGCTCGGCGGCCAGCCGCTCGAATGTCTGCCAGCGCTCACCCGGAACCGGGTCGTTCCGATCATCTCCGAAGCCCCTGTCTGATTTTCGCAAGTGTCGGCTCCGGTTTCTCTTCCTTCCAAAGTTCGCCAACAGCAGGAGCCTCCGGGCCAGACGTTTCTCACTCGAATTGAACAGCTGATCCGATATCCGCATCATTCAGGCTCTCCTCGGTCAGAGAAGCTCGACACGACAGCACGCTACACGCCCTCAGATGCGAGCACGAGGGCGACGAAGTCAGCGGTCCGCCATTTCCGGGATCTGGCGTCCGCACAGGCCCTGCAAACTCAGCAAAACATAACCAGCAGCCGCGAACCCGCAGGACGGGGATCAGTCACTCGGCTCGCTGATTTTGATTATTTGAGCCCGCCATCGGGACGCCGCGGCGGCCCAGGGTGGTCGGAACCTGGCCCGTCTTCAATTTTAAGCGGTTTCCGCTTCATTCGCAAATGGAGTGCGACGGACGCCGCCGCCTATGAGGCCGCCGTCTGCGCGATGGACTTCTCGACAAGACCAACACGGCAGCGTTGGGGCGGATATCGCTTATAGATCGGCCACCAACGAGGAGTTCATGGAAAGGAACGGCTTCGTCAACCATGTCCATCGTAAGAGGCCGAAGGGACACCGATGCCGGAAGCGATCCGGCGTGCCAACAACGCCAAATCAAAAATCCGTTCGCGCGTCGAGCATGTCTTCGCCGAGCAGAAGGATCGGATGGGTTTATTCATCCGGACCATCGGGATCGCGAAAGCGAAGACGAAGATCGGACTGGCGAACCTCGTCTACAATATCCAACGCCGCGGCATGATCGATAGGTGCCTTCGTCAGGGGCTTTAAGCACCGCAAACACCGCGCCGGTCGTTCACGTCAGATAAAATCCGGCGCGGAAGCCAAGTACGGTCGCGTTAATAGAAGCATCCAGCTTGTGCTTTCGCTGCCCCGTCCGCTTTCCGACGACCAGCTTTCGCTGGAATTTTCGGCGACGAGCGTCGTTTGTCCGGCGCGGCGCGACATCCAGTCCGCCGTGGTGAGATCGTTTGGCGTGAAACCCTGCACGATGCCCGTTGGCGAGGAAGGATTTCCAGCGTTCACTATTGAGCGCTTTGAGTTGCGCGAGGTCTTGGCAGATTCCGGCGATTTGCACCTTATAGCCGCATAGCCGCGCACGAGGCCGAAGGCGTCTTCGAGCGGCCCAAGATGGCTGAGGGCGGGCATTTTGTCAATGAGGAGAAGCGTGCGCAATCCCCCCGGAGCGCCGACACTATGACGAGGCGCAGCCAGACGCAATGCATTCCGCATGCGTTCGGAGGGCAGGATGACATAGACCATTACGGGCTTTTCTTTCAGCTTTGCAAAATCACCCCGGACTTTTTCAGATCGTCGCGCATCGGCTTCGATAATATCCAGCGCGTTTACGTGTCGGCGGTCGAACTTACGGTATAACAAGTGTTTTGTACAATAAAAAAGAAAATATAAACGCCTTTATCCTTGCGGCGCGTTATCGGCAGCGCGGTTGTGATCTCGTTCATGCCAATCTCCTCATTCGGTGCGGGCGGGACTTTGTCCGGAGCCGCGATTTATTCAGACGCATTTGTTAGGGCTTTCATCGCGCATAACAGCCCTGAAATCTCTCGTCGCCGCGCAATCACCTCGGCATTTCGATGCCTGGTGCATAGGCAATAGACCGTCCCCCCGGGGTCTCGACCATGCCGACGACAGCCTGGTCGCCCGAATGCACGTGGACGTGTTCTCGGCCCCGCCTTGTCAGGAGAGTGGAATGGACGCAGGATAAGGCTGAAACCGACGGCTAGCTAGGGGATAGTGGCTATGGGCCGGACCTCTGACCATCATGATTTGATGGAGTTCGTAATAATCGCCGTTTTAGGTGTAATGGTAATCATCGCACTACACCTATTTTGACGCCAAGCGATTCGAGTTCCAGCAAGCGCGACGGCGAGGCACTGCCGTTACTGCCGATAGACTCTTCCAATTTCTCGGCGAAGGGCGGGAGGGGGACTGCCATTACTGCCATTAGAGTTCTTTCGGCACTATTGGCAGTACGTCGCCAGGCGCTTTTCAGAATTTCGCGGCGTGCGCGTTCTAGCCAGTTCATGCGCCGTGCCCTTTGGCTTGCCCTTGATCGCGGGATGGATGCGGTAGCGCAGCGTGCGGCGCCCGCTGCCGGGGCCGGTGCCGCCGGTGGCCTCGCCGCGCAGCCAGTCTTCGTCTTGCAGCCAGTCGAGGGCGGCCTGTATCGCCTCATCCGTGGTCCGGCTGCGCCATTGATTGCGGCGCACGTCGCGCAGCGTGAAGCCGTCCTCCAACGTCGATCACATCGATCGCCGCATAGGCGTGCGCCCCGCCATATCGGCATTTTAGGGGACTGACGCGCCTGCGAAGCTCGCCGGCATACCGGCTACAAGTCTCTGTGAGTTAAGTAATTTTGCTGTCCGCGCCGCTTGCTTCAGGAATAAACGAACCAAAGTCATGCTGCCGGAGCATTTGCGGGCCGCAGCTGCCCGAAATCGGGTCCAGTACATGGAAGAGGCGTGTCCTATCCTCGGTTGCCGGACGCACCAGGGCTGCCCGGCGAAAGACCACATTCCTCGCCCTCATGCTGAGGAGGCGGCGCAGCCGCCGTCTCGAAGCACGCGCGAGGGGGAACACGCCGCTCGCGGGGTCCGCTCGTCTTTCGAGCAGCCTCCTCCTGCTCTTTCTCTCTCCAGTCGCCCGCTTCCATTGCGTCCGCCTCGCGAATCTCTCCGTTCGCAATGGAACCGCAGGTTTCCTTCCGCTCAGGATGAGGGATCGCTCCACAAACGCACCGGCTCGGCCTTGTCAGGAGCGCCGAAAGGAAGTATTAATGAGGCTGAAATCGGCGGTCTGGAAAATAATGCTGGGATAATTGAGGAGCTATATTTTTGTATAACAACAATAGTAACGGAAACGGAGTCGCGCGGGCGCGGAGATTTGTGGTCTTATGCACGGCGCTGCTTGCTTACGGCGTGCTCGGCGCGGTGGTCCCATCGACCCCCGCTCACGCGCAGAGTTTCTCGGGACTTGGCTTTCTAACCGGGGGCAATGCCAGCCGGGCCCAGAGCGTGAACGCCGAAGGCACGGTCGTGGTCGGTGTTGGCAATACCGCCGGCATTCCTCAAGAGGCGTTCCGCTGGACCCAGGCCGGCGGCATGGCAGGCCTCGGCTTCCTGCCTGGCGGAAGTTTCAGCCAGGCCCAGGCCGTGAATGCCGACGGCGCGGTGGTGGTCGGCTTTGGCAATGCCACCGGCACCAGCGGCTTCCGTAAGGCGTTCCGCTGGACCCAGACCGGCGGCATGGTGGATCTCGGCTTCCTGCGTCCCCCCGGCCAGCCCGGCGGAGTTTTCAGCGAGGCTTTTGGCGTGAACGCCGACGGCACGGTCGTGGTCGGCTTTGGCAGTTCCTTCAGCGTTCTTGATCCTGATGCGTTCCGCTGGACCCCGGCTGGCGGCTTGGCGGACCTTTTCGGCCTCGGAAATTTCAGCCAGGCCCAGGGCGTGAACGCCGACGGCACGATCGCGGTGGGCTTTGGCGACACCGGAGCCCTCCTGCGCAATGTAGAGGCGATTCGCTGGACCCAGGCTGGCCCGGCGGGCCTCGGCTTCTTGCCTGGCGGGATTAACAGCGAGGCCTTTGGCGTGAACGCCAAAGGCACGGTCGTGGTCGGTTTTGGCGATGCCACCGGCACCGGCGCCGAGGCGTTCCGCTGGACCCAGGCCGGCGGCATGATGGGCCTCGGCTTTCTAACCGGCGGAACTACCAGCCAGGCCCTTGGCGTGAACGCCGACGGCGCGGTCGTGGTCGGTTTTGGCAATGCCGCCGGGATTTCTCAAGAGGCGTTCCGCTGGACTCAGACGGACGGCATGCAATCCGTTCAGGCTCTGCTGACAGCCAAGGGCGTCAGCACGACCGGCTGGACGCTCACGGATGCACAAGGCGTGTCGGCCGACGGCCAGGTCATCGTCGGTTTTGGCACCGACCCTAACGGACGAACTCAGGGCTGGATCGCCAATCTCGGTCCGACATTCGTCCCCTTCCTCGCCTTCAGCGCCAAGCTCGAGATCGACTTGGACCGCCACCCGAACGAGGATCGCTTTAAACTTAATCCAGCTTCACCTTGAGCAGCACCGCCAGCAACGGGATCCATCCCGTCACAGAGCCGGTCACGCTCCAGATCGGCACCTTCTCCATCGCGATCCCGCCCGGCTCCTTCAAGAGGCATGAGGACGAGGACGAGGACGAGGACGAGGAGAACGAGTTTTTCACCTTCCATGGGGTGATCGACGGCGTGCGGCTGGAGGCGCTGATCAAGCGGACGGGCACCTTGCGATACGCGTTCCACGCCCAGGGGGATGACGCCAACTTGACCGGGACCACGAACCCGGTGCAGGTGATGCTGACCATCGGCGACGACAGCGGCACGGCCTCGGTCAAGGCCGACATCGATCACTAAGACGCGGGCTTCCCGGCGGGATCCGATTCAATTGAATCAGATCACGCGCAAAAGCCCGCCGGCCGAATTTGCGCCGCCGCCCGGGCAATCGATCATGCCGATCGCCGCAAAGGACTGCGCCCCGCCATATCGGTGTTTTATTGGGACGGTCGCGCTGGCGAGGCTCGCCGGCATGATCGCCTACAAGTCTCTGTGAGTTAAGCAATTTTGCTGTCCGCGCCGCTTGCTTCAGAATAAACGAACCAAAGTCATGCTGCCGGAGCATTTGCGGGCCGCAGCTCCCCAAAATCGGGTCCAGTACATGGAAGACAAGGAAGCCAATCGCTTTTCCGCGCGCGCGGCGCGTTATGCCCGGGTCGGCGCCAATGTCGGCGGCGTGGCGGCCAGGATAGCCGGCGCCCGTCTTCTCGGTGGAGGCGTTGCCTCGGGCAGCCATGCGGCGGTCTTGGCGCAAGCGCTCGGCGGCCTCAAGGGACCGGTGATGAAGGCCGCCCAGATGATGGCGAGCGTCCCCGGTCTTCTGCCGCAAGATTATGCCGAAGAATTGCAGAAATTGCAAAGCGAAGCGCCGCCCATGGGCCCGGCGTTTGTTAAGCGGCGGATGCGGGCGGAGCTCGGGGCGGATTGGCAATCGCTGTTCGCCGCGTTCGATACCCATCCGTCGGCGGCGGCTTCGCTCGGCCAGGTTCACCGCGCGACCGCCAAAGATGGCACCGCGCTTGCCTGCAAACTGCAATATCCCGATATGGCATCGATCGTCGAAGCGGATTTACGGCAGCTCGACATTGTGTTCGCGCTGCACAGGCGCCTTAATCCGGTCGTCGACACACGCGAAATGGCGAAGGAAATCGCCGACCGAGTCCGCGAGGAGCTCGATTATCGCCGCGAGGCCAAACATGCCGCGCTCTATGGCGATATTCTTGGCCATGTCGAGGAAGTTCGCGTGCCTGGCATGTGGCCGGACCTCTCAACCGGGCGGCTGTTGACGATGAAGTGGCTCGAAGGCGGCAAACTGCTCGGCTTCAAACAAGCCGACGAATCCTCGCGCAACCGCATCGCCAAGGCAATGTTCAGGGCCTGGTGGATTCCATTCAGCCGGTTCGGCGTGATCCACGGCGATGCGCACCTTGGCAATTATACGGTGTTCGGCATGGCCGGAGACCACGAGGCGCGCGGCATTAACCTCCTCGATTACGGGTGCATCCGTATTTTCACCTCCAAATTCGTCGGCGGGGTCATCGATCTCTACGAGGGATTGCTCCACAAGGATTTCGCCCGCACCGTGCATGCCTATGAAACCTGGGGCTTTCGCAATCTCACCAAGAATCTCGTCGAAACCCTGAACATCTGGGCGCGGTTCATTTACGCGCCGTTGCTCGACGACCGGGTGCGCAGCGTCGCCGATGGCGTCGCGCCAGCGAAATACGGTCGCAAGGAAACGTTTAGCCTCCACCAGGCTTTAAAGAAAGAGGGTCCCGTGCTGGTGCCACGCGAATTCGTGTTCATGGATCGCGCCGCGATCGGTCTTGGCAGCGCCTTTTTGCATCTCGACGCGAGGCTTAATTTCTACCAGTTGTTCCATGAGACGATGGGCAAATTTTCGGCCGCCGCCCTGAATGAAAGGCAAGCAGGCGCGCTCGCCAAGGCGGGGCTGCCGGCGCCGGTTTGATGGCGATACCAATCCCAAATTTATTTCCTTTTATGCGCGGTCGCGCGTGGCGCTAATCGCCTGCGCAAATTTCATTTCCTGCACAGAAATATGACGGGTTCCGCTCTTTTCCCTCTTGCGCGCGGGGAAAATCATTGCGAAAGCTACGATGACGCAAGCCGTCCCGCCATGGACTACGCTAAACACGAACAAACGTACCGGTCGTTTCTCCAGCTTATAAAATACACGTGGCCGGCGCGGCCCTCGTCCTCGCTTGCGGCCTGTTTTTGCGGCTGACGGTTGCCGGACCCCCAGGGCGTCCGATCGGCCGCAGCTTGACCGGAGAATAAAAATCGGGCTGGATCAAAGCCTCAAGGATTCCCGGAGCCATTCATGCTGATCGCCGTTCCCGCCGAAAACGATCCGGCCGAGGGCCGTGTCGCCGCGACGCCCGAGGCGGTTAAAGAATTTGTGGGTTTCGGCGTGGAGGTTAGGGTCCAAACCGGCGCCGGACTTAAATCCGGTATTCCGGATCAGAAATACACTCTCGCAGGCGCCGCGATCGCGCCCGACACTTTAGCCACGGTGAAAGACGCCGATATTGTGTTGCGGGTCCGGCGGCCCAGCGCGGCGGATATCGCCGGCGTCAAGCAAGGCGCCGCCGTCATCGCGATCATGGATCCTTACGGACATGTTGATGCGCTGACCTCCTTGGCGGCGGCGGGCGTTTGCGCCTTCGCAATGGAATTAATGCCGCGCATCACAAGAGCGCAGGCGATGGATGTCTTGTCGAGCCAGGCCAACGTTGCCGGCTATCGCGCCGTCATCGATGCCGCCGCCGAATATGGCCGGGTCATTCCGATGATGATGACGGCGGCGGGCATGATTCCGCCGGCGAAAGTCTTCATCATGGGCGTCGGCGTCGCGGGGCTGCAGGCAATCGCCACCGCGCGCAAGCTCGGCGCCATCGTGACCGCGACCGACGTGCGGCCGGCGACGAAAGAGCAAGTGGTGTCGCTTGGCGCCAAATTCGTCGCCGTCGAAGACGAAGAATTCAAACAGGCCGAGACAGCGGCCGGGTATGCCAAGGAGATGTCGGCCGGCTACAAGGGGAAACAGGCGGCACTAACCGCCTCGCATATCGCGGCGCAGGATATCGTCATCACGACGGCCCTTATTCCCGGCCGTCGGGCGCCGGTCCTTATTACGGCCCCTATGGTCGAATCAATGCGCCCAGGCTCGGTCGTCGTCGATCTTGCCGTCGAACGTGGCGGAAACTGCGAATTGGCGAAACCCGGCGAGATCGTCGTTTCAAAAAATGGCGTCAAGATCGTCGGCCATTTGAATGTCGCCGGACGACTGCCCGCAACGGCCTCGGCGCTCTATGCAAAAAATCTACTGGCTTTCGTCGAGACCTTGATCGATCCGAAAACAAGATCGCTCGCGATCAAGTGGGACGATGAACTCGTCAAGGCGACCTTGCTCACCAAGGATGGGGGCCTCGTGCATCCAAGCTTCCAAGCCGGGGCTGAACCCAAGATCGCATCAACGCCCGAGATCTCAATCGACAAAAAATCAAGCAGGAGGGCATGAGATGGCAGAAGTTGATCCACAATTGCTGGACAAGCTACGGACCGCGGCCCGGGCGGCGCGGCATGCCGCCGACAGCGCGCAGGCCTATGCCGAGCAGCTCGCCGCGGGCGCCTCGGCGGCGAGCGGCGGGGCGGTCGATCCGTTTATTTTCCGGCTGGCGATTTTCGCGCTTGCCGTGATCGTCGGCTATTACGTCGTGTGGGCAGTGAAACCCTCCCTGCACACGCCGCTGATGTCAGTCACCAACGCGATCTCCTCGGTCATCGTGGTCGGCGCCCTTCTTTCGGCCGGGATCGATCCAAGCTTGGGCAGCGGTTCAGGCGTCGCCCGCTTTTTCGGTTTCCTCGCCCTCACCCTCGCTTCGGTCAATATCTTTGGCGGCTTCCTCGTCACCGAGCGGATGCTGTCGATGTTCAAGAAAAAGGGCTGAAGCGATGTTGAGCGGAAATATCGCCGGTCTTTTATACCTCATCTCGGGTATCCTCTTCATCCTCGCGTTGCGCGGCTTATCCTCGCCCGAGACCGCCCGGCAAGGCAACCGGTACGGCGTCATCGGCATGGGAATCGCGGCGGCGACAACCTTCCTCTATCAACTGCCGTGGGGGTTCTCGTCGTTTCTATGGGTCTTGCTCGCCATCGCCATAGGCGGCTCCATCGGAGTTTGGCGGGCCCGCACCATTCAGATGACGGCGATGCCGCAGCTCATCGCCTTGTTCCACGCCCTCATCGGCCTTGCGGCGGTGCTCGTCCCGGCGAGTGCTCTTTACGCGCCGCAAGGCTTCGGGCTCGGCGTGCCTGGCGGCATCCATGCCTCGACGCTGTTTGAAATGTCGCTCGGCGCCGCGATTGGCGCCATGACTTTCACCGGGTCGGTGATCGCTTTCCTAAAGCTCGACGGGCGGATGACAGGCAACCCCATTCTTCTCGCCAACCGTCACGCGATCAATGGCGGTCTCGGCATTTTGCTCGCGATCTTCATCTTTGCTTTCATTCCAACCGAGACCCATCTGGTATTCTGGCTGATCGTCCTCGTGTCCTTCGCGCTCGGCGTTCTGCTAATTATACCGATTGGCGGGGCGGACATGCCGGTGGTGATTTCGATGCTCAATTCCTATTCGGGTTGGGCCGCGGCCGCCGTCGGGTTCACCCTCTCCAACCTGGCCTTGATCATCACCGGTGCTCTGGTTGGTTCGTCCGGCGCAATTCTCTCCTACATCATGTGCAGGGGGATGAACCGCTCTTTCATCTCGGTCATTCTCGGCGGCTTCGGCGGCGAAACCGTGGTGCCGGTTGGCCCCGGCGAAGCGGAGACGCGGCCGGTGCGGCAAGGCTCGGCGGAGGATGCCGCTAAAACCTTGCTCGCCGCGAAAAAAGTGATTGTCGTGCCGGGCTATGGAATGGCGGTTGCCCAGGCACAGCATTCCTTGGTGGAAGTGGCGGACATCCTGAAAAGCAGGGGCGTCGAAGTCAAATACGCGATCCATCCGGTCGCCGGACGTATGCCGGGGCACATGAACGTGCTACTCGCCGAGGCCAATGTGCCCTATGATGAGGTCTTCGAACTCACCGACATCAATCCAGAGTTTTCCGATGCCGACGTCGCGTTTGTCATCGGTGCCAACGACGTAACAAATCCGGCCGCCAAAACCAATTCATCCTCACCGATCTATGGAATGCCGATCCTCGATGTTGAGCACGCCAAAAAAGTGCTCTTCGTCAAACGTGGAATGGGCACTGGCTACGCCGGCGTCGATAATGAGTTGTTTTTCAGGCCCAATACAACGATGCTTTTCGGCGACGCTAAGAAAATGGTCGATAACATCGTGAAGGCCATGGGCTGAAAACACAGCGCAAAAGCGCGGCGACTCCCTTGATTTCAGGCGAAGCGAACCCCGGTTTGCCTGAAACCTCTCCTCAAGACATGATCGTAGTAAAGCCGCAGGATTGGGGCGCCAAGGACGGTTCGGCTTAAGGCTGCCGCGGGCTTAGCTTTGAGCGAAAATTCGCGCGACGGTGTCCGGTTTCGCGGCTCAAATCGCATCGGAAGGTTTTAGGTGCAACATCTTGTACCGCGGTCTTGATACCCGTCAGCACGCGGACGGGCGCGGCTTCAAGCATTTTGCCATCGTTCCCCGCGATGACCACTTCGATCATTTGCGAGGGCGCATGGGTGTCAATTTTTACACGCGTAAAATCCTCGGTGCGGCCGATTCCGTCCCGCTCCGTTAGGACCCGGAAAACCTTGCCGGTTTGCGCTTCGAGATGCTTGCGCAAGGCTGCAGTGCCGGCCTCGCGAAGACGCTTGGCTCTTGCCTTCACGATTTCCGACGCGCCCTTCGGCATTTTTGCGGCCGGTGTTCCGGGCCGCGCGGAATACGGAAATACATGCAGATGTGTCAGGCCGCAGTCCTCCACGAGCGCGAGGGTTTTTTCAAACATGGCTTCGGTCTCGGTCGGAAACCCCGCGATCAGGTCGGCGCCAAACACGATCTCCGGCCGCAGCCGGCGTAGTTCGGCGCAGAAGCGCAGGGCATCGGCGCGGCCGTGCCGGCGCTTCATGCGCTTTAAAATAAGATCGTCGCCGGACTGCAACGAAAGATGGAGATGCGGCATAAGGCGCGGCTCGCCGGCAAACGCCGCGATAAGTTCTTCGTCCGCCTCGATGCAATCGATCGAGGAAAGCCGCAGCCGCGCGAGAGCGGGCGCCGCGCGCAAGATGGCCCTGGCGAGCCCCCCAAGCGAAGGGGTACCGCCAATATCAGCGCCATAAGAAGTGAGATCGACGCCGGTCAAGACAATCTCGCGAAAACCCTTGTCCGTCAGGCGGCGGGCCGCACGGGTTACGTCATCCATCGGCACGGAGCGCGATGGGCCGCGTCCGAAAGGAATGACACAAAAGGTACAGCGGTGATCGCAACCGGTTTGCACCGCGAGGAACGCCCGCGTGCGATCCTCGATGCCTTCGCTCAAAATCGTTGGAGCAGCCTTGGCCGCCATGATGTTGGCGACCTCCACGCGGGCGCCCCCACGCGCCCAGCTCGCAGGATCGGCTTTTTCCACGTTGCCGAGCACCCGGGAAACCTCCGGCATCGCGGCGAACTGATTGGGATCGGTCTGGGCGGCGCAGCCGGTGACGACGATTTCGGCACCGGGCCGCGCGCGCTTGACGCGGCGAATGGCTTGGCGCGCTTGCCGTGCCGCCTCCGCCGTCACCGCGCAGGTGTTGACGATAACGAGGTTGCTTCGTCCGCAAGCCGCGGCGGCGCGGCGCATCGCCTCCGACTCGACAAGATTGAGCCGGCAGCCGAAGGTCAGGACTTCCACGTCTTGAGGCCTGCCCGAAACGGACGTCACGCCGCGATGTCCTTGAAGAGAATTGGATCGAGCCGCGTCTCGAATTCGAATTCGACGGAGCCGGTCATCGCGACGTGGCCGTCGCTCTCCCGCCATTCGATATCGAGATCTCCACCCGGCAGGCTGACAATGGCGCTGTGGCCGGTGAGGCCCTTGCGCGCGGCCGCGACGAGGGCGGCGCAGGCAGCCGACCCACAGGCGCGGGTCAGGCCCGTGCCGCGCTCCCAAACTCTTAACGCGATATGCGCGCGGGAAGTGACGTTGGCGAGCGAAATATTGGCGCGCTCGGGGAATATTGGGTGATTTTCGAGCAACGGGCCGATCCTTTCCAAATCATAGGCCTCGATGTCGCTGACCCAGAAGATCGCATGCGGATTGCCCATGTTGACGGCCGAGGGCGTATGCAAAGTCGGGGCGTCGATCGGACCGATCTGCAATTCGATCTTGCGTGTGTCATGGAATGGCTCGCGGAGCGGGATTTCATCCCAGGCAAGGCGCGGGCGGCCCATATCGATGGTGAATATCGTCTCGGCCGTGCGTAGGCATTCGAGCCGCGCGGCGGCGGTTTCCAAAACGAGCTTATTGCGCGGCGTTCCGCGTGTCAGGATGAAGCCGACGCAGCGCGTCCCATTGCCGCAGGCGCCGGCTTGCGAACCGTCGCTATTATAGATCGCCAGGAAGGCGTCGGTCCCGCTTGAGCGTGGCTCATGCACCACCATGAGCTGATCGAAGGCAAGGCCCTTGCCGCGCCCAATCGCGCGCGCTTCTGGTCCGCTGACGGTCAAGCCGCTGCCGCGCAGATCGAGAACGGCGATCTCGTTGCCAAGCCCGTTCATCTTGACGACGAGCCTATTTGCGAGCGGGCTCAAAGGGGGCCGGTCCATTCATCCACGGCTTCGCACCGGCGGAGCATACGTCTGCGATGCCCTTATTTTGCCGAAGTTTGGCCTGCGGCATGCTGCTCATCATGATATAGAAAAACTTCGGCCGGCGGCGAGTTTTATCCCAGCCTGTTGCCATCTTACGCGAGGTTTGCGTACTGTCGCGCGCCGGACCGGTCACGAATTAACCTTTGGCGCGAACCATTATTTGGAGCGGCACATGAGACTAGGCAGCATCAACCGTTCGCTGGGCGTTAAACTGGCCTTTGCCCTATTTTTGGCGGTCCTGGCGCCGCAATCAGAGCCCGCCTTCGGACAGGCCTCCGCGGCCGCGCCCACTGCCGGAGATGCCGCGCCGGCCCCTGTCTCGCCCGGCGTCAACGCAAAACCGGCTCCATCCATGCCCGCCGAACCCGGCTCCAAACCGCCGCCTGGGGTGCCGGACGACGCCTCGGCGGTGACCCTCGAACTGACATCCCGTCCGGTCGCCTTCACCAACGCGAGCGCGGAATGGGCGAATGGGTTCAAGTCGGTGGTAAGCGAAATAGCCAAAGTCGATGCCGCGGTCAAGAAGGCCGGGCTCACTCCGGCGGGACATCCTTTCGTATTGTTTCTGGCAACCGACGACAAAGGCTTCCAATTCGAGGCGATGGTGCCGCTTGCCGAAAAACCCGAAGGCAAGGATCTCTCCGATGGGGTAAAGATCGGCGAGTCCCCTTCCGGCAAGGCGATCAAGTTCCTTCACCGTGGCGCCTACGACGATATCGATTCGACATATGATCTTATCACCGCATTTCTCGATGAAAAAGGTCTCGAATCGCAAAACCGCTTCGTCGAGGAATACCTTACCGATACGACGGAACCAGACGATGCGAACCTGCAAGCCGACATCTATATTTTTCTTAAGTAGCTTCCCAGAATTCCGGTCGCGCTTCTGAAAGCCTGCCACCGATTCGCACTGGCGCGATTTTTGCCGCAAGACCGTTGGCGGCGAGCTCGACCGCGATGCCACAGAGAGTTGCCGCACCGGATGCCGGTCCGAACCGCGATGCGGGCAGCTTGGTTGTGAATCTGCGAACCGGTTCCTCCTTGTCCATGCCAATCACCGAATCATAATCCCCAGTCATTCCGGCGTCGGTGACAAAGGCCGTGCCATTTGGCAGTATTTGATGGTCGGCGGTCGGCACGTGGGTATGAGTTCCCACGACGAGCGAAACGCGGCCATCGACGAAGTGCGCGAAAGCCTGCTTTTCGCTCGATGCCTCGGCATGGAAATCGACGACCAAGGCATCGCAGCCAACTCCCAATTGGCAGGCCGACACTTCGCGCGCGATCGCCGCGAAAGGATCGTCCATGGCATCCATGAAAACGCGGCCCATAAGATTGATGACCAGCACCTGCGCGCCGGTTGCCGTTCCGATGAGATTGGCGCCGCCGCCGGGCGTCCCGCTTGGATAGTTCAGGGGCCGGATCAGACGCCGCTCGCGGGCGATGAAGACGAGAGCCTCGCGCTGATCGAATGCATGGTTGCCAAGCGTCACGCAGTCCGCGCCCGCCGCGAGAATATCGGCGCAGATCTCCTCGGTGATCCCAAAGCCGCCGGCCGCGTTCTCGCCGTTTACAATAACGAAGTCGAGCCCCCAGGCTTGACGCAGTTTGGGCAAATTCTCGAAGAGAACCGCGCGGCCGGAGCGGCCGACAATATCGCCGATGAAAAAGAGGCGCATGCTAACCAATAACCCGGCAGCTGATCAACTCGCGCTCGGTGAGCAGTAATCGAGGCTCTCGTCGTCCTCGTCGTGCGGCACTTTCGGGAGTTCTTGGATCGCATAGGCGACGCCAACCGCGCAAATTGCTTGTTGTCGCGCAATTCCGCCAAGGTGCGATCATAGAGGCCGGCGCCGTAGCCAATTCTGTGCCCCGGCCCGATCGGACGCGGCCAAGGGCACGAACAAACGATCGGGCGCGGCTTCCGGCGCGGCGGGCAAAGGCTCCTCGATTGTCAATTTACCCTGGAGAGTAGGTTCGCCTAGCCGCCATAGCCGGAACACCGGGGGCCTGCCCCGCCGCCCGGTAATCGGCAAAGCGTTTTGACCCCCTCGCCGGCACGTTTATCGTCGCGCGGCAGGGTCGAGGGTTCGCCGCCAATCGGATAATAGGCCGAGACGACCCCGAGGCGCAAGCGCAGGACGAGGGCGCTTCGGCGGTGAGATGCGCGGCGTAGGCGGCAGCGACCTTGAGGCTCGTCCCGCCCCGCGGCGCCAAAGCCCGGGCGCGCAGGGCCGGCTTGGTGAGGAATATGGCGCAACCGGCGGGAGGATCGGCAAGCGCGGGGCCGCGATGGCCGTGGGATATCGATCCCGGGAACCTACAATGTAGGTTGGGCGCCATGTGGCCAAGCCCACGGGCAAGGCCAGGGACAGCTCCCTTGGAGATCGACAAGGCCCCGGGAATGCTGATCCAACACGCACCCCGCAGCTCCGCCAGCCTAATGTAAGGGAAGGGTGAGCGAAATGCCAGGGCAAGCCGGGACGGCAATTGACGGTTGCGATTTGGCAGCCGAAGACGCATTTTGGCCCGCGCGAGGGCATCAAAGGAGAGCCGGAACATGGCGGGGATTTTTGGCCGCTGGCGTGGCCAGGGGAGCGGGCAAGGCACCGGCGAAGCAGCAAACGAGGCCATGCGGCAAGGCGCGGCCGGGGCGCTTGTGAAGGATGCCACCACGGCGAGCTTTGCCGCCGATGTCATCGCGGAATCGGCGCGTCAGCCGGTGCTCGCGGATTTTTGGGCGCCCTGGTGCGAACCGTGCAAGAAGCTCGCGCCGGTGCTCGAAAAAGTCGTTAAGGCGGCGAGCGGCAAGGTCAAGCTCGTCAGGATGAATATCGACGAGCATCCGGAAATTCCCGGCCGGCTGGGGGTTCGTTCCATCCCCGCCGTCGTCGCCTTTCAGCGCGGTCAGCCGGTCGACGGTTTCATGGGCGCCTTGCCGGAAGCCCAGATTAAGGGCTTCGTCGAGCGGGTTGCCGGCCCGCTCAACAACGATGCCGATCGCCTTGCCGACGCCGAGGCCTTGCTCGCTGCCGGCGACGCCGAGGGGGCGGCAGATCTTTATGCCGCGATTATGGCCGAAAACCCCGGCGACCCCGCCGCCGTGGCCGGATTAGCAAAGCTGCGCATCTCCGCGGGCGAACTCGAAAGCGCCAAGACCGTTCTGGCCTCGGTTGCCGCGGGCGGCGAGCGTGACAATGCGATCGTTGCCGCCAGAGCGGCGCTCGACCTCGCCGAACATGCCGCCGCCGTGGGCGATGCCTCCGAGCTTATGCGAAAGGTCGCAGCCGATCCCGGCGACCACCAGGCGCGATTCGATTTCGCCATCCTCCTCAATTCCCAGAACCGGCGCGAGGAGGCGGCCGCCGAGCTCGTCGAAATCATCAAACGCGACCGGGCGTGGAACGATGATGCCGCCCGCAAGCAATTGCTGCAATTTTTCGATGCTTGGGGGCCGGTTGATCCAGCAACGATCAGCGCCCGGCGAAAGCTCTCCGCGCTGCTTTTTTCTTGAAGGCAAAAACGCCCCACATTTGCGCCGCGCTGGCAAAACCTTTGGTGCGGACGACGGGAGTCGAACCCGTATGACCGAGGTCGAGGGATTTTAAGTCCCTTGCGTCTACCAGTTTCGCCACGTCCGCTTGCCGCCAGGGCTTAACGGCGTGAGCAAAGGCAGACAAGCGCCGTTTTGGCCGCCGCGCGGGAAAGCAAGACAAACATCGTCACCCTTGGCCGGACCCCGCGATCAGTGCCTGACAGCTCAAGCCGAAGTCCAAAGGGAATTAAAAAATCTTGCCCCTGCCACGCCGCCCGGCCTGCGCTCAAATTTCCAAAACCGGTCGCCCGGGCCCGGCACCACCACGCCAATCATGTGGCCTCAGCAATCCGCTTGTTATTACGAATGATTCGGATTTCACACGATCAATTTACACCGCCGAAGTGGACGCAACCGTCGGTTGGGAGTACGCCATAATTGGAACTCTCAACCAAGATCTTGCTATAGTTGGGCAATGAACGAACGCGCCGCCACGACGAAATCCGCGCCTCCCGAGCAAACCCGGTCCCCCCGCGCGCTTTTGCGGCTCGCGCCGTATCTTTTGCGCTATAAGCCGCGCATTGTCGCGGCGCTGCTCGCGGTGATCGTGGCGGCGGCGGCGACCTTAGCGGTGCCGCTGGCGATCCGGCGGATGATCGATTTCGGCTTTTCGGCCGCAAGCGCGGGCTTAATCAACTCGTATTTTTTTGCCCTCGTCGCCGTCGCCGCAGTTTTGGCGCTGGGTTCCGGATCGCGCTTCTATTTCGTGACGACACTCGGCGAGCGTGTCGTGGCCGACCTCAGGACGGATGTATTCAAACACCTTTGCCGTCTCGATGCAGCCTTTTTCGACACCGCGCGAACCGGCGAGCTGATGTCCCGGCTCACCGCCGACACGACCCAAATGAAGTCCGCCTTCGGTTCCACGGCGGCGGTCGCGTTGCGCAATTTGTTCTTGTTCGCCGGTGCGGTCGCGATGATGGTCTATACGAGCCCAAAGCTTTCCGGCGCCGTGCTGATTGCCATTCCCGTCATCGTCCTGCCCCTTGTCGCCTCTGGCCGCCTCGTCCGCAAGCGGTCCCGCACGGCGCAAGATACGCTCGCCGAGGCGAGTTCCTATGCCGCCGAAAATCTCGCTGCCGTCCGGGTGATGCAGGCCTTTGGCGCCGAGCCCACCGCCGCCCGCCATTTCGGCGCCGCCGTGGAGGAAGCCTATGCCGCTGCCCGCAACGCCGCCGTTGCGCGTGCGGGCCTCACGATCGTTGTGATATTTCTTGTCTTCGCAAGCATTGTCGGCGTGCTTTGGTTTGGGGCGCGGGACGTTCTCGCTGGCCGCATGACCGGCGGCCTTTTGTCGCAATTCGTGCTCTACGCGATTTTGGCCGCGGGCGCATTGAGCGAGTTGAGCCAGATGTGGGGCGAAATATCCGCCGCCGGCGGCGCAGCCGACCGGATCGCCGAGATTCTTGCCTTGCGGCCGGCGATCGTGGCGCCGGTTCCAGCCACCGCACTGCCCGTGCCGGGCCGGGGCGAGATCGCCTTCGACCATGTCGATTTCGCTTATCCGGCAAGACCGCAAGACTCCGCCTTGCACGGCCTTTCGTTCAAGGTGGCACCCGGAGAAACGGTCGCCATCGTCGGGCCATCCGGCGCCGGCAAGTCGACCGTGTTTCAGCTCCTCTCGCGGTTCTACGATCCGGCCTCGGGCCGCATCCTGCTCGATGGCGTCGACATCAAAAGCGTCGATCCGGCGGAGCTGCGGCGGCGGATTAAAAGCGTGCCGCAAGACCCAGTGATCTTCGCGGCCTCGATCGCCGATAATATCCGCTATGGGGCGCCGGACGCGAGCAATGAAGCCGTTCGCGACGCGGCAAGGCGGGCCGCCGCCGACGATTTCATCCGCGCCTTGCCGGAAGGCTACGCGACGCTGGCCGGCGAACGCGGCGTGACCTTGTCGGGCGGGCAGCGCCAGCGGATCGCCATCGCGCGAGCGATTTTACAGGAGGCGCCAGTGCTGCTTCTCGACGAAGCGACTTCCGCGCTTGATTCCGAAAACGAAGTCTTAGTTCAGTCGGCGCTCGAAAAAGTGATGTCGGAACGCACGACCCTTGTCATCGCGCACCGACTGGCGACAGTCCTCCGGGCCGACCGGATTCTTGTCCTTGATAATGGCCGGTTGATCGAGGAAGGCACGCATAAGACCCTTGTCGCCGCGGACGGCCTTTACGCCCGCTTGGCGAAGCTTCAATTCGAAACCGGCGAGGCCGCGCTCAAACGCCGCGAGACGGCGGCAGCGGAGTGACGGCTTTTCGGCGAAGCGGAACCAGCGCGCGCTGATCTCGCGCGCGCAGCTTCACTCTTGCCAATCGAGCGAATTGTAGAATTTGGAAGTTGACCCGGCGGGCACTTATTTTCTTTCGCGCAAGGCCGCCCAAAACCGGCGCCGGTCCGAGCGGCGCAGAACGTCAAGCGGGATCGTGCGATCGATCTTCTCCGCGTCGAGCAAGCGCACGAGATCATCGGCGCCGGTGATGGCGGCGCCGTCGAGGGCCAGCAAAATATCTCCAGTGAGAAGGCCCGCGTGATCGGCCGGGCTTCCCGCTTCGACCGCGCTCACCATGGCGCCCGTCCTTTGCGCGAGGCCGAGGCGCAGCCCAATTCTGCGCGGCACTGGAACCGTGCCAGCGCCGATGCCGAGAAAGGCGCGGCGAACCCTTCCATGCGCGACAAGTTCTCCGAGCACGAAACTTGCCGTATTGGAAGCCACCGCGAAGCAAATTCCCTGCGCGCCGGCGATGACCGCGGTGTTGATGCCGATCACCTCGCCTGCCGACGAGACCAGCGGGCCGCCCGAATTGCCGGGATTGAGCGCCGCGTCGGTCTGAATGACATCGTCGATCAGGTGCCCGCTTTTCGACCGCAGCGAGCGCCCGAGGGCCGATATCACTCCCGCCGTGACGCTGGCGTCGAAGCCGAAGGGATTGCCAATCGCGATGGCAATCTCGCCCGGCTTCAAAGTTTTCGAATTGCCGAGCTTTGCCGAGGGAAGCTTCGCATCCTCGTCGATCCGGACAAGGGCGAGATCGGTGCCGGGATCATCGCCAAGGACGCGGCCGGAGAGGCTGCGTCCATCGAGCGCCGTCACCCCGGCGCGCTTGGCGCCTTGCACGACATGGCTATTGGTGAGAATGAGCCCGTCCGGCGATAGGATGACGCCGGAGCCTGATCCGGCTCGGCCACGGCCGCCGTGACGGATATCGAGCCGCACGACGCTTGGCCCGACCCGCTCGACGACCTTGGTCACGGCCTTCGAATAGGAATCGAGGAGCTTGGTGTCGCCGCGCGGGTGACCTTCGGATGCATGATCTTCGAGCGTATCCGCGCGGGAAAAGGCGGCCGAGCCATCGCTAAACTCCGCGTCCGGTCCGTCCGGCATGAAAGTGAGGGAGCAATCGCTGGACCCATGGATATTTTCGCCCATGCCCAAAGATAGGGACCGATGGCCAGTATTTAAGAGGCCTGCCGGCCACGCCGGATGAGGCGGCTTGGTGCTGTCCGGGGATGACCTACCCAACGGCGGAATCAGTCGCGCCCGGCAAAGAACCCCTTCAGCGCATCGGAAACGGCGGCGGGCTCCTCATGCTGGAGCCAATGGCCCGCTTCGGGCAGCAACGTCAGCTGGCCTTTCGGGCAGTAACGCAGGCTCAATTCCGCCATCTCGGTCGCAAGAAAACGATCCCGCGCGCCCCAAAGGATCTTTACTGGAATGTCGATCGTGGGGTTGCCGATGTGATTGAGGCTGGCGCGCAGCGCGCGATACCAATTGATCATGCCCGTTAGTGCTCCGGGCTGTCGCCACGCTTCGCGATAATGTTCGAAGTCCGGTCCGGAAAAGGTGCCTGGACGGCTCGTTCGTGTAAGCGTCGCCGTCATACTCCGGAAATTCGCAGCCTTAAACAGGAATTCGGGCAGCCAAGGCGTCTGCATGAAAAGCATGTAGGAGCTGCGCAAAACCTGGACGGGATGCGTGCGGATGTAATTCTTGAACACGCTTGGATGCGGCGCATTTAAAATCGCGAGGCAGGAGATGCGGTCCGCGTGCGCCATGGCGCAAGCCCAGGCGACGATTCCGCCCCAATCATGGCCCGCGAGCAAGAAGTGTTCGCGCCCAAGGCGGCCGGCAATGCCGAGCACGTCGCCGACAAGACGCGGCACCTCATAAGCCTGCCAATCCTTCGGCTTGCTGCTTTGATTATAGCCGCGCTGATCGGGAACGACGACGCGAAAACCGGCGTCCGCTAGCGGTGCGATTTGGCCGCGCCAGCCGTACCAGAATTCCGGAAATCCATGTAGGAGGACGACCAAGGGGCCATCTCGAGGGCCCGCCATGACTGCGTGGATCGAAATATTGGGCAAATGAAAAGTCAGATGCTCTAGCTCATGGTTCATCGATGGCCTCCGCGCGCCGTCCGCCTCTTTTGCCGCGTCGCAAGCAAACGCGCCGGAATTGAATAGCCCGGTCAACGACAGCGGCAAAGCCGTATTCAAACGTCCAACTCAAGAGCAATCACCCTGGCGGACGGAAGTGCGCGGTATTCCTCGGCCATTGCTTCACGCGCCCGAACCGGTTACTTTCGCCAAAGCTGGAGGTGGGCCTCGTGAATTTTTCTGCAAAACCTTCGCCAAATTTGGCCGAATCATCCCGCGTGAGCCGGATGTTTGTATGGCTTCGCGCTTTTTTCGTTCTCGCTCTCCTCGGCGTCGGCGTTTCCGGCTGCGGCTACAACACGATCCCTACCCTCGAAGAGCAGGCCAAAGCCAAATGGGGGGAGGTGCAGAACCAATATCAACGACGAGCCGACCTCATTCCCAATCTGGTCGCCACCGTGCGAGGCTATGCCAAGCAGGAAAAGGATGTGCTGACTGCGGTCGTCGAGGCGCGGGCCAAGGCGACTTCGGTCAAGGTCGACGCCTCGCAATTGACCGATCCCGAGAAGCTCAAGCAATTCCAGGATGCCCAGGCGCAATTGTCCGGGGCGCTCGGCCGTCTCCTCGCGGTCAGCGAAAACTATCCCAACTTGAAATCGAATCAGAATTTCCTTGCCTTGCAGTCGCAACTCGAAGGCACCGAGAACCGCATTTCCGTCGCGCGGCGAGATTATATCGAGGCGATCCGGGCCTATAACACCAGCTTGAAGACGCTCCCGAGCCTCATTTGGGCAGCGACTTTATTTCGCGGCAACAAGCCGATGGCCGAGTTCGCTGCCAATGAAACGGCTCAGACGCCGCCGCAAGTGAAATTTTGACGGCCCATTTGGGTCCGTTCGGCACGGACGATGCCGTTGGCTAGAGTGTGGCGCTGCGACAGCCTCGTTTTAGGCCGCGCGCCAAAAGCTGGCGGGCACCCGCTTTGCCTCTCGGCTGCACTACTCGCGGCCTTCGCCTTCATCAATCTGGCATTGGCGTTCGCGTTCCCGGCGCTGACCGGGCGCGTCGTCGATTCCGCCAATATCATTCCGCGGGCCGTTGCCGAACGCATCACCTCCAAGCTTGCCTCGCTCGAAGCCAAGTCCGGCATTCAGCTTGTCGTGGCGACCGCCAAATCGCTCGAAGGCGACGAGATCGAGCCTTACGCCAATGCGCTGTTTCGCGCCTGGAAGCTCGGCGAGAAGCAAAAGAACAATGGCGTGCTGCTCCTCGTCGCGCCAAATGAGCACAAGGCGCGGATCGAGGTCGGCTATGGCCTCGAAGGCACCCTGACCGACGCCTTGTCGAAAATCATTATCACCAATGCGATGGCACCACGCTTCAAGGCGGGGGATTTCGGCGGCGGCATTGAGCGCGGCGTCGACGACATCATCACCGTCTTGACGACGGATTCCTCCGAGTGGGAAAAGCGCCCGCAGCTGCGCATTGTCCGCCAGGATACGACGCTCGACGCCCTCGGTCCCTGGATTGCGCTTGGACTTTTCCTGTTCATCTTTTTTTGGCTGACGCCGCCCAGCCGACGCGGCAATCTTCTTTCCTTCCTGCTCGGCATGCTGATGAGTTCCGGCCGGGGCGGAGGATATCGCAGCGGCTGGGGCGGCGGTTCCGGCGGCGGATGGTCGGGTGGCGGCTTTTCCGGCGGCGGCGGGTCGTCGGGCGGCGGCGGCGCCTCGGGGAGTTGGTGATGGCCCATCTCTCAGCGGAAGACCAGCACCGCGTCGGCGACGCGATCAAGGCGGCGGAAGCAACAACGGCCGGCGAAATCGTCTGTGTGCTCGCGCGTGCTTCTTCCGACTATATGAGCTACGTGACCGCCTGGTCGGCGCTTATCGCCCTGATCGCGCCTTGGTTTCTGATCGCCTTGACCAATTTTTCCGTGCACGAGATTTTTTTGGCGCAGATCGCCATCTTCGTGGTGCTGTTTTTAATTCTCTCCGAGTCTCCGCTGGGCCGCGCCGTCGTCCCTCGCCGCGCGCGCCGCGCGGAAGCACATCGTGCCGCGATGGAACAATTCATGATCCGCGGGATGGCCCGCAAGCAGAACCGCGCGGGTATCCTGATCTTCGTCTCGCTCGCTGAACGTTACGCGCGCATCGTCGCCGACGATGGTATCGCTTCCAAGGTTCATCGATCCGTGTGGCAGGACGCCATCGATGCCTTGCTCGCGCGGGCAGGCGAAGGCCAAATCACGGAAGGTTTCATCATCGCGGTCGAGAAATGCGGCAGGGTTCTGGCCGAGCATTTCCCGCCCGAAAGCGAGGATAAGGGCGAGCTGCCGGACCGGATTTATTTGATTTGAGCATGATCCAAAAGCCCGTCTCAAAAGTTTACGCAGACCCTATACTGAGAGGGCTCGAAGAGCCCGTCTCGAAGCACGAGGGCGCGGCTTTTGAACCGGCTGTGAGATCACGCGACAGCAAAAGCGCAACTGGCGATTGAACGCTGGATCACCGCCGCCTTATCATTAGCCACATGCGCGAACGTTTTAATTAGACCAGACGCGGTGTCGAAAGGCCTGCGGGCGCTCGTAAGGGCCGCAAACAAAAAGGATAAGCCATGGACACCGAGACGACGAAACATGCGATGGCGCTCGGCGCTGGCGGTATGCTCGTCACTGGTGCACTCGCTATTGCCACGGCTAGCCCGCCGTGGGCCATGCCGGCCCCTTCGAATACGGCCGCGGTAAAAATAGCGGCGTCAAACCCGATAACCGATGTCCGCTATTATCGTCGCGGTTACTACCGTCATGGTTATTACGGTCATGGCTATTATGGCCGTGGCTACGGTCGTGGCTATTACGGTCGTGGCTATGGTTACCCCTGGTGGGGCAACCCTGACCATTATGCTTATGCTTATCCATATTCTTATTCTTACCCTTATTATTTTCCTTACCCTTACTCTTATTCTTATTCCTATCCTGGTTCTGTTGACTACGGCTGGGGCTGGGGTGGTTGGTAATTAAGGCATCGCCATCGTAGCGGCAAAAGCGCAATTTGATTGCGCCGGAACTTCGCGTCACGGCTTTGGTGTTTGCGGTGCGGGCGGCGTGGCGATCTTTTTGGTTTTCGTAGGGCGCTCACTGCGCGGCGCAGCCCAAGTCGCGCCATTTAGGGGCGAGGCTCTTCTCATACTTGTTATGGGCCTTTGGAGTTACTTCTCATCTCTTTCAGGGCCTTCGTTGGATCAAGGCGTTGCATAATGCTTTGCCCGAGATCGTAAAGGGTGCGCCGTACTCTGAAAGGCCAACGGAACCTCCTTGACGAGCCATTTCGCTCGCGCACCGCTGCCGCCGCCCCGCGCCCCCCGCCCCCGCCCTTCGCGGGCCGGACCGGAAGCCTAGACAGTTGGCGACAGCGGGCAAGGCGAAGATGGTAAGCGAAGGCGCGACAGGATGGCGAAAATGTTCGGGTTTTAAAATGGCTGGGTATGAGCCAAACCCGTCGCAGCAATGGTTTACCATGATCAGTGCCGTTAAAATCGGCAGGACAAAAATTAACCACATATGTGGCAATTGCGCCACAATTCATCAAAGCGGCTTTTTGGTTGCCTCACCGTCCCCGCAGCGCGGCGAGCACTGAGGCGGAGGCGCGGCCGTTGGCCGACAACCCGGACCGGGATTGAAAATCGGAAATCGCCTGTTTGGTCTTGGTCCCGACGACGCCATCGGCCTTGCCGTCGAGATCGTATCCGCGCCGCATGAGTAGCGTCTGCATCTCGCGCCGGTCCACGCGGGAAAGGCCGGGGTCATTCGTCGGCCACGCGGCGACGAGACCGTGCCGCCCGCGCAGCCGGTCGGACAGAAGCGCGATCGCCAGCGCATAGGATTCTGCGGCATTATAGGAATAGATCGCATCGAAATTGCGGGTCACGAGAAAAGCAGGACCCATGGGGCCAGCAGGCAGAAAGAGGCCCGCGCTCCCGCCACCCGGAAGCCGCTGGCCATCGGTTCGTGTAAAACCTCGCGCGGCCCAGGCGGCCATCGGTTGCTTGTGGGTTCGACCGGAGGGACCCGCATAATGCTCCGGCGGGCGGACCTCGAACCCCCATTCGCCGCCGGCGGCCCAGCCGCTCTTACGCAAATAGGCGGCGGTCGAGCCAAGTGCGTCGGGGACGGAATTGATGAGGTCCTTGCGGCCACTACCATCGAGGTCGACGGCGACGCGCAAGAAGGTAGAGGGCATGAACTGGGTGTGGCCGAACGCCCCCGCCCAGGACCCGTTGAATTGGGCGGGATCGATGTCGCCGTGTTGAATGATCTTGAGGGCGGCAATGAACTCCTGCCGGAAATATGGCTGCCGCCTGCCGCCGCAGGAGAGCGTTGCGAGCGATTGCACCACGGGGCGCGTGCCAAAACTGCGGCCATAATCGGATTCGACCCCCCAGATTGCGGTGAGCGTTGCCGGGTCCACCCCAAAACGGCTTTGCGCGAGAGCGAGCGCCTGGCCCCAGCGCGCCATCATCGCGCGGCCATCATTCACTCTTTCCTCATCGACGAGGCCGGCGAGATAGTCCCAAATCGGCGTCTTGAATTCCGGCTGGACCTCGGCAAAAGCAAGCACGTCGGGGTTGGGCGTGAGCCCGCGCGTCGCTTGGTCGAACGTGGCGGCAGCGACGCCGCCCGCTTGGGCCGCGGCGCGAAGTCCCGCAAGGCAGTCGGGAAAGCTACCGGCAGCAGCTTGGGTGGCAGCGAGAACGGTGAGGCAGAAAGCGAGGCAAGCGGAAGGTCGCCGCATCGCACGGGCATCGTTATTGGGCAAGGCGTTCTACTTTCCTGTCGATCAACCGTTTTCGCTCATGCAGTAGCGAGGCAAGTCCACGTTGGCAACCAGCGCGCACAGCGGCGCGCTCAGGCGGCAAGAAGGCGCTGAACCTCGTTCACCAGGTCTTTCAGATGGACGGGTTTCGACAAAATCTTGGCCTGCGGCGGGGCGTTGTTATCCGGGTTGAGCGCGACCGCCGCGAAGCCGGTAATGAACATCACTTTAATGTCGGGGTCGAGTTCGGTCGCCCGGCGGGCCAATTCGATCCCGTCCATCTCCGGCATGACAATGTCAGTGAGAAGCAATTCGAACGGCTCCTCGCGCAATCTGTGATAGGCGGACATGCCGTTGTCGAACGAAGCGACCTCAAAGCCCGCGTTCTGCAGCGCCTTGCCGAGAAAGCGGCGCATGTCGTGATCGTCCTCGGCCAGCAGGATCTTATGATTGATTGGGATATGCATCTCGTTCATGGGGCCCTCGCAACTTTTGCCATCAAACCGCGGCCAGGTAAAAAATCCAGGTAAAAATCGAGTGAACATTACCAGATTCTGCTTTATCCATTAATTTTTTCAAATCAGGCTAGCGGGTCGCGATAGAACGGGACAGAATGCGATGGCCTTGACAGATTGGCTGGCTTCCATGGGTTTCGGACGCGGGTGGCGGGGCGACGAAAGCTCGATGACTTCAAACCCGTCCGGCCTGGCTTCCGCGCGCGGCACGCCGGCGAAGGTCAACCGGCCGCACGAGCCGGAACTCGATCCTCCTTTCGAGGTGATGGAACCGCCGCGCCTTACCTGCCCCCTAGTCTTTTCGTCACCCCATTCGGGGAATGTTTACCCTCGCCGTTTTCTCGAGGCTACGAGGCTCGATGAAGCAGTGCTGCGACGCTCGGAGGACGCTTTCGTCGATGCTTTGTTCGGCGGGGTTGCGGCGTTGGGCGCGCCCCTCATCAAAGCCCGGTTTCCGCGTGCCTATCTTGATCTCAATCGCGAACCCTACGAGTTGGACCCGCGCATGTTCGAGGGTCGGCTACCGGCTTTCGCCAACACGCGCTCGCTGCGTGTCGCGGGGGGGCTTGGAACAATCGCGCGGGTGGCCAGCCAGGCACAAGAGATTTACGCTCGTCGCGTGCCGGTCGAAGAAGCGATTGAGAGAATCGAGAAACTCTACAAACCCTATCACGCGTGCCTGCGCGGGCTCATCGACCGGGCGCGGCAAAATTTCGGCATCGCCGTCCTCGTCGATTGCCATTCCATGCCTTCTGGCTTTTTGCGCGCCGGCCAGCCTTCGTGGGCGGCAGCTATCGAAATGCCGCAAAAGCCGGATTTCGTCGTGGGCGATCGCTATGGAATGAGTTGTGCCACGGATTTCGTCGATGCCGTCGAATATGAGCTGCGCCGCCGCGGCTATGATGTGCAGCGCAACAAGCCTTACGCCGGGGGCTTCATAACCGAACATTATGGCAATCCCGCAAACGATTGCCATGCGATGCAAATCGAAGTAAGCCGGGCCCTCTACATGGACGAACGCGCCGTGCGCAGGGGCGAAAGGTTCGCGGATATCGCCGCCGATTTGGCCAAGGTCGCATGTGTCTTGGCGGACGCCGTTGCTGCGCGCCGCGACCGGCATCGCGCTGCGGCGGAGTAGCAAGTCATCTTTTTGGAGAAGGTCCGCGGGGCGGCAAGCCCGTTTGCGCGTGTTCTCGGGCAAGCAGGAGACGAAAGCGGCGGCGAATAAGCCGGCAGGACATTAAAGAGGCCGCCGGTGTTGCCACAGGCGGCCCAAGTTTTAGGGAGGAAACACCCGAAAAGGGCATCTGCAGCAAAAGGCTTGCTGCGACATATGATCTATCACAACTGATATTATTCGTCAATAGATTTATTTCTGTCCCAAAGGCCACGAACTCGGGTTATAGCATTTTGTGGAATGGACCGCGTCGATCTGGATTTCACAGGCAAGCCGCGCCGGCGGCGCTGCAACTCTACCGAAAGGAGCGTATTTACGTTTCTCACGCCCGGGATGCTGCCGAAGCTTAAAGATCTGCGACGATGTGCCAAGAAGCGCTCCTTTGCTTTTGCGCTCTGCACCAACCTCATCGGCGGCTTGGACCCTGCCGCGGTCAGAGAAGGGCGCTTCGATGAGAAATTGGGCATATACCCCCCGGACCCTCTGTCCAGGGCCGGACGCCTCTTGAGTCAGATGGATGCCTATCTCGACGAAGAGGATGTTAAAGCGATAGGACTTCTGAGACCCGACAACGTACAACAACGCGTATTAGATGTCGTCAAAAGCACCGACGGTAGTGCAATGGAGGCCTTGGCCAAAGCGGGATGGTTTAAAGCGCCTAAGCCTAGTGACGCCACGGGGCTTAAAGGTAACCGGCTCGCCCCGCCTTTGCAACCGTTCGCCTATTTGTTAAATGTAGTCGACGGAGCAACATGCAAGAAAGTCCCCCGTGAGGCCAACCTCAAAGATCCGGTCGGTGAAGGCCCAACCGCAATACTGGAATTCGTTCAGTGGTCGTGGATAAAGCAATCGGATGAAAACCTACCAACCAAGATAAACGCGGATGAAAAACTGGACGATATATTTAGGAAAGCTTATAGCACTACAACTGGAGATGCAAAGTTGACGTCGAAACTTGTCATTGCGGGTCGACGAAATCAGTTGGATCGAACGCACGATACGTCGAGCAAAATTCGCAAGTAACGACAGGACCCGAGGCAGGGCCGGTCATGCCTGCGCCGCTCCAAAACACCAGGCAAGGATTCCTTTTTGCACATGCAGCCGGTTCTCGGCTTCGTCGAACACGACGGATTGTGGACCATCGATCACCTCGTCGGTGACCTCTTCGCCGCGATGGGCCGGCAAGCAATGCATGAAAATCGCGTCCTTACCCGCGGCGGCCATCAGTTTCGCATTAACCTGGTAGGGCGCAAGCAACCCATGGCGAAAGCCCTCGTCCACGTCGCCCATCGAAACCCAGCAATCCGAGACGACTGCATCCGCTCCCCGCACCGCCTCATGGGGATCGTGCATGAGCTTCACGGGGGCGCCCGAACGGCGCGCCCAATCGAAGAGGCCGGCTTGTGTATCGAGTCCGGCGGGAGTCGCGACATTAAGCGAAAAATCAAATCGCTGCGCGGCGTGGACCCAGCTCGCCAGCACATTGTTGGCGTCGCCGCTCCAAGCGACCGTGCGCCCCCTGATCGGGCCTTTCTTTTCCTCGAAAGTGAGGATGTCCGCCATCACTTGACAGGGATGCGAGCGCTTGGTCAAGCCATTGATCACCGGTACACCGGCATGGCGGGCTAGTTCGAGTATCGCGGCATGATCGAGAATGCAAATCACGATCGCATCGGCGAAACGCGACAGGACGCGTGCCGTATCGGCGATGGTCTCGCCCCTGCCGAGTTGCATTTCCTGGCCGGTCAACATGATCGTTTCGCCGCCAAGCTCGCGCATCGCGAGGTCGAACGACACCCTCGTCCGGGTCGATGGTTTATCGAAGATCATCACCAAAACCCTGCCGGCGAGCGGCCGGTCCAGCGGGCTCTGCCCCTTGCGGCGCCGCGCCTTCATGCGGAAGGCGGCCTCGAGAATGCGCCGAAGATCGGCGGCCGGAATTTCCGAAAGATCGAGAAAATGCCGCGGTGCCGGGAATGCGCCTTGGCTTGTTGGCGTGCTCATCCCGCCGTCTCGCTTAGCTTCGCGGACGAGGTTTCCGGCTTGCCGTCTTCGATCCGTTGGCAGGCGGCGTCGAACCGCGCGACGGCCTCGAAAATCTCCTCCTCGCCGATGATCAGCGGCGGCAGCAGCCGCGCGACATTCTCGGCCGCCGGAATGACGAGGATTCCTTCGGCCCGCGCGGCGGCGGCGAAATCATTGACCGGGACACGTACGGCGATGCCCTGCATGAGACCTTCGCCGCGAATCTCCGAAATGATCTCGACATGCCGGTCCTTCAGCCTGGCGAGGCTTTGTTTGAGCGTCACGCCCATCAACGCGACATGTTCGACAAACCCCGGCGCCAATACCACGTCGAGCACCGCATTGCCAATGCTCGCGGCGAGAGGATTGCCGCCAAACGTCGTGCCATGCGTGCCAGCGGTCATTCCCCGCGCCGCGTTGCGCGTCGTCAGAAAAGCGCCAAGCGGAAAGCCGCCGCCGATGCCTTTCGCGATTGCCATGATATCGGGCGAGACGCCAAGAAGTTCGTAAGCAAAGAGCCTGCCGGTGCGGCCAATTCCGGTCTGCACCTCATCGAACATCAAAAGGAGGCCATGCTTGTCGCAAAGCTCGCGCAGCCCCCGCAGGAAACGTGGCGGCGCGGTGCGGATCCCGCCTTCGCCTTGAATTGGTTCGATCAGGACCGCGCCGGTTTGCGGGCCGGTCGCGGCTTTCGCCGCCTCGATATCGCCGAAGGGAATCGTGTCGAAGCCCTCGACTGCAGGACCGAAGCCATCGAGATGTTTGGGATTGCCCGCCGCGGCGATCGTCGCGAGTGTCCGTCCGTGAAAAGCCCCGGCGAAAGTGATGACGCGGAACTTTTCCGGATGGCCGCCCGCCGATTGATATTTGCGCGCCGTCTTGATGGCGCCTTCGACGGCTTCCGCTCCGGAATTGGTGAAAAATACGTAATCGGCGAAACTGACCTCGACGAGGCGCCGGGCCAGACGTTCCGCTTGCGGGATCTCGAACAGATTAGAGGTGTGCCAGATTTTCGCCCCCTGCCGATTGAGCGCGGCGATGAGGTGAGGGTGGCCATAGCCGAGCGAGGAAACGGCGATGCCGCCGCCGAAATCGAGAAACCGCCCGCCGGCCGTCGAGGTCAACCAGGCGCCATCGCCCCGCTCGAAGGCGAGATCGATGCGATCATAGGTGGGAAGCAGCGGCGAGGTCACTCAATCACTCCGGGGTCCTGGCTAACGCGAGCCTTCCCGGTCCGGGAAATTCCGGGAGAAACCTGGATCCGGTTTTCATCGTGCTCTGATTCAGGTGGTCGCGAAATGGCGCCCTTCGCTGGCCATCCATCAAGCTGGGCTTGGTGGAAACTTTGGCCAGCTTCGTGCATCTTACCTTGCCCTGGGGTGATTTTTCATCTCTTCGTGGGACGAGCGATTCGAAAGTGGGTCCCGCGGTCATTCCTTAGGACGTCAATATACCGCTGGCCGCGCTTCTCGCCATCCCCGCCAGCCGGGCGAAGGGTCCCGGCGCGGCAATCGTTGAAGCAGGCTATTTGGGCGGCGGCGCGGGTGCGGCGGCGGGGGCCGGCGGCGCGGGTGCGGCGGGCTTGGCCGCGTCCGGTTTGGCCGCTTCCAGGCGCTTGCGCTCCTCTTCGGCGCGTTTTTGCAATTCCTCCTGCAATTTTTTCTGTTGCTCTTCGAGGACCTTCGGATCGATCGCCGGTCCATCGAAGGCCCTGCCGAAACCCGCCACCGGGATCGCGAAGGTAATTTCATTGTTGACCTGGTTCTTGACCACGACACTCAAAATCGAGCCCTTTTTGATCTGGTCGATCGTCGCGCCCTTGACCTTGGCTTCGGCAAAACATCCGTTCGGGAAGCAAATTTCGAAGCTTCCCTCAAGCGTCGCGCCCTTGTCGATGGCAAAACGGAAGCCAGGCCGCAACATCAGGCCGACGGGCACAAGCAGACGAATGATGCGGGTGTCGTCGCCTTTGATGTCGTAGACGGCCAGGGCCAAGACCGGCGGCTCCCCGGCCTTGGCACTGAAATCGCAAGTCGTGTAACAAATCTCCTTGTTGGCCGCCGGATCCCGGCCGCAGACCTTCGTCCAGTCGTTTTGTGTCGGCACTAGATCGATCTTCACCGGGCCTTGCGCCGGCGCCGGCGCCGGCGCGGCTTGACCCTGAGCAGGCTGCGCCGGGGCGGGCTGGGTGGGGCCGGGCTGCGCCGGGGCGGGTGGCGCGGGGGCGGGGTGCGCGGGCTTCTTTGCCTGCGCGAAAGCGCCGGCGCCTGCAAACAGAAGAAGGCTAGCCAAACCGGCCGCGCCGAGGGGTTTCAACGACAAGCACATCAAATTTTCCTTTCCAATGATAGGCCTTTCACAACCGCCTTCGCTCCGGCCCTCCGGCGACGCCGATCGATGCGGTAATGAAAACACCCTTGCGGACCGCCGGGCACGGGGACCGCCGTCAAGACCGGAGCAAGGCTCCACGCCTGCACATCGGTTTTATCGCTTCGGTAAGCATTATCAGGTTGGCTGGCAAGCCCCGGAGCGGGTTTCAATTGTGCGAATTCGGGGAGAGGTTTGCGGCCCGCGGAGCATAGCCTCGGCGGCCACGCTGCAAAAAGCGTGTCTGGAGATGAAGGGTGTTCCGCGGCGGCAACCCGCAAGACAAGAGCTGAACCGGCTGACGCGGCAGCCGGTTGATCTCAAAATGAAGGAAGCGTCTGGTTAGCCAAGGAACCATTGTGTTGCGCCGAGCGGCGCGAATCCGGGGTAACTCCTGCGGCAAGCACGAGCGGCTCCGCCAGGGCCGCGGCGGCCACTTGCCCACTACGACGGCTTGCTCTGGAGGCTTTGAGTGAAAAGCGCAGGATTGCCCCGCTTTCCGGGGCGCCCTGGTTTAGCAGCTAGTACTCTCTCGGGCCATACCGAATTTTCCGAGTAAGGTGGCGCGGCCACTCGCGTGGCCGCGCGATTAAAGATTCAGGAGACCCAAATTTTTACTAGGATAAGCTGGAAAACGATGGTGAATATCAGTATGCCGTTGACGATGGCGACTGCGTGATCGTTCATGGTCCTCTCCCGGTCGGGTATTGATCTTGGCGCCGCGGTTTCGCGGTCGCAATGGTTACGTCGAGCTCCTTGCCGGAAAAGTCAAGACTGCTCCGACAAGAACGGCGTTAAGCCTTGCCGGCACGGTACCGCCGCTCAGGCCGTTTTGGCCGCGGCGGCGTATGCCCAGCATCACGAAAGCAACGACGCGGTGATACGCATAAATCATTTTCCAAGCTAAGGAAAGCTTTATTCTAGAGCACGTTCGCGCCGCCATTGGGCATTTCGGATCGGTCCGCTAAATTGCGTCGATGACACATCGCTCACTTTGGGTCCCTGCGCTAGCTTTCGCCGTTCTTGCGTTGGTTCTTCGCGCCGCTGTTTGCGCCAGCCTTGCGGCCGAACCAGCAAAGCCAGGGGCGCCAGCTATCGCCATGCACGGCGGCCCCGCCCTAAACGCCTCCTTCGGCCATCTGCCCTATGCCGATCCCGCCGCGTTGAAAGGCGGCCGTCTAACAATCGGGTTTCTCGGTACTTTCGATAGTCTCAATCCGTTCAACTTGAAGGCGGGATCGACCGTGCAGGGCTTGAACGCCAATGTCTTCGAGACCTTGATGACCCGCTCTCTCGACGAACCTTTCACGCTTTACGGATTGATCGCGCAAACCATCGAGACGGACGCCGATCGCAGTTTTGCGACCTTCAGGCTCGATCCGGGCGCGCATTTCTCGGACGGTGTACCAATTACTTCGGCCGACATCCGGTTCACTTTCGACCTCCTGAAATCCAAGGGGCGGCCGCAACAGCGTGCGGCTTATTCCCTCGTCAAATCAATCGAAACACCGGACGCGCTGACCATCCGCTACGATCTTTCCGGCATCGGTGACCGGGAAATGCCGCTCACTCTCGCGCTTATGCCGGTATTGCCGCGCCACAAGACCGATCCCGCGACATTCGACGACGCTAGCCTCGCAACCCCAACCGGCTCCGGACCCTATCTTGTCACCGATGTCAAGACTGGCGAACGCATCGTTCTGCGCCGCGATCCGAACTACTGGGCCAAAAACCTGCCGGTCCGCCGCGGCGTGTTCAATTTCGATGAGATCGATATCGAATATTTTCGCGACGCCAACAGCCTATTCGAAGCCTTCGCGGCCGGGCTTCTCGATTTTCGCGAGGAGACCAGTCCGGCCCGCTGGACAAATGCTTACGATTTCCCCGCCATCCGCGATCACAGGGTTGTCCGGGAAGCCTTGCCCGCCGGAGGGCCCAAGGGGATGGAGGGTTTTGTTTTCAATCGGCGCCGGCCGCTCTTTGTCGACAGCAGGGTTCGCGAAGCGCTGGGGCTTGTTTTCGATTTCGAATGGATCAATGCCAATCTTTATGGCGGGCTCTACAAACGAACGAAGAGTTTTTTCGACGATTCCGAGCTTGCCTCGACCGGGCGCGCGGCGAGCGCCGCCGAGCTTTCCCTGCTCGCACCGTTTCCGGGCGTGGTTCGCGCCGATATCCTGGAAGGCCGCTGGCGGCCGGCCGCGACCGACGGTTTGGGAGCAGACAGGACGCAGCCCAGGCGCGCCCTCGCGCTTTTGAGAGCGGCAGGCTACGAACTCGACGGCGGCCGTCTGACCAAGGGGGGCGACGCTTTATCCTTCGAGATCATGGTGAAGGACAGAAATCAGGAACGGCTCGCCCTCAATTACGCCGATTCGCTTGGCCGGATCGGAGTGACGGCGAAGGTCCGGCTCGTCGATGAAGTCCAATATCAGAGGCGGCGACAGAAATTTGATTTCGACATGATGATCGGAAGCTGGCTTGCCTCCGCCTCGCCTGGCAACGAGCAGCGCTCACGCTGGGGCTCGGCAAGCGCGGATCAGGAAGCTTCTTTCAATCTCGCCGGGGTCAAATCGCCGGCCGTCGATGCGATGATCAACGCCCTCCTCGCCGCCAAGACGGAGGCGGAGTTTGTCGCCGCCGTTCGCGCCTATGACCGCGTGCTCCTCTCTGGATTTTATATAGTTCCGTTATTTCATGCGCAGGACGAATGGATCGCGGCGTCCTGCAAGCTTGCGAGGCCGCGCAACCTGCCGCGCTACGGTCCGGCCTCGGGCGGCGCCACCCTCGACACGTGGTGGAGAAAAGAACCTTAAAGGCAAGCGTTGCGCAGGCATGCTCAAGGATTAGGTCTCCTCATGCCGAAGGTGCTGCGCATGCCCCGTGAGGTTCGAACGAGGAAAACGCGATGCTGATTGTTTTTTTGCTGGCGATCCTTTTGCTCCTCTTTCTCCTCACCGGCGTGCGGATCGCCAATCAATATGAAAGGGCGGTGATCTTCCGGCTCGGCAAATACGCCCGCACCTCGGGACCTGGCCTTTACCTGCTGGTCCCGCTCATCGAGTGGCAATGGACGATTGACATGCGCACGATGACCACGGCAGTCGAGCAGCAGGAGGCGATCACGAAAGATAATGTGCCGATCAAAATCAACGCGGTGATCTGGCGCAAGACGATCGATCCCAAACGCGCAGTCATCGAGGTTGTCGACGTCGGCAATTCGGTCGTTCAGGTCGCGGTGACCTCGCTGCGCAATGTCATCGGCCAGCATACGCTCGACGACGTGCTGAAGGAGCAGGAGGCGATATCGAGGGCACTGCAGGCCTCGATCGACGACGTGACCGAGCCGTGGGGGGTTAAGGTCGAGCGGGTCCAGATGAAGAATGTGGAGATCCCCAAGTCCATGCAGCGCGCCATCGCACAGGAGGCCGAGGCACTGCGGGAAAAGCGCGCCCGCCAGATCAAGGCGCAGGCGGAAGTCGAGGCCGCTGCGTTGCTGCGCCAGGCGGCGGAAATCATCATGCGCAGCCCGGCCGGACTCGAATTGCGCCGGATGCAGATGATCACGGAAGTCGGCGCCGAGCAAAACACAATGACGATCATCATGATGCCAAGCGAATTCGTCGAAATGGCGAGAGCCTTTGCGCAACGGGGACGCGTGGAACCGGAACGTTAGAAAAGCGGCTTTGCTGCGGACCGCCGCCGCCTAGCAGCTGGGCCCCTCGGTTCTATAGCTTAACGCCGGCCCACGGGGAGGCGTTAAGCTGCGGCGGATGCTCAAGGCAATGTGCGAAAACATTTCCGCGGCGGCGCGGCAGGCAACACGCGACGCAATACAATGAGCCATAATATTGCATCTCCCTTTGCCTCATATTCTCTTTGAAGGCCCTTGCTTGACACACATAACCCCCGCTGCGATATCGCGGGCGCTTCGGCCGTTTGCGGCAACCCGGGGCGGAGTAGCTCAGCTGGCTAGAGCAGAGGAATCATAATCCTTGTGTCGGGGGTTCGAGTCCCTCCTCCGCTACCACTTTTCCCCCCCACATTCTGGCTGCCGGAAATACTTCATGGCCTATGAGCGCGGCGAGCCGGCCGCGCACTTCGACTTCAATGGGCGCGCCGGGCGGCGTGGGCAGGACGACGATGGCGGCGACCAGTTCGCGCAACGCTCTGACCGGCTCGCGATCGTCGCCCAGGCTTTCGGATGACAGAGCCTTCTGAAGGTCCTCAACCTGCTGACGATACCGGGCAAGAGCCGTCGGATGGAGCGCCACGGTCTCGGGCGGCTTCTCCGCGCTGGCAAGATCGGCTTCGAGCCGCTTCCGCTCGGTCCTCAACTCCATGAGCGGCTCGCGAACCTCCGCTTCTTCGGAGAATCCCTTTACATAGGATTGGAAGATACGGTCGAACTCGCGTTTGACCCGCGCCAGGCGCTTTTCAATGCGCGACCGGTTGGCGATCAGCCCGGAAGAGAGCCGCTTGCGCTCTTCATTGTAGGTCTCGACATAGGCCGCAATAAGGTCGGGCGTGGTAAGATTGGCTTTCAGGCCGTCGAAGACCGTGCGTTCGATCGTATCGAGATCATAGACGCGACGATGGTCGCACGTGCCGGCCTCCTTCATTTGCGTGCACTGGATGCGTTGCCGCCCTTTCCTTGTGTCCTTGACGGACATGCCCGCGCCGCAGCAGCCGCATTTCAACAGACCGGAGAGGACGCGCTTCGGCTTGCGGGTGTGGCAAGGGATCGGGCCGCCCCGCTCCTGCTTAAGCGCGATTGCCCGCTCGTAGAGGTCCTGGCCGACAATCCTCAGATGCGGCGCATCGATGGACTGCCACTCGAGAGAGCGGGTTCGGGCGTGAGACGCGGTTCCCGGTGTCCGGGTCCTTGATCATGCGGACCTTGTTCCAGACGATGCGGCCCGCATAAAGATCGCTCTGGATCACCCCATTATGGCGCTTGAGGGAACCGTTCAGGGTGGAAGCCGTCCAGTAGCGTCCACGGGGCGGCGGAACCCTCCGCGCGTTCAGGCGCATCGCAATTTCCCGTGGCGTCTTGCCGCCGACATACGACTCAAAGATTTCGCGAACGACTGCGGCTTCGTCTTCGTCGATCCGGAGTTCACCCGGTTTGCCCGGCACTGGCCTGTATCCATAAGCGCGCCCGCCGGCATGCCGCCCGTCGCGGATAACGCCGGACATGCCGCGCCGGACTTTGTGGGCGAGGTCCTGGAGATAAAGGGCGCCGACAAGGCCGCGTATGCCGATCTGGATCTGGTCGGCCTTGCCGTCATGGACGGCCCTGAGCTCAATCCCCAGAAAATTCAGGCGTTTCCAGAGCCCGGCGAGGTCTTCCTGATCGCGCGAGAGGCGATCCAGCGCCTCGACGAGGATGACGTCGAAAGTCCCGTCCCGCGCCGCATCCATCATGCGCATCAGGCCGTCGCGGCCAAAAATCGATGCGCCAGAGCGTGCCCGATCATCGTAGGCGCCTACCACGTCGAGGCCGTTTTTCGCCGCATAGGCGCGGCACAGTGCAAACTGGTCTTCGATGGAGCGTTCGTGCTGGAGCTCGGTCGAGAAGCGCGCGTAAATGGCGGTTCGCATCACTGTCCGTCCGGTTCGGGCCGGGGCAGGGCCGCCTCGGCAGCCCGGCGATGATCCTCCCTCGCGGCCGCTCGCGCAAGCGATTTAACGAATTCCAGGAGCTTCGGGTCCGGCGTAGCCGAGCTGGCTTCCTGCGGCCGGCGCGCGGTTTCAGACTTTTCCTCGGAGCCCGGTGCCCGGTTCATATTCACTGCTTCGCGTCGGCAAACGGCGTCAAGCGCCGTCATGTCTCCACGTAGTGGCGCAGCAATCCGGATTCCTGGTCAGCGATCTGGTCAAAGTTGCCCCTGCCGTCCCCCGTCCATCTGTGTTCGTTCTTTGCCGGTCATTTATAGCGGCTGTCCTGGTGGCAAGCGTGAAGCTCCTCCTCTGACGTTGCGGCCCTTACAGGGTGCGGTTTGGCCCGCCGCTGCTCCAACGCCCGTGAACAACACCATGGACGAAAGGAACGACGATGACGAACCGGACCAGATACAGAACCGAAGCCGAACTGAAGGCGCTCTTTGAGCAAGCCGTCCGCGCGATTGGCTTCTACGAAGCGCAGCGCAAGGAAGTGCTGATGGCCCTCGAAAGTCTGAAACGGGCGCTCAACGCCCGCAGGCCGAAGCCGCCGACGCCATAGCACTAACGCGGAGCCGCATCGCGCGGCTCCGCGCCCCCTGAATGGGCGTCGAGTGAAGCCTCGAACGACCATCAAGATTCGCCACAAACTCGCCACAGGCTTAGACGGACCGATTCGGAGAATGGCGGATTTCTGCGGGTTACAGAGGTCCGGTATTTTGTGGCGAAAAGCGCTATTTTTGGTAGTATTCTGAAAAATTACAGGTCGTAACCCCTTGATTGATCGACTGGAGCGGGTGAGGGGAATCGAACCCCCATAGCCAGCTTGGAAGGCTGTTTATTTTCGTGCAAATTCAAACATTTGGTTCTCAATTCGCCACAACTCGCCACAAGAATTATAGGCAGCCTAATTTTGTTCAGGCTGGCTATGGCCTTTTTGAGCCATTCCTCCCCTTGTGGCGTCCGAAGAAAAGTGATCCGATTACTCACGCAAACGACTCTATCCGGCTACGGCAGATGTCAAACAGTTGGAGTGCCATTTTTTCGCATTCAGCTCCATAGTCGAGCGCTTTGGGCAGCGTGATCCGGTCTATCGCCTCTCTGGTGTGCTCTAGTATTTGGTCGATCGCAGCATCGGCATCTCCTGCTTTCAATCCGGCTGTGGCAGCCAACGCGCGAAAGTCGGCACGACGAAGCTTGTCGTCCTTGCCGTTGAGTTTGAGCGCCAAATGATCGTGCTTCAGGCGTGGAAAAACGCGCGTGGTTACCGCGTCGTAGAGTGGCGCCATCCGGACACTGCGGAACTTTTGTTCCCTCGGCTCTGCGATCTTGAGGAGCGCTATATTCTTAAGGTGCATGTCGCCATCGGCGATCAACCAGGCGAAAAGCGCGCGCTTGAGAACGATCAGCAAATCTTCTTCGGGTGCTGTCGAGAGGGGCCTGATGGCACGGGCGAGCCGCTCCATTGTCCCTTTGTATTTGTCCTGGGTGGGAAGTTCGAGCACGGAGCAAAAATCTTCGAGCGCCAGCATCCGGCTGTCGTTGAGGCTTTCGCGTATGTCGAAGCGTTCGACGATCAATGCCGGCGGCATGCCGTCAGGCATGGCGACAAGCGCCGTGTCGGGCGTAGCAAAACCAGCCGCTTTGCCAAGCGCCATGTCCAGCCATTCAATAATGGGAAGAGCGTCGTATCCGCCGGTCCCGGCAGGCTTCAGGATGTGCGTAAACGGCTTGCCGGTGCTGGGCGAAAGAGTGCCGTCAGCATCGAGATACATCGGTGCTTTAATCTGGACACCTGAAAGGCGTGGTGTATCGGCACTCTCGTAGATGTGCGCCAGATTGCGCTCGAAATTCTCTTCGATATCGCTGCGTCCGGGACCGGCGTAGTGGCCGGTAAATGCCCCATCCGCTGTATATTTTTCCAGGCGGGTCAGCAGGATATCAGGCGGTAGTGTGGCCAGCTCGCTTTGCTGCTCCACGATTGTGATATTGGACATGTAGCGCTTGCCTGACCGTAGCAGCGAGCGCTCGTCCTTGTCTTTGAGGACGGTTTCAAGCCAGCCCTCTGGCAACAGAGACACAATGAACGGCGGTAACTTGCCGGGCGTGGTCTGCCTGATGAGCGGTGGGCCACAGCCTTCAATCGGATTCCATCGCCATTCAAATCCGTCGTGACGCAGTTGACCGACCGGGTTGCCATGCCACGCGACAATCAGATCAAGCGCGGCCTGGTTTCTTGCCGGTGCAACGGCAGGACGGTGGAGAAGGAACCGCTCGGCAAGCTCCCCTTCGCGATACCATTCATTCTCGCGGGCCAGCGCCCAAAGCGCGTCCGCCGCTGCCTTGGGGCTGCCGTACTCTTCAACCAGGCGTAGGGCGATAGCATCGCGCGTGTCCTCGTCGATCGAGGCCGCATGTTCGCTACGCAGACGAAATCCTTCAAGGAATCGCTGACGAATGGAAGAGACGTTTATAAGGAATTCTCCCGTGCCGTCGTCGACGACCGCTGAACCGATAGACGGATGCTTCGGCGCTTCGTTCTGGATGATCTCCAGCGCCCGGATGCGAGTGCGCTGGATGCGTCGACCGCTTAGAAAGAGCCGACCGTCGCGGGTCGGAGCCAAAAGAACCGCGCTGGCTCCCGACAGATAGGCGCGAGGATACAAGTATTTTGCAATACGGACGGCGTGCCGGAGCACCGTTGCGTCAGCATCGTCGCCCGCATCCACGTAAATGCCCCGCATAAGCTGGACGAGCTTGCCCGTCTCGGCCTGGTAGTGGCTGCGGGTCTTGTCTATTGTCTCGCCGACGAGGTGAAGAGCCATTTTCTAACTTTCGCGTATCTCACATACGGGTAAGTTAGGACGTTCCAGCTCAAATTTCAAGCAATATTCTAACTTTCCCGTATCTCACATACGGGAAAGTTATATTCTTTCGCGGATTGAGCTCCTGCCAGACAAGCGGAAAGCGAGACCTCGAATGGCCGGACGGCAATTATGAAAGGCCAACGGGAACGGTCACATGCGTATTTCCGCTGACGCACAGTTACGTTTCCCGAGAATCTCCGCTGCCAGCTCTTCCGCCGTGCCTTTGTGCGCCTCGTCGCGCCCCTTGAGCAGATGCCCATAGACGTTCAGCGTGATCTCGATCTTTGAATGCCCCATCGCAGTCTGAATGAATTTCAAATCCTTGCCCTTCTCGATCAGCTTGCTCGCGTAATAGTGCCTTAAGGCATAGGGGGAGTAGATCGGTCGCCGAACGCGCTTGCCGTCGATTTTCTCCGTCCTCATCAACCCGGCCTCTTCCATCAAAGGCAGCCAGGCGCCCGCCCGGAAATTATTCAGAGCCTGCGGCCTGCCGGAATCAGTTGGGAATATCAAATCGTACGGAGAGGCCGGACAATACTCCTGCCACTCAAACACCATGTCGGTGACGATGCGCGGCAGATAGATTGTACGCTTGCCGGCCTTCGATTTTACCGGGCCGATAATGCCGGTTTTATCTGCACGCTGTTTAACGTGTACGGTGGTCTCCGTGATCTGCGGCCACGCAAGCCCACGAATTTCCGAGGGACGCATGCCCGAGAACCCGGCGAGATAGATCATCGGCCGATAGCGCCGCCAGCATTTCTCCATGTAGTCGTTTTTGTCGCCCATGATATCGGCGGCGGCATATAGGTCCCTTACCTCATTATCGGACAGAATCTCGATCTCGGACTCCTCATCTTCATAACGCCCACTAGCCTTAATGGTGATGCGCGCGACCGGGTCGTCTTTGATGAACCCCTGATGCTTCATCTCGATGATGATCGAGTGAAACGACGAAAGCGTGCGCCGCGCCAAATCGCGGCTTTTGGTTTGCAAAAGCCAGTTGCGGAAGTGCACGACGTCGGCCGGTTCAAGTTCCGGCAAATTCTTTGTCCAAGCGTATTCCTCAATCACGCGTCCGCGACGGCGATACTCCTTGAACGTCTCCGGCTCGACTTTCTCACGGCCATCGCGGCCGATTTTTTCGCAAATATCAAGCCAGCGCGTGACAGCTTCCGGGATAGTTATGACGCCAGCTGAGGGGCGCTTGGGCAGACTTCCGAGGTTTTCAGAGAAGGCTCTGGCTTCTTTCATCGTGTCAAAAGACGCGTATGTGTAGCCGGACTTGGTTTCGCTTGTCGGGTATCGAACTTGATACTTTACGCCTTTTGGGCCTTTTCTTTTTCTTATATCTGCCATACCCGGACAATACGTCAGACATACAGCTGACAGCAAGGTTTTCTGCCATCATTACTGCGTTCTGATATTGCTTTATGCTACCCTGCTTCTGCAAATACGCGGCAGCGTATAAAGCCGTCACATACGCTATAGCGTATAAATTATTGGAATACGCTCTGGCGTATATTGACGTCGATACGCTTTAGCGTATATGATGGGGCATAGATGGAGCTGCCCATGACCGACCAGATTGCCCGGAACTCCGAAGCAGGTAGGAAACGCAGTACGCCGCCGCCGCCGCTCGCAAGGCCTGAAGCAAAAGGATTTAGGAGAGAAGACCAACCTCCGGCAAGCAACGATCTCAGCGCTTGAAGCCGGAGAACCGGGTACCCAACTCCGCACGCTTTTTGACGTGCTCACCACGCTCGACATGGAACTGGTGATCCGTCCGCGCACGAAAGCCTCGACCGACGAGCTTGAGGAATTATTCTGATGGTACGCCGCCGTACGCAAATTCCCCTCAACGTCTTTCTGAACGGACGCCTCGTCGGCCACCTGAGACGGCAAGCGAGCGGCGCGATTGACTTCGAATACGATGGCATGTGGCTCGCGTGGGAGCATGCCTTCCCTGTGTCATTGTCGTTGCCACTGCGCGAAGACCGCTTTGTTGGCGATCCCGTCGTCGCCGTCTTCGATAACCTGCTTCCGGACAACGAACAAATCCGCCGGAGGCTGGCCGAACGGGTCAGAGCGGAAGGCTACGACGCCTACAGCCTCCTTGCTGCTGTCGGCCGCGACTGCGTGGGCGCACTTCAATTCCTGCCGGACGGCGACGCCCCCGGACCGGTGGGCGGCCTGTCCGGGCGTCCGATCACAGACACGGAGATCGCTGATATCCTCCGCGATCTCAAGCGCACGCCACTGGGCGTCGATGAAAGCGAGGAGTTCCGCATCTCCCTGGCAGGCGCTCAGGAAAAGACGGCACTGCTGTACTGGCAAGACAAATGGCAGGTGCCTCACGGCACCACGGCGACGACGCATATCCTGAAACCGGAAATCGGCAAGCTGTCGAACGGTATCGACCTTTCGCAAAGCATCGAGAACGAACATCTGTGCATGCGCCTTACCGCATCCTTCGGATTGCCGACGGCGCACACAGAGATACGGGAATTCAGCGGCAAGCGTGCTCTTGCGATCGAGCGATTTGATCGGCTATGGACGCGCGATAAACGTCTTCTGCGTCTTCCGCAGGAAGATTGCTGCCAGGCGCTTTCCGTGCCTCCTCCTCGTAAATATGAGCCCGACGGCGGTCCAGGCATTCACGAAATCATCGAACTTTTGAAAGGAAGCGACCAGCCGGAAGCTGACCAGAGATTCTTTCTCAAGTCTCAGATCGTTTTCTGGCTGCTGGGCGCGACTGACGGCCATGCAAAGAACTTTAGCATATTTCTGCTCCCCGGTGGCCGGTTCCGCCTGACGCCGCTCTACGACGTCATGTCGGCGCAGCCAAATGTGGACGCGGGAGAAATCCGGCATAACCGCATGAAGGTTGCGATGGCCGTCGGCGACAAGCGCCATTACATCATTGACTCGATTCTGCCTCGTCACTTTTTGCAGACAGCGGTGCGCCGCGGCCTGCCGGCCGCGCTCGTGCAAGGGATCATAGACGAAATAGGAGACGACGCCGACCGCGCCATTGACGCCGTATTGAAGGATCTTCCCCCCGGTTTTCCGGAAGCGATCGTTTCATCGATCGTCGATGGCATGCGCCGGCGTCTGGGTCTTTTCGCGCTTGCCACTGTGTAAATGGCAATTCGGTTGGTCGTCTCGAAGCAATCGCGCCTTATGAAGTTAGGGCAATGACAGGCATTAGCGATCACAGTTGCGCTCTGCTTCGACCTGTCTATTGAAATAAGCGCTCAGCAGCGTGTTCCTCTCGATTTTGAGCCGTCCCTCGATCGGATCGATGAACCAGGGTAGCTTGCGCTTTCCTTTCGCGTCCATGTCTGACGAGCGCTTTATCTGGCGTGGGGTCAGGTGAATATTCATCTCGGCAAGAAGCTGACGGGCCTCTTCAAGGTCGAGATAGTGAGGTCGTTGACCGGCAACGCTGCGCTTGCGCGTTAAGCTGCCTTCCGGTAGCCGATCATCGCGGCGTTCTTGCCTCTCAGTTTCTTCCCAATCTGCTTCCGTCACGTTGCTTTCGGCGACCTTACACCATGTTTCCAATACTCCATTATACTTCACTATCCATAATTGTTCAATTTCTGAACGCCATTATCCAAATCTTGTTGACTGTATGTTGTCAGATATGACAACATACAAGGGACAACACGCAAGACTGGCCGATCTCATTAATCAAAACGGCTCGAAAAGATTTCGAGGAGTTCCCCTTGGGGGCGCGGTGATAGATCCCGCGCTCCGACCATCATTGCCGGGGGTGTGTATGCGCTCCAGAAGAAATCGAAAAGCGGGATCAGCACGCCAAAGGCCGAAATTGACCTGATCCACGAACGGATCAAACGACTAAAGGAGGCTCTACGATGAGCGACGATTGTGAACTGGTACGTGGGAGCGGCAATGTCTTCCGTGACTTCGACATGCCAAACCCCGATCTTGAGCAACTGCGCGCCATCCTGGCGGCGCAGATTATTAAATCTTTAGACCGCAAGCGCCTGACGGTCCGCAAGGCTGCGGAACTGACAGGCATTGCCGCCGCCGATTTCTCCCGGATTCGGAACGCGAACATCGGACGGTTCACAGTTGACCGCCTGATGACAGTCCTGGGCCGTCTGGACCAGCGTGTCGACGTAAACGTGAAGGTGCGGCCGAACGTTAAACGCGCCAACTCCCTCCCGGGAGTGAGCGCGAAAATTTGAGGCTGTCGCAGCTGCAACACAGGAGCCCGGTGTTATGACGAAAATAATTCCTCACCTCTGGTACACGGATAACGCCGAGGAGGCCGCTTCCTTCTATGCGTCGGTTCTGCCGAATTCGAAAGTCGATTGCGTGACGGCTTTGCCGGTTGATAGTCCGAGCGGCCCGGCGGGCTCGGTGAAAGTTGTCGAATTCACACTGGTAGGCCAATCGTTCATGGCGATCAGTGCAGGGCCGCTGGATACATTCAATCATTCCATATCGTTCGTGGTGGAATGCGGCGATCAGGCAGAAATTGACCGGCTTTGGGAGGCGCTTTCGGACGGAGGCAAAGTCGAGCAATGTGGATGGCTGAAAGACCGTTACGGTCTCTCCTGGCAGATCGTCCCTGCGTCTCTCGGGCCGATGATGAAAGATCCGGATCGGAGCCGGGCAAAGCGGGTTGCCGAAACCATGCTCAAAATGATGAAGCTCGATATCAACGGCTTGCAGAAAGCTTATCAATCAGGATCGTGACGGTCGTGCTGGCGGCTACGGCCGCCGTCATCATTGCCTGTGTCTCGTCTTTTGTAAGTTCCATCGGCTTTGCGCTCCGCCGCCGACCGTCTGGCCCGCCAGCCCTGCCGGGTTGGTTTTTCGGCCGTCGGTGTACGGTCGGCTCCATTTTCTTGGTTCTTATCGGCCTTCCGCTCGTGTTCCGGTTTGACTTCGGCCAGTATGGTTCCCGAAGCGGCGTCGCAGAACTGGTCGCGATGACATTGCTGCTGGTCGCCCTTATCTTGCTGTAGTCCTGGAGTGGCGAACTCTTTGCGATAGTCCGACCAGACTTTCTCACGTTCAGCGGCGAGCTGCCGCCAAACCGTCTTTTGCGCGGCGACCTCGGAATCGTGACGGGCTTTCATGGTTTCCCGATCCTTCTGGAACTCCTGTGAGAGTTTCGCCAGTTCAACCCGGCGCGCCGCCTTCAAGGTTGCCGCTCTTTCATTGCGGCTCTGCGCCTGTCGTTGCCGAAGGGCCTGCTTCTGGGAGTCTTGCTGCTGCTGGAACTGCTTCCGGCGTTCGGCGGGGCTGATCATAAGTTTGAACAGGTTGGCAAGGCCGCCCCGCTCTCTCATGGCCGCATAGTGAAGGCGCACGGCGTTGCCGATCGCGCCAAGGAAGGCGCTTTCACGAGCGCTGAAGAGGCGACGCTGGGCGAACTGCGTGCGCCCGAGTTGCTTCCACTCGGCGCTTTCCTGAAGGTCGCGAAGCGCCTGCTCGGTATAGGGATGCGGGGGTCTCGCCCGCCTGCTTTTCCAGATGGCATCGATGAAAGGCTGATAGCGGTCGTTCACGGCCTTGCGGTCGGCTGTATAGCTGTTCCACAGTTTCTCGGCCTGAGCGGTGCGCGCTTTAAACGCGCTGGTCTGCGCTGTCTTCAGATTGGCGACATGGGCGGCATAGGCGGCTTTGATTTCGGCGGCGCGTTGTTTCGCTTTTTCGCCGTTGAGTTTCCGGGTGGCTTCCCATTCCTCGCGCGACTTCGCCTGGGCCGGTCGTTTCGGCGGCTCGATGCCATTGTCGAGGGCATGAAACTTTGCCCGCCGGTCGGGGCTACGAATAACGCCCTGGCTTACCTCGTAGTCGTCGGCCCACCGGTCGAGTTTATGGGCATCGTTCGACAGCGGTGCGGCCTGCCCGGTTTCCGGATCGACCAGATTGACGATGACATGGACATGCTTGTGGGGCCGGTCGGTATGTTCGACGATGACCGCCTGATGGTTCTCCATGCCGAGGGTGCGCAAGGCATCGAAGGCGGTCTCGCGCATATGCACTGCGTCAGGCTTGTCGGCCTCGTGCCAGTTGAGGGTAAAAGCGTAAACCGGCTTGGTCAGCTTGCGGCCCGTGGCCTTGACGCCGGAACGCTTTTTCAAGTCATTGGCCGCATCGCACAGGGCTTTCATTTCACGCCAGGCGCGGTGCGGGTCGTCGGTCGCGAGATTGTGCATCTCCACGAAGCCGACGCGCTCGGATGTTTGGGCGTCTTGGTCGTGCAGGACATACACGAGCGCGCCTTTGAATGACGTTCCACGGCCTTTGGTGTTTCTACCCTTCGCCCAGTTCATCTGAGGCCTGCCCTGGCGTGTCCATACGCCGGAGCAGGCCGCGCAACTCGTCCAGGGTCGCCTCGATGTTGCGCGCCCGGAATGTGTCGCCAGTGGTGTTGCAGGCCCGGGCGATCTGATTGAGGTTCGAGCCGATCCGGGCGAGGTCGTGCCGGTCGATCGCGCTTAACGTGCGCGACCGGCGGACGAGGATTGTGCCTGACAGGGCCTGCTCCCGGAGGAAGTCGGACAGCGGGATGTTGTGTTCTGCGGCGCGGCCCTCGATGGTCGCCAGCTCGTCCTGACGCACGCGTGCCGAAATGAGCAGCTTGCGCTTTTCGGAGTCGGTTTTGCGAGGCCTGCCGCCTCTGCGGAAGGGTGGTGTTCGTCGAGTCATCGTACATGGCCGCCTGCCAGCGGGGTTTCAGGGGGTGCCCCCCTGACGAGCGTTTTTGTAATACAAAAACATTGCTCGCTATCCCCTATACTTAGTATATGGCCATACAACTAATAATTTCAACACATATTTGGCAGACCAATGGAGTACAAGGTCTTATAATGCAAAAATGTGCAATATTGGCAAATTTATAACACATTCAAAACAGCCGTGTGTAGAATTATAGTTTGCTAATATTATAAGATTTATACGCGGAATTTGATTTTTATAGAATCGAATACATTGAAACAGCGAACTTGTTCGCTGAATTGATATGATGATTTGGGGGGATTTGCAGTGGGGCCGCGAGTGCATGCGGGTAGGCAACACCGCAGCGCGGCGGGGTTAGAGACTGTTTAAACGCCCTCGGCCCGGGCTTCCGCTTCCGCGATGAAATCGCAGAGCTCTTCGCTTACTTCGCACTCGGCGGCTATAATCGTCGGCATCCGGCCCTGCTTGTCGAGCACGAACGATGCGCCGCGTTCCACAAGAAACCGCGCTAAAGCGAGGTGGTCGCGCCCGACCGCCAGATGAAGCGCTGTCATGCCCGTGACTTTGTCGGCCGCATCGAGCGACACACCGAGTTTCAGCAACTTGTCCACCACCTCGATGTCCCCGTTATACGCACTTTCCAAAAGCAGGCTTTGGCCTAATGACGGGTCAAGTGAGCCGCTAACTTCATACTGCGCGAGTATCCGGGTTGCCGAGCGGTGCGCAGGGCGGTCTTTTTTTGACTGGGGGAGGTTTTCGCCGAACGCCACGTTTTACTCAGCCTCTCTAACGTATCTTTAACGTGTCTTTCCAATCTGTATTACTAGACTATATCTTTCTCAGCCATATCCGGATTGGTTCGACACCCGAAAATTTGAATTCGTCCCAAACTTCGGTGGTATCGCCGGGCAGGAAACGCATTGTCGCGCCGTGCCCGTGGAGAGTATCTCGTTTTCGGGCCAGAGCATATAGCTTCGGGCAAGACCCGCAAGCCGGTCCTTCAGCACGACAACAGCTGCATCCCCGGAGCAAACGAGAACGCCGTCATAAATGGCTCGACTGAGATCGGGAACCGTTGTTTCTTTGACGCGCCAAAACCCCGTATCAGCAGCAATGTTAATTTCGGAATTGCCGGCGAACTCCGTCTCCGCGGCATCTGTGGTTCGGATATCGCAGCGGTACGTTCCGGAATAGTCGCGCCCGTTACCCGCGCCATAGAAGACAAACAGGCGTTCTCCAAGCGCGGCACTGGGGTCGGAAATGGTCCGGCGTTCGACGAAGTGATGGCATAGCGCCACACAGGATTTGTTCTTGCTCCGGCCAGCCAGGAATCGCTGCAGGGTCGACACCGGGAGTTCTGTTCCTCGCGGGTGTGAGGCCGTGATCCGCTCTGCGAGGCGCCCGGCGCCGGTGCCGTTTTCCTTCGCGTAGCGGATCAGCTTTTTACGAATCAGCTCACGCTCGGCTACGTCGAATGTCTGCTGCTCGATCTCACCCATCCGTATCACTCCGCTTTTGAACTGGAACTGACCAGCGGGACCCGGGCATGAGTTTTGGCGGAAGGTAACACGGAGATGCACGGTGCTGAAACCCCGTCCGACTAACGACCACACTAATCGAGAAAGCTATCTGCGGGCGGCCACCAATGAACTGCGGCCCTATTTCGCCAAGCTTGGTCTCACGCTTCCGGAGAAGATCAGATACGCCGTCGCGTTCACATCGCACGGCAAAAAAGGAAAGGTGGCCGGAGAGTGCTGGCATGCCGGCGCGTCGGATGACGGCCATCATGAAATCATTATCCGGGCCGATTTCGCCGACCCTGCCGAGGTACTCGGGATCCTCGTGCATGAGCTGGTGCATGCCGCGCTGCCGCCGGATGCGAAGCACGGCAAGGCGTTCAGGGAAGCGGCGCTCAGGATCGGGCTTGAAGGGCCGATGCGGCACGCCATGCCCGGCGCGGTCCTTAAGGAGCGTTTAAACGAGCTCGCTTCGTCCCTGGGGCTGTTTCCGCACGCGAGGTTGAACTTCGATCGCGTGACGCTGGCGGGCGAAGTTGTAGCAGACCGGCCAAAAAAGCAGGGAACGCGCATGCTCAAGGCCGAATGCCTCGGCGCGGGCTGCGGTTACACGGTGCGGGTCGCCGCGCGGTGGATCAAGGATTGCGGGCCGCCGCATTGCCCGCAACACGGCGCGATGCGCGTGCCGCCGCTGGCGCAGGAAAGCGCTGCGGCTGACGGCGAAGCAGAGCCAGTCCCCACGAAAGCAGACGATGCGGACAGCGAGGCGATGCCGGCTGACCGCGCGGCTGCCTTCACCACAGAAGCGGTGGAGTAAAGATCATGGGCCTGATCATCGCCATCGCGTGCGGGTTCGCATGGTTCCAGTTTTCGGACCCGTTTTCGCATTTCCTGTTGCAACATGCGCCGGCGGCCTATGCCCGCCAGTTTTCTTCCAACGGCCCGTTGATTCTCGGCGGGTTGATGCTCTGCGGGCTGGTCGCAGGCGCCGGGCTGCAAGGCTCGATGACAAACCAGCGCACCGCCGGCATGTGGCAGTCGGCGCCGGGGCGGCGGGTCATCGGCTGGGCCGCGCATGGGGCGGCGTTCATCGCGCTGACGGCGTCGATCGGCATGGCGTTGCAGGCGGTGATCGGCGGGACCGCGCTGACCGCCGGCACGGCTGCCCTGCTCGCATGGATCGGGCTGCGGCCGTTCAAGATTTTTCTCGGCCGCGCGACCCGTCCGCCGCGCTGGTTCCTGGCGGGGCGGCATGTCGGGCTGGGCGGCACGTCGAGTTTCTCCGGGCTGCTGGATGAATGGGCGAATCCGTGGCGTCCGGGACAAATACTGCTCGGCGCATCGCTCTTCGATCCGAAATGGATCATCGGATTCAGCGATGACCGCCATGTCTGCACCATAGCGACAAACCGGGCGGGCAAGGGCCGGTCGGTCATCATTCCGAATCTCATCACATGGCGGGGCTCGGTCCTGGTCATCGACCCGAAAGGCCAGAATGCCCTTGTCACGGCAATGGCGCGCGGCAAGGGGGGAGCGGGCCTGACGCATCCGCTCGGGCAGACGGTGCGGATTCTCGATCCGTTGGGCGAAATCCGCGACCCCCTGCTGCAGGACTGCAAGGCGCGTTTCAATCCACTGGCCGGCCTCGATCCCCGCGCTGACGACTATGCGGAGCGCGTCGAGCTGATTGCGGACGCTCTGGTCGTTCCCGATACAAAAGGGAAGGACAATTTCTGGGATACGTCAGCCAGGGTCATCATCAGCGGTCTGATCGATTACGTTGTGATGAGCCCGGACATTCCGAAGGAAGACAAGCACCTCGGCACGGTACGGGATCTCCTGATTCATCCGGATGGCCCGCCGCTCGAAAGCAACCCGGAGGCCGATCCGCCGTTCCGGGGCATGTCGGACATGGGCGGGCTGGCGCAGGCGGCTGCGTCGCTGGTCTTGCAGGCCGGCAAGAATGCGGCCGGCGACGTCATCGCCACGGCAATCTCTCATACGAAATGGCTGGACAGCACGGGCATGCGCCGAACCCTCGCCGCGTCGGATTTCAGCCTGCACGATCTGAACAACGGCGCGACGACGATCTATCTGGTGCTGCCGCCGCAATATCTGGACATCCACGGGCGATTCCTCCGGCTGTTCGTCAATCTTGCCCTGCAAGCGGCCGCCGAAGGGCGCAAGGGCCGGGACGCGACGCTGTTCCTGCTCGATGAATTCTACGCCCTCGGCCGTCTCCAGCAGTTGGCGAAGGCCGCAGGCCTGATGGCGGGCTACGGCGTCAAATTGTGGCCGATCATTCAGAACCTGGCGCAGGTTCAGGAACTGTATCCGCAAAACTGGGAAACGTTCATGGGCAATGCCGGCATGTGGCAGGCCTTCGCCATGAACGATCAGACCACGGCAAGATACCTGTCCGAGCGCCTCGGCAAGCGGGTTCTCTGGCGCAAGATGCGCGGGCCTGAAGGGTATGACTGGGAACTTGCGGGAACCGCCAATCTGCGGGACGCGCAGGAGCTTGCCAGGGCGACAAGCCGGGCCAGTGGCAACATGGCTGTGTTCACGGAGACGGGCGAGGCGTTTCTGCTGCGCCGGACGCCTTACGACAAGCTGTTCCCGCGCGGGCGCTACATGCCCGATCCTTTCGAGAGCGGAGGGTCGCAATGACGTCCTCACTGCCGCAGGGCATGGATTTCTGGCAGCTGTGCAAATTTATCGGCGACGCCGTCGCCGTGTACGCGCTGGTCGTGTTGATGCTCGCTGCCATCCGTGCCGGATGGGCGCTGTTGAAGCGTCTGACCTGCCTGTCGGTGCGGGCCGCTTGCATTGCAGGCGAAGCGCTCGGGCTCGCGGCGGCATGGCCCTTTGAAGTTGCGCTCGACCAGTCCGAAAAATGGGTCGCCCTCGGCACCGAGTGGCGCGCGCAGCGAAAGATCTGGCGGGCCGAATTCCGCAAAGTGATGCCGTGGGATGAATTTCGCCGGCAAGTGACCGGACAGACCAGGCCCAAACGCGATGACTATACCGATGCGTTGAGTCTGTTCGGCCTCGTGGAACCCTTCACTCGGCCGGACATGGACGCGCGATTCAAGCGGATCATGCAAGGCGTCCATCCCGACACGGGCGGTTGCGATTATCTGGCGCAGCAGGTCACGGCCGCGCGCACCCTCATTCTCAAGCGAAAAGGATGGAAGAAATGAGCCACAAATCTGAACTGGCTATTATTCGGGAACAGCAGCTCGCAAAACTGCGCGAAGCGACAGGCACCCCTGAGCGTTTCGTCGCTGATTTCGCCTGCGCCAGGCATGACCGCGCGTTTCGCGTGACGTTCGCCCGATTTGCACCGGCACAGCGCTTCCGGTGCGAGAGCGTCGACAAGGCTGAATCGAGTCAGGCGACGACGATCGAGCGGTTACAGGGGCTTTTGCGTCCGGCAGAAGCGCTCCGGGTCCGGACCGAGGACGTGGATTTATCGACCGTGTCCTGCGCCTGGTGCGCGGCCGCGTCGGGCTGGACGCTCTGCCCCAACTGCAAAACGTTGATCTGCGGCGCCCGCAGTTCCGGTCGTTCTTTCACCTGCCGCGACAGCTGCGGCGCGCAATTCCAGACCGCGCCGCTCGAAGCCCTTGATGCCGCGCGGCAGGGCGGGTCGTCCGCACGGCTCGCGATCGGGCATAGCCAGACGCTGCTGCCGGGGAAAGGCCCGCAAAAATGACCGGCGGGATTTTCAAGAAGGACGATACCGCGTCCCTGCAGGCGGAACAAAAGCCGCGCCTGAAATGGGGAAGAGACGTTTGGATTGCCCTTGTTGCGTGCTCCCATTTGGAACGGACGCTCTCAGATCCGAGGAAAAACCATGGCGACATCATCGGCGCGTACTTGATTATCGCGCTGGCCGCCACGATCCTGATTTTCAGGATGTGGCGCCGGATAAAGGAATATCGGGACCGCGCGTGATCCGCGCCGCGACGGGATCGAACAAAGGGAATAGCCATGAAAATCGGCGGAGCGGTTGCGGTGCTTGGAATGGGCATGGTGGCGTCGCAGATCGGCACGCCGCATCTGCTGACGACCTATGAATGCGACACCGATGGACGAAAATGCATTCGCTACACGCAGTGCTTTTACATCGGGATGCAGGGCTGGCGGAAATTCTATCCGGGAGTGGCGCCTGCCGGGGAATGCCCGGGCGTGAAGTTCTTCGCGCTGGACTGGCCGCCGTTCATCTGGCGCAAAGGCTGAATGGGGAGAGCCCGCCCGCGGCCTGCCTTCGAGGGTATGGCTCATGAACGTGTCCGGAAAAACGCTCTTGCAAATGGTAGTTTATAGTGCTATAGTTTATATTGTTATGAGGGCTTTTTGCGGATTTTTAAAACGAAATGGTTTGCGCGCTATGCGCGGCGGGAACGGATCGACGATGACAGCTTGCGCGAAGCGATAGAGCGCGCGGAGCGCGGCCTTGTCGATGGAGACCTGGGTGGCGACGTCATCAAACAGAGGGTCGCCAGAAAGGGACAGGGCCGGTCGGGCGGGTATCGCATGCTGATCGCGTACCGGCGAGGCAATCGGGCGATATTCCTTTACGGCTTCGCCAAAAGCGAGCGCGAGAACGTCGATGACGACGAATTGGCGACGCTGCAAGACATCGCAGCGGGGTGGCTTACGGCGAATGACGCAAAGCTTGCTCGCGCGATAGCGGACGGTTTTGTGCAGGAGATAGACAATGACCAAAGAAAGCATGACCAGAGAAAAAAAGAAACCTAACCGGCTGACGAAAGCCCTGCTTGAAACAGCCAGGGACATGCGACGTGGCGAGCTCCTCGATGAGGCGGCTTATGCGAAAATCACCATGCGGCATCTCGGAGAAAACGAGATGCCGAAAACCGAGCCGATAACGGGCGAAGAAATTCGCGCGTTGAGGGAGAAGGCACATTTAAGCCAGGCGGTGTTCGCCCGCCACCTCAACCTGACGGTTGGCTATGTGTCACAATTGGAACGCGGCGCGAAACGGCCGACAGGCGCGGCGCTCGTTCTGCTGAATGTGATCCGCCGCAGGGGACTTGAAGTAATCCTGTAAAGTTCGCGTTTTCGAGTTTGAGCGCCCGGTCCTCAATCATTCTGCTGAAACAACCGCGAGGTCTTTAGGCCTTCCTATCCAGCAGGGATATAAACTTCTTTTCTGTCTTTGAGTCCACGAGTGCCTCCAGAATGTCAGTTTCTGAGAATTTGGATGAAACTTTTTCATAGACGATATTTCCAAGACTACGTAGACGTCCCATCTTCGCTGGATCCTTAATGCGGCTTCTGAGAAGCGAATTACCGCGCATTCCATTTACAAACGAGGCCGCCCCCTTGTCATCAAAGGCCTGAAACATTTTTGGAATACGAATTGCAGCGCCGTTTGCGTAAAAATCTGTCCGGCTAAACCGCGCACTTCCACCTGTATATCCAACGTAGGTCATGGTTAGAGCGCCGACATAATCATCCAAAAGATTGTCAGGGATATACGCGGCATATGGCTCAAGTTCTTTCACCGTGGCGTTCTCGATATCCCAATCATCCCGCCCTGCTTTAAGCTTTTTAACGAGCGGGGCAAGTTTGTATGTTCTCGCCGTGGCAGAAAGAAACCGCTGCCCCCCTACATGATTTACAAAATCAAATGACAACCCCGTCTTTGCGGCGTTTCCAGCGCTTATTTCCTGATCTATTCTTCTTACAATTTGTTGCTTAACCTCCTTAGGAAGCACTTCCCATAAAATTGGTGCCGCAAATTCAATATTTGACCGCAATATCGAGGAACTAGAATTGTGTATGTAAGTCGAAAAAATCTGTTTGCTAATTCATTTTTATATATTTCTGGCAACTCAGAAAGAGCGTTTTCGATTGCAATTTCATTTCTATCGTAACCAGCCTCCGCCATTTGCGTAAGATACGCGGCAATGTCGATTATCTTTGGAGGGTATGGCTGTGAAAGAACGTACTTCACACAATCATCGAGCATCGCGAGAACCTTTATAAGCGATGGCTCTGTACTTTTAGGATGTCCGTCAAAAACATGCCGGGTCTCTTTCGCATGTTTAAGTATTTTTGACGCCTCCCATCCAATTACGCCAATTTTATAGGCTCCATCAATTAATTGGTCATCATTTACATTGTTTTGAAAGTCTTCATAAGTGTAAACCGTGCGTTGCAATTGGACTGACGTGTTAAATAGATCAACACTTCTATGAATGATCTTATTACGCAAATCATCAACAACTGCATTCCAAACTGACCCTATTGCACTGCGATATCCACCTACTGGAAGCACCCGAATAGCTTCATAAAGATAGGGATTATCTCGCGCATCCTCCCGGACATTGTCTATTGCACGCGAGAATAGCGGAACTATTTCACTTGAATTAGCAATCACAATAGAGTTTGACTTCGAGGGTTTTGAAGCCATTTTGCTTCCTACGTTGTGGAGTTTTATAAATGCCAAGGTAAGCCTTCTTATTATGTCGGCGATCTGCATTCTTGGCAATAAATCTATTCGCACTTGGGGGATGCCGGGCGGGCGGGACAGCAACCGGCGGGGGCTTGCCCCCAAGAGGCGGACAACGAGAAAGGCCGAAGCCCGGCTCCGGGCTTCGGCGATGCCGATAAGAAAAAGAAGGGGCTGTTAAGCCCCCTCCTCCTCTTGTTTCGGGGCCCGGAGAACGATCCGTCCGCCTGCGGTCGGAAAGAGGTTCAGTTGCAGGGTCAGACCCTCGCCGTCCTCGTGTTCCCATGCCGCGCCGATGCGGGTCCAGAACGCCTTGTCCTCCCCGCGCTCTGCGACGTGCCAGGCGATCAGTGCCGGGGGCTTGGATTCGCGTTGCGGTGCTTTCTTCGTGTTTTTGCCGTAAGCCATTGTAGTCTCCTTCAGTTGAGGGCTGACCCCTTGCCAGCCGTGCCTTTCCGTCAGCGGGGCGCACAGGACCGGGCGCAAGCACTTGTTTGGGGGGACCGTCTTCGGGGGAGCCAAAGAAGTGCTTGCGGCCATAGGGCCGCGTTCCGATAGGTTTGGCACTCTAGGGCTGGCGAGCGGGATTAAGCCCGGTGACGGAGCGGTGACAGGCATACCGGATCGACACGAAAAGCGCTGCACTCAGTCGTGAAACCCGACGCCTGCAAACGGCTGGCATTGAAAACAGCGGGGGAATCGTTCTGGCCTGCATCCGCGTGGTTTCAGGCGTGGGAATGGACCGGTGTGGGATAGGCCCGCCTTGCCGCCTCCGGAGGCATACAGCGGCATTTGCAATGTTCCTGGCCGGGAAAAAAGGAGGAAGGGGCTTAACAGCCCTAAGTTAGGGGGCCGAAGGTCCGGCAGGTCGCAATCCTTCCTCGCTATCCTCCTACACGGCGAACGAGGAGCGGCGCGTCGGAGGCTGAAAATATGGTACAATTGAACAATGAGGAAAGGCCGCTCGAACGCTCCAAAGACGCCGAAAAAGCCCGCCGATTCCGAGGCCGGGGCGGCGCTGGTGCGCAAGTTCGCAATCAAGCTGTTCGACCGGGACGAAGGGGAAGCGGCAAACTGGAAGCTGATCGCTGAAACGCTGTTCAAAGCGGCGTTTGACGCAATCGACCGGTCGCCGGATGACGCAAGCCGCGTGGCGCTCCTGCGGCGCGTCCATACGGGGTCTTATGACCGCCTGACCGCCGATCCTGCGGCGGGCAAACCGCAAGCCCCGGCGGACCGGGATGAGGCCGCGAATACTGCCGATTTGCAGGCACCGGGGCCGGGGGCTGTCGATGCCTTTCGGCATACGGTCTGAGCGATTTCCAGAAACAATTTTCTGAATACTTTTTATCACTTCACAACTGGGTACTATCAAGCGCGTGGCTCAAGCTCCTTGACATTCCTCCATGTTTCCACTATATTGGAACTATGGAGAGGTCAGACGCTATAGTCGCTCTGGCGGCGCTCGCTCAAGAATCCCGCCTCGATATCTTCCGGCTGCTGGTGCAGGCCGGGGCCGACGGGCTTCCGGCCGGGCAGATAGGGGAGCGCCTTGGCCTGCCGTCGGCAACGCTGTCCTTCCATCTGAACCAGCTTCGCCACGCGGGCCTTGTGACGTTCCGGCGCGAAAGCCGGTCGCTGATCTACGCGGCCGAATACCCCGCCATGAACGGGCTGCTGGCCTACCTGACGGAGAACTGCTGCCAGGGCGACGCTGCCGGCTGCGGCGTCGGCGTCTGCGATTCCTCTACCCCGTCAACGCCAAGGAAGGAACGCCCGCCAATGAAGCGCCTGCATGTCCATGTGTCCGTCGAGGACATTGCCCAATCCGTCCGGTTCTACAGCACGCTCTTTGCCGCCGAACCGGCCGTCATCAAGCCCGATTACGCGAAGTGGATGCTGGACGATCCGCGCGTCAATTTCGCCATTTCGACCCGCAGCGGCGAGACCGGCCTCGATCATCTCGGGATTCAGGTCGAGACGCCGGACGAGCTGCACGAGGTCTATGAGCGGCTGCAACAGGCGGGCCGGCCGGTGCTGGAGGAAGGCGCGACCACCTGCTGTTACGCCAAATCGGAAAAATCGTGGATCACGGACCCGCAAGGGCTCTCGTGGGAAACCTTCCTCACCTCCGGCGAAAGCACGGTCTACGGCGATAGCGTCGATCTCGGGCCGATCCGTACCCGTCCGGGGCCTGCTGTACCCCGGAAACCCCGCAAGGCGCTTGCTGCGCGCCCAAGCCGGAACTGCCCGCCGATGCGCCCTGCTGCGGACAGGGGCGGCGGCATGACACGTCACGACCTATCCAACCCTGCTCTGCGGCACGCGCGCATCGTGCTCGGCCTGACCGAACAGCGGCGAAGGAGCGGCGATGCTTCAACGCATATCTGAAAACCCCGCCGCGTCAAGCGCATCGAGCTGAAAACACTCGATCAGCCTTCGAGCATCCGGCGCGGGATTTGCTGACGCTGGGAAGGGTTCACCGCACCGGACGCGCCGGAACTCGATTTCGTATTCACCGTCTGCGACAGACGCGGCGGGCGAAACTGTCCGGTGTGGCCGGGTCAGCCGATGACGGCGCATTGGGGCATTGAAGACCCGGCGGCCGTCGAAGGAACCACTATTGAAAAGGAACGCGCGTTCACCAGGCGTTCCGCTACCTGAAAAACCGGATCGCAGTCTTTAGCGCTCTACCGGTCAGAAGCTCGACCGCTCGCACTGGCGAACCGCCTCAAGGAAATTGGCCGCATGGAACGGCGCTTCCCATGGCGAGGCACGCGCCATGAGCGAGGCGGCCGCCGTCGCGCCCGGCAAAGCCCCGTCCATGGGAACATTCGAGCGGTACCTGACGCTCTGGGTCGCGCTCTGCATCATCGTCGGCATTGCCCTCGGGCAGCCCGTGCCCGGCATGTTCCATGCGCTCGGCGCGGCGACCGTGGCGCAAGTCAATCTGCCGGTCGCCGTGCTGGTCTGGCTGATGATCGTGCCCATGCTGCTGAAAATCGACCTTGCCGCGCTCGGGCAGGTGCGCAGCCACTGGCGCGGCATCGTGGCGACGGTCGGAGTCAACTGGCTGGTCAAGCCGTTCTCGATGGCGCTGCTCGGCTGGCTGTTCATCGGCCATCTGTTCCGGCCGCTATCTGCCCGCCGATCAGATCGACGGCTATATTGCCGGGCTGATCCTGCTGGCGGCGGCTCCCTGCACGGCCATGGTGTTCGTCTGGTCGAATCTCGTGGATGGCGAGCCGCATTTCACGCTGTCACAGGTCGCGCTCAATGACACGATCATGGTGGTGGCCTTCGCGCCGATCGTGGCGCTGCTGCTCGGCCTGTCCTCGATCACGGTGCCATGGAATACGCTGATTCTGTCGGTCGTGCTCTACATCGTCGTGCCGGTGATCGTGGCGCAGCTCTGGCGGCGCATGCTGCTGATGCAAGGCGGGCAGGCGGCGCTTGCCCGCACGCTTCGCGCCTTGGCTCCGCTGTCGCTCTCGGCGCTGCTGCTGACTCTCGTGCTGCTGTTCGGCCTGCAAGGCGAACAGATCATGCGCCAGCCGGTCGTCATCGCGCTGCTGGCGGTGCCGATCCTGATACAGGTGTATTTCAATGCGGGACTGGCCTACTGGCTGAACAGGCGTCTTGGCGTCGAGTGGTGCGTGGCCGGGCCTTCGGCGTTGATCGGGGCCAGCAACTTCTTCGAGTTGGCCGTGGCGACGGCAATAGCGCTTTTTGGCTTCCAGTCAGGCGCGGCGCTCTCAACGGTCGTCGGCGTGCTGGTGGAAGTGCCGGTCATGCTGTCGGTCGTCCACATCGTCCGCCGCTCGCGTGGGTGGTATGAGCAAGCTGCCCCCGCCGTGCGTACATAATTTCAAAAATTCTGCACCAAGGCGGGGCGATTCCTCGCGCTGCATACGCTGTTCAGTTCCGCAGTGATCGCCATGTTCTCGCGTTCGAGAGCGCGGCGTAACGGGCGAGGTCGCGGGACAATTCCGCTGCGAAGAATTCGGCGCGGTCAAGGGAAGCGCGAACAAAAGCCGCGTCCCGCGCCTTCTTGCGTCGCCTGTGCCATGTGCTGCCTGAGGCTGCTAGGGTCGCGGCTGCGGCACCTTCCGCACCTTGATCCGGTCGGCATGCTTCATGGCTTGCGCCATGTCGTAATCGAGTTGCAGGGCCGCCCATGTTTCGGGGGCGCTGCCGAAAGCCTTTGAAAGCCGGATCGCCATTTCCGGGGAAATGCCGCGCCGCTCGTTCAGCAATTCGGACAAGGCATTGCGCGACACGCCAAGCGCCTTCGCGCCGTCCGTGACGGTCAACCCGAGGGGTTCAATGCACTCCTGCCGGACGATCCGGCCCGGATGCGGTGGGTTCTTCATCGGCATGGTTCGTTCCTTCCTAGTGGTAGTCGATCAATTCCACGTCCACGGCGTCGGCTCCGTCATAGCGCCAGATAATCCGCCAGTTGGCGCGGACGGTGACAGACCAGAAACCGCGTAAATCGCCTGTCATCGGGTGCAGGCGGAAACCGGGCAGGTCCATCTTTTCCGGCGTATCGGCATGGTCCAGCACGGCAAGAATGTTTTCGATCTTGTCGAGCATGTCCGCCCGGACCTGTGATTTGTCGCCGCGCTCAAAAAGACGTTTCAAACCACGATGCCGAAAACCCTTTATCATAGGGCACTGTAACCTGTAGCCTGTCGCATGTCAACTGTTTCGATCAGGCGATTCACGAAAACTTGAATCCGGGGACTCTGGCGGGCCGAGTCCGGTGCGCCTAGGATTCCTCCCCTGCCTGAAACAAGGGGGATGAAATGCGACGCGCAACGATTGCGTACATGGACAACGGCCTGCCGGTGCAATGCCTGTCAGAGCGGGATTTTCTGTTCCCGGATGCCGACGAAAAATACGTGCCGGACGCGCGGGCTTATATCCAGAGTTACGATGTCCCGGCCTTCCACGCCCTGCTGCGGGCCGGGTCGCCGGAGGATGCCGTCGCGGCGTTCCCGTATCTTTCGGATCGTGAAAAAAACTTCGTCCTCCGGGGGCTGTTCGAGAACTGGACGAAAGAACTGGCGGGAGGGTGGGACGGCCTGCCGCCTCACCTCATGGCATGGGTGGAGCGGAAAAGGCTCAACGGTCATGGCGGGGACGACACGCCCGGCGTGTTTGATGCGTAAATCGCGGCTCGCTTAGGGGAGGCTTCTTGCACACCCCCGCAAAGCTGGTTAATCGCATTCGGTAAGAAAGCCGTTGGCTGGCTTCCGGCTGGTCCGTGTCAGAACAGGACCCGACAGCGCATCAAGTCCGCATAGTATGGATAAGGGAAATCGAGTTCAGGAGGTGCACATGATTATTGTCCCGTCTGTTTCAACATCCATCGCGACTCTTGATAATCTTGCCCATATTGGGCAATTTATGAGCGGATTAGGCTTCTTAATAACCGCAATAATTGCGACTGTAACTCTACTATTTGTGCAGAGAAACAGTTAGACGACGCATGGTTATACAGATTTAGAGATTTATATGCCGAATTCTGGAACGATGAGAAGATGGGCTATGCCAGAAGCCTTATTTCAAATAAGTTAGGATACGATCGTTTAGAAGTAATTTTAAAAAAACGAAATTCAATGATTGAATGTGACATGACTCCAGATGAATATGAGGTACTTGAAGTTATAGATAATTTCTGTTCAGTTATTGCACGAGTAAGATCGTTTGGTATATCAATAGCAATGTCAAATGTTCAGGAGGATTTATGGGGAGATTTGCTTTATAGTTTCTGGATAACAAAAATTAAAAGCAGGGTAGAATTAAAAAAATATGTTGAAACTCACTGGAATAAATTACTTATTCCAGTTGTTATAACAAGGAAAAAACGTTTTCTATTGTTTTAAACTATTGGGTAACATTTAGGATATATATCTTGCTGTATAGGAAATATATCTTCTTGTAAAATCGACTTCTTACGAGTTTTTTTAATACGACCGCGAGAGTGAGAATTATAAATGGACTTGCGCACTTTAATATCATTCAATTCTTGTATAATTGAATAAGCATCCGGCAAAGTTTCTAGTTCATTGGACATGGGAAAATTCTCTCCTCGATGATTGATCAAATTCACATATAATTAGCGTACAATATGATTCCCTGCAAGGAAAATCGTATTGTAGCACTGGCTTGGTCGTAGGTAGATTTTGAACAAATCGTGCGGTGACCCTATTCGCAGTGGTTCCTGATATCGGGGTGGAGAAGGGCGAGCGCAAGTGACCGGCGCTATGGGTGGAATAGCCGCGTCGCTCCTTGACGCGCCGTCGCATGGCAAGGACGTCGCGCGCCCGGAGCCATGTCCGAAGGGAAAGAATAGCGTCTGCACCGTTTGCGGGGGATGCCGGGCGGGCGGGGTCGCACCGGCGGGGGCTGGCCCCCAAGAGGTGGACAAAGGAAAAGGCCGCTTGAGCGGCGGGGCGCAGCCCCGAGAAAGGGCGGGGGCGGCGGCAGGGCTTGCCCTGGGGCGCAGAAAAAGTGCGTCCGCTACCGGCCGCGCCCGATACGGCGCAGCCGGTAACGCGGGCGGGGGGAACTACTCAAGCCTTCCGGCGCGTCTCTATTGGCAACAACCTGCCTTTCAGTTCCTGCCTGACATGCGCGGCAATCGTCTCGCGGGCGAAGTCCTCTGTTGTGAGGCCGGGGACAAGCTGGCCGGAAACGCCAAGGAAAGTGCGGAATCCGGTTTCGCTCAAAAAGGGGCGGTCCAGATCGACGGCATGGGCGTAAAAGCCGGGGAACAGGCAAGAGGTGCTGCCGATGCCGAACATGCCGTGCAGTTCGATCCTGACGCGCATGGCGCCAACGGTGATAGTGAAACCGCCCGCCTGTCCCCATAGGGGAACAGACCCCGGCGGCGCGGCTGATTCCCGCTCAAGGATGCAGCCGGGGGCATCCGGCCCTGCGATAATGCCGCAGGCGCCGCCGTTCAGTTTGGCGGCCAGAAGGTGCGCTTCCTCCCTGATGCGCATGGCCTCTTCGATCGCGGCGGCCTGCATGGCGGCATGGTGCTGCTCCATCATGTTGCGATAGAACGGCAAGGCCTCTTGCATCGTGCCGGGAAGATGGGCGGTCGCGCGGTCCATGTGCCGCCGCTCGTTGGTCGTCGCGGCTTCGGTCAGGAGCTCGGCAAATCCGAGTTGCGCGGTCATGCTGCGCCCCCATCGACGGCGGGCCGCTCGAATGCCCGGACGGTGCCGTGAAAGCCGCAATGCCCGCAAAGGGCCGCGCTGTCGGGTTCAAAGGTGTGGGTGCCGTCGCCGGAAGCGTCTGCATCCGTGCCGTCGCTGCAACGCGAACCCAGACAGTCGCTTCGATGTCGATGGCGGTTTCGTCGCCGCAATTGGGGCAGCGCATGTCAAGAAAGTTGGTCATGGTCGTTATCCTTTTTGTGATGGTGATGAAAAAACCCGGTCCCGCCGCCAATGGCGGGGCCGGGGCAGCGGGTTAAAATTCATGGCCTGCCGCTCCGGTGCAGGGCCAAGGCCGCGCCATAAAGCGCGGTGGCGGTCTGCAACATCGTATCGAGGCCCATGGCCGCGCCGATGGCCTGATTGACCTCGCCAAGCTTGATGGCGTTTTCGGCGTCCGCCGCCCGCTCCAATGCGCCCGCAAGCGTCATGCGGAGGGCCGACAGGTTTGCAAGAATGGCTGCGTTTTTGAGTGACGTATCCATGTCAGGCCGCCTTTCTGGCTGCATATTTCGCAGCGCCGGCAAGCCGGGTCCGGGCATGGCGGCAGTAACGGTCCTCAAGTTCAATCCCGATGTAGCGGCGGCCCGACAAGGCGGCGGCAACGGCGGTGCTGCCGGACCCGGAAAACGGGTCAAGCACAAGATCGCCCCGCTTTGAAAAAGCCTGAATAAGCGGCGTCAGAATGCTGACCGCCTTTTCAGTCGGGTGCGCCTTGTTGCCGGTATATTCCCACGCTCTCACGTCGGCGATGGGCTTTCCGGGGCGGTCGGGATTGCCCTTTATCAGCAAATAGGCTTGCTCATGCCGGGACTGTAGAAAGCCCGTGCTTGAAGCATAATTCTTCTGCCAGACGATATGGCCGACTGGCCGGAAACCCGCCTTGCGCCATGCGCTGAAAAATTCATCGACGCAATTCCATCCGTAAAAGCAGACGCAAAAGCTATGCGGCTTCAAAACGCGGTAGGCGTCCGAAAAGACCGCAAGGACTCCGGCGCTGCCGCCGTTGTCGTTTTTGATCGTCCGCCCGCTCCTGTCCCGATAGTTCACAAGATACGGCGGGTCGGTAACGACAAGATCGACGGATTTGCTCGGGAAGGCCTTTAAAACCTGCACAGAGTCGCCCTGGACAATCTGGTTTACTGGCAATGTCATAGCGCACCCCCTGCGGCCAGCATTTCCTCTTGTTGCTCGGCATCGAAATGCATCCGGGCAAGCCGGAGGGTGCTTTCGACCGCGTCCTCGCCTTCATCAAGGGAGCCGGTCAGGTGCAAAAGGTCGGCAATTAAATCGGTGATTTCACTGCTGCTGCGTTCGTAAGTCTCGCCCTTGCCCTCAACGTAGTTTTGCAGGGCTATTTCTGCTCTGTGAGCGCGGGTTTTGTTTGTTATAGGTTCATCCTTTTCGATCAGGGCTTTCAGGGTTTTGAACAGGTCGGGGGGCGTTTCGTCCTCAAGGTGATGAACCTCGCCCGCCTCGTCGGTCAGAATGAAGTGGTCCGGGGCTTCGTCCCCAACGCAATCATCGAAGTCCAGCCCTTGCCATAGGCTGTTATAACGCTGCATGATTTTGGCCTTTGCCTCCTCCGGGCTGTCGGCCTCCACTTCGCCGTTGGCGGCGTAACGCTCGTCACGAAAGGCTGTAAATTGATAGGTTTTCATCGGTCTTTCCTTCCTTAATTGTTTAAAAGGTTGCGCATGCAACCTTGCTAGGCACGCGCCAATGAGCGGGGGAATGGCAGTCAAGGCCGGTTATGCCGGAGGGGGATCACCCACCCGCAGGGCGGCGCAGCCGTCTTGGCAGCCCGGACTCTTTCCGGGCGAAAGATGGGGATACCGGCATAACCGCCCGCAGGGTTTAGCCTTGACGGCCTGGGGCGCAGCCCCGCTTTCAAACGGAACAAAGCCAGCCGGAGGCTGACGACGAATTTTTGTCTTTGCGTGATGGATCGTTACTCGGATGGGCGAAGACGCCGCTTAAGCGGCTTCGGGCGCTCTTGCGCCTAGAGCCAGGCCCCCACCTTCGCCGAAGGCTTCGGCGGGCACGCCGAAAGGGGATACGCCAAAAGATTCACGAAAGCTTGAATCCGGGGACTCTGGATCGCGGATTCCGGCGCGCTTAGGATTCCCCCTCACACAAGCCATGCGGGGGGATGACATGCGCCGCCCAATCATTGCCTACATGGACAACGGCCTGCCGGTGCAGACGCTCTCAAGGCGGGATTTTCTGTTCCCGGATGCCGACGAAAAATATGTCCCGGCAGTGCTGTCCTATATCCATGATACCGATGTCGGGACGCTCAACACCCTGCTTCGTACCCGGACGCCGGAAGTCGTTGCGACATTCCCCTATCTCTCGTGCTGCGAAAAACAATTTGCCTGCCGAGCCTTGTTCGACCAGTGGGCGGAACGGCTGGCGGCAGGGGAAAGGCCGATGCTGCCGCACCTCATGGAATGGATGGCGCGGCGAAGGTTCAATGGTCACGCCGGGGACGACCCCGGCGCGATTTACCCTCCCCCCACTTGACTGCAGCGGCGAAATCACATTTGGGTCTCGTTGGGAGGCTCAATGACAATGATGATACGAGGAATCGCCGCGTGGCTCTTGGCCATGGTTCTGTCCGCGTCTGCCGCGCATGCGCATGGCGGGGTGGGCATGGTGGATAAAAGATGCGTTTTGCGGATCGGCCCGGACATCATGTTCTTCACCGGATACCAGCCGCAAAATTCCCGGGATGAATTTTGCGACGATATCCCAAGCACAGGGCAAATGGTTGTCGCGCTCGATATGCAAGAGACCGAGCTCCGCGACATGCTGACCGAAATCCGCCTCATCAAGGATGAGGGAAACCATACGACGATGAATGGGCTCCCGTTCCTGACCGACGCAGAGCTGGGGAGCCCGCAAGTTCTCGACCCCGTGACCATCACCCATGTGCTGCCCAAGAAATATCCGACGGGCACGCTGACCTTCGAGCACACCTTTCCCGAGGAAGGGAAATTCATTGGCATCGTGACCGTGAAAAACGAGCGCGGCCAGACCTATGTGTCGCAGTTCCCGTTTTCGGTGGGCAAGGGGTTTGGCAACAGCATCGGGATCTATGTTTCGATGGTCGGGATGCTCGGCGCCGGGGTTTTCTTGATTTGGCACCTTGGCCGGAAGAAGAAGCTCGTTCCCCCGAAAAAGCCGGCGTGAGAGGGCCGGTTTTTGCGGAAACGCGACGAAAGTGCGGCGGTTGATCTTGGATTTTCGCTCCGAGGCATAATTGGGCCCGCCCGCTTGGCTTCGAGTGGGCTCATCAAGGCTGTGGCTAAGCAGTTAATTCACCATAAAGGCACGATTCCTGCCGCTTTAAACGTCAACTTGTCATTTGGGCTGGGTTCGATCCAATGATCCGGCAAGGCGTCGAATATTTCGACGCGGGCGGGCCACACCGCGCCGTGCTCAAGGGGATTTTTGCGGACGTAGTGTCAGCGCGAATCGTAGACGGGTAACGTCAGTGGATCAAAGAGCAGACGACCCATGGCCAGGTTAGCGACAAACGGCATGGACATGAGGTGAATGACCTGATTGCGAACGAAGATGCCGAGCTTCGTCTTCGGTGCAAACGACCCAGAAAACCTCTCGGCGGCGCGCTGCTTGCGGATAATCAACGGGTGGAAAAGCTGCTCATAGTTTCTGAATGCGATGTGATAATCGCCATCGGCCTTCGTCAGCTCTCCGGCAAGGACATAGGCACCCGTCATGGCGAGTGCGGAGCCCTGCCCGGCCAGCAGGGATGGGCAGAAGCAGGCGTCCCCGATCAATGCCACCCGTCCCTGCGACCAGGTATCCATACGAATCTGGCTTACGCTATCGAAGTAAAGGTCGGAGCACGTCTCCATGGCTTTGAGAATATCCGGGCACTCCCACCCGTCTTCCCCGAATACCTCGCGCAGAATTTCCTTTTGTGCCTTGAGGTCGTGTTGCCCAACCAGCAGTTTGGTCTCTCTTGAAAAGACGAAGAAGAAGACGGCGCGATCTCCGCGCAACGAATACCTGGATAACTGCCGACCCGGCGCAGCGTAGCTGACATAGGCGAGCGGGTCTCTGCGCGGATAGCCATCGATGCTGAATGAGGCGGCGTAGTAGCCGAGATATTTTTCAAATCGTCCTTCCGGACCGAAAACGAGTTTGCGTACCGGCGAGTGAAGACCACCGGCTCCAATGACGAGGTCGAAGCGCTCGGGCGCAGCATGCTTGAATGCCACACGGACGCCATCGTCATTCTGCTCGATTGCTGTAATGGAATCCCCAAAGATCGTTTTAACCCTGCTGCCAAGCGATTCGTAGATCCGTTTGGCGAGATCACTGCGCAATATACTTAGGTAGCGTTCTCCCAGCATTGATTGGAATGCACGCGCGCTAAAGCCGCCGATGCGTTTGCCTTGCTCGTTGACCAGTCGGACTTCGTCAATTTCGTAGCCATCGTTTTTCAACGCCCGCAGGAGGTCCATCTTCTCGGCAACGTCGAAGCCAAGGCCCCAGAAATCGATAATGTATCCACCTTGACGCAATGCCGGGGCGCGTTCGATCAGAGTTGGTTCGAAGCCGTATTGCTGGAGCCAGTACGCCAACGTCGGTCCCGCAATGCCTGCGCCGCATATGAGAATTTTCTGGTTTTTCAAGTGTCCCCACCCATCGCTTCGACTTGTGCCGGCCATATGCCAAGAATAGGCGGCGGATTCCCTGAACGTCAGCTCAGCGAATTCCTTGTTGCCAATTCACCATTCCTTCTTCTCCTAAGCCAACTATAGTTGATTTTATGGACATTGCTCTCACCCGCACGATCAGCCTGCTTGGGGTGGCAATTCTCGTTGCGATAATCGCACGGCGCTTGCGCCTTCCCTACACCGTGGGCCTCGTTATCACGGGGATCGGCCTTGCCGTGGCGCGGCTCGATACGGGAGCGATGCTCACGCACGACTTCATTTTCGACGTTGTCCTTCCGCCCCTGTTATTCGAGGCCGCGCTCAGCATTGACTGGCGCGAGCTGCGCCGCGATCTGGTTGTGGTTCTCACGCTCTCTACGCTCGGTGTCGTCATCTCGGCGCTCATTGTGGGGGCAGGAATGATGCACTTCCTGGGTTGGCCTGCCGCGCCTGCTCTGGTGTTCAGCGTTCTAATCGCCGCAACCGATCCCATTGCCGTCATCGCCATGTTCAAGGATACCGGCATCAAGGGCCGACTTCGTCTCCTGGTCGAGAGTGAAAGCCTCTTCAATGACGGCGTTGCAGCGGTCCTGTTTGCACTCGCTCTCACCTGGGCGCAGGCGGCGGACGGCGGGGCGATAACGACGGCGGTTGTGGCGCGCGAGCTCGCTCTCATGGCGGGCGGCGGTGTCTTCGTGGGGATTGCAGCTGGACGGGCAGCCATTGTGCTCGCCGGGCGGACTTCCGATCATCTGGTTGAGACCGCACTGACGGTCGTCGCCGCTTACGGTTCCTTCTTGCTCGCCGAATATTTCCACTTCTCGGGCGTGTTGGCGACTGTCGCAGCAGGGCTCTTGATGGGAAATCTGGGTGTACTGAGGGAACCGAAGGAGAATATTCTCTCCCCGGACGGGCGCACCTTCGTGGTCGCAGCCTGGGAATTCGCGGCTTTCATTGCGAACTCGCTCGTTTTTCTCTTGATCGGATTGAGGGTTGCCAGCATCCCGTTTCCCGGGCTTGGTGCGACGGCTCTCGCGGTGGCTATTGGATTGGTACTGGTGGGGCGGGTTTTTACCGTCTATCCGCTCTGTCTGCTTTTTCGCTCGACATGGGCGATACCCATGCGTGAGCAGCACATCCTATTGTGGGGCGGACTACGAGGGGCGCTCGCTCTGGCACTGGCGCTCGCGCTGCCGCCGTCTTTCGCTCTCCACGACGAAATCCTGATCGCCGCATTCGGCGTCGTCGTTTTCTCCGTCGTGGCGCAGGGGCTGACAATGCCGCTGCTGCTGCGAAAGCTAGGATTTCTACCCCTAAAGGTGTGATAGAAAACCGGAGAAAGCCAGCCGTGAGGCTGGCCTATTCCCTTGCTTGCGTGAGATAATGTAATGCGGTTCGTGCAGTAACAGCTGAAAAATAGTCTTCTCGCTGTCAAGATAAGGTACGTACAACCTCAACAGACAAGAGAGAAGAACCATGAAAAGGGCTTGTTCGTCCGCATGAAGCGGTCGAGATACGCGGCCCGATCCACGTCGACCCGACGGATTTCCTCCGGCATGAGGGTTTCAAGGCGGAATTGAGGCCGTTCATGGGGGCCTACGACCTGTGGAAAGAAGGCGGCCGAACTTTCGGGATTCTAGGGATGACAATTCCGCACCTCAAACGGCGGCATGTGGCTGCGGTGGATCAGGCTGGGGTGGTCGACCCTGCGGATGGATACCTGGACCATATCCATCTTGCCGATTATATACAGAGCCGTCTGCCGCAGGGCGTTGTCTTCGACACGGATTTTCTTGCGATCCTCCGAAGATCAGAGGACCGCCTCGACCCTTCCTCGCTAAGTCAGACGATATTTCATCATGACGTACTGATTCGTGGCGGGATCGAACGGCCAATATTGCTGACTCTCGCTAAGCCATTCTCCTCCTGATGCGATAGCGGCTTGAGCATGCGCATACGGCTGAAAGGCGGAAAGCAGACGGTTCCATGCCGTGACGATATCCATGATCGACGCGTACCAGTTTTCCTCAAGGACCTGCAGCTTGCGGATAATCAGGTTCATCGCGTCGCTTCGCCCCGTTGCATCGAGGCATTCGCAGGCATAGCCAACGATCGCATAATCGAGTTCGGACCAATTGATGTTCAAAAGATGCTGGCTCGATTCCGCCCGATTGAATTCCCATGTCGTCCATCGTTTGTGAGCGAGAGTCCACAATGCGGTCCGACGGGCCGGTGACGCTTTGGAGCGGAATGCGCGCAAGCATGCTGCGACGGCTTGCCGCCCCGCGTCCGTGGGCGCCTGTTTCGGGTAAAGCACTACCGACTTCACGTATGGCTCGATCGCCGTATCAGGTGCATCTGCAAGGGCGATCCCAAGTGCCGTCTGCAACGCCGGATGTCTGAGTGGGTAGGCGTTGAATATCTGCATCCACGCGGCCCAGCTTGGACCATCGCCCGCGACTTTGAGCAATAGTTTGACGACGAGTTCTTCTTGCTCCTTCGAAAGCTGTTGGATGGGTGTGCTGTGATCCGAAAGAGCTTGGTAAAGGCAGCAGAACTGGACGTAAGGGTTATAGCTAGCAACCGCCAGATTGAGCTTTTCGCTTGTCGATAGGGTGCTCGCCACCACCATACCGACCGCTGTCTGGTTTAAATGTGCCAAGGCATCGGCGAGAAAAGTAAGTCCGCATCTGAACATGCATCGCACCGCCTGAATTTGAAGCACGTTCGGGAAGATCACGTGTGCGAATGGCTGCCAAGCCGTCCCGATTGCGACCCAGTCATTCCGAGCCTCCGCCGACCTCAGGCTCTCCACGGCCTCGCGCTCCCACAGCGGGGTTCGCGCCGGGTCGCGCATGGTGAACGCGACAGCGAATGAGCTGATCAGCGCTTTTAGCCGGCCTGTCAGGTCGGTATTGGTCACAATGTCTGCCGGGATCATATTCCAGAGCGCGTAATCCCAATCACACGCCTGCGCGGCGACGAACAGGGCGGCCAATTTGCCGCCGCGCGCATCGGCAGCACTACGCCACTGATGCAATTCCGAAATGAGCCACCGTAACAAGAACACAAGCCGGTCGCGATCGACCGGGCTTAGCGGCTTCTTCGTGGTCCGCGCCATTCTGATGAAACCGAAGTCCTGATATAAGGCTTCGAACAGTTCGTTGCCTTTATCGAGGTCGGCGAGAGCTGTTATTGGATTTTCGAGCCCTCCCGTAGCTGATAGAAGAGCCTTTGGCTCCAAGACTTCGCCGTCTTTGACAGCTTCCTGCATCGCATCGGAAATGACGTCACCCGTGCTGCTCATGGTGTTTTCCAGACCTGATGCTCCGGGAGATTTAACTCGTCCCAGAGTTCACTGAATGCCTCCATCACGAGCTGGCCGTCGTCGACATGTTGAAGGATGTGGTGCTGTTTCCCAAGGCTGTTGACGGACGTTCCCAGCGACCACGCCAGCGCGCCACCATCCTTCTTTGGGAAAATCAGGAATTTGTCGTGGAATGCCCAGCCCGCAGGCCCAATCTTTATGCGATACTCCAGACGAAGGCCGCGTAGATTTCGACTTTGCGTCTTCAATGACCCTTCTCTGGGTCTCTGCGAAAGGCACACGAGTTCAGGCGGGCGCCGGCCAAGATTTCGAAGTACCCATTCACAGATTCCTTTGCCGAACAATCTCGATCCGGAGGTTGCCGGCTTCGTTGCAGGTATTTCAAGCCCTGCCGTCAAGGCTCGGAGATCGGCGTTGGTATGGCTGCAGTAAAACAGGGTTTTCAAAATATCCCTAGCGCTTAGATACGGATCCCACAACCATGCCCCGTCTTCTCCGTGCGCGTTCAGCAGATGCCGGATATCCCCCAATGCCTTTTCATGTTCAGCGAGCTGCTGACCCGGTTTGGGCTTGTATTGAACAAAACTGCGCGCGGCAGCTAGTCGCGCTGCCTCGTCGCGATAGATACGGCGTCTCGCCCAACCGGTGCCTCGATCGACGGCCGGGGCGCGCACAAGGCTTTTGCTCGCGGTGGCCAGGCCGACGCGGACGGGCACCTCCTGTCCTTGTTCATCCTTGAGCACGAATGTGCGTGGTTCTGGGTCCGACGCTCGCAAGTTGAACCCGATGGTCTCGATAAAGCCGGTACTTCCTGTTGCCGCGAGAATGACCTGATGCTGGTCGTCCCACACGATCCCGCGTTGCATTCCGTCACCGTCTGCCATCGGCATCGTCTTCTGGGGCGCCTGAATGTCGCCTGATGCGTAGCCGGAAATCATATTGTCGAACTGCATTTCGCAAGATGCGCGAAGCGCGCGGGGTGTTGCCTGCGGATGCCATTGGAGACTGACAATGGATTCGCCGGTGATGCGATTACGCGCAAATTGGCAGACAATCACCGTAACCGGGAGTTGCACAACCACATTGCCGAGCCGGTCGGACAAACTTGCCAGCCTGATCGGCACATGCTTTTGGATTTCGGTCGATAGCTCCTGTAGCCGACGGGGATCATCGAGAAACGGCTGGAGGGATGTTTTCTTTATGTCGGCGCATTCGATCACATACGAACCGCTCCAAAAATTGTTTTTGAGGACATGGTTCCACGGAACGGTCGCGGTTGAATCGGGCGGCACAAACTGTGTAGGGACGGGAACCAGTTCGCCGACCAGCAGCCGTAAGCCAGACGGTCTCCACTCGCCGCTGGCATGATAGTGATCGAACGCCTGTTCGATTTCCGTCCGCGGTTTCAGGGATCGTTGAATGCCAAATGCCCAGCCATTGAGCGATTTCAATCGAATGCGATCACCAAGTAATTTTGGCGTACCGTCCGAGCCGGGTAGTCGTTCTTCGGCGACCAGTATCGAGAAAACATTCAGCGGCGGCTCGCGATCCTTGTAGGCAAATACCTCCGTAACTTCGAAGTGGGTATAAAAGCCGAGCACACCAGCGGCCGTTAACTTCGCCAACTCGGATTTGAAGGCTAGGAAATCGGGATCAGCGAAGGCCATTGTCGGCCTCCCGCTGATTGGGTTCATCCTTCTTTGCGATCAGTACCGCTGCTGCCACGTCAACCCGCCCTCTCCGGGAACAGGCCCGGCATCCAGCGCGAGGCGAGCGTTGCGGGGAAGGCGAGGCGCAGAGGTGCGCGCGTGCTCTCGGAGGTGAGTACGCCTTGTTCGATCAGGGCGGAGACGACACGGCGGGCCTGGCGCTCGCCGGTGCCGACGATCGTCGGCGGCGTCGCCGCGCGGCAGTTCGCCGCGATAGAGCACGGCTTCGAGGATGGCGCCGGATTTTGGCGGCAGCTTGTCGAGCCGGATTTCTTCTTCCGCCCACAGCAGGATGCGCGCGCGCAACTGGTCGGGCTGCATCAGGCTTTCCATGAAGATGACCTGATCGATGCAGGTCGTCAGGAAGAATCTGGTGAATTCCGCCAGCGCTTCCTCGCTCAGATTGCCCCTGCCGTCGAGATCGTTGCGGCGCGTCAGGTCGCAGGCGGCAAGGTGGCCTTTGTAGGCGTCGACATTGCGCGCGAGGCCGCGCGCGATCGACCAGACCCGCCGGTATCGAGGGCATCGAGCAGCGTGGCATGCGACATCGAGCCGGGCGACGCGGCCGTTGCCGTCGAGGAAGGGGTGAATCCACGCCAGGCGGTGGTGCGCGGCCGCCGTCGCGATGATGGTCTCGGTCTTGCCGAGTTTGCTGTAGACCTCTTCGAAGCGCTTGAGGAAGCGCGGCACAGCGGGCGCGCTGACGGCAATGTGCTGTGCCGACCGCGACATCGCGGTGACGCAGTTCGCCGGGGATGACCTTGATCTTCTCCTTGGTCGCCGGGTCCTCGACCCACAGCAGATCATCGGGCAGCATGTCGCAAAAGCGGCGATGGATTTCGCGGATGGAGTCCGCGGTGACGGCGCGGCCTTTCAGGCCGCCGTCGTCGATCCAGTGCTGGACGGCGATATGCGCTTTGGCCTCGAGCTGGAGGTCGCGCTTCTTGGCGTCCTTGCTGTAGTCGCCCTTAAGGGCGCGCTCGATATCGATCGGGTGCGTGTCGTGCCCTTCGATCAGGTTGCTGTAGTAGCAGTTCATCGACCGCACGAGATCGGCGAGCGAGGCCAACAGGCTTTCGGGCAAGGAGCGGCGGAAGCCGGCGCTTTTCTGCGCCAGCTCCAGCGCAAGATCGGTCAGGGCGGCGCGGTGGCGCGAGCCTTCGCCAATCAGCAGCGGCTCCATCAGGCCGATGCTTTCGCCCCGGTCTTTTGCCGCTTTAATGTCCGCTTTTATGTCCGCTTCTTTCTTGGCCATAGATAATTATATATCAGTTCATTAGGCGCATACAAGGCCGGATAGGGCCGCTCGAAAGTCCGCTTCTTTGTCCGCTTCTAGGTGGCCTGTAAGCGGCTGGAGTACAAGGGCGAAGTCGTCGCCTTGGTTGGAAGAGCGGGCGACACCGTGTGGGGCTGGGGCCGCCAGATCACCAGACCGGTGCTTGACAATAGCGCCATACCTGTGCAATTATCACAAGTGCAATTTACACAGGGACGTTCTCGCTGATGAAACCGGAAGATGTTCGAATGGCACGTGCCGCTCTCAACTGGTCCCTTGAGCAATTGGCCCAGGCGTCCGGGATTCATCGAAACACCATCTCCAATTTTGAGACCGGCAAATATGCCGGCGAACCGGCCACGGTTGATGCAATCAAGCGCACGCTCGAATCCTTTAGCGTGATCTTCCCCGACGAAGCGGGGGAGAACTCGACCGTAACGCTGAGGCGATTTCAGGTCGGCGATGTTGCCCGGTTCAGGGCTCAGTCACGCGTGCGACGCAATTACGACATCGCCGAAGATGATCTCGGAACGGTTGTCTGGGTAGAGCCGCATCCTCCGGAAACGGGGCCGACCTATAAAATCGAGGTTGCTTTCGAGCGTGCACGCGTGCCTCGAATCTTCAAATTTGAATACGAGCTGGTGAAGGCGGCGCCGTCTGGACATGTCCCTACGGAGAATGTCCTCGTGGGGACGCCTCATGTTTCCAAGGATGACGTGGAGGAGTTCTGCAACGTCTGCGTTTCCCTGCGATCCACGTTTCGTCATTACCAGATATTGTTCAAGGAAGGCGCGGACCTTCGGCGCGAGCTTTTGCAGGGCATCGCGCCTATCTTTTTTCCTGACCTGAATGCGATGTTGATCGAACATCTGATCCTGCAGATTTGCAAAATCACGGACCCGGAGGGAAGTCCCGCGCGCAAGAACCTTACGGTCGAATTCCTTATCAACAATTCTGACTTTCCAGCCGCCAGCAACGAATTGCTCAGGCTTAAGCGTCTTGGTGAGTCAATGGACGCCTTCCGGGCAAAAATACTCCCGGCGCGAAACAAACTCATCGGACATCTTGATCGTGACTCCGTCCATGGTGGCAAGTCGCTCGGCGCCGCAGACGACGATTTATGGAATCAATTTTGGCTCGATCTGCAAGACTTTGCGCACATTCTTCATAAGAAATATATCGATCCGCATGGCGTTTTCTATTTGAACGGCGTCGGTCAGTTGTCAGACGCCGACTCCCTCGTAAAGGCTCTCAAAGAGAGCGCTTATTTTCATGTGCTGCTGAATGACAAGAAACTTACGCAGAAATGTGCAGACGTGGCATTCGGCTCGAAATTTTCCGAAGCCTGACAAATCCGCTCTGTCGATGAAAGTGATAAGGGGCTGAGTGTTCATGAAACATGCCGTCACGCGCTTCAAGAGCTTGAAAGTTGGCTTGAAGGAACTCGAAAAGTTTATTCGGAGTGGCACGCAACTCTACTCAGGGCGGCCTCTCAAAAAGTTCGGCATGATGCTTCCCCGCGAGATGGAAGGGAACTGGCTCGTGTGAACGCTGACGATGACGCCTTCGCTTTCCGGGGCTATGTGGCCTATGCAAACGAGCTGTTCGGTGTTTCGATGCGCGTCCACAAGAACGGCGACGTCGCTGGACGATGATCCGCTCGGGAGGATCGTCCGGCTTCACTGAGCCGAAACGTAACCCCTCCTCCCTCACGATGCTCGGCGTACCGACAAACTTGTTCGGCGAGCCGACAACGAGGGATGCCGGGCGGGCGGGATCGCACCCGGCGGGGGCTTGCACTCAAGAGGTGGACAACAAGGAGAAAGGCCGCCTGGCGGCGGCCTGTTCCCTCCTGGTGGTCAATATTCGCTCGGCAGCAAGATGGTTTTGTTCATGAAATACAGGGTGATCTCCGCAAGCGGAAAATCGCTGTATTCGATGGCCTGCCAACCCGTGCCTCGTGCCTTGAACCATGCCAGTATAGCTCGATCAATAGAAAGGTGTTCATTGGGTTGGGCAGCCACTTTGAATGAGGATGCTGGGTTCAATTCATTCATGCCTTTAGTATAATGTGAGCAAATTTAAGCGAATATTTAGAATATGAGCGTATGCGATAACAAACGTTCGCGCGCGTTATGCTTCATCTTTCCCGTTCCGGTTCGTTGTGGCCTGCAATCGGGCCGCCCTGTTCGTACCGGGCCTTTTCTTCAGAGATCCGTTTCTCCCTCGCAGCTTCGTTCTTCTGGTGAGCGGCGGTCGGGGACCGGCTCTTGCCGTGCCGAATGCAGGCTTCCGTCTTGTTGGGATCCGACACGCAGACACAGTAGACTGCGTCTGAGAGGCGCATTTCCGGGACTTCCTCGGATAGCCATGTGGTTGGCCGCGCCAGCGGCTCATCGGACAGATGGCCGACAGTAACGTGCTGCGTCCGCCCGTCGGGATCCGGGCGCTCGATCAGGACTTCGTCCGGCGCCAGCTCGAAATGCCGGTGCGCGAGATGCACGGCGAAACGGGCCAGTTTGCCGTGCCGGGCCAGGATGTCCCGGATTTCCTCAAGACAATCCAGGTCGCTGTCGTCGAGCGCTGGTGTCTGGTGCAGTTCAGGCAGCTTTGCCGATTGCATTGGTCGGATCGAGAGGAGCATGTCATGTCTCCGGTGGCGGTTACGCTCTTGCAGGCAATTACAAAGCAGGCGCGGATCCCGCGTGACTACGGCAGGGACAGGCGCCTTGCAATCGCAGGGGAAACTCGGCGGCCTCTGGTGGGGGGGATGGC
>CAWEGU010000008.1:0-283602 GCA_963808645.1 uncultured Alphaproteobacteria bacterium
GTTTCATCTCGCTGCCATTGTGCAGAACCTTAAAACACTCGCGCTCCGGACCCTTGGGCCACCGTCAACCCGACGGCGCGCATCGTTTGCCTGAAATCGCTTAGGATTGGATCAGTTCAGTCCGTGTCAAAGTCGACCCCATTTCAAGATTGCTTCAATGCCGCCGGTGCATCTCAATCGAAAGACCGTAACGATAAGCAAAAAACCGGATTTTTCGACAGCATCGACCCGGAGCGGATGCCAGACCCTCCAAACCAGGAACGGAGACGACAGGGAATGGCGTAGCGGGACCACCTGAACCGGTTGCTCAGGGGCAAACCCGGCCGCTCCTGTTTCGCCGGTCATGTGCCCGGGTTTTGTCTTCCGCGGTTGCGGAGGAATGGCATCAACGAGGCCGCGTTGGCGATCATATCCCCAGCCTTCGCGGGTGCCGTTCCGGCACGCCAGACCGGCTTTTCGGGGCGATCGCCACGCGCCCGATGCAAGCGCGTTGATGAAGGCAGCGGCCTTGGGAGAATTCCAGTCCAAAGGAGATGTCGTCACCGCCGCGCAATCAACCGCCCCCTGGATTAACCCGGCAACCAAAGGCTGCAATCAAGCTTAAATTCAAATCCCGGCTATCGCAGTGGCGTTGCCACATTCGCATCGCCGGCCACGCCAGGATGAGGATTACGGCGCGGTGGCATCGCACGCCTGCGGCTCTTGCGCATCATAATGATCGCCCGCAGTTTTTCCGTGCAGGGAGCCGCCACGATTGCTATAGAGCCGGACGCGCTGGAGGCCGCGCGGGGAATTGTCTAGCGCGCGTGGCGGGCGTGGCGGAACTGGTAGACGCGCCGGATTTAGGTTCCGGTGATGAAAATCGTGTGGGTTCGAGTCCCTCCGCCCGCACCAGGCCTTGACCGGTGCGGTGCGCCGCATGCCGTTTAACAGTGGCCGTGGCAATGCCCGGCGGTGTGCTTGCCGGGAAACGGCATCTCGGATGAAAAGACGAGGTCAAAAAAGGTTTGTATCAAATGCAAGTCACGCAAACCCACGCGCAAGGCCTCAAGCGCGAATTCAAAGTAGTGCTCGCCGCCGCCGATCTTGCCGAGCGAGTCGAAGGGCAGCTTATCGAGGTCAAGGCCAAGGCACGCATTCCCGGCTTCCGTCCGGGCAAGGTCCCTGTTTCCCACCTAAAGCGTCTTTATGGCCGTTCGATCATGGCCGAAGTTGTCCAGGACGCCGTCAACGAGGCCAATCGCAAGATTGTGGAGGACAATCAACTGCGGCTTGCGATGGACCCCAAGATCGATTTCCCGGGGAACAGCCAGCAAATCGAGAAAGTTTTCGAAGCACAAACCGATCTCGCCTTTACCGTCGCGCTCGAGGTGTTGCCGAAGATCGAAGTCGGCGGTTTCGATGACATCCGAATCGAACGGCTCGTAGCCGAGGTCTCCAGCGCCGACGTCGACCAGGCCTTGGCAAGAACTCGCGGAGCAGAACCGGGTTTATACCGCAAAGGAAGGGGAGGCTGTCGCCGAAAACGGCGATAAGGCCACGCTGGATTTCACCGGAAAGATCGACGGCGAGCCGTTCGAGGGCGGTGCTGGAGAAGATATTGAAGTCATCCTCGGTTCCGGCAGTTTCCTCCCGGGCTTCGAGGCGCAAATCGAAGGCATGAAAATCGGGGAACGCCGGACAATTCCGGTGACGTTTCCCGATGATTACAGCGCCGCCAGCCTCGCCGGCAAGGCGGCCACCTTCGATGTGACGCTCAAGGCTGCGGCGGCCCCGGCCGAGGTCGAGATCGACGATCCATTTGCGAAAGGTTTTGGCTTCGAAGATTTGGCCGAGCTTAAGGCCGCGATCCGCGCCAATATCGAGCGTGATCATCTCGCGGCCTCGCGGAGGAAATGGAAGCGCGATCTCCTCGATGCGCTCGATGAGAAGTACGTGTTCGATGTGCCGGAAGGGCTGGTAAGACAGGAATTCGACGCGGTGTGGCGCAAGCATGAGGCCGAGCAAAAGCGGAGCGGGCTGAACGACGAGGACGGCAACACAAGCGACGGCGCGGCGCGCGCGGAGTATCTCAAGATCGCCGAACGGAGGGTGCGGCTCGGCCTCCTCTTGGCTGAAATCGGGGCAAGGGCGGACATCAAGGTCTCGGCCGAAGAGGTCAACCAAGCTCTGGCTCAACGGGCGCGGGCGTTTCCCGGCCAAGAAAAGACCGTTTTGGACTATTATCGCAAAAATCCCCACGCCTTGGCAGAAATCAGGGCTCCGCTTTTCGAGGAAAAGGTGATCGATCATATAATTTCCCGGGTCAAGCTGACCGACAGGAAAGTTTCAAGGTACGAACTTCTGAGGTTAAACGGCGAAGATGCAGACGGCACAACCGGCGAGTAGCCTGCGACATTGGCGCGGCGCGCTTACCCAAGCCAAAGGTTTTTTCGCCCCGGTACGCCGATATGGTATCCTAGACCGATTGAGCGAGGGCATAATTATCGCATCTATCAAGAGTTCGTTTTCATCAGGGGCACCCCACCATGCGCGATCGCAGTCCGATTGAGGTCCACGATAACTACCTCATTCCTCAGGTTATCGAGAATACGAGCCGCGGCGAGCGCGGATTTCGACATCTATTCCCGGCTTTTGCGCGAGCGGATCATTTTTCTGACTGGGCCGGTCGACGACCACGTGGCCTCGGTGATCATCGCCGAATTGCTGTTCCTCGAGGCGGAAAACCCGAAGAAGGAAATCTCGATGTACATCAATTCGCCGGGCGGCGTGGTGACGGCCGGCCTGGCGATCTACGACACGATGCAGTTCGTAAAGCCCAAGGTCTCGACGCTTTGCGTCGGGCAGGCCGCCTCCATGGGTTCGCTTCTCCTTTGTGCAGGAGAGGAAAAAGCGCGTTACGCTTTGCCGAACGCGCGAATTATGATGCATCAGCCATCGGGCGGCTTCCAGGGTCAGGCTTCCGACATTGTCCGCCACGCCGAAGATATCATGAAGGTCAAGCGGCGGTTGAACGAGATTTACGTCCGGCATACCGGCCGGGATTACGACATGATCGAAAAAACCTTGGACCGCGATCACTTCATGTCCGCCGATGAGTCGAAAGAGTTCGGTATCGTGGATCAGGTGATTTTGAGGCGGCCCGACGAAATGCCGCTGCCGGAGAGCAAATAGGCTATCGAACTCGTCGCTGCCCGCATATCAGGGCTGCGGCGGGGAGCGCCGCTACCCTGATAGAGTATAGATTGTCATGGTATAAAGATTGCTTATATTGGACTTCCGTAAATAGCCGGCGTGAACTGCTCGTGGGCGGTTGCCGCGCAAAATCGATAGCCATCTAGATTAATAGAAAAACATTGCCGAGTTATAATTGGGTATCGTGGCACGAGCAATGGAGCTTTTTTCAAACCTTCGGCGATGCCAAAAGTGGCCAGGGGCCGACTTGCGGATGAGCGCGTTTTGAAGGAGATGGAAGCTGAGTTAAAGTGGCGACCGCGTTAGGAAGTCTGGGCGAGAATTAAACTGGGCTGGTTCGTGTGCCAATCCGCCAGCCGGGGGCGGGGCGTCCGCCACCTTTCACGTAGCGTGACCGGAGTTCGCACATGACTTCGGTTGATACGGAGACGTTCGATGACCAAGGTCGGCAGCAGCGACTCGAAAAACACGCTCTATTGCTCGTTTTGCGGCAAGAGCCAGCACGAGGTGCGCAAGCTCATTGCCGGCCCGACGGTTTTCATTTGCGACGAATGCGTCGAACTTTGCATGGATATCATCCGCGAGGAGAACAAATCCTCGCTGGTAAAAAGTCGCGACGGCGTCCCCACTCCCAAGGAAATCTGCAAGGTTCTGGACGATTACGTCATCGGGCAGCCGCAAGCCAAGCGGGTGCTGTCGGTTGCTGTCCACAATCATTACAAGCGTCTCAATCACGCGGCCAAGCACAATGATGTGGAGCTTGCGAAATCGAACATTCTGTTGATCGGCCCGACCGGTTCTGGCAAGACTTTACTTGCGCAGACCTTGGCGCGAATTCTCGATGTGCCCTTCACGATGGCCGATGCTACGACGCTGACCGAGGCTGGCTACGTCGGCGAGGATGTTGAAAACATCATTTTGAAGCTTCTTCAAGCTTCCGACTATAATGTCGAGCGGGCGCAACGCGGGATCGTCTATATCGACGAGATCGATAAAATTTCGCGCAAATCCGACAATCCGTCGATCACCCGTGATGTGTCCGGCGAAGGTGTCCAGCAAGCGCTCCTGAAAATCATGGAAGGCACTGTCGCGTCGGTGCCGCCGCAGGGCGGACGCAAGCACCCGCAGCAGGAATTTCTGCAGGTCGATACGACCAATATTTTATTCGTTTGCGGCGGCGCCTTCGGTGGCCTCGAAAAGATCATCTCGACTCGCGGCAGGAGCACATCGATCGGATTTGGCGCCACGGTCCAATCGCCGGACGATCGCAAGACAGGCGAGATTTTCCGAAAAGTCGAACCCGAGGATTTGCTGAAATTCGGGCTGATCCCGGAATTCGTCGGCAGATTGCCAGTCATCGCAACGCTCGATGATCTCGATGAAGATTCCCTGAAGAGAATCCTGACCGAGCCGAAGAACGCCCTCGTTAAGCAGTATCAGCGCTTATTCGAAATGGAAAATACCGAACTCACCTTCCAGGAGGAGGCCCTGAGGGCAGTCGCCAAAAAAGCCATCGAGAGGCGCACCGGCGCGCGTGGATTACGCTCCATCATGGAAGCCATCCTGCTCGATACGATGTTCGATCTTCCTAGCCTCGACAGCGTCGAACAAGTCGTCATCGGCACCGATGTTGTCGAGGGACAATCCCGTCCCCTCTACATTTACGCCGAGCGCAATGAAAAAACCGGCGCCAGCGCTTGAGCTCGTGCCGCCATGATGCTCTAACTTCAAGAGAGCGTCGGGCGGCCGAGGCCTTCTTGAAACCGTACCGCCGCGCCGCCATCTCTTCAGTCATAGATTAAAAATTCTCCGGATAGGATGACGTAATGACCCAGAAGCGCGAGCCCGCTCGCCCCGGCACGATAGACACATATCCGGTTCTGCCGCTACGCGACATCGTGGTTTTTCCGCATATGATCGTGCCGCTTTTCGTCGGCCGCGAGAAATCGATTCGCGCTCTCGAAGAGGTCATGAGGGCCGACAAGCTCATCCTTCTTGCGACGCAGATGACGGCCGCCGATGACGATCCGGCGACGGAGACAATCTTCACGACCGGCACGCTGGCTTCGGTACTTCAGCTCTTGAAGCTTCCCGACGGTACGGTCAAGGTTCTGGTCGAGGGACAGGTCCGCGCCAAGGTGCAGGGTTATTCCCGCACCGAAGATTTCTATGAAGCCCGAGCCGAGGCGATCGCCGACGAGCCCTTCGACAAGGTCGAGGTGGAAGCGCTCGCCCGGTCCGTCGTCGCCGAGTTCGAAGGCTACGTCAAGCTCAACAAGAAGATCTCGCCTGAGGTCGTGGTCGCGGTCGGCCAAATCGACGATTATTCCAAGCTTGCCGACACGGTCGCTTCCCATCTCGCGGTCAAGATAACCGATAAACAGGCCGTGCTCGATACCGGTTCGATCGCCAAGAGACTCGAAAAATGCCTGGCGCTCATGGAAACCGAGATTTCGGTTCTGCAAGTGGAAAAGCGCATCCGCACCAGGGTCAAGCGCCAGATGGAGAAGACCCAGCGCGAATACTATCTGAACGAGCAGATGAAGGCGATCCAGAAGGAGCTCGGCGACGAAGAGGGCAAGGATGATCTTGCCGAGATCGACGAGCGCATCAAAAAGATGAAATTATCCAAGGAGGCGCGAGACAAGGCGACTGCCGAATTGAAAAAATTGCGTCAGATGTCGCCAATGTCGGCGGAAGCGACGGTCGTGCGCAATTATCTCGACTGGCTTTTGTCGATTCCCTGGAACAAGCGCTCCAAGATCAAGAAGGACTTGAACATCGCCGAAAATGTCCTCGATAGCGAGCATTTCGGTCTCGAAAAAGTCAAGGAGCGCATCATCGAATATCTTGCGGTGCAGAGCCGCGCGAACAAATTGACGGGGCCCATCCTGTGCCTTGTCGGCCCTCCCGGCGTCGGCAAGACCTCGCTTGGCAAGTCAATCGCCAAGGCCACCGGCCGTGAATTCGTTCGAATGTCGCTTGGCGGCGTGCGCGACGAAGCCGAAATTCGCGGCCATCGGCGCACTTATATCGGGTCCATGCCCGGCAAGATCATCCAATCGATGCGCAAGGCCAAGAGTTCGAACCCGCTCTTCCTGCTCGACGAAGTCGACAAGATGGGAATGGACTTCCGGGGCGATCCGTCGTCTGCGCTGCTTGAGGTTCTTGATCCGGAGCAGAATCATTGCTTCAACGATCACTATCTCGAAGTGGACTATGACTTGTCGAACGTTATGTTCGTCACGACAGCCAATACGTTGAACATCCCCCCGCCGCTCATGGACCGCATGGAAATCATCCGTATCGCCGGCTACACGGAGGACGAAAAGGTCGAGATCGCCCGCCGCCATCTGATTCCGGCCGGGCTCAAGAAGCACGGTCTTGGTCCTACGGAATGGTCGATCGACGACAACGGTCTCATTACCATAATACGGCGCTATACTCGCGAGGCCGGTGTGCGAAATCTTGAGCGCGAACTCGCCAAACTCGAACGCAAGGCTGTCAAACAAATTTTGACCGGCAAGACGAAGCAGATCGCGATCAGCGACGGCAATCTGCCGGATTTTCTCGGGGTTCCCAAATTCCGCTACGGCGAGGCGGAAACCGAGGATCAAATCGGCGTCGTGACGGGCCTTGCTTGGACCGAGGTCGGGGGCGAATTGTTGACTATCGAAGGCGTGATGATGCCCGGCAAGGGGCGCATGACGGTCACCGGAAACCTGCGCGACGTGATGAAGGAGTCGATCTCGGCGGCTGCGTCCTATGTCCGCTCGCGCGCGGTCGATTTCGGCATCGAGCCGCCGGTATTCGAGCGTCGCGACATCCACGTGCACGTTCCGGAAGGCGCGACGCCCAAGGATGGTCCATCGGCGGGCGTTGCCATGGCAGCGGCGATCGTCTCAATCATTACCGGAATCCCGATCCGGCGCGACATAGCGATGACCGGCGAGATCACCTTGCGCGGCAGGATTCTGCCGATCGGCGGACTCAAGGAAAAATTGCTTGCCGCCCTGCGCGGTGGCCTAAAGAAAATTTTAATTCCCGAGGAAAACGCCAAGGACCTGGTTGAGATCCCAGATGCAGTCAAGAATGCGCTTGAAATCGTGCCGGTCTCGCGCATGGATGAAGTCTTAAGCCATGCCTTAGTTCGCCTGCCGGTGCCGATAGTTTGGGAAGAGGAGGCGAAGCCGCTCGCTCCGCTTTCTTCCGAGGAGGAAACCCCGGGCGCCATCACTCATTAGTTGGAGCGTTGCCGGAGCGAAGCCGGAACCCTTTCATTGGCGGTTGCGCAACCAAGGGGGGAGGGCATTAATGTGCCATGCTCCAGGTCGTTCCCCAGGCTTGCAGGGTCTTGCGGACCCATGGCATCTGCGGTCCGATCAGAACTGCCTCGGTCATGGCGCCGCAAGAAAATCCGTTGTTGCCCTTGGCTCTGATCGCCACGGCGAGGAGCGCCGGTTGACCGATGGCGAGAACTGGCGCGCCGGAATCGCCCGTGCAACCGCCAAGTCCAGCGCCATTTGGGTCGGTAAGCCAAACAAGAACCGGCGATTTCGGTCTGCTCGCAACGAGAATGCCTGCCCGCAGCACCCCCGATGTTCCGCTCACGCTTTCATTGGCACGGCCAAAACCTGCCATGCGAAACGGCTGCCCGGTCGCGACCGGGGCGGAATCCGTAAGTTCGACGGGTTTGAATGCGGCAGGCAATGGCTCGGCGAGGCGCAGAAGCGCAAGATCGATGGAAATCAAATGTTTTCGCCAGGCTTTGGGCCGGAATTCCGGATGAACGGCGATCGAAGCAACATCGGATGGAACCAGCTGGCCGTGGCTGCCCCGAAAAAGTATCCGCGTATTTGTAAGATTGGAGACGCAATGGGCGGCGGTCAGGGCAACGTCCTGAGCGATGACGCTCGCGGAACAAAAGCTGGCGCCGCCGCCACTGTCGCGGCCGCCGCTCTTGTCCAGTACCGTAACGACGTAAGGCGCGAGCTCCGGGGCCTCTCGGGCAGGACCGACCAAGGCATATACCGGCGCCGCTAAAACCATGCCGGACAGGCAAGCGAGGATCGTGCTCCCACCCACGTGCAGGACCGGAAAGAACGCCTTAACGAATGGAACGATTCGGAGATAGCCGCGCATGTCCGGTATTCATGGCTCATTCATTGTCGTAGCGCCAGGTCGTAGCGCCAGTCTTTAGGCATGCTTAATTCCATCGCTGTCATTGTCGCGGCCTATCCGGGCTCGACGCCGCGGCTGGACAGAACCAGAGCCGGACCGCATCTGTTTCTCGATGGGCGAGAGGCGCGAAAGATTCTTGCGCACGAGCTCTTTGAGCCGTTTCGCGTGATGCGGAGCGTGGCCAGCGGTCCCACGCACCGGCGCCAAACTTTGCCGCTGGAGCGAGAAGCTCGTCTGTGAGATGAGCCTCTTGGGCCGCGACGATCTCCCGCAGGGTCTCGCGCTAGTCGCCATCGAACCCCGTCTGCTGATTGAAGCCAATCGCGACGCACTGGAGCGCGCGCCCCGCGGGCCAGCCTTGCCGCCCGCTCTCGCTCACGCTGCGCTTTAAGGTAATCCAACAACGACTAGCTGCAAGCTCGGAGCTGCGTCAGCGGATGCGGTAATCTCCTTGGCTTGAGCTACCGCTTGTTGCAGGCTTTTATTTTCCCGACTTGGGGGGAGCTGTTCCGCCTTCTGTCCCAGGCTTCGCCTCAACGCCGGGATGGCCGCCGCCGACCGGGACGCCCTCGAGCCGCCGTGGGTCGTTTTCATTCTGTTTTTGGGTAGCTGTGCTCGGTTCGACGTGTCTTCCCGCTGCGGGACCGGATGTAGTGCCGGTTTGCGCAAAGGCAACGCCGCCCACGAAGAGCGACGCGACCGTGCAGAGCGTCAGAGAAGCGTGAATGGCCATGGAGTTTCCTTCCGTTCTTGGCAGTCATTTACCAACGTCTAGGCGTGACACTGGTTGCGTCTCGCCCCGCAAAACCCTTCAGCACTGGCCTTAAACCCGCATTCGCCGGATGACACGTTGATTTCTGGCTGACAGCCACAATCCACCTACGATAATCGGCACGTGGCCACGATGAATGCACCGCTATCATCCGCTGTTCGTATTCAATCAAATTGTTATCTGGAACGCTGCGCCTACGTCTGGGCAACGTTCACAGCGCCGATGCGTGCCAAGCGGTGCTGAAGCCTGTCGTGGCGCGATATCGAGGCGCGGACCTCAGGTTGTCCCTCCACACGAGATCAACCTATTGCTGGCCAACTATTTGTGACGCGATGAGCCTTGCAACTGCCCTGGCAAGCACTATTAAGGCTCCATGTTATGGTTGATTTTCGCCGCTTTTACCGCCGTCGCGGTGCTAAGTGTGTTGTGGCCGCTTGCGAAAAACCCGCGTGGAATTGCGCGCCGCGAAATCGGCATCGCGCTCTACAAGGCCCAACTCGCCGGGATCGAAAGGGATGAAGCGCAACGCCTCGTGGCGCCGTTAGATGCGCAAGGGGCTAAGGCCGAAGCGGCCCGCCGCCTGATCGCGGCAGACGCCGCCACTGAACCGCCGCCGGCGCCATCGCGGACCAGGGCCCGGCTTGTTTCCGTAGGCGTATTGATTTTCGTTCCAGTTCTGGCGCTTTCGCTTTATGCGACCATCGGCCATCCGTATATGCCGGATGCCCCGCTCGCGGCGCGGCTCAACGCTTCGCCGGCGCGCGTGGATTTGGCGGCCGCGATCGCAAGGATCGAAGAGCATCTTGCGCAACATCCGGATGATGGGCGCGGCTATGAGGTTTTGGCGCCGGTCTATCTCCGGATGGGCCGCGCCGGCGAAGCCGTGAATGCCGCGCGCGCGGCATTGCGCCTGCTTGGCCAGACACCGGCACGACATGCGCTTTATGGGGAAGCGCTGGTTGCTGCCGCCGACGGCGTGGTGACGCCGGAAGCCAAACAATCCTTCGAAGCGGCGGCGGCGAAAGATCCCTCGGCCGCCGAGCCCCGCTTTTTTCTCGGGCTCGCCGCCGAACAGGAAGGGGATAAGGTCCGGGCAAGGGAAATCTGGGGTAAACTTGCTGCCGAAGCGCCGCAACACGCGCCTTGGGCGCAAGCGCTGCGCGAAAGAGTAGCGGCACTCGGCGCGGGACCTGGGACAACGCAAGATGGCTTGGCGGCCAAGATCGAGGCGCTACCGGAAGCCGGGCGGATGAATGCCATTCGCGGCATGGTGGAGGGGCTCGCCTCGCGCCTGGCTCAAAATGGACGGGATCTTGAAGGCTGGCTTCGACTTGTTCGCTCCTATACGGTGCTCCACGAGCCGGGCAAGGCGCGCTCGGCCTTGATCGATGCAAAACGCAATCTTGCGGGCGATCCAAGCGCAATCGCGCGCATCGAGGCGCTTGCGCGGGAACTTGGTCTGGAAGGTTGATCCCGCAATGACGCGCAAAAAACGCCGTCTCGTTTTGATCTCCTCCGCGCTCGCCGCGCTCGGCCTCGCCCTCGGCCTCGTGCTCGTGGCGTTGCGCGACAATATCGTGTTTTTCTATGGGCCGAGCGAGCTTGCGCAAAAAGCGCCCCGCGCCGGGCAGCGGCTTCGCATCGGCGGGCTCGTGAGACAGGGCTCGCTTGTCCACGAGGGCGACCGGACGGTGCGCTTTGCGGTCACCGATAAAAAACAAGATGTCGTAGTGACCTATACCGGCCTTTTGCCCGAGCTCTTCCGCGAGGGCCAAGGGGTCGTCGCCGAGGGAACGCTTGGTCGGGACAATATCTTTCTGGCCGACAGTATTCTTGCCAAGCACGATGAGCGCTACATGCCGCGCGAGGTCGCCGACGCGTTGAAGAAACAAGGCGTCTGGAGGGAGGATGGCTCCACCGAGAACATGCCCAGGCATAGAGCGAATTAGAGTGCCGAGGAACTTTCATATGTATCATTGGAATATCTTTAACGGATTGATTTTTATAAGTGCGTTGCTCATTCAGACTGCGGACGCAGCAGAAATTCAAATTCTGTCACCGCCGGGGTTTGATGTCACCGTAGTAACCTTGAAAGGAAAGATCATCCCGGGTGACGCGGAGCGCTTTGTTTCCGCAGTTGAAAACCTTGGAAAAGTTGTCGTTGCCGCCAGTGGCCCCGGCGGTTCCGTTAATGAAGCTCTTGAGATTGGGGCGACCATTCGGCAGCGCAATTTCGCGACTCAGGTCCTACCTGATACAGAGTGTTACTCGGCCTGTGCCCTTGTCTGGATTTCCGGGGCCCGCCGATACATGTCGAACAGCTCTACTATAGGCTTTCATGCTGCTTGGACCCTGCACAATGGAGAAATGCGTGAAACGGGCATGGGCAATGCCGAAATCGGCTCATTCTTGACGCATCTTGGGTTACGAGTTCGAAGCAATTCGCTTCATAACCCAAGCTCCACCAGACAAAGTCGCACTACTGACTCCACAGATTGCTCGGACATTAGGTATCGATATTTTCGAGCACCAATCTGGCTTCGACGTCATAACACCTGTGCAGAAGCCAACCGCCGATGTTTTGGCACATCGCGCAGTACTCCTCACCTCGGTCGCTGCAAGGTGCTCTTCTCTATTCGCTCTAAGCGAACAGAAATTGAAGGATGACGGGTCGGCAGCAATTCGTGAGGGTCACAATTTGGCGGGATCAGAAGTATTCACTAATGTGCTGCTCTATCAGCTGGATCTAACAAAGGCAGAATTTGCGAAAACTGGGCCCGTGGATTGGTGTTTCCTGGCCGTCAAGCAGCTCTCCCAGCAGAACATAAAAATCGTGCCAGAAGGGCCGAGCTTCGATTGCCGTAAAGTAACAAAACCCAGTGAGCGTATCATTTGCACAGACTCAGATCTTTCAATTCGAGACCGAGCAACGGCCGCTCTTTTTCAAGCAGGCACCGCCCTATCAAGCAATGAAGATTTGCGACATGCGATGTCCATGCAGCGGCAATGGCTAGCGACTCGTGACGCAGGCAGAGATGATGCCGCATGTCTCCTCTCCGCTTACAAGATGCGTTTGCAGCAGCTGGTGCACTAACATGATCGTCGAAACCGGCCATTACGCGCTTGTGCTCGCTTTGGCGCTCGCACTCGTCAATTCCGTGTTGCCGGTATGGGGCAGCATCGCGCGCGACCAGCGGCTGATGGCCGTCGCGCCTCCGGTCGCGCTGATGGGCTTTGGCCTCGTGGCCTACGCCTATTTCGCCTTGACGATCGCCCACGTGGTCTCCGATTTCTCGCTTGTCAATGTCGTCGAGAACTCGCATTCCGCCAAGCCCTTGATCTATAAAATCACCGGCGTCTGGGGCAATCACGAAGGCTCAATGCTTTTGTGGGTCTTGGTGCTTTCGCTGTTCGCCGCGGCGGTCGCTCTGTTTTCGCGATCGATGCCGGAAGACATGCGCGCGAATGTGCTCGCCGTGCAATCCTGGATCGCGGCCGCGTTCATTCTGTTTATTCTGCTCGCATCGAATCCCTTCGCGCGCATCGCCGTGGCGCCGGCGGAGGGCAATGATTTGAACCCGCTCCTCCAGGATATGGGCCTCGCCATCCACCCGCCGCTGCTTTATCTCGGCTATGTCGGACTTTCGATCACCTATTCCTTCGCGGCGGCGGCTTTGATTTCGGGCCGCATCGATGCGGTCTTCGCCCGTTTCGTGCGGCCGTGGACGCTGATCGCCTGGATTTCCCTGACCCTTGGCATAGCGATGGGCTCCTACTGGGCCTATTACACGCTTGGCTGGGGCGGCTTCTGGTTCTGGGATCCGGTCGAGAACGCCTCGCTGATGCCATGGCTCGCGGCCACCGCGCTGTTGCATTGCACGACGGTGATGGAAAAGCGGGAAGCCCTCAAAATCTGGACGAACTTCCTTGCGATCCTGGCTTTTTCCCTGTCGCTTCTCGGAACCTTTTTGGTTCGCTCCGGCGTATTGACGTCGGTGCATGCATTCGCGAGCGATCCCACGCGGGGGGTCTTCATACTTCTCATTTTGGTGATCTTCATCGGCGGATCGTTTGCTCTCTTCGCTCTGCGCGCGGGCGGGCTGCAACAAGGCGGCCTCTTCGCGCCCGTCTCGCGCGAGGGCGCCCTCGTCCTCAACAATCTGCTTTTGACCACCTGCTGCGCCACGGTTTTCGTCGGCACCCTCTATCCGCTGGCACTCGAAGCCATCAGCGGCGAAAAAATCTCGGTCGGTCCGCCTTTCTTCAATCTGACTTTCGTGCCTTTGTTTATTCCACTGTTTATCCTGATGCCGTTTGGCCAGTTGCTGCCGTGGAAACGTGGCGACCTCGCCGGCGTCGCGCAAAGGCTCGTCGTGGCGTTCGGGGCGGGGCTCGTTTTTATGGCGGTTCTGGTGGCATGGCGCGGCGGCCCCGCCCTCAGCATAATCCTGTCCGGCGTCGCGGTTTATGTGATCTTCGGCTCTTTCATCGATCTCGGCAGGCGTATTTTCGGCGGCGGCATCTCCGCTGAAATGGTGCGCCAACGTGCGCGCGGCTTACCGCGCCATGCGTTCGGCACGGCTTTCGCGCATGCCGGGCTCGGCGTGACCCTGCTCGGCCTTGCCGCGACCGGCTGGGGCGTCGAGAAGATCATGACGTTGAAGCCTGGAGAGGCAGTCGAAATCGGCCCTTATGAACTGACCTTCGAGGGCGTCGTGCCGCGCGATGGCCCGAACTATTCCGAACTCGCCGGGCAGACGTTGATCCGTTCCAAAGGCGCACTAGTTGCTACGATCGAACCCGCAACGCGCTTTTATCCCGCCCGTCGCATGAATCGGTCGGAGGCGGGCATCGCGACCCTTGGCCTTGGCCAGGTCTATATGAGCATCGCCGATGTCGCGGCCAATGGCACCGTCAACGCAAGGATTTTCTGGAAGCCGCTTGTCGCCTTGATCTGGATCGGCGCCTTGGCCATGGCTTTCGGCGGATGCCTGTCGCTCAGCGATTTGAGTTTCAGGGTCGGCATCGCGCGCCGCGCCCGCAAGGCGCAAGCGCCGCGCCCGCAACCGGCGGAATGACTTCGATGAGTTTTGCACGCGCAATCGCGCTGGTTTGCTTATTTTTGCTTGCACCGCTTGCGGCTAGGGCCGTGCAGCCGGACGAAATCATGGCGGACCCAAGGCTGGAAGCACGGGCGCGGGCACTTTCGATGCAGCTTCGCTGCATGGTTTGCCAGAATGAATTGATCGACGAATCCCACGCCGATCTAGCCCGCGATCTGCGTGTTCTCGTTCGCGAGCGGCTCCAGGCAGGCGACAGCGACGATCAGATTCGCGCCTTCTTAGTCCGCCGCTACGGCGATTTCATATTGCTGAAGCCGCCCCTCAAGCTGAAAACCTGGCTGCTTTGGGGCGCGCCATTCCTTGTCCTTCTCACGGGCGGTGCTATCATATTCATTGCCCGGCGACGACAAAAAAGCCTCGCCCCGGCAAATAGCTTATCCTTGTCCGATGCTGAACGCGTGAAGCTCGAAGCCATGCTCGGCGAAGAGGGATCGTGATAGCCAATTTTAAAGAGGCAGATTGAAGACGCGGCCTGGAATTAATTCTCCATTCTCGACTTCGCCGACGGCGATGGCCACGCCGCGGCAGGCGGCATATGCGAAGCCATCAAACGGCGCGTCATCGCCGCGCAGAAGTATAGACTGGCCGCGCCGGAGTTTGGCGGCGGCATCGCGATCAACCGTGACGCGCGGCAACCCGATGAGGCCGGCCTCGGTCCGCCGCATGGCTTGCCGCGCCCTGATCGTGCCATCGGCCAGATCCATGAAAGCGGCGGCATCGGCTTCACTGAATGGCCCGACGCGAGTCCGCCGCAATGCGCTGACATGGCCGTAGCAGCCAAGGCTCCTGCCAAGGTCGCGGGCGATCGCGCGCACATAGGTTCCTTTGCCGCAGCGGGCTTCGAACACCGCCTCATCACGCCCCGCGTCAATTAGATCGAGCGCGTAAATTGTCACCGGACGCGGGGGCAATACCGGCGCCTGGCCACCACGTGCCAGATCGTAGGCTCGCTCGCCATTGATCTTGATCGCCGAATAGGACGGCGGCAGTTGTTGGATCGCCCCGGTAAACCGCGGCAACAGCGCGAGAATACCAGCTTCGGCCGGCCGCGCGCCGGATTGCGCGGCAATCTCGCCATCGGAATCGCCAGTGTCCGTTTCGGCGCCCCAGCGCACCGTAAAGCGATAGACTTTTTCGCCGACTTGGACGAAAGGCACGGTCTTTGTCGCCTCGCCAAAAGCGACTGGCAAAACCCCCGTGGCAAGCGGGTCGAGCGTTCCGGCGTGCCCGGCCTTCTTGGCGTTGAATATGCGCTTCAGCCGGGATACCGCACGGGTCGACGTCATGCCGGCCGGTTTGTCGAGCACGACCCAGCCATGAACGTCGTCTCGCGCCGATGCGTGGACCTTCACCCTGCTTTGTCCTGTTTTTTGCTCAAATCGCGTTTCACCTCGGGCGATTTCGAGCAAGGCGTCGATCTTGGCGCCATATTCGAAACTCGGGTCCGCCTTGAATTGAATATCGGGTGCGAAATTCAGATCTATCCGCCGAGCAACCTCGCCGCGCAGCATTTTCTTGTTCCGGTCGAGCGCGGCAAGAACATCCGCGACTCTCGTGCCGCCGAGCGGCATGACAAAAATTGTGGCGAGCTTTAGATCGGGACTCATGCGCACTTCCGGAATCGTTATCGCCTGGCTTTCGAGTACAGGATCGCTCATCTCCGAACGAACCAAAACCTCGGCCATGGAGTGGCGGATAAGCTCGGCCACGCGTAGCATCCGCTGCGAAGGTTCGCCGCCCCGCTGGTGGTGAAGTCTGGACATGGGGAACTCCGGCGAATCTTGCCGCTCAACCCGTGGTGGCTCGTCCTCTTGAAACGCGAAACGGCCCGAACCGTTGCGTGCTCCCCCGCGCTCGAGCTGCCGCGTTACAACGAGCGCTTGATCTCCTGCACGGTATAGCATTCGATGACATCGCCAGCCCGCATGTCCTGATAATTCTCGAACGCCATGCCGCATTCCTGCCCAGCCTGCACTTCCTTTACTTCGTCCTTGAAGCGCTTCAGAGTCGAGAGCTTGCCTTCATGCACAACTACATTGTCGCGGATGAGCCGCACATGGGCGCCGCGCTGAACCGTGCCGTCCGTGACCCGGCAGCCCGCGACCTTGCCGATTTTCGAAATCGTAAAGACTTCCAGGATTTGGGCGTTGCCAAGCATTTCTTCGCGCAGGGTCGGCGCGAGGAGGCCGGACATTGCCGCTTTCACGTCATCGATGAGATTATAGATGATATTGTAATAGCGGATCTCAACGCCCGACTGTTCGGCCAGCGCGCGAGCTTCCTTGTGGGCGCGCACATTAAAGCCGATCACCGCCGCCCCCGAGGCTTCGGCCAAGGTTATGTCGGATTCGGTGATCCCGCCGGCGCCCGCATGAATGACGCGCGCCGCGACTTCCTCGGTATTGAGCTTTTCGAGCGTCGCGACGATCGCCTCGACCGAGCCCTGAACGTCGCCTTTGATGACGAGCGGGAACTCCTTTCGGCCAGCCGTCCTCAACTGGCTCATCATATCCGACAGCGATCCGCGCGCCAAAGTGCCCCACGCGGCGATCTTCTCGCGTCTTTGCCGCTCGCGATATTCGGCGATTTCGCGCGCTCTCGCTTCGGTTTCGACGACGGCGACGCGATCGCCGGCTTCGGGCGACCCGGAAAAGCCCAAAACCTCGACCGGCATCGACGGGCCGGCGTCCTGTCTCAACTCGCCCTTGTCGCCGAGAAGGGCGCGCACGCGGCCCCATTGCGAGCCGCCGACGATCAGATCGCCTACCTTGAGCGTACCGCGTTGGACCAGCACGGTTGCCACCGGCCCGCGGCCCTTGTCGAGACGCGCCTCGATGACGGTTCCTTCGGTCGGGCGCACCGGATTGGCTTGCAAGTTGAGCAGTTCGGCTTGCAGCGCGATCAGATCTAATAACTTGTCGAGATTGATATTCTTGGTCGCCGAAACTTCAACCTCAAGCGTTTCGCCGCCGAGCGATTCGACCTGCACTTCATGTTGCAGCAATTCGCTGCGCACGCGCTCTGGTTTGGCGTCTGGCTTGTCGATCTTGTTGATCGCCACGATTATCGGAACCTTTGCGGCGCGCGCATGGGCGATCGCTTCAGCCGTCTGCGGCATGACGCCATCGTCCGCGGCGACGACGAGAACGACGATGTCCGTGACCTTGGCGCCACGCGCGCGCATCGCGGTGAAGGCCGCGTGACCGGGTGTGTCGATGAATGTTACCTTGGAGCCGTTCGGCGCGACGATCTGATAGGCGCCAATGTGTTGGGTGATGCCGCCGGCCTCCCCGGAGACGACATTGGCGTGACGGATCGCGTCGAGCAGCGAAGTCTTGCCATGATCGACATGACCCATGATCGTCACGACCGGAGGGCGCGGCACAAGATGTTCGCCAGTATCCGGCGTATCGAAGAGCCCTTCCTCGACATCGGCCTCGGCGATTCGTTTCACGGTATGACCGAGTTCCTCGGCGATGAGCTGCGCCGTGTCGGCATCGATCACATCGGTGATTTTCGCCATCTGGCCCTGCTTCATCAGAAGCTTGATGACATCGACGCCACGCTCCGACATGCGGCTGGCGAGTTCCTGGATCGTTATTGTCTCGGGCAGGATTACTTCGCGCGCGAGCTTTTCCTTGGCTTCGTGGGCATGACCCTTGAGCCGTTGAACGCGGCGGCGGAAAGCGGCAACGGACCTGGTCCGCTCTTCTTCTTCCCCAGTGACATTGGCGACCGTCAGGCGGCCGCGGCTTTTTCCTCCGGCGCCCCGGACAGGGCGTGGAAGAGCGGTCTTCACCGGCATTCCAGGACGGCGAATTAGGTGCGGGACGTCCCCGTCCTCGGCCGCCGACGGCTTTGCCGCCGGGGAATGGCCGGCCGGAGCCATCGCTGTGGCGGCGGGTGCCCTGCGCAGGGCGGTCGCCGCCGGCACTGGCGCCGGTTCGCCGCCGGCGAGACGCCGTTTGGCCTCGCTTTCCGAGCGGCGCTTGGCTTCCGCATCTTGCGCGCGCCGCGATTCTTCCTCGCGTTTGCGCGCTTCGGCCGCGGCGCGCTCGTCGCGCTCGCGGGCTTCTCGCTCTTCGCGGGCCTTGGCCTCGATTTCGGCACGCCTACGCTCTTCCACCTCGCGTTCACGGGCCCCGGAAAGGGCGCGCGATCGGGATTCGCGTTCCTCTTCCGTCAGCGAACGCAAAATAACACCGGACGGCGTCCGCTGCGGCGGCGCTTGCGGGCGTGCCGGGGCGGGAGGCGGGCTCGGGGCGGCGACCGGCGGCAAATTCGCCTCGCGCGGCGCATGCGCCTCGCCCGCCGCGATCGAGCGGCGCTTCACCTTTTCGACGACCACCGCTTTCGAGCGTCCATGCGAAAAGCTCTGGCGCACAATGCCCGCCTCGACCGGACGCTTCAGTGTTAGCGTTTTGGCCGGAGCGACGCTCAGCGTGTCACCGGGGTTTTTGGTGTCATTCATCAGTCTTGCGTTCTCGCCTATTCTGTTTCGGCACGCCGGAAGGCCGGCAGACTATTCGATTCCCCATTCGATCCCGGCCGGGGCGGCCGGTCCGGGCTTTCCGCCGCAGGCGGTCCGCATCGATAAAGCGTCAACTTCCGGCAGCGTTCCAAAAATCCCTCGCTTGCCGGTCCCTCGATCAAAGCCGCATGTATCACATTTGGCCGCCCTAATGCCAAATCCAATTGGCCGGATCGAAACAGTTCCACGCGCGGCCTCGCCCGCTCATCGCCGTAACGCCGACGCAGGCTTTGCCCGAGTTTGCGCCTCCCGTCGGCGCCGCATTCCGCGGCATGAACAAGACCGGCGACGGCGCCCGAGGCAATTGCCTCCTCGACCTTGGCAAAACCGCTCACGACTTGAGCGGCTTTGCTGGCGAGCGACAAAGCCTGCAAGCAGTCCTTTGTCAAAAGAGCCTCGATCTCGGCCGCCAAACTCTCCGAAGCCACGACCTTTACCTTAAAACCATGGGAGAAAGCTCGCCGTTTGACGGCTTCCGCCACCAGGCCGGCCCGCGCCGTCACCCATACGCCGCGTCCGGGCAATTTTCGTCTGATGTCGGGCACGACGATCGCACCTGGCCCAACAACGAAACGAATCATGTCCCCGGGCAAACCCTTCGCCCGTGTGACGATGCAGGTCCGTTCGCGCGAACCTGCAGCGTCGAGGAGTGCGGGCCTGGCCAAACGATTTTCTCCTCTTCTATTCGCCGATCTCGTTTTCGAAGGTGTCCTCCGCCGCGCGATCGGATACGGCTTCGATCCACCCCGCCTTGACCCGCGCGGTCATAATGAGGGCTTCCGCTTCCTCGCGCGAGATTTCGAAACCGTCAAGAACGCCGGCGTGCTTCAACGTCTCGCCGTCCTTGCGTTCGCTCCAGCCAATGAGATCGTCGGTCGCGCAGCCGGCGAGGTCTTCGACGGTCTTAATTTCGTTTTCACCAAATTTGACGAGCATCGCGGTCGTGACCCCGGCGACTTCCTTGAGTTCGTCAGAAACGCCGAGTTCTTGCCGCCGCGCGTCCTGCTCCGCCTCGACCTTGGCCAAATAATCATGCGCGCGGGTCTGAATTTCAGCGGCTGTGTCCTCATCGAAACCCTCAATCGCGGCAACCTCGGAAGGCTCGACGAAAGCCAGTTCCTCGACCGACCGGAACCCTTCCGACGTAAGCAATTGGCCGACAACTTCGTCGACGTTCAGCGCTTTCATGAAGATGTTTGTGCGTTCGGCAAATTCCTTCTGCCGGCGTTCCGATTCCTCCGCCTCCGTCAAGATATCGATATCCCAGCCGGTCAGCTGCGACGCAAGCCGGACGTTTTGACCACGGCGCCCGATCGCCAGGGAGAGCTGGTCATCGGGCACGACGACTTCGATCCGTGCGGAATCCTCGTCGAGCACGACCTTGACAACTTCGGCCGGCTGCAATGCATTGACGATGAACGTGGCGGCATCCGGCGACCAAGGGATGATATCGACCTTCTCGCCCTGCAACTCATTGACGACCGCCTGCACCCGCGACCCGCGCATGCCGACGCAGGCGCCAACCGGGTCGATCGAAGTATCCCGCGAAATCACCGCGATCTTGGCGCGCGACCCCGGATCGCGCGCGACCGACTTCACCTCGATGACATTATCATAGATTTCCGGCACTTCCTGGCGGAACAGCTTGGCCATGAATTGCGGATGCGTGCGCGACAGAAAAATCTGCGGCCCGCGCTGTTCGCGGCGAACGTCATAGACATAGGCGCGGGCGCGATCGCCGGGCCGGAAAACTTCGCGCGGGATCAATTCGTCACGTCTTATCGTCGCCTCTCCGCGTCCGAGATCGATGATCACATTGCCAAATTCCACCCGCTTCACGACGCCGTTGACGATATCGCCGATCCGGTCCTTGTACTCCTCATATTGCCGGTCGCGCTCGGCTTCGCGGACCTTCTGAACGATCACCTGCTTGGCCGATTGCGCGGCGATCCGCCCGAAATCGAAAGGCGGCAAGGTTTCCGCGATCCAATCGCCGGCCTGAGCCGCCGGGTTTTTCTTGCGCGCCTCGTTGACCGTTATCTGTGTGGCATCGTTCTCGATCTGGTCAACGACGAGGAGCAGGCGGGAAAACCGGATCTCTCCGGTTTTCGGATTGATTTCGGCGCGAACCTCGGTCTCTTGACCATAGCGGGACCGCGCGGCTTTCTGAATGGCGTCCTCCATCGAGGCGAGAACGATTTGGCGATCGATCGATTTTTCCCTCGCGACGGCATCGGCGATTTGCAAGAGTTCGAGCCTATTGGCGCTGACTGCCATCTTTGTCTCCTGTTTCGGGCGAAGCCGCGCCGAACTCACGCGGCGCCGCCGCTTTGGCTTGCCTTGATTTGGCTTGCTTGAAGCTTGACCTCACGCCAACGGGCAGAACGGGCTTGGCCTTGAGCGCGTCTCGCGCGAAGCGGCCGGGTCCCCGCCTCGGCTCGGCCCCCTCGCCTGGCGCTGCTTTCCGGGCCACATCTTCCATGCTGGCAAATGGACCCTGCGATGCTTTCGCGGCGCGCAGCGACTGGCGGATAAGCGCCTCGCTCAAAATCAGCCTCGCCTCGGCGATGTCGTGGAGCGGAAGCACGGCTTTTGTCGCTTCGCCTGGCTTTGCATCGTTGCGATCGAGAGTCAGCACGGCACTTCGGCTCTCGCCTTTGACCTCGCCAATCCGACCGCGGAAGCGCTTACGCCCACCAATGCAGGTCGCCATCTCAATACGTGCTTCCTGCGCAAAAGCGCGACGGAAATCCGAGACGCGGACGAGCGGGCGATCGATCCCCGGCGAGGAAATTTCGAGGCGATAGGCCCTTTTTACGGGCGCCTCAACATCGAGGACGGGTGAGAGAGCCGCGCTCACGATTTCGCAATCATTCAAATTCATCGACCCGTCGGGACGTTCCGCCATGATCTGCACTGTCATTCCCGCTTGCGCGGAAAGCTTGACCCGGACCAGCCTATATCCGAGGCCAGTCAAAACCGGTTGCGCAACATGCGCCACACGCCCGGCAAGCCCGGTTTCCTCGATCAAGCGAGGTTCATCGAGGATGCCCTGCGCCTCCGTCTCGACCCTATTGCTGTCGCGATCCAAATTTTGCCGGTCCATCGCCGGTTCGCTCCGGCACCAGAATATCGAGGAGCCACGCTTTCCCCTCGAAGGAGCCCAAAAGGCAATAAAAAGAGCGGGTCCCGAAGGGCCCACTCTCAATAGAGCGATCGTTTCGATTAAACAACAGTCATGAGACGCATGAACGAAAATCTATATAAGGCACGGGCTTGCTAAGGCAAGCTCCCGGCGCGACAAATGCGGAAAACGCGAGGCGCGCCCGCCCTGGACGGAAGCATGACTCGCGCACCACTTATTTTATCCGGCAGCGATGGCGCGCTCGAACGCTACCTCGGCCTCGAGGCTGGCAAGATCCCGACCGATTGTAGCAACCGCCAATTTCTTGCCGCCGCGGCGATAGCTTATTGCGCAGTCGCGCGCGCTGAGGCTGCCCTCGACTTCCGCCTTGTCCCATCGTTCGGCATGCCCCACGTAGGCGACCGCAACATCATATTGTTCGGTCCAAAAGAAGGGGACGGCATCGAATCGTTCGCGGGCCCCGAGGATATTACGCGCGGCGGTCTGGCCTTGCCTCTCGGCGACGATAAAATGCTCGACGCGAATTGATTCGCCGGTGAGCCGGTCCGGCCAGCGCGCGATATCGCCGGCCGCGAAAATACGGGGGGCACTCGTCTCAAGATATTCGTTCACCGCGACGCCACGGTCGATGGAAAGGCCTGCATGTTCCGCCAACGGCGTCGAAGGCCGCACGCCGACGCCGATGACAATAAGATCGGCTTCCAGGTTTTCGCCATTTTCCAACGTGACTCTTTGCGGCGTGATCGATGCGACGGTAGTGCCAAGGTGGAACCTTACCCCATGCTCCTCGTGAAGCTGGCGAAGGAAATTGCCGGCCTCCGCTCCAAGAATCCGTTCCATCGGGGCCGTCTCGGGCGCCACGACAGCAACCTCGATGTCTCGGGCGCGGAGCGAGGCCGCCACTTCGAGACCAATAAAGCTTGCCCCGAGGACAACCGCCCGCCGCGAATCTTGAGCTTTGGCGATGATAGCGCGGCTGTCGGCCAGCGTGCGCAGATAATGCACGTGCGCAAGATCGCCGCCAGGGAGGTTTAGGCGCAGCGGTTCGGCGCCGGTGGCGAGGAGCAGCGCATCGTACATCAATTCGCCGCCATCGGCGAGTCGCACCTTATGGCTCGAGGGATCGAGGGCGACGACGCGGGTGGCGAGCTTCAGATCGATATTATTTTCTTTGTAAAAGTCGGGCGATCGCAAAGGGATCCAATCTTCTTCTGCCGAGCCCGCGAGATAGCCCTTCGACAGATTTGGGCGATCGTATGGACCGGAGTCATCGGCGCTCAGCATGGTTATGCCGCCACGATAGCCCTCGTTGCGGAGCGTTTCGGCGGCGGCGTTGGCAGCCGCGCCGCCGCCCACTATGACAACGGATCGAGGTAAACTGGGCGAGGTCAGCGCACCCGGCGCCGCCTTTTCGAGCTTTTCCTGAACATACACGGCCCCGCCCCGCCGCGCGACGCGCCAGCAAGGCACTGGGTTGAGCGCGGGCGCGCGGAGCGCCGCGCCGGTGCGCAGGCTGAAACACGCATGGTGCCATGGACAACGGACCGTCTCGCCAACCAGCAACCCATCTGCGAGCGGCCCGCCATAGTGGGTGCATAGGGCGCCGATGGCACAAACGTCTTCGCCGCGCCGGACGAGCAGTACAGCCTCGCCGCCGGCATGGCCGGCCAGCATGCCGCCGTCCGGAAGGTCGCTGAACGCGATTCCTTGCTGCAAGTCCGGCCCGGTCGGTGTGGCGGAATTCGAAGTCATGCGTGGCCTCCCTCGCACTGTAATTTTCCGGCACTAGCGTGCCTCCTACGCCATTTGACCAGATATGCTATCGGAAGCGCCGGGGTTCCCAATAGACGCCGGCCGGGCGTGATAGTTCCATCACGAGATTGCTGCCTTTAATGGTTTTGACGGAGATGAGGGGTAGGCACCAATCTTGCTCGGAAAGGCTCTAGGCCGGAACGACTGGCGTCTTACCTTTGCGCAGGGAGTCCATCACCTCTGGTCCGAGGTGCAAATGCGCCTCCACAAGTTCGGGGGGCGTCAATGCCATCCATTGGTGGAGCGACAGATCGGCGTAGGTGTCGCTTTTGAACACTTCTAGAAAGCGCACCGGCGTGGTGCTGGTGTTCTCGATATAATGCCCCGTGGCGAAGGGCACATAGCCGACATCGCCGGCTTGGAAATCGAACGTGCGGGCCTGACCCGATGCGCCGAACACACCCATGCGGGCTCGACCCTCGATGTAATACTGCCATTCATTGGTGTTGGGATGCCAATGCAGTTCTCGCATCCCGCCCGGATCAACTTCGATCAGCGCGGCGGCAATCGTGGTGGAGACGGGAAACACGCTGGAGTCGGTGATTCGTACCATTCCGCTCTTGGTTTTGACCGGCTGCTGCGCTATCATTTTATGGCTAAAGCTCCGAGGCACGGCGGTTGCGCCGGCCGTATTGCTGGGGCGCAGTGGTCCCGGCACCGGGGCTGAGAAGATGTATCGTTCACTGGGATCGGGCGTGTGTCCGAAGTACGAGGCCGAGACCCCAAAGTTCTTGGCCAGCACCTCGCTCGGGGTATGCTTGAACCAATCCGTGATGAGAAAAGTGTTGTCTTCGTCAAAGTCGCCATCGTCGAATACGAGAAGAAATTCGCATCCGTCTGGATTGAGTCCCTGGATTGAATGCGGAATCCCCGCTGGAAAATACCACAGATCGCCGACACCCACGTCATCAACGAAGCTTCGCCCTTGCGCTTCAACCGCGGTAATGCGCGCGGTCCCATACAGCATATAAGCCCACTCCGCAGCCTTATGCCAGTGCAGTTCACGCACGCCGCCAACGTTCAGGCGCATGTTTACGCCCGCGATATCCTTGGAAATGCCAAGTTCGCGCGCGGTCACTTGCCGCGTCCAGCCGCCCGTCTCAAGCCGCATGTGAGCGTCCGAAAATGAAAAGCGCAAGTTCGGCAATGTGCCGTGATCAGTGGAAGGGGGAATCAACATATCCTGATTTTGCCGATCCCGTTCGAGGTTGCGAGGACCCGGCTCGGTTCCGCCGTGACCGGGCCGCTCCGGCTGCGGCACCGCGTTTTGGGCGCTTGCTCCCGAAGCGGTCAGGACGCCCCCGGAGACAGCAATAGACAAGATGTTGCGGCGTGAAACGAGGTCCATAAGTTCCTCCCGAGGTTTAGCTCCTTAAACTTCTCCATAAATCCCTCGCGTCGAAATAAAGGAATTGCACGCGCGCGAGCGGCGTCAAACGCGGACTCAAGCTTAGATCGCAATCCCGTTCTCCGCGGCGAGCTGGCCGAGGTCCGCGAGCGGCCGCGCGCCGATATGCTGGATGATCTCGGCCGCGACAATGGCCCCTAGCCTCGCGCAGGTTTCGAGGTTCTTGCCTTTGGTGAGCCCGGCGAGAAACCCAGCCGCGAAGAGATCGCCAGCGCCCGTCGTGTCGATAATCCGGTCGACTGGGAACGCGGGCACGGCGAGAACCTCGTCGCGCGTCACGACGACCGATCCGCGCTCGGAGCGAGTGACGACACCGAGGATATTTTCGGCGCGCAGCTGGGCGGCGGCGGTGTCGAAATCAGCGGTTTGATAAAGCGAGTGCAGCTCGCTCTGGTTGGCGAATACGATTTGCACAGAGCCAGAGCGAATGAGCCCAAGAAACTCCTCGCGATACCGATCGACGCAAAAGGAATCGGACAGGGCTAGAGCAACTCTCCGCCCGGCTCCCCGCGCGATTTGTGCCGCCTTGATGAAAGCGGATTTCGCGGCCGGAGGATCCCAGAGATAGCCTTCGAGATAAACGATTGCCGACTGGTTGACCACGTGTTCATCGACATCCGCTTCGGTAAGGTTCTGGCTAGCGCCCAAAAAGGTGTTCATGGTACGCTGGCCATCGGGCGTCACGAGCACGAGGCAGCGGGCGCTGGCTGGCCCGTCCTTTGCGAAAGCGGTCGAAAAATCGACTTTGGCCGCGCGGATATCGTGCGCAAAAGCCGCGCCGGTTTCATCAGCCTTAAGCTTGCCTATGAAGGCCGCGCGGCAACCTAGACCCGCCGCGCCAATGATCGTGTTCGCCGCCGACCCTCCCGACACGACGGTTGCCGGGCCCATGGCCTTGTAGATGGCCTCGGCGCGCGCTTCGTCGATCAAGGTCATCGCGCCCTTGCGCAGCCCCTGGGCGGCAAGGAAATCATCGCCGGCCAGGCTGATGACATCGACTATGGCGTTGCCGACGCCTAGGACTTCGAACCGGCAAGATGGCAATGAACACCCCCGGGGTAGCGGTCCAAGAAGGACGAAAACGCGGCCGTCTGGCGCCCCTTTTACATTGGGGGCTAGCTCCTTTCGATTGCCCTCTTGTTAAAGCCTGACTGAACGAAAGGGCAAACCCGTCGCGAATTGTGATCAAGCGAACACAGAAGCTTTAGGGCCGCGAGGCTTGCGCCAACATCATCAAAACCCCTCGAACAGGGCCGTCGATAGATAGCGTTCCGCGAAAGACGGGATAATAAGCACGATGTTTTTGCCTTGAGATTCCGGGCGCAGGCCTATTTCGACCGCGGCGGCGACGGCGGCGCCCGACGATATTCCGACCGGGATGCCCTCCAAACGCGCGACAAGCCGCGCCGTGTCGAACGATGTCTGATTGCCGACGGTCAGGACTTCGTCGATCAACGACTGGTCGAGGATCGCGGGAACGAAACCGGCACCAATTCCCTGAATTTTGTGTGGCCCCGCCTGCCCGCCCGAGAGAACGGGCGAATCTTCCGGTTCGACCGCGATGATTTTCAAATTTGGCCGGCGTGGCTTCAGAACTTGCGCCACTCCCGTGATGGTCCCGCCCGTGCCTACCGCGGAGACAAAAACATCGACCTCGCCCTTGGTATCGTTCCAGATTTCCTCGGCTGTCGTCAGCCGATGAATTGCAACGTTCGCAGGGTTTTCGAACTGCTTCGGGATCACCGAGCCGGGCGTCGCCTCGGCGAGTTCCTGTGCCTTGGAAATGGCGCCCTTCATGCCTTGCGCCGCCGGAGTTAAGACGAGTTCGGCGCCGAGCAGGGCAAGCATCTTGCGGCGCTCGATCGACATCGATTCCGGCATGACCAGGACGAGTTTGTAGCCACGCGCCGCCGCGACAAAGGCTAGCGCGATGCCGGTGTTGCCGGAGGTCGGCTCGATGAGAGTATTTTTGCCCGGCGCGATCTTGCCTGCCGATTCCATGGCCGAGATCATGTGGACGCCGATACGGTCCTTCACGCTGGCGATCGGATTGAAGAATTCGAGCTTGGCGAGAAGGTTGGCCTTGACGCCCTTTTCCCTGGCGATCTTGGTTAGACGCACAAGCGGCGTGTCGCCGATCGTATCGGTGATCGAACCATAAATGCGACCGCGTCCCCGCAGCCGCGCGGCGTCAGGGCGCTCGGTATAATTCGCGGCAGGCTGCGCCATGATTGTTCCTCAAGATACATGGATCAAGATTATCCTGCCAATGATTGATCGCAGCCTCGGCCGTCATTGAAAATGAACCCGGCAAAGAAGCCCATTCGCAATCATAAGCCAGTATCGCGGCCGGTATCGCGATCAAGCAATCAAGGAACGACTGCGCAGACAAGCTTAACCCGGCCACCATCGGGGGCGAAAGCAACGCGCTCACGGGAAGATCGTGATCCTGTCCATGACCATCGGACAACTGCCCGTGCGTCCGATGACTTCCGGCGGGGGTCGCCTCAGCCGCGCGGCTGCGGTACGATCCGAATATAGGGGCGCGGCGCTTTCCAGCCTTGCGGGTAGGCCTGCTTGGCTTGCTCATCGGAAACCGAACCAGAGAGGATAACGTCTTCGCCTTGTTTCCAATTGACCGGGGTCGAGACGTTATGCTTAGCTGTCAGTTGCAGCGAGTCGATGACGCGCAGCACTTCGTCGAAATTGCGACCTGTCGACATCGGATAGACGATAATGAGTTTGATCTTCTTGTCCGGCCCGATGACGAACACGTTGCGCACCGTTTGGTTGTCCGCCGGAGTCCGGGCGGAAGGATGACCCGAGGCGCTGGCGGGAAGCATCCCGTAAAGCTTCGAGATACTCAAATCGACGTCGCCGATCATGGGGTAGTTCGGCGCGGTCCCCTGAGTCTCCGCGATATCCGTTGCCCACTTCTTTTGATTTTCCACGGGATCGACGCTCAGCCCGATGATCTTGGTGTTGCGGCGGTCGTACTCTGGCTTAGTTTTCGCCATATAGCCGAGTTCCGTGGTGCAGACGGGAGTGAAGGTCTTCGGATGTGAAAACAGGACCGCCCAAGAGTTTCCGATCCATTCATGGAAGCGGATGTGCCCTTCCGTCGTATCGGCTTCAAAATCGGGAGCGGTGTCGCCAAGTTGAAGTGCCATTGGACATCCTCCAAAGTGATCGCTGCGGCTTGCGGCATCCGAACACGATCATCGGTCGTGTCCGCTTGCCGTATCGCCTTTTTGTGGCTTGTGATCGAACACTTGCCGCGAGAGTATGGAGTGTAAAGCAAAGGCTTCTTATCGACAACTAAAAAGGTGCCTCCCGAATGGTTTGCGCGAGCTCTAGCATTCCGCGGCCAAGGCCGTGACAGCCGGCATTGCTTTGCGCGACGCTTTGCTTTCGTTCCGCGCCGCCCGCTCCACCACAATCTTGCGATGGTGCGGGATATTTGGTAAGAAGCCCTGGAAAGCTCAGAGGCAACGCAGCGACGGATCACGCACGTAGCGCAGGTAGGAGCGCACCTTGCGGATGCCGCCTTGCTCCTCGAACATGCGCTCGGCCTCCTCGTCCGAGATGAACGGCAGCACCACTGTGTCATCTCCGGGCTGCCAGTTCGCGGGCGTGGCCACTTTGATGCTTCGCGGATAGCTGCAGGGCATCCAGGGCAGGCTTTGCTGGATGCGGTGGCCCAGCGCCTCCGCCGTAGCCGAGGTGTGGGTGGAAAGTAGTCCTGACATCACTCTTCTCCTCGCGCGCCGGCTCGGCATCCCGTCTCGGCAAAGTCGCAGCCGTTCTTCGACCAGCTGGGCGAACAGGGTGGCGACCAGGGAAAGGACGCGGTCGTTGAAATCATGGTGGGGGGCGAGAGCAGCGCAATATATCCGACATCCACCGATTGACGCCTTGGCGAGGGTGAAGTTGCGGCTTTTTAAGGATTTTGGCAATGCCAAATCCTCGACATGAGGGCTCCCGTGCACCCACGCCGGTGACATCGGCGCGCCGAGCGCCAGAAATGCGGGTTTCGTTAGTCATCCAGACGCACCTTTCCCTTGGTTTTTGATCGAACGCAAAAAAGTTGAGCGCTTCATGTCGATGCGACCGCCGGTGGCGGCCGCAGCTCCGAGACCAGCTGCAGGATATCGGCGAACAGAATTCTGGGGATGGCGACCTCGGCCGATGGCGAATGTCCCCGAGATTCCCGGCTTCGTGAACGAAATCCGCTAAGATGCCGGCAACATTATCATTGCCCTAGCCCCCGCTGCTGTCGAATTTGAGCGGTTCGCCGGTGACCGGCATTGCCTAGATCGCCATCGATTTCAGTCTGATCGTGCCTCCTTTCGGCACGCCGGGCAAGCATGAAACGGCATGGTTGGCGCGCGCCCATTCACAACATCTTCACATCGTAAGGGTGCCACGGTCGCATGACTCACCTACACGCGCCCGATGCGGGCGACGCCGTCCTTGGCGATTTGGCTGTTCGGATCGAAGACGAGCGCGCGCTGATAGGATTCGACCGCCTTCGCGCGATTGCCGGATTGTTCGTAGGCAAGCCCGAGGCCGGCCCAGGCTTCGGCATTTTTATTGTCGACGTTGAGCGCGGCATTGAAATCCTCGATCGCCTTGTCGCTCTTTCCGATGGCGAGCAGACTTTGCCCGCGCGCCTGATACGGCGCTCCGGCGAAGGGATCGCGATCGATCGCGTTGTCGAAATCGGTGATCGCCTGCTCATGCAGGCCTTCGCGCTGATAGATTAAACCTCGAGCGTGAAAGGCCTGCGCACTTTCGGGATTGAGCTTGATCGCCTGGTCGAGATCGGCCCGCGCCTCGTCGAGCTTGCCCTGAACGCGCAGAAGATTGGCGCGGCCGAGATAGGCCGGCGCATGGTTGGGAGCGGCCGCGACGGCGCCGTTGAAATCGGCCAGCGCCGCGTCGCCGCGGTTGATCTGACGATAAGCGAGCGCCCGATTGGTCAGGGAAGCCGCATTGCCCGGAGCGAGCTTGATCGATTGGCTGAAATCGGCGATCGCTTCTTGAAACTTGCCGATCCTCGCGTAAGCGACGCCGCGCGTGTTGTACGCTTCGGCGCTCGCCGGGTTGCGCTGGATGACATCGTTCAGCGACGCCAGGTTGCTGGCGGCCTCCTGCGGCGATTGGTTCGCCACTTCGGCGGCGCCGGTTCCTTGTCTGCCCATGATGTTGGTCGCCGTTTCGCAGCCGGCTAGGAGCAGAGAAGCGGCCAGCAAGGAGAAACAGCCTGCAGAGCGCCGCCGCGCCAGCTTCGCATTTTTGACCAAGGCCGCGAAATCCTTCATGCGGTCACCCTTGCCCAACTCGCCCGCCAGAAGCTGACCGAGCGCCGGAGCATGGCCCCGAAGACAGGCACCGGTTCCGCGATCACGCGATCACGCGCCGCCCAGCGCTCAGCGAGCCCCCACCAAGGGCTTGGGCTTCATCGGCAGAAGCCCTTCCCGCTGCAGTTTCTTGCGGGCCAGCTTGCGGGCCCGGCGCACGGCCTCCGCCTTCTCGCGGGCGCGCTTTTCCGAGGGCTTTTCATAGTGGCCGCGCAGTTTCATTTCACGAAAAATGCCCTCCCGCTGCATCTTTTTCTTGAGCGCCTTAAGGGCCTGATCAACGTTGTTATCGCGAACGAGAACTTGCACGCGGGAGTCCTTGGGTGAGCGCCAGCCATCGCATGACGAACGAACCTAATAGGGAACGTAAAGACACAACCGCCCCGGCGCTGCTAAGCACCGAACGGCGAAGCCATGCCGATAACAGACCCGGCGCTATCTGTCCAGGGAAGGGATACGCCCGCCCTAACGTTCCGGGCCAGGTACGATGCGGGTCACATGGCCCATCTTGCGGCCCGGCCGCGCGTCCGCCTTGCCGTAAAGATGCAGGCTAGCGCCGGGCTCGTCGAGGATTTTTGCCCAGGCAAGGACATCTTCGCCGATCAAATTTTCCATTTCGATATGCCCGCCGGCTTCCGCACCGCGGCGGCTGGCGGCTCCGAGCGGCCATCCGGCAATCGCCCGGATATGCTGCTCGAATTGGGACGTGGCGGCGCCGTCGAGCGTCCAGTGACCGGAATTATGAACGCGCGGCGCGATTTCATTGACGAGAAGCTCGAGCGGGCCATCATCGCCGCCTTGCCCGCCGGTCACGAACATTTCGATCGTGATGACACCACAATAGGCGAGCGCATCCGCGATCACCCGGGTGAGCCGGGTCGCCTCGGCGGATAATTCCGGCGGCAGGCGCGCGGGAACACGGGTCGACTTAAGAACACGATTTTCATGGATATTCTCGCAGAGATCATAGGCCGCGAAGTCGCCGCCCGGCCCGCGCGCGGCAACGACCGAGATTTCCTTAGAGAAGGGCACGACGGCTTCGAGGATCGCGGGCTTGCCGCCTAGCGTGCGAAACGTCACCGCGAGATCGGCGCCCTCGCGAACCAAAGCTTGGCCTTTCCCATCATAGCCGAACCGGCGCGTCTTGAGGATCGACGGACGGCCGATCTGGGCGATGGCGCGAGCCAGCGCGCCGGCATCGTCCACCCGCATGTAAGGCGCCGCCTTAACTCCCGCCGCCGCCAAAAATTCCTTCTCGGCGAGGCGATCCTGGCAAACCGCCAGTGTCTCGGGGCCTGGCCGCACGAGGCAGGAATCGGCGAGAATTGCCGCGGTGCGGGAGGGGATGTTCTCGAATTCATACGTGACAAGCTCGACAGTGCCGGCAAACTCCGCCAATGTCAGCTCGTCCTCATAGGGCGCGATCGTTCGCGCGCTTGCCACGTCGAACGCCGGACTTTCCGGATCGGCCGCATAAACATGGCTCTTTAGCCCGAGTTTCGCCGCGGCGAGAGCGAGCATGCGCCCCAATTGCCCGCCACCGAGAATCCCGATCGTCGCGCCGGGAACAAGCTCGAACGGCACGGCTCAGACCTCCCGCGAGGGCCGTTCGGCCACCGCCTCGGTTTGCGCGGCCCGCCAAGCGGAAAGGCGCGCTTCGACCGCCGGATCTGCCAAGGCGAGGATCGCCGCTGCGAGAAGCGCCGCGTTGATCGCGCCGGGCTTGCCGATCGCCAAGGTGCCCACCGGAACCCCCGCCGGCATCTGCACGATCGAGAGTAATGAATCCTGCCCGCCAAGCGCCGTTGTCTCGATTGGGACCCCCAAAACCGGAAGCGCGGTCAGCGCGGCGGTCATGCCCGGAAGGTGGGCGGCGCCGCCCGCCCCCGCGATGATGACCTTGAAGCCCGCCGCCTTGGCGCCCTTCGCGAAAGCGACGAGCCGCTCCGGTGTCCGGTGCGCCGAGACGATCCGGGCGGCAAAGCCGATCTTGAGGGCGCCGAGGAGGGCGGCGGCGTGGCGCATCGTCTCCCAATCCGATTCGCTGCCCATGATAATGGCAACCGGCGTTTCTACAACGGACAAATGGCGGCCCACATCTTCGGTGCGGCGAAGTTTTCGACATAAACGAAGGGGGGGCCCGGCGCAAGGAGCGCGATAAGCGGGGCGCGCAGCCTGACTGCCGTGTACCGCCAGATGGGCCGAGCTGGTTAACGAAGATCAATCGTCTCTTCGACAATATGGTTTAGCGGCGCGTTCTCGGCTGTGAGCGTCATCCGCAGCTTGAGTTCCGTGCCTCCGACCTTGCCTTCGCGGACGACGCGCTCGATTTCCCGTTGCGAGGTGATTCCGACAACCTTGAGAAATTTGCGCAGAGCGATGTTAAAGCGATCCTCGTCCATTGCGATCCTCCCAAACGAGTATACGGAGCGAGTTTGGTCCCGCACGATGGCCGATTCCCGAATACGGGAACACGGGCGCCGCGATGCAAGGTAGGCGGTTGTGCGACGGTGCGAATTCGGTGTGCGTTCCCGGCCCTCTCTTAAAGTGATAGATATGCGGTTCAACATTTGCTGTTGGGATTAGCCATGCTCAAGGACGAGATTGAGGAAGCCAAACGGGCGGTTAGCACCGACTCTGTTCAGATCACGATTGGCGAAGTGGCAAACATGTATAAGTCTGCTGAATTAAATATCAAACCTGATTTTCAACGCCTGTTCAGATGGTCAGACGACCGCAAGTCGAACTTTGTAGAATCCATTTTGATAGGCATCCCCATACCCCCCGCTTTTGCTTTCGAGAGGGAGAGTGGCGCGTGGGAACTGATAGACGGTCTCCAGAGGATTTCGACAGTGCTGGAGTTCATGGGAATCTTGAAGGACCCAGACAGCGGCGAGCAGAGACGATCGAAGTTGTTGAAGACAAAATATCTGCCTTCACTGGAAGGGGTTGTATGGGAATCGCAGGAAGAGGGCGAGCAGACACTCGAAGAGATCGACGCCGCACGTATTCGACGGGCTAGGGAACTATCAGAGATTAAACGCAAATTTAGCGCCGATAAGACTCCGGACCTTGCAGGCGTGAACTCAAAGGCTGCTATCGTCCTGACCTATGCGAACTGGGAGGGCTTTTACAACGAATGTGTTCGCTCCTACCTCCAGTTTTTGAAGGAACGCGGTGGGAAGGTTCGCGATACCAACTGGATGCTCTTGGTGGGCACCTTCAATCGCGATTTCGAAGCGTTGCGAGCCAAAAATCATTCTGCTGATGCGAAACGACAGTTCGTGGCGGACCTGAAGGCACATTTGGATTGCCGCTTCGACGACTTCGACAGCACCGTTATCGAAGCGAGGTCGAATCTCAACTTTGAACGCCTCTCGCACAACTATTCCGTGATGAGTTTCGACCTTGCGTCAATTCAAAAATTTCGGAACCAACTCGATAAGGAGCTGGTCGGGTGGCGCCATAGCGTGGCCCATGGTGATGCGCCCGATCTCACCTCCTTCGATATCGTAGGCCACGTGGATTTTACCTCTCACCTCCTTATAGTGATCGCCGATCATTTCCAGTACGCGATGGTCGAGCGGATATAGGCAGCATTCGCAGAGATGGATTCTTTTGTAGGCTATTGCCAAGCTGTTGGGCGTAAAACCCCACTCCTCCGCCGTGAAGGCAGCGAGCCGTTGCCGGAACCGACAGCGAGCCACTGCCCTCGCCATGCGGCCCGCAACGCGGGCGACGATCCGCGCTGGGGAGAGCGGCAAACAACATGCGATAGACACACGACGAGCCGAGCAGTCCATGAGTAGTCTATGAATGCCGTCATGCCGGCCATTTCCGTCGTCGATGTCGCCGATGGCGGGGCTCTCCGCCACGCCGTGCTGCGGCGCGCTCGCGCGCGTGTCCTGCGCGACGACTGCCTCACGGTCTTTCCGCGCGCGGTAACACCGTTCTTGCCGGCGTTGGATGGAGCCGCGCGCCGCTGGCTAACCCGCTCATGCTCGCCCTATGTGCCGGAGATCGCGCAAATCGCGGCAGCGCTCGGCTTTCCGGGGGTCTGGCTGCTTAACGGCTCCTACCAATGGGGCTGCACATCGCTCGCGCGCGAGGAAGACGGCGTGCCCTGGCTCGCGCGCACGCTGGATTGGCCATTCCCGGGGCTAGGCCGCCATGCGGATGTCGCCCGCACAAAGGGGCCCGCGGGCGAATATTTCAGCATCACCTGGCCTGGCTATGCCGGCGTGCTGACGGCGATGGCGCCGTGCCGGTTTTCCGCCTGCATCAACCAGGCGCCAATGTGGCGCCGCACCCGGCATCCCTGGCTGCGCGTTTATGACCTTGCAGCTAATGCGCTTCACACCTGGGTGAATCGCCACATGCCGCCGGATCAATTGCTGCGTTGGGTGTTCGAGACCTGTGAAGCCTATGGCGCTGCTAAAAACATATTGGAAAACACGCCGGTGGCGCGGCCGGTGATCTACACGCTCATTGGCTGCGCGCCGGGGGAGCGATGTGTGATCGAGCGCACCGAGAACGGCTTTGTCACGCGTGCTGAAAACACAACCGCGGCCAATGATTGGGTGCCGAGTTGCCCGAGGTGGGAAGCGCGCATTGCGGCCGGCCGTTTTCTCGCTTGCTCGCCGGCGGAGGCCGCTGCGCGATGCCGCGATCGGCAGGACGCGCTCGCCGGCTGGCGCGGGCCTTTGTCGCGCCGCGGTTTCGATTGGGTGAAGCCGCCGGTCCTGAACCCCTGTACGCGGCTTGCCGTCACGATGAGCCCCGCGCGGGCCATCCTGCGCGTGGCGGGCTATGAAATGACAACCGCCGGCTTGCCGGAACAGGTGACCCAGATCTGCGAGATATAAGGGCGGCGCAATACGAAGCCGAGATTTGGCGCAAGCGGACGAGTGGGTTAAGGTTTATTTTTTTGGCCGGTGTTTTTCGAGCGGTGTGGGTCAATTTAAGATTTGAGCAGCGGACCGGGGGTGTAGTCCGGGTTGCGCCACCGCCGGACCTTTGGCCCGATTAACCGGTCGGCAGAAGTAGCTTAAGGACATCGATAGCACCTCCCGCATGTTCCGGATCAAGCGGATAGCGATTTCGTGGACGGTTTATGTTCAGGTATGCGTCTGGGCGAGACGAAAAAGTGTCACCTACGCGCTCAAAAGCCTTGTAGCAGTAACCATTTGTGGCGAGTACCACTTTGCAGGACGGGAAGTTGTGTGCGTATCCGTGTGCCTGATTTGTCGCATAATCGAGTCCTTGGGTGAGGCCTTTCGTCTCGATCAAGGCGATGCATTGGTCATCATTTCCGCTGAAGGGTTTGCTGAAACAGCCAATATCTATGCGGCCTCCGCCCGGAACTGGTAGCTCGATCTTCATTCTTTGCTCTGCCCACCCAAGTGCGATGAGGAGGGGCACTACAAGGAACGTGCGAGCGTCATGTTCATTGGTGAGTTCCCACTCGCGACCAAGATAAAACCGTGTCAGAAGGCGGATACGGCGTAGTGCCTGCGTCAACTCCTCGGCAGCACCAGGACGAAGTCCTAGTTGAACTAGTTCGCTGATCAGGGTCTCGTCCTCGACCTCTTTCGTATCCCGTGGTTCGGCCTCATACGTCGATTTCAGAGGATTGGAATTGAGCGTTTCTTCGGCCAAAGCCAATAAGTGGGGCTGGTAAACGCCCTGAATTGTGGCGCGCGTCAGTCCGTTCGTTTGAATTGGTTCGCTCGGTTTGTACCAATCCACATAGCACCATGCGGGTAGATCCCAGCCATCGAAATCGCGCAGCCATTCTTTGTCTCCGTCTCCTTTGAATTTGCCATTGCGTGCCACCACACGACCGATGGCGACGATCTGCGACATGCCTCGTTTAAGAATTATCCTATCGCCAAGTTTCAGGTGTTCATCTATGGTGGAACACTGGGTGTCGCCACCGACGAACGCCATACCATGTTGGAGGAAACGATCGGTATAGTCTCTTCCCATCGTTCCCATCGAACCCGCAGCAACTTGCCACACTCCCATAGTTTCCCCCCAACTGCCCAAGAAAGGTTTCTACAGGCAATGATAGGCTCCTCGCTAACGTTGGCATATGGTCAAAAGCGGCCGGAACCTGCTCCTGCTTCGAGACTTGCCGCTCAATGCGCCTCGTCCCAGTTTTGCGCGGCCTTGGCATCGACTTGCAAAGGCACCGCGAGCTGCAAATAAGGATGCGGCGCGTCCACCATCACCTTGCGTACCACTTCGATCGTGGCTTCGACCTCAGTGTCCGGCACCTCGAAAACAAGCTCGTCGTGGACCTGCAAAAGCATTTGCGCGGCAAGCTTCGCTTTCTCCAACGCATCGTCCATGCGGATCATGGCGCGACGGATGATATCGGCGGCCGAGCCCTGGATCGGCGCGTTGATCGCGGCACGTTCGTTAAACGCACGCTCCGAGGGATTCGATGCCGTCACGCGCGGATAATGGCATTTGCGCCCAAAAATCGTGGTCACATACCCCCGTTCCCGCACGAATAATTTCATTTGATCGATATAGGCGCGAATGCCCGGAAACCGCTCGAAATATTTTTTGATGTAGGCGCCGGCCTCCTCGCGCGAAATGCCCAGCTGATTGGCGAGGCCGAAGGCGGAAATGCCGTAAATGATCCCGAAATTGATCGCCTTGGCGCGGCGGCGCACTTCAGGCGGCATGCCTTCGACCGGCACGCCGAACATTTCGGAAGCGGTCATCGCGTGAATATCCTGGCCCTCGGCAAACGCCACCTTCAATTGCGGAATGCCCGCGATATGGGCAAGCAGGCGCAATTCGATCTGCGAATAATCGGCCGAGACGAGCTTATGGCCCTCACGCGCGATAAAAGCCCGGCGGATTTTCCGCCCCGCCTCGTTGCGCACCGGGATATTCTGTAGGTTCGGGTCGGACGACGAAAGCCTACCCGTCGTCGTCGCGGCGAGCGCGTAGGAAGTATGCACGCGCCCGGTCGCCGGATCGACGAAGGAAGGCAAAGCGTCGGTATAGGTCGATTTGAGTTTTGCAAGCTGTCGCCAATCGAGGATGCGCGCGGCGAGTTGGTTGCCTTCCGCGGCAAGATCGTCGAGCACGCCCACTGCTGTGGACCAGGCCCCGGTCGCGGTCTTCTTGGCACCAGATAGGCCCATCTTGCCAAACAGAATGTCGCCGAGCTGTTTTGTTGAACCAGGATTAAAGGTCTCGCCGGCGAGTTCGTGGATCGCCGTTTCGAGCCGCGCCATGTCTTGAGCGAATTCGTCCGATAGGTTTGAGAGTATGGCGCGGTCGATCATGATTCCGCGCTGTTCCATTCGCGCCAAGACTTCGATCATCGGACGCTCCAGCGTCTCATAGACATTCGTCATATGTTCGGCGGGTAGGCGCGGCTTCAACACGCGCCACAGGCGCAAGGTGATATCGGCGTCCTCCGCCGAATATTCGGCCGCCTTGTCGATGGCGACGCGGGAAAAACCAATAAAAGTGCGGCCCGAGCCCGCCACTTCGCCAAATTGGATTGGCTTGTGGCCAAGATGCTGTTCGCTGAGCGCATCCATCCCGTGATCGGTCCGGCCCGCGTCGAGCACGTAAGACAAAAGCATGGTGTCCTCGACCGGCCGCACCTCGATTCCGCGTTGTTTGAAAACAAGCCAGTCGAATTTCATGTTTTGCGCGATTTTGAGAACGCTCGCGTCTTCGAGGAGGGGTTTTAGCCGGGCGAGCACTTGGGCTTCTGGCAATTGGCCGGGCAGAAGATCGTTGCCGCCGAAAAGATCGCCGCTGCCGGCGTCCCTGTGCCGCAACGGGATGTAGCATGCGCGACCCGGCGCTACGCACAAGGAGATGCCCACGAGTTCGGCCTGCATGATTTGCAGCGAAAAGGTTTCCGTGTCGATCGCGATCGCGCCCGCCTCAAAGGCGGCGGCGATGTATTCATCGAGCTGTTCGAGGCTCCAAACGATCCCGTAGCTCTTGGTGTCGAAATTTTGCGCACGCGCCTCGGTGGCCCGCGCTCCAGCGAGGTGGCCGGGGCCGGTGGCGATGACGGCTTGTTGCGTCGGCTGGCCATAGCGAGCGTTTCTTTTGGCTACGTCCGGCTGAATGCTTGCTGCCGGCGGCGGCGTTTCCCGCGCGGACTCGGGGGAGCCAGCGAGCGCCTCGCCATCGCGGCCGCGCCCGGCCGCGGGTCCCGCAAAAGCCGGATCGGGTTCGATCATGGCCGCGTCCATCGCATAGGCATCGGCGGCGCGCTTGGTGATGGTGAAAAATTCCATCGCCTTGAGGAACGCGATGAGCGTCTTTCCATCCGGCGGATGAAGCGCAAGATCGTCGAGCGGCACTTCGAGCGGCACGTCGCGCACCAGCGAGACGAGCTGTTTCGAGACGCGAATCAGCGCGACGCTTTCGGGGTCGGTCAAGGTCTCACGGCGTTTCGGCTGTTTGATTTCGTTGGCGCGGGCGAGCAAGGCTTCGAGATCGCCATACTCGCCGATGAGCTGCGCCGCCGTCTTCAAACCGATTCCGCGCGCGCCCGGCACATTGTCGGTGGAATCGCCGGCCAGCGCCTGGACGTCGACGACTTTTTCGGGGGCGACCCCAAAACAGGCGCGAACTTCATCGCTCCCGATCTTGCGCTCCTCGCGCGCGCCCTTGACGCCGGCTTCCCCCGAGGCCGGATCATACATGGCGACACCCTGGCCAACGAGCTGCATCAAATCCTTGTCGCTTGAAATGATCAAAACGTCGGCTCCGCGCCGGTTCGCCGCGCAGGCATACGTCGCGATCAGGTCGTCGGCCTCATAGCGGTCCTGCTCAATAGGTGCGAGCCCGAACGCCCGCACGGCGGCACGCATCAGCGGGAACTGCGGGATGAGATCTTCCGGCGGCTCCAAACGATTCGCCTTGTAGGGCGGGTATAGCTCCTTGCGGAATGAACGTTCGGATTTATCAAAAATAATCGCGAGATGCGTCGGCTTGATCCCCGCCGCACCATCGCGTACGAACTGGAAAAGCTTGGTGCAGAAGAGTCGCACCGCTCCGGTCGGCAGATGGTCGGAGCGGTAATTATATTTCGCGAGCTGATTGATCGACTGGAAAAACGCGCGAAAGACGAAAGAAGATCCATCAACCAGGAAGACATGGTCGCCGGCTTGAACCGGGCGTGATATTGCAGACATATGATCAATTGAAGCCATCGGCTCGGCGACTTTTCGCCTATCAATGAATGGAGCAGTTCTGGCGCCACTGCTCTCGCGGGGAGGAACCGTTAAAAAACCCGTCCTGAAGCAGAAATGCAACCAATGGTAATCCTTACTCATTTAGATGAGCAAGCCGCTCGATACCGGACCTGTAGCGGGGGCTTTCAGAACCGTTTTCTATATGTGCTTGCGCGTCGCATGCAAGTCCAGCCAAATTGTTATTCCACATAATGAACTTAGCCGAACTTCAATCACTTGCCGCGAGCTCTCGCCGCGATAAATTTTTGCCTCTTTCCCGGGCAACGCTGGGCCGCGGCCATGCCATCGCGAACAGCCTGGGCCAAGATGAGGTTGCTAGAATTTTTCGCGGAGCTGCGTCGTGAAGCAGGACACACAATTGGATTTCGAGGCCGTTTTCAATAGCCTGCCCGCGCCTTTCCTCGTGATGGACCGGGATTTCAATATCGTTGCCTTCAATCAGGCCTTTCTCAACGCGACCAGGCGTTCGCCTGACACGTTCATCGGGATCAATATCTTCACCGCATTTCCGGTGGCGGGAGATAGCCGCCGGATGCTGCAGGAATCCCTTGAACGCGTCCGCGACAACGGGGTCATCAACGTCTTGCCAGTGTTTTCCTGCGCATGCGCCGTCAATGGCCATACCCAAGAGCATCTGTGGAGCTGCACCCATGTCCCGATCATCGGCAAGGACGGCCAAGTCGCATTCCTGCTCGAGACTGCTCAGGATATTTCCGAGCTTACTTCATCGGAAGGTTTCGCGGGCCTGAACTCAGCGGCAGCCGGCGAGGCCGATCCACGGGCTGTAAGCTTCCAGGTTTTGGCGACGGTCCAGCATTTGCGCCGCTTGGTCATGCAGGCGCCGAGCTTCATGTGCGTTTTGCGCGGGCCTGACCTTGTTTTCGAATTGGTTAATATCGCCTTTTCGATGCTCGCCGGAGGCCGCGATCTCGTCGGGAAAACGTTACGGGAGGCATTGCCCGAATCCGAAGGTCAGGATTATCCGCGCATTCTGGAGAATATTCTCAAAACCGGCGAAGTTCACGTCGGACGCAAGACGCGTATTCTTCTGCGAGACGCACCGGATTGCGAGATAGAGGAACACTACATCGATTTCGTCGCCCAGCCGATCATGGGCGCCACCGGCGAGGTAACGGGCATCTTCATCGAAGGCAACGACGTGACGGATCATGTCCACACGGAGCAACGGCAAGCGCTCCTTATCCGCGAATTGCATCACCGGGTCCGCAACACGCTGGCGATGGTGCAAGGAGTCATGACCACGACCGCGAAGTCCTCCGCGAACATCGAGGAATTTCAGAAAGCCTTCTCCGGGCGGATCGCTTCGCTCGCCAGGACCCATGCCGTCATGACCGAGCAACTCCAGCAATCGGTTTCCTTTCAACATTTGCTGAGCCAGGAGCTTGGCCCTTATTCCGACGATCAGGGCGTTCGGGTTCGCCTCTCCGGGCCTGCCATCGACTTGCCCTCGCAGATCGCGCTCCCGCTCGGCATGGCGGTCCACGAACTCACCACCAATGCCGTCCGGCATGGCGCCCTTGCCAAGGCGGAAGGCCGTGTCGAGGTCGGCTGGAGCTTGATCGAGAGGGACGGCCAACCCGCGCTGTTATGCGAATGGGGCGAATTCGCGGGACCGCCGGTGTCGCCGCCTTGCCGCGACGGTTTTGGCTCGATGCTCCTCGAAACGGTGCTACCACAGCAGATTAAGGCGGAAGTGACGGTCGAATTCGCGCCCGGCGGATTTCGCTTGCGAATGGCGGTGCCACTTCGAAACGGGCGATGATATCGCCCGCCGCGCCGCTTGCGGATCTGAGTCCATTGCAGTGCTTCGCGCCTCGGTGGCGGTCAGCCGAGCCCGCCGCCAGGACCACGACCCGCCCCCCTTAAAATGGCAAAGTTGGTCCGCGTCAATCTAGAACACCCGGCCCCTGTCAGAGAAGCCGGGAATTCGATCACGCCGCCTCCCGGTTGATGTTCGCCTCGGCTAGCCGCGTGAGCAACTGGTCTGTCTTTTTTTCCTCGTCCAAGGTCTGGCGCAGGAGCTCGCTCGCCTGCTTCATGCCTAGCTGATCAGCCCAAGCAATCAAAGTCCCATAACGCGCGATCTCGTAATGCTCGACGGTTTGCGCCGCCGCAAGTATACCCGCGTCGTGAACTTGACTGTCCTCGATCTCCGCCATGAAGTCCTTGGCTTCCGCCAAAATTCCATCCATCGCCTCGCAGCGTGTGGCACGCGGGGCCATTCCACATTGATCGAAAACAGCCTCCAGGCGTTCGATGTGATGTTCGGTCTCTTCGCGATGTTTTTCGAAGGCGCGCTTGAGATCGGGCGATTCGGCGTTCTTAGCCATCCGCGGCAGGTTTTTATAGATTTGCTTTTCGGCGTAATAGATATCCTTGAGCGTGTGCAGGAACAGATCGTTCATCGATTTAACTGTCATAGGGCCCTCCTTGAGCGTGCATGCGTCAAGGGCCTGAACGCAAGTCGCAAGAAGAAGTTCCTTCATGTTCCGGTCTCACAAAGGCCGGGGGAGTGCGGCTATTCTTTGCCGGCAACCGTTGTTTTGCCGTGCCGGATCGCCTGCCACGGATCGGAGGGCCATGGCTTCGGCAATCGGGCGACAATAGTTCTTGGCTCCATCCCAACCTGCCCGCGGCGCGAGCGGCGCGACCAGGTGCAGGCCCTTGCCGCCGGACGATTTGACTTCCCGATTGTGTAGTCCGCTAACCGCGCGCGAACCTCTAGGGCGGCGGCAACAGATCATTCCAGCCGGTGTTATCGCCAGGATCGGGATCGAAAATCAGGCGCTCCGGCTCATCGAAGGAGAAGTAGCGCCTGCGCCTAAGGCTTGGAGCGCTTTTGAAGCCGGCTTCAGCTTGCCTTTTTGATCCGGCCCTTGCTGGGCGGGGATTTGGACCGGGCGGCGGCGCGCGGGCCAGGCTTCCGCTTCGTCGCGGCTGGGCGCGATTCCTTCGCCTCCCCCTGAGCGCTCTTCTCCTGCCCGAGGCTACGCCGCAATGCGTCCATCAGGTTGACCACATTGCCGGGCCGCGGCACATGGGTAGCCTGCACCGGTCTCCCCGCGCGCTTTGAGCGAATAAGATCAACCAGGGCGTCCTGGTAACGATCCTTGAATTTCTCCGGATTGAAATTGGCTTTTTTAGTCTCGATAATGTGGGACGCGAGATCCAGCAATTCCTTGCCGATCTCAATGTCCGGAATATCGTCGAAATAGGCGCTGTCGCTGCGCACTTCATAATCGTGATGCAATGTTGTGCCGATGATTTCCTTTCGCTCTCGGTTCGAGCAGAAACAACCGCTCGCGGCCCTGGAGGGCGACGCGGGCAATACCAGCGACATCGCGCTGGCGCATCGCTTCGCGAATGACCGAAAAGGCCTCCTGTCCAACCTTGTCGTCGGGGGCAATATAATAGTAATAATAGTGCTTATCGAGATAAATCGAGTTCGACCTCCGATCTCGCCACGAAATTTTCTATGTCGATCGTGTGGGTGCTTTCGATTTCGATCGCGTCCAGTTCCTCGTCGCTCACCGTGACATAGTCACCTTTGCCGACTTCGTAGCCTTTAACCCGGTCTTCGCGGTCGACGATCGAACCCGTTTCGCTACCGACATATTGCTGTTTGAGCCGATGGCCGGTCGCTGCATTCAGGAGGCGAAAGGAGACTTTCTCCTTGTCGCTGGCGGCCGGGAACAGGGCCACCGGACATGTGACAAGCGACAGCCTGAGGTAACCTTTCCAATTTGCCCGTGGCGGCATGTCGTTCCTCTAAACGCAACGCGAGGACGCGAAGACGGCCGTAGAACGCGGGCTCGGCTTTCCGGTTCCGGGAAGCGGGCCTTTTTTCGGAACCGACTGGGCAATAATGCGTTTGCGGATTCATCACCTCGAAGCGACCGCACTGCCGTGAATGCGAAAAAACGCGTAAAGAAGTAAAAATGCGTAAAGAAGAGGACCTCTCGTCTTGGAAAAGTTTCACGCCCGCCATGGTCAGCAGGTTCCCAAGCCGCCCGCGCCCGAGCCTGGCGTTCCGCCGGGCAACGTGCCGCCGGTCCCGCCAGCCGAAATTCCGGTTCCCGATCCAGCGCCGCCGCCGATCGAAAATCCAGGCGATATGCCGCTTCCGCCTATTACCGACCCTGACGTGATCGAGCCGGGCGAACCGAGACCCGCGTATACGCCGATGCGCGTTCGTGGCGTAAATCGACGCCCGAAAGATGCCGCTGCAAACTCATCTGCGCGTAATGCCGGCGCGGGCAGCAGAAACGAGGGGAGCAACTTATTCCCGGTTTCAGAGTTAGAACGTGGCATCATCGAGGCGAACTTGGGGATTAGTCGAACACAGACGGTAGCAAGCCGAGCGCGTCCGCGGATGACCTCAACCTCAAAACTGGAGTGGATAACATGACGAGCACCAAACCTGAAGATTTCGCCGCTGACCTTGCCGCCTTGCGCGACGATGTCACGAAATTGACTTCGTCAGTGTCCGAATTTATTCGAAAACAGACCGCAGCGGCGTCAAATACCGTCCTCGATGCGGCCGGTAACGCGCGGCAAAAGGTTTCCGATACGGCGAGCAAGGCGCAAGACGTTGTGGCCGGAGCGAGCAGGGATCTTGAAACGACGATCGAGCACAATCCCCTGGCGGCGGTGCTAATAGCTATGGTTGCCGGCTTGTTTATAGGGATATTTGGAGGATCGCTAAGCCGCAAATGAATGCCCTGATTAGCCGGCTGATAAGCGACGCCATCGCTCCGGTCGGAAAGATGAGCGCGCGCCTTTTCAAGAAGGCCGTGCTCTTCCTTGTAGCGGCGGGATGCCTGTTTGTCTGCCTGATATTGCTTACGACCGCTTTTTTTATTTTCGTCCAACCATTGGTTGGAAGTGCGATCGCGGCTCTCGTAACCGGCAGTCTTTACCTCGGCGTCGCAGGAATCTGCATCGTTATCGTCGTTGCATCGCCCGGCAGCACGGACGAGGCCAAGCCTGTCGCATCCGAATCAATGACCGACACTAAAAGATACTCGGCCCGAAAGCTTGCGTTTCCCAGCAACATCGACGAGACCGTCGCGCCAATCCTCGATGTTCTGCGCGACGCAGGCCTCGAGCGCGAACGCCTGGCTCTGGTATCCGGCATGGAGATCGCGAAAAAGCTGCATCCGTTTTCGCTGGCCGCCTTATCGGTTGCCGCAGGCTTCGTCCTAGGCCGGATCCTTAAGCAACGCAGCAAATTAGGATAAGTTTTGGCCAAACCACATACTACGCGAGGCTATCGCTCTTTTGAGGCTCGTCCTTGCGATGCGACTTACGATCGAAAAATAGCGCCTGGCTGATGACGGCCTTCAGGCTGTCAATGCCGAATGGCTTGGATATGAGAAAAGCGGGCTCCGGCGGCGTCCCGGTCAAGAAACGCTCCGGATAGGCGGTAATGAAAATCACCGGCACGGGGAAACTTTCGAGGATTTGATTGACCGCTTCGAGACCCGAGCTTCCGTCGGCGAGCTGAATGTCGGCGAGGATGAGGCCTGGCCGCTCGCGCTTAACGGCCGCGACCGCCTCGCGATGGGTGCGCGCCACAGTGACGACGCGGTGCCCTTGCTCCTCGACCAGGGACTGAAGGTCGAGCGCAATGAACGGCTCGTCCTCGATGATCAAGACATCGGTGCGAATTTGGTCGGCGATCTCCTTGCCGGCGACGTCGATGAGAGAAGCGGCTTCCTCGACCGTGCAATCGAGCGCGCCCGCGACTTCCCCGGTATCGAAGCCTTCGAGCGAACTAAGAAGAAACGCGATACGCGGACGCAACGTAATTGCTTCTAAATTGCGATGCGCTCCCGCTTCGTCGCCAGTGAACGAAGCCTGATCGACATGATTGTTGACCGGCACCGTCCCCCAGACCTTGAGGAACAGGCGGTAAAGCGCTGTCCTCGGATCGGCGGCTTTCGAAAACTCGGCCGGGTCGGCGACAATGGCTTCCAGCGTGGCGAGAACGTACGCGTCTCCCCCGGACTGTGTCCCAGTCAGAGCCCGCGAAAACCGGCGCAAAAAGGGGATATGCGAGGAGATTTCCTGAGATACCGGCATGAAAGACACCTTTTATGTTGCGCGTTACACTTCGCGATCGAGCCTGCCAGGTGGATGAATTCCAAATACTCTGGAAAAGTGCACGGCTGTGGAATTATCTCATGCCTGCCTTTGGAACTATCTCGCTCATCGAGCGTTCGCCCGCGTCGGATATAGGCAGTTTTACGCGCGAGCCAAGCTTCACAACAGGAAAATCAAATTCCGGTTGGCCGGCAAACCGCGGGCACATGTCGCCCAGTTGCGCCGAATTCAACAAAATGCTCCCGGCATCAGGGAAAAGTTGATCCGGGACAATCGAATGAAAAATGCAGTCGCGAGGGAGCTTCAGTGACAAAAGCGGCGAAACCGAGAAACCCATCGATCAATACGGGAGGCGTGAAAATCCTCGAGACCCATGGCAAGCGGCGCGGAACCGAGTGCCCCGAGCCCGCAAAAGAGGCTGTTGGCGGGCCCTGCTCAAAAAAACCCGCATCGAAGTCTGAGATCGCCGATCAAATCGGCCTACATTTACGTAGCGTCTACGATGACGTGTTGGCGCAACCTGTGCCGGGGCGTTTTCTTGAACTTTTGTGGCGGCTCGAAAGCGCGTCAAGCTCCCGGTCAAGCAAGGACGATACGTGACAGCAGCGCTTAAGGAAAAATCGGAACCCCGGGCGGCGAAGGCGCCCTCGCGGGAACCCCCGGCAAGCTCGCAAATCACCGCCGACCTCCTCTCGGTCGTCCCCAATCTGCGCGCTTTCGCTGTGTCCCTCTGCGGCAACCTCGATCGCGCCGACGATCTCGTCCAGGAAACGTTGGTGAAGGCCTGGAGCAACATCGACTCTTTCGTCGAAGGGACTAACCTTCGCGCGTGGCTCTTTACGATTTTGCGCAACATCTATTATTCGGAATATCGCAAGCGGCGGCGGGAGGTCGCCGATCCTGACGGCGCCTTTGCCGCCAAGCTCGCGGCGGCCCCGGCGCAAAGCGGCCATATGGACCTGCTCGACTTTCGCGCCGCCCTCCAGCAACTGCCGAGCGACCAACGCGAAGCCTTGGTCCTGATTGGCGCTTCGGGCCTGTCCTACGAAGAGGCGGCGGGGATTTGCGGCTCCGCGATCGGGACCATGAAAAGCCGTGTCAATCGCGCCAGAACTCGTCTCGCCGAGATGTTGTCGATCACTTCCGGTATGGAATTCGGACATGATGGCGAGTGGCAGGCGATCAATTCCATGGTCACCGGTCAGCGCTACGTGCGCGGCGACGGCGAGTGACTTGGGTATCACCTGTTTCCGCCCTCGCCTCGCTCCCTGCTGCAAATGCGTTTGCGCGCGGCGGCGGAGAGTTCAAGGATGGACGTTAGCGAAACGCGGATCGAGACCGACAGTTTCGGGCCGGTCGAGGTGCCCGCGAAGCATTATTGGGGGGCGCAAACGCAACGCTCCCTCGTGCATTTCGCGATCGGCTCGCAAACCATGCCGTTGGCGATCATTCGTGCTTTGGCGATGGTCAAGCGCGCTGCCGCCGAGGTCAATCGCGATCTCGGGCTTTTGCCAGCCGGCCTATGTTCCGCGATCGCCGCCGCCGCCCGCGAAATCGAAACCGGGCATCTCGATTCCGATTTTCCCTTGACGGTCTGGCAGACAGGATCCGGAACGCAAACCAACATGAATGTCAATGAGGTCATTGCCAATCGCGCCAATGAGACACTCGGGGCGGCGCGGGGCGCAAAACATCCTGTGCATCCGAACGATCACGTCAATCTCGGACAATCCTCCAACGATTGTTTTCCGACCGCGATGCACATCGCCGCGGTTCGCCAAATCAAGCAGGGGCTCGAACCGGCCTTGTGCGCGCTTCATCAGGCCCTGCTCGCGAAATCGGAGGCGTTTACCGCGATCGTCAAGCTCGGCCGTACTCATCTTCAGGATGCGACGCCGGTGACGCTCGGACAGCAATTTTCGGGCTATGCGACGCAGCTCGAATTCGGGCTCGAACGGCTCGAAGCGACGCTTCCGGGGCTCTACCGGCTTGCCCAGGGCGGCACGGCGGTTGGCACCGGGCTCAATGCAAAACGGGGCTTCGCCGAAGCCTTCGCGGCGAAGATCGCGGCCATTACCTCGCTTCCATTCGTCTCCGCGCCGAACAAATTCGAGGCCCTCGCTTCGCATGACGCTTTGCTCTTCGCGCATGGCGCGCTGAGTACCATCGCGGCAAGCCTCTTCAAAATCGCCAATGACATAAGGCTCGCGGCGAGTGGTCCCCGCTGCGGCATCGGCGAACTGGTCCTACCGGAAAACGAGCCCGGTTCCTCGATCATGCCGGGCAAGGTCAATCCGACCCAGGCCGAGGCGCTGACCATGGTCTGCACGCGAGTTTTCGGCAACCATGCGACGATCACGTTCGCCGGATCGCAGGGTCATTTCGAGCTCAACGTCTATAAGCCCGTCATCGCATTCGCGTTTCTCGAAAGCCTCGCCCTTCTCGCGGACGCCATGGATAGCTTCCGGCGCCATTGCATCGCAGGGCTTGCCGCGAATAGGAAGCGGATCGATGAATTAATGGGCCAGTCCCTGATGCTTGTCACCGCGCTTGCGCCAAGGATCGGCTACGACAAAGCAGCGAGGATAGCCAAGGCCGCGCATCTTAAGGGAACCAGTTTGCGGGAAGAGGCGCTCGCCTCGGGGCTCGTCAGCGCCGGGGAGTTCGATGCGCTTGTGCGCCCGGAGGCCATGCTGGCGCCGTACGATTGATTTCAATTTTGCAGCCAACCGAAGTAAACACAGACGAATAAGAAAACTCCCATCAAACCGCGATAGACAGCGAAGGGCCACGCTGAGAATCGCTCAAGAATGCGCAATAATCCCCAGATCGCGGCAAAAGCCGATATCGAGGCGACAAGCAGACCGAAGCTCAAGACCGCCCAGCCATGGGCGTCGAGAGGGGCTTTATATAACTCCCAGAGCTCGAGCAAGCCAGCGGCGGCAATCGCGGGCAGGCCGAGAAGGAATGAGAAACGCGCGGCTTCATCGCGTCTGAAATCAAGGAATAAGGCCGCGGTCAGCGTCGCGCCTGATCGCGAAACTCCGGGAATGAGCGCACCGACTTGCGCAAGCCCAATGATCATCGCGTCTTTCAGCGTCGCGTGGTCAAGCGTCCGCTTATGCCTGGAGTAAATTTCGGCGAGCGCAAGAAGCGCGGCCATGACGACGCAGGCAATCGCGATGACGGTGAGGCTGCGCAACGGCGAATGGCAGGCGTTGAGGACCGGTGACGACAAGAGTCCGGCAACGACGATCGGGAGCGTAGCGAGAAAAATCCATACTGCGAAACGGAAATTCCAATCCTCGAAATCGCCGCGGCGGACGGCGCGGAGCGAACCTGACGCGATGCCGCGCACATCGGCCCAAAAATAGCTGACAACGGCCGCAAGCGCCGCGACTTGCATCGCGGCCGAAAACGCCGATCCCGGATCCTGCCAGCCAAGGAAAGCCGGGACGATTCGCATATGCGCCGTCGAGGAAATCGGCAATAGCTCGGTAACGCCTTGAACGATGCCGAGAAAACCGACCTTGGCGTAGCCGAGAGCGACAAAACCAGTATCGAGGCCTTCGGTGCAAACAACGGCCATGACTCAACCTCCCTGGAGTTCGCGCGGCGCGGCCGGTTCTCGATCTACTTGCGCAGATTGGCCCTTAAGGGTCAACGGCGCCAGCCACTCGAAGGCTGGCAAGGGAATGGCGCGGCCGCCTTCCGGCTCCATCCTTCGGCGGCCCCGCTTGGTACATAAATTATTAAGACAGTTGTAAATATATTTCCCTAGTATTAACTATTTGTTCATATTTTTAAAACGTAAATTACTTGAAATTGTGGTAATTATCCATCGCCATAGCTTAATATAAATCGTAAGTCTACCGTAATCTATAACAAATACCCGAAGTTTCCAAATTTTGGCCAGATTCACGGTGCTTACTCCGCGAGATTACATGTTGCACGGGAAATTGGAACTTCTGAAAGGGACCCAACCATGATTCGCAAGTTTTTCGCCCCGGCGGCAGCGCTGGTCGTCGCCACGCCGGCCCTCGCGGCCGATCTTCCTCCCCGCGAGGCGCCGCCGCCGGTCTACGCCCCTGCCGTTCCGCTCTTCACCTGGACCGGCCTCTACCTCGGCGGCCAGATCGGCTATGCCTGGGGCACCGACACGCTCACCGTCTTTCCGTTCGGCTTCGGCACCAACTTCACCCCCAACGGCGTCGTCGGCGGCGCCCATATCGGCTATAATTTGCAGTTCAACCAATTCGTCGCCGGGCTCGAAGGCGATATCGAGGGAACGGGCATCAGCAGGTCCTTCAGCCCCGGCGGCGTGCTCTACAATACGAGCATCCCCGTGCAGGGATCGATTCGCGGCCGTCTCGGAGTTGCATTCGACCGGGCCCTGCTCTACGCGACGGGCGGCGCCGAATTTGCGGGCTTCGACACCACGTACACCGGGATCGGAACTTTCGATCAGGGGTCTCACACCCGCACCGGCTGGACGATCGGCGGCGGCGTCGAATATGCCGTCACCGGCAATTGGTCGATCAGGGCCGAATATCGCTTCGCGGATTTCGGCCACCTCGCGGATCCTACGCCCAACACATTCGGCTTCGGCTCGTTCGTCAATCATCACGAGACCGAAAACGCCGTTCGCGCCGGCTTCAGCTACAAATTCGATTTCTTCGGCGGGGCTCCCGCCGCCGCGCAGTATTGAGTTCTCGCTCACGCGGCGCGCCAACGATCTCGGCACGGAGCAGGGCCAGGATTATGGCAATGGAGCTTTCTGTTGCGGATAAGTCACGGCTCCGGAAATTGCATGCGTTTCAACCCAATTTAATCTTCTAGACCATGGACATGGCGTAGTGTGCGTGAGGCTTAACTCTCCCCGAAAGGACAAAGCACATGTACCGCAAAATTCTCCTGGCATCTGTCGGCGCTATCGCTCTCACCGGTTCGGCGGCTTTCGCGGCCGATCTTCCTTCCCGCGCGCCGCCGCCGCCGGTCTATCTGCCGCCGCCGCCGATCTTCACCTGGACCGGCATCTATATCGGTGCCCAGATCGGCGGCGCTTGGGGTAGCGGAAGCAGTCACTTCAATGCATTTGACCCAGACACGGACACCTTTGTCGATAAGATCCTTCGGCGGTTCGCCGAGCGGGGTGATCGGTGGCGGCCATGTCGGCTTCAACTATCAAATCCCCGGCTGGAATTGGTTTTCGTCGTCAGGCGTAGTCATCGGTGTCGAAGGAACGGTCGACGGGACCAGCCTAAGCAAGACCACTGTGGTCACCTTCCCTGGTGACTTTGGGGGCGGCACTCTGTCGGCGCACACGAGCGCCGATATCCAGGGTTCGATTCGCGGCCGCCTCGGCATCGCCTGGGACCGCGTCCTGATCTACGGCACCGGCGGCGTCGCCTTCGCCGGCGTCAACTCCGACCTCACGCTGAGCGGCGTCGACACAACAGTCGTGCCCTTCGTGCCCTTCTTTGCGTCAAGAAGCCGTTCGAACTCCCGCACCGGCTGGACGGTCGGCGGCGGAATCGAATATGCCCTCACCAACAATTGGTGGATCAGGGCCGAGTACCGCTTCTCTGATTTCGGCACTATCAATAGGGGTACTGTGTTCCCCGACGGCGGTTTTTTCAACGGGCACCGTCGCCTGGAGGAAAACCAGGTGCAGGCCGGGATCAGCTACAAGTTCGAGACTTACGCTCCGCCTCCGATCATCTCGAAATATTAAGCCGCGTGCCTCGGCCCCGGCTTCCACAAAAACAAAACCCGGCCTCGCGGCCGGGTTTTTCGCGGCGGCTTTACGGGTTTAATCCCGCTCCACGGCCTTTCGTGGCATTCCCGCCACAGTCACCGGAATAACGCCGCACACCAGCCAATAATGGTTGCGGGCGCTCCACAACGGCGTAGTTGTCTTGAAGTTCATTTTCCAACGGAGAAAACCCCATGCGCCGTCAAATCCTTCTGGCATCGGTTGGCGCCATCGCCTTCGCCGGTTCGGCCTTCGCGGCCGATCTCCCTTACCGCGGGCCCCCGCCGGTCTATGCGCCGCCGCCGCCGATCTTCACTTGGACCGGCTTCTATATCGGCGGCCAGGTCGGCTACGCTTGGGACCGCGACACCACCGATTTTTTCACCGCGGATCCGGCCGCGCCATTTTTCTCCGCCGATACCCGCCCGAACGGGGTGATCGGCGGCGCCCATGTCGGCTACAATTTACAGATCGCCCCGTGGCTGATCGGCCTCGAAGGCACGGTGGACGGCACTAGCTTGAGCAAGACTATTTCCTTGGCGGGCCTGCCCGCCCTCACGGTTCACTCCCGCGAGGATATTCAGGGATCGATCCGCGCCCGCATCGGCATCGCCTTCGACCGTGTCCTCATCTACGGCACCGGTGGCGCCGCTTTCACCGGCATCACGGATCATTATAGGATCGGCTTTCCTTTCTTCCTGGCCGAACAAATTTCGAAGACCCGCGCCGGCTGGACGGTCGGCGGCGGCCTCGAATATGCCGTCACTAACAATTGGTCGATCCGCGCCGAATATCGCTATTCCGATTTCGGCCGTTTCAACGATTTCCCGTTTGGTATTCTTGCTAGCGTACCAGAGGCGCGGCATCATCTGACTGAAAACCAGGTTCAAGCGGGGATTAGCTACAAATTCGAAAGCTTGGTACCGGCTCCGGTCGTCGCCAAATATTGATTGGGCTTTTCCGGCATCGGCTTTTCTCAAAACCCGGCCCTCGCGGCCGGGTTTTTTGTTGTTCGAGCGAAAAAGGAGGATCGCGGTTCCGCCGGCTTTCCGTTGCGTTTCCGCCACAGTTCTCGAGATAATGCGGTGCATGGGCCAACAACGGTTGAAGACCGGCGCAAATCGCGTAACCTGCCAGAGATTTCAACGCCGTCGAGGAGACAAAACATGATACGCCGTACTCTCTTGGCATCGGTTGGTGCCATCGCCCTCACCGGATCGGCGGCCCTCGCGGCTGACCTTCCTTCCCGCGCGCCGCCGCCGGTCTATCTGCCGCCGCCGCCGGTCTTCACCTGGACGGGCCTCTATGTCGGCTTGAATGCCGGTTATACTTGGAGCAACAGCGATAGGGTGGAAACGACCGCAGTGCCGGTGTTTGCTGCCCCCACTTTTGCACCAGAGCTGGCGCTCTCGTCCGCCCTTGCCACCACTTCTGTTCCGGTCAGCAACTCCGGCTTCATCGGCGGCGGTCAGATCGGCTACAACTACCAACTCGCCAACAGCTTCGTCGCTGGAATCGAGGCGGACATTCAGGGCATTGCGGGCAAACCCCACACGGGCGCCGTTTTCGGCTCGGGAGTTCCTGTTGGGTTCCCAGCTGAAACGATTACATCGGCCGTTGGTGCGAATAGGCGGATTGACTATCTCGGCACCGTACGGGGTCGAATCGGCTTTCTCGTGACGCCTACGTTCCTCGCCTACGGTACCGGCGGTTTCGCGTACGGTGGCGTCCACTCGAACGTTGCTATTTTCCAGCAGGACGTCGCTCCCGCCGGTTCGACCTTTGGTGAGCCCTATTCTTCTTTCGGCACCTTTTCCAATACGCGCGTCGGCTGGACGGCCGGCGGCGGCCTCGAATGGTTGTTCGCGCCCAATTGGAGCGCCAAGGTCGAATATCTCTATTACAACCTGGGCAAGGCGACGTTCGCTCTCAGTCCGCTGACCAACACGTTGACAACTGGAGGCGTTGCCTGGTCCAGTTCGCCGTTCGCGACAACTCGTTTCAACGGCAACATCGTCCGCGCCGGCTTGAACTATCACTTCAACTTGTGGAGTCCCGGTCCGATTGTCGCCAAATATTAATATCGAAGCGAGGCAGTCCCTTTCGAGCAAACTTAAAAAACCCGGCCGCGAGGCCGGGTTTTGTTTGCAACCGCATGGTCGCGGGGACGCGCAGCGATCGGACTTTGCGCGATTCCGAAGGGGTTGACAGTCGAATTCTCCAGCACCGGAACGGGGAACTCGCATTCCACTATGCCGCGGCGCCATAACTGGGTGGTGTTGCCTGTTGCGGCCTACGGCTTCGCCAACTCGGCAACCCGCATCGCCGCGAATTGGCCGGGCGGCTGTTCCGCCGGCTTGACGGTATTGGAGCGCGGGATCGAAAGCGTGCATTGCAGGCCCTCGCGCCGCCAATCGAATCCGGCCAAGCCGCCAAGCTGCCCCTCAATGATCGCCCCGATGACCCGCGTGCCGAATCCCTTCGCGGTGGGAGTTTCAACCGCCGGCCCGCCACTTTCCTGCCAATGCAGTTCGACGCTATCCGGTTGGACGTCCCAAGTAATCCGGACGCATCCGCTAGGCACCGATAACGCTCCGTATTTCGCAGCATTGGTCGCAAGCTCGTGCAGCGCCAACGCCACGGTCTGCGCTGTTGTCGGCTCAAGTACGATGTTGGGACCGAACATGACGATCGTGTCGGGACTGGCGCGATAGGGCGCGAGCTCGTCCTCGACCAGCTTTCCGAATTCTGCTCCTTTCCACCGTGATCGAGAGAGTAGAGCGTGGGCCTGCCCAAGCGCGTTAACCCGACCCTCGACGGCGGCGATGTAAGTTTCGATGTCGTTCGCCCGGGTCAAACGGACAATCGACTGCACCACGGTAAGCACATTCATGGCGCGATGATCGACTTCACGAGCCAACAAGGTCTGGCGCTTCTCGGCCTCCTTTTGGTCAGTGATGTCGGCCGTTACACCGTTCAATCGAACGATTCGTCCGCATTCAACTGAGGCTACCGCGGTGCCAACGCAGAAGCGGAGCGCGCCGTCGGGCCGACGCACACGGAATTCGGTTTGGAATGACTCTGTATCTTGGGTCGCCTCCGCCCAGGCCTGCGCCAACCGATCCCAGTCCTCGGGATCGACCAGGGCGCGAAGGCTTTCGAGCGTCAGCTCAAAACTCTCCGGAGCGACGCCGAAAATCCGGCACTGCCCTTCGTCAAAGCGCCCTTGGCCCTTGACGATGTCCCAGTCCCAGGTACCCATCTGTCCCGCCGCAAGCGCAAGTCCGCGACACCGCTCGCTCTGGATCAGCCGGGCATTTGCTGCCGCAAGCTCCTTAGTGCGCTCAACGACACGGTTTTCCAGCTCGCGATTAAGCTGCTCCAGCTGCCGAGTTTTGCGATGGAGATCTACGAATATCTTGACCTTGGACCGGAGCACCTCGGGAACGACCGGGACCTGCACGTAATCTACGGCGCCCAACTCATAGCCGCGAAGGCGATCATCGTTCGCCAGGTAAATGCCGGAAACGAAAATGATCGCGGTTCCATTGCAGCGCGGATGCTCGCGGATCATGCGAGCGAGCTGAAACCCATCGAGATCCGGCATGCACACGTCGAGCAACGCTACCGCGATGTCATGCTTGAGGAGTTGCTCGAAGGCCGACCTCGCCGAGCGAGCGTTGATCAGGTTCTCCCCGAGCTCCCGGAGGATGGCCTCATAGGCCAACAGCTTTGCCGGATTATCGTCCACCAACAAGATATTCAATTTTCCAGATGACATCTCGAACCTATCGATGGAGCCACATGCGCAGTGTCGCCAATAACTGGTCGGTATTGACCGGCTTCGCCAGATAGTCGGACGCACCCGCCTCCAGGCACTTCTCGCGATCGCCTTTCATCGCTTTCGCAGTCAACGCGATGATCGGCAGACGCCGCAGTTCTGGCTTCTTACGAATCCTTTCGATCGTCTGATAACCGTGCATCTCCGGCATCATAATGTCCATGAGGGCGAGCGCAATACTTGGCTCGGATTCGATTATTTGGACCGCTTCGTAGCCGGTCGTGGCTGTGAGAACGCGCATTCCCCGCCGCTCCAATACGCTGCTGAGCGCGAAAATGTTGCGCGTATCGTCGTCAACCAGCAAAACTGTGCGCCCGGCCAGGTCCTCATCTAAATCGTTCAGCCGTCTGAGCAACTCCTGTTTCTCTGCTGGCAGCTCAGCGATGACGCGATGAAGGAACAGCGTAGTCTCGCCGAGTAAGCGTTCCGGCGATTCGACGCCTTTGACGACAACGCTGCGGGCCATGGTGCGGAGCTCGGCATCTTCTTCCGGCGAGAGTTCTCCCCCGGTGTATACCACCACCGGCAGGTCGCGCAGAGCCGGATCGATACTCATCTCGCGCAGCACTTCGAAGCCCGACATGTCAGGCAGCCGAAGGTCGAGGACCATGCAGTCGCAGGGCTGCCGCCGCAGCGCCGCGAGCGCCTCGGCGCCCGTGCCGGCAGCGACGATCTCGAGATCGACATTGCTGAGCAGTTCAGCAACAGCAAGTTGCTCCGCGGCGTTGTTCTCGGCGATTACCAGCCGCTTGTGGCGCCTCTTGGCGTATTCCTCTATGCGGACGAACGCTGTGTGAAGAGCTTCGACTGTCGCGGGCTTGGAGATGAACGAAAATGCTCCCCGCGCCAAGCCGTGCTGCCGATCTCCATCGATCGTGACGATTTGCACCGGGACGTGCCGCGTCAATGGATTTTGCTTGAGCTGATTCAGCACCGTCCACCCCAGCATGTCGGGCAAATAGACGTCAAGCGATACGGCGGCCGGTTGATACTGCCGTGCGAGGTCCAGCGCATCCGTGCCGCGCATTGCGATCAAGACTTTAAATCCATGGTCGTGGGCGAGGTCCGCCATCAATCTGACGTAATGCGGATCGTCCTCGACAACGAGCAGGATTGCGTCGCCGGGCTCAATCAGTTGGCGATCGTCGGCAATCTTTTCGACCGGCACCTCGGGCCGCCGGGCCGCGAGGATTCCGAGAGAGGGCGCCGCCGGGGGAGAGTCCAGCGCGGCACCGCGGGCCGCCGCAGAGGTAGCGGCACATCTGAGCGGCAGGTAGAGGGTGAACATGCTGCCCGCACCCGAAGAGCTGTTCAAGGTGATCTCGCCGCCAAGCAAATTCGACAGTACACGGCAAATCGCAAGTCCAAGGCCGGTGCCGCCGTATTTACGGCTGGTGCTGGCATCGGCCTGTTGGAATGCCTCGAAAATGAGCTTTTGCTTATCCTGCGGAATGCCGATGCCAGTGTCGGCAACCGTGAACGCGGCCACTGCCGGCGCTTGGCTTAGAGTCGGATGGTCGGCGGTCCAGCCGCCAGCCGCGGCCGATATGCTAAGCCGGACGCCGCCACGCTCGGTGAATTTGATCGCGTTCGATAGCAGATTTTTCAACACCTGCTGCACGCGTTTAGCGTCGGTGATAATGCTGCGGCCGAGACGCGGATCGAGCTCCACGTCGAAAGACAGCTCTTTGTTCTCAGCCTCGTGGCGGAAGGGCCGTGCCACCGCCTCAATCAGAACGGCAAAGAAGACTTCCTCAACATCGACAGTGACTGTCCCGGATTCGATCTTCGACAGATCAAGAATATCACTGATAAGGTTCAGAAGATCAGCGCCGGCAGCGTAGATCGTCCGCGCGAATTCCACCTGCTTGCTGGTAAGGTTATGATCTGTATTTTCGGCAAGGTGCTGGCCGAGGACCAATATGCTGTTGAGCGGCGTGCGCAGCTCATGTGACATGTTGGCTAGGAATTCGGACTTGTATTTCGATGTAAGCGCGACCTCGGCCGCCTTCTCCTCCAGAGCCCGGCGAGCGTGCTCGATTTCCTCATTCTTACGCTCAACCTCGACATTCCGCTCGGCAAGTTGCTGGGCCTTCTGTTCAAGTTGCTCGTTGGTCTGCTGCAGCTCTTTTTGCTGGACTTGCAGCTCGCCGGCGAGCTGCTGCGATTGCTTGAGAAGGTCCTCGGTCTGCATCGTCGCCTCGATGCTGTTGAGGACAATCCCGATCGAGTCAGCAAATTGATCGAGGAACGCCATCCGCAGAGGCGTGAACTCGTTGAGAGAGGCGAGCTCAATTACCGCCGTAACTTGGTTCTCGAACGTAATCGGCAGCACGACAATGTTGCGCGGCGCGGCGCGGCACAACGCCGAACGGATCACCGCCGCCTCCGGCGGAACTTGCGTGATCAGCGTGCGCCGCTTGTCGGCGGCCGACTGGCCTATCAGGCCTTCTCCGATCTGGATGAAACGCGGATGGCCACTAGCGTCGCCGTCGGCGTGGGCGGATAGCAGCCGAAGTCCAGGCACGTCCTCGCCATCCGTTTGGTAGATGACGCCTTGGTGAGCATCGAGCAGCGACGTGAGCTCTCTAAGCAACAGCCTGCCAACGACAGCAAGATCGCGCTGGCCTTGTAGCATATTGGTCAACCGCGCGAGGTTGGTCTTGAGCCAGTCTTGCTCGGTATTGCGGTCAGTAGTCAGCCGCAGGTTGCCGATCATCGTGTTGATGTTGTCTTTGAGCTCCGATACCTCGCCGCGGGCGCCAACCTGAATCGAGCGGGTGAGGTCGCCTTTGGTCACCGCGGTTGCGACCTCCGCGATTGCCCGCACCTGGGTAGTCAAATTGGCGGCCAGAAGATTGACGTTGCCCGTCAAATACTTCCAGGTTCCCGCAGCGCCCGGAACCTCTGCTTGGCCGCCGAGCCGGCCTTCGACGCCGACCTCACGGGCAACCGTAGTCACCTGGTCGGCGAACGTCGCCAGCGTATCCGTCATGTTGTTGATCGTATCGGCCAGCGCCGCAACCTCGCCTTTGGATTGCACCGTGAGGCTCTGCTTGAGATCGCCGTTGGCCACCGCGGTCACCACCTTGACGATGCCGCGCACCTGCTCGGTGAGGTTCGCCGCCATGACATTGACAGTGTCGGTCAAATCCTTCCAGGTGCCGGCAACGCCCGGAACCTGGGCCTGGCCGCCCAGCCGGCCCTCGGTGCCGACCTCGCGAGCGACGCGGGTAACCTCGGAGGCGAAGGCATTAAGCTGATCCACCATCGTGTTGATGGTGTTCTTCAGCTCAAGGATTTCACCTTTCACGTCGACGCTAATCTTGCGCGACAAGTCGCCGCGCGCCACCGCGGTCGTCACCTCGGCAATATTGCGCACTTGCGTCGTGAGATTTGCGGCCAGAAGGTTAACGTTGTCGGTCAAGTCTTTCCACGTGCCGGCGACGCCCCGCACCACCGCCTGGCCGCCCAGCCGGCCATCGGTGCCGACCTCCCGCGCCACCCGTGTCACCTCAGCAGCGAACGACCGGAGCTGCTCAACCATCGTGTTGAGGGTCTCCTTGAGCTCAAGGATCTCGCCGCGTACATCAACGGTGATCTTTTTGGACAAATCTCCACCGGCGATTGCGGTGGCCACTTCCGCGATGTTGCGCACCTGGGCGGTCAAATTCGAGGCCATGAAATTGACGCTGTCGGTCAAATCCTTCCAAGTGCCCGCCACCCCCGAGACCTGCGCCTGGCCGCCGAGCTTGCCCTCGGTGCCGACCTCGCGCGCAACCCGCGTCACCTCCGAGGCAAACGCGTTCAACTGATCCACCATCGTGTTGATCGTGTTCTTCAGCTCGAGGATTTCCCCTTTCACATCGACGGTGATCTTGCGCGACAGGTCGCCGCGCGCGACCGCCGTCGTCACCTCGGCGATATTGCGCACCTGCGCGGTCAAGTTCGAGGCCATCGAGTTCACGCTGTCGGTCAGATCTCTCCAGGTCCCAGCGACCCCAAACACATTGGCTTGCCCGCCGAGCCGGCCCTCGGTGCCGACTTCCCGCGCGACCCTCGTCACCTCGCCGGCGAAGGCGTTGAGTTGATCGACCATCGTGTTGATGGTCTCCTTGAGCTGCAGGATCTCCCCACTGACGTTGACCGTAATCTTCTTCGACAAATCGCCGCCCGCAATCGCAGTGGACACCTCGGCGATGTTGCGCACCTGCGCAGTCAGATTGCTGCCCATAAGATTGACATTGTCGGTCAAATCCTTCCAAGTGCCGCCAACGCCAGGCACGGAGGCTTGGCCCCCAAGCTTCCCCTCCGTGCCGACCTCGCGTGCCACCCGCGTCACCTCAGCGGCGAAGGCATTGAGTTGGTCGACCATCGTGTTGAGGGTCTCCTTAAGCTCGAGGATTTCGCCGCTGACCGCGACGGTGATTTTCTTCGAAAGATCGCCTTCAGCGACCGCCGTAGCCACTTCCGCGATATTGCGCACCTGAGCGGTCAAATTCGAGGCCATGAAGTTGACGCTGTCGGTCAAATCCTCCCAGGTGCCCGCCACCCCCGAGACCTGCGCCTGGCCGCCGAGTTTGCCCTCGGTTCCGACCTCGCGCGCAACCCGCGTCACCTCCGAGGCAAATGCGTTCAACTGATCCACCATCGTGTTGATCGTGTTCTTCAGTTCAAGGATTTCCCCTTTCACGTGGACGGTGATTTTCCGCGAAAGGTTGCCGCGCGCGACCGCCGTCGTCACCTCGGCGATATTGCGCACCTGCGCCGTCAAATTCGAGGCCATCGAGTTCACGCTATCGGTCAGGTCCTTCCAAGTGCCGGCGACGCCAAGCACATTGGCTTGCCCGCCGAGCCGGCCCTCCGAGCCGACTTCGCGCGCGACCCTAGTTACCTCGCCGGCGAAGGCGTTGAGCTGATCGACCATCGTGTTGATGGTTTCCTTGAGCTGCAGAATTTCTCCGCTCACGTTGACCGTGATCTTCTTCGATAAATCGCCGCCGGCGATCGCGGTCGCCACCTCCGCGATGTTACGCACCTGCGCGGTCAAGTTGCTGCCCATCAGGTTGACATTGTCGGTCAAATCCTTCCAGGTGCCAGCCACGCCAGACACATAGGCTTGGCCGCCGAGCTTACCCTCGGTGCCAACCTCGCGCGCCACGCGGGTGACTTCTGACGCGAAGGCATTGAGCTGGTCCACCATCGTGTTGATGGTATTCTTAAGCTCCAGAATCTCGCCGCGCACCTCGACGGTGATTTTTCGCGATAGGTCGCCGCGTGCCACCGCGGTCGTCACCTGGGCGATGTTGCGCACCTGATCGGTAATATTCGTGCTCAAGGCATTCACAGAATCGGTGAGGTCTTTCCAAGTGCCGCCGACCCCCGGAACCACGGCCTGGCCGCCCAATCTGCCGTCATTACCGACCTCGCGCGCCACGCGTGTCACCTCGGCGGCAAACGAGCGCAGCTGATCGACCATCGTGTTGATTGCTTCCTTGAGCTGCAGGATCTCGCCGCGCACGTCCACGGTGATTTTCTTCGAGAGGTCGCCGCTGGCGACCGCAATTGTCACCTCCGCGATATTGCGGACCTGCGCCGTCAGGTGCGAGGCCATGGAGTTCACGCTTTCGGTGAGCTCCTTCCACACGCCTGTCACCTCGCGCACCTCGGCCTGACCGCCGAGCTTACCTTCGGTCCCGACCTCACGGGCAACGCGCGTGACCTCCGAGGTGAACACATTGAGCTGCCTAATCATCGTGTTCACGATGGTCGCGGACCGCAGGAATTCGCCCTGGAGCGGGCGGCCGTCCACGTCGAGGCGCACGGACTGGGAAAGATCCCCTCGCGCCACCGCTGCAATCGCCCGGGTAACGTCGGTTGTCGGCCACAAGAAGTCGTCAATCAGGCAATTGAGGGAAGACTCCATCTCGCCCCACGCGCCATCCGTAAGCGCAAGCTTAACCCTCTGCCCGGTCTTCCCCTCGCGGCCCATCATCAGCTCGACCCGCTCAAGCTGCTGCGCCATGCGGCCGTTGGCAGCCGCGATCTCGTTGAAGGCATCGGCGATTTTGCCCATGAGACCGACCCAGTCGCCAGGCATGCGCACCGAAAAGTCGCCCGCCCGCATGGCCTGGAGGGCATGCAGTAGGGCGTGCGGCTCCGAGCCGTTGCCTTGGGTGTTGGGGGATGGGGCAGCGAGAGTTGAACTGTCGGGCTTCGTTTCGATGGCAGTCTCGGTGATGGGCTGCATGGTAACTCCCGCATTAGCATGGTCTGCCGCAGCCAAAGCGTGGCAGCGAATGCCCGCGCAATAGGTTCGAACTTCGGATCGATATCACAGGGGGGGCCACTTGTGCCACTTCGGAAAGGGCCGCAAGTGCGCGAGGGACGCTAAGGCTCGCTGACATCCAATCAAAGGCTGGGCCTAGATCTATGGTGCTCTACCGGGCCAAATCAAAAGCGGCTTCTCCAGCGGCCGGGCGTAAAGACGGTGGAGGAGAACGCGGTGAGGTTGACGTGCGCCCGATTGAGACCGCGATCCGACGCGGCCTGGGGGCGGCCGGGCGATGCACGCGAGATCGCGCGGCTTGCGGCCGACATCGAAGCCGACCTGATCTTCTCGTGTTCGCCTTATTGGAATTCGGACGATCCCGCCGACCTATCGAACAAGGCGCGAGGATTTCTTCGCGGCCTACACCAAGATTGTTCGCGACGCCGTTGCCCGGCTTCGCACTGATCGGTTCGCGGTCTGGGTCATCGGCGATGTTCGCGATGATGACGGCTGCTACGTGAACCTGCCCGGCCGCACCGTCGAAGCGTTCGAAGCCGCTGGCGCGCGCTTCTACCATGACGCCACCCTCGTCACCGCAATCGGCTCTTTGCCGCACGCGCCGACGATTTACAAAGATGGCGCTTCGCTTGCCAGAGATCGACCCGCGCGGTCGATTTTTCGATAGCGCGCTCATGCCGCCGCGCCGATAGCCCGCGGGCGGTCCATATGCGCCAAGGCCGCGTGCAAAACTCTCGCATCGGCGCCCGGTTTCACCGCCTCCACCGCGAGATGGCGCCGCCACCCGCGGGCACCTGGGAAGCCATTGAAAAGCCCCAGGAGATGCCGTGTCATCGCGTGAAGCGGAACGCCTTCAGCAAGACGCGCCTCGACATAGGGCATGAAAGCCTCGATCTCCGCCGCGCCGGCGGCGGGCACTCCCTCGTTGAAAAAAAACGCGTCGACATCGAGGAGCAGCGCCGGGTTCTGGTAGGCGGCGCGCCCCACCATCACGCCATCGACGTGATCGAGTTCGGTGCGCATCTGGGAGAGTGCCGCGAGGCCGCCGTTGAGCACGATGGCAACATTGGGAAAGCGCTGTTTCAAGGCATGGACGAGACCGTAATCCAGCCGCGGAAGGTCGCGGTTCTCCTTCGGCGACAGGCCTTTCAGCCAGGCTTTGCGCGCATGCACGATCAATGCGTCGCAACCAGCTGTGATGACGCGCCCGGCTAAAAGACCGAGCGCAGCTTCTGGATCCTGTTCGTCGACGCCGGTGCGGCATTTGACGGTCACCGGAATTTTGATCCGCGCTTTCATCGCGGCGACGCAATCGCCGACAAGATCCGGCTCGCGCATCAGGCAAGCGCCGAAAGCACCGCTTTGCACGCGCTCGGACGGACACCCAATATTGAGATTGATTTCGTCAAAACCGTAATCGGCGCCAATTTGCGCCGCCGCCGCCAATTCCGCTGGGTCGGAGCCGCCGAGTTGAAGGGCGACGGGATGCTCGGCCGAATCGAAGCGCAGCAGGCGGTCGCGCTCGCCATGCAGAACCGCGCGAGCCGCCAGCATCTCGGTGTAAAGCCGTGCCCGCCGCGACAAGATGCGATGAAAAAACCGGCAATGCCGGTCCGTCCAATCCATCATTGGCGCGACGCAAAAGCGATGGGTTCCGTTCTCGATTAAAGAGGTGGACTTGGTCGTGTTCATGTCCTGCCGTAGCACGTTATCGGACGCGCTGCGCGGGTTTCGCAATTCCGCGCGATCGTCCAAAAATGCCTCGGCGCACGCTATGAAGCGGCGGAATCCGGCCGGGCAAGCGCAGATTTTAACGAAGGATCGGCGGCGAGCGCCTCGGCGATGAGTTCCGCTGTTGCTGCTTCGATCCGCTCTTCCAATAACTGAAGGAAGCTCTGTTTGTCGAGGCCCGGCGCGATTGCGGCGAGGAAGGCAATGGTGACTGTGCCCTCACAGATCGAAAAACTGTGGCGCGGCCAGAAAAGGCCGGTGTTCAACGCAACCGGCACGCAGACCGCTTCCGAGGCCGTATAAAGGTACCCTACCCCTGACTTATACTCCGGTGGCGCGCCGGCAGGCTTGCGCGTGCCTTCCGGAAAAATAATTATCTGGCGGCCTTCGGCAATCGCCTCGCGCACTTGCCGGGTGAGATCGGGCAAGGCCTGGCCGCGTTTGGCGCGGTCGATGGCAACTTGCCCGGCGCCCTTGAGATACCAGCCGAAAACAGGGATCGCCATCAGCTCGCGTTTGAGAATGTAGGAAAAATCCGCGCCCTTTGTCGTGAGCGCCATGGTCTCGAGCGCCGATTGATGTTTTGCGGCGATGATACATCCGCCGCGCGGAAGATTTTCGAGGCCGCGCCACCCGACTTTGGTTTTGCAAATTTTTTCGAGAAGCCAAACCGCCGAGCCTGTCCAGAACTTTGCGTACGCCTGGACTTTTTGGCGGCCCATGACGAGAATGGGCAGCCCCAGAATTGCGAGCGCAGCGGTGATGAGATAAAAAGCCGCGTGGAAGGCGAGCGAGCGGAGCAAAATCATGCGTGTTTGATCGCGCGGCAGTGTGGCAAATGCGAGGAGCCCGCGCGGAATTTCGCTTTGCGCCGGTTCTATAGGGTCGGGTTCCAACAGGTAATACCGCGCGATAATCCTTCTGAGGCTGAAATCGGTGTGTTCTTCGCTTGAGGGGGCGCCGGGGGCGGACTTGACCGATCAGTTGTCCTGAAGCACAGTCGGCGAATGGTTGGCGGGATTCGTGCCGGAAGGCCCGGCGCGCAGAGCGATCTTCTTAATGCCGCGAGTTACACGAAACGCCACCCGGCCCGATTGGTTGCTGCGGCGCGCCACGGCGGCGGCACTAGCAAATCCGCTTCAGGCATGCGAGGTTCCCGAGGAGCGGCAGCGCGAATCCGATTACCGAGTTTCCGGCTTCGAGCGGATCGTCGCGGTGCCGGCCTGCTTCTTGTGGAAGAGCGTCGCCAGCGCACGGATCTCTGCGGCGGCATGATGTCGAGCCTTTATCGGTCGGCGAACGGATCAACGCACCCATGTCGTCAAGGTAAAACCGGCGTGCGAGCGTCATTCCGCATTGGCCGAGAGGGATGCTCCCGTCACTTCAAACGGTAACATCGAATGCCGAAGAACGACGAGCCAACTTCCTTGGGGGGATGCTCAGCTGCGCCATCGCCACTATTGTCGGCGCGGCAGCATTCTGGTGGCGACCGAACGCGGCAGGTCTTCTCTAAATCGAACACTGATCTCCTGGATCGTCCGGGAGACACCGAACGCGGCAGGCTCGTCCCGATTGCGGCTCCTGCTACGCCTCGCCCGGGCAGCCGGATCGCCTTCGCCTCGGCGGAGGGCTCGCCCTCGACTCGCCTTCGGGGTCTCCGGGTGCCGAACATCTGGCCCGATCCCCAAGACGGGGTGGCGCGGCACAGTTCGGCAATGAAAGTGGTTACCTCAATTAGTCAATTATATGAGTTATTAACCTTGCCGTGCACGGGAACGGATTCGTAAGGAGTGAGTTTACATGGGCGGCTCAGTCCGCAACCGGGTGATTGGAAGCAGAGCGTGAAAGAGCAGGTCCTTGTAACGGGTGGTGCGGGCTTCATCGGTCGTCATGTGGCACGAAATTTGTTGCGGCGCGGATACCGGGTTCGTGTGCTCGACAGCCTCACCGAGCAAGTCCACGGGGCGGACGGCTCCCCCGGCGAATCGAGCCTTCCGGCGGAATTGAGAGGCAATGTCGGTCTGATCGTCGGAGATGTGCGGGATACAGAGACGCTCGAGAAGGCGCTCGCCGGCGTTCAGAGCGTTGTCCATCTCGCCGCCGAGGTCGGCGTGGGGCAGAGCATGTATGCGATCGAGCGATACGTCTCGGTCAATGATCTGGGGACGGCCGCCTTGCTGCAAAGGGTCAGCGAGAAACCCCTTCGGCGGATCGTCGTCGCCTCGTCCATGAGCGTCTATGGCGAGGGCCTCTACAGGGATGCGGACGGCAAGCTCGTCGATGATGCGACTCGGCGTCATGCGGTCAGTCACTCCTGGGATCCGGTCGATGCGGCGGGGCGGAAGCTGACGCCGGTCGCGACGCCCGAATGGAAGCGGCCCAACCTCGCCTCCGTCTATGCGCTGACCAAATATATGCAGGAGCGGATGACGCTGACCGTCGCGGCCGCTTACGGCATCGAGGCGGTGGCGCTCAGGCTTTTCAATGTCTATGGTCCCGGGCAGGCCCTTTCCAATCCCTATACCGGCGTGCTCGCGATTTTCGCCTCGCGCCTCGCGAATGGGCAGCCGCCGCTGCTCTTCGAGGACGGACATCAGCGGCGCGATTTCGTGCATGTCGATGATGTCGCGGAAGCCTTTGCGCTCGCCCTCGAGCATCCGGGCGCGGTTGGCGAGGTGTATAATATCGGCAGCGGCCAGGACCACAGCGTAATCGAGATCGCCGAGATGCTCGCCGCCGCCATGGGAAAACAGGAAATCGCGCCAAAGGCCACTGGCAAGGCGCGGATCGGCGATATCCGCCACTGCTTCGCCGATACCGGGAAGGCGGCGGTGGAACTCGGCTTCCGGGCGAAACAGGATTTCGCCGACGGGCTTCGGAGCTTCGCTGCTTGGGTCTCCAAGCAGGAGGCCAATGACCGCGTCCTCGAAGCGCGACGTGAGCTGGACGCGAGGGGGCTGGTCGCGTGAGCATTCCGGTGGTTCCCGTGATTGGCTTGCGGCCCGTGCTCATCACGGGCGGGGCGGGCTTCATCGGCAGCAACCTCGCCGACCGGCTCGCGCGCGAAGGAAATCAAGTCCTCGTGCTCGATACGCTCACGCGGCCCGGAACCGAGCGCAACGCGGAATGGCTGCGCGGCCGCCACCCGAAGCGGATCACGCTCGTTAGGGCGGATATCCGCGACAATGGCGCCTTATCCTCCGCGATGGCGGAGGCGAGCGCGGTCTTCCATTTTGCGGCTCAGGTCGCAGTGACAACGAGCTTCCTTGATCCGGCCGAGGATTTCAGCGTCAATATCTCCGGCACTTTCGGCTTGCTCGAGGCCGTGAGGCGGCAGGCAAGGCCATTGCCCCTTATATTCGCGTCGACCAACAAGGTCTATGGCGCGCTGCCGGACATCCCACTCACGAGCGCAGACGAAGCCTATTTGCCGCGCGACTCCGTTTTACGCGCGACCGGGATCTCTGAGGCAAGGCCGCTCGATTTCCACACGCCCTATGGCTGCTCGAAGGGCGCCGCGGACCAATATGTCCTCGATTATGCGCGCAGCTTCGAGCTGCCGATGGCGGTAATGCGGATGAGCTGCATTTACGGCCCGCGCCAGATGGGGACAGAAGATCAGGGCTGGGTCGCGCATTTCCTGATCCGTGCGCTCGAGGACGAGCCGATCAGCATCTATGGCGATGGAAGGCAGGTGCGCGACATCCTCTTCGTCGACGATGCGGTCGATGCCTACCTCGCCGCCTGGCGTCAGATCGGGAAGGTGAAGGGGCGCGCCTTCAATCTTGGAGGCGGGCCTGCCAATGCGGTAAGCCTCGCCAGCTTGATTGCCTTCATCGAGGAACAGCTCGGGCATCCGGTGAAGCGGATATATGGCAACTGGCGGCCCGGCGATCAGCGTTACTACGTGTCCGACAGAAGCTCGCTCGAGCGCGAGCTCGGCCTCGCCGGGCCGACGCCTTGGCGCGTCGGGGTGACGAGGCTCCTCGACTGGCTCCGCGGGGAAGATGGCGCGCGGCCGCCGCTTGGTGCCGAGCTGACTTTGTCGGAGTCCGTGGGGTGATGAGGGTGGCGCTCGTCAACCCGAGCTGGCATTTCGGCAACAGCATCTATTTCGGCTGCCGCGAGCCGCATCTGCCGCTCGAGCTCGGCGCCTCGCAGAAACTCCTCGAGGCGAAGGGCCACGAAGCCAGGATCTTCGACGGCCATGTCCTCGGCACTTCGATGCAGGCCCTGGCCGATGAGGTCGCCGGGTTCGGCGCCGAGATGACCGTCGTCACGACCGCGCCCACCTATCTGTTCTGGCGCTGCGCACCGCCCGAGCTCAGGGTCCCGCGCGAGTTCCTCATCGCGCTCGGCAAGAGCGGCGGACGCCGCGTCCTTGTCGGTCCGCATGGCTCGGTGACGCCGGAGACAACCCTGGCGAAGCTGGGCGCGGATGTCGTGGTGCGTGGCGAATGCGAGGAGGTCGTGGCGGCGCTGGCCGAGGCGAGCGACCTCGCCCGTGTGCCCTCGATCGCGTATCGGGACGGCGCCACAATCGCGGTCACCGGCGGCCCCGCGGCAACCGCCTTCGCCGGGCTGCCGGCCTTGTCATGGCCGAGCGGCTTCATCGAGCGCCACCCGCATCACCACCATCGTTTCGAAGCGGCTCCCGACGGGCCGGGCGCCGAGGTCGAGGCATCCCGCGGCTGCCCCTATTCCTGCAGCTTCTGCGCCAAGATCGATTACCGCGACAAGTATCGCCGCCGCGAGCTCGCACCTCTCCTCGAGGAGATCGATGCGCTCGTGGCGCAGGGCGCGACCTATCTCTACCTCATCGACGAGATCTTCCTGCCGCAGAAACCGCTGCTCGAAGCGCTGGTCGAGCGGCCCGTCAGGTTCGGCGTGCAGACCCGCATCGATCTCTGGAAGCCGGAGATGATCGACCTCCTCGGAAGGGCCGGCTGCGTCTCGATCGAGGCCGGTGTGGAGAGCCTGACGGCCGAAGGGCGGGCCCAACTCGACAAGAATTGCCGGATGTCGACGGATGAGCTTGCGGAGCGGCTGATCTATGCGAGGCGGCGCGTTCCCTTCGTCCAGGCCAATCTGATCAAGATGCCGGAGGATGACACGGAACTGATACGCGAATGGCGGGGGAGGTTGCAGGAGAACAACGTCTGGGCCAACGATCCCGTGCCTCTCTATCCTTATCCGAGCTCACCCGATTACCGGCGGCTCTGGGGAATGCCGGACGGAAAAGCCTGGGAGCGCGCGCACGAATATTATCTCGGCCAGTTCGACAGCCTCAGCGACATTCAGGACGACCGGCCCCTGCCCCTACGCGAGCTGGAGGCCGCATGCCTGCCGAGCTGAGCCCGGCTTGCCGCCTGCTGATGACGGCCGATGCGGTTGGCGGCGTCTGGCATTACTCGCTCGACCTCGCCCATGCCTTCGCTGGAAGCGGCGTCATGACGACACTCGCAGTGCTCGGACCTCCGCCCTCGCCCGGTCAGCGGCGCGAGGCTGAAGCCGTCGCGGACCTTATCCTCATTGAAACGGGCCTGCCGCTCGACTGGACGGGCGGAGGCGCCGCGGACGCGCGTTTTGCCGCCGAGGGGATCTCGGCGCTCGCGGGGAAGATCGGTGCGGACTTGATCCAGCTAAATGGCTCACCCCTCGCGAGCCTCGCCGCTTTTCCCGCGCCGGTCATCGCCGTGCACCATTCCTGTCTTGCAACCTGGTGGGCGACGGTGAAAGGCGGCCCGCTCCCGACAGAATGGCGCTGGCACGCCGAGCTCACGCGCAGCCACTTCAGGGCAGTGAGCCGTGTTGTGGCGCCGAGCGCGGCTCTCGCCGATCTCACGGCATCCGTCTATAGCCTGTGCGATAAACCCCTCGTGGTGCACAATGGCCGCTCGCCTGGCCCGACGGCATCGGACGGCGACGTCGCGCCTGCGCTGTTCACCGCCGGCCGCCTCTGGGACGAAGGCAAGAACATCGCCACACTCGATCGCGCCGCCGCTCGCCTCGATGTGCCTGTTTTCGCCGCAGGCCCGGTCCGGGGCCCAAACGGCAGCGTCGTCGCCTGCAGCGAGCTCGAGCTCCTCGGCGAGCTCGGCAGCGAAGAAGTGCGAGCCCAGCTCGCGAAAAGGCCGATCTTCGTCTCGGCCGCGCGCTATGAGCCTTTCGGGCTCGCCGTGCTCGAGGCCGCTCAGGCCGGTTGCGCGCTCATCCTCTCCGGCATACCGAGCTTTCGCGAGCTTTGGCAGGACGCGGCCTTCTTCGTCGAAGCCTGCGACGACGCCGCGGTCGCCCTGGCCGCCGAGCGTCTCTTATACGACGAACGTCTGCGCCGGAGAATGGGAGACGCCGCGAGAGCGCGGGCGCGGCGATACGACATCCGGAGCACCGCGCAGGCGATGGCGATGCTCTACAGTGAGGTCATCGCCCAACGCCGCGCCTCTCGCCCGGCGGAGCAGGCGGCATGAGGATCGCCTATTTCACGCATTCGCTGAAATCATGCTGGAACCATGGCAATGCGCATTTCTTGCGCGGCGTCCTGCGCGAGCTCAAGTTCGCCGGCCATGACGTTGCGGCCTTTGAGCCGAAGGACGCGTGGAGCCTTACGCAACTCCTAGAGGAATGTGGCGAGGCGGGGCTCAAGCCCTTTCGCGTTGCCTATCCGGAACTCTCGTCGAGCGAGGTCGACGAGCAGGATTTCGACCTCGAGGCCGCGCTCGGCGACCGCGATCTCGTCATCGTCCACGAATGGAACACACCTTCGCTCGTAGCCGCGATCGGCGCGCTGTCGAAGGCGCGGCGCGGCGTTCGTGCTCCTCTTTCATGATACGCATCACCGCGCCGTCAGCGACCCGGACGTGATGAGCTCATTCGATCTCAACGGCTATGACGGCGTGCTCGCCTTCGGCGCGGCGCTCGCCGAGATCTATCGACACTGGGGATGGCGGCGACCGTGCCTTCATCTGGCACGAGGCCGCCGATACGCGCCTTTTCCGCCCTTGTGAGGATGAGGGGCGCAACGGCCTCGTCTGGGTCGGTAATTGGGGCGATGACGAGCGCACGCGGGAGCTCGAGGAATTCCTGCTTCGCCCCGCGAGGCTCGCCGGCTTGCCGCTCGACATCCATGGCGTGCGCTATCCGCCCGACGCGCTCGCGCGGCTCGAGCACTACGGCGCGAGCTATCAAGGCTGGCTCGCCAATGCGCTTGCGCCGGCGATCTTCGCCAGGCATGTCGCAACGGTGCATGTGCCGCGCCGGTTCTATGTCGAAATGCTGCCCGGCATCCCGACGATCCGCATCTTCGAGGCGCTCGCCTGCGGCATTCCGCTGCTGTCAGCCCCCTGGACCGATGCGGAGGGGCTGTTCCGGCCGGGCGAGGATTATCTCGTCGCCCGCGACACGGATGAGATGCGCGATCATATGCGTTCCGTCAGCGAGGATCGCGAGCTCGCGGCGTCGCTCGCCGTCAACGGGCTTTCCGCCATCCGCTCTCGGCACAGCTGCGCTCACCGGGCAGCCGAGCTGATGTCGATCGTCGCGCGCATCCATGCCGATACCATGGAGGAGACTGTCCCATGAAGATCGCTTTCTACGGCTCGAGCCTCCTCTCCTCCTATTGGAACGGCGCCGGTACCTATTACCGCGGCCTGCTCACGGATCTCGCCAGGCGCGGCCACGCAATCGATTTCTACGAGCCGGACGCCTTCGATCGCCAGAAGCATCGCGACATAGAGCCGCCGGACTGGGCAAAGGTGCATGTCTACCAACCGACCGAGGAGGCGCTGCGCGGCGTAATCGCGGAGGCAGCCGCCGCAGATGTCGTCGTCAAGGCGAGCGGCGTCGGCGTATTCGACGACGAGCTTCTGTCGGGCGTGCTCGCGGCGTCGCGGCCGGGCGCGATCCGCATCTTCTGGGACGTCGACGCACCTGCGACCCTCGCCGAAATGCGCAGCCGAGAGGACCACCCGGTGCGCAGGGCGCTACACTCCCTCGACATCGTCCTCACCTATGGCGGCGGCCCGCCGGTGATTGCCGCCTATGAGGGCTTCGGCGCCAAAAGCTGCGTGCCGATCTACAACGCGCTCGACCCTTCGACACACCACCCGGTTCCGCCCGACCGCCGCTTCTCCTGTGATCTCGCCTTCCTGGGCAACCGTCTGCCCGATCGGGAGGTCCGCGTCGAGCGCTTCCTGCTCGCGCCGGCCGCCGAGCTCGCGGACCGCAGTTTCCTCATTGGCGGCAATGGCTGGGAGGCGAGCAGGATGCCCGCGAATGTGAGCCTCGTCGGCCATGTCTATACGCGCGACCACAACGCCTTCAACGCGACGCCGCTCGCGGTTCTCAACATCGCCCGCGACAGCATGGCCGAGACAGGGTATTCGCCGGCGACGCGCGTCTTTGAGGCGGCAGGCGCTGGCGCCTGCATGATCACCGATCACTGGAAGGGGATTGAGCTCTTTCTAGAACCCGGCAGCGAGGTACTCGTCGCCCGCGATGGCCAGGATGTCGCGTGGCATCTGCGAGAGCTTGATCGCGACCGGGCCCGGCAAATCGGTGAGGCCGCGCGGCGGCACATCCTTTCTCAGCATACCTATGAGCGACGCGGAGCCGAGGTCGATGCCATCTTCGCGTCGATCAGGCGGTCGAAGGCGGATAGGAGCGCGGCGTGACGAAACCGCCGCGCATCGTCGTCATCGGGCTCACCCTCTCATCTTCCTGGGGAAATGGCCACGCCACGACCTATCGCTCCTTGCTGCGGGCGCTGGCCGAGCGTGGGCACGACCTCCTGTTCCTCGAACGGGACCAGCCCTGGTACGCCGAGCATCGCGACCTCACGAGGCCGGATTTTTGCCGGTTGCGTTTCTATCGCGATCGCCACCAGCTCAAGAGATCCCGCAGCGCGATCGCCGATGCGAATGCTGTGATCATCGGCTCCTATGTGGCCGATGGGGTGCGGATCGGTAAATGGGTTCGGGGCCTCAGACGAGGCGTCACCGCCTTCTACGACATCGACACCCCGGTGACTCTGGCGAAGCTCGCGAGGCAGGATTTCGAGTATCTCTCGCCCGAGCTCATCCCGTTCTACGATCCCTATCTCTCCTTCACCGGCGGGCCTGCCCTGCGCCTCATCGAAGAGAAATACGGGTCGCCGGCCGCGCGCGCGCTCTACTGCGCCGTCGATGACACGCATTACCGGCCGCTCAAGATCAGGCCGCAATTCGATCTCGGCTATCTCGGCACCTATAGCCCGGATCGCCAGCCGGCTCTCGAGCGCTTATTGATCGAGCCGGCCCGCAGGGCCCCCGATCTGCGCTTCGTCGTGGCTGGCCCGCAATTCCCCGCCGATCCTGCCTGGCCTCCAAACGTCACGCACTACGAACACGTCGGTCCGGCCGACCACCCGGCCTTCTATGCGAGCTGCCGCTTCAGCCTGAACGTCACCCGTGCCGCGATGATCGAGGTCGGGTTCAGCCCAAGCGTGCGCTTGTTCGAGGCTGCCGCCTGCGGAGGCGCCATCGTCTCCGACATATGGCCGGGCATCGAGACGATCTTCACGCCCGGGCGCGAGATCCTCCTCGCAAAGCACAGCGGAGACATGATCGGCATCCTGCGCGGAACATCCGAGGCGGAGCGGCAGGCGCTCGGGAAGGCGGCGCGGCGCCGCATCCTCGCCGGCCACAGCGCCGCGCATCGGGCTGCCGAGCTCGAGACGCAGCTTGTTGAGGCTTCACGCCGGGGCCGTGCAAACGCGCGGCCGTCGAGTTTCGCCCCGGAGAAGGAGACGGCAAAGCAGGCATCTCTGCTGCGCGACTAAGGAGCCGCCGAACCGTCGCGCGGAGCCGGCGAGCCGCGCCGCGCCGGACTAACGAGGCGGCGCGAAGGCCGCCTCGGAAACCGAGGTCCGCCCGCGTCGCATCGTTCCAGGGGAAGCAGGTGAGCGTCTTCGAATACATTCTCGGCCCGAGGCTCGCGAACCGCGAATACGCAACGCGGAAGATCGGGGCGTTCGAAGCGATACCCGCGATGGGGCTCGACGCCGTCGGTTCATCCGCCTACGGCCCGGAGGCGGCACTCACCGTATTGGCGCCGCTGGGCGTCGCGGGCCTCTCCTATATCGGCTGGATCATGGCGGCGATCGTGGTGCTGCTCGCGGTTTTGTTTGCCTCCTATCGCCAGACCATCCGCGCCTATCCGAATAATGGCGGGGCTTACATCGTGTCAAAGGAGAATCTCGGAACGAATTGGAGCCTCCTCGCTGCCGCCGCGCTCATGATCGACTACGTGCTCAACGTCGCGGTGGGCATCTCCGCCGGCGTCGGCGCCTTGGTGTCGGCGGCGCCGGGGCTGCAGCCCCATATCCTTCCCCTTTGCCTCGGCATTCTCCTCGTCATCACCCTGATGAATCTCCGGGGCACGATTGATGCCGGGCGCATCTTCGCGCTACCGACCTATGTGTTCATCGTAAGCTTTCTTACCCTCCTCGGAATAGGGCTCTACAAGGCCATCCTTTCCGGAGGCCACCTCAACCGATCGTGCCGCCACCCGACATGCCGGCGGCGTCCGGAACCGTGAGCCTGTGGCTGCTGGCGCGCGCTTTCGCAAGCGGCTGCACCGCGATGACTGGCGTCGAGGCGGTCAGCAACGGCATGAGCGCCTTCCGCGACCCCCCGGTGAAGCACGGGCATCGGACGCTGAGCGCGATCGTCCTTGTACTCGGCGTTCTGCTTGCCGGCATCGCCTATCTCGCCTGGGCCTATGGCATCGGCGCCATGGATCAAGAGCAGGAGGGCTATCGCAGCGTCCTGGCGCAGCTCGCCAGCGCGATCATAGGCCAGGGGAACTTCTACTATGTCGCGATCGGGTCGCTTCTCTGCGTCCTCGCCTTGTCGGCGAATACGAGCTTTGTCGATTTCCCCCGGCTGTGCCGGATGCTCGCGGCGGACGGCTTCTTGCCCAAACCCTTCGCCTTCGCGGGCCGCCGGCTCGTCTTATCGATCGGTATCCTCTACCTGACCGCTACCGCGGGGCTGCTCTTGATCGCATTTGGCGGCATCACCGATCGGCTCATTCCGCTCTTCGCCATCGGCGCCTTCACGACCTTCACCCTCTCGCAGATCGGGATGATGTATCACTGTCGAGACGCTTCGCGAATGGCGAGATCCCGGCACGAGGCCCACGCGGCGAAAATTCATTTGTCGATCAACACCATCGGGGCACTGACCACCGCCGCGGCCCTTACCGTCATCATCCTGACGAAATTCACCGAGGGCGCGTGGACCACCATCGTGGTCATCCCTTGCGTGATCGCCTTGCTGAAGACGATCCGCGGCTATTACGACAGGATCGCCGCCGAGCTCCGCGATCCGAAGCCGCTCGACACGCGCGGCATCGAGCCGCCGATCGTGCTCGTGATGGCTCAAGGCTGGAACAGGCTCACAGATAAGGCGCTCGGTCTCGCCATGAGCCTCACCTCCGACGTGATCGCGGTGCATTTGACCCAGCTCGCAGGGCCGGAGGCCGAAGAGCACGACCGCTCCCTGCGAGCCCAATGGCACAGCAAGGTCGACGAGCCCGCCCGCCTCGCCGGTCTCACGCCGCCGCGGCTGATGGTGCTGCAGGCCCAATATCGCGACATCCACGAGCCCTTGCTGAGACTGGCCTCGGAACTCGAGGAGAGGTTCGGCCGCAGGCGCATCAGCGTGCTCATCCCCGAAGTCGTGAAGCGGCATTGGTACCAGCATCTGCTGCATGCCTATCGGGCGCGCCGTCTTCGGACACGCCTCCTCCGCCACGCTCCACGGCTCACCGTGATCAGCGTGCCTTGGCACATGGAAGAAGCGAGTGAGTAGCGACCGGCGAATCACGCCTACATGTCTCAAGCAGCTGCCTTCGCGATCGCGGTGTTCGATGCTTCGAACGAGATGCGCGCTTTAAATGAGAGCTGATCGAGGTGCGTCGAGGCGGGCCGCCGCGGAACGCTAAGTGTCATGCCCCTTCGGCGAGTTCTGCAGGTCGCGCGGCAAGGCATTGGCGCACCCTTGCAGGAAGACACAATGAAATCCGGGAACTTCTTTCCCCATTGCGTGTTGAAGAACGGGGTCGTCGCGGCGGCGTTATCGGGAGGAGTTCTTGAGCTCGAGAAAGCTGCGGGTCGGCATCATCGGCGTCGGCAATTGCGCCTCCTCCTTTGTCCAGGGCCTGACATATTATCGCGGGGTCGCCGCAAACGAGCCGATCCCCGGTCTCATGAACGCATCCATCGGCGGCTACCATGTCGACGATATCGAGATAACGTCGGGTTTCGATGTCGCGCGCTCCAAGGTCGGGCTCGAGCTCACCGAAGCCATCGAGGCCATGCCCAACAATACGTGCCGCTTCGCTAAGGTCGCCAAGACGAATGTCGTTATCGAGCGCGGTCCGACACTCGACGGAATCGGAAAATATCTACGCGACGAAATCCCGGAATCCGACGCGCCGGAATGCAATGTCGCCGCGACACTGAGGAGTACGGGCACGGAGGTGGTCGTCTGCTATCTGCCGGTAGGTTCGCAACGCGCAGCCGAATGGTATGCCGAGCAGACCCTCGAGGCCGGCTGCGCCTTCGTGAACTGCATTCCAGTCTTCATCGCGTCGAAGCCCGAATGGCGGACGCGCTTCGAGCAGAAGAAGCTGCCAGTGATAGGCGATGACATCAAGGGCCAGATCGGCGCCACGATCGTGCATCGCGTGCTCACCAACCTCTTTCGCGAACGCGGAGTGAGGCTCGACCGCACCTATCAGCTCAATTTCGGCGGGAACTCCGATTTCCGCAACATGCTCGAGCGGGAGAGGCTCGAATTGAAGAAGATCTCGAAGACGCAATCGGTTATGAGCCAGCTCGACGCGCCGCTCGACCCTGACAACGTGCATGTCGGGCCGAGCGATTATGTGCCCTGGCTGACCGACCGCAAATTCTGCCACATTAGGATGGAGGGCACGACTTTCGGCGGTCTGCCGCTCAATGCCGAGGTAAAGCTCGAGGTCTGGGATTCGCCGAATTCCGCCGGGATCGTGATCGACGCGGTGAGGTGCGCGAAGCTGGCGCTCGATCGCGATATCGGCGGGGCGCTCGTCGGACCTTCGAGCTACTTCATGAAATCGCCGCCGGCTCAGTTCACCGACGCCGAGGCGCGCGACCTGACATTGCGCTTCATCGCTGGAGACGCGGCTCCGGCCGCGCGCCTGTCGTGACCATGTTCCTTCTCGTCCGCCATGCGAGCCATGACGATCTTGGAGCCCGGCTCACGGGCCGCCTTCCGGGAAGAAGGCTGAACGAGGCGGGGCGAAAGGAGGCGAGCAGGTTGGCGGAGAGGCTGTGCCGCGAGGCATTCGACGTGGTCCATACGAGCCCGCGCGAGCGCGCCCGGGAGACCGCGCAGGTCATAGCGGAGGCGAGCGGCACAAGTGCCGCCGAAGTCCATGAAGCGCTCGACGAAGTTAATTTCGGCGCGTGGTCGGGCACGGATTTCGAGGGCCTGTCGCGAGACCCGGCTTGGCAGCGTTGGAATGAAGAGCGTAGCCTCGCGCGCACGCCCGGCGGCGAAGACATGCTCGACGTGCAGGCGAGGATCTCACGCCATATGGAAGGCTTGGCCTCCGCGCTGCCCCAGGGCGCAGCTGTTCTCGTGAGCCATGCCGAGGTGATCCGCGCCGCGGTCTTTCGTCATCTCGGCATTTCGCTCGATTTCTGGGCGCGCCTCGAAATCTCTCCGGCGTCGATCACCAGAGTCGTCGTCGGCGCTTACGGGGCGAAAGTGCTCGGCATCAACGAGGTCAGCGCCTGAATGCGCCCATCCGTGGAACAGCGCTCATGAAGATCGTCGTGTTTGGCCTGACGATCAGCTCGTCATGGGGGAACGGCCATGCCACGCTCTGGCGCGGCCTGCAGCGGGCGCTCGCCCGGCGGGGCTGGCAGATCATCTTCTTCGAGCGCAACATGAGCTATTACGCGCAGAACCGCGACGTCCACGCTCTCCCGGGCGGCGAGCTCGTGCTCTACGAGAGCTGGCCCGATATCGAAGCCTCGGCACGCCGCCACGTCGCGGAGGCGGATGCCGCCATCGTGACGTCCTATTGTCCGGACGGACTCGCAGCGACCGAGCTCGTGCTCGCAACGCCTCATACCTCGCGCGTCTTCTACGACCTCGACACGCCGGTCACGCTCAGGCGCCTGCGGCGCGGCGAACACATGAGCTATATCGGTCCGCGCGGACTTGCCGATTTCGATCTCGTGCTGAGCTATACGGGTGGGGCGGCGCTCGACGGACTGGAGGAGCTGGCAGGCGCCAGAAGGCCGGTGCCGCTCTACGGTCATGTCGATTCGGAGCTTTTTCACCCCGCGCCGGGGGAGCCGCGCTATCGTGCCGATCTTTCCTATATCGGCACCTACGCGGCCGACCGGCAGGAGATCTTGCACCGCCTGTTCATCGAGACCGCGCGCAAGGAGCCCGATCGACGCTTCGTGCTCGCGGGCGCCCAATATCCGCAAGATTTCCCCTGGACAGACAATATCTATTTCGTGCGGCATCTTCCGCCGAGCGAGCATCCGGCCTTTTACGGCTCGTCGCGGCTGACCCTCAATGTGACCCGCCCCGACATGGCCGCGATGGGTTGGTGCCCATCCGGCCGGCTGTTCGAGGCCGCCGCCTGCGGCGCTGTCATGATCAGCGACCGGTGGATGGGGCTCGAAGCGTTCTTCACGCCGGGAAGCGAGATCCTCGTCGCCCGGGGCGATGGCGAGGTCACGGCGGCGCTCGACCTCTCCCAAGACGAGTTGCGCCGCATCGGCGACAATGCCCGCGGAAGAGTGCTGGCGGAGCATACATCGGCGCATCGCGCCGTAGAACTCGAGGCGAGGCTCGCCGACGCCAGGTGCGCCGATTCTCGTCGCGATGCGCCACGGGACTCCGCGCCAGCACGGGCGCAAGAAGACTTGGCGCAACCTGCAGCGGAGGCGTGAGAGATGTGGGGCATCGTTCCGGCCGCGGGGCGCGGCAGCCGCATCCAGCCTCTCGCCTTCTCGAAGGAGCTGCTCCCCGTCGGAACCCGCGGCCTCGGCTCGATGGAGCGACCTTGTGCGGTCAGCGAATATGTCGTGGAGCGGATGATCCTTGCAGGCGCGAGCAAGCTCGCCTTCGTCATCGGCCCGGGCAAGTTCGACATATTGAGCTATTACGGCGCGGGCTATGAGGCCGCGATGGTCGCCTATGTGATGCAGCCCTCGCCCATGGGGCTGTGCGATGCGATCTTCCGCGCAGCGCCTCTCATCGGCAATGAGCCGGTGCTCGTCGGGCTGCCGGATACGATCTGGTTCCCGAAGGAAGGTTTCGCGAGCCTTCCCGACGACAAGCTCTCCTTTCTTCTGTTTCCCGTCGAGCGGCCGGAGCTGTTCGACGCCGTGGTGCTCGATGACGGCGGACGTGTCTGGGCGATCGAGGTGAAGCAGGAAGGCGACCTGACGCGCTGGATCTGGGGCGCCTTCAAGATGCCGGCGCATGTCTTCCACGAGCTGCATGCGCTGTGGCGAAGCGACGGCCGTCACGATGAGTACGTGGGCACTCTCGTCAACGCCTATATCGCGGCAGGCGGCGAGGCCGTCGGCGTGCGCGCCGGGGAGGCCTATGCCGATGTCGGGACGCTCAATGGCTACCGTTCCGCGCTCCAGCTTCTCGCCCAGCGAGACCGGCCCGCCAGCGAGAGAGCGCTCGCGCAACTCGCCATAGCCGAGCCGCTCGGCCGCGCTGCCGGCCTGACGGCGCAATGACGGAGGCGATGATGTCACTTTCCATTGACGAGATCCGCGAGCGCGCCACTGCGCTCGGCCCTTGGTTCCACAATATCGACCTTGGCGGCGTGACGACGGCGCCGGATCATTTCCTCGGCAATTACCCCGCCATCAAGTGGCACAAATTCGCGGACACAATCCCCACCGACCTCACCGGGATGAGCGTGCTCGATATCGGCTGCAATGGCGGCTTCTACTCGATCGAGATGAAGCGGCGCGGAGCCGCACGCGTCGTCGGCGTGGATTTCGATCCGGAATATCTGAAGCAGGCGAGGTTTGCCGCGGAGGTTGCTGATCTTGACATCAGCTTCAGGGAGCTCTCCGTCTACGATGTGGGCTCTCTCGCAGAGCGCTTCGACATCGTGCTCTTCCTCGGTGTGCTCTATCACCTGCGTCACCCACTGCTCGCGCTCGATCTCATCCGCGAGCACGTCGTCGAGGATCTCTTCGTGTTCCAGTCGATGCAGCGGGGGAGCCCCGATGCCGAGCCGGTCGCACAAGATTACGGCTTCTGGGATCATACGCCCTTCACGCGCGAAGATTTCCCGAAATTGCATTTCATCGAAAAGCGCTATGCGGGCGACCCCACCAATTGGTGGGTGCCGAACCGTGCCTGCGCCGAAGCGATGCTGCACAGCGCCGGATTCGAGATCCTGTCGAGGCCAGAGGACGAGGTCTATGTCTGCCGAGCCTCGGATGCAAAGGCCGATTGCGGAGCGGTCTATCCCGCGCGAGGAGCGAGCCAATGATCGAAGCGGCGATGATCTGGAACGAGCCGAACAACAAATCGCATTGGGACCCAGCCATCGATCCCGATTGGCAGCTCTTCGCCGAGATGGCGGCCTGCGCAGCCGATGCGATCGCGGCCGAGAACCGGTCTCTTCCCAAAGTGCTCGGCGGCATCTCCCCGATCGACCCGCTGTTCATCGCGAATCTGAAGGGCAAAGGCCTCCTCGACCGTCTCAACGCGGTCGCGGTGCACGGTTTCCCGCTCGACTGGAATCTCTGGCAGCTGAAGGAATGGCCTGCCAAGCTCGACGAGATCAGAGCAGTAACCGACCTGCCGGTCTGGGTCAGCGAGGTCGGTGTCTCGACCTTCGGAGCGGAGGAGGTCCAGGATTGGGGTCTCGAGCGCACGGCCGAGTTGCTGATCGGCAAGGCGCCGCGCATCCACTGGTATAGCCTCTACGACCTGCCCAAGATCTGGGAGGCCACCACGCGCCACAGGGAGGCCGAGGGCTCGTCCTATTACCGCCATTTCGCCATGGGCCTGCTGCGCGAGGATGGAACGCCGAAATCCGCCTTTAAGCGCTTCGCCGAATATACGCCGGAGATGGGCCTCTGCCAATGGTTCCATTTCGAGGACCATCGGTTAGACGATGCCGTCGCGTGGATGAGGCGGCTGGGCGTCACGTATCTCCGCACGGGCCTATCCTGGGCCGACAGTTTCCGGCCGAATGCGCTCGCCTGGTTCGACCGCCAGATGGAGGCGATCGCGGATTTCGAGGTGACCGTCACCTTCTGCTTCACGCCCGAGCATCGCGGCATCGCGCCTCACCACACGAGCGCTCCCAAAGCGAAGGAGGAGTTCGCCGAGTTCTGCGCGGCCATGATCCGCCGCTACGCCCCGGCGGCCGAGTTGGCGAGCGTCAGGAAAATGACCGCGGCGATTAATTTGAGTTCTTAAGTTATCCGCACCGGCAGTGTTCCTGCTGGAATAGGGCGACTCCCGCCAAGGCGCTCGCTATGCCCGTTCCTGTCCTTTATGCTCGGGCGTGGTGCACCGGCTCGGGCGACCGATGCACCGGTTCGGGTGACCTCGATCTAAGGATGGTCTCTATGGATCTGAGGCCATATCCACTTCACAATCCTCTCCGGCAATTTTCGAATAACGGCGCCGCCGGTGTCGGCAACCCGAATAATATCTTCATGCGTGAGTTCGTCTCCCAGGCGCCCAGCAATCGTCACCGCGTCTTGCGCAGGTGAAAGACGCGGCCGTCCCACAAGCGGAACGGGCGCTGATAGGTTCGTAGCAGCCGAAAGCCGCATATGCGCGAAAGCTCTTCGAGGTCACGCGCGTCGGCCATCTGATCGGCGCGATAAGAATAATTGATGATCAGCAAATCCATATGCGGCTTGAGGATCCGCACCACATCTTGGAAGTATTTGCGTGCAAGCAATCGGCTCGCCTGCACGATGTAGGGAAAGCAGTCGATTGCGAACACGCAATCCGCGCTGTCCGGCGGCATCTCCGGCAGAGCACCTCCCGCAGAAAGATGGAAGCTGACGTTGCGCAATCCGGCGCAACGCCGACGCGCGATCTCGACCATTGCGGCTGAGATTTCAACGCCCGCAACGGAGCCGACTTGAGGCGCAAGGGCGACTTCGAATCTTCCGATGCCGCAGCCGATGTCCACCAGAGCATAGTCGCGCCGCACGAGGCCGAGCTTGCGCATGAACTCGACGACCTCTGCCGTCGCTTCGTCGAGCCGCTCGGCGCATCCGAGCGTATAGAGAGCAACACTCCCTTCCGGAGATACCGAAGCGGCACGATCGAATGCGGCGGCGAGGTGCCGCACGGCGAGCGCTCCGTCCGTATGTGGCGGCGGCTCATGGTCGATTGCCGTGAGAACGGAATGCACAAGCTGCCATGCATCAGGAGAGATGCGCGCTGTCTCGAGCAGAGCGTCGATGCGGTCGGCCGCGGCATCTTCGAAGCCGGCTAGGCCTTGGAGCAGCCGGCTGGTGAACATTTGCGCTAGCTCTTCGGGATTTTCGGCCGCCATGGCTAGATGCATCAACGCCACTCCAGGCGGCATCGCACCTCGGCAATAGCTCACGAGAATGTCGCGAATATCCTGGCGAAATGCGGCAAGCTCAGGCATTCGGAGGCGCCTTCGTCCAAACTCGCCGCCGGTTCCAGCGGTCCTGCGCGCCGAAGCCGTATTTGTAATCCTCGCGCCCGCGCAGGAAATGGAATTCGCGCGCGCCCTCCGATATCGCATCCGCGATCGCCCGGCCGATCAGGATCGCGCCTGGACTCGCCTCCGCAAAATTCGGGTCGAACCCCCCCAAATATGCAAACGCACGGCCGTGATGGAGGAAGCCATAATATGCAGCCGCGGACCGGTCATCGATGCTCAAGAGATAGCAACGCGCCAGGCCCGCCGCCGCGAGCTGAGGCAGAGCCGCACGATGGAAGCGCTGCACCCGCGGATCGGCGAGTATACCCTTCGCTTCCCGTTCATGCCATCGCGCGCCATGCAGCGAGAAGAGGATGTCGAGAAATCGATCGCTATCGTGCTCGCAACGGCTCACCCGAACCCCGCCGGACCTAGACGCGGTCCTCAGGGCCCGCCGCAATTGCCTACGGCGGCCCGCCGGAACGCAGCCCTCCAGGTCGGTCGCGCCTTGCAATTTCAGCACCGGACAGGCCGCCTGATTGGCGACAGTTTCCGAACAACTCACGGGACAGGTCAGATCGAGCGCGCAAGCATCTGCGGCTATTTCCTCGAAGCTCCAGCTTTCCCACGGCGTCTCTATCATCAGTCCGATCAGCGCATCCGCGGCTTCGGCGCAGGCCGGATCCACCAGCACATCGAGATAATCACTGAGCGAGATGCCGAGCGGCAAGAGCCTGGGGCGGCCTAATTCCCGTTCAAGGTAGAAGGGAAAGAACGCGGCCAACTCCCCGCCGCTCAAAGCGCAGCAGCTTTGCAATGTTCCGGGTGCGAACGCCTGCCACCAGCTGACCAGCCAGGCCGGAGATTGAAAGGGGGTGGCCTTGGGGCAGCGCCTCCACAACTCCCACCAGGCTGGTACGAGAGGCGGGAGGGCTTCGACATCGGTGATCATTGTCGTCGTCAACGCCGGCATCCGGTTCACCCTGCGGCAAACGACCGGGCTGCGAGGCCGTGATAAAGATCGAGGTAAGCGGCCAACATCGCCTCAAGGGAAAAACGCCGGCGAGCCTCGCTTCGGCAGAGATCGCCATCGAGCTCCCGCGCGGCTCGTATCGCCTCGGCCATCTCCTTGATATTGTCGACGAGGAATCCGGTGCGCCCGTTCGAGATGATCTCCGGAAGCGCCCCGCAGCGAAAGGCGATCACCGGCGTGCCGCAAGCCAGCGCCTCCATGGCGACGAGTGAACTTGTCTCCGCCACCTGGCTCGGGAGGAGAAGACAGCGCGCCGCCGAGAGGAAGCGGCGCTTGCGCCGCCGGTCGAGAGCGCCGACGAAGCGGCAGCCGCGCCCGAGACGGGGCGCGACGTTCTCTTCAAAGTAACGCTGGTGCGCCTCATAGGGGAAGACCTGGCCGGCGATGATTAGCGGCAGGCCGGCCATCTGGGCCGCGTCGATCGCGAGATGGATGCCCTTTTCCGGGCAGATGCGGCCAAGGAACAGGACGAGGTCGCGTTTGGCGTGACGCCCCGCCAACGCATCCAAGTCGACGCCGTTGTGAACGGGCGGGAGCAGCCGCAAGCCGGAAGGAGAAGCCCCGCGATCCTGGGCGCTCGACACGCAATGCATCCATAAATCGCGACGCCGAGTTTGCAAGGCGCCTCGCCGATACCAGTCAAGCGGCAGATGCAAGGTGACGAGCGTCGGCCCCTCGCCGGGGCAATAGATGTCGAAGTCGATGCCGTGCAAATGGGTGAGGTCTACTGCATAACGTCGGCGGATATCCTCGATCGCGTGCCGATGCCTTGCCCACGCCCTTTGCTTCGCGAGATCGCCGATCGTGCCCTTCTCCAGCGGGACGGGCCAGTGGGTCCCGGCGACCACCGAATTCTCGCTGGCGAGCACGATCGAGCGATGACCGGCTTGCGTCAGCCTGAAATCGAGCGTGCTAAGCACCTGCTCGGCTCCGCCGACCGCATCGGGGCCGACCGGAGCAAACGGATAAGCCACGCTGAGAATGGTCAGCGGCATGGGAGAAGATCGGGCTCGCTAGCAACTGCTCCTCGGGCCGGCGCCTGCACGGCTGTTGTCTCCGCGTCCAATCGTGAGCCTCGATGCGGATCACCCGACGTCACCGAAGCCAGGGCGATGCTGCTGATCAGGCGGGTAAAGCTTCGGTGGTCGATAACCCCTCGACAACAGGTTCGTCAAAGAAAGGTTCCCGCTGAAGTCGCCGGACGGGCGTCCTGCCGATTTCGGACCATCACGGGATTGCATTCCCCCGGATGAGCTCGCGACCGCCGCACACGTCTTCACGGCCGCGGCTTTCATCTTCCCAACCGCGTAACGGGGAGAAGGAACGTCTGGCACATTCCAGCGTTGCCGATGATGGTCGTCCTCGGGAGTTCAAGAACTCGGCTCGGGCACCCGATGAATTGCGGCTTTTACGATTGTGGCGGGGCCGATTAGGAGAGGTTGAGACTGAGTTCTGCGATATGGCCGTGCCCATTTTGAACCGGATTGCAAATAATTCGAAATGCCTGATTGAAGCGTCTGACGTGGCGGTCATCCTGGCCCACCCCGACGATGAGACAATTGGGTGCGGCGCCCTGCTTTCTCGGCTACAGAATGTGACCGTTATAATCGTTACCGACGGCGCTCCAAGGAATGAGAGAGACGCTCGCGAATTTGGATTCCCGGCGCGCGTGGCCTACGCCAAAAGGCGCGCCGAAGAGTTGAGATCTGCGCTCTGCATAGCCGGAGTATGTGACCGGCAAGTTGTCCAATTGGGCTTCGTTGATCAGGAGGTCTGCCGCTCCCTTGTGCTATTGAGCCGGAGGTTAGCGTCGTTTTTTCGCGCCAAAGGCATTGCCGCTGTCTTGACGCATGCATTCGAAGGCGGACATCCTGACCATGACGGAACAGCTTTTTGCGTTCACATGGCTGGACAACTTCTCCTGGCGCGCGCGCCTGACTTGGTTGAGATGCCATATTACCATTGCGGGCCAAACGGAATGCAAACTCAGAGGTTTTGTGATGGCGAAGACGAGGTCGTAATCGCGCTTTCCCTTAAAGAGCGCAAAGCTAAGATAAGGATGCTGGAAGCTCATGCAAGTCAGGCCAAAACGCTTCGCGCCTTCAGCCCCATTTTCGAGCGTTTCAGAAGCGCAAAGCATTACGATTTTAAGCACCTTCCGAACGGTGGGCGAACCTTATATGAAAACTACGATTGGGGGTTGCGTCCGCAGGAGTGGAGTACGCTGGTGCGGACGGCCTATGACGAGATAGCGCCCGAGGAACGGGAATGCCACTGACGATCTCCGTATCGCGACGACCAATCCGATCGCCAGGACGTTCTCCGTCTGGCGGCATACACAGGCTATGACGTGCGCCGCTGCGGCGTTCGCCTCTTTTGCTGGTGGGACGGCACAGTTTTCGATCTCGCTCGGAAGTAGGTAGCGAAATCCGGTGCTCCGGAGTCCGGAATATGGGACGCGTCGTTATTCTCGTTATGGATTCCGTCGGCATTGGCTCCGCCGATGATGCCCATGCCTATGGCGATGCGGGTGCAGATACGCTCGGGCATGTCTCGGAATTCTGCGCCAACGTCCGCGGCAAGTCGTTGGACATTCCTACCCTACTTTCATTGGGCATTGGGGAAGCAAGCCGCCTCGCAACTGGATATAGCCCCGCACTGGACCGCACCAAGCCTCTCACTGGCCGCTACGGCTATGCTGCCGAGCAGTCGTGCGGCAAAGATACGCCGTCCGGCCATTGGGAGATTGCGGGGCTTCCTGTCCCGTTTGAGTGGGGATATTTTCCAAGGACACAACCCTGTTTTCCGGAGCAACTCGTTGAGACTCTATGCAGGCTCGCTGAGGTGCCTGGCCTCCTTGGGAATTGCCACGCTTCTGGAACCGCGATTATTGTCGCGCATGGAGTTGAGCATATGCGGACTGGTCGTCCGATTTGCTACACCTCCGCGGACAGTGTCTTTCAAATCGCGGCCCATGAGGTCACGTTCGGCTTAGAACAACTCTATCGAACCTGCGAAATCGCGCGTACGATTTGCGACGATTACAAAGTTGGCCGCATCATCGCCCGTCCCTTCATCGGCGGTGATCCCACCACATTCGCGCGAACCGAAAGGCGGCGCGACATTGCGGTCGAACCGCCGGGGCCCACCCTCCTTACGCTTGCGACATCGGCAGGAAGGGAAGTGGTCTCGGTCGGAAAGATCGCGGACATTTTCAATCGTGCCGGGACCGGTCGCGTTCTAAAGGCGACAGGTACGACGGGATTGATGAACGCCACGAGCATGGCGCTCGAAACGCTTGCAGACGGCGGGCTGATATTCACTAATCTTGTTGATTTCGACACGCTCTTCGGGCATCGGCGCGATCCTCTGGGCTATGGCGCGGAGCTGGAGAATTTCGATCGCGAACTCGGAACCTTTATCGAACGCCTGCGTCCAGGGGATCTCCTGATCGTGACCGCAGACCATGGCTGCGACCCGACTTGGCCTGGCACCGACCACACGCGGGAGTTCGTGCCGGTCCTCGCGTTTGGTCCTGTTATACCAGGATCGATGGGAAAGCGTTTGACTTTTTGCCGATATAGCGGCTGCCTGTGCAAACTACCTTGATATTCCTGCGCCCTGCGCCGGGACCGCAGACGGTTTCTTGGACGGTGCTTGCCAATGGCCCAATGTTTCTTGATCCGGATCGAGATGTCCAGATCGTCGATCCAGTGACGCGGCTCAATCGGTCAGTCTACAAAAGTCCGGCAAAGGCTTCACTGCCCAGAGCCTGAGCCATCAGCCTAGCACCGGAGCTGGTATTGTTCAGGGCGCCGACCTGACGATAGTCGAGATAGAGCTGCTCCATTGTGAAGCTAAAAGAGGCAGGGCATCACTGCCGCCACCCTTTCTTCGAGCAGGCGCTCGGTGAGTTGCGGCCCGATTGCAAGCTTGCCGCCTGCATCCTGTAGCCGCTGTGCCGATCACGTCGATATAGGCGCCGCGCATACGAAGCGCTGTGTCAAACTCGTGAGTTGAACGCAATGTCAAGTAGTTGTGGGCTGTCGCATAGAAGCCAGTGACAGCGAGGTCCGCCCCAGCGCGGGCACCGTACAATGCGTGGCTGTTGCAGCACGCAATCCTGCTGCATCCGCTTCGGCGAGCGGCCGTCGTAGAAGCCGATGAGGTTCGGAACTGTGATGCCCCGATCGAGAATTTGACCGCCAATGAAAACATTGCAGAGCGTCCTGAGTTTCAATTCGGCATTATCATCCAGCAATTCCTGAACGTCGTTGTCGAAGTTGACTTTCTCGGTCGCAACGGCGCCTTTCTTGAAGTAGTCCGGAACTTCGGCCGCAATTGTATCGCGCCGAGGAAGAAATAAACCCTCGGCCTTGAGGGAGCGGAACAGATCTTCGATCGCGGCATCCACTAGGGCATAGAAGATCGGATTTACAATGTTCCTACCGGTGGAATTTTCGATAACCCCGATGGAGCGCCTTGACAGGGGACCTCCCGTAAGAATCTGCCACCGTTTTCCGATGATGCCCCGTTAGGCCATTGACGATATCAAGCATGAGACCGTGTCTCCGACCGAGCGTCGTGAAGCGATGTCGCCAAGAATGGCTGGGAGAGAGTCACTCGTCCGTGAGACCGAGGCCGCGAACCCATCGCCCGATAATGTTCGTGCCGTTGCCTCCGTCAGCGGCCAATCCCGGAAACAATGGCCGCGGGCGCTGGGGGGCTGGGAGGGGCTTAGGGTAGGGGGGTCAAAGGGTTGTCGAGGGCGCTCAATCCTCGGGGCTGAAGTGGCCCATGGCATGCCGCTTCAACGGGAGCGCGGCCTTTTGAGGGCCGATGCCAATGGCTATGGCTATCTTAAGCAAGTCGTCACCGTCCACCCTGAGATCGAAAGCCGAGACATACTCGCTCGCTCTTTGGCGGCACCAGCTGCGATGGAGTGTTTGGTCTGTCAATCGCGAAATTGCCGCTTTGGTCCAACCCGCGCCAATCGAGAGAGGCATCCCAGAGATTATCGGCAATTCTGTATCCCAAACGATCCCCGGTGGGCCTCCGGCTTCCACGCAACGCTCGCAAGTGGTGGCGGCAATCCGATGGAGGTCCGAATTCTCCAGCTTGCGAACCGGCGCGCGCAGATTGGCCCAGCGCTGCTCGACCACCGCTAGGGCAGCGGCGTGCAGCCGCTTTGCTTCAGTGGGGTCACGCATTTTGAGGGTGAACTTCTCTTCGCGTTTCCCAATCCCTGCCCGGAGATCGTCCGGCACGCGCTTTCACAGCCAGTAGACACCGGTTTTGGGATGTTTCCAGGGACGCGCCATCGCGAGGGCCATGTGTACCACCCGTGTGTACCAATTGGGTGGCCAGAACCCTCACAATATTCAGGATATTGCGAGATTTGCTGAATTTTCTTGAGCCCTGGCGGAGAGGGGGGGATTCGAACCCCCGATAGGCTTGCGCCTACGCCGCATTTCGAGTGCGGTGCTTTCAACCGCTCAGCCACCTCTCCGCGGTTTCTAACAGGTGAGGCGCAGGTAGCATGGGCGCGCGTTGCTTTACAAGCGGGGCCAAAAATCGTGGCCCGCTATCCCGTCGCGATTTCCGCCTTCAGGCTGTCTGGATGCGGAATGAGAACAATGTTGTAGCCGGCGTCCACGCAATGGATTTCGCCGGTGACGCCACTCGAAAGATTGGACAAAAGATAAACCGCCGCGCCGCCGATGTCGGAAAGATCGAGGGCGCGGCGCAGCGGCGCATGCGCCTTCTGGAAACTGAACATAACCCGCCCATCGGCGATCCCGGCCCCGGCCAAGGTGCGGATCAGACCGGCCGAAATCGCGTTCACCCTGATGCCTTGCGGGCCGTAATCGGCGGCGAGATAGCGCACGCTCGCCTCCAGCGCCGCCTTGGCGACGCCCATTACGTTGTAATTGGGCATCACCCGGTTTGCGCCGTAAAACGTCAGGGTCAGAAGCGCGCCGCCCGGCTGCATGAGGGCGGCCGCGCGCTTGGCGATTTCGGTGAAGGAAAAAGCGGAAATCAGCATCGTGCGCGAAAAATTTTCCCGCGTCGTATCGGCGTAGCGCCCCTTCAGTTCGGCGCGATCGGAATAGGCGATACAATGAACCGCGAAATCGAGGCCGCCCCATTTTTTCGCGACAGCCCGGAAAACCGCGTCGATCGCGGCGGCGTCTTCGACGTCGCAAGGCAAAATGAGCGCCGCGCCGAGGCTTTCGGCCAGCGGCTGGACGCGCTTGCCGAGCGCCTCGCCCTGATAGGTGAAGGCGAGTTCCGAGCCATGTTCGTAAAGCGCCTTGGCGATGCCCCAGGCAATCGAATGATCGTTCGCGACACCCATGACGAGGCCGCGCTTGCCGCGCATCAATCCTGCAGTGCCCGCTTCCCGCGCCTCAGGCATCGACATGTTTCAGAACGAGGCTCGCGTTGGTGCCGCCGAAGCCGAACGAATTCGACAAGACGGCACCCAATCGCACGCCGTCGCGGCGCTTGCGCACAATGTCCATATCCGTGAAAGCCGGGTCGAGCTCCTCGATATTCGCGCTTTCGCAAATGAAGCCGTTTTGCATCATCAACAGCGAGTAGATTGCTTCGTGCACCCCAGTCGCGCCGAGGGAATGGCCGGTCAGCGATTTTGTCGCGGCGATCGGCGGACAATTTCCGGGCGCTCCGAAAACAATTCTTATTGCCTCGATCTCCCTCAGATCGCCAATTTCCGTCGAAGTCGCGTGTGGATTGATGTAATCGATCGGCGTTCGCACATTTTCAAGCGCCATGCGCATGCACCGCACTGCTCCTTCGCCGGAAGGCGCGACCATGTCATAACCGTCCGAGGTCATGCCGTATCCGGCGATCTCGGCGTATATTTTTGCCCCCCGCGCGCGGGCATGCTCCAATTCTTCAAGCACCAAAACCCCCGCGCCGCCGGCGATGACGAACCCGTCCCGGCTCTTGTCATAGGCCCGGGAGGCGCTCGCGGGTCGGTCGTTGAAAGCCGAGGACATCGCGCCCATCGCATCGAACAGAACCGAGAGGGTCCAATCGAGCTCTTCGCAGCCGCCCGCGAACATCATATCCTGCTTGCCGTATTGGATCATCTCGTAGGCATTGCCGATGCAGTGATTGGAGGTCGCGCAGGCCGACGAGATCGAGTAATTGACGCCCTTGATCTTGAACCAGGTGGCAAGTGTCGCCGAAGCGGTCGAGGACATCGCCTTTGGCACCGCGAAAGGCCCGATCTTTTTCGGTCCCTTGGTGCGCGCGATATCCGCGGACTCGATGAGAGTCCGCGTCGAAGGCCCGCCCGAACCCATGATGATGCCGGTGCGCTCATCGGATACTTCATGAGGCGCAAGGCCCGCATCGAGGATCGCCTGATCCATCGCGACATGGTTCCAGGCGGTGCCGCCGGCATGGAAACGCATCGCTCGGCGATCGACGATGCCGCTGGGGTCGAGAGCAGGCGTGCCGTGGACCTGGCTGCGAAAGCCGAGTTCGGCGTACTTCTCCGCCTTGACAATGCCGGACTTGGCCTCCCGCAAGGAGGCAAGCACTTCCTGGGCATTGTTGCCGATCGAGGAGACAATCCCCATCCCGGTGACGGCGACCCGTCTCATTCTGCAAAACTCCTGCTTGACATCGCGGCCCCGGAGCCCGAATCCGGAGTCTTTCGTTCAAGGTCAAAGAAAGGCGGCCGAAGACTCAGGCCACGGAGGTTTTGAACAAGCCAACCCTTATGTCCCTGGCCTCGTAAATGCGTGTCCCATCGGCTTCGAGCCAGCCGTCGGCGATGCCGAGCACCAGTTTAGTCTTGAATACGCGTTTTAGATCAACCCCGTAAATGATGCGCTTGACGGTGGGCAAGACCTGATCGGAAAACTTGACCTCGCCCACGCCGAGCGCCCGGCCGCGCCCAGTGAGGCCCAGCCACCCGAGATAAAAGCCAAGTAGCTGCCAAAGCGCGTCGAGCCCAAGGCAGCCAGGCATCACCGGATCGCCCTTGAAATGGCAGCCAAAAAACCAGAGGTCCGCCTTTACCGAAAATTCGGCCAAGATCACGCCTTTGCCATTGGCGCCGCCTTGTTCGGAAACATTCGTGATTCGATCGAACATCAAAAGAGGCGGCAACGGCAGTTGCGGATTGCCTGGCCCAAACAATTCTCCTCGCCCACAGGCGATCAGGTCCTCGTATTCGAAATTGGCGCGCCGCTCGTTCATGTCCGTTCCACTCTCGCGCCCCCCGGCAGCCAAGCAGGCTTTCGCCAGCGAAGTTCGCGCGCCTTCTAACACACCGATCGGCCCGCCGGAAGCCGCCGCCGCATCATCCGCTCTCCGCGTTGAGTGCAGTTTCCATTGGCGGGCGGAATCGGGCTCTTTCCCGCACGGCGGCGGTCCGGACTTCGCAATTCAATTTTGGGCGAGGCCGCGGGAATCGGTAATCGGTTCGGCGCAATATCGATGGTATCCATAACCGAGTCGGTAAATCCGTCTTCACCGGACCAAGCATCGGAGACGCGGCGCCGCTGTCGGCGCTCCCGAACATAACTTCCTTTGCGCTTTTCGCGTCTGCCCCCCATATAGTTGCGGCGGGCTGGAATGGGCCCGCTTAACTTTTAGGATGCGACGCCATGGCGTTTCGCTACAAACCGTTGATTTTAGTTGTTGCCGCGACGCTTGCGCTGGGCTTTACCGGGGACGCTTTCGCCCGCGCGGGCCGCGGCTTCTCGTTTGGCAGCCGCGGCGGGCGCACGTTTAGTGCGCCTTCGGCGACGCCAACCGCCCCGCGCGCGGCCCCAATGGAGCGGTCGATGACCTCTCCCAATGACAGTATTTTCCGCCGCCCCGCGCCCTTTTCCCAGGGCGGCTTTTTTTCCGGCGGTTTTGGCCGCGGCCTGCTGGGAGGCTTCATAGGCGCCGGGTTGTTCGGACTGCTGTTCGGGCATGGCCTGTTCGGCGGTCTCGGCGGTGGCCTGTCGATCCTGGGTTTGCTGCTTCAGATCGGGCTTTTGTTCCTGCTGTTCAAATTCGTCATGGGCTTTATTCGGAGACGCCGTCCGGCGTTCCAGGGCACGGCCTTTGACTCCAGCGCGGGCCAAAACTTGGGCGAGGCCGGAACAAGCGCACCAGGTGGCTTCGCGGGCTTTGGCGGCGGGCCCGGAAGCCCGCGACGCGAGACAAAGCTCGAAGTCGCGCCGGCCGATTTTAGAGTGTTCGAACAGCGCCTCGTCGCGATCCAATCCGCTTTTGGCGCCGAAGACGTCGATCGTCTGCGCGCCCTGGCGACGCCGGAAATGGCGTCCTATTTTGCGGAGGAACTCGCCGACAACGCCAACAAAGGCCTGGTCAACAGGGTCTCGGACGTGAAGTTTCTGCAAGGAGATCTTTCCGAGGCCTGGCGCGAGCAGCAAGGCGAATATGCCACCGTCGCCATGCGGTTTTCCCTGATCGACACAATGGCCGACCGCGTCTCGGGCAAGATCGTCTCCGGCGATCCGGCCGCGCCAGAGCAGGCAACCGAGGTCTGGACCTTTGCGCGGCCCGTTGGCGGCACCCCCGGCGACTGGAAACTGTCGGCAATCCAACAAGCCTGACGGCCGCGGGCTGGAGACTCAATTCGGCCCCGGCCCGGGCGAAGCTTCGAACCATCCGCATCGAGGATATAAGATTTTGTCCTGCCGGCTCGCCGGTCGGGCGCATATTGGCCGACACACGGTATCGGATTGCGGCAAAAATTCCTATAGGCGCGGCAGCGGCCATCATGCCGCGCCAGTCTCAAAAGCTGCCGCGATGAGCGCCCTTGTATAGGGCTCGCGAGGATGTTTGATAATCTCTTGCGCCGCGCCTTGTTCGATAATGCGGCCGTCCCTCATCACCGCGATCTCGTCGGCCACCGCGCGGATCACGGCGAGGTCGTGACTGATATAGACATAGGTCAAGCCATGCGCGTCTTGCAACTGTTCGAGCAGGGCGAGAATGCCGATTTGGACCGCGCGGTCGAGGGCCGAGGTCGGCTCGTCAAGCACCACGAGACGCGGTTTTAGGATCATCGCCCGCGCGATCGCCACCCGCTGTCGCTGCCCGCCGGACAATTCCCGCGGAAAACGATGCCGCAGGCTAGGGTCGAGAAGGACCTCTTCAAGCGCCAAAACCGCGCGCGCGTCGCGCTCCTTGCGGCTAATTGCCGGTTCATGCACACGCAATCCCTCGGTGACGATATCGCCGATGCGCATCAAGGGCGATAGCGAGCCGTAGGGATCTTGAAACACCAGCTGCATGGAGCGCCGCAACGGCCGCAGCGTGGTCCTGTCGAGTCGGGTGAGGTCGCGCCCATCGAAACTGAGCGTGCCGCTCGCCGGCACGAGTTTTAATAGCGCGCGGGCGAGCGTCGATTTGCCGGAACCCAATTCGCCGACGATGCCGAGCGTGCGGCCCTGATTGAGGCAGAGGCTGACGCCATCGACGGCCTTCAGCTCCTGCGCCGCGCTCAATAAGCCGGCACGCAACGAAAACCGCACGCCAATGTCCCGCGCGCGCAAGAGCACCGGCGTATCCGTTCCGGGGCGGGCGCGGGCGCGGGGCACGGCTGCGAGCGACATGCGCGTATATTCGTGGCGCGGTTTCGCGACGACCTCGGCGGCGGACCCGGCTTCGATGATTTCCCCCTCGCGCATCACATGAACGCTATCGGCGATCCGGCGCACAAGACCAAGGTCGTGGCTGATGAAAATCATCGCCATGCCAAAACTCTGTTTGAGCTTTGCGAGAAGTTCGAGGATTCTTGCGGCGACCGTCACGTCGAGAGCCGTCGTTGGTTCGTCGGCGATCAAGAGATCGGGGTTGCAGGCGATCGCCATCGCAATCGCAACGCGCTGGCGCTGGCCGCCGGACAATTCATGCGGATAGGCACGGACGCGGCGCCCCGGTTCGGCGATGCCGGCGAGATCCAAAAGCTCCTTTGCCCGCTCCTTGGCCGCGCGGCGCGAAAAGCCCGCCTTGAGGCGCAGGATCGCGCCGATCTGGGCGCCCACCGTAAACAGGGGATCGAGGGAAGACATGGGTTCCTGGAAAACCATCGCGATACGCCGGCCAAGGAGCGCATCGAGCCGCCTTCGCGAAAGCGCGAGAAGCTCGGTGTCCTCGAATATTACCGAACCCGTGGTGACCGCGTGGCGGGGCAGGAGTCTTAGTGCCGCGAGCACGGTCTGGGTCTTGCCGGAACCGGATTCGCCGACAATCGCCGCCGTTTCGCCGTGCCGGAGCGTGAAGCTTACCCCCTTGACGACAGACGCCGGACCGTAGCTCACCCAAAGATCGCGCACCCGGAGGAGCGACTGGGCTGCAGCGTCCATCAACGGTTTCCGGCGCCTGGCGAGCCCTGCCATGCGTTGCCAAGACCCTGCAACGCGCCAAGCGTGGCGCCCAAAAATACAGCGGGAAAAATAAGGAGATGAACAGAGCCTTGAATGTTGCGTGCGCCATCGGCGACAAGCACGCCCCAGCTCGTCAGCGGCTCCTGCACGCCAAGGCCCAAAAAGGACACGAAGCTCTCGAGCAGGATCACGCGCGGAACGAGCACGGCGAGATAGGCAGCGATAGGCCCCGAGGCATTGGGGATGACGTGGCGCCACAGAATCGCCGGGGTGCTCGCGCCGAGCGCTTCGGCGGCGGCGACAAAATCCCGTTGCTTGATCGAGAGCGTCTGGCCGCGCACGATCCGCGCCATGCCGAGCCACTCGACGGCGCCGATCGTCACGAAAATCAACACGAAATGACGTCCGAACACCATCACCAGAACAATCACGAAAAAAATGAAGGGAAGCGCATAGACGATCTCGACAATGCGCATCATCAGCGCATCGAGGCGTCCACCGGCGTAGCCCGCGGCAGCGCCATAGGCGACACCGATGGTCAGGGCCACGAGAGAGGCAAGCAGGCCCACGGCGAGAGAAATGCGACCAGCAATGAGGGTCCTTGTAAAAAGATCGCGGCCGTTGGCGTCGGTTCCGAACAGAAACACCGTCCGCTTCAAGGGCACATCGATGGAGAGGCGGCGGCCTTCGTCGCTAGTTTCGACGACCCACGCGGGCCTAAAAACGTCGGAGCGTTCAAACGCCCGCAAAGCGCGAGGATCAATTGGCCGATCGGCACTAACCGCCAAATGCAGAACATCGCGATCCTGATAGGAGGTTTCCACACGCACACGCATACGCCGCGCTATCCTCTCTAGCGCCTCTCGCGTTTCGCTGGCGTCGCGATGCGCGAGAAGCGAGGGCCGAACGAGCACGTAATCGCGATAAACCTGATCGTAAGGATGGCCGGAAACGAGCGGACCGATTAGGCAAAGGAGCGCGATCAGACCGAGGATAGCGACGCTCGCCCGCATTGGCCAGTTGCGTCGGGACAAACGGGCTGCCTCCAGTTGTATTCCCGGCAAAGGCTCGTTCATCGCGGCCTCAATTCATAACGCAATCTTGGATCGAGCCAAGCGAGGATGAGATCGACGATGAGATTGAACAAAAGGACGGCCGCCGCCACGACAATGACCGTGCCCATGACCAGCGTGTAATCGCGGCCGAGGGCGCCGTTGACGAAATACCGGCCGATGCCTGGAATCCCGAAAATGGTCTCGACGACAACCGAGCCAGTGAGCACATTGGCGGCGGCGAGGCCAAGGTAAGATACAACCGGTGCAAATGCGGCGCGAAGAGCATGAACGTAAATGTAATAGGCTGGCATTCCGAAAGCCCGCAGCGTCCGGATGTGCGGCATCGCAAGCGCATCGCGGAGCGCCGCTTGCATCAGCCGCGCCACGATCGCGATCTGCGGCAAGGCGAGCGTGATCACCGGCAAGACCTGGTTTTGCCAATCGCCATCGTTCCAGCCGCCGATCGGCAAGGCATGAAGAGTCAAACCAAGTCCAAGCTGCAAGAGCGGCGCGACGACGAAGGCAGGCAAAATGATTCCGAATATCGCCGCGCCATCAACAATGCGCGCGCCAAGCCCGCTCTCGGAGATCGCGCCGGCCAGTCCCAGTGCCGTGCCCGCAAGAATCGCGACGAGCATGGCCTTCGCGCCGAGCGCCGCCGAAATGGGTAGCGCCTTGGCAAAGAGCTCGTTGACGGTGAAATCGCGCCAATGCAGGCTCGGCCCAAGATCGCCATGGGCGAGGCTTTGCAAATAAAGCCAGAATTGCTGCATGAGCGGCAGGTCGAGGCGGTAGATCCGGCGCAGATTTTTGGCGATTTCCGGATCGAGCGCCCGCTCGGCATCAAACGGCCCGCCGGGCGCGAGGCGCATCAGGAAAAATGCCAGGGCGATGATGATGAAAAGCGTCGGGACCGCCGTTGCCACACGCGAGAGAAAGAAACGAAGCATGGAGTTTCCGCGCCGCTTATACCAAATCACATTGTTCGTGATTCTCGTTGTCATGCCCGGGCTCGACCCGGGCATCCAATCACGGAAGCTGCAGGTTTGGATGGCCGGGTCAGGCCCGGCCATGACGGCTGGCCGATGGGTCCCTCACTACGAGACTTGGTATCAGTCCAGCAAAATCGCGATCCAAAAAGTGATTGCACACCAATATTAGGCTCTATTGAGCATGATCTCGCATCAAGCGCGAATTTGACCCTTCTTAGGCCTTGACCCTTAATGGGGCCTTGACCCTAGCATTTCAGGGCAAAGTGTGCTGGTATTTGGCCGACTTGCGCGGCGGGGCCTCGGCATGGCGGACGACTGATCTCATCGCGGCAATCTACGATACCATTATCGATCCGTCCGGTTGGGACGAGGTCGTCAAACGCATCGTCCAGACTACAAAATCAGTGGCCGGCGGCATTGTTATTCATGCCGAGAGATCAGACTTGGCCGCAACATGCAATGATGATCCCTACTATTCTGATGCATATGTTCAGCACTATTCCGCAATAGACCCTTTGAAGGCAGCGGCGAGGACCGTCGCTGCTGGCGGCGTGCGAGCCGCCACATATATCACCCAGACCGACAGTTATAGAGCCTCGGCGTTTTATAACGAATATATGCGCCCGCAAGGATGGGCCGATGTCGTCGGCATCGGCCTTCTGCGCGCGCCAAACGCTGTTGGCGCTTTGTGCGTCCACCGGTCGCCCAATTCGATTTGGGTGGAACCCAAGGAATGGCACCTCTTGGAAACTCTTGCGCCGCACTTGAAACGGGCGGCAGACGTCCATCAGCTTCTCGCCCACGAGCGAGCGGCAAAGGATTCCCTCGGGGCGGCGGTCACGGCCGCCGGTTTCGCCGTCTTTCTTTTGAGCGGGGATTGCCGCGTCGTTTTCGCAAATGCCAAAGCCGAGGACTTGGTGCGGCGCGGAAAAGGCTTGCGGTACGAACACGGGCGGCTCGCCGCCACCACTCCCGCCTTGACCCAGCGCCTGCGTGCGCTCGCGCGCGAAGGGGCACGGCCTGATCGAGCCGAAGGCGACATCGGCGGCACCCTTGAGCTGTCGCGCGGTGAAAGTCGCCCGCCGCTTGTCGCCCATGTCTTCCCGCTTGCCGCGAACCGCACGGTGTCGATCTTCGATATCGAGAGACCTACCGCCGCCGTCTTCGTCATCGACCCCAGCGCCGATTTTGGCGCCCAGATCCGGCGGTTTGGCGCAAGATTTGGGCTTACCCCCGCCGAGACGCGCGTTGTTGGAGAAATCATCGGCGGCAATGGGCTTCTCGCCGCCGCGGCGCGGCTCAAAATCACCGAGTCGACGGCGCGCAGCCACGCCAAGCACATTCTCTCGAAAACCGAAGCCACGCGTCAAACCGAACTCATCCGCCGGTTCTTCGAGACCAGGTGGACACTTCTAAAAACCTTTCCAATTTGGGTTATTTCTTCTTCCATCGTGAGGGATGGGTTGGAGACAGTCGGATGCGAAGGCAGCCTGGATTTCTCGATGTTGATGATCGCTTGAGGCGGCTGAGCGATCTCGGGAATCAGCTGGAGGCATTTGGCACAGTGGTCGACTTCGAGATATTCCGCGCCGATCTGGTTGCGGTTCGCCGGCGTTTGAATTTCCAAAATTTTACTCCGCCTGAACGCGGCATCATCGGTTCCGATGACGCCAGAGCCGGAAACGCGCGCTATAGGGCTAAAAAGGAAGGGCTGGAGTTCCGTCCTTCCTGGTTCAATTGGCGCAGGCGATAAAGGCCAATATGTAGTTGCCAGTGCCATATTTTTGCGATGGAGGAAGCGATGCTACACTTTTCTCGTACTGCCTCGATCATAGGCGCGCCTTTGGCCCTCGCCGCACTGCTGGCCTGCATCACGCCCGCAGGAGCAAGGCTCGCATCGAACAGGCTTGCCTCCAATGGGATGAACATGCAGGGGATCTCCGCGACCGCGGTCGCGCAAACCTCCGCCAATCCGAGCATTACGACGGGCTCTGCGCTCGGCGATCTCAACGGCGTCGCGGTGGAGACCATTATTATCCCGGAAGCTGCCATTCGTTGAGCTGGGGGCGCGGCCTCCGGATGCAATGCGTGAGGGCGGGGCTCCCGGCCCTCACGGCGCTGTTCGCTTTTTGCCGTCGGCGAACGCGGCCGCAAGTGTGGTCGTGCGAAGCGTCGAGGTCGAGTCACCCTGAGCGACGGGTGCGGACATCCCGCAAGACCACCCTCGATTGGCTGGCGCAATGGGCTGGGTTTTTTGCTTTATCAGTGGTTTGTTTGATCAGTGGAAAGGACGTAATCGTGGAGGAGTGGAACAAGCGAAAAGGAACGGAAGCCACCTTTCGATTAAACGAACATCCAAATTTTCTTCTGGGGAGAATGTCATGCGAAGCAAGATGAGACGTTTCATAGCGACAATGGCAATTGGCTCCGGTCTCATAGTGCCGCTGAATGCAACGCTTGCACAAACTCCCGACCCAAAGAGCTTATCCGCTCAGTGGGTGCAATGGGCACTGTCGATACCTACGCCCTTAAATCCGCAACTGGATAACACAGGGGAAAACTGCATGGTGGGACAACGCGGCTCTATATGGTTCCTGGCTGGCGTCTTTTTTGGAGGCACGGCCACACGCACCTGCTCTGTGCCTGCAGATAAGGTCCTCTTTTTCCCAGTCGCAAACCAGTTCAATTTTAACACCCCTAACGTGTGCGGGCAGGGTCCCGAAAACCTAACCGTAGCGGACATGCGCGCTGCTAATGCCGCCTTTGTCGAGGGCGTTACGTCCAAACACGTTAAATTGGACGGACAGCCGGTTGCGACGGCGCGTAGCCAGTCCATAGTCTTCGAGGTGGCGCTGCCCGAAAACAACGTGTTTGATGCACCGTGCGCTCCTCTAAACGTCCCGGCTGGGATATATTCGCCTGCAGTAGACGATGGGTTCTACGCGAGGGTTGGGCCGTTGCAGCCAGGGCCCCACACCGTTGGAATCTCTGCACGCAATCCAAAACAGGGTTTTGTCGAAGAGATTACCTACAACCTTACGGTTGTGCCCGTAACACTACAATAAGAGGTAGCGCCGTAATGAGAGATGGCGTTGTGGCTGCTCGGCGGCGAGCACCGCATTGATCACATCGCCGGCAGCGAGGGCGGATCTACTGATCGCCCTCTGGCTATTCGCTGTTTGCTCGCCAGCGGCAGCTGCAAAGGTTGCCGTGCGGGACGTCGAGATCGAGGGGACCGCCTTTCGCGTCACCCTGAGCGATGGGCGGGTCCTTCCGCAAGACCAGCTGCCCGGCACAATTCTTATGCTCGGGGACGGCAGCGGGCGGCAGCGCCGCGTCCGCATCGATGGGGTGGAGCGCGACGCCAAGGATCCGGCGGGCGAAATTATACTCTACGCGCTCTCTGAGCAGGACCCCGAAAGCGGCGAATGGCGCAATCTGTGCCGGCCAGACCCTGATGGGCGGCGCCTCGGGTTCCCGCTCGCGGGCGCCTTCACCTCTGACGGGCGCTATGAGCCAGAACACGGCGGTATTCTCCTCACCTGCACCGGAGGCGCCGAAGGGAAATGCATCCGCTTCGGCTATAAGCCCTGGGGCTTCGGACCCAACCATATTTCCCTCGCGCCCTATTACCAAGCCTGTGTACGGCTGGTCCGCGCCGATTATTGTGGTGACGGGATCGGCCATACGCGCGATGGCACCCCGATCGATCTATTCGACACGATCGGAATACAGCGCGACGAACCTGCACCGGGAATGACTTTTGAGGCCGCATGGAGGGCGGACGGACCGGTCTGCGTCCGCCATACGCGCCTGCCAGATGTCTTGGACAGCGCGGCTCTTGCCGCAAGCTGTCCGCGGCTGGCGCATTCCATCGGTGAGACATGCGACGAGGCCGCGCCTGCCTTGCTCTATAATCGCTCTTTTGGCCGCTGACCTGTTTGCCCGCTCACGGCGCAATCGAAATAAAGCGGCCGGGATGATTGTCCCGCACATTTTCCTCCCAGCCTTTAAGCTTCGGCGAGACAAGATTGCGCGACTTGTAAGTCAGCAGCACAAGAAAAGGCTGCTCGTCGAGAAGAAGCGCCTCGGCCTCGTGCAGGATTGCGCGGCGCCGCTCGGGCGACCCTTCCACTTGCGCGTCATGCATCAGCCTATCGTAACCCTTATTCGTGAAACTCGCGGCATTCAGCGCTTGATTGCCGCTTTCGCCGAGAAAAAGAAAATTCTGCGCGTCCGGATAATCGGCGAACCAGCCTGACCTTGCGACATCGAACGGCGGCTTTTCCCGCAAGAAAGCGTAATGGGTCGTGGCGTCGGTGGCGAGGAGCCTGGTCTCGGCGCCGAGCGATTTCCACATATCGGCGATCGCCACCGCCGTCGCGCGGTGGTTCTCCGAATTGTTGAAGCGGATTTCCACCACGAGTTTTTCGCCGCCGGGGCCGAAGCCCGCCTCCGCGAGCAACCGCTTGGCTTCGTCCTCCCGCTCGAAGGGATCGGCATCCTTCCACGCGACCGTTTCGGGCGCGCCATAGCTCGCGATCCCCGGCGGCACGAAACTATAGCCGGGGTCCATGGTGCCGCCCCAGATGCTTTCGGCGAGAAACTCGCGGTCGATCACCATGGCGAGCGCCTGACGCACTCTGCGGTCATCAAACGGTTTGCGCCGAGTGTCGAAGGCGTAAAAGTAACTGCCGAGGTTCGGCGTCACCTTGAATGCCTCGGCCAAATGGGCGCGCACGAAGGCGATTTGTTCCACTGGAACGTCGTCGTAGGATTGAATTTCGCCGGCCATGAAACGGCGCAGCGCGGCGGCGCGATCCTCCAGCGAATAAAAGATTTCCGCGTCGAGCGCGACATCCGCCGCAGCGTAATAATAGGGGTTCTTGACCAGAACGAGGCGATCGTTCGGGGTGAATTCCTTCAGCATGAAAGGGCCGTTCGTCACCATATGGGCGGGCCGCACGAAATCCGATCCAAAGGCCTCGATTGATTTCCGGTGGAGCGGCTTGGCGGTCATGTGGGCGAGCTGAGAGATGAAATAGGGCGCGGGGTGCTCAAGCGCGATTTCGAGCGTCGTTTCATCCAACGCGCGGACGGCCAGGGCTTCAACCGGCAGTTCCCCCTTGTTAATTCGTTCCGCGTTCTTCAACGTGTAAAGGATATTGGCATAAGGCGCGCCGGTCCTGGGCGCCATGAGGCGCCGGAACGCGAAGACAAAGTCTTCCGCCACGACCCTGTCGCCATTCGACCATTTCGCGTCGCGGCGCAGCTTAAAACGATAGATCGTGCCGCCAGGATTGACCGTCCAGCTCGCCGCAGCGCCCGGAATGATTTCGCTTCGCGCGTCGAGCGTGACAAGGCCCTCGAAAAGTTCGTCGAGAATATTGCTCTCGATCAGGGTCGTCGTCTTGTGCGGATCGAGCGATCCAGGATCGCCAAGCTCGCCGCGATGCCAAACCATTTTGGCAGGCGCGCCATCGGCAAGTCTGGCGCTTGCCGCGAAGCTTATCGCCAAGGCTGCAAGACACAAAGCCGCGATGCGGAAAAAAAGACGGGACAAGCCGAGGTGCTGGCTAGGCCTCCCCTTCAACCGAAGCGCACCTTCTGTTGCGCCACGGGGATTTGCGCGCGAACCTTTTTTACGAGATCGCGATCGATCCGCGTCGAGACGATGCCGACCCCATCGGAGGCCTTGGCGATGACATGGCCCCACGGATCAACGGCGAGGGAATGGCCGTAGGTCCGGCGCCTTTCGTTGCCCGCGACATGGGCGCCGGTCTGCGCGGAGGCGCAGACATAGGCCTGGGTCTCGATCGCCCGGGCGCGACAAAGTACTTCCCAATGATCCTTGCCGGTTTGCAGAGTGAAAGCCGCCGGCAATGCGATCATTTCCGCGCCCTTGGCGGCGAGGGCCTGAAACAGATCCGGAAATCTTATGTCGTAACAGATCGCGCAACCGACGATCATATCCTCGCAGCGGTAGGTCACGGCGGCATCGCCCGGCGCGAAAACCGCGCTTTCGTTATATTTTGTTCCGTCCGGCGCGGTGATGTCGAACATGTGGATTTTGCGATAGCGCGCGATTTCTGCGCCGGTGCGATCGAAGACCACGGTGGTATTGTGGATGCGCTCTCCGGTTCCGGACACTTCCAGGATCGAGCCGGCATGAATGTAAACTTGATGTTTCTTCGCCTGCGCCTGCATCGCGGCATAGGCGGGGCCGCCCGGAAACGTTTCGGCCGCCGCCATCTTGGCCTTGCGATCGCCGCCGAGAAAATCGAAACATTCCGGCAGAGAGATCCAATCCGGCCGCTCCTTCGCGACGGCTTGTTCGATCAGCGGGGCTGCGGCGGCGATATTTGCGGCCTTGTCGCTGATTGAGTTCATCTGGATCAGGGAAATCTTCATGCAAGGCTCCGGCGTCGGGTGCTGTCGCGATCAGGATAGCGACTGCAAATAGCGTATTTTATCCGCCATCGGGCCGATAATCACGGATGACAGGGCGAAAATTGCACGGCTGCGGGACCCAAGGACACATGTAGACCTAATAGAGAGGTCCGCGCTGGGGTTGGCGGCATATATTCAACATACCAACCTAAACCTAGCAAAACGAAACTCATCACGGCCAATATCCGATGGCGCAGGGCGAAGGAGAGGCTGTATCGTGCGATTTTTGAGGGCATGGCAAAATTTCCTGGGCACACGAATATGAATTGCCCAAAGATCAGGGGCGAGTGACCCGCCGCAAGGTGAGATTGATCCGTCCGCCCGGCAGCAGCCCGGAAGAGCCACCAAAAATTTTATCGATGCTGTGGAACATCAGCCGCGCGGCACCGCCCATCACGACAACGTCGCCGGAGCGCAGCTCGAGCCTTTTTGCCGGATCGCCGCGCCGCAGTCCGCCGTAACGGAAACAGCAACTGTCGCCAAGCGAGATCGAGACCACCGGCGCGGCGACCTCCGCCTTGTCGCGGTCGTCGCCTCGATGGTTCGACCAAATCCTCCATCGGCATTTCCTCTGGACCGCATATCGACCAATCACGCCGTAGGGCATTTATGGTTCGAGTGTCTCTTTGGCTTCAACCGTCGAATCGGGCTTGAGCCGGTAAACCAGCGGAACCCCGGTGGCGAGCTCCAATTCAGGGATGGTTTCCGGCGTCAGCACGTCGAGAACCATGACGAGGGCGCGCAGCGAATTGCCATGTCCCGCGACGATCACGCGTTGGCCGCCGAGCACCGCGGGTAAAATTTTCTGGCAATAATAGCGGAGGACTCTGGCCACCGTGTCCCTCAAGCTTTCCCCGCCCGGAGGCCGCACATCGTAAGACCGGCGCCAGAGGTCCACCTGTTCGTCGCCCCACCTCCTGATCGCATCGTCTTTATTGAGACCGCAAAGCACGCCATAATCGCGCTCGTTGAGGGCTCGATCGCGCTCGGTCTCGAGTGCCGGTGTGCCGAGTTCGGCGAGAACCAACTGCAAAGTATGCCGCGCGCGGACAAGATTGGAAGTGAAGGCGCGATCGAAGGAAAGACCATGCGCCTTGAGGCGTTTCCCGGCCGCGCGTGCCTCCGCCACGCCCTTGCCGGTAAGATCTGGGTCTTCCCAACCGGTGAAAAGGTTCTTTAGGTTCCAGTCGCTCTGGCCGTGGCGCACGAGCACGAGAATGCGGTCCATGTCTCAACCTTGTCGGATGTCCGGGTATGGCAACGCTTGTCCCTATCATCGGTGAAGGATGAGGCGTGGTTCAAGGCGGCACGAGCAGCATAGCCGAAGCGCCCCTGACGGCGGAAGCCTTTACCGCCGGGAGACGAGCGCCAGCACGAACGCGCGCCGCGTTGCGGGTCTCTCGATGGACACGCTCAACGCCAATTGCGAATCCGGCACGGGAAGGCTGGAGGCGCATAACCGTCCGCTGCACCCGATCCGCGCGCGCATCGAGAAAATTTTCGGACCTGAAAACGGAGCGAGCGCTTCCGATGCATGCGTTTTCGGCCAATCTGCGCTATACGCGTGAGCGGCGTAATTGCTGGAGTTCTGGTCAGAGTGGACAATTCAAAGTGGACGATTTGCATAGTTTTGAGGAGCCTTTTCCGACAGTGAGCGAAACGTCTTTCGAGGCGCCCGCACCCCACGCGGCCACGAAAATCTTCGTCCACATGGGCGTGCGGCGGCTCGCGCTTGCCGATTTTCGCTCCTACGCCTCGCTCGATCTTGCGGTTAACGCGCGCCTGATCGTGCTGACTGGAGACAATGGCGCGGGCAAAACCAATCTTCTCGAAGCCCTCTCGCTGCTTGCCCCTGGACGTGGCCTGCGCCGGGCCGAATTGCGCGAGTGCGCGCGAAGCAACGGTGGGGGCGGCTTCGCTATCTCGGCCGAATTCGAAACGCAAAAGGGAGATGTCCAACTTGGGACCGGGATCGAGCCGCAAACGAACGCGCCGCCGCACCGCATATGCCGGATCGACCGCGAGCCGGTCAGGTCCATGCGCGGCTTTTCGGATCATGTCCGCGTGGTATGGCTGACGCCCACGATGGATGGGCTTTTCATGGGCCCGCCAGGCGACCGGCGACGGTTCCTCGACCGTCTCGTGCTCGCCATCGATGCCGATCATGGGGCCCGCGTGGCCTCGCTCGAACGTGCGTTACGGAGCCGCAACCGTTTGCTGGAGGAGGGCCCCGGCGCCGACCGCGGCTGGCTCGACGCGCTCGAACAGAAAGCCGCCGAACTCGCCATCGCGGTTGCTGCGGCCCGGATTGAGACCGTGTCGCGGCTTGCCTGGCTCATCGCGGAGAGGCGGGATAAAACCTCGCCCTTTCCATGGGCGGATGTTGCGTTGGTGGGCGAAATCGAGCGGCTGGTGGCGACCTGCCCGGCGCTGGAAGCCGAAGACATTTATCGTGGCATCCTGCGCAGCAACCGGCCCCGCGACGCGGCGGCGGGGCGCACCCTGATCGGGCCGCAGGCGAGCGAACTTTGCGTGCGCCACGGCCCGAAACAAATCCCGGCGGCGCAGGCCTCGACGGGAGAACAAAAGGCGCTCCTCGCCGGACTGGTTCTGGCGCACGCGCGGCTCGTGGCAACGCTGAGCGGATTGACGCCACTCGTCCTCCTCGACGAGATCGCCGCTCATTTCGATCCGGTCCGGCGTGACGGGCTCTTTGAAGCGCTCGAAACCTTGGGCGGGCAGATCTGGCTGTCTGGCGCGGACAGGGCGATATTCGGGACGATCGAAAAACGCGCGCTGATGTTGAAAGTGACGCCCGGGTCGGTCACATCCGGAATCCAGGGGTAGCTTGCCGGGGCCATAATTCGACGGGAAGGCCGGCCGGGTTTCCGGTGCGCTCCCGCCAACCCGAAGCGGGCCGCGCATCCCTTCAAGGTTCAGGTTGGCTCGGTCAGACGGCTCGTGTTCCGAGGCCGGCTGCTCTATGGAGTTGACGGAGAATCCAAGAACGCCGTTAAGCTTGGCCTGCCAGACGCAAGGCCACGGGAGAGCCGGTTCATGTGGAGCCAATTGATCGATTTTGTGCTGCAGCAGCAGAGGGCAATCGAACTCGCCGCCGCGTTCCTTCTGGGCAGCGGAAGTTGGGGGATCGTGAGCACAACGATCCGGGCCACGTATAGATTGCGGTCGTGGCGGAGTGGAACGCCACCGCCGGAGGCTGAGACCGCAACTCCGACGCCTGAAGCGCCGGTCGGCGGCGGCGAAGAAGCCTCCCCTCATCCCGCGCCGTTCGCTCCCGAGCTTGCTGCGGAAGATGAGCCTTTGGTGCCTGACCTCTCTGCTCCGGTGCAAGACGAAGCTTTCGAGCCGGAATCCACGGCTCGCGAAACTGTTCCCAGCGGGCCGCTGCTTGCCGGACAAACACGAAGCTGGTGGACGCGGCTGCGCGATGGTCTGTCGCGTTCGTCCGGCTCGATCGGGGAAGGCCTCGCCGCGATCCTCACCAAGCGCAAGCTCGACGCTTCGATGCTCGACGATTTGGAGGACGTGCTGATCCGCGCCGATCTCGGTGTCGCCACGGCGGCGAGAATCGCGAAAGCGATCGGCCATGGCCGCTATGACAAGGATGTCGGCGTCGAAGAGGTCAAGGCGGTCCTCGCCGCGGAAATCGAGCGCGCGCTAACCCCCTATGCCCGGCCGCTGGAAATCGATACCGGCAAGAAACCCTTCGTCATTCTCGTGGTCGGGGTGAACGGATCAGGCAAAACGACGACCATCGGCAAGCTCGCGGCGCGATTTTCAACTGAGGGGAATAGCATTCTGCTCGTTGCCGGCGACACGTTCCGCGCCGCCGCGATCGAGCAATTGCGCGTTTGGGGGGAGCGTATTGGATGTCCGGTCATCGCACGCAAACGAGGCAGCGATGCCTCGGCGTTGGCTTTCGACGCGATCAAGGCGGCGCGGGAACGTGGCGCCACGGTGATGCTGATGGACACCGCCGGGCGCCTTCAAAACCGGGCCGAGCTCATGGCCGAACTGAAAAAAATCGTACGCGTCATGAAAAAGGTCGATCCCGGCGTGCCGCACGCCGTGCTTCTCGTCCTCGATGCGACGGTCGGCCAAAACGCGATCAGCCAGGTCGAGATTTTCAGCCGTGTCGCCGGCGTTACCGGTCTTGTCATGACCAAGCTTGACGGAACCGCGCGCGGCGGCATCCTCGTTGCGATCGCCGAGAAATTCCAGCTTCCGGTGCATTTCATCGGGGTCGGCGAAGGCGTGAACGACCTCGAAGCCTTCGCGGCGCGCGATTTTGCCCGCGCCATCGCCGGCCTGGAAGATTAAGAGTTGTGCTAAGCCGCCTGCGAAATGACCGGAAAGGCCAAACTAAATGGATGAAACGCAGGTCGGCGCCGCCGTACCGACGGCGAAGCGAGGCAAGCTGCGATCGCCATGGCTAAAATTCGGCGTGGAAACGGGGCCATTGATCCTGTTTTTTATCGCCAACGCGCGCCCGAAAATATTTGCTCCCGCCGTCGCGCCGTTCCTCCCGCCGCCGATCCTGAGCGGCCCAAACGCCGGGCTCTTCACCGCCACCCTTATCTTGATGGCGGCGGTCGCCGTAGCCCTCGTTGTCTCGTTTGTTTCGACGCGGCAGCTGCCGGTCGTGCCGCTGATGACCGCGGTACTGGTGCTCGTTTTCGGCGGGCTTACTCTTTATTTGCAGGATGCCACCTTCATCAAAATGAAGCCGACCGTGCTCTATGCCGGCTTCGGGGTAGCGCTTATCGGCGGCCTCGCGATGAATAAGCCGGTTCTGTCGATCGTTTTCGATAATGCCATGGTCTTGACCGAGCGCGGTTGGCGGCTTCTCACCTTGCGTTGGGGAGGCTTCTTTTTCGCGCTTGCGCTTCTGAACGAGGTCGTTTGGCGCACGCAACCGAACGATACCTGGGTCACCTTTAAATTTCCGGGAATTTTTATTCTGATTCTTCTTTTCTCGATGGTTCAGGTGCCGCTCATCCTACGCTACAAGGCGCCAGACGAAGAGGCGGAAGATGCGCAGGATCATTGTTGAGTTTGGCTTCATGGAGGGGCCGCCTCGCCATCAGGCTCGGAGACGTCCCACGCCGGGCGGAGGACAGACCGCGCCGCGATCAGGTCCTATACTGTTGAATGCGGGTCGTGCGCAGTCCGGCCAGTCCATATTGGTCGATCGACAATTGCCAGGACAGAAATTCATCGACCGTCAAAGTATACCTGCTGCACGCCTCGTCCAGCGACAAAAGGCCGCCGCGCACCGCCGCCACAACTTCCGCCTTGCGCCGGATCACCCAGCGCTTGGTGGTGGAAGGCGGCAGGTCCGCGACAGTCAAGGGGCTGCCGTCAGGCCCGATGACATATTTCGTCCTGAGACGGTTTGGTTCGGCCATGTTCGAAACTCACATACCATTTGTTGGCGTGTAAAATAGCCGAGGTGTTTTAAGATTTGCCTAAACCCAAGCTGCGCTTTTGCTAAGAAGTTCCATTCGGAAGCCCTTTATTATTTGGCGCGATCGCGATGTTGGGTGCTTTATGTCTCTAATTGAGACGACTGATTTGCATGACCTTAAGGAAGCGGCCTGGGGCGAGGCGCTCGGGAGGATGAGGGGCACATGAATTTGCATTTGCGATAGGGGGAGGTATTAAATAAGATTAGCTCGTAACGCAGGTTCGTGCTCGCGGTGACAGAGCAAGCACTGGGTTTCGCGCTTAGGGCTGCGGGGCCGGCCGCGAGGTGTCGCGCAGCGATGCCTAAGCTGAGGTACTCGCCTTCGAACCGGAGCATCGATCACTCCGACGCGGCGAATGTAGGCTTGCAGGCGAACTGATTGAGCGATAAGCGACGGCCATGAACGAAAGTCCCGCGCCGCGACGGAATGAAGATCTCAATAGTCTCGGTTTCGATAAGTCCGCGGCGCAAACGCGCGTGATTGTCGCGATGTCGGGCGGGGTCAACTCCTCGGTGGTAGCAGCCTTGCTCAAGGAGCAAGGCTACGATGTCATCGGCGTGACCTTGCAGCTTTACGACCATGGCGCGGCGGTTCACCGCAAAGGATCGTGTTGCGCCGGACAGGACATTCATGACGCGCGTCTCACCGCCGTCCGCCTAGGTATCCCTCACTACGTGCTTGACTACGAGGAGAGGTTTCGGCGCAAGGTCATCTCCCCGTTCGCGCAGAGCTATGCGGCGGGGCAAACGCCCATACCGTGCGTCGCCTGCAACAGCCAAATCAAATTCGCCGATCTCCTTGAAACGGCGCAAGACCTCGGCGCCGATGCCCTGGCGACTGGCCATTACGTGTCGTCCCGGCTCGAAGCCTCTGGCCATCGCGCGCTCTACCGGGCCCATGACCTATCCCGCGATCAGAGCTATTTCCTATTCGCGACGACCAAGGCGCAACTCCAATCGTTGCGGTTTCCTCTCGGTGATATGGAGAAAACGCAAGTCCGCGCCCTCGCTCGCCGGTTCGGCCTGCTCGTTGCCGATAAGGCCGACAGCCAAGATATTTGTTTCGTACCAACCGGGAAATACAGCGATCTCATCGAACGCTTGACTCCTGGCGCGGCGCTGCCGGGCGACATCGTGCATGTCGACGGCCGGGTGCTCGGACGCCACCCTGGTGTTATCCACTACACGGTCGGCCAAAGGCGTGGCCTGGGGCTTGGCGGCTTCGCCACCGGCGCACCGCTCTTTGTCGTCAAATTGGACGCCGCGCGGGCTCGCGTCATCGTCGGGCCGCGCGAAGCTTTGGCGACCCGCCGGGTCCGCTTGCGCGCGCTCAACTGGATCGGACCCGGCACGCCCGACAATCATGCCAAGGGAGAGGAACTCTACGTGCAGATCCGGTCCTCCCGGCCTCCGGTTCAGGCTCTCCTCTGCATTGGCCCCGGAGAGGCCGCCGTCGAATTCGCGGTCGCGGAAGATGCCGTCTCGCCCGGCCAAGCCTGCGTCTTCTACGCGTCGGATCGGCCGCGCGCGCGGGTTTTGGGTGGCGGCTTCATTATTTCGGCCGAACCGGCTTGTCCGGCGGTCGCGGATCACAATTACGCGCGGGTGGAGCCGTTGCCGCTTTGAGCGGGAAAGCGGACACTTCCGCGCGTGAGCGGAAGCACAAGTACAAGAACAACGGACCGGAGCGGGGGTTCATCAAATGGAAATCGCTGCGGCGAAAAGTGGGGTTAGCGCTCGTGCAAAACGAAATCTTTGACGCTCCCATCTTGGATGCCGCGCTAGGGCACGCCGGCGATCGGCCCGTTCTCGACAATAAGCATGTCAAAAAATCCTATGCTCGCTGGGCACCGGTTTACGACCTCGTCTTCGAACTCGTCCTGCGGCCCGGACGCAAAGCCGCGGCAGCGGCCGCCGACCGCCATGGCGGGCACGCGCTCGATGTCGGGGTCGGCACCGGCCTCGAATTGCCGATGTTCGACCGGCGGACGAGATTAACCGGGATCGATCTTTCCGAGCCTATGCTACGGCGCGCGCAATGGCGAGTACGTGCCAAGGCTTTGGGGAACGTCGAGGGTCTCATGGTCATGGACGCGGCGCGCCTCGCTTTCCCAGATGCCCATTTCGATGCGGCGGTCGCGCCTTACGTTCTGACGGTCGTGCCGGAGCCGCATGCGAGTCTCGATGAACTGGCCCGTGTCGTTAAGCCCGGCGGCGAGATCATCCTCGTTAATCACTTCGGCAGCGGCCAAGGTCCGGTGGCGTGGATCGAAATCCGCCCTCACCAAATGCAGCGCGGAGCTCGGCTGGCAGCCGGAATTCGCATGGTCGGTTCTCGGCGACTGGATTAAGTCCACGCCTTCCGTCCGTCTCGTGGAACGCCGCAAACTGCCGCCTTTCGGGCTGTTTACCCTTGCGCGGATCGAGAGGCTTTGAGCAAAATTTGGCCGCGAAGCAGGTTTGGCGGCTTCCGCGAGCCGCGGTTTCGTCCGGCGAAGCTGCTCTGCCGGAACCTACTCTAAAAACCAATGGCGACCCCCTTGTTTTGCTGATCGCAAAAACATACATTGCGTTGTGTCGTGTTTTTGCCGACGGCTTGGCCTCGCATTTTTGCGTCTGCTGACGACCTCCTCTTCAAAACATCGATGCAACATCGGCGTCCGCATGGATGGGCGCCTCGTTTCTCTACGACTTTAAGGATAGCCTCTATGACTACGGGAACCGTGAAGTGGTTTAATCCAGACAAAGGATACGGCTTCATACAGCCAGACGACGGCGGCAAGGACGTATTCGTCCACATCAGCGCCGTGGAACAATCAGGACTGCGCAATCTACAGGAAGGTCAGAAAATCGCCTACGAAGTCATTGCCGACAAGCGAACCGGCAAGTCCGCGGCGGGTAACCTTCACGCAGCCTGAAGGCAGGACTAATTTGTTGCAAGGGCCCTAGCATCAACGCTGGGGCTTTTTTTTTGCTTTGCCGACTTTGGCGAGCGCCCAAGAAAGTCACGGTGAGGCCCATGGCTATGATCACGTGGCGCGCGCGGAAAATCACAACCCTAAACTCGGCCAATAATCAGGGCCATGTTTTTTATCTTGCTGCTAGCGGATCGTGCAAAGGACATCGGAAAGCCCCGCCAGCCGCGCGTGTTTGCGAGCAAGCGTCGCCGTGAAAAGGGGGGACAGAAGAAAGCTCAGTTCGCGTTCGCGGTTGAGCGTGGCCGGATCGGCCGCCACGAGCTCCTCGTCGCAATAGCCCGGATGACACATGATAAGTTGGCGTCTTCCCGGCGCGCGAAGAAAGCGGGCGAAATCGGCGGCGTAATCACGGGTCGGGTCGAAGGCCGAAAATCCGGAAAATCCTTCGTTGGTGGCGTACCCCCGCGCGGAAGCCTCCCTTGCAAAGCCTCTTCCGAGCCAGGCGACCCCCAGTGCTTTTGTCAGCTCCACGCCGCGCCGCGAAATGCGCCACGGGCGATCGGAGCTATCGCGCAGCCAAACCTTGCCGGGAAATCCCTTTTCTTCGAGGCAGGCGAACAACGTAGCGCGTATTTGCGGCAGAAGCTGGACATGCTGATGTCCATCCACGAAAGCGGGAGCGGCGTCGAAATGCTCGCAGAAACTGTCGAGCTGGCGTGAGATTTCCTGGCCAATTTCGGCTTCCGGCAATTCGTTTCTCCGCGCCGCCTTGAGCACGCGGCTTATCCCTGGCAAGCGTCCCGAGGCCGCGAAAGCGGGCATATTTCCAAGCGGGCTGCCAAGCGTGAGGTTAAGATGCAGCCCGATGTCGGCCTTGGCCTTGACTTGACGCAACTCATGCGCACCCCTCGGCCAGAATGGCCGCGTTGTCATCACGCTTGTCGCGCTCAGCCGGCCGGCGCCGAGCGCTTCTAGAATACCGCGGCTGATGCCCGGCGACAGAGCATAATCATCGGCGCAGAGGCAGAATGAAAAATTCGCTTCGGCCTTGCCCACAATCATTCAAACCCCGGCCAGATGCCCGAATTCCCCGATGAGAATATTCCAGCTTCAGGCAAATAGGCAAGAATATTGCCCATTGCCATGCAAAAGCCTAAGCGGGGAGCCCATAGCCGGACGTCGCGACCGGAACCAGCAGCCAATGACAACCGTAGATTTCGCCGCTTTCGTAGAGACGCTTGCCGATGCCGCGGCCGATACAATTCTACCGTTCTTTCGCACCGCGCTCCTCGCCGAGGACAAAAACGCCGGAGGCATGTTCGATCCTGTGACGGAGGCGGACCGTGCTGCGGAAACGGCGATGCGGCGTCTCATTCAAGCGACGTTCCCGCATCACGGCGTCATCGGCGAGGAATTCGCTCCGGTTCAGAGCGAAGCGGAATATGTTTGGGTGCTCGATCCGATCGACGGCACCAAAAGCTTTATCGCCGGCATGCCCGTGTGGGGGAGTCTTATCGGTCTTTTGCACGAAGGGTTCCCGGCCTATGGCATGATGGTTCAACCCTTCACCCGGGAGCGTTTTACCGGCGATGGGAGGGGCGCGGTTTGGCGCGGTCCTGGTTGCGATCATCGGATGATGGAACGCAAGCTCGCCACAAGGCGCTGCGAGAAGCTCGCGCAGGCCACGCTGATGACGACATCGCCGTTGTTGTACTCCGCCGCAAAGCTGAAGGCGTTCCGCCGGATCGAGGCCAGCGCGCGCCTGTCGCGCTATGGCGGCGATTGCTACGCGTTTGCGATGCTTGCGGCGGGCCACGTGGATTGTGTGATCGAACCGGATCTTAAGGCCTACGACATTGTTGCCCTGGTGCCGATCGTCGAAGGTGCCGGAGGAATTGTGACGTGCTGGGACGGCGGCAGCCCGGCAAAAGGCGGCGACATAGTCGCCTCCTGCAGCGCCAACATTCACAATGAAGCGTTAAGCCTGCTGCTGCCCGGTTAGAGCGCCCTTCCAGCGGGCCTATTCCGCGATTCCGATCTCTCACCGGTCGCCAGGAACGGGCGGATTGTCGAGCTTTGCTTCGATTTTCCGTAGGAGAATGCCGACATGTTCCGGCTCGGGACTGTTAAGCGGCAGGGGGAAAACTTTTTGCAGCTTCCGGCCAAAATGCGCGAATGCCGTGAGCCCCTGCAAGGACCCGGTCTCGGGTTTCTCGAATTTGCTGTCGTCCGGCGCCAAGGCGCCGCCTTGGAAACGATCGTTCTGCGTCAATTTCATCCTCAATCTCATCCCAGATACCGCTCGATTGTTTGGTTCGCGAACCCGCGTGCTGAACCCTCGCCCTCCCATTTGCGAATTCGCGGCGTGTGTTAAAACGTCCGGCGCAAGCTTTTGTTCCGTACACCACGCAATCATGCAAAAGCTTACCTGGGACAGGAGATGGATAGCCGTACGCTCGACCCGGCGCGCAGCACGTGCGGGCGCGGCTAGGCTTTCGAGCTGAACGAAGGTCGATCTGGGCTTAAAATAATGCATTGAATCAGAAGCTAGAAAAGTTGCCCGGCTTTCTCGACAAGGGCCTGCTCCAACTCTTCGATTCGGACGTCCTTTTCGGGCCAATAATTCCCTTCGATGGGGAAGCACTCCGACCGTGAGCGGGCGGGCCAACGCCGATTGTGCTGGACGGCCGGAGCCAATGCCATTTCAAATTCCAACAGCTCCCTCGGCGGGACCAACCGGCGGCATGCGGTCGCCGCAGCGAGTCCGGGCGCTAAACTATTCGCCTGTGCCGGCACAAGTCATCCCGCTAGAGCAGCAGCTCAAAAAATATTACTATTTGAAAGCTAACTCTTTACAGTTTTCTATCACCGGATACTTGGCTACGGCTGCATTTGTTTTTGTGGTGACTACGTCTTTAGACCCGGTTTGTACTTCGGTGGTCGTGGTATCGTACACGAGGTCGAACGAGTATTGTTTGGCGTTCGGCCCGCCCAACCCGATGTTCAGGGGAAGCGGAACGATAACAAAGCTGTTGACGTCGGTTTTTTGGTTCGCCGGGAAAGCGGCCCGCGCAAGGCCCTTCACGCCCATGGCCTGCGCGAATCTCGGATCCGCATTTATAAAGCGGCGGCTTCGGCGAGATATATCTTTCTGTTGAAATTCGGCGGTGGTTTGGTCGACCATAAGGCGCTCTGGGTCGAGGTAGAAAGTGCTGTTCTGTTTTGCATTGTCGATGGTTTCAATTTTGAAGATAACAAAGCCTTCATCGGGCTTCGCCTTCTCTCCGTCGTAGCCTTTGCATACGCCGACCTGAGAATAGGAAATCATGGTAGGATTGGTGGCGCTTCGCTTACCGCATCCAGACAGCGCGATCGACCCTGCGACCAGCATTGGGACGGCCAAAATAGCTATATTTGACGTTTTCATAGTCTCTTTCCTCTTGGGTGGGCTGGTAATTGGGCAGGGAGGACTGCCGCAATTTCTCTCCGGCGCCCATTGGCACCGGTGGGGAACGACCGTCCAGCATTGAACGGTCGAACTCGGTGAGGGTACAACAAGCATGATCAAGGAGTTCATCGCAGCATTTGAGGGCGAGAGTTAAGTAGCGGACATCGATTGGCGCACATTCTTGACCTGGGCACCTAGAGTGATCTCGGCGGAAACAGCACGCAACACCCAAGCGCGCGAAGAATCAACCGCCTGCAATTACAAATGAGCCGCACAAATGGCCAGCACAAATGACCAGAGGGTGGCGGGCCATCTGGTCGGAGTGGCGGGATTCGAACCCGCGACCCCTAGTCCCCCAGACTAGTGCGCTAACCGGGCTGCGCTACACTCCGACCCTGGCCCTTATAGTGAAAGCCCTCCTCAGGTGCAACGCGCCGTGCAAAGCCGGACGATCGCAAGGACGGGCCGTACCCCGCTCTCCGCTTTTGCCGACCATCCTCTCGGCGCCCCGCCCAAAGCTACCGGCGGCGCGCGGCATCGAGGATATCTTGGCACGCCGCCAGTTCGGCCAAGGCTGCCCGCAACCGCGCGATCTGCTCGGACGCTAAGGCCAAAGGCCACATCGGATCCTCGCTGGTTATGCTGGCGGAATCGCCTGCTTGCAATCCGCTGGAGTGGACCGTGCTGTTCCCGGCCTTCTCGCCTTGCCGGGGCAGCGAGCCCTGGGTTACCGGCAGGTCTCGGGCGGCCGCAAAACAACGCGCCGAACCGCTTTCGTTCGCGGCATCCCTAGCGGCGGTGATCGCGCCAGCACCCTGCTCCTTCAAAACACGCTGGACGCCCTTGATCGTATATCCTTGCCCATAAAGGAGATGCTTGATCGCGCGCAGAACCTCTATATCGCGGGGACGGTAATAGCGTCGGCCTCCCGCGCGCTTTAGCGGCTTGATTTGAGGAAAACGCGTTTCCCAGAATCGCAGCACGTGCCGCGGCAGGTCAAGCTCCCCGGCGACCTCGCTGATCGTGCGAAACGCGTCGGCGCTTTTGTCCATCCGCGGCTAGCTCCTTATCTCAAGCTCCGAGCTGGCCGCCTCCGATCGCGGGTCCTCGCGAGTTGCGCGCTGGCACTGTTCTCGCGACAATAAATTTCCTTCCCGCGAACCGCAAAAATGCTCAGCCGTCCTCGTCATCGGCAACCGCCAGGCCACTGATCCGGGCCTTGAGGACATTCGATGGCTTGAACACCATGACCCAGCGCTTGGTTATCGGAACTTCAATCCCGGTCTTGGGATTTCGCCCGATGCGCTCCGGCTTCGCGCGCACGGTAAACCGCCCAAATGAAGATAGTTTGACGGATTCGCGCTCGATCAAAGCCTCGGCAAGTTCATTCAGCACAGACTGCACCAAAATAGCCAATTCCTTGCGTGACAGACCGACGCAACGGTACACGGCTTCCGCGAGATCGGCCCGCGTGACGGTTCGCTGCGCGGTCCGTCCTGGAGCATCCACCGAGCGTTCCGCGACCGGCAGTCCAAGGTCTCCCGCGGCGCGCACGGTTTCGGATTTTGTCATCCTTCAATCCCGTCAAACCGTTTCAGTCATGCGGAAAAGAACTGGTCTGGTAACCGCGTACCCCGCTCCGTCCAGCTAAGGAAACGAGCACTCCGTGCCCCGGCGCGGTCCGGATCCTAGCCAAACTTGAACCTAATGGCGGCGTTCAATCGGCGACCTGTGCTAATTCGATAAGCCGGAGCGTGTCGAAACAGCCGGTGATCCGCGGGCCTGCGCTCGTTCTAAGGTGGACGGGTCCCAATGTGCCATTTTGCTTGCGTCCCGGTGCGAATCGGCCATTGAAACATTGGAACAAAATTTGCGCCAAAGCAAGAAGTTCCGGGTAGTGGGTCAGTCTGAAATTTGTTTCTTGTAAGGACCGCGCTTGGCGGCCTTCGGCTCGACGGCTTCCCGAAGCGCCACGATGTCCGAAACCTCCCAAAGACGATCGGTCACGCCAGCGGCCATCGCCGGTGTAACGCGCAGCGTCGAATGCAGCTTGACGAAGTTATAATACATCATGTGAAGCGCGACAGCATAGGTATGGTTTTCGATTTTCTTTGAGAAGCCGTTTGTCAGGCGCGTGAAGCGGCGCATGTGCATCCGCAACGTGAGGTTTTGGCGCTCGACGTATGACGTGCTGATATGCTGAGGATTAGGGGACTTCAACCCTCTGCTTGTGAGCGCCGATGCATTCGGATGGGCTGTAGCATCCCTTGAACGCCTCTGGCGCGGCGCCGTAAATCTTCACGAGCTGCGCATAGTCGATATCCGCTCCGAACGCTCCCTCGACCGCTTCTAAGTATGCCGCGTGACCATCGGACGTGAGTTGAACGCGGCTCGTTAGCCGTCCGGCAACATCGTCCATGAACCACCTAGCGCACTGACCATCGCGCCCCCCGACGAAGTAGGAGGCGACAAGTTTTGTGTCCGCGTCCATCGCAATCCAAGTCCACACATCGCCAGCGCTGTCGGGGGCGGCCTTCGCCATCGCGACGTTCTTTTGCTTTGCGTAAATGAAAGCCCACGCCTCATCGACCTGTATGCGCTTGGACTTCAAGTTGCGCACGTGCTCGTCATGATAGGCCATGCACACACAGCCAACATCGCCCAAGAGCTTGGAGACCGTGTTCTTGCTAACGCCTGTCAAACGACAAACGGCGCGGATGGAAGTCCCCTCGCAGAGCAAGTGAAGGATGCGGGCGCGTTCAGCTGGGGTCAGCGTTTTCATACTGACCATTATACGTGACAAATCTCGTTTGTCAAGATATTTATCAATTTTCTCCTTGATTTTGGTATTTATTTGGTCCTATAAGGGAAGGAGAACCAGCGAGACGCCCGCAATGCCGATGTTTCCGAGCGAAGAAACCGTCCGTCCGATCCTTGAGCCGCATCAACCACGGCTAGCTGCGATCTTCGATCGGGCATGGGCGCGAGTTTCCGCTATGCCGGAGCGCCCAAACTTTGATCTGAAGCGCACCGTGGCGGTGATGATGCACCAGTTCGTTATGATCGAGCTGCGCGCGGAATATTCCGCCGAAAGCGGCGTCCATTTGATTGAAGTGCACGAGACCATTCGGATGCTGATCGACCGCAAGGTTGTGGTCCGCCTGAAGAAGATGGACGAGCGCGGCTACACGCGAGCAGCCACGACGCCGGCGACGCTAGCCTTTATCACGCCCATGGCGCCGCTTCCGTTTGCTGGCGAAGACGATTTCCCCGACCAATGCAGCGTCGATGTCGGCTACGTTCTTAACGATTTAGGAACGCGGATCGACGACATTCTCGTGGCCGCGCGCAATAGGGACGCGATATTATGGAGTTACGCGATTGCGCGTGATGCGCCGAGCGCGACTGAGTCGTTGCCGCAAGCCCCGGTTTCTCCGTCTTCGCCGGCCACGATCATCGCGGTGCCCGACGCTGGCGTAGAGCGCAAGAAAACCGGAGACTGAACATGTCTCCCGAATTTAATGGATCAATGCTGCGGCTGGCGCGGCAGTATAGGGGATTCCACCAAAAGGAATTGGCGGAAGCAATTGGCGTTGACGCGGCGATTTTGTCGCGCGCAGAGAACGATGCACTGATTCCTGCCGAACATGTCATCGAAAAGTGCGCCAAATATTTGGGCGTACCGGTGGAGTTTTTTAGTGCGCCGTTTCATCCCACTGGCGTGCCGCTGAGTTTTCATTCGATGTGGCGCAAGAGGCAAGCAGTCACGCAGCAAGACATCGATCGAGTGCTTGCCGAAGCCAATATTCGCGGATTTCATTTACGCCGCTTACTCCAATCTGTGGAGTTGAAATCCTGATTTGCCGCTCCCGCGCTTCGAGCCCGGCGAATACGACAATGATTGCCGTGAAATTGCACGGCTAGTCCGCCGGGCCTGGGGCGCGCCAGCTGGCCCTCTAATCAATCTCACAAGCTTTACGGAACGTGCTGGAATCTTTGTGTTCCACTTGGACCTTGAGCGCGTAGACGTTGATGGTTTGACGGTTCGCCTTCCAGGAATGCCGCCGTGCATCTTTTTAAACAAGCATCTCCCAGCCGACCGCATGCAATTCACCTTGGCACATGAATTGGGGCACTTGGTCATGCACCGCGTGCCAAGCCCGGAAATGGAGAAGCAGGCGCACGAGTTTGCGAGCGGATTGCTCATTCCAGCCGATGATATTCGCTCATACTTCAGGGGCGCCCGCCGTATTGATCTCGCGCTGCTTGCTCACCTCAAGCCGCAATGGCGTGTGTCAATGCAATCGCTGCTCTATGCCGCACGCGACCTCGGTTATGTGGGGCCTGGTCAAGCGCAAACACTTTGGAAAATCTTCAGCGCTAACCGATACAAATTGCGAGAACCGCCTGAATTAGATTTCCCCCACGAAACAACAACGCTCGACAAGAGAGTAATCGAAGTCCATTTGTCAGACCTCGGCTACACGATGGAGGAGCTGGGCCGCACGCTCGTGTTCGAGCCAGAAGACTTGTATGAATTGTATGGACTTCCAAAGCCCCGAAACGGGCTACGCGTCGTTTCCTGATTTCCGCCAGCGAGCCATAACGGCCTTCTTGGCGGAGGCGGATCGCTCCTCTGCCGTCATGCTTTCCGCCCGCGCTTTTCCGCCTTTCAGGCCACCCTTGCGCCCGCGCGAGACCGCCGGCTGCTCCCGGTCCTCGACTTGTCCCGTAAGGATATCGACCATCAGCTTGGCAAGTTGGTTTGTGTCGCGCGGCCGCTTTGGGTGCTTTGCCATGCCAGGAATATGGCACGGCTGCAAGGCGTTTTCCATTGCCGTCAAGAGGCCTAAATTTCAGACTGACCCACTACCAAGTTCCGGCGCGGCGCTCACCAGCGGATAAGCGCCGATGCCCAGGTGAATCCGCCGCCCATCGCTTCGATCATCACCAGGTCGCCTTGCTTGATCCGGCCGTCATCGCGCGCGACCGTAAGGGCGAGCGGAATCGACGCGGCCGATGTGTTGGCGTGCAAATCAACGGTTATGATGACTTTATTTGGCGCGATGCCCAGCTTTTCCGCCGACGCGTTGATGATGCGGCGATTGGCTTGGTGCGGCACAAACCAATCAAGACCGGCGGCGCTCGTTCCGGTCGCCTCGAAGGCCGCCGTAACGACATCCGCGACCATGCCGACCGCGTGGCGAAAGACTTCCCGTCCCGCCATCCGCAAATGCCCAGTGGTCTGCGTCGTGGAAGGCCCTCCATCGACATAGAGCTTTTGCCGGTGGCGTCCGTCCGAGCGAAGATGCGACGTCAGAACGCCGCGATCCCGCGCGGTTCCTTTCCCGTGCCGCGCTTCGAGCACCACGGCCGCCGCCCCGTCGCCGAAGAGAACGCACGTCGCCCGATCGGTCCAGTCAAGAAGACGCGAGAAGGTTTCCGCGCCGATGACGAGGGCGCGCCGGTGCGTCCCCGACGCCAAGAATTTGTCGGCGGTGGCAAGCGCGAAGACGAACCCAGAACAAACCGCCTGGACGTCGAAAGCGGCGCCGTTCGTCATGCCGAGCGCGGCCTGGATCTGGGTCGCGACGGCGGGAAAGGTAAAGTCCGGCGTCGAGGTTGCGACAATCACGAGATCGAGATCCGAAGCCTTGAGCCCGGCGTCGGCAAGGGCAGCTTTGGCCGCATAAAGACCGAGCCGTGAGGTTGGCTCGTCCGCAGCGGCGACGTGGCGCTGTCTTATGCCCGTGCGCTGCACGATCCACGCGTCGGTCGTCTCCAGCGACTTTTCGAGGTCGGCATTGCTGACGATGCGTTTGGGAAGATAGGAGCCGAGCCCCACGACGACGGAACGAAGCTTGCACGGCGCTGCGTAGTTCACGGAATCATCCATCGAAAATTAAAAACGCTCAGGAACCCGAGGGCGCCGCGACTGGCGCGCCCGCCGCCCGGAACCTTGACTGGATGGGGAATTGCTCCCGCGAGAGCGGAAGCAAATCGCGAATTTTACGCAGCAGTTCGTGCCGGGCCATGGCATAGCCGATTTCCACCGCGTGCGCCGAGCCGACCGCGTCGGAGCCGCCATGGCTTTTGATGACTACGCCGTTAAGGCCGAGAAACACCCCGCCGTTGACATTGCGCGGATCCATCTTGGCCTTCAATGCCGCGAAGGCACGGCGCGCGAGAAAATAGCCTATCTTCGACATAAAATCGCGGTCAAGCGCTTCGCGCAGATATTGCGCGATCTGGTTGGCCGTGCCTTCCGCGGCCTTCAAGGCGATGTTGCCGGCGAAGCCTTCGGTGACCACAACATCGACCGTTCCCTTGCCAATGTCGTCTCCTTCGACGAAGCCCCGGTAGTCCAGCAGAGCGGACTCTCTCAGCAAGCGGGAGGCTGCCTTGACCTCGTCGATACCCTTGATTTCCTCGACGCCGATATTCAACAAACCCACGGCCGGCCGTTCGATGGAAAGCACGATCCTGGCCATCGCGGAGCCCATGACGGCAAGATCGACAAGATGCCGCGCATCGGCGCCGATCGATGCCCCGAGATCGAGGACGATCGACTTGCCCCAAATCGTAGGCCAGATCGCAGCAATCGCCGGGCGGCCGATCCCCGGCATCATGTGCAGGCAAATTTTCGCCATGGCCATCAAAGCGCCGGTATTGCCGGCCGAAACCGCAGCATCGGCATCGTTCATCTTCACCGCCTCGATGGCAAGCCACATCGATGATGTCCGGCGGCCGGCGCGCAACGCCTGGCTAGGCTTGGCGTCCATCCGGACCGAAATGCCGGTGTGGCGCACGGTGGAGACCTCGGAAAGCACCGGCTCGGCATCGAGAAGCGGCCGGATCCTGGCGGCATCGCCAAAAAAAAGAAATTTTATATCGGGCTGTCGTCGGAGCGCGCGGGCAGCGCCCGGAATGATCACTTCCGGTCCATGATCGCCGCCCATGGCGTCGAGTGCAATTCGTACTGGCTTGATCATCGACTACGCAACTCTCGGCAGGCGGGTAAGGGGCGGCGATTGGCGCCGGAAAAACCGTCATGAACGATCGGGCCCGAAAAATCATCTCATTTCGGCGCATGAAGAAGCCGGGTGACGGTCCTTGCCAGCCGGACCGGAGCGCAAGACTAGGCCGACCCGATTGGGCTGGTAAACAACGGAATGTCCTCTTCGTTCAAGCTGTTTTTGATCGAGGACGCCAACCCGGCCTGGCTGGGGATCGTGTGCCGACGGCGCTCGCGCCGGGCTTGGGCCCGGCCATCGCGGGGCATTGATCAAGCTCCCGCACCGGCTTGAAAGCGTATGGCTTGCGCCAAGTTTCCCGCCGGACCGGCGCCGCCGGGTCGTAGCGCGGCCCGGACGCGGCCTACATCAGAAAAGCGAACCTTGTTCGCGTTTCAGACTGCCCTTGCCGGCCGTGCCTTTTAGCGCACGGGGGTCTTTTTCGGTGGCCGCGATCGCCGTTTTGTGGCCGTCGGCGAATTCGAGATCGAGACGTGCCCCATCGGCCACCTCGGCTGCTCTGCGCAATAGCTTTTTATTTCTGTCCCGCACGAGGGCAAATCCGCGCGCCAAGATTTGGCGAAGATCGAGAGTAACGAGTACTTGCTCCAGAGCCTTGATGCGCGCCCGGTGCGCGGTGATGAGTGAATCAAAACCGGGCTTCATCCGCGCGACCAAAGCGTCAAGGCGTTGCCGCGCCGCGTCGGCCCTGGCACGTTCAAGCGTCACCCGGGCGGTCCTGGCTCCTCCAAGTCTCGCCGCAAGATGTTCGAGCGCTCGCTTGCTTCCCTCGTTACCTGCCGTCCGGTAGCGCCGCAACCTCTGTCCAAACGCCGCGAGCCGTTCCGCCTCCCGCACTACGCGTGCGACAAAACAGCGCCTCATCCGGCCGGTCAGCGAACCACACTGTTGGCGCGACGCAGCCACTCGCTCGGCCTCAAGTATTACCCGCGCCGCACGCGCGATCGCAAGCCTCGCCGCAAGATGCGCGAGCTCTTGCTTTCTTGCAACATAGCTCAGGCCCCCCCAGCGCTTCAGCCTTTGTTCCAGCGCGTTGAATTGTTGCTTCTTGCCCGCAATTTGAGCGTGTGGCGATCGTTGAGCGAGGTGATGGGACAGGCGCGCCAATGCGAGCTGGCCGCGGCTGCGGGCTCTTGCGCGCGCGCCGTTGAGGCGGCTCTCGAGATTGTCCAGCTGCTGGCGGCGAAGGGCAAAAATGGCGTCGCTTTGCGGCAGGGCGCGGACCAGGGCACGGAATTCGCCACGACGGCGGGCAAGGCCCCGCAGTACGGCGTCGATGTGGCGGCGGGCGAGATCGGCGAGCGCGGCGGCGAGCTCGCTGCGCACCGGCACCGCTCTTTCCGCCGCCGCCGTCGCGGTCGGCGCGCGCAGATCAGCGGCGTGGTCGATCAAGGTCCAATCTGTCTCGTGCCCGACCGCCGCGATGAGCGGCAAGAAGCTCCGCGCCGCCGCTCGCACGACCATCTCCTCGTTGAAACTCCACAAATCTTCGAGTGAACCGCCTCCGCGCGCGACAATAATCACGTCTGGCCGCCGCATTGAGCCATCTTTAGGCAGGGCATTGAAACCGTCGATCGCGGCGGCGATCTCAGCCGCCGAGGTCTCGCCCTGGACCCGCACGGGCCAGACCAGGACATGGCGCGGAAAGCGCTCCGCGATGCGGTGTAGGATGTCGCGGACGACGGCTCCGGTCGGCGAGGTGACGACTCCTATGCACGCGGGTAGAAACGGCAACGGCCGCTTGCGGGCTTCATCGAAAAGACCTTCCGCGGCGAGTTTCAGGCGGCGCTCCTCGACGAGCGCCATCAGCGCGCCGATGCCCGCTGGCTCCAACGCCTCGATGATGATTTGATAAGTGGATTTGCCAGGATACGTTGTGACCTTGCCAGTCGCGACGACTTCCAATCCCTCTCGCGGCTTGGTCTTCAGTTTAGCGAAAACTCCTTTCCAGATTACCGCCTCGATGCGGGCGGTTTGGTCCTTCAAACAGAAATAGGCGTGGCCGGAAGAATGCGGCCCGCGATAGTTCGAGATTTCGCCGCGCACGCGCACGAAGGCGAAACGATCCTCGACCGTCCGTTTCAGGGCGGCGGACAATTCGCTGACGCTGAGTTCTGGCGCGTTGCTGTTTGGCGGATCGGACATGGCGCCACCATGCCGGATTCCGGCGGCGCGGGGAAGGGCGCGCCGCGTTTCGACCCCAAGGGGCCGGCGTTTTGGTCCTTCTATTCCGCCGTGATCGCGCCCTGGGCGGTCGCCTCGTTGAAGTCGCCGTAGAAACGATACCGCCCGGGGGCGAGCGGCCGGAAGTTGAGCGTGATCTCGGAATTGCCGGCCACGACTTTCTCGACCCGGAGCGTATTGCTTTCGAACTCTTCGGGAGTCGGATCGAGATTGCGGACGACAAGCGTGACCGGCGCGTTGGCCGGCACCTTCAGTTCGGCGGGCCGGAATCGATGGTCCTTAATCGAGATATGGAGCATAACCGCGCTTGCCGCCTTTGCCGGAATTTGGGCAAACCAGGTGAGGACCGCCGGGAGAATCGTGAGCCAAAGGACGGCGCCGATACGTCGAAACTGCATTCAACCCTCCATAAATCTCAAGTGTAGACGTCAGAATTCCAGCACGGCCCGCAACAAGGCCTTGTTCCGCGAGAAATTGGTGAGATCGAGGAAGTTCGCGCTGCCGGCCGCGTGTCCGGCGATCTGGGTGGAGAAGGCGGCCGAGAGGATGAATTTGTCTGTGACCTGCATGTGGAACGTCGGACCCGCGTAGAGCGCATCTCCGGCCAAAATGTTAAGCCCTAGCCCTTCGTAAGCACGGTAATATTCGAGCTCGGCCCCAAGCGCGTCTTTGGGCGTGATCCGATAGGTCAAGGCCCCCAACACGCCCAGCGTGGAGGCTCTCTCCCCGTCCCGAGACCCGAATACACTTTCGATCTCGGGCGTGTAGATCAAATTGAACGCGGCGAACAGTCGATTGGGAATGAGTTCGGTATCAGCGATGATCCTGGTCTCCGCTTCGAAAGTCGTGACCGGTTTCCCAGCGTCATTGACACGCGACCATTCCGGTTCGACCGCAATCTGCAGACCTATCGGCGATCCCGGGCCCCGCGCGACTAGAAGGTATCGTAAGGTCGACGACAAGCCGCCGAAATTGGCACCATGGAAGTCATCGAATCCCTCGACGCCGCTAATCGCATGGTAAACGCCTGACGCGCCCAACTCGATCTGAAAACTGTCAATCGGATTATATTCGAGTTCTGCTTCCTGCTCCAATGCAGCGTACGTACTGGTCCGCTTCTGGAAATTGGCCGTTGTTGTCAATTCGAGCTCGCGTTCGCCTTTCGGACCTATGTCCGAACCAAACGTGAAGCCGAAGATATATTTCGTTTCGAGCTCCCTGAATGAATCCGGCGCTGTGTCCTGCGCCGATGAAATTGCCGGATAAACGAGGAACACGGCAGCCGCCAAGGCGCGGCGGCGGCGCAACGAAAGCGAGGAAAGGCAAGTCCAGGCAAAAGGGGTCAAGGCACTGATGTCAGCGACGGTTGTTATGCTCTTCCTTTCGCTATAGAAATTTTAATGCAAGCATTATCTTTTTAAATTGGAGTAGTTAAAATGTAAAAACCGTGCATGTTTACAACTTCTCAAAAGTACAGACGTCAAAATCCTGTCTCCGTTTCGAAGAGAGAAACCTCCCATGGCTGTTGGGGATTCAAACCAGGACCGCCAGGATGGCGCCGCCGGTAATGCAAGCCAGCCGTGCCGGCGATTAAAGCCGGAAGATTTGCGCGGCCGTGCATTTTTATTTGGACGAGCCCCGGCAAGCGGCGCGAAGGTGGCGTGTGCGCTTTTCGCGCAAAGTTCCAATCCACGCGGCCATGGAATCAGGCGGACTCATGGGAACCTTCGCCCCCGAGCAATACAAGGAAACATTGATTTTTCTCGCGACGGCCGGCGTGGTCGTGCCGCTGTTCCGGCGCTTGAAGTTCAGTCCGGTTCTGGGTTTCCTTGGCGCAGGTGTTTTGCTCGGCCCCTATGGCCTTGGCGCGCTCGCGCGGCAAATCGGCTGGCTTGCTCCGTTTGCTCTCGACAATGTCGAGCAGATCGCGCCGGTCGCGGAATTCGGTGTCGTCTTTCTCCTGTTCATGATCGGCCTTGAACTGTCGTGGCAGCGTTTGGCGATTATCGGCCGGCTCGTCTTCGGACTCGGCGCTCTGCAGGTCTTCGGTTCCGCCGCCGCGCTTGGCGCCTTGGCCTTGATCCTGGGGGAGCCTCCAACCTCGGCGGCGGTGCTCGGTTTGGCCCTTGCTCTGTCGTCCACGGCCATCGTGATTCCAGTGCTCGCCGGGGCCAAACGGCTCGGAACCACGGCGGGCCGCACGATTTTTGCGGTCCTGCTCTTTCAGGACCTAATGGTTGCACCTCTCCTGTTCATGGTCGACATGCTCGAAGTGCGCGGCGGTAGCCTCGGCATGGCTGTTGTCTCTTTCCTGGTCCCCGCCCTCACCGGTTTGAGCGTCGTCGTGCTCGGCGGCCGGCTAGTCATGCGGCCGCTATTTCGTCATGTCGCGGCGGCGGGATCGACCGAATTTTTCATGGCGGCCTGCCTGCTTGTGGTCATCGGAACCGGAGTTCTCACCGCAGCGAGCGGTTTGTCGATGGGACTTGGCGCCTTCATCGCCGGCATTCTTCTCGCCGAAACTGAGTACCGCCGCGAGATCGAAGTAACGATCGAGCCCTTCAAAGGTTTGCTGCTCGGGCTTTTCTTTGTCTCGATCGGCGCAAGCCTCGATCTTTCTCACATATTTTCCGCTCCGCTAATGGCCTTCAGTCTTGCGCTTTGCATCATTCTCGTCAAATTTTGCGTCAATTGGCTAGCTGGGTGGATAGCGCGCCTGCCAGTGCGGGTTTCGACTGAGGCCGCGCTTATGCTGGCCCCCGGCGGAGAATTTGCTTTCGTCATCGTCACCGCAGCCGTCGCCGCCAAGGCCATGTCCGCCAATGCGGGCGCGGAGGCGATGATCGCGGTGACTCTTTCGATGTTCGCCGTGCCATTCCTTGGCGCGCTCGCCAAGCGCCTGGCAAGACGGCCCGCCGCAGCGGAGCCAGCCGCTCTCCCGGAGCCGAGCGTGGACGGCCCGGCGCCTGATGCGATCATCGTCGGCTTTGGCCGGGTCGGCCAGCTCGTCGGCGACATGCTGCATGTGCATGCTATGCTGCATGTGCATGCTATCCGCTATGTCGCCGTGGATACCGATGCCGCCTTGGTGACGCGCTTCCGCGGCGAAGGACGAGACATCTATTGGGGCAATGCGCGGCCCGGGTTCCTTGCCCGCTGCGGATTGGCCAAGGCCCGGGCCCTTGTCATCACGATGGACCGGCCGGCCGACGCCGAAGACATTGTGCGCGACGCGCGCGCCGGCTATCCAGATCTGATCATTGTCGCAAGAGCCCGCGACGCGCGTCACGCAACGCTGCTCTATGGCCTTGGCGTGAGCGATGCCGTCCCCGAGACTATCGAGGCAAGTTTGCAATTGTCGGAAGCCGTGCTCGTGGACATGGGGATCCCAATGGGCAAGGTGATCGCCTCGATTCACGAGAAACGCGACGAATTCCGTAAAATCCTTCAGCCTGTTGCGGGTCGCGCCAAAGTCGGGCGTGCCATAAAAATGTCTCCTCGTGTGAAGGAAATGAACAAGCGGCGGCCGAAATCGAAACCGGAGGAGTGATCGCGTCGCCGTCGCGGGGATGCTAGCGCATGAATTTCACCATTACCTTTAGGCGTAGCGCTCATCACCTGAAAACCGCTTCCGCGGCAGCTCAAGCATGGCTTGATGATCGAACGGAAGCCAGAGCGAAGGTCGGTAGCTGTGCCTCGACACGTTGTGACGCATGAGCATCCACAACTTCAATTGCAACTCCAGGCTCCGGTGGAGGGCGGCACGATCCCGGCCATGACCATGGACGCGGACGCGGGCCTCATCAAGTCCATCAGGTCACGAAATCGGATACGACCGTGGCGCAGATCGCGGCCTCGCCGTCGTCTCCTTCCTGGCCCTTCTCATCGGCATGCTGGCCCCAGCGAATTGGATCAACATGACAATGTCGGCACACGACGTCGGCAGGGGGATCACGCCGCCCGGCACGATCATGGTTCGCAATACTCCGCCAACGCCATGCGCCTGCAGCGGATGAGGTTAGGCTGACCGCGCCTACGTCACTCAGCTCCAGGAATGGCTTGAGGGAAGGGACTATTCGTCGCTGCCGATGGAAGGCGGGCAGCCGAGTAATTACCATTAATGGCAAGTCCTATCCCGCAACCTACACATTACACCAGAGGTCGCCGAGACGCTGAAGGTGCGCCTCGTCGGCACCAACAACGCCTTCTTCCATCGTATGCAATCCACCACCTTATGCAATCCACGGCAGGCCACTCGAGGCATCGTCCGCGGCAGGGAGACCATCCCTCTCTCGGCCCGCTTCATGCCATGGGCCTTGATCAGGCATCGCCAGTCCCATGAGCATGAGCCAGGAAAATAATCTTTTCCTCGCCTATCGCATTGCGCCCGAGCAGGGCGGCGAGCGGCTCGACCGTTTCCTTGCGGCGGCGGCGGCGAATTTATCGCGCACCAGAGTTAAGAGCCTAATCGAAGCCGGCCATGCCACCATCGACGGCGCGACGGCGACAGACCCGAGTTTTCTGCTCCGCGCGGGCCAGACCGTCGCCTTGCGCCTCCCCCCGCCCGCCGATCCCGCGCCCTTGGGGGAACGTATTGCGCTCGAAATTGTTTTCGAGGACGAACATCTGATCGTCATCGACAAGCCGGCCGGGCTCGTGGTGCATCCGGGCGCCGGACATGAATCGGGGACGCTCGTCAATGCGCTAATCGCCCATTGCGGCGCGAGCCTCTCGGGCATCGGAGGCGTGCGAAGGCCCGGCATCGTACACCGGCTCGACAAGGACACTTCTGGGCTTTTGGTGATTGCGAAGACGGACGCGGCGCATTACCGGCTAGCCAGGCTCTTCGCCGATCACGGGAAGACCCTACCGCTGACCCGCGCGTATCTGGCCTTCGTTTGGGGCGCCCCCGCGCGGCCTTCCGGCACCATCGACGCGCCGCTCGCCCGTCATGCCACCGGACGCCAAAAGATCGCCGTCGTGCCGGCCGGGCGCGGCCGCCGCGCGCTGACCCATTGGCGGCTCATCGAGAGCTTTGCTGGCGAAGCAAGCCTTATTTCATGCCGGCTGGAGACGGGGCGAACCCATCAGATCCGCGTCCACATGGCGCATGCCGGCCATCCGGTTCTGGGCGACCCCGTCTATTCCGCCGGTTTCAAGAGCAAAACGGCGCGGCTCCCGCCCGCCGCCCAGCTCTGCCTCGCATCTCTCACCCGCCAAGCCTTGCACGCGGCGGTGCTCAGTTTCCCGCATCCAGTGACGGGCCTCCAACTGCGCTTCGAGGCCGCCCTGCCACCAGAACTAGGGCGATTGCGCGACGCACTCGCCGGGCATGAAATAGCGAGGTCGTAGCAATAAAGTTGATGCCGCGCCGCAACGCCCGGTCGCCGCAAGGAAACGGCGATAGGACGCCCCTTTCGCGCAAGTTTTCACACTTATTTTACCGCGGCGGGTGACACCGCACCCAAAACCATCGTAGCTTAAGGGTGGAGTAAGAGGCTTGGAGCTTTCTTTGCTATCGTACAGCGTGCCCCTTGCATTTTGTAATATTGCCAATGTTTAATCCGAATGCGTTGCCTCGCCCTCTTTCGGCCGCGGTCGCGGCATTCTATATTGTCGAATCGCGTGGCTGGCATTGGAAGCGGTCACGGCGGACCCGCTGACACAGGGGTCCCAGGAGAAGATGCAATGAGTGCTGCCTTGCCAATGATTTCAGGGGAAAGCGGGCTTGCTCGTTACCTCACGCAAATCCGGCGTTTTCCGATGTTGGAGCCGCAGGAGGAATATATGCTCGCCAAGCGCTGGCGCGAGCATGAGGATCCCAGCGCGGCGCATAAGCTTGTGACCTCGCATCTCAGGCTCGTCGCCAAGATCGCAATGGGCTATAGGGGCTACGGTCTGCCGATCAGCGAAGTTGTCTCGGAAGGCAACGTCGGCCTCATGCAAGCGGTCAAGCGTTTCGAGCCAGACAAGGGGTTTCGCTTGGCGACCTACGCCATGTGGTGGGTCCGCGCCTCGATCCAAGAGTACATCCTGCGCTCCTGGTCGCTCGTGAAAATGGGAACGACAGCGAGCCAAAAGAAGCTTTTCTTCAATTTGCGGCGGGCAAAGAGCCAGATTTCGGCGCTTGACGATGGCGACCTGCGTCCCGAACAAGTCAAGACGATCGCGCGCAGGCTCGGCGTCAGCGCAAAGGATGTCATCGACATGAACCGGCGGATGTCGGGGGACGCGTCGCTGAATTCTCCCGTCCGCGAGGAAAGCGAGGGCGAATGGCAGGATTGGCTTGTTGATGAGGCCGCCAGCCAGGAGCATACCCTTGCCGAACGCGAAGAAACCGCCAATCGCCTCGCCGCGCTCCGCAATGCGCTCGGCGTGCTGAACCCGCGCGAACGGCGCATTTTCGAGGCGCGGCGGCTTGCCGACAATCCGATGACCCTCGAGGCGCTCTCCGATGAATTCGACATTTCGCGGGAGCGGGTGCGCCAGATCGAGGTTCGCGCCTTCGAAAAAATTCAGTCCACCGTTAAAGCCGGGATCGCCAAGACGGAATCGCCGCCGCCGCCGCGGATCGAAAGTCACGCCGCGCCGTTGTAGCGCGGCCGGGGGCGCCCGGCTTGAAGCAGGGGTTGCTTTACTTCCCGCTCATCTTGCGCACGATGTCGCATCGCATGGCGGCGGGAAAGGCATATACCTCAGCCTTGAATTCAAGGACGCACCAAAGGCGCGGCCTCCGGCCGTCGCAGATCCTTGACTTCAAAGTCCAGATACGCTCGGGTTAGCCAGGGGATACATCGGAACGAAAGAGCAGCTTGCGGATTTCCGCTGCCAGGATAGAGCCACCCGCGCCCGGCCCCCAAGCCAGGCCCCAGCTCGCGAGGGGGCGCGATGTCCCAGCGCGGCGCCGCGCCGATTTAGAGGTACGTCCTGGAATTTCGCCATATTCCCGTCCCCACTGATTGTTGATTAACCGAAACTAATGCAATGATACGTTTCCGAAGCGGTTGATAATTTGAGAGGTTGTGATGAAGGAGCTCGTGATCCCAAACGTCGAAGATGCCGAGGAGAAAGTCTCCGGCTACGTCGCGGTGCTTGCTCGCGTCTTAGCCGCTTTGGCGATGGCCAATGGTCCTATCACCATCCTTGAATACACTTGTTGCGTTAAGACGGTTAGCAAAATCGCCGAGAGCTTAAATGACCCCGGGTTGTCCGAGTCGGATGGTCCCGCCTTGCTTGCCGCGATCGTTATGCGTGCTTTGGCGTCCGGCAGGAGCGATCTCGATGGGGCTCTGAAGGAACTCAAGGCGGCGTCTAAATCACTGCCCGATGATGTTCGAAAGGCGGCGCTGGAGATGACCGCGCCAATTGTCGCGCTCCAAGGGGATCTGGCTCACGATCTTTTCGCACGGGTAGCAAAGGCATTGAATACTCGTGTCGATCCGCGTGTCCTGTCCAATTTCGTGCCGCCGAGGGATCGCGGCTTCCTCAATACTATTAAAGGATTCGTCAAGCAGAGAGACGAAAGATTGGATAGCATTCTGGGTGTAGCCTTTGCCTACGGCCACGCCCAGCTGGTGGAAGAGATCTCAAGCAAGTTAGCCGGGGGAAGCCCGCAAGACGTGGAAGAGGCACGCAGGATGTGCCAGGGCTTGGTACAACAGATCAGAGCCGACGCCGATGAACTATTCAAACAGCGTGAATCCTTAGTTTTACGACGAGAACTCGTGGCAAAGGTGTCTGATGCAATCTCGTCTACGGTCCAACAAGTAAAGCAACGTCTTCACGCTTTGGAGCGGGAGGTTGAACTTCAAAAACGAGAGTTCGCGGAAGATATCGAGGATTTCATCGCGAACGCGGGCAACGAAATCGCCTTGGGCTTGCAAGATCGCGTTCGAGGCGGCGACTGGCTGAATGAGAGCGTCTGGAAAACTTTCGCCAAGAATCAACACGGGAGGACGCTCCAAGCACGCTATGAGAAACTAAAATGGCGGCATGAACGGCGAGTTGAATTGCTCGAGAAGGAGTTGATGCTTTTCCAAAGCGAATTATTGGCGTCGCGTCCTCGTCTGCTTCGAAGTATCGATCAAAAGGAGTTTGTCGAACTCCTGCTGCCTCCATCATCTAAATTGCGGGTAATGACCTCTATCGATCAAGCAGCAAGTTTTACGATCTTGACGACCGGCTTGGCGGGTGCGGGATCGCTCGCAATGGTAGCCACGGGATTTGCAACCGTGGCCGCGCCCGTAGCCGTCCCCTTGTCGGCTGCGATTATCGGACCGATGGCCATCGCCTATCTTTACAAGGCATTTGCCAACCCAGAGGAGCGCAAGCAAAAACTAATTCGCAACAAGCTGCAGGACATTGAAGACGGCATCAGGAAAGTGTTGGAGGGAGCAAAAGAAACCCAGGCCGCGACGCTCGACTCCGTCGTGAATGAATTTTACAGCGCCGCTGAATGGTATCTCGTTCCGCTGGTCCACTCTTCGCGCCGAGCGGTTGATATTGTGAGCCTGCAAGAGCGCTTGATTGAGCAGTCCGTCGAAAACACGATCGGCTCGTTGGAATCCCTGAGCCTGGTATGAGAATTGCGGAGCCCTCAAAGCGTGAGGGCATTGATGCGGGCGGCGCGATTTGCCGCGCGGCTTGCGCAAAGAAACTCATTCATCGCATGGCGGCGGGAAAACATATCTGAACTTTGAACTCAAAGATCGAGACCGAACCGATCTCGGCTGTTGCCGAGATCGGCATTTAAGGTATTGTCGCGTCTCGATTGAGCTTGTCGTTAATGACCTTCGGCGGAAACCATCGATGATGGCGTCGTGGCCCTGAGGCGCTTGGGAGCGAAAGTTAAATGCAGCGTTTCAATGCTACCGAACAAGCTTTGATCGACGTGTGGGAATCGCATACTGCCGCTGAATTCGAACACAAGGACGCCGACGCGGCTATCGCGACGATGACAGAGAATCCCGTCTTGATTCATGTGCCCGTCGGAACAGGCGCCACAGGGCGGGAGGCATTACGCAAATTCTACAGGGAAATCTTCATTCCGCAGATACCACCCGATGCCGAGCTCCAACTCTTGTCCCGCGGCGTCACTCAATATCGAATTATCGACGAGTTCATTCTCCGACTCACGCACACCGTTCAAATGGACTGGTTCGCACCGGGGATAGTGCCAACGGGACGCCGGCTTGCTGTCCCCCATGTCGGGATTATCGCGTTCGAGGACGGCAAAATACGCTCCGAACACATTTATTGGGATCAGGCAACCGTCCTGTTACAGCTGGGTGTCCTCGAGGGGAACCTGCCGGTTCTCGGTGCGACCCAAGTGGATCGGCTATTGAATCCTGAGGCACCAGCAAACATGCTGATTAAAAAAGGACTTATGAGTTGAGGCACGTTGGCCACGCATCGCGCTTAAGATGTCGAAATCGGACAAATCCGATTTCGATTGGCGGCGGCACTTCGTGCTGCCTTGACTTCAAAGTTCAATGCGCTCGGGGTCAGCCGCGCGATGAATGGGAAGCTGGGGTCTGGGCGGCCGCGCTCGCGCCTCATAAACCAATGAGAAAGACGCGCCCATGAAGGCGAAACGAAGCGGCGGTTTGAAAGCTCTGGCTTTGTTGGCAATCCTCGCTGTCGCATGGCCGACTAACGCGAGAGCGGACATGTTGTGGAACTGGTCCTACCTCAACCCCGATACCAAAATCACCGCGGCGGGCACTCTAACCACCAAGGATCGAGCGGCGGATTCCTATTTGATCGCGGCCATCACCGGTTTTTGGAACGGCGCGGCGATTACGGGTCTCGAGGCTGTTCATTCCTGCTGCTCGCCTCCGGGGTGGAACAACAACCTGCTGCTTGATGGCAGTCCCAAGCTTGATAAAGGCGGCCTCGCGTTTGGCGTCAGTGGAGGCTTAAAAATAACTTTTCTATAAGGAAGGCAGATACGCCTACGAAATCCAAAATGGTTCTGAACTGTTCGGCGGCGCTTTCGACGCGACGCCGAGTGGCGCGCGATGATTTGAGCCCATTGAGCACTCCGCTGAGGCGCCTGAATTTATGTGAATCGTCTTGTCGGCGTTGCGCAATTGCGCGGAAAAATTCATTCATCGCATGGCGGCGGAAAAGCGAATCTGAATTTTGAACTCAAGGACGCCCCAAAGGGGCGCGGCCTCCGGCCATCGCAGATCCTTGACTTCAAGGTTCAGATACGCTCGGGTCTGCCGTGCGATGAATGGAGAGGTGTGGCCGGGGGCGCGGCGATGCTTGGTAGCTAACACTTCTTGGCTTTTTTGCTCTTGCGTTGCTCAAGATCTGATGCAGCAATGCTCTTCATCGCTTTGGATGCAGTTTTGCTTTTGAGGATTTTGGAAGCCTTAGTTGCTACTTTCTTGCTGGTCGTCATTTAAGCATGTCCTTTATTGCTTTGAGCCCTCAAGCTGGAGAGGAAAAGTACTTGAGACTTAGTCCGATGTCATTTCGCGGTTTACAAAGTCCACTCTGCCGTAAAACAAAACCTCCATCACAGATAATCCACGCCATGGTTGCCCTCTCGACATGAGTTCGCAGTCCTCTGTTCGCGTGCCGCTCCAGTAGGCTCGATTGCAGTCTGCAATCGTATCGCCATCCATCATCAAATGAGGCTCGCGAAGAAAATCGATCCAAGAAGCATCGTGAATTGAAAACCAATACTGTCCGCAAGACTGCAGGCGCTTCAATATGCGACCTTTGACGTGTTCTGGGTGTGTGTCCGCATAGCGCTGCGCTTCAGCCCTGTCCTGAAACAAAAACAGAGCATGAAAACGCGATGGATAATTTTTGAATTCGCGATACCGGTGATTTTCGAGTTTGTATTCAACATCATAACATTTTACGACGCTTAAGTGAAAAGGAGAGATGCTGATCCCAGGTGCGTTCGGATTGGCTATGTAAAGTAGTCCTGCGGGACCGCCTGGCGCTTCTAAGATCGGACCTCCGGTGAAACTGCCAACGATGCTTGCGTTGTGTTGCACGAGGAAGTCCCATGGGTTCACCCAAACGAAGAAGTCTCGCGGCTCACTAGAGGTAATCAGTTTTTGCTCATTCATTGGCCGGGACCTGCAGCAAAAATGTTGACTCTGAACATTCTTACGAACACCCCGTGGTCGCGCCGCAGGTGTCGCACTTGAGGCATGTCCCATTGCGCACGAGGGTAAAATTCCCGCACTCGCCGCAGGCCTCTCCCGTAAAACCTTGCATTCGCGCCTGGCTTCGCTTTTCGGCGACGGCTGTCCGTTCGGCGGAAGTCGTCCATTCGAACCCGCCGAGTTCCGCTTTGACTTCCTTTTCGAGATCGCCTTTAAGCGCCGTCGCCGGTTGCGGCCCGCCGCCTTGCACCAGCAACAATTTGTCGGCTTTGGAGCGCACAAATCCGCGCGATACGAATTTCGTGGTTCCTGTTGACCCCGCGCTTTGCGGCGGGCGGCTCTGCTCTTCTCCTGCTCCCAGCACGTCGTAGCCGATGTCCGCCGGGTCGATATGGGCGAGATCGTTGCGGCCGAGATAGGAGATCGCGAGCTCGCGGAAAATATAGTCGAGGATCGAGGTCGCGTTCTTGATCGCGTCATTGCCTTGCACGAGCCCCGCCGGTTCGAAGCGGGTGAAAGTGAAGGCATCGACATATTCTTCCAATGGCACGCCATATTGCAGGCCAACCGAAATCGCGATGGCGAAATTGTTCATTAGCGACCGGAACGCCGCCCCCTCCTTGTGCATGTCGATAAAAATTTCGCCGATCCGCCCATCGGCATATTCGCCAGTGCGCAAATAGACTTTGTGGCCGCCAACGACCGCCTTTTGGGTATAGCCCTTGCGGCGGTCGGGCAGGCGCTCGCGCTCCCTTATCCGCTCAATTCGCTCGACAATTTTTTCGACGATTTTTTCGGCGACGGCGCTTGCCCGCGCCGGAGCGTTGGAGGCGATCAGCGCCTCGACGGCTTCCTCCGCCTCGTCGTCGTCGTCGGCGATCAACTGGCTGTTCAAGGGCTGCGACAATTTGGAGCCATCGCGGTACAGCGCGTTGGCCTTGAGCCCGAGCCGCCAGGAGAGCATATAGGCGTCCTTGCAATCCTCGATGCTCGCATCGTTCGGCATGTTGATCGTCTTCGAGATCGCGCCGGAGATGAAAGGCTGCGCCGCCGCCATCATGCGGATATGGCTTTCGACGGCGAGAAAACGTTTGCCCGCTCGCCCGCAAGGATTCGCGCAATCGAAGACGGCATAATGCTCCGGCTTCAAATGCGGCGCGCCTTCGAGCGTCATGGCGCCGCAGACGAAGATATTGGCGGCGTCGATTTCCGCGCGGGAGAACCCTAAAAAGTGCAAGAGATCGAAATTTTGATCCTCCAGCTTTTCGGCCGGAATTTTGAGCGCGCCGGTGAGGAACTCCGCGCCGAGAGTCCATTTATTGAAGACGAATTTAATGTCGAAGGCGCTCGCCAGCGTCGCCTCCAATTCGGCGAGTTTTTGCGCCGTAAAGCCTTTTGCTGAAAGGCTCTCGTGATTGATCACGGGCGCGTTTTTCAACGAGCCATGTCCGGTCGCATAGGTCACGATCTGGTCGATTGCGCTTTGGCGATATCCGAGCGCGCGCAAGCCTTCGGGCACGGCGCGATTGATGATCTTGAAATAACCGCCGCCCGCGAGCTTTTTGAATTTGACGAGCGCGAAATCAGGCTCGATTCCCGTCGTGTCGCAATCCATCGCGAGGCCGATAGTGCCGGTCGGCGCGACAACGCTCACCTGCGCGTTGCGATAACCGTGGCGCTCGCCGAGCGTGACGGCGCGCGCCCAGGCGGCGCGGGCATAATCGCCAAGCGCCTTATTGGGCAACGCCGCGTGGTCGAGCGGGACCGGCGCGATCGACAAAGCCTCAAAGCCGGAGGCCTCACCATTTGCCGCCCGGGCGTGGTTGCGCATCACGCGCAGCATTGCGCTCGCGTTGGCGCCATAGCCCTCGAAGGCGCCGAGTTCGCCCGCCAATTCCGCCGATGTGGCATAGGCGGCGCCTGTCATGATCGCCGAAAGCGCGCCGCAAATCGCGCGGCCTTCATCGCTGTCGTAGGCGATGCCGGACGACATCAACAGCCCGCCGATATTAGCGTAGCCAAGGCCCAGCGTGCGATAATCGTAAGAAAGCCTGGCGATCTTCTTGGCCGGAAATTGCGCCATCATGACCGAGATTTCGAGCACGATCGTCCACAACCGCACCGCGTGCTCGTACAACTCAACCTCGAATTCTCCCGTCGCCGCGTCACGGAACTGGAGCAGATTGAGCGAGGCGAGGTTGCACGCCGTATCGTCCAGAAACATATACTCCGAGCACGGATTCGAGGCGCGGATCGGGCCCGCCGCCGGGCAGGTGTGCCAATCATTGATCGTCGTATGGTATTGCAGGCCGGGGTCGGCCGAGGCCCAAGCGGCGCGGCCGATCCTGTCCCAGAGATCGCGCGCTTTCATAGCCTTGTGGGTCTTGCCGTCGAGCCGCCGGGTCAAGGTCCAATCGCGATTTTCCTCGACCGCGCATAGAAATTCGTCGCATACGCGCACCGAATTGTTGGAGTTCTGGCCGGAGACCGTGAGATAGGCATCAGAGTCCCAATCGGTCGTAAAGGATTCGAAATCGATTTCGGGGGAGGGATCGCCCTGGCGCGCCAACTGAATGATCCTTTTAATGGCTGCGTCGGGAACGAAGGCGCGCCGCGCGAGCTTGATTTCTTTTTTTAGCGCAGGGTTCTTCTCCGGATCGAAACAATCATCGCCCGGCCCCTCGCAATTGATGCAGGCGCGAAGTATAGACCTCGTCGCCCTTTGCAAAATTTTTGAGCCGGTGACGAGCGCGGCGACTTTCCGTTCTTCCTTCACCTTCCATTCGATAAAATCCTCGATGTCGGGATGATCAACATCGACAATGACCATTTTCGCGGCTCGCCTTGTCGTCCCGCCCGACTTGATCGCGCCCGCCGCGCGGTCGCCGATCTTCAGGAACGACATCAGGCCGGAGGACTTGCCGCCGCCGGAAAGCTCTTCGTTCTCGCCGCGCAATTTGGAAAAATTCGAGCCGGTGCCGGAGCCATATTTGAAAAGCCTAGCTTCGCGCACCCAAAGATCCATGATCCCGCCGTCGTTCACGAGATCGTCGGCGACGGACTGGATGAAACAGGCATGCGGTTGCGGATGCTCGTAGGCCGACTTTGATTTGACAAGTTTCTTAGTCTCGTGGTCGACATAATAATGGCCCTGGCTTGGCCCATCGATGCCATAGGCCCAATGGAGCCCGGTATTGAACCATTGCGGCGAATTGGGCGCCGCCATCTGACGCGCCAGCATGAAGCGCAACTCGTCGAAGAAGGCGGCCGCATCCGCTTCCGAGTCGAAGTATTTGCCCTTCCAGCCCCAGTAGGTCCAGGCACCGGCAAGGCGGTCAAACACTTGGCGGGCCGAGGTCTCGCCTCTATCGCGCCCGGACTTCGGCAACGCCGCGAGCGCTTCTTCGTCTGCGGCGGTGCGCCAAAGGAATGCCGGGACGTTGGCTTCCGGCACGCGTTTGAGCCTGGCCGGCACCCCCGCCTTGCGGAAATATTTTTGCGCGAGCACGTCCGCCGAGACCTGGCTCCAAGCGGCCGGAACCTCGATGCCTTCTTGCGAGAAAACGATCGATCCGTCGGGATTGCGGATTTCGCTTTTCGTCGTCCGAAACGCGATCTCCGCGTACGGGGGCTGGTCAGGCTTGGTGTAACGGCGCTCAATTCGCATTGGTTGAACCCCAAAGCTAGCTATTAGTTTGAAAAATACGCAAGATGTTGTGGGCTGTCGAGAAATCAATGTTGTGGATTAGTTAAGAAATTGCTTTGCGTGCTCGCTCTGGACAGCGCCGCCGCGCGCGGCCATAAACGACCGCCGGGAGAGCTCCGGCAACCCCGAAGGCAGATCAAACCGATGAGATGGCTCGCTCGGATTTTTACCTGGTGGAATGGCCAGACCCTAAATACGGCGATCTACACAGTGCTCTTTGGCAAATTCGCCGGCAAGGACGAATTCGGCAATCGCTACTACCGCAGCCGGAAGGTCGACAAGGCGCTGGGCTTCGAACGGCGCTGGGTGATTTACGCGGGCGAGAGCGAGGGCTCGATGACCCCGCCCGGCTGGTATGGCTGGCTGCATCACACGGTGGATATACCGCCAACCGCAGAGAATTACGTCGCCCGCGCGTGGGAATTGCCGCACCTGCCGAATTTGACCGGCACGCCGCAAGCCTGGCGGCCGCCGGGCTCGACCCTAGCTGCCAATGCGCGGCCTCCGGCGACCGGCGATTACGAGGCCTGGACGCCGGAAGGCTGAGGCGAACCATAGGCAAGGACGTGATTGGTGCAGCGCTGGTTTGGGGTCAGCGAGGACGCCTTTTCCGGACAAAAATGCTGGGCTGAGGGGAGCGCAAAATCGCCGTTTTTATGTCGCGATGTCCACGTCCGGAATTCGCCGACATTCTAATGCGCCCAACTAATGCGCCCAAATTGTCCAATGATCGAAGCTTTGATACAAGTCTATCTAGGCCGAGTGGGCCATTTGGCTGGCTTTGTTTTCATTTCGGCGCTGGTCGTCTCGCATCCGGCGCGCGCCGGCAAGATCGGGCATCCAGTCGCGGTGTTTGCCGGATTGGACAAGATCACCGGGCGTACGATCGCCTTTCAAGCCGCGGCCGGCGAAACCGTGCAGTTCGGGTCGCTCCAGATAACCGAGCGCGCCTGTTACACGCGTCCCGCCACGGAGGCGCCGCAGACGACCACTTTCGTCGAGGTGGACGAGGTCGATGCCGTCAACCAATACAAGCGGATCTTTTCTGGTTGGATGTTCGCGGCGAGCCCGGGCCTGCACGGCATCGAGCATCCGATTTATGACATCTGGTTGACCGGCTGCGAAGGCGGCGAGGCAGTTAAGGCGAGCCAGGCGCCAGCGGAGGTGACGCCCGCGCGGCCGGAAACTCCCCAAACTCCGGTCCAAAAGCCATCCCATCGGCCCCGCCGGGGCCCGCCGAGCGAAAATCGCGCCCCGGCAAGCGACGAGCAGATTAGCGAACCGCCGCAGGAGCAGCCAGCGGCTCCGCCGCTTGGCCCGCCAATTGAAGTAGGGCGGCCGCCGGGCTTTATTCCGGCCCCGCACGGGACTCGGCGCCCGCCCGTTCAACGATACTATCCGGCCGATCCTGGCGCGGTGCCTGAACCCAGCGGTGACGGATTCTGAGGCGAAAGCAAAGCGGCCGAGGCCGCCCGCCGGAAAAGCTTGGTTTCGGCCACTCCGCCGGGCGCTCCCGAGCGGCTATGGAAAACAAATGTTATCGCTTGTGTTGCCTTCGCCATCGCCAACCGGCCGGCATTGGCCTGGGCCACTGCGGTAGATCGCCCGCAGGATATCATTTGCAGCCGTTCGGAACTGCAACTGGAGCCGCGTTACATTTCCCGCGGCGAGCATGAGCCAGCCTTACAAAATTTTCATGCGAGCGAAATGGCGGTGTAAGCTGGGCCTCCCCATGTTGATGGCCGAAGACGGTGCGCCGTCGCTGATTTTTGCAATGGAGTAGTCAATGGCTAACATCCGCTCCCCCTGGCCCGAGAGCCTGTGGTCGCCACCTTGGATCGTGCGCCGGCGCCACGAGTTCCGTGCCGCGCTGCTCGCGTCGGTGGCCGCCCTGGCCTGGGCTTTCGGCCAGGCGCCTGCCGCCGCGCTTCAGAGCCAAGGTCCTCCGGTCGCATCTCCCCCTCCTGCTCCCGTCGTGTCTCCGGTCTCTTTTGCCGAGGTGGTCGACCATGTGCGCGGCGCCGTGGTGTCCGTCAAGGTGAAGACCACCGAGACGGCCGATTCTAGCGACGAGTTCGAAATACCGCATATCGCGCCGGGCGATCCACTCGAGCGCTTCTTTAAACATTTCGGCGAAGGAGCGCCGCACGGTCGCCACCTCAAGCCGCACCTTACCCAAGCGCAAGGCTCCGGGTTCATTATTTCCGCTGATGGCTATGTTGTCACGAACCATCACGTCGTCGAGAACGCCACCGAGGTCTCGGTGACCTTGGACGACGGCAAAACGGTGCCGGCAACAATCGTCGGAACCGATAAGAAAACCGATCTCGCTCTCTTGAAGATCAAGCAGGGCGGCCCGTACCAGCACGTCGACTTCGCCACCGCGACGCCACGGGTGGGCGACTGGGTGATCGCGGTCGGCAATCCCTTCGGGTTGGGGGGAACGGTTACGGCGGGCATCATTTCGGCGCGCGGGCGCGACATTGGCGCCGGGCCCTATGATGACTTCCTGCAAATCGATGCGCCGGTTAACCGGGGCAATTCGGGCGGCCCCACCTTCAATACCCAAGGTCAAGTGGTCGGCGTCAACACGGCGATTTTCTCGCCTACGGGCGGAAGCGTCGGCATTGGTTTTGCCATTCCCGCCGATACCGCGCAAACTGTCATCGCGGCGCTGAAAGACAAAGGCGTGGTCGCACGAGGTTGGATTGGCGTCCAGATTCAGCCGGTGACCCAGGAAGTCGCCGACAGCCTCGGCCTGAAATCCGCCAAAGGCGCTCTCGTCGCGGAGACTCAGCCGAATTCTCCAGCAAGCGCAGCCGGAATTAAATCGGGAGATGTGATCCTCGGCATCGACGGTGGCCGGATCGAAGGCCCGCGCGACCTCGCCCGCAAGGTGGCGGCCCTCGGCCCGGGGAAAAAGACCGATTTGATCTATTGGCACGATGGATCGGAAAAAACCGCGCCGGTAATGCTCGGCTCTTTGCCAGACGACAAGGAAGCGCGGGTCAATCCGGGCATGAGCCAGGACAATAACGCATTTAGCGGCCTCGGGCTCGTGCTCGCCCCTGCCTCCAGCGTCGAAGGAGCGGGAAGCCACGGCGTGGTCATCTCCGACATCGATCCCGATGGCGTGGCCGCGCAGAAGGGCTTGCAGATCGGCGACGTCATTCTTGAGGCGGGCGGCCGTGCGGTCAATCAGCCGGCGGACATCAGCGCGGTGCTAGCCGAGGCCAAAAAGGACAATCGCAAGGCCGTCCTTTTGCGGGTCAAGGGCAGTGAAGGCACCCGTTTCGTCGCGATCACGATCAAACCGACTTCCTGAGCCTCACGTCCCCGAGGCTTATGGGCCGGTACCGCCCCCCCCCGTTGCGGCGCCGGCTCCAGGAGGCGACAGGCCGGAAGGCAACTTCCGGCCTGCTGCTTTGCCCAGGGATGAGCTATATTGCCGCTCATGCGCATTCTCATCGTCGAAGACGATTCCGAAGCCGCCAATTACATGGTCAAGGCATTTCGCGAGGCCGGTCATGTTGCCGATTATGTCGGCGACGGCGTTGACGGCTACGCCCGTGCCCGCGATGAAAACTACGATGTTTTGATTGTCGATCGTATGCTGCCAAAACTCGACGGGCTCTCGCTGATTGGCAACCTGCGGGCGCAGAAAATCCTGACGCCCATCCTGATCCTTTCGGCGCTTGGACAGGTCGACGATCGCGTCAAGGGGCTGCGCGCGGGCGGTGACGATTACCTCGCCAAGCCTTGCGCATTTTCAGAGCTTCTGGCGCGGGTCGAGGTGCTCGCCCGGCGCAACCGGCCGGGCCTGGGCGAGGAAACCGTCTTCCGGGTGAACGGTCTTGAGCTTGACCGTCTTGCCCACAAGCTCACCCGCGACGGCAAGGAAATTCAACTGCAGCCGCGCGAATTCCGCTTGCTCGAATATTTGATGAAATATGCTGGGCAAGTGGTCACGAGGACGATGCTCCTTGAAAACGTATGGGATTATCATTTCGATCCGCAAACCAATGTCATTGATGTTCATATTTCGCGGCTGCGCGCCAAGATTGACAAAGGCTTCGACCCTCCGCTCCTCCACACGATACGCGGCGCCGGATACATGATACGCAATGGCTTTAGGTAAGCTCTTTCGCACTACTGTGTTCAAAATATCGCTCGCCTATTTGGCGATTTCGGCGATCGGCGCCGGGCTTGTCCTCGGCGCCGTAGGCTGGAATATGGAGCACCTGATCGATGAGCAGATCGCGCAGACCATCGATACCGATATTACTGGGCTTTCCGAGCAATACGCGCAGGGCGGCATACGCCGCCTTGTTAACATCATCCAAAAGCGGACCCGCCAGCCCGGCGCCGGTCTTTACCTCGTCACCACCGTGGCGGGAGAACCGATCGCCGGTAACATCGCGCGCCTGCCGCCGGATATTCTGACCCGTCCTGGCCTTGTCGAGACGGCTTATCAGCTGCCGGGCGATCCGGGCGGAAAACACCGGGCGCTCGCCCGCAACTTTGTCTTGGCGGGCGGTTTCCACCTGCTCGTCGGGCACGACCTCGCGGAAGGCGAAGGGTTGCGCCAAATTCTCGGCGAAGCACTGCTCACTTCGCTGCTTTGGCTCGTGGTGATCGGAACGCTTGGCGGGCTCTGGGTTGCCCGGCGCGTCCTCAATCGCGTCGATGCAATCAACGCCAATGCCCAGGCAATCGTCGCCGGTGATCTCTCCGGCCGATTGCGGCTGACCGGGACCGGCGACGAACTCGACCGGCTCGGGCAAAATTTCAACGCCATGCTGGAGCGGATCGCTATATTAATGGCGGGATTGAAAGAAGTTTCCGACAACATCGCGCACGATCTCAAGACCCCCTTGACCCGTCTCCGCGGCGGCGTGGAACAAGCATTACGCAGCGCCAAAAGCCCGCAGGATTATCGCGCCGCGCTCGAAAAAGCCCTCGACGAGTCCGAGCGGCTGATCCAGATCTTCGACGCTCTGTTAAGCATAGCCCGAGCGCAAGCAGGCGCCGGGCGCGAAGGGATGAGCGATTTCGACGCCGCGGCCGTCGCCCGAGACGTCGGCGAGCTGTACGAGCCGGTCGCGGAGGAACGCGGCATCATGCTTGCAATTTCTGCGGAGCCGGGGCTCTATCTGCATGGAAGCCGGGAGCTTGCCGGTCAGGCCGTCGCCAATCTCGTCGACAATGCGCTGAAATACGGGATCCGGGAAGCGGCGGCGGGGCTCGGCCCGGGTCTAGCGCCCACACAAGCTCCTAAAGGCACCGTCGAACTCTCGGCGCGGCGGCGTGGCGGCAATATCGAATTCGTTGTCGCGGATCGCGGTCCGGGCATCGCCGAGAACGATCGCCTGCGCGTGCTCGATCGATTCGTCCGGCTCGAAAACGCGCGCTCGCGGCCTGGCTCCGGCCTCGGCCTTTCGCTCGCCGCGGCGGTGGCGCGCCTTCACAATGGCAGCTTGCGGATCGAGGATAATGAGCCAGGCCTTCGTGTCGTGATCCGGCTTCCGGCGGCTCCTGTCCGGCGCGACCCACGGGCGCCGCTTGCCCTGCCGCAGCCGGACAAGGCGGCATGAGCGTTGTTCCTCCGGAGGACAACGCGGACCTTCCGCTTTGCTGGCGCCTGCGCGCGGCGCCGCGCCTTTACGATGGGAGCCGCGCGCGATCCCGCCTCGCCGAGTTTCTGGCTATGCCCGGCGGCGCGGAATTGCAAAGCCTCGCCAACGCGCCCGGCGTGCGCGCCCTGCTTCTGGCGCTTGCCGATCATTCGCCATTTCTTTGGCAGCTCGCCACCGCGGACGCCTTCCGGCTCAAGCGATGTCTCGAGACTTCACCCACGGCCTGCCTTGAGACGTGCCTTGCCACTCTCGATGAAGCTTGCGGCCAGGCCTCAAGCGAGGCTGCGATCATGCGCGCGTTGCGGCTTGCGAAGCAGGAGACCGCCCTTCTTATCGCGCTCGCCGATCTAGGCGGCGTCTTCGATGTGATCGCGGCGACCGAGGCGCTGTCGCGCACCGCCGATCTTTTTATATCGGTGGCGCTGCGCTTTCTATTGCGTGGAGCCACTCGCGCGGGCCGGCTGCGGCTTTCCGACGGCGCGGACCCCGAGCAGGGATGTGGTCTCGTCGTCTTGGCGCTCGGCAAGCTCGGCGCGCGCGAACTCAATTACTCGAGTGATGTCGATATCGTCGTCTTCTTCGATCCCAAGTGTGGTGCGATCGCCGGAGAGGTGGAGCCCGCGACGCTCTTCGGGCGGATCACGAAGGGAATTGTCCGGCTGCTTCAGGAGCGGACCGGGGATGGCTATGTCCTTCGCGTCGATTTGCGCTTACGTCCCGATCCCGGTTCGACGGCGGTGGCGATCGCGCTACCCGCCGCCTATTCCTATTACGAGAGTCTTGGCCAGAATTGGGAGCGCGCGGCCTTGATTAAGGCGCGGCCGGTCGCCGGCGACAAGGCGCTCGGGAGGACTTTTCTGGCCAATCTCATGCCCTTCATTTGGCGAAAGTATTTCGATTATGCCGCGATCGCCGACATTGCCGCCATGAAGCGCCAGATCCATGCGGTCCGCGGACATGCCGAGATCGCGGTCGCCGGTCACGACGTGAAACTGGGTCGCGGCGGCATTCGCGAAATTGAATTTTTCGTGCAGACCCAGCAATTGATCTTCGGCGGCAAGAGGCCTCGCCTGCGGGGCGCGCGCACCCTCGACATGCTGGATGAACTCGGCAGGGAAGGTTGGATCACCAGCGAGGCGGTCGCGGACTTGCGCGCATCCTACCTCTTCCTGCGCGAAATCGAACACCGGTTGCAGATGGTCGCCGACGAGCAAACGCAGCGTTTGCCAGAGGATCGAGATCTCCTCGAGCGCTTCGCCAGATTTTGCGGCTACACGCGGACAAAGCGCTTTTGTGGCGATGTCACCCATCGCCTGCGGCTCGTCTCGCACCATTACGGGCGGCTTTTCGAACATTCGCCGCGGCTCGATGGCTCGGCGGGCAGTCTCGTTTTCACCGGCGCCGGCGATGATCCGGAAACTCTTGAAACATTGTCGCGGCTGGGCTTCAAGAATGCGCCGCTCGCTGCCGAGACGATCCGGGGATGGCACTTCGGCCGCCGGTCGGGCGTGCGCACCCCTCGCGCGCGGGAAGTTCTTACCGAATTGGTGCCGTTGCTTTTACAGTCGTTCGCGCAATCGGGCGACCCCGATGCCGCGCTCGCTGGATTGGATTCCGCGCTGGCCGGCATGCCGGCGGCAGCCGAACTGTTTTCGGTTCTAAAATCCAATCCGCCGATCTGCGAATTGTTCGGCGAAATTCTTGGCGGCGCGCCAAGGCTCGCGCGCACCGTCATAGGCCGTCCGCATGTGCTCGACGCCGCGATCGATCCGGAAGTCCTCGAGGCTCCCCTCGATGAAAACGCTTTCAGGCAACGTGCCGGACAAATCCTGCAACATAACCTCGAGACCGAGGAATTCCTCGACGCGGTGCGCGATTTCGCGCAGGAGGAGCTCTTTCCCATCGGCCTGCGGCTGTGGTCCGCAAAGATCGAACCTTCCGCGGCGGCACTCGCCTATTCGGCGCTGGCGGCTAGCACCGTAGAGGCCTGCCTCGTTCATGTGGAACGAGTCTTCGCGGCCGAGCACGGGCGCGTGCCAGGAGGCAGGTCGATCGTTTTGGCGCTTGGCAAGCTCGGTTCGCGCGAAATGACCGCGGCCTCGGATCTTGATCTTATGCTCATCTATGATTTTGATCCTTCGCGGCCGGAGTTTGATGGTTGCCGCTCTCTCCACGCGGTCCGATATTACGCCCGCCTAGCGCAGCGTCTGATCGCCGCCTTGACCGTAGCGACGCGGCGGGGCCGGCTTTACGAGGTCGATATGCGGTTACGCCCTTCCGGCGGCAGGGGACCGCTCGCCACCCAATTTACGACATTCGTCGATTATCAGACCAAGGAAGCGGAAACTTGGGAGCATATGGCATTGACGCGCGCGAGACCGGTCGCGGGCAATGTTCAACTTGGAGCAGAAGTCAGCGATACGATCCGCGCCGTGCTCATGCGGCGGCGCGACGACACGCTGCGCCGAAATGTTTATGAAATGCGGCGCCTCATCGCACAAGCGAAAGGAGATGGCGACCCCTGGGATCTGAAGCTTGCGGCGGGCGGGCTTATCGACATCGAATTCCTGGCCCAATATCTATTGCTCCGCCACGCCAATGCCGAGCCAAGCCTCGTGCGCGCTTCGGCCTTGGCCGTCATCGAGACCGCGGCGGCGCGCGGACTGCTCGGCGCGGAGCGCGCGCGGGTTTTGATGAACGCGTACCGCCTCTTTTCGGATGTTACCCAAATCCTGCGCCTGACCTTGGACCCGGGCAGTGATCCACGCGCGGCGAACGAAGCGGTCAAGCGGCGCCTTGCGAATGTGGCGGGGCAACCGGGCATCGGCGGGCTCGAAAGCTGCCTTTCCGAGATGCGCGCCGACGTGCGCCGTGTTTTCGATAATGTTTTATCACCCCGCTGAGGCATGCAACTGCGGCTGCGCGGGCCGGCGCAACGCGCCTGCCGCCAAGAGCAGCTTTTGGCGCGGCACGTCGCGTGACTCGGGCAAATGGACGAGGACGATCGTTCCATTGCCAACCGATGACCGGATGCGTATCGAGCCGCCATGCAGATCGATGAGCGAACGTGCGATCGCGAGGCCAAGGCCCGAACCCTTCATGCCGTTGTCGAGGGCCCCGTCCAGCTGTTCGAAGGGCCGGCCGAGCCTTGCCATAGGCGCCGGTGGAATGCCCATTCCGGTATCTTCGACATAGATATTTAGGGCGCCCTGAACCATCCGCGCGCGGACGCTGACGCGGCCGCAGTTCGGGGTGAACTTGACCGCATTGCGCAAAAGAATCGTGAGAATTTTTTCTACCGCGGCGCGGTCGGCATGGATAGACGCGTCCGGCAAGGTTTCGGCGAGAAGGCGGATTTCCTTTTCGGTGGCGATGGTTTCAACCGCCGCGATCGCCGCGCCGACCGCGTCATCGATCTCGAAATCGGTCTTCTGAAGTCGGACCCGGCCGGATTCGAGGCGCGACATGTCGAGGACATCCGAGATTACGCCGAGCAGGTATTGGCCACTTTGCCTTATGTCGTTGCAATAACCGGCATATTTCGGCGATCCCAATGCTCCGAATGTTTCTTGATGCATCAGCTCGGCAAAGCCGATGATGGCGTTGAGCGGCGTCCGCAGTTCATGGCTCATATTGGCCAGAAATTCGGATTTGGCCCGGTTCGCGGTCTCGGCCTCGGCCTTCTGCTCCAAATATTTCTCCGCGAGATCGGCGAGCTGTTTCGCCTGCAGTTCCAGGGTTTGGCGGGAATTGCGCAAGTCCGCGACAGTCGCCATGAGGCGGCGTTCCGAGTCCATCAGTCGTTCCTCGTGGCGCTTGAGCGCGGTGATGTCGGTGCCCACCGAAACATAGCCGCCGTCCTTGGTGCGTCTTTCGTTGATTTGCAGCCAGCGGCCATCGCCAAGACGCGCCTCGTAGGTACGCATCCAAGCAAGCGGCCGCTCGGCAAGCGGGGTTTGCGTCTGAATCACCGGGGGTGTCCCGTTCGCCATGACTTGCGTGTAGGGCGTTCCGGCGAGGATCGCGTTGTGCGATAGGTGATGCAATTTTTGGAATTTGGAATTGCACATGACGAGCCGGTTGTCGGCGTCCCATAGGACGAAAGCTTCCGACACGGTCTCGATCGCATCGCGAAGGCGTATGTCGGCCGTGGCGGTGCGCTCGGCGAGGGCCTTTTGTTCGGTGATGTCGACGGCGATGCCGACGAGGTGCGGGGATTCGCCTGCCCGCTCCTGCACGAGCTCGGCCCGCGCACGCAACCAGATCCACTCGCCGTTTACGGTCTGCATCCGGAAAGCGTGATCGATCGAATCGGCTTGCGAACCGGCCAGCAACTCGGCCATCGTCGCGAGAGCGCGATCCTGCGGATGAACCAGGTCATTGATGTCGCCAAACGACATGAATTGGCCGGCCGGCGTCATGCCGAGCATCTCGTACATCGAATCCGACCAGTAGATACGCCCGCGCGCGAGATCCCAATCCCAGAGGCCGCAGCGTCCCCGGTTAAGCGCGGTGTCGACTCGGTTCTGCATCCTCTCGCACAATTGATTGGCCTCACGTGCACGCGATGCCTGCCAGAAATAGGCGATGGCCAGGGCAGTCGGCACCAGGACAGCGAAGATCGAAAGGATGGTGGTGCGAAACGCCGCCGCTTGCCATTCGGCGAGGATCGCCACCATCGGGTGAACGATAGCGAGCTGGCCGAACGGCGGGTCGAGCGTGCGCACGACCGCCAAGGCATCCGCGCCGTCAGCAAGGTTGATACGTAGGATGCCGGCTTTTTCCGCGAAAGTCGTCAAGGGCTGCGTTGGCCCCAAATAATCAGTGAGCGTGGCGTTAGAGCCAGCGAGCGCGGGAGCGGCCGCGACGATGTCGCCGGCAGCGCCGGTTACGACCAGCTGCTGCCCGCGCGCCAAGGCGCGGGAAGGCGCCGCCCGGGCCAGAGCCGCCGCCGGATCGGTTTTGAGCCGATCCCTAAACGCGCCGTTGAGATTGCCGGTCACGACGCCGGCGGTCAATTCGAGGTCGGTGAACGCATCCGTTACGGCGCGATCATATGCCTCGCGCGTCATGACGACTGTGATCGCGACAAGCGCGCCGGCAAAGAGCGCCACCGTGGCGGGGACCGCGCACCGTACCCAAATTTCGCGCTGCGCCAGACGCAAAACGGCGGGTCGCGTCGCCTTACAGGCAAGCCCCCGCACTACCCCCGCTCGAACGGGAGCATGCGCAGAATCCGCGCGCGCCATGTTAGGCCCCCTCGAAACCGGCCGGAGCGATGTGCCGCATCTCTCCGAATCGATTCCATCAGAAGTCTTACTTTTTTGTTTTGTCCAGAGATTAATGAAGGATGAATGCAAATTTGATCGCCACGGAGAGGATCGTCGCCGCGGGCCGACAGGCGGGGAGGGGCTGTGACCCTAATCGGTCACGAGCACGATGGCGAAACCATCGTGGCCCTTGGCCCCGACAGTTTGGATCGCCGTGGCGCAGACTCCCGGCTCGCCGGCGAGCATTTCGTTGAAGCGGCGTATCCCCCGGATATCGGGATCGTGGCTCGCGGCATCGATTACCCTGCCGTCGCGTACAACGTTATCGACGATGATGAGGCTGCCCCGCCGGGATAGTTTGCGGGCGAGCCCGTAATACTCGGGGATGCTTTGCTTGTCGGCGTCGATGAAGGTGAGATCGAAAACGCCGCCGCCCTCGGCGGCGATTTGCGGCAGTGTCTCCAAGGCGCGGCCAACCCGCAGGTCGACCGTGGCACCCAAGCCCGCGCGGGAAATATTCGCGCGCGCCACTTCGGCATATCTCGGGTCGGCCTCGAGCGTGATCAGGCGGCCATCGGCGGGCAGCGCCCTGGCGAGCCAGATGGTGCTGTAGCCTCCGAGCGTGCCAACCTCCAGAATTCTCCGCGCGCCTTGCAAGCGGGCCAGGAGGTGCAAGAGCTTGCCTTGGTTGGGCGTAACTTGGATGGCCGGGAGGCCCGCGGCGTTGCTCGCCTTCAGTGCCTCATCCAATGCTGCGTCCGAGGGCACAAGCATGTCCGTGATATAGCGATCAACTGCGCTCCAAAGCGGCTGGGGCATGGATGATCCTCAAGCTTTGTGACGGCGACGATTAAGCGAGCGCGCGTTCGGCGATGTCCTTGACATCGGGAGAGAGTCCGGCCGCGCCGGCGACGTGGCGCAGCGCCGCCTTGGCGAGGGCTCGCCGTTTGGGCTCCATTGTCCGCCAGCTCTTGAAGGCCGAAAGAAGGCGCGCCGCGACCTGCGGATTTTTGGCGTCGAGGGCGAGGACGGTTCTCGCGATAAAATCGTAGCCGCTGCCATCTTCCGCGTTGAACTGGGTCGGATTCATGGCGGCGAAGGAGCCGACGAGCGAACGCATCCGGTTCGGGTTGTTAAACGAGAAAGCCTTGTGTTTCATGAGGGTTTTCACCCGGTCAAGCGTGCCTCTTTCGGGGATCGTCGCCTGCAGGGCAAACCATTTGTCGATGACGAGCGGTTCGCCTGCATGGGCGCGGTAGAAGGCCTCGAGCCCGGTTTCGCGTTCTTCTCCAGGAATATGCGCGAGCACGCCGAGCGCGGCGATCTCATCCGTCATGGTGGTGGCGCCTTCGAGCTGACGTGTGGCGAGACGCGTGCCCTCGATCTTGTCGCCGGCCGCGAAAAGATCGAGTGCGGCATTCCGCAAAGCCCGCCGCCCGGCGGCAAGGGCGTCCGGTGAATAAGGTCCTTCCTGGGGCAGCCGCGCGTAGGTCGCGAGCAATATTTGCTTGGCGTCTCGTCCGATATCCTTGCGCAGAGCTTCGCGGGCAAGATGGATCGCGTCTGGATCGACATCCTCGCCGATCTCGCGGGCGATGTCGGCCTCGCCCGGCAGGGTAATTGCCTGCGCGGTGAAGGCCGGATCGGCGCTTTTCTCAATGACGGTGGCGATCGCGGCGATAAACTTCTTGTCCCGATCTGGCAACATTCCGGCGCGGATGCGTTCGACCGAGCGCAGGAGCAGGCGAGCGGCATAGGTCTGTGCCGCCTGCCAGCGATTGAACCCATCGCTGTCATGCGAAATAAGCGCAATGAGATCGGCCTCGCTTGCCGTGGTATCGAGCCGGACCGGCGCCGAGAATCCCCTGAGAATGGAGGCAACCGGGCGGCTCGCCACGTCGCGAAAGACGATCCGCCGCCGCGCGTTTGAAAGCTCGATCACCCCACGCGACAGCTCGGCCGCGCTTGCCCCATCTTCGCCGCCCGTGCGCAGTTCGAGGTCGCCCCGGCCGGGAGCGACCAGACCGAGCGCGATTGGAATGAGGAAAGGCTCCTTCTTCTCCTGGCCAGGTGTTGGCTTGCAGGATTGGGAAAAATCGAGCGTGAAGGTTTTCGCCGCTTCGTCGTAGGAGGCTGTGGCTTCGACGAGAGGGGTACCCGCCTGGTTGTACCAACGCGAAAATTGCGTCAAATCCCGCCCCGACGTTTCGGCGAAACAGGAAATGAACTCGTCGATCGTCGCCGCCGTTCCATCGTAACGATCGAAATAGAGATCCATGCCCTTGCGAAAGGCATCGTCCCCGACGAGCACCTTCAGCATACGAATTATCTCGGCGCCTTTTTCATAAATCGTGGCGGTATAAAAATTATTGATTTCAAAGTAAGTGTCCGGCCGGACGTTATGCGCGAGCGGCCCGGCATCCTCGGGAAATTGCTGGGCGCGCAAGGTGCGCACGTCACCGATGCGGCGCATCGGAACCGAGCGCATATCGCCCGAAAACGCATGGTCGCGGAAAACGGTCAGGCCTTCCTTGAGGCAGAGCTGAAACCAATCGCGGCAGGTGATTCGATTGCCGGTCCAATTGTGAAAATATTCATGCGCGATTACCGACTCGATCTGCGCATAATCGTTGTCCGTCGCGGTCGAAGGCGAAGCAAGAATATATTTATCGTTAAAAATATTCAGTCCCTTGTTTTCCATTGCGCCCATGTTGAAATCGGAGACCGCCACGATATTGAAAACGTCGAGATCGTATTCACGCCCGTAGGTCTCTTCGTCCCAGGCCATGGCACGTTTCAAGGCGTCCATCGCATAGGCGGCGTAAGGCTCCTTGCCATGTTCGACATGGATGCCGAGCGCGACCTTGCGTCCGGAGCGAGTAATGAAATTGTCGAAAATCGACCCGAGATCGCCGCCAACGAGCGCGAACAGATAGCAGGGCTTTGGAAAAGGATCATGCCAAACCGCGAAATGGCGCGGGGTTCCTTCGATTTTGCCCGAGGCGATCTTGTTGCCGTTGGAGAGCAGGAGAGGCGCCTCGGAAACCTCCGCCTCCAGCCTCACCGTGTAGACGCTCAGCACGTCGGGACGGTCGAGAAAATAGGTGATGCGGCGAAAGCCTTCCGCCTCGCACTGCGTACAATAGGCGGAGCCGGAGCGGTAGAGACCCATGAGGCGGGTGTTGGCCGCGGCATCGACCTGGGTCTCGATTTCAAGCACGAACGGGCGGTTTGGCGGGGCATTCAACGTGAGCTGATCCGGCGTCACAACACCGTTCCACGCCTCCGTCCGGTGCAAATCGAGGTCCCGGCCGTCGAGCGCGATCTTCTTCGCGGCGAGGCCGTCGCCGTCGAGGACAAGGGCGACGTTAGCCCGCCCCAACGGGTTCGGGCGGATGGCGAGGCGGGCCAAGACTCGTGTTGCCGCCGGATGAAGCTTGACATCGAGATCGACCTTGCCGATTAGAAAATTGGGAACCCTATAGTCTTTCAGTCGAACTGGTTCGGTGACATCGGTACGCATGAAACCTCTAGGCGAAAGGGGCGGGGGTACGCTCGCGTGCGGACGAAAGCCGGATCATAGGGTCTTCACCGGCGGGGCGCAAAGTGAGATGCCGCCGCAAGAGGGTCCCGACCACAAGACGAAATATAGGAATGGCCGGAACTATCGAAAATCTTTGCTCGCGGTCGCCCCCTCGGAATACTGCCCCCATGCGGGATGGGCGCATCGACCGTCGCCGCAGAAAATCACTGAAAAAACGTTTTGGATTACAGCTTAAATTTATAGGAGAGCCAGATTTACTAAGCTCATTCTATCAATCTGTTCTGCCGCCACCATTGCGCGGTGTAGTTCTGCAGCTGTCCCCAACAAGGTGAGCTCTCGGCGAACAGAGCACAAAACTCAAGCTCTGCCTGAATCAATCATCTCGGGCGTGGCCTTTGACTAGTGACAAATGTCTCTTTTTGTTATTCCATTAACAATAAAACCGCTTTAACATGCGCCCATGGCGGCAACCTCGGAAACGGCAATCGCCAATCGGCGCTTGGCCAGCGCGGGAGGCTTGGCCGGCAAATTTGACGTCAAGCTTGCGCCGCTATGGGCGCTTTTCGGGCGGGCCTTCGAGACGGAGGCGGCGCTTCGCAGGCCATTTCTTTGGCTGCCGGTCGCGGCCGGCACGGGTGTCGTCCTTTATCTTTACGCCGATCGCGAGCCTTCGCTTTGGCTTATCGCGCCCGCGGCCGTGTCGCTCGGCGTCCTCGCTTATCTTGCGCGCGCGAACCGGGCCGCGTTTTTCGTCCTTTGCGGTTTTTGCGCGGTCTTCGCCGGCGAGCTGTCGGCGGCCTTGCGCACGGCGCGGGTCGCGGCGCCAGTCCTCGACAAGATCAGGATCGTTGCGCTGCAAGGCTTTATCGAGGAGATGGACTTTCGCCGCAACGGTGCGCGCTTCCTTTTCCGTATTCGTTCCGCCGAAGGGCTCGCCCCGGAACAGACGCCGTTCCGGGTTCGCCTGTCCATGCGCCGGACGCCGCCTTTCGAGGCCGGCACCTACGTGCGCCTAAAGGCGCGGCTGCTGCCGCCGGCACGCGCGAGCCTTCCCGGCGGCTATGATTTCGCCCGCGACGCCTAGTTCGCGCGGCTCGGCGCGGTTGGCAATGTGCTGGGGCGCATCGAGGTTGCGCAGGCCCCCGTTTCGCCGGGGCTCGCGGCCTCCGCGATGATGGCGATCGATCGCGGCCGCAATGCCCTGGCGCGCCGCATCGATAAAATCGTTGGCGCCGATTTGGGGGCAATCGCGGCGGCGATGGTGACCGGCAAGCGCGACCTCTTGTCCGATGAAGCCAAGGAAGTCATCCGCGAGGCCGGGATCTTTCATATCATTACGATCTCCGGCGTCCAGATGACGCTTGTCGCGGCGATCTTTTTCGTCGGCCTCCGCCGTCTTTTGGCTCTCAGCCAGACGCTCGCGCTTTCCTACCCGATCAAGAAATGGGCCGCCCTCTTCGCGATCGCGGGGGAGATTTTTTACGACATCGCGACCGGCTCGCGGGTGGGTACCGAACGCGCCTTGTTCATGACCTTGATCATGCTGATTTCGGTTGTGCTCGACCGGCAGGCGTTGACCATGCGCAATCTCGCGATTGCCGCGGCGCTTGTCATTCTGATCCAGCCGGAGGCGATCATGGGCGCAAGTTTCCAACTGTCCTTCGCGGCGGTGGCGGCTCTGGTTGCCGTTTACGAAGCGCGGATGGCCGCGTGGGGCCGTGACGAGCCATTGGCTAAGGCCTCCCGCCCGGTCGAAGGCGAGCGCAAGCGCATGGCGCTCGAAACCTTAAATCCGCTGCTGCGGCGAGGACCGTTGGGGCTTTTATTTGCGACCTTCTGCGCGACCTCGGCCACCGCTTCGTTCATGGCCTATAATTTCCACGAGCTCAGCCCCTATGTGCTGATCGGCAATCCGCTGACCCTAACCATCATCGAAATCTTCGCGGTGCCGGGCGCGCTCGCCGGGACCTTGCTTTATCCGCTCGGCCTCGATGGTTGGGTCTGGCGTTATGTCGGCCTTGGCATCGACGGCGTCATGTGGGCCGCGCGCGAGATCGGAAGCTGGCCCGGAGCGACGATCCACCTTCCCGCTTTCGCCCCCTGGTCGATTGTCTTTCTTAGCCTCGCGGTGCTTTCGTCCGTGCTCTGGCGGACCGCGATCTTGCGCGCGACGGCGCTTCCGCTCGCCGCACTCGGCCTCCTCGGCGCGGCAGCCGGGCCTTCCTTCGACATGGCGGTCGCGCCCACGGGCGACGCCGTGGCGTTCCGCGCGGCGGACGGAAGGCTCGCGGTGATCGGCCGCGGCAAAAATACGTTTTCGACCGAGCAATGGCTGCGCGCCGACGCCGACGGGCGCCTGCCCGGCGAGGCTCTGACCAAAGCAAATTGCGACAAGCTCGGTTGCGTCGGCTATCTCGCCTCCGGGCGGACGGTCGCCCTCGATCTCGACACGCAAGCCTTCGCCGAGGATTGCACCCGCGCGGATATCATCGTCACCCCGCGTTTTGCGCCCTTGGGCTGCGCCGCTGCCATCGTGATCGACCGCGAAAAGCTCAAGCAAACCGGCGCGCTCACGCTTGCTTTTGCCAAGGACGGTGGCGTGCAGATGCGGGCGGCCCGCGCGGCCGACGAAGACCGTCCCTGGTCGCCCGCGCCGAAGCGCGGCTGGGGCCGGAGCGCGCCGCTCGTGGCGCCTGCGAAAGACAGCGAGGAGCCGGAGCCCGGCGAGGGCGCCGATGCGTCGCCGTTGGAGTAGCGAGGCGGCACCTTCGGACAAGCTTAGCCGGCATTCTTCTCTCACAGGTCAATTTCGGCATCCGGATCACCGGCAGCAAGCGCGTTCATGTAGGCAAGGCACAGGTCGCGGGAGCGATAGCGGCCAAAGGCATTCATCTCCTCGCGTTCGACGATCGGGAAGGTCGAATAGATGTAGCGCACGTCATCGCGGTTTGTGACGCCATAAAGGTGGAAATAAACCGCGTCGAGCTTCGCCCGAAGCTTCAGGCGGCGCTCTTCGTCCCAGATGATGGGCGGCTTCACCTTTCCCGACTTATCAAGATAGCCCATGTCGCGGGCGAACGGGGCCATGTCGTGCGCCGTGTAGGTCAGTTCCAGCACGGCTTCGCGGACAATCTCAGCTACTGTCTTACCACCGAAGCTTACAGCAACGTATCGTTCAGGGGGAATAACAGGTAGCTGCTCAAGAATGAATTTGTTTAGATTTCGGCTTTGAATTTTTTGCCTGGCGACATAGTCGCAGATCAAACTATTTAAGTTCGCTACCAAGTTAAGGAGAACGTGACGATCCCCCTCTGCATCAGGAATCAGAATTGGGAGCTTGTTTCCGTATGCCGCTCTTGGCACCAACGCGCTGATCAAACTCCGCCGATTGTTCGTATTGCAGACGTCATTAAACCCCAACGCATACGGATGAACATAGTGAATTTTGGTATCTCGAACCCAATACCTTGGCATGTTCACGAACTCTGTGTTGGTCAATTCGTCAGCTGACGAATGGACTGCTACGCCCTGGCCACTCAGATTGGTCGGATTGGCACGGACGCTCGCGTATCGATGATTATAAATCGAGATCATCTTGCCCTCGAATAGAGGCTCCCATAGCCCAGCTTGGCTACGCCAAAGGCGACCGCCAATCGGATAAGCACCTTCGTTCTCTTCCAATTCCTCCTTGCGACGAAAATCCCCGGACGCATTGGTCATGTGAAACATGGTCGCATAGCGAACCGGCCATGTTTTTACCTCCCCGCCGCTCAAGCGATCAACCAGCACAGGCAGGCGGCCATAAATGGACGCCGTGATACCTGTATCTCGCGGCGTCCGAAAAATCGGCACGGTTCCCGTATTTGGATTAATTCTTCTGCAAGCCTCTCCAGTCGTTCGATGAACAGCAATATATTCCGCGCTGGGAATCTGATGGAGTTTGACAGCGAAACTGAAATCACCAAACGTGCGCTCCGACCCTCCCACAACGAAGATTGTCGGCTGGTCCTCATGGTGCCCATCGGGAAAGAGCCACCCACGCCTATTCTCAAAAGCAAGGAACGTTTTGACTCTGAAGTCTCCAGCGAGGCTTGAGAAAAAATTCGCGGCAGTCTTATCCGTTCCTATCCCGATAGGTGTTAGTAGGCCAACAAGCCCGGTTGGCCTTATCAGTTTCAGCGCCCGTTCTACAAAGAGCGAATAAAGATTTACATCCCCGCCAGACAAAAGCGGGTAATCGCCGGACTGCCGAGCCATGCGCGCAGCCGCTTCGGCCCGCGCATTGGCCTTGGCATAATCCTGCGCAAGCGGGTCTTTCTTTTTTTCTAGCGCAGCGATCATCCGCTTGCGATCGGAGGCGCGCTGCGCCAGCGTAATCTTGCGCGCCGCGAACCATTCGACCTGTTGCAGTTTCATCCGGTCCCACGGCGGATTGCCGATCACCGCGTCAAAGCCGCCGCGTCGCTCAGCACTCTCCCAATTCGACCACACGCCGGGGAACGAGACTTGCCAGTTTAGGAACCGTTCTTCGGTGACAAGCTCCCGCGCCTGCGCAAAAATTTCAGCGAAGCGCGCCGCTCCCGGAGCGCTGTCTGCGATCTTTTCTTTCCCGAGCGCGATTTGCACCGGATCGCCGAACTGGCCGCTCAGGAAGGCGCGAACCGCGATGGGACGGGGAAGCGCTGGGGTAGGCTCACTGGGGCGCCTGGGTTTCGAAAACTCCCGGACCGCGATCCTGTCTTCACTGCAGTTCAAATCGAGCCAGTCGAGCGCATGAATGAGGGAAAGGATGGCATCGAGCGGCGCGGTCATGGCGCGCATATCGTCGAAAATGTCCTTCGAGTGACGCGCCTCGGCGATCTCGGCATCGGTCAGGCTTTCGATCTCCTGCATCGACCGGGCGGCACGCGTGGCGCGCGTCATCGGTTCGTGCAAAAAAAGCGGCGCGCCGAGCGCGGCGGCCCGGTCCATCCCGCCGCGAACCCAGGAACCGAACAGGCTGTCGCCGCAGCGCAAATGGTGGTCGAGGAACGAGAGCGGCGCGCCGACAGTAAAGGTGTGCAGCCACAATGACACCTTGGCGAGCTCGACCGCCATGAGGTTTTTATCGACGCCGTAGATGCAGCGCTTCAGCACCATGCGGCGGACGATATGGCGATCGTCGAGCTGTTCGGCATCGATCGTCCAGCCGCGCTCCTCTGCATTGCGCAGAATCGTGGCGCGAATTTCTGCGATTCGCTTTATGAGCGGCGAGACATAGGCGCCAAAGCTGACAAGCGCCTGGGCCTCGGCGATCGCCGCGATAACCTGGTCGGCAAGATAATCGACCAGGCTGACGAGGAAATGGCCGGAGCCCATGGCGGGGTCGCAGATTTTGAGGTCAAGTAGCCGTCCGGCCGGATCAATTCCTTCAAGGGTTTTGAGCCGATAATCCTTGGGGTCGCGCTTTTTCTCCAGCTCCCGCGCCTTCGCCTCAAAAGCCTCCATCCGCGCGGTGACCAGCGGCTCAAGGGTTTCGCGGACGATAAGGCCGACAAGATCCTCTGGAGTGTAATAGCTCCCCGATCCTTTCCGGGCGAAGACGTTCGGCCTAATGACAATGTTCGTGCCGTCGCGGGTGACCTCGTGCTCGATCAGCCGCTCATAGATCGAGCCGAGCTGCTGAACACTCAAGTCGCGGTAATTGATATATTTGCGGCCGTCCGCGGCGCGCTCGAAGGATAGAGCGTCGACGACCTCCGCCACCACATCATCGGCGAGGCGGATGGTGTTCAGGAGGGGCGTCTTGTCTGGATCGAACAGGCCGCCGTTGTAGGGCGGCAGGCGATCGATGTGTCGCCTCCATTGATCACCCGACAAAGATCGCCGATCACCTGCCAATAGCGGGCGGCGGATGCGGAAAATGTATCATTGGAGTTTTTCCGGCGATCGATGTCGCCGCGGACTTTCCGCAGGCTATAAGCGTCATAGCGCCGCTCGCGGACGGGCAAAAGATCGCGATCCTCGGCATAGAGGATGAATAAGAGCCGGTAGAGAAGGATCAAGGCGGCGTCGCGGACTTCTTGCAGCGAGGCTTGAGGCGCGGCGGCGGCGATAGATTGGGCGAGCGCCGGAAATATGCGATCGAACACCAGCTTGGAGATGCTGTCTGCGACCCGCTGCTCATAGAACCGGCCTTCGTCGATTGCCCGCTGATGAAACGTCTGCGCATGGGCTGGAGACGGCAGGAACGCCTCGCGCCGAAATACAAGGATAAAAACCTTCAACCAATGACGGCGGCTCTCCTCAGAAAGCGGAAACAGTCCACCGTCATGACCGGGAACGGCGAGAACAGCGGCGAGATCGATCTCAAAAAACTGCTCCGAAACGGATCGCGCCCCTTGGTAGTAAAGACGCCAGCGGCCGCCATTTGTGAGGATGCCCCAGCGGAGCTTGCCAGCGGTGAGGTCATCCACACGGCGTAAGTAACGCAGCATCTGAGTGGATGGGGCCGTCTCCTCCTCCGCCCGGCCGGACTGACGGTCGAGAGGACGCTGCCACCGTTTGGATTCGACAATCGCAAGTCCCAGACTGTAGCGCTTCCATTCCTCACGGAACTTGTTGGCTGCAGACTTGCCGGCGGCGTCCTTGAAGAGGAGGCCGTCCGGCTCGTTCTCGCGACCACGCACACTCAAATTCTGTCGGCGCAAGTAAGAGGTCCATCCGACCTGATTGAGGACCGGCCAGATGAGATCGTCTTCGGTTTGGCTTTCGTTCGGCGTTTGGGCGGTGGGGAAGCGATCGAAAATCTCTTTGGCATCGCGCGCAAAGCGATCCAGCGCGCCGTCGTCGATCGCAGACCAATCGGATAGCCGTGTAATTACTTGCTGAAGGAAATCAGTCGAAAAAAGGCTGCCTTGAAGGGCTGGATGCGCCATATTCTAAATGTCTCGACTGTCGAATAGGGCCATCTCTTTGACGGGACGGCCAGGAAGAGACGGATTTTTCATGGGGAACTCTCAAAGTCCATTCGTTATTCCGGGATACGCACAGGGCGGCGCCGTAAGGCGATCTACCCTAACGGGTGGGGATCTGACGAAACCCTGCGCCCGGCCCGAGCGCCGCCGGGTCCGCTTCCACGACCTCCACGTTCTCAACGCGGGCGTGCGCGGGACCGCGCCAGCAGGCCGTGCAGAGCGCCTCGACGGCATCCGGCGGACCGGCAAAGAGAGCCTCGACATCGCCGTTCAAGCGGTTCCGCACCCAGCCCCGAACGCCGCCCGCGCGGGCTTCCATTTCGATCCAGGCGCGATAGCCGACGCCTTGGACATCGCCGCCGATTGTCACCCGGACGATCTTTGTCGCGCCCGTCATGGCCGCCGCGTCGGGCGTTCATCCGGATCGGCCCGAGCGCCGGCGAATTTGACGTCGTGCGCTTCGCTCCCGAAAACGGCGAGGACCACAAGAGTCACGGCGACGATCGCGGCGACGCTCGCGAGCGCGAAAGCGTAATTTCCGCCGTTGGCTTCGGCAATGCCCGCCTGAAGGGGGGCGTTCGCCGAGGCCAGCAAATTGCCCAGCTGATAGGCTAAGCCAGGAAACGTCGCACGCACCGCGCCGGGCGAGAGCTCATTGAGATGGGCGGGGACGACGCCCCAGGCTCCTTGAACCGCGAATTGCATGACGAAAGCGCCAATCACCAGCATAGCCATTCCCGTGCCATAAGCCCAAAACGGGATGAGCGGGAGAACCAAAAGCGCGGCGATGGCAATCGCCCGGCGCCGGCCGATAGGTTGCGACAGCGCGCCAAACAAGAGTCCGCCGAGGATCGCGCCAATGTTATAGACGATCGCGATGAGGCCGACCGTATGCTGCGAGAAGTGGCGCTGGAGTTGGAGGAACGCCGGGTAGAGGTCCTGCGTGCCATGGCTCAAAAAGTTGAAGGCGGTCATCAGCAGCACGGTGTAGAGGAGGCGCCCGGGGTAGGCGCGCAATTGATTGAGGCGCGGCAGACGGGCGAGCCTAGATCCAGGGTGCTCGGCTGCGACATTGCGGCGAATATACAAAACGAGCAGCAGCGCCGGCACGACCGCGACCATGAACATGCCGCGCCAGCCGATCAGTCCATAAAGCGCGAAATAGGTAAGCGCGGCGAGCAGATAGCCGCTCGGATAGCCGGTCTGGAGTATGCCCGACACGACGCCTCGCGTTCCGGGAGGGATCGTTTCCATCGCGAGCGCCGCGCCGACACCCCATTCGCCGCCCATGGCGACGCCGAAAGCCAGCCGCAGGATCAGGAATATGGTAAGGCTAGGAGCCAGGCCGGAGGCAAATTCAAGCATCGAAAAGAGCAGAATATCGACCATTAGAGTCACCCGCCGGCCGTAGCGTTCGGCGGCGAGGCCAAACAGCAGCGCCCCAACGGGCCGTGCCGCTAGGGTGAGGAAAATCGCGTAAGTGACCGTTTCCACGCCGGTGTGGAATTCTTGCGCCACATCCTTGAGCACAAAGACGAGGATGAAGAAATCAAAAGCATCCAGCGTCCAGCCAAGATAGCTCGCAATGACCGCGCCGCGCTGAGTTGGGGTGAGCGAACGGAGCATGTGAAGCATGGTTACTGCTCACGGACCCCGCCACAGCTGAGGTTTCGCTTGGCCAGCGCGAATGCTTTTATATCCGGACGATGCTAGCCGGGATCGTGAAATTTCTCACGTGCCCGCCGAGTTCCTAATCTGAGAGGAACGCCATGGGCCGCATCATATTTGCTGTGGGGCTTATGTGCCGCGGCAGGGGACGGTTGGACGCGCACCGTTTTGGGCGAACCCGGTTGTTAAGTTTCGCCGGGTTCGCCCAATTTAATACTTCGCCGTAACGGGAGCCCCGCAGATCCAAATTTCTTGGATCCGCGGACCATTCGGGGTTTCGACCCATTGAAAGGCGTAACACTCTATTCTTGGCCGATGATAGACATACCCAAAGGGATAGGGGAGACCAAAAAAGGGCATTCCATCGACGGTCCCCACCGGCCGCGCCTGCGAGGGAACCGGCAAGACCATCATGGCCAGACCCGCAGCGGCGGCTGCGGTACCAAACGTCCGGAGCATCATTTTGGGTGTCCTATTTTGCAAGCAGTAGCTTCTCTTTATCTCATGAGTTGCCGCCCGCGGCAAGCGGGTTCGCCCTCGTTTTGGCGATATCATGGCCTGACCCAAGGTTTGGCGAGCGATCCCGAGCGAAGCGATTAGGCTTTGTCCGGGCCGCCATCAAAGGGGTGATGTGGCGCCGATCTCGCTTGCCAGCGAAACCCAAGATCGCGGATTTCGGCTTCGAGGCATTCGACCTCAAGCCGCAGCGCCCGGCCGGCGGAGAAGATAAACTCCACAAAGCCCGCGGGCGGCTCGGTTTCCCTGAAGCCGATATCCAGGAGATTGAGAACGAGCGTCTCGTCTCGACAATGAAAGCCGAGACACGAGACCTTGAGAACACGCCCGAAATGCAAACCCGTCCGGCAGCGCTCGCAGCAAGGGCCTCCCCTTTTTTTCACGCCGGCCCGCACCCAGTCGAACCTCGCCGCGACCATCGCGAATTGTTTCGATTGGGGCAAAAAGGCCATTTCGCCGACACGCACCAGGGCATCCTGAAGATTTGCCGCGATTACCGTGAGATCGTCGGCGTCGAAGGCGATCAATCGAGGAAGGTCCGGCATCGGCGCCCCTGGATCAGTGGCATTAATCCTTGACGCGCCGGGCCGGTAGGGTGCCGCGCGCGCCGCGCTCTCCGCAGTTGGGAAGTATTAGGCCATTGTCAAGCCAAGCGGACCCGGTTGCCGCTCGACGGCGATGGTGGCTGGGTGTTTTCCGCCAATCGTCGATACTTCGCCCAATCGGGTATTGTGGCAGCAACCTACGACGCTGGCGAATGCCGAGCATATTACGCTCACGCCGCAGCGACGGCTTCACGCAACTCCGAGGCTCGGCGCGGCTCTAATTGCGCGGCTCTAATACGGTCAGCGCGCGGCCAGCACGCGATGTATCCAACTCCGGAGATGAACCAGGAGGTTTAAGGCATCAGTGATGGTGGCCCTCTGGTTCGACCATTCGGACGCGCTTCGCAGCCTGTGGCGCGTGGCGTTCCTCCTGCCCGCGGCCGGACTTCACCACGGATCTCATGGCGCGGTTTCTTTGCTGGCACACCCAGGAGCAAGCCTTAGGGGAGACTTGATCCGGAGAGCGCAAAAGCAACTCGATTGGCGCCGGATTCTCGAAAAAACCGTGCTCAATAAGGCGCTTGCATAAAGCCACGATGGATTCGACAATCGGCCACTCCGCTAGCGCGGGCCGGAGGCGGCAATGGCATTCGTGGTTGAGATCGAGCACTTCCTTGGAAATCTAGAGCCTTTCGTTCACCAGTACGGCGCCGGCGCGGTCATGGTCATTTTGACACTCGAGTTCTAGGGCTCCCTATTCCAGGCGAGTCTGTGCTCGTTTTTGCATCGGTTCTCGCGGGACGTGGTGAATTATCCCTCTTGCCTCTGATGCTATCGGCGTGGGCCGGTGCGGTCCTCGGAGACAATATAGGGTATTTTATTGGAAGGCGGCTTGGCCGCGCCATTGTCCTCCGCTACGGGGCGAAGATCGGCATCAGCGCCGACCGCCTCAACCGGGTCGAAGCGGTGTTTGCGCGATATGGTCCTATAACCGTCGCATTCGCAAGATTCGTCAATATCCTGCGCCAGTTGAATGGCATCGTGGCGGGGATGCTGAAGATGGACTGGCGCCGCTTTCTCGTCTTCAATGCGCTCGGAGGCGCGCTTTGGGTTTCGGCATGGACGTTGACAGGGTTTTATCTTGGCGAGCATGGATCCGATATTAAGGCGGTTGCCCATGATTTGGAGCGTGGCGGAGCAATTTTGGGCGTCGGAGCATTGATCGCAGCGCTTGTCTATGGGTTTCGGCGCTTGCGCCATGGAAGCTGCTGACAACCAACGAGGCAGCAGCCGACGGCAATGCTGGTTGAACCTGCCAAAACGGGCTAAAATCAATGGCTGCCATAAGACTGGCCAGCGGAGGGAAAAGGCGCCGAGCGACTTGGCGTTCTCACTTTCCGCGCCGGTTTGCTTACTCCCACTCTATGGTTTTGAGCCATGGTAACGCGTTGATCTAACAGAGACAATTTTTTCTAAGCACGACGAAGAACCGTCTCCCCGATCCGTCAGAAATTCGTGCTCTTGAATTCAAAGGAGAATTTCGCCGATTCGAAATCTAGTCGGTTTCGGCGACTATCGCTGTCAGTCGGCCAATTTACAAAATTCCCCAGAGAGAACGGCGCCGCCGCCTTCACGAAAAAAAACCGTCAGGTTCGGCATCACGCACGCGGCTGCTCGACAGCCGCTTCGTATGACCCAAAGACGATGGAGGGGCACGCATAAGCTCAGTCTGGCAGAGCGGCAATCGCTACAATCTCGACGACGAGGTCGAGATGCGCAGTGCAGCAACCCCGATGAACTCTGATGGCGGCGGGTTGTTATGCCACGTCCTGCCCGCCGAAATGGCGCGTTCGCGAAACTACCGTCAGCACAGCATCCGATGCAGAGAAAGCTTCTATGCGATCGGCCCGATATGGCGGCCGCGGTCAACGACGAGGAACTGGTGGCCTAAAGGCGCCGTGGGGCAGCGACTTCTACATCAAATACTAAGTCGCAAGGAATTCCAAAGCCCGTTTAACAAACGCTTCGTGATGTTGGAAAATGCCTCCGTGTCCGGCGTCGTCATAGACGACGAGTTCGGCATTCGGAAGGCGACGCGCCAGGTCGACTGAGTTGCTGCTGGGCACCATTTTGTCCTGATCGCCATTCGCCACTAGAACCGGGTGGTGAATGCGCGACAGATCGGCAGGCACCTGCCGCCCCCAGGCACGGATAGCCTTCAGCTGAGCGATGAAAGCGGCGATCGAAACAGGCTGGTCGCGATTTTCGGCCCGCTCTTTCAGCCGTTTCAGGAAATCACGCGCCGCCCTCCGGCCATTGGGGGTCTTGGTGAAGAAGAGATACGATTCCGGATGCTTGAACGTCAGGCCGGCCTTGATCATGTCGCGGATGGTCACCGACGTCACTTTGTCGATGCCCGGGCCTCCGGCCGGCCCGGTGCCTGCGAGGATGATCTTCCGCACCAACTGAGGCTCCTCCAGCGCGATCGCCTGCGAGATGAAACCGCCAAGGGAGAAGCCAAGCAAGTCGACCTGGTTGAAGCCCAGGGCTCGGATGAAGGCTACCGCATCCCGCGCCATCGCGGCCACCGAATTAGGCGCCGAGCCTTCTGATGCGCCGACACCCCGGTTGTCGAAGGCGATCACGCGGTGTTTCGCGGCGATGCCGTCGACGACCCGGGGATCCCACCTGTCCAATTCTGCGGCTAGATGGTTGAGGAAGATCACCGGCATGCCGGTGTCCGGCCCGAGCTGTCGGTAGACGAATTTCGTCCCGCCGACATCGACACTTCTGGTCGGCGCGACTTTCCACGCGACGCTCAAGCCGGGTTGCGGCTGATTAGACATGCTCATGTTCGCCTCCTTGCGTATCGCGGCAGACTTGCTTCGTCATCTTTTGCCGCCAATGCTCCCCATTCATGGGTGAGCCAGCCGTGGGCGTTTGAGGGAGCCGACAAGGCAAGGCCGCTTTCATCTACTTCATGCGATAACGAGATACGTTTCTCTGGCGCGCGAGGACATTAGCGCGACGTCGAGCGGTTTGCACCCGACAGAGCGATTCGAGAAGTATCGACCGCAATCGCTGAGACAACATCGCATCCAGTACGCTACTCTATCCTACTTTACTCTGCAGTACTCTCCCTTACTCCCACTCGATCGTCCCCGGCGGCTTGCTCGTCACATCGTAGACGACCCGATTGATGCCCTTGACTTCGTTGATAATCCGCGTCGCGGCGCGGCCGAGAAATGTCACGTCGAAGGGAAAAAAATCCGCGGTCATGCCATCGCCCGAGGTGACTGCGCGCAGCGCGCAGACGAAATCATAGGTCCGCCCATCGCCCATGACACCGACGCTGCGCACCGGCAACAGCACCGCGAACGCCTGCCAAATCTTGTCGTAAAGGCCCGCCTTGCGGATCTCGTCGAGATAAATAGCGTCCGCATTACGGAGCATTTCGAGCTTCTCAGGCGTCACCATGCCGGGGCAGCGGATCGCGAGCCCCGGCCCTGGGAATGGATGCCGGTTGACGAAGCTTCCAGGCAGGCCCAGTTCGCGACCAAGCGCCCGCACCTCGTCCTTGAACAATTCCCGCAAGGGCTCGATTAGCTTCATGTTCATGCGCTCGGGCAGGCCGCCGACATTATGATGCGATTTGATCGTCACCGAAGGTCCGCCGGCCGGCACGCTTTCGATCACATCTGGATAGAGCGTGCCCTGTCCCAAAAATTCCGGCAATCCGCGGCCATCCGCGGCGATCCTGTTGGCCTCGCGCTCGAATGTCGCGATGAACAGGCGACCTATGGCCTTGCGTTTTTCCTCCGGATCGCTGATCCCGCTCAAGGCGCCCAAAAACAGTTCCCCCGCTTCGACATGGACGAGCGGAATATTGTAATGGCCGCGAAACAAACGCACGACTTCTTGTGCTTCGCCAAGGCGCAACAGGCCGTGGTCGACAAAAACGCAAGTCAGGCGATCGCCGATCGCTTCATGGATCAATAGCGCCGCGACCGCCGAATCGACACCGCCCGAGAGGCCGCACAAGACCCGGCCGTCGCCGGCCCGCGCGCGGATCGCGGCAATCGCCTCGGCCCGGAAGGCGCCCATGGTCCAATCGGGGCGCAGTCCCGCGGCCTTGTGGACGAAATTGGCCAGCAGCCTCGCGCCGCCCGGCGTGTGGGCGACTTCGAGATGAAATTGCACGCCATAGAGGCCGCGCGTCTCGTCGGCAATTGCCGCCAACGGCGCGTTCTCCGAGGCGGCCACGCGGGAAAAGCCAGGCGGCAGTTCGGTCACTGCGTCGCCATGGCTCATCCAAACCGGATAGCGCTTGCCTTTTTCCCATACCCCCTCAAACAGCGCGCTTTGTTGTAAAACCTCGACCTCGGCGCGGCCGAACTCGCGTTTTTGCCCGGCCGCGACCTTGCCGCCCAATTGCGCCGCCATCGCTTGCTGGCCATAGCAGATGCCGAGCATCGGCACCTTCGCAGCGAAGAGTGCGTCTGGCACGCGCGGCGCATCCTGGTCATGCACGGAAGCTGGACCGCCCGAAAGAATCACCGCTTTCGGCTCCAGCTCCGCGAACGCCTTCTCGGCGTTCTGAACGGGCGCGATCTCGCAATAGACGCCCGCCTCGCGGATGCGCCGCGCGATCAACTGCGTCACCTGCGATCCGAAATCGACGATCAAAACCTTGTCATGATGCACGGTAATGACGTTATGGAGAGGATCCTGCGCCATTCATGAGCCTGTCCCGCGCGGCCAAGGTGTTCGCTTAGGCGATCGTCCCGTCACGCGCAAGTTTGCACACTTTGGCGGAAATATGAAACTGCTCGTCCCTGCCTTCCAGATCGCCCGCACTATCCGAATATGTAAACGGCGTTTGCCGTTTGTTTGCCGGGCGGCAATCGAGGCATTAGTTCCGGCTGAGCAGATCGGCCACGGGTTCATCCCTTCTCCCGCTGCATGAGGCCCCTCGCGTTGGTTTCACCCTTGAAGGCGGCGCGGCACGCGGTGCTCATTTTTTGCAGTTGCCCGATCGTGGGTGGTCGTGGTTGCCGTCGTAGGCTTTCGAGTTTGACGAGCGCCGGCCGGCGTCGTGCGATCGATCGCTGTGGCAGAATTGTGACGCTTTTGGAATCTTACACGAGGCGCCTCGAAGATTTGGGTAAAAGCTATTACCGTGATCTGTCGTGCTGTTTGTTCTTTGGACAGAGCTTACAGGGCGCGCGGGCGCGCGTACACTGGGGCCTAGAGATCCAGCCTGATGACGACATTGACCATTATGCGAACAGCTTGCGGCGCGATTTGTCTCGCCGGAAGCCTGTCCATGGGCGAACCGGCTAAGGCGACAGAGCGTGGCCTTAGCGAATATATTCTTGGCCTCACCCTCCCGATGTCGGGATATACACCGCCGCCGGGCGTTTATTTCTTGGACACGTTTGTTCTTTATCAGGGCAGCGGTAATCTCTTGCCCGCCATTGGCTCCAGGAGCAGCTCGAGAATCACCGAAAATTTCGTCGCCGACATCGCGATCGTCGGCTGGTTTCCGGACTTCAAGCTTTTCGGTGCCGACCCGGGCTTCGCCGTGACGGTTCCTTTCGCATCGAGCCGGGCTACAGCGAATTTCACGGTCGCCGCTCCCATGCGCCCGGCCCAGCGGTTCAGCCGCGCCGACGAAATCGCCAGCATCGCGGATACCGAATACAGCGCCATCCTTGGTTGGCATGCGGGCGAGCAACATTGGAACATGATCCTGACCGGCTTCGCCCCGACGGGAAACTTTGAACCCAACCGCTTATCGCTGACGAGCCTGAACCGCCCCGCCCTCGATCTCAAGGGGGCTTATACGTACCTCGGTCTGCAGACCGGCCTCGAGGTCACGGGCGCGCTTGGCCTGACGCTCAACGCGCCCAACACGGCGACAAATTATCAGAGCGGCGCCGAGCTGCATTTCGAATGGGCGCTCAATGAGCATTTTCCTTTCGGCCTTGCCGCGGGCATCGGCGGCTACTTCTATCAGCAGGTGACGAATGACCACGGCTCGGGCGACCAACTCGGCGCTTTCAGGGGACGCGTGGCGGCGGTTGGGCCGTTGCTCAGCTATGCACTCAAGGCAGGGGCCCAAGAGGTCGACTTCAGCGCCCGGTGGTTTCATGAGTTCTCTGTCCAAAACCGGGTCCGCGGCGACTTGATCTACGCATCCTTCAGTTTCCCGCTCTAGTGCAACCGAACGAGTTGCGGCGCCCCTCCGGCGCCCACATCTTTTCTGACCCGTGCCGCGCCGGTCATTTGGGCGTGAGACTGGATTTTAAGCCCGATGACGAGCCCGCTCCTCTGCGAGTGCCCTCGCCAATGCGACAAATCCCTCTATGCCAATCTCTTCCGCCCGCAACGTTGGATCGATGCCCGCGCGGGCGAGGAAACAGACGGCATCGCCGCCTCCGGCGAGCGATTTCAGCGATTGCCGCAGCATCTTACGCCTTTGTCCGAAGGCTGCTTGGGACACCTCCGACAATAGTTTTGTGTCGCAAGCGAGCGGGGTCTGGCGGGGCACCAGTTCGACGAGCGAAGAGGTGACCTTGGGCCGCGGCATGAAGGCCGCGGCGGGAATATCGAAAAGAATGCGGGTCTCGCAGCGCCAATTGGACAAGACCGCGAGGCGCCCGTAGGCGGAGCGTTCCGCCGGGCCCGCGACGATGCGCTCGGCCACTTCGCGTTGAAACATCAAAACGAGCCGGTCGAACCAGGGCGGCCATGGCTCGGTTTGAAGCCACCGGACAAGAAGCGGGGTCCCGATGTGGTAGGGCAGGTTGGCGCAAACCCGCGTGGGGCTTTCGTTACCTACAAGCCCGGCAAAATCAGTCTCCAGTGCATCGCCTTCGATGACGTCGAGCCGCCCCGGATAACGGTTGGCGATCCCGGCAAGCGCCGAGAGGCAGCGCCCGTCGCGCTCGACCGCGATGATTTTGCGCGCGCCTTCGGCGAGCAACGCGCGCGTGAGCCCGCCCGGTCCTGGGCCGATCTCGACAATCGTCGCATTGTTCAGCGGCGCGGCGGCGCGCGCGATGCGGCCGGTGAGATTGAGATCGAAAAGAAAATTCTGGCCAAGCGATTTTTTGGCCAAGAGTCCATGCGCGGCGGCGACCTCGCGCAGCGGTGGAAGGCCATCGAGCCGGCTAGCCGAAGTGGGTCGCGGTCCGGGTCCTCGCATCTTTAAGTCATATTTAAGTCATAGCGGAAAATGGGCGCCACGAACTTGGCATGCGCGGCGCGCGAGCTTGCCCGCAAGACGCAAGGCGGCGATGAGGCTCGACGGATCGGCTATCCCCTTGCCGGCGATGTCGAAGGCCGTGCCGTGATCCGGCGAGGTGCGGATCAAGGGCAGGCCCAGGGTCACATTGACGGCCCGCGCGAAGGCGATGGTTTTGACTGGAATCAACGCCTGATCATGGTACATGGCGACGGCGACGTCATACTCCTTGCGCGCGCTGGGACGGAACAGACTATCCGCCGCATGGGGTCCGCTCACCGCTACTCCCGCGGCCGCGAGACCGGCGAGAGCGGGCGCGATTACCTCGATCTCCTCGCGTCCCATGGTCCCGCCCTCGCCGGCATGAGGGTTGAGCCCGGTGAACGCCAAGCGCGGCTCATTTATACCAAAGCGCGACGCGAGAGCTTTTGCTACGATCACCCCTGTCTCGACCAGGAGTTCCCGGGTCAATAGCGCCGGAACGCGCGCGAGCGGAACATGAATCGTTGCCGGGACGACGGCGAATTGCGGCGACCAGATCAGCATCACCGCCCGCGCGCGTTCGCCGAAATAGCGCTCCGCCAATTCGGCCAGAAACTCGGTATGCCCCGGATGGCGAAAGCTTGCGCGATAGAAGAGTTCCTTGGCGATCGGATTGGTGACGATGGCCGAAGCCTCGCCGGCGCGGATGAGGCGCACGCACGTTTCAATCGAGGTTATGGTTCCGGCGGCATCCCTCACATCCGGCGTGCCTGGTTTTCCGGCAACCGAATGGTTCAAGGCGTAAACCGGCAATGCGTGGCGAAACACCGGCGCGGCTTCGGCGCCGGCGACGATCTTGACGGGAACCTCAAGGTCCAAATGCCGCGCGATTGCCGCGAGGCAATCCGGGTTGGCAACCGCCACGAAAGGCGGCGCATCTGGCTTATCATGCGTCCTGAGCCAGGCTTTCAACGTGAGTTCGGGACCGATGCCTGAAGGATCGCCCTGCGTCAATGCCAACGGATGAATGTTTGCCGACAGAGGTCGCGCCATCAAAGACCTAGCCGTCAATGTTGCACGATCACGGCTCTCGCGCGCAACTCCTTGAGACGCCGTTCGCGGTCGGCCGCTATATGCGCCGCTAGAATCTTCTGCGCGATCGCGGCCCGCGCCGCGCTGTCGTCCTTGGCGGCACCTTTGGAGCATACCGCGATCGTTTCTAGCCCGTCGCTTGAGCGTTGCAGCGCCGTGAGATGGCCCGCCGGAGTTTTATCGAGCAGTTGGCGGAGCGCCTCGCTGATTTCGACCGAGGTCTTGGTCAGGGGATCGCGAACTGTCACATCGTTAATAGCCCGGACAAGGGCAAGGCCGGTATCGCAATCGGTGAACCGCGCGCGCAATTGCTCGACCTCGCGGGCGCGCTCCGTCAACGCCGCGACCGTCGCGGAGTGGGGGATCGCGAAAATAATTTGACGTACCGTATATGCGGTCCCGGAGGCCGCCTTGCCGCCCTGCTTGGCGAGTTCCGCGCGAACCTGTTCCTCGCTCGCTTCGACGCCTTTGTTCAAGGCTTGCACCAGGACATAAAATGCAAGGTCGGCGCGGAAATGAGCTTTGAAGTGGTCTGGCGTCACCCCGGCGTGCTGAAGCGCCCCGACCAAGGCATCCGGGGCAAGCTTCATGTCCTGCGCGACCGTGACGATTTGCTGCGAAATATCGCTGTCTCTCGGGTCGACGCCAAATTTGCCGGCCTCATGGATTTCGAGACGATCCGTAAACAGGCTTTCGATCGCGGCGTCGCGCGTCGCCGGTTTGCGCAAAACGCGAAGCATCTTTATCCGCTCGTTGATATCGATGTTTGTGATCGGATCGCCGTTGATGCTAGCGACGATTTCCTGAGCGAAGGCGGGGCCGCGGGCGGGAAGCATGAAAGCGGCGATCGCGGTGACGGTCACCCGGAGACTTAAGCGGACATAAGCGACGCGAACGCCACGGGACCGCCGCGCATCGTTTCCTGCTTCCATGATCCCTCTCCTTTTTCGGGCTTCGGTTTGAAATCAGTATTTCACGCCGTCGAGCGCCGTCGTATTGAGGAAGGTCTGGCTTACCTTGGCCTCTCCCAGGGTGCGCAGTTGCAGTTGCAGCAGCACGGTTTGGTTGCGGGTCAAGGACCCGCTCCCGTAGTCTTGATAAATCGAGCTGTAATTGACCGAAAAGGTCGTGCACTCGTCCTGATAGCCGGCCCCCAGCCCGAAGGCGGCGATCGCGAAGGGGCCAGAATTTGTGAAGCCAATCAAGCTGGCGGGATAAAATTGGCGGCTCATATCGAAGGTAATATTGCCCTGCGCGAAATAATTGCCGCTGATCTTATAGCGGGAGGAGAGGCTAAGGCCTTCACGGCGAACGTCATAGCCGATGACAGGTTGCGCCTCGTAATCGGCGAATTGAATGGAGCCGGTTAGCGCACCGAAATTATAGTTTGTGATGAGATCGAGGCGCCTTACCGCCAATGAACTGACATCGAACCGCGCCTTGGCGATAAAAGAAAAAATCGAATTGGGCGCGATCGTAAGTGCGCTGACATAATCGGAGAGCCTTGTGTCCAGTCCCGAACTTAATCCAATATTGGCGGCATCCGGTGTCGCGTAGGAGTTGGTGCCCGCTACCTGATAGGATTGCCCGCCGATGAGGTTTGCATAGCCGCCATTGTTAAAATTCACGGTGAACTGGGCGCCGTAATTCACCCTGGTTCCGGTTTCGAACCGGTCGTAGCCCGAATATTTGCTCCAGTCGAACAAAGTGGAATCATCGAAAACGAGGCTTTGGGCATCGAGGTTGACGAGAGAATGCGCTCCAATTTCTTGGTCCGGACGCGCGACGATTTGCACGATCGGCTCGAAGACCATCGAGGCGAAACTTGTCTTGGCGAAAAAAGGATAGCGATAATCGAGTCCTGTTCCCGGGTTGAATTCGCCGAAAAAGCTTGCCTCTCTGTTGCCAAGAAAATTCGGCTGCGAAGCGTTGAAGTAGGTCGAGCTGCCAAATGACGACGCAAAGGTGTAAGAATTTGTAGTGTTGATATCGAGCCATTCGCCATTAAACCTGGCGAAGGCGAAAGGCGTGAAGACTTCGCCGATCGGATCGATGTATTTGCGCTTCCAGGAAGCATCCACTGTGGCGCGCGTGTATTCGCCGCCGACGCCGCGCAAAAGGCAATCGCCGGTGGCCTGACCCGGAACGTAAAGGCCTTTGGGGTTAGTGGGCGTTATGGTGCTCTTGCAAATGTCGTAAAGGCCAAAGGCATTGTCCAGAACTCGCGGCCCCACCGCCTCGAAGCTCGCCGCACTTGCCGAAAGACTGGTCAGATTGAAATCGAGTTCGGCCTGGCCGCCTATGCCAAACGATTTGGCGGGGTCGATGTCGAAGGTCTTGTTGTAGTCCCACACGGGGTGCGCGAGTGGCTGCTGCGGCTGAAAGTCGTGGCTCGACAGGCCCTCGAAATAGTAGCCGCGGAGATCGAAATAGCCGCGATCGCCTTGCCCGTTGAGATAGACAGTCGATGTCGTTTCGCTGAAATAATTCGACGAAAGCGTCTGGCTCGGCACGTGATAGTCGTTGAGGTACCATTTGTCCGAAAGTAGCGTGAATTCCCAGCCGAACTTCCATTGATCGGCGATATTGAACTGGCCCTTGCTTTCAAACGAGCCGCGCAAGCTCTGGTTGCCGGAGCCGTATGGCGCCAAGGGGAAGACCGTCCGGTTTTGCTCCGAGATCCCAGTCGCCCGGATATAATATTCACCGCTTTCCAGGCGCTGGCGCCATTCCGCCTTCGCGAAAAACCCTTGTTGGGAGAAATAGGTGGGGGTGAATGTGAAGTCATAATCCGGCGCGAGCGCCCAGAAGATGGGAATACCAAGGCCGGCGCCAAGCTGGGAATTTATGGCAAGATAGGGCGAAAGAATTCCTGATTTGCGGGCGACGCTTGGATCGGGCGCCGAAAAGAACGGTACATAGGCAATCGGGATGCCGAGGAATTCGAGGGAAGCATCTTCATAATAGATCATTTTTTCGTCGTTTTTATGGATGATGCGCTTGGCCCGAACCCGCCACAATGGCGGCTTATCAGGATTATCCTTGCAGGCTTCGCAGGCCGTGTAGGTGCCCTTATTGAAAACGGTGGTATCGCCTTCGATGCGTTCGGCGCGCGGCGCGCTGAAATAGGTTTTGTAGATGCCAGTGACGGTCCCCGTGGTGTCCGTACTAGCCGGAGCCCCTGGGATTTGACCGCCGAGCACGTTTTTGTATGGCTTGGCGGGCGTTTCGGCGCGCAAGCTTTCGATGAAACCGTCGCGGAAATCGTCGGTCAGGTCAAACCGGACGCCATACAGCGCCGTGCCATTGGGTTGGGTCCACTTAGCGTGACCTTCGGCATACACGCGGCCGGTATTGCGATCATAAACGACGCGGTCGGCCTCGAGGGTTTGGCCTTTGTAATAGATCCTCGCATTGCCTTCGGCCGAAACAGTGTTCTTTCCGATATCGTAGCGAAGTTCGTCCGCCTCGACGAACAATTTTGCGGTTCCGCCTCGAGCATCTGCCGGTGTCTGCGCCGCCGCCGGCAAAGCTCCGGCCAGCAGCGCGGCGCCGGACAAAGCGAATGCCCGCACAAGCGAACGCCGAATAAAACGCCGCGCTCGAAGGATTGGCGCGATGACTTTGGCGGGGCAAAAACGCAGCCCCATCAACCGTCCTCCTGATTCAGCAAAGCGAACGCGCCGAGCAGGCTCGCGACGACGGCCGGGGACCAAGCGGCTGCGAGCGGGCTGAGCAAACCAGCCCCGCCCAAATCGCCGGTAAATTTTACCGCCACATCAAGCACGAACCCTGCGCCCACGCCACCCGAAACCATTTTCTCTATGCCACCAAATCGAAAAAACCTTAAGGAAAACGCCGCGGCGATTAAAACCATGGCGATAAACAGGAGGGGCCTCGCCAGCAGCATGTGAAACTGGAGCCGGTAGCGGGTTCCGTCGAGGTCCGCCGTCTCGGCTGCGGCGCGCAGAGACGGCAACTCCCAGAACGGCACGGAATCTGGCGCGATCAGGCCTCGGGCGGCCGCCTCCGGCGAAAGGCTAGTGGCGAGAAGATAAGTTCCGGCGGCAAAGGTCTCTTCTCCCAGCGCCGTGACCCGTGCATGGCCGAATTGCCAGACGCCGGGCAGGAGTTTGCCGGTCTGGGCCGCGATCCTTTGTTCGAATTTCCCGGCGCGATCGTAGGTATAAGCAGCGGCGGAGGTCAGGTTTGTGCCGTCCGCCGACGCTTGGCCGGCCCTTATGAAAGCCTCTCCATCGACGCTTTTTTGTCTGATCCACAAGCTTGTGTCATAATTTTGACTGCCGTTGCGGCCGAAAAGCCGCGTCTCGATCGCATCCGCGCGATGCTTCATGACCGCGGAGACCGGATTGAACAGCACCACCGAACCAATTCCCGCCGCCGCCGCTATGGCGAGCGGTGGAACCAGAAATCCCCAGACCGAGACGCCGACGGCTCTGGCCACCAGCAGTTCCGATTTGCGGGTCAGGTTAACAAACGTTGCCATCGCGCCGAACAACACGCAAAACGGCATGATCTGCTCGGATACCGAAGGGACACGCAGGAAAGAGAGGTAGGCGATATCTCCAGCCGAGACTCCCTGAATGTTTCCGGCGCGCCGCAAAAGCTCGACAAAGTCGACGACATAGATCATGCCGGAAATCATCAGAAATACCGCCGCGATGGTCTGCAGAAATCGCGCGGACAGGTAGCGGCCTAGCGTCCAACCGATCATTGCGTGAATCCGACACTGGGTCCGACGAGGCGAGAGCCGGGAAAGGCAAGGAGATCCAGGCTGGCATCCGTCAACGCCGCGCAGGCAGGTGCCGCCATTTCCAATGCGCATACCGCCGGAAGACACGTGCGGTGTTTGGCGGACGCGCGACTGATCCCATCGCAATAGTTCTCATGAAGGATCATGTTCGCCATTTTGCTTAAAACCGGGTCCGTAACTGGGCGCCGTCGCGCACGCCGTTATGACGCGCGGCGGCAATTCCGGCCGTACGCTTGCCGTCATCGTTGGGTCGCCCGCGCGCTTGTCCATCCCCGCTTGAAATTTGGCTTGAATCTTGGCTTGCATGGATTTGCCCATTTGCGAGGCACTCCAAGCAATAAGCAGTGGCGGTTTTTTGGCGGACAAAAGGGTCTTTCGAGCAGGATTCCGATCTAGGTTAAAATTGATCGGACGCCAAATTTACTGTTTGCGCATGAATTTTGTGCCGGCACGCGGGGCGGTTTTGGGGACCGAGCGCCACCGCGCGAGTGGTCGAATCCGCTTGAGATGCCCCCGGGGCAAGAAGAAATGCGAAACCCAGCGCTGGGGGAAAGCCCTCGCGCCTGCTAGTCCAGGCGGAGGTGTCTCATGATAGGATCGAATCGGTGGCCTCAACGGCCGGCGCCTGGACGGTTTTGTAAAATCGCGAAGGGGTACGCTTGAGCAAACACCCGATTGGCAAGCGAACACGCCGGCCTAAACGCGCGCCCAGCGCGGCAGAGGAACAGATGACCGAAACAATGAAAATCGAATTTGTCGCGCTCGCGGGGTTGCCGGCCCAAACGCGGGCCTCGCCCGAACGGGCCGGCGGCGAAGCCGGGCACGCGGGGACTCTGGTCATTTTCATGGGCAAGGATTTCGCTTTCGGCGCGGCGACCCGCCGCCTTATTGGCGCTCGAGGCGAGGCGCTAATTAAGAAGGCGGCCGCCGCCGTCAGGTTCAAGGGGGAGGCTTTGACCGCGCTCGATCTCATCGCGCCCGCCGGGCTTGCCCTCGAACGGCTGGTCGTGGTTGGGACCGGCGGCGATGGCGATGGCGAGGATGGGCAGAGCCAAATCAAAAAGAACGTGCCGCCGCAGCTTTTCGACTACGCAGGCCTCGGCGGCTTTGTCATGGGCAAGCTTGGGCATGCCGCAAGAGCGACCGTCGCTTTCGATCCGCCCCGCCCCGGCAAGGATCCGGTCCGCGCGGCCACCGAATTCACGCTTGGGATGCGGCTCCGCGATTATCGGTTCGACCACTACAAGACCAAGAAGAAAGAAGATGGAGAGATCAAGGGCCGCGCCGATATCGTCCTTGCCGCCAGCGAGCCGGCCGCCGTCCGCCGCGAAGCAAAAGGCGGGGAGGCCTTGGCGACCGGTGTGCTGACCGCCCGCTCGCTTGTCAACGAACCCGCGAACATCCTCCACCCTGAAGAGTTCGCCAATCGCGTCATGGCACTTAAGAAGCTCGGCGTCGAGGTCACGCTCCTCGACGAAGCCGCCATGCGCGAACTCGGCATGGGTGCGCTTCTCGGAGTCGGGCAGGGATCGGTTCGCGGAAGCCGCATCGCCATCATGCGCTGGCGCGGCGTGAAAAGCATCAAGGACAGTGCCAAAAGCAAGTCGAAGCCGATTGCGCTCGTTGGCAAGGGCGTTTGCTTCGACACCGGCGGCATATCGATCAAACCTGCGGCCGGGATGGAGGATATGAAGGGCGACATGGCCGGAGCCGCCTGCGTCGTGGGCGTCATGCAGGCGCTCGCCGGGCGCAAGGCCAACGTGGACGTCCTCGGCGCCATCGGTCTTGTCGAAAACATGCCAGGACCGCAAGCGCAGCGTCCGGGCGACATCGTGAAATCCATGTCCGGCCAGACAATCGAAGTAATCAACACGGATGCCGAAGGCCGCCTCGTCCTCGCCGATTTGCTTTGGTATGTTCAGGACAAATTCAAACCAAAATTCATTGTCGATCTCGCGACCCTGACCGGCGCGATCCTTGTCGCGCTCGGCCAGGAACACGCGGGTCTCTTCACCAATGACGACGAGCTGGGCGAGCGGCTCATCGCCGCGGGCAATGCCACGGGCGAAAAACTATGGCGTCTGCCGCTAGGGGCGGCCTACGATAAATTGATCGACTCGAAAGTCGCCGACATGAAAAATATCGGCGGCCGGCATGCCGGGTCGATCACCGCCGCGCAATTTCTCCAGCGCTTCGTGAATGGCACGCCATGGGCGCATATCGATATCGCGGGCACCGGCATGGGCTCGCCGGCAAGCGAGATCAATCAAAGCTGGGGTTCTGGGTTCGGCGTTCGGCTGCTCGAAAGGCTCATTGCCGATCATTATGAAGGATGACAGGCCGCGCGCGACGCGCCTTGACACACCCTCAGACACCTGGTTTGTCCGCCTCAATGCAAATGCCGCGATTTTCCTCTTGCCTGCGCCGGAAGGTTAACCGGCCTGGAGATGACGGTCGTCAGCTTTTTCGAGATTGGACGGAGGGGTTCTGGCTGCACCGGATTCTTGCGGAGCATCGTGATCGAGCATCTAGCGGGGCCGGGGAGCGGTGAACCGCGCGCCAGCTACGCCAAAACGGTCGGCTATGCTCTAGAATTTTGCGATGATGTCTCCCCCGAAGGTGAATTGCGAGCTCTTGGTGCCGACCCCGAAACCAGGGAACCCCCGGCCGCCGGGGACGCTCTGGCCATCGAATGGCGTCGTGCCGTTCAAGGACGCGTCGTAGCGAACCTCCGGCCGGAAGGTGATCGACTTGAGCAAGGGCAGCCCCTGCGGAAGCGCCGGCGAGATGTTGAGAGCGCCGGTGATCTCGAAATAGGTGGTCGGCCCCGGACCTGGGATCACCGTTGAGGGGAAGCCGTGCTCGACGTTGACGAAGTCGAAATTGCCGGGGTAGGCGGCCACGAAGAAGTTACTGTTGTCGCGCCAAACCTCGACACGCCCAACGGCCTTCAACCACTCGTTGACGGTGTAGACGACGTATTGCGCGCCGCCATAGCCGCTCGGCTGGACCCCGCCATCGTCGTGAATGTAGTTGAGATCTGTGATGAGGGTCCAGGCGTCGTTGATTTTCCATGTCGCCGTGATGTCATTGAGAAAGCGCAGCGTGTTTTCGGGATTGCAGCCTCCGCAGCCCGCGATGCCGATTGGGGTGTTAGGATTTTCCGGACCGATATGGGTGGTGGCGAGGATCGTGAGGTTGCCGCCCAGAAGATTTAGGCCGATGCCTCCCACAAATGCGGGATGGGCAACGTTGCGGTCTCCGAAGGTCGTGTTCACGCCGCTGTCGATACCGGCATAAATATCGACAAGAGGATCGACATGCGAGATGCTCAGAATGCCGGTTTCCACGAGTGGGATGCCGAAATTGAAGATATAGGAATGCGAGTAGAGGTAATTGGTGGTTGGGTCGATCGTCTCGGCGCCTTCCAAGGTGACCCATTGACCGGCCTTGAAGTCGATGCCGCCTGAAAACAGCCAGGGAGTATGCATCGCTGCCCAGGCCTCGACAGGAGTGAATTGGTTCAGCTCATTGATCCAGTAATCTGCCTCGCCGAGATACTGCACGTAGCGCGCGTCCGACCCGTACATCACTTGCAGCTTGAAGCCGAAATCGTAATCCGTCGCCTTGGGATCGAGCGGCCGCTGCGCGGTCAATAATATTTGATTGAGCAGCGGCGTGTTGGCCTTGTCGGTGAACAAATGCCCGAAATTCAATCCGTCGGCGGGATTGTCCCCGTTTAACGTAACGCCGGCCTCCACCGTGCCCCCTACCGTGAATGTGTCCCACCAATTGGCTGGCGCCGGCGTGGGGGCGGGCTCGGCGGCGCGGGCATAGCCCCCGGCGAGGCCGAGGAACGTGCCGGCGCAGAGGGCTGGCACAAGGACGGATTTCCGCGGACGAGGCATTTACATCATCTCCCAACAGAGCGTTTGGTCGCCCTGCAGCGTGCGCCGCAATTTTGTTTTTGCAATATCTCTCGCGGTTGCGCAGCCGTTTCTTTCGCCGCCCGATGCACATTTGCCACAGTTTGCGCAAAAAGCTGGCACGCCAGCCGCTCCCAGCAGGTTCGGGAGCATTTTATTCGCGGGGCAGGCGCCTTAGCGCTTCCCTGGAAGCGCCGAGATCCGGCACTAAAACGCCAGTGCCTTGGCCTCTTTAACGCCAGGCAGCGTCGCGATTTCGGCGAGCACTTTTTCCGGGACCGGGCCGTCCACCTCGACGAGCGCGATCGCGGAGCCGCCCTCGCGGTCGCGGCCAAGTGCAAATGTCGCGATATTGATCGCGGCATTGCCGAGAAGGCTCGCGAAACGGCCGATGAAACCCGGCTTGTCTTCGTTGCTGACGTAAATCATCACGGGCGCGACCAGCGCATCGACTTCGATCCCGTTGATCGCAACGATGCGCGGCTTTCCATCGTGAAATACGGTGCCGGAGACCGAGCGCTCGTATTCTTGCGTTTCGACCGTGAGGGTGATGAGCGATTGGTAGTCGGCGTCGGCGGCGCGGGTTACTTCGTCGATCGCGATCCCTCTCTCCTTGGCTACGCCCGGTGCGGAAACGATGTTGACGTCCGCAAGCAGGGGTCGCAAAAGTCCGGCGATCGCCGACGCAGTCAACGCTTTCGTGTTTAATCCGGCCACCTCGCCCTCATAGGTGATAACCACCCTTTTAATCCCGCTATCGACGAATTGCCCGGCAAACAAACCGAGGCGGCCGGCGAGCGCGATGAAGGGTTTGAGTTTGGGGGCTTCCTCGGCTGTGATCGAGGGAAAGTTAATCGCGTTCGCAATCGCGCCGCGGACCAGATAATCGGACATCTGCGCGGCGACCTGTAGCGCGACGTTTTCCTGCGCCTCGCGGGTCGAAGCGCCAAGATGCGGCGTGCAGATCGCATTTGGATGACCGAAAAGCGGATTTCCGGTTGCCGGTTCATGTCCGAAGACGTCGAAAGCCGCGCCCGCCACATGGCCGCTATCCAGGAGCGCGCGCAAGGCCCGTTCGTCGGCGAGGCCGCCGCGGGCGCAATTGACGATTCGCACGCCCTTCTTGGTCTTGGCGAGATTTTCCGCCGACAAAATGTTTTTCGTCTGTGCCGTCAGCGGCGTGTGCAAGGTGATGAAATCGGCGCGGGCAAGCAGCGTTTGGAGATCAACTTTCTCGACGCCGAGATCGAGGGCGCGCTCGGACGAGAGAAAAGGATCGTAGGCAATGACCCGCATCTGCAAGCCAATCGCGCGCGAGGCGACGATCGATCCGATAGTGCCGCAGCCGATGACGCCGAGCACCTTGCCGGTGATCTCGACACCCATGAAACGGTTCTTTTCCCATTTGCCGGCTTGGGTCGATAAATCGGCCTGGGAAATCTGGCGGGCGAGCGCGAACATCAATGCGATCGCATGTTCTGCGGTGGTGATCGAATTGCCAAATGGCGTATTCATTACGATAATGCCTTTCGCGGTGGCGGCGGGGACGTCGACGTTGTCGACGCCGATTCCCGCGCGGCCGATCACTTTCAGCCGTTCCGCGCGCTCGAGAAGTTTGGCGGTGACCTTCGTCGTCGAGCGAATGGCAAGGCCGTCGAAACCGCCGATGATGCCGGCGAGCTGGTCCTTGGCGTTGCCGAGGTCCGGCTGAAAATCGGCTTCAACGCCGCGCTCTTTGAAAATGGCGACGGCCGCGGGCGACAAGGCATCGGAAATTAATACGCGCGGAGCCAATGGGCTTCTCCTTATGTATTCGAGATAGATGTCGCGCGGAAAATGCCGGCCCTTCCCGGCGCAAACCGTTTCCGCAAAGAGAGGCTTGTTCGCGCCGGAACGTTCACTTTGCGGCGCCAGTGGTGATCGTCGGGGAATCAAGCAGCCTTGGCGAGGTCGCCCTTGGTTTTCGCGAAGGCGAAATCGAGCCAGGGCGTCAGCGCCTCGATATCGCTCGTCTCGACGGTCGCGCCGCACCAGATCCGGAGACCGGGCGGCGCATCGCGATAGGCGCCGATGTCATAGGCCACCTCCTCCTTTTCGAGCAAATCTTCGAGCGCTTTCGCGAAAGCGGCCTGGGCCGCCGGCGCGAGCGCCGCGATGGCCGGATCGACGACCTTGAGGCAGATGCTGGTATTCGATCTGATCCGCGGGCCGGCGGCGAGAAAATCCACCCAGGGCGTTCGCGCCACCCAGTTGCCGAGCGCTTTCGAATTGGCGTCGGCACGGGCGATGAGAGCGTCGAGCCCGCCAAGCGATTGTGCCCAATTCAGGGCGTCGATATAATCCTCGACACACATGAGGGAAGGCGTGTTGATGGTTTGACCCTCGAAAATAGCCTCGATCAATTTGCCGCCATGGGTCAAACGGAAAAGCTTCGGCAACGGCCAGGGCGGCGTAAAAGTCTCCAGTCTCTCCACGGCACGCGGGGAAAGGATCAACATGCCATGCGCGGCCTCGCCGCCGAGCGCCTTTTGCCAGGAGAAAGTGGTGACATCGAGCTTTCCCCAATCGAGTTTTTGGGCGAAGGCGGCGGAGGTCGCGTCGCAGATCGTCAGGCCTTTGCGATCCGCCGCGATCCAATCGGCATTGGGGACGCGCACGCCGGAGGTGGTTCCATTCCAGGCGAAGACGATGTCATGGTCGAAATCCGCACGGCCAAGATCGGCGATCTCGCCGTAGTCTGCCACGAACGCCCGGGCGTTCTTGAGTTTCAAATGCTCGACGATATCGTTGACCCAGCCCTCGCCGAAGGATTCCCAGGCGAAGACATCGACGCCGCGTTGGCCGAGCAACGACCAAAGCGCGATTTCAACCGCCCCAGTGTCCGAGCCAGGGACGATGCCGATCCGGTAGTCCGTGGGGACCCGCAAAACCTCGCGGGTCAAATCGATTACGCGTTTTAATTTGGCCCTGCTGGCCATGGATCGGTGTGAGCGCCCGAACGGGGCATCCTGAAGATTTTGGAGTCGCCAGCCAGGGTGCTTGGCGCATGGACCGCAAGAAAAATTGGCCCGCGCGGGCCGCGCGGCGGGAAACGTAGCTGCCATAATGACCATCCTCTCAGATGGATGCCTTTCGTTGGGGAAAGGTGTCCCAAGGCCTCGGGTACGCCGGGCGGGCGGGCTGGTCAAGCAACATGCGTCAAAACTCGAAATTCGGCTAGGAGAGAAAGTTCAGGCTAAACCAATCAGATCAAGCGCTCTCTCAAGGGATCGACCCTGGCCTAGCTCCAGTCTCTAGGAACCGAGCGATCGCCTCAATGATCTTGTCGTGAGCGTAGTACTCGGAGTGAAAAAGCTCGACCATGCCGGCAAATTCACGCACGCGGACATCAATGATCGCGCAGAGTCTTTTTACTTCGAACTTGAACTGTTCAAATTCGGACTGATTGTCCCCACGCCCTTTCCGAGCTCTTAGTTCTTCAAGATGAGGTTCTAGCTTCTTCCAGGTGAAGGACTTTTTTATCCTCTCCTCTAAGGCAGTTTGGTCCCATAGAAAGTCGAATTGTGCTGGCGTTGCAGGCGATGGCCTGGTCAATCTCGTCTTGGCAAATAGCTTCGTAACGTCCACAACCTCGCCAGCTTCGAAAACGCCAGGGACGTCTAGCTCCTTTTTTGGTGTGACGACTGCGTTCGAAAACTCGTGAATTGGCAACCCGAACCCGGCAGCGGACGCGGATTCCAGGATCAGCTCGGTCACACGCGGTTGTGTCCACCATCTCGATGCCCGCACAAAGAAAGCCCTCACGGGGGTTGATACGAGCCAGACGAAGCGTTTAATGATTGTAATCACAGTAACCCTTTCGCCCGATCTGGCTAGAGGTGCACTTGGGAAGTAAGGCGGGGTAAGGCTTGCCTTCAACTCTGGCGTGAGGAACCCGTAGACAAGCGGGTCTATCAACAGCCCCATCAATGCTTCGTCCAACAACCCCGAGGATAGGACTAACCCATCGAGCGGAGGTGCTTGTTGAACGTTGTTATCCAGAGTCCACTCCTGAACCTTGGTACCAGGAGTCCACCGCCGGTAGTAAGAGCGCCTTTGATAATACACGTTCACGTCCCAGAATTGCTCCTCCGTCTCTTCAATTCCCTTCACAACAAAAGCAACTCCTGTTACGAAAATCGCGAGCAGCCATGCCGTCCATCCCATTAGGGAGTCCACAAAATCGATCGAGGGAAACAGCGACAGAAGAACCAGGGATAGAATGCGTGCGAAAATCCCGATAACGGCATAGATAATGGCATAGAAGACAAGCCAAACGTACGTACCCCAAAATAGCAGGATTATAAGGAAACGCGCTCCACGACCGAGTCTTGAGCCCGGCAACCAACGCTTGTAGTAGAAGGGCGTCCCCATGAAGATAAGCCGCCCAAGCCGATGCGACTGAGGTGATCGGCTCCAAGCTGCGTAAAACTCCTCACGTCGAGGTCGCTCGTCAGTCTCTTTCTGGAGAAGAGGAAGTATGAGCCCAGCGGTGAGTTGATGGAAATCTTGTGACTTCGCGAGCTCCTCACCGCAAACCTCTCTCAAGGCTTCGTAGATCGCGGCAATAGGCGCCGTGTCTCGCACCTTCCGCTCAGCGCGATTGACGATGTCCCACGCTTGCTCCTCTAATCGGTAGAAATAAAGTTCAATCGCTCTCAGCACCACATTGCCGCCATGGCTATGTGCAATCAGATGAATTCGCGCCTCGGGATCAGAGCGGCGCATGTCCAATAAGAGCCGGCAGAGCTTTTCTGCACCGTCCTCGCGCGCCTGGTGCGTGTTGTCACCGCTCCATTTAAAAGCGATCTCGTTTCCACAACACTGCCGCCACACTGCATCATGTAGCGGACCCGAAGCCAGTGCCTGATTGAGACGATTACAGAAATTCTGAGGATTTTCTGGGATCCAGTTGGAACCACTTCAGTTGCCCGTCTTCGGGAACGTTCCAAGTCCCGTGAATGATCAGAATGTACTCGCTCATCCAGAGTCAGCTGTTCAAGAGCAATACGTCAACCCCTAACTAAAATGAATTACTGCAATCAATTGGGGGTGTCCATTTTTTACTGCGTGAGCCTGTTGCCGCGCCGCCACTGGAAAGCTAGATTACCGGCCGTCCTCTCGGTCAAAGCGGTTCCCCGGCGTGCTTCCAAGCGTTCTGGCGTTTTTGTTCGGCTATGTTTTCGGCGCCATTCCGTTCGGCCTCATTTTGACGCGCGTGGCGGGCACTGCAGACCTCCGCGCGATTGGCTCCGGCAATATTGGCGCGACCAATGTTTTGCGTACAGGCCGCAAGGATTTGGCCGCGCTGACCCTTCTCCTCGATCTTTTGAAAGGAACGGTCGCGGTTTGGATCATTGCCCATTTTGCGCCGGGTTACCCCAAGAACGTTGCCGCGCTCGGCGCTTTTCTTGGCCATTTGTTTCCGGCCTGGCTGAAATTTAGAGGCGGCAAAGGGGTCGCAACCTTCCTCGGCTGTCTTCTCGGCGTTGCCTGGCAGGCGGCGCTGGCCTTCGGCATCGTCTGGCTCGCGGTCGCCTTCCTCACTCGGTTCTCCTCGGCCGCCGCGCTCGCGGCGAGCGCGCTGACCCCGATCGTTCTTATGATCCTGGGCCAGACCGGCGCCGCGCTCATGTTCGGACTCATGGCGATTTTTTGTGGGTCAAACATCGCGGCAACATTTCGCGGCTCGCGGCGGGCACGGAGTTGCGGATCGGGAAGTTTTGATGCAGGATAGCCCGCTTGCCCCCGAGACGCTCGCCAACCTCGACGATGCGGAGCGCTTCGACTGGCTGCGGCTCCTGCGCTGTGAAAATATCGGACCCCGGACATTTCAAGTTTTGCTTAACCGTCATGGGACCGCAGGCGCGGCGCTTGCAGCCTTGCCGGCGTTGATCGCGAGCGGCAGGCCGGGCCGGGCGATTCGCATCGCGACCGTCGAGGAGACCGAACGGGAGATCGAGGCGGCGCAGCACTTGGGCGCGCGTTTTATTGGCATCGGCGAGCCGGACTATCCGGCGCTTCTGCGCGCCACCGCCTCGGCGCCGCCGTTGATCGCCATGCGCGGCAATCCTTCGAGCTTGCGGCGCTCCAAAATCGCGATCGTCGGCGCCCGCAACGCATCGGCGGCCGGGCTCGCCTTTACCTCGCAGCTTGCGCGCGGAATTGCCCGCCCCGGGCATGTCATCGTCTCCGGCCTCGCACGCGGGATCGACGCCCGGGCGCATCAGGCGGCGATCGAGACCGGGACGATCGCGGTCCTCGCGGGAGGTTTGGGGAATATCTATCCGGCCGAACATGAAGCCCTGCTTGAGCGGCTCCTCGAACAAGGCGCTGCAATCAGCGAAATGCCTTTCGGCTGGGAGGCGCGGGGGCGCGATTTTCCGCGCCGCAACCGGATTGTCGCGGGCCTTTGCCGGGCGGTCATCGTCGTCGAGGCGGCGCGCCGGTCCGGCTCCCTCATCACCGCGAAATTCGCCGCCGAAGAAGGGCGGGAAATATTTGCCGTACCGGGCTCGCCGCTTGATCCGCGCGCGGAAGGCGCCAACGATCTTTTGCGCGACGGCGCGGCGCTCTGCACCAGGGCGGAGGATGTCATTGACGCTTTGGCGGAGCAAAACCTGTCGCGCACACAACCGGTTATCGGCTTTCTCGAGCCCGGTTTCGCAGGCCGCGCGTATGAGCCGCTGTGGGATGAGCTCGATCTTCCCGATTTGGCGGGAGCGCCTTTCGCGCCAGCGCCCGCCAATCCGGAGGATGGCGCATCGCCAGACGAGCGCGACGGGGCCGCGGCGGCGCCCGTGGTGAAGCCGCCCCCGCGGCCACGGGAAGGCATTGAGCAGCGCCTTATCGCGCTTCTAGGGCCGGTGCCGGTTTCGGTTGACGAACTGGCCCGCGCTTCGGAGGCGTCGGCGCGGGAGGTGCGGACGATCTTGTTGGGGCTGAAGCTTGCCGGGCGAATCGAATGGCACGGCGGCGATCTCGTTTCGTCGTTGCCTACATCCTGGCCGCGTGCCAATGATCACGAAGAATGATTGTCGAGGCAGGCGCTTCATAATCGAATCAGTGCAGCGGGGCCGATTGGATCGCGGCCTTGCATGCCTGCTCACAGGCGCCGCAGACCTCCGCGCAAACCCGGCAATGCTCGTGTCGCCCGGCGTGCCGCCGGCATTCGGCACCGCAGCGCCGGCATGTTTCGGCGCAAGCCTCCAGCACCGGGCGCAGGACGGCCCCGTCGGGAAAGGTTCGCCTCGACGCAATAGCGCCGCCGGTGGCGCAGATGTCTGCGCAATCCAGGTTCAGCCGGATGCATTGGCGGAGTTCGGCCAGCGCGTCTTCTCCCAGACAGGCATCGGCGCAGGCAATGCACGCCTGCGCGCAGTCGAAACACGCTTCGACGCAGGAAATAATTGCGTTCACGTCTCCGGTTTGGTGCGTGGGATGAGTATCGATCATGGCCTGTGTATGCATGACAGTTTCCTTATGTTTGCGAATTTAACCCTGGCTTCTGAGACACCCGATCCACTCTGCCGAGGACAGCCGCCGGGATTTCAAGCCAAACACGAATCGCTGGCATAAGCGCAGATCGAGAGCGCACGGATGCGGCGGTGCCTATAAACGAAACTCGAACGGAATGGTTCCAGAGAAGTTTTTTCCGGCGGATGTCAGCCATCGTGATAATGAAACAGGCAGTAGGCCTGATGCCCAAATTGGGCCTATTCGGCTGTCGCGTTCTAGTGGACAAGATCACGCCGCTCGCCGAGTTCGACGGCAGCGTGGTGGTCGAGCGCACTGTCGGCGAGGTGGTCGCGCGCTATTACAGAGCAGGCGAACTTTCTCGCTGGTGCGAAGAGCGTAAAAGAGGCTGGAACTATTACGCGAAGGAGTTGCGGATTACCGGCGCAACAAACCGGCCCCCTACGTGCATCGGTTGCACTTCGCCGGGCGACCTGCGTGCCGCAGATCCGGATGGCCGGGCCTTACCGGACGAGGAGCTCAATGCGGCGGCCGCGGAAGGCGCGCGATTAGCTCGTAGGATACGCTCAAGGTCTGCGGCGACCCGCCATTGAGGGCCGCTCCCCTGGGACGCCGAAGCCGCCGGCCCTGAGAGCCTGCAATGAGCCGCAAGCAGCAGTTGGTTGCATGCCCAAATTGGGTTTTGATCTCGAGACCGCACAATTAAAGTCCCGCTCCGGCTCTTCAAAGACCATCTTGCGCGTTTCGTTGCAGTGCGGTACGGATCGCTTGAAGCGGGGGTCCGTGATCCTTATCTCCTAGTCACCTTTAAGACCGAGCCATTTCATGCCCAGCCTTCTCGATCAATATTTGCCGCTCGCGATCTTCATGGCGGTTGCCGCCGCAATTTCGGGCGCCTTGTTGCTTGCCCCCTTCCTTGTCGCCTTCAAGGCGCCAGATCCGGAAAAGCTTTCCGCCTATGAATGCGGATTTAACGCCTTCGACGACGCCCGGATGCAATTCGACGTGCGCTTTTATCTTGTGTCGCTGCTTTTCATCATTTTCGACCTCGAGGTTGCGTTTCTGTTTCCCTGGGCGGCGGCTTTCCGCGAAGCCGGGCCTTTCGGCTTCTGGTCGATGATGATCTTCCTTGGCGTTCTCACCATCGGCTTCGTCTACGAATGGAGGAAGGGAGCGCTCGAATGGGACTGAGCTTGTCACAACCGGACACCGCACGGGCGGCGGACCCTTATTTTCTTTCGCTTAACGATCGCCTAGCCGACAAAGGATTTCTCGTCACCACGGCGGACGACCTCATCAACTGGGCGCGCACCGGCTCGCTGATGTGGATGACCTTCGGGCTTGCCTGCTGCGCCATCGAAATGATGCAGGTCGCGATGCCGCGCTACGATGTCGAGCGCTTCGGCTTCGCGCCGCGCGGCTCGCCGCGTCAATCCGACGTGATGATCGTCGCCGGCACGCTCTGCAACAAAATGGCGCCCGCCCTGCGCAAGGTGTACGATCAGATGCCGGAGCCGCGTTATGTGATCTCGATGGGTTCCTGCGCCAATGGCGGCGGCTACTATCATTATTCCTATTCGGTCGTGCGCGGCTGCGACCGGATAGTGCCCGTGGATATCTACGTCCCCGGCTGCCCGCCCTCGGCGGAAGCGCTCCTCTATGGCATATTACTCCTCCAAAAGAAGATCCGCCGCACCGGCACAATCGAGCGGTAAGACTTTTCCCGGACAAATCGGATTCCGGCATTCGGCAAGACACGGGTTCATACGCTCGCGCCGCGTCTTAACCGCGCATCGGATCCTACAACGCGCATCGGATGAGTTGTGATGGACGGCAGCCTGCAACAATTTGGCGAGGCCATAGCGGCGGCTCTTCCCGGCGCGATCAGCGGGACCACGACCGCCTATGGTGAATTGACCTTGACGGTCGAGCCCGGCCGCCTCATCGAGGTCGTGACCTATCTCCGCGACGACCCAGGCTGTCTCTTCGTGTCCTTCATCGATCTCACGGCCGTCGATTATCCGGTTCGCGAGAAGCGCTTCGATGTGGTCACCCACCTTCTCTCCCCCAAGCACAACCGCCGCATCCGTGTCAAGGTCGCGACCGACGAGGCCACGCCGGTCGCCTCGCTCACCGGGCTTTATCCCGCCGCCAATTGGTTCGAGCGCGAGGCCTACGATCTTTTCGGCGTGCTTTTTGCCGGCCATCCAGACTTGCGGCGCTTGTTGACCGATTACGGCTTCGACGGTCACCCCTTGCGCAAGGATTTTCCGATGACTGGCTATGTCGAGGTTCGCTACAACGACGAGCAAAAGCGCGTCGTCTACGAGCCTGTCCGTCTCCCCCAGGAATTTCGCTCGTTCGACTTTCTGTCGCCGTGGGAGGGAGCGATCGACTATGTGTTGCCTGGCGATGAGAAGGCCAAGGGTAATCCCCAATGAATGACTTCACGACGTCAGCGGCAAACCATTAGCATGAGCGACGAACCGGCCCGTAATTTCACGATCAATTTCGGCCCGCAGCATCCGGCCGCACATGGCGTCTTGCGGCTGGTTCTCGAGCTCGACGGCGAGGTCGTCGAGCGTGTCGATCCGCATATTGGCCTCCTTCATCGCGGCACCGAAAAACTGATGGAGGCACGCACCTATTTGCAGAACATACCTTATTTCGACCGGCTCGATTATGTCGCGCCGATGAATCAGGAACATGCCTTCTGCCTCGCCATCGAGAAATTGCTCGGCATGGAGGTGCCGCGGCGCGGCCAGCTGCTGCGCGTTTTGTTTTGCGAGATCGGCCGGATCCTGTCGCATCTTCTTTGTATCTCGTCGCAGGCCTATGACGTCGGCGCCTTGACGCCGCAGTTGTGGGGCTTCGAGGAGCGTGAGAAGCTGATGGTCTTCTACGAGCGCGCGTCCGGCGCCCGCATGCATGCCAATTACTTCCGGCCCGGCGGCGTGCATAGCGATATTCCGGATCAGCTCACCGAGGACATCGGCGCCTGGTGCGATCCATTCTTAAAGATCTGCGATGATTTGCAGACGCTGCTCATCGAGAACCGCATCTTCAAGCAGCGCAATGTCGATATCGGAGTCGTCAGCCTGGAGGAGTGCTGGCGCCGGGGTTTTTCCGGGGTAATGGTCCGCGGCTCCGGCGCGGCATGGGATCTGCGCAAGGCGCAGCCCTACGAATGTTACGAGGAGATGGAGTTCGACATTCCGGTCGGCCGCCACGGCGACAATTACGACCGGCAAGTCATTCGCATGGAGGAGATGCGCCAATCAGCGCGGATCATGAAACAATGCGTCGAAAAACTTTCCACGTCGGATGGAAAGGGGTCCGTCGCGGCCAAGGATGGCAAGGTCGTGCCGCCTTCCCGCGCCGAAATGAAGCGTTCGATGGAGGCGTTGATCCATTTCTTCAAGCTTTACACCGAAGGCTTCCATGTGCCAGCCGGCGAAGTCTATTGCGCGGTCGAGGCGCCGAAAGGAGAGTTCGGAGTTCTATCTTGTTTCGGATGGGACCAATAGGCCTTATCGCTGCAAGATCCGGGCGCCCAGCTTCGCACATCTTGCGGCGATGGATTTCCTTTGCCAAAAATCGATGCTTGCCGACGTAAGCGCGATTTTGGGTTCGCTCGATATCGTCTTCGGTGAGATTGACCGCTGATGCCACCGCCAGCCTTCAGGCAATGCCCTGCTATTCGAGGCCTACCGTCTAGCCGTGACACCAAAGAGCTGAATTGATGTCCGTTCGCCGTCTAGCCGAGGACCAGCCGGAAACATTCGCCTTCACCCGCGAAAACGAGGCAAAGTGCGAGGAAATCTTGCGGAAATACCCGGAAGGCCGCGAGGCTTCCGCCGTGATCCCGCTGTTGTGGCAAGCACAAAAACAAAACGATTACTGGCTGCCGAAGCCCGCGATCGAAAAGGTCGCGCAAAAGCTTGGCATGCCTTTTATCCGGGTGCTTGAGATCGCTACTTTTTATACGATGTTCAATCTCGCCCCGGTCGGAAGGCTCCATGTCCAGATGTGCGGCACGACGCCTTGCCTGCTCGCCGGCTCCAACGCAATCAAGGAGATTCTGCTTAGGCGAATTGGCGAGCAAGGAAAAGTTACAGCGGACGGCATGTTGTCGTGGATCGAAGTCGAATGTCTTGGCGCCTGCTGCAATGCCCCGATGGTCCAGATCAATGAGGATTATTACGAGGATCTCACGCCCGAGAACTTCACGAAGCTCCTGGACGATCTCGTCGCGGGCCGCTCGGTGAAGATCGGGTCGCAGAGCGGCCGCGTCACCTCGGAGCCAGCCGGCCGGTTAACTACCCTGACCTCGTTCTATGGCCTCGACGGGCACACCGGCCCAATGTCGGCGCCGGAATCGCCGAGCCCTGGCGGCGATTATGCTGCGGCATCGGCCGAACACGAGGCGCAGAATATGCCTCCCGCCGAGCCGGCTTCCGAGCGGCTCAAGCAGGAAGCTGAACATTCCTCGGGCCTTCCGGCGGGGTCTATCGCAGAGGCCGCCGCTAAGCGGCCGGCGATCGCCGCCTCCACGCCGGGCAAGATGGCTGAGGCCAGAGCGCATGAGGCCGCCACCGCAGCCGACGGTCCGCACCAGGGCGGCCCTTCCGCTTCCCCTGGCATCGAAGATCCTGCATCGCAGCCGCCCGCGCTCGATCCGAAGCAATCGTAAGGTCAATAAAGATGCTCGAAGACAAGGATCGCATCTTCACCAATCTCTACGGCTTCGGCGACTGGCGACTGAAGGGCGCCATCGCGCGGGGCGCATGGGACAATACCAAAAACCTGATCGACAAGGGCAAGGACTGGATCATCAACGAGATAAAGGCTTCGGGCCTGCGCGGGCGCGGCGGCGCCGGTTTTCCGACCGGCCTCAAATGGTCCTTCATGCCGAAGCCAGATCCGGCGCGGCCTTCTTATCTTGTCCTCAATGCCGACGAATCCGAGCCCGGCACCTGCAAGGACCGGGAGATCATGCGCAATGATCCGCAGCTCCTGATCGAGGGCTGTCTCCTTGCCTGCTTCGCGATGCAGGCGCATATCTGTTATATTTATATTCGCGGCGAATTTATTTTGGAAGGCCGGCGCTTGGAAGCCGCGATCGCCGAGGCCTACGCGGCGAGGCTCATCGGCAAGAACAATATCCACGACTGGCCTTTCGACATCTATGTCCATCATGGGGCGGGCGCTTATATCGCCGGCGAAGAAACCGCGCTTTTGGAGTCGCTCGAAGGCAAGAAAGGCCTGCCCAGGCTGAAGCCGCCGTTCCCGGCCAACTTGGGCCTCTATGGCTGTCCCACCACCGTTAACAATGTGGAATCCATTGCCGCCGCCCCGGCGATTCTCCGCCGCGGCGCGGCATGGTTTGCAAGCTTCGGCGCGAAAAACAATTCCGGCACCAAGCTTTTCTGCATCTCCGGCCACGTGAACAAGCCATGCAACGTGGAAGAGGCGATGTCGATTCTCTTCCGCGAATTGATCGAGCGCCATTGCGGCGGCGTCCGCGGCGGTTTCGACAATCTGCTCGCGGTGATCCCCGGCGGCTCGTCGGTGCCTTGTGTTCCAGCGCACGAAATCATCGACGCGGCGATGGACTTCGATACCTTGCGCGATTTGAAATCCGGCCTCGGCACGGCGGCTGTCATCGTGATGGACAAATCGACCGACATCGTGCGGGCGATCGCGCGCATTAGCTATTTCTATAAGCACGAGAGCTGCGGCCAATGCACGCCTTGCCGGGAAGGCACCGGCTGGCTCTGGCGCGTCGTGTCCCGCATGGCGGAAGGCCGCGCGCACCGGCGCGAGATCGACATGCTGCTCGAAGTCACGACCCAAATCGAGGGCCACACGATTTGCGCGTTTGGCGAGGCGGCGGCCTGGCCGGTGCAGGGCCTCATCCGGCATTTCCGGCCCGAAATCGAGCGACGCATCGACCAATATGCCGCCAATCCGCATCCGGAGCCGGTAAAAGACTTCGGCGTCGCGGCGGAGTAGGAGGTTGGCGTTTGAGCTTGCGAACGGTTTAGAAAAAACTAGATCACGCTTACATCGCATGCTGTGCGTAGGAAGCGGGCGGATGCCGTTTCCCGATCGATCTTCGCGGCATAAACGCTCTTCAGCGAGCCGGGAACCGAAAATCCAGTCGAGGCCAAGGCGTGATCGAGAACTTTGCCCCCGCCAAAGGAGCAAAATGATGCCCGAACCCGACAACGTGGTTCTGGTCTATCTGCGGCGCATCGACGAGAAAGTTGATCGCGTCATCGACGACGTGCGCGACATCAAGTTTCGCGTGACGAACCTCGAAGAAGGGCAAGCTAGGATCCAACGCCGATTGGACCGGGTAAAGGCGCGGCTGGATCGCATCGAGGGGCGTCTCGATCTCGTCGATTTGCCACATTGAGGTTATGACATGAGCAAACTCATTGTGGACGACATAGAAATCGACGTTCCGCCCGAGTATACGCTTTTGCAGGCCTGCGAGGAGGCGGGCGCGGAGATCCCTCGGTTTTGCTTTCACGAGCGGCTGTCGATCGCCGGCAATTGCCGAATGTGCCTCGTCGAGGTGAAGGGCGGGCCGCCCAAGCCTTCGGCGTCCTGCGCCGTGGCGGTCAAGGATCTCCGCCCCGGCCCGAACGGCGAGCCGCCGGTCGTGCTCACCAAATCCCCGATGGTGAAAAAGGCCCGCGAAGGAGTCATGGAATTCCTGCTCATTAACCACCCGCTCGATTGCCCGATTTGCGACCAAGGTGGCGAGTGCGATCTGCAGGACCAAGCCATGGCCTTTGGCTTCGATTCTTCGCGCTACATCGAAAATAAGCGTGCTGTAGAGGACAAATACATCGGGCCGTTGGTGCGCACCTCGATGAACCGCTGCATTCATTGCACGCGCTGCGTCCGGTTCATGGCGGAAGTCGCCGGTACAGGGGACATGGGCGCGACGGGCCGCGGCGAGGACATGGAGATCACGACTTATCTCGAGACCGCGATGCGGTCGGAGCTGCAAGGCAATATCGCCGATCTCTGCCCGGTCGGCGCGCTGTTGCCAAAGCCCTATTCCTTCAAGGCGCGATCCTGGGAACTCGTCAAGACGGAGTTGATCGACGTCATGGACGCGCTTGGCTCGGCGATCCGCATCGATACGCGCGGGCGCGAGGTGATGCGCATCCTGCCCCGCATCAACGATTCCGTGAACGAGGAATGGATTTCCGACAAGACACGTGAGATTGTCGATGGTCTGAAGACCAAACGCCTCGATCGCCCCTTTGTGCGCGAGAACGGCAAATTGCGTGAAACGTCCTGGCAAGCGGCCTTTCAATCGATCGCGGCCAAGGTCGGACAAGCGCCGCCAGAGCGGATCGGGGCGATCGCGGGCGATCTTTGCGCCGTCGAAGAGATGTTCGCGCTTCAGCTCCTGATGCGAAGCCTTGGTGCCGTCTCGCTCGATTGCCGGCAGGATGGCGCGAAACTCGATCCGGATCTTGGCCGGGCGAGCTATATTTTCAACCCCGCCATCGCCGGCATCGACCAAGCGGATGGCCTGATCATCATCGGCGCCAATCCCCGCAAGGAAGCGCCGGTGTTGAATGCGCGTATCCGCAAGCGCTGGCTGAAGGGCGGCTTTCCCGTCAGCGTGATCGGCGAAAAAGCCGATCTCACCTACGAATACAATTATCTTGGGGTCGGACCGGAGGCGCTGGCGGGTTTTGCGGAACGCCCTCCGGTGAAAATGGAAAAGCCGATCCTCCTGATCGGCCAAGGCGCCCTCGCGCGCGAGGATGGGCGCGCCATACTTGCGCTCGCGGCCAAGGCCGCGCACGCGCTCGAGGCCGTCAAGGATGGGTGGAACGGTTTCGCGATCCTGCATACGGCTGCGGCGCGCGTTGGAGGCCTCGATCTCGGCTTCGCGCCGGGACGAGGCGGGCTTGACGCGGGATCAATGGCGAAAAGCGGCGCCCTCGATGTTCTGTTTCTTTTGGGCGCCGACGAGATCGCGGTGGAACCGGGCGCTTTCGTGGTCTATCAAGGCACGCACGGCGATCGGGGCGCGGCGCGCGCCGATGTCATCCTGCCGGGCGCGGCATACACCGAAAAATCCGGCACCTATGTCAACACGGAGGGCCGCGTGCAACTCGCCGATCGGGCTAATTTCCCGCCCGGGGACGGGCGCGAGGATTGGGCGATCCTCCGCGCTCTTTCCGATGTGCTCGGGCACAAATTGCCGTTCGATTCGCTGAAAGCCATGCGCGCTTGCCTTTATGCGGGCCATCCGCATTTGGCGAAGCTCGACGAAATCGCCGCGAGCGAACCATTCGATGCCGCGCAACTTGCCGCGAGCGGCACCTCATATACGCGCGCGCCCTTTGTGTCGCCGATCACCAATTTCTATTTGACAAACCCGATCGCGCGCGCCTCCTCGGTGATGGCGGAATGCTCCGCGCTTGCCGAAGGTTTCGCGCGCGAGGCGGCGGAGTAAAGCCGATGGCCGATTTCGCGTGGACTGGGCCTTTGCTGCAGACCCTCGTAAAAAGCGTCGTGCTGCTCATCTTGCTTTTGGTCTTTGTCGCCTATGTTCTCTACGCGGATCGCAAGATTTGGGCGGCGGTGCAATTGCGTCGCGGCCCTAATGTGGTTGGCCCCTGGGGTCTTTTGCAAAGCTTTGCCGACATGCTGAAGTTCGTCTTCAAGGAACCGGTCATTCCGGACGGCGCCAACAAAGGCGTTTTTCTGCTGGCACCCTTCGTCATGGGGATGCTCGCGCTTTCGGCCTGGGCGGTTATTCCCGTGAGCGAGGGCTGGGCAATCGCCGATATCAACGTCGGCATTCTTTATATTTTCGCGATCTCCTCGCTCAGCGTCTATGGCATCATCATGGGAGGCTGGGCGTCGAACTCAAAGTACCCGTTTCTAGCTGCGCTGCGCTCCGCAGCGCAGATGATCTCCTATGAAGTCTCGATCGGCTTTGTCATCATCACCGTGCTGCTCTGCGCCGGCACGCTCAATCTCGGCGATATCGTCGCCGCGCAGGACACGCGCTTCGGGCTATTTGGCTGGTACTGGCTGCCGTTGTTTCCGATGTTCGTCATCTTTTTCATTTCGGCCCTGGCCGAAACGAACCGCCCGCCTTTCGATCTTGTCGAGGCGGAGTTGGAGCTTATCGCCGGTTTCATGGTTGAATATTCCTCGACGCCGTACATGCTCTTCATGCTCTCCGAATATGTGGCGATCATCACGATGTGCGCGCTGACGACGATTCTGTTTCTCGGCGGCTGGCTGTCGCCGGTCCCGTTTTTTCCGTTCACCGAGATTCCCGGCCCGATCTGGTTTATCTCGAAGGTTTGCCTAGTTTTTTTTATGGTAGCCATGGCGAAAGCCATCGTCCCAAGGTATCGCTACGATCAGCTGATGCGGCTTGGCTGGAAAGTATTTCTGCCGATCTCGCTCGGCATGGTCGTTCTCGTCGCCGGTGTTCTCCAATTGACCGGCTGGGGCGCGCGCATGGGGCATTGAAATTGGCCTGCAAGGACGACCGGAAATGAAACTCGACCAAGCCGCCAGAGCGGTTTTCCTGACCGAATTTGTCAGTGCGTTTATGCTTTCGATGCGCTATTTCTTCAAGCCGAAGGCGACGCTCAATTACCCGCACGAGAAGAATCCGCAATCGCCGCGCTATCGCGGCGAACACGCTCTTCGGCGCTATCCGAACGGCGAGGAGCGCTGTATCGCCTGCAAGCTCTGCGAAGCGATCTGCCCGGCCCAGGCGATCACGATTGAAGCCGGGCCGCGCCGCAGCGACGGCACCCGCCGTACTACGCGCTACGACATCGACATGGTCAAATGCATCTACTGCGGCTTCTGTCAGGAAGCCTGCCCGGTCGACGCCATTGTCGAAGGACCCAATTCGGAATTCGCCGTTGAGACCCGCGAGGAACTTTACTACGACAAGGACCGGCTGTTGGCGAATGGCGACCGGTGGGAGCGTGAGATCGCGCGCAATCTCGCGCTCGATGCGCCCTACCGTTAGGGTTCGGTCGCGGCGGCAAAGGGGCGCAATTTCGCCGCAATCGCCTGCAAACCGGCAAACGGGGGTTCATCGATGAATATCGCTGCGTGGTTCTTTTATCTGTTCTCGGCGATGATGATTGGCGCCGCCTTCATGGTGATTTCCGCGCGCAATCCGGTTCACTCGGTGCTGTTTCTGATCCTCGCCTTTTTCAACGCGGCGGGTCTGTTTGTGGTGCTCGGGGCGGAATTTTTGGCGATGATACTGGTCGTCGTCTATGTCGGCGCGGTCGCCGTCTTGTTCCTCTTCGTCGTGATGATGCTCGACGTCGATTTCGCCGAATTGAAACAAGGTTTTTTGCAATATTTGCCGGTCGGCGGGCTCATTGGCGTGGTGGTTCTGGTCGAGGTCGCTTTCGTCGTTGGCGCCTGGACGATCGGGCCCGTATCAATCGCCAATGTCGCGACGCCGATGCCTCCCGGCGTTACGAATACCATGGCGCTCGGGCGGGTGCTCTACACCCAATACGTTTATCTGTTCGAGGCAGCAGGGCTCATCCTATTGACCGCCATGGTCGGCGCCATCGTGTTGACCTTGCGCCACAAGGCCGGCGTGAAACGCCAGAACGTGGCGATCCAGAACGCGCGGACACCGGCCGAGGCGGTCGAGGTCCGCAAGGTTGCCTCGAGGCATGGAATTTGAAACCGGCCATTGGCAGTTTGCATGCACACGGCGCCGGAGAGAAACCGTCATGACGATCTCGCTCGCCCAGTTCTTGATTGTCGCGGCCATTCTGTTCACGCTCGGCGTTGCCGGGGTAATCTTGAACCGCAAAAACATCATCGTGGTGTTAATGTCGGTCGAGCTGATCCTGCTTTCGGTGAACCTTAATCTCGTCGCCTTTTCGGCTTTTCTCGGCGATCTCACCGGCCAGGTTTTCGCACTTTTCATCCTGACCGTCGCGGCGGCGGAGGCGGCGATCGGACTTGCTATCCTCGTTGCCTATTACCGCAACCGCGGATCGATCGCGGTCGATGATATCAACATGATGAAGGGCTGAGCCTTGCGATGTATGCAGCGATAGTCTTCCTGCCCCTCTTGGGATTTCTGATCGCCGGGCCTTTTGGCTGGCAGATCGGTGCCCGCCCTTCCGAAATTGTCACTACAAGCCTCTCGTTCGCCTCGGCGTTTCTGTCCTGGATCGTTTTCATTCACGTTGCCCTCGGCACGGCACCGGCAAGCGTTTCAGTCATCGGCAATTGGTTCACCTCGGGCGCGTTGAAAGTCGATTGGTCGCTCAGGATCGATACCTTGACGGCGGTGATGCTTGTCGTCGTTGGCACGGTATCATCGCTCGTGCATCTCTATTCGATCGGCTATATGCGCGAGGATCCCTCGCGGTCACGCTTCTTTGCCTATCTCTCGCTGTTCACCTTCGCCATGCTGATGCTGGTGACGGCGGACAATCTCGTTCAGCTGTTTTTCGGCTGGGAGGGAGTCGGCCTCCTGTCCTATCTCTTGATCGGCTTCTGGTATGAGAAGCCGCAAGCCAATGCCGCGGCGATCAAGGCATTCGTCGTCAACCGCGTCGGCGATTTCGGCTTCGCGCTCGGCATTTTTCTAGTTTTCACCCTGACCAATTCGGTTGGCTTCGATCAGATTTTCGCGGCGGCGCCAGGCCTCGCCAATAAGACGGTCTACGTCTTCGGCCTCGATATGGACGCGATGACAATCACTTGCCTGCTCCTTTTCATGGGGGCAATGGGCAAATCGGCGCAATTCCTGCTGCATACCTGGCTGCCCGACGCGATGGAGGGTCCCACCCCCGTCTCGGCGCTTATCCACGCGGCAACCATGGTGACTGCCGGCGTCTTCATGGTTGCGCGGCTTTCGCCGCTTTTCGAACAAGCGCCGGCGGCGCTCGCATTTGTCACCATCATCGGCGCGACGACGGCGTTTTTCGCGGCGACGATTGCCCTCGTCCAACCCGACATCAAAAGGGTCATCGCCTATTCGACCTGCTCGCAGCTCGGCTACATGTTCGTCGGCCTCGGCGTCGGCGGCTATTCGCTCGGCATATTCCATTTGTTCACCCACGCGTTCTTCAAGGCGCTTTTGTTTCTGGGCGCCGGGTCGGTGATCATCGCGATGCACCACGAGCAGGACATGCGCAACATGGGCGGGCTCTGGAAGAAGATTCCCTTCACCTTCGCCATGATGACGATCGGCACCCTGTCGCTGACGGGGTTTTCCTTCACCGCCGGTTATTATTCCAAGGACGCGATCATCGAAGCGGCCTTCGCGTCGGACCGCGCCGGCGCCTTCTATGCCTTTCTGCTGACGACGGCGGCCGCCGGGCTCACCTCCTTCTATTCGTGGCGGCTCGTCTTTTTGACGTTTTTCGGCGCCCCGCGCTGGGCCGCCGCCGGACACGAATCCGCCGCACGTGACCACGAGGCATCTGGTCACGAGCGACATGCGCTTGATCCCCACGAGTCGCCGCTCGTCATGCTCATTCCCTTGGGCGTTCTGGCCACCGGCGCCTTGTTCGCGGGCCTCGTCTTCGCGCACGACTTCATCGGCAAAGGGGCAGGCGAGTTCTGGCAAAACGCCCTGTTTCTCGGGCCGGACAATCACATTCTTGAGCAAAGGGAAGAGGTTCCCCAGTACGCCAAGCAGCTCCCCGGGCTATTGATGGTTTTCGGATTTTTGGTCGCGGTGTGGTTTTATGTTCTGGCGCCGTCAATTCCCCAGCGATTGGCGCAAATTGCCCGGCCTCTCTATGAGTTTCTCCTCAACAAATGGTATTTCGACGAACTCTACGACACGATTTTCGTGCGCCCGGCTTTTTGGCTCGGCCGGCTATTTTGGAAAGGCGGCGACGGCGCCATCATCGATCGGCTCGGACCCGACGGGGTCGCTGCTTTGGTCATCGATATGACCGGACGCGCCGTCAAGCTGCAAAGCGGCTACATCTACCATTACGCTTTTGCCATGCTAGTCGGCCTCGCCGTCGCCATCACCTGGTATGTGGCCTGGGGAGTTCGCTGATGTTTGGCTTCGGCATTTTGTCCTGCATCGTCTTTTTGCCGCTCGTCGGCGCGGGCTTTATCCTCGCCCTGCGCGGCAACGACGAAGCCACGTTGGAAAACGCCCGCCGGGCCGCGCTCGGGACAACCATCATCGTCTTTATCTTATCGTTTTATGCCTATGCGAGGTTCGATCCCTCTTCCTCCGCTTTTCAGCTCGTCGAGGAGAAAGGCTGGTTCGGACACGGCCTTGTCTACAAGATGGGCGTTGACGGAATATCATTTCCGTTCGTCTTGCTGACTACGTTCTTGATGCCGATCTGCATTCTCGCGTCGTGGCAATCGATTCAGAATCGCGTCAAGGAATATATGATCACTTTCCTTGTTCTCGAAACCTTGATGACCGGCGTTTTCTGCGCCCTCGACCTGTTGCTCCTCTATCTTTTCTTCGAGGGCAGCCTCGTCCCTATGTTCTTCATCATCGGAATCTGGGGACATGCGAGACGGGTCTACGCGAGCTTCAAATTCTTTCTCTACACGCTCGCCGGATCGCTGCTGATGCTGCTTGCGATCATGGCGATGTATGGCGTGGCGGGGACAACCGACATCGCCGTCTTGTTGCATACCCATTTCCCTTCATCGATGCAGAAATGGCTGTGGCTCGGTTTCTTCGCCTCGCTCGCCGTCAAGACGCCGATGTGGCCGGTCCACACCTGGCTTCCGGACGCGCATGTCGAAGCCCCGACAGCGGGCTCCGTCCTCCTTGCCGGCGTCCTCCTCAAAATGGGCGGCTACGGTTTCCTCCGCGTCTCCTTGCCGATGTTCCCGGAGGCTTCGGCATATTTCGCGCCGCTCGTCTTCGCGTTGTCGATCATAGCGATTATTTATACTTCCCTTGTTGCCTTGGCGCAGGAAGACATGAAAAAGCTCATCGCCTATTCCTCGGTGGCGCATATGGGCTTCGTGACGATGGGCCTCTTCAGCATGACCGCGCAAGGCGCTCAGGGCGCCGTCTTTCAGATGATCTCGCATGGCCTCGTCTCGGCCGCCCTGTTTCTTTGCGTCGGCGTCCTCTACGACCGCCTGCATACGCACGACATCGAGGCCTATGGGGGGCTCGCCGCCCGCATGCCGCTCTACGCGGCGGTTTTCATGATTTTCACGCTCGCCAATGTCGGTCTGCCCGGCACCTCCGGCTTCATCGGAGAGTTCCTGACGTTGCTTGGCGCGTTCAGGATCAATAGCTTGGTCGCGCTTCTGGCCAACACCGGTATCATCTTGTCGGCGGCCTACGCGCTCTATCTTTACCGCCGCATCATATTCGGCGTTCTCGACAAACCCAGGCTTGCGCCGATCCTCGATTTCTCGTGGCGCGAGTTTACATTGTTCGCGCCGCTTGTCGCCCTAACGATCATCCTCGGCGTTTACCCGACCCCGGTTTTGGAGGCCTCGGCGGCCGCCATAAGCTCCCTCGTCAAAGGCCATGCTACAGCCTTCAATGAGACCAAGGCGATCGCGCTCTTTCGGCTAAAGCCTGAATAGAATAGAATGGCATCGCTCTCCTTGGATCTCGCACATTGCTTGCCGGAACTCATTCTGGCGGCGGGCGTTCTCGTGCTCGTGCTGCTCGGGGCTGTTCGCGGCAAGGAATCGGACGGGCTGATAACCGAGATCGCCGCCGCTCTCCTCGCCGCCGCGATCGTGGTTATCCTCCTCGGGGGCAGCAGGAATGCTATCGTCTTCGATGGCGCCTTTATTAATGACGGGTTCGGGCGCTTCATGAAGGTGCTGACGCTCGTCGGGTCGCTGGTTACCTTGGTCATGAGCAGGGATTTTCTGGTCGCCGAGAAAATCGACAAATTCGAGTTTCCGATCCTCATTCTTTTGTCGACGCTCGGGATGTTGATGTTGATTTCGGCCGCTGGCCTCATCGCGCTTTATCTCGGGCTCGAATTGATGTCGCTTGCCCTCTATGTCCTCGCCGCGTTCCATCGCGACAATATTAAGGCGTCCGAGGCCGGCCTCAAATATTTCGTGCTCGGTGCGCTGTCGTCCGGCATGCTGCTCTATGGCGCTTCCCTGCTCTATGGTTTCGCTGGCACCGTTTCCTTCGCCGGTATCGCTGAAACCATCAACGGAAGGGCTTCGCTAGGCGTCGACTTCGGACTTGTGTTCCTGATGGCCGGGCTCGCCTTCAAGATGTCGGCCGTGCCGTTTCACATGTGGACGCCGGATGTCTACGAAGGCGCGCCGACGCCGGTGACCGCGTTTTTTGCCACGGCGGTGAAGTTGCCTGCCGTCGCCATTACGCTGCGGGTAATCCTGACCGCGTTTCCGGCCATTGCCCCGCAATGGCGGCAGATCGTGATATTCCTTTCCATCCTGTCGATGGTGCTCGGCGCCTTCGCCGCGATCGGCCAGGCCAACATCAAGCGCCTGATGGCCTATTCCGCGATCGGCCACATCGGCTTTGCCCTCGTCGGCCTCGCCGCGGGGGGCGAAGCCGGCGTCGCCAGCGTGCTCACCTATATGGCGATTTATCTCGTAATGACGCTTGGCACCTTCGCTGGAATTCTGTCGATGCGCGTTAGGGGCGCGGGCGTCGAAAATATTTCCGATCTTTCCGGCCTCGCCCGAACCGATGGGGTAATGGCATTCTTTCTCGCGACAATGATGTTTTCGTTGGCGGGGATACCCCCGCTCGCGGGTTTTTTCGCGAAATGGTATGTTTTCAACGCGGCGATCCAGGCGCAGCTTTACGCGCTTGCGATCATTGGCGTTCTGTCGAGCGCGGTCGCGGCTTTTTATTATCTCCGGATCGTCAAGGTCATGTATTTTGACGAGCCAGCGCCCGCATTCGATAGGCCCGCGCCCGCCCCGCGTACCGTGCTTGCGGTGAGCGGCATTCTCGTAGTGTTCTTGTTCGCCTATCCTGGCCTCTTCATCGACGCCACCATGGCGGCGGCGAAGTCGCTGTTTTGAATTCGCAGGCTATGGGGGTTTTGCCCTGTATCGTCTCGCCGGAGCGGCCCAAAATAATGCGTTCCGCCTGGTCCGGTACGACCAGCTCGCCTCGACTAACGATGAGGGCTTGACGCGCGGAGAGGCGGGCGATCCCGGCCGCCTGTGGGCGGTCGCCGATACCCAGGTCAAGGGGCGCGGCCGCAATGGCCGCGTCTGGTCATCGCCAAGGGGCAATCTTCATGCGAGCCTGCTTCTGATCGATCCGGCGCCGCCGCATAGGGCGGCGGAACTTGGTTTTGTCGCCGGCGTCGCGACGGCTCACGCGTTGCGCGAAGTCCTCTGTGGGGATCGGCGCGTTACGATCAAGTGGCCGAATGATGTTCTCCATGATAGCGCCAAGCTTTGCGGAATATTGTTGGAAAGTGCAAATCTCCCCGACGGGCGCTTCGCGTGCGTGGCCGGTGTCGGCGTGAACTGCCGCCTGCATCCCGCCAATACGCCTTATAAAGCAACCAGTCTCTCGGCGATCGCTGGCCGGCCGGTCGCGCCTGCAAGAGTATTCGCGTGCCTTTCCGCGACGATGACGCACTGGCTCGATATTTGGGCCGCGGGCGCAGGCTTCGCAGCAATTCGCGCCGAATGGCTGTCGCTCGCCGCTGGCCTTGGCGCATGGATCGGCGTGGCGCGGCCTTCGCAAACGATCGAAGGCAGGTTTCAAACGATCGATGCGGCCGGACGCCTTATCCTCGAACAAGCGTCCGGTCAGGTGGCGATCGAGGCGGGCGACGTTTTCTTTTCGCCGGGTCAGTCAGCTCCGCCACGGCCGGGGAGTCCGCGCGATGCTCCCTGACGTGTCACTTTGTTGTATTTTTTGATGAACCGTTTGGTGCTCGCTGGATCGTGCCGTTGGAGCATGTCCTTAAAAAAGTTGCTCGATTTTTTCGATTCCGGCGTGCTCCAACTCTTTGATTTCGAGCTGCGCCCTTATCGATCAAATGATTCTATTTGATCGGGACGCGCCGAGGAAGGTTCGGGCAAATGAACGACGGAAATGACGAGCTCGTCTTTGTGCCTCTTGGAGGCCTGGGCGAAATCGGCATGAACCTCGCGCTTTATGGCTTTGGCCGCAAGGGACACTTGAAATGGCTGATGGTCGATTGCGGGGTGGCGTTCGCGGGCCCCGACCTCGCCGGGATAGACCTGATCATCCCGGACATAAGCTTCATCGCAAAGATGCGGGCTGATTTAGTCGGTCTCGTGATCACCCATGGGCATGAGGATCACATCGGGGCGGTCGCTGACCTTTGGCCGCGGCTCGAGTGCCCCGTCTACGCGACGAGGTTCGCCGCCGCGCTTCTTGAAGCCAGGCGCCTCGCCGAGCCCGGGGCCCCGGATGTTCAAATCACCGTCGCCGCGCAAGGAGCGGCCATCGCGATCGGGCCTTTTGACGTCGAATTTATCGCCATGGCGCATTCGATCCCGGAAAGCTCGGCGCTCGCTATCCGCACGCCGCTTGGCACGGTCCTTCATTCCGGCGATTGGAAAATTGATGCCGCGCCGGGAATAGGCAAGCCGACCGACGCAAAGCGCCTTGCCGCGATCGGCGCCGAGGGGGTTTTGGCCCTCGTCTCCGATTCGACCAATATTTTGCGCGAGGGCGTGAGCCCCTCGGAAGCCGAAGTCGGCAAGACCTTGCGCGACATCGTCGGCAACGCCTCGGGGCGCGTCGTGGTTACCACTTTCGCTTCCAATGTGGCGCGCATTCGCGCCGTCGCCGAGGCCGCAGTGGCGGCAAGACGGACGGTGGTGCTGGTCGGCCGTGCGATGGAGCGGGTTGTCGCCGTCGCGCGGGAATGCGGCTACCTCGACGGCATTCCAGATTTTTTTTCCCAGGATGCGTTTGCCCACCTGCCGCGCGACAAAATGGTGATCCTGGCAACTGGAAGCCAGGGCGAGGGCCGCGCCGCGATCGCGCGTATCTCGGAGGGCGACCACCCTGTCGTCGCGCTCAATCCTGGCGACAAAGTGATTTTTTCCTCGCGAACCATTCCCGGCAATGAAAAGGAGGTCGGCCGTATTATCAACAATCTCATAAGATCAGGCGTCGAAGTTATCACCGACCGCACCCCGCTCGTCCATGCCTCGGGTCACCCGCGCCGCGGCGAGGTCGCGCAGCTCTACGCCTGGACCAGGCCGGAAATCGCGATTCCCGCGCATGGCGAGGACATTCATCTCGCCGAACATGCGGCTTTTGCCAAGTTGCAGGGCACGCGGCATGTCATTGGGGCGCGCAACGGAGACATTGTGCTGCTCGCGCCGGGCCCCCCTGGAATCGTCGGCGAGGTACCAAGCGGCCGCCTGTGCAAAGACGGCAACGGTCTCATTCCTTTTGGCGACGAAGCCCTGAAGATACGCCAGAGACTCGCGATTTCGGGCATAGTGACAATTGCCTTGGCGGTTACCGCGAAGGGCGATCTCGCCGGGGTGCCGGATGTCGTGACGGCGGGGATACCAGCGCTCGCCTGCGGCGGCGCCACGATCGACGCGATCATCGACGGCGCGCTGTTCCAGACCTTCGATCATCTGCCTCGGCAAAAGCGGCGCGACCCGGATATTGTCTCCACCGCAATCGAAACAGCGGTACGCAACGCCATCGCGGGGGTATGGGGTAAGCGGCCCGTGGTCCGTGTGCTGATCGTCGAGGTTTGATCGCGTGCGGGAGCAATTCGCGTGATCAGGCGATTAAATCATGTGGCCATCGCGGTCCAGGATGTCGCCGCCGCGAGCGCGGTTTATCGCGATGCGCTTGGCGCCAGGGTGAGCGGGCCCTTGGCCTTGCCCGACCACGGCGTAACGGTTGTTTTCGTCGAGCTCGAAAACGCCAAAATCGAGCTGATCGAACCGCTCGGCGAGGATTCCCCAATAGCCAAATTCGTGGCTGAAAATCCTGGCGGAGCGATTCATCATCTCTGTTTCGAGGTCGCCGACATTTTTGCGGCGCGCGAGCAACTGAAACGGGCAAGCGTGCACATTCTCGGTGATGGACGCCCTAAAATAGGAGCGCATGGCAAGCCGGTCCTTTTTTTGAGTCCAAAGGATTTTGCGGGAACCCTGATCGAACTCGAACAGAGTTGAACGCCCGGTTTCTTGCTCCCTGCGGTTCGCGGCGCCCCCCACCGGGCGTTTTGCAGCGGAAAAACCGCCTCGGCTTAATCCTTCTTTTCATTCGCGGGCTTAAAATCATAGCCCAGTTCAAGGCGCGCCACGGCCGCGAACAATTTTTGCCGCCCCGCTAAAATGTCGCGCTTTTTGAAGTTTGTGCTTGATATGTTCCCTTTATGTTGGCATGGTGTTGCGGTCACTGATTGAGTGGAGGTTGGCCATGTGCCATGGATTTGCTCCGGCGCCGCACCGAATGCAAAGCGGCAATCGCGGCCGACGCCCGCCGCCTCATCGAAAGCTTTCACGAACATGCCTATTTCGCGGCGCGTGAACGGGTCCGCGGCCGCTGCCTCGATGGCGCGCTCCCGGCCCGCCACTGGAGGGCGGTGAAGCTCGAGATCGCCAAGCGCCAAGGGATCGCGATCGGCCTCGCCGGCGCCGACATGCGCGGATAAGTGTTCCGCTTCGCTTAGAGGGGAAATCTGATCGGAAAGTGTGTCAACCCCTGTTGCGCCCCTAGTTGCCAATTCCGCCTTGGCTGCTTTCTTGTGTGCCTGGGCATCACGCCGCCGTTTGTTATCGGCTTCACGCCATGCTGAATCATCAGCCCGGCGCTTACGCTGAACTTCGCGGTCATACAGGCTTGAACGCCGAATAATCCCCTAGAAACTGGAGGTCCCCCTGCCCGGACTATGTTCAAATAATACCCGCCGCGCGTCAGCGGTGGCAATCGGAAAAAGCTCGTTGAGGACACTGGAAGCCTGGAGCAGTTCCCGTGCCATTGGCGCGAAAAGATTAAAGACCAAGGGCGCGCTCGACAATAAGTTACACGCCAGGCGCTCCGGGTCGATCATCGCGCCGATCTCGCGGTACATCAGCTCGCGACGTGCTACTTTAAAAGTTTCCGGACTAAGAAAATTAGCTCCGGCATTACCCGCCTTCCAGGAAATCCGGCTTCCGAGTTTATACCGCTGGTTGTCCTCCGCGACGTAAGTCCCAATCGGGAGTTTGTGCTCCTCGCGCCACAGTGTTTGAAGTAGGCGGGCAGCCGACCGAAACGGGCATCCTGCGGAATATGAATGCGGTGTCGTTGCAAAGTCTCCACTGGCACGAGCGGCAGGTGGGTGAGTGGCTGACCGAGTTTCGGGGTCGTACCCTTAGGGTAGACCGTTTCGGCCGCGCTGTCCCGTCCCATTTGAGTTAAAGTTAGCGTAAAATCAAAGGCTTATGGCTTTAAATCAAACTTTGCAGCAGTTGTCTCAACTCAGGAGGGTCCTCATCGAGTTGCAAACGCGTCTGGACGATATCTAACAAATTCTCTAAGGGGTTGGAATATCTAATAGAACTCAGACGCAACCAAGATATGAAATTATCCCAATGTTGATTTGAAATGGTAGGCAATGCTTGCTCCAACCGATACCGCAAAATTTCCTGCGCTTCATCCAGCTCCGTTTCTAACGAACCGACCCCGCACACTTCAAAATCATCAGGATCACAACCTTCTGCTACAAACTCACGTTTTTCTTGTTCGCACGCGATATTCAATTATCTAGGCATTGCAGATAATGTGCCGCGGCCGCTGCAACTGTGGTCGTATCTTTCATTCTAAACCCTCGCCTTTTTTTGAAAGAACTATTGACCCACACCACCCCGCAATAAATGTTGGTCAATAGCGCAATTAACAATTTCAAATAGCTGGAGAGGCCGTAACCCCGTCCTCACCAGGATATAGTTGGCCAGGGCTAAACAAATTAGTTATTTGAGGGATTTTTTGTCATGGGTAGAACGTTTGCGAGGCGGCCGAATTATAACTACCCCGCAAAGAGAAAGCACCCAACCCACACATTTTCATTATGACACTGGATAACCCAAATCAGTTTCAAAATCCGCGAGAGCAGCGTTGAACCAATCAGTATCAGAGATATCAGCACTGAAAGTAGCGCGCGCAGAGCAAATCGCAGGATTAACGATATCAGCAATATCATCGCGATCACTATAATAATCAGGCCGGAGCGATAACACCCATTGATCGACCAATTTTTGAGCGATAGCACGCGCACGTTTAGTAGGGACCGCAAGGTAGCATTTGAGCGCATAACGATTTAATGGCGCAGGAGCGACATCAACAAGGGACCAATCAATAGGATGATCGACTGACAGATCAGAAGGAGAACTATCCATTAGCATAACATCCATATTTGAGGAAACAGATCCTTCGTACCCCAATATAGCGCACGGTAGGATTTAAAATTAGATATTTTGAGGGATTTTTGCGTGGGAGGTAAAGCGTTTGAGGAGGGACCGAATTATTGGTATAGAACGTCGAATCATCGACATAGGAAGCCCAGAACCATGGTCACCCAGAAGAAGCCAGCTTCACCGACGGCCGGAGTTCACAAGCCCGTTAGCGGAGTCTTTGAGCAATTGAAAAAGTTGGAGGCCGATCAAGAAAAACTCACGGCCGCCCGCGCCCAATTGCTGACCGGCGCAAAGGAGGAGCTTCTCGCGCAAGGCAAGGACTTGATCCATCAATTTGCCGCCTTGGGCTTTCGCTATGAATTGGTCGATCGGGCTGCCGCGAAGAAGTCACACCAGGCGCCGGTGAAGGGCAAAGGAATGAGACAAACACCGGAGGGTAAAGCATGCCCTGTCTGCGGCTTTGCGACCGAGCCGATGCACGATGCCCGCACGCATCGGCATTTAAAACATAAGAAACCATTTACCGCGGCCGAATTAGAGGAACGCGGTTTGACCCGCGTCTGAACAACTTGTCTCGAGTTTCCGACCTGATTGTTAAGCCCCTTTACCTAACTTAAGGAGAATCAGAGCCGAAAAAGGTTGTCGCATGCCTAACGGGTTAAATCCCAACATCGAAGACATCGATCTAGACGATTACCGCTTTAGGAATCTTGCCTTAGCGGCACAGGTAGCTGAGTGGGGGCGCCTCCACCCAGAGGAGCTTCATGACTTTTCGTATTTTCACCGGGTAGATATGCCGAGGGTGGCGGGGGAGAATTCCGCTTCAAAGTGACCCGGTCCAACCTCAGACTGGCGTTAGAGATCACGGGTGCGGTGGTTCCTCTTACTGCTCTATGGACCAAGTCAAGATAACGCTCTTTCGGACCCGGTTGAGAGTACAAAAATCCAACGAACAGTCTTTCGCAGAGTATACCATCCCTTTGGCTGAGCACAGCCCTTCCCTCACGACCGAGCGAGACTTTCCGGTCGCCTTCCTCTTTAATCATACGCGCCTGTTGCGGATTGTCCGGCGATTTCCGGAACAGATGGAAACCGTGGAATTCACCTATTTGCCGACGACACAAACCTTGACCTTTCACACTGAAGATCCCGAAGATCCCCCGACGATCTCGCGCTTTAGGGATTATCGCCACCTGATCCCCCCGAACCCTCATAGGTTAGGTCCAGTGAACCCGGTGGTCCTCGGCCACGCCGTTAGCTATGCTGCCGTCTTCGCCCAAGAAAATGAAACGACCGCGGCGCTCAACATGATTGAATTACGGGGTGGGACAATGTACGGCGGCACCCGCCTGCACATGGGTGCCATGGATTTGGCCGAGCTCAGAGGTCTGGACCTCAAAATTAAATTTGATTTCATTAAGCCACTGGAGCAGATGCTGACGCGGTTTAACGCGGGTGCCACTTATCTGTATGAAACAGAGCAGTTTATCATCTTGAGGGACGAGAGCTTATTTTATGGGTTTGCGCGCTACAGTTTTAGTTTTCCGCATATCGAAGACATGTATCAACATCCGTCCGATAATCATGTCTTAGTGCCGCGCAACCAACTCAGTACTTCTTTAGCGCTCCTTGCCGCCGTGCTTAACCACGAGGATCGCTTGGTCGAGGTGTCGGTCACGGGCGAAGCTATGGATGCGCGGCTGAATTTGATAACGCGAGAACCCTCGGGCAAGCCTTGTCGCGATTACTTGAGGGTCCGTCGACAGGTCAATCCAGACCACAAAAAATCGGCCTTTCCCGCTTGGCACTTCTATGTTGATCTTGCAGTCTGGCAGAAGCTCGTGGACGAATTTGACTCCACTAATGTCACCTTGGAGGTCCTCAATAACAAAGTGCACTTCGTTAGGGACACGAAAGGGCCCCTCAACGCCCGAAGTTTACTCGACTTCTTGACGCCGGCGCAGGTGCGGACATTGGCAGAGCAAAACGCGCAGGCGGCCCGGGCGGTTAGACGAGGTCATTAGACGAGGTCGTTACTCGTGACTGGAGCGGAGAACTACCATGTTCATACAATTAGCCATGGGCTTGATCCCGATGAGCCCGTAGAACTACTCCGGGCATTCCGGCGCTACATGCTCACCGTCCCCAAGATCAAAGATAACAGGAAGCGGTGGCAATCGTCGGCGGAATCTCATGACGCATCAACCTTCCCGCAACTTGCCTTATTGGCAACAGTACGACCCACACGAAAAAGGTCAGGTGCCATATGTCACTTGGTTCCTGATACAGTTCTCGCAATTTATCACCCGAATTGGGTTTGACCTCAAGGATTAATTTACCTTAAGCCCTGCTCGTTTTGCCGGATATCCTGGAAAGTGCTACAAATTTGAATGAAATTGCAGAGAGGAACAGAGAGGCCCGACCTGCGCCTAGCCCTCAACGTTTTATTCACCCGCGGGATCAATGCCCAATTCCGTGAGTTTAATTACAAGGCTTTTCTTGAGAGCTTTAGTACCGAGTGTGACATCGCCCGCCACCAAGGCGTCCCGATAATCAAGTACCTTTTGCGGATTACTAAGGCGGGATTTATACACGGAGTTTATTTGGCCTGACACACTGCCGTTAAAAAAAATCGAGGCCAATGTCTTATATTTCCGAGGGGAAGCCGGCTCCTGTGAAGGATGAATGTCGCCTCGAGTTGTGCGCGGCTTCGGCGGTTTAGCCGGCTGTTGCGCGTCGATCCCCTGGATGGTTCGATCCTCCAACCCAGCCTCGTCTTCCACCGGCGCGACCACCGGCTCGCGCACTGGCCTGGTTAGAAGGAGACCATCAGGCGCGCACGTGACCGTACGGTTGGCTTGCGCCGCGAGGTCCTTGAGCAGTTGCGAGGCCGACGGCTCGTTTCCGTCGACCATAACCGGGATATCCTCAGCCCCGGAGAGCATTTCGACCGTAGCCGGAATACCGAGATTCATTTTCGAGCTGCCGTCCCGGAAGACGGCCGTAATTTTCCGTTTAATCGAGAGTGATTGGAGAATAGACATAGCAATGAAACTCCTAAGAATGTGCTTGAGAGGAAAAGGCTGGTTTTCAACCCGGTGCGAGTGCAATGAATTCGAGCTCGCAGTCCGCGCAGAGTTGGCGGAGGCACGCCTCGAGTCCCGCGGTATCCGGCGCTTCGCGCATGGGCCTGAGGGCTATCGCGACTTGATCACCCTCGACTTGGATTTGGAGAAGATCGTGCCCGTTCGCCTGTAGTGGCTCAGTAACGTAGTCGAACCCGAAGGGCTCGAGGTCGGGTAGCATCTCGCTCTGGAAAGCGCCATCCCGGAAAATCAAGGTTAAAGTAACAGCCATGGTATACCTTGCTAAAAATACGTTGGTGTTAAAGTAGTGACGTAGAATTATAGCATCAAGTATACACTAGTTCGCAGACAATTGCAAGTATATTCGCAGATATTTTACTGGGATTTTCGCCGGTTGGGTCAGACCCCTTATTCCGGCTGGAATTCTTGACCCGCAGCCGGCTCCGGAGGTAAATTTCCCGATGTTGCCCGCCGCCAGCCCTCCAGCCCGAACGTTTTTGATGACGGCATATGACGAACAAGCTCCATTACGGGGATAACCTCACGATCCTGAAGGAGAGCATCGCGAGCGAAAGCATCGATCTGATTTATCTCGACCCACCGTTCAATTCCAACGCCTCCTACAATGTGCTTTTCAAGGCCCCTTCCGGCGAAGGGTCACAGGCGCAGATCGAGGCCTTCGAGGATACGTGGCATTGGAATGATTTAGCAGAGCGCGCCTTCGATGGTCGTGACCGAGGCTCATTCCGACGCTTCAATCATGTTGCGCGTTATGCGCTCGGCGCTCGGCGAGAACGACATGATGGCCTATCTCGCCATGATGGCTGTCCGCTTAATTGAGCTGCATCGCGTGCTGAAACCAACCGGCTCGCTCTATCTGCATTGCGATCCGACAGCGAGCCATTATCTCAAAACACTTCTAGATGCGATCTTTGCTCCGATAAATTTCGGGTCAGAAATCATCTGGCAAAGAACAAATGCTCGCGGCACATTGGGAAAGTGGCCGTCGTTGCATGACACGATTCTCTATTATCGCAAATCAGATGCAGCCCCATTTAATCCACTTAAGGTTAAGGCAGACAAGGCCAAATTACCGCACACACTTATTACTGGTCCTGATGGACAAAAGTATCAGACCTATGAGTTAACTGGCGCTGGGCAGACCAAAGAAGGGGATAGCGGAAAACCTTGGCGTGGATTCGATCCGAACGAGTTAGGCCGACATTGGGGTTACAATCAAGGTCAGCTTAATAACTGGGATCAAGCCGAATATATCCATTGGCCCCCCAATGGCGGGTGGCCACGACGACGCGCCGCTGAACCTTTCGACGCAGAATTAAGGATGGTGGTCGTTGGCGATGTCTGGACTGACATCGCCCGCCTAAATCAAACAGCTAAAGAACATCTCAGATACCCAACACAAAAGCCGGTCGCACTTCTTGAGCGCATCGTGGCCGCATCTACGAAGGCCGGGGATCTTGTGCTTGATCCCTTTTGCGGCTGCGGCACCACCATACATGCTGCGCAAAAGCTCAATCACCCCTGGATCGGTATCGATATAACCCATCTTGCCATTGGCCTTGTGGAACGCCGATTGCAGGAAGCGTTTCCCGGCATTGTCTTTGAGGTTCACGGCGTGCCGAACGATTATGCTGGCGCTCGTAACCTTGCCGAGCGCGATAAATATGAATTCCAAAAAGGAAAGCAAAACGTATTTCTGTCTGTCCTTGCGCCAAATTGCAGCGTGGCAGTTTCCTGAGCTGGTCAAGAACAAGGTCAAGGAACTGCCGCTTTGCGCTGGGATCCCTTCATTGCAACGCGGAGCAGTTTGGGACCCGGGCCAAGTTGAATTGCTTTGGGACTCGATATTTCGCGGCTTTCCCATAGGGTCCTTAGTGGTCTGCGCTAAGATTCCGACGCAGAAAACGCGGCTCGGTCGCTACGGTAATGTCTGGCCAGAGGAAGAAATCGATCACCATCTACTCGACGGACACCAACGCTCCAATGCTATCGCTTTGGGATTTCGCGATCCATTCGAATACGAGGGGATCGACCAAGGCGCGGTCCGACTACCTGTACTGTGGCTCGATCTCCTGCCCAATTCGACGGTTAAAAGCACCAAAAGCACCCGTAAATTCCTTTTTCGTATCCTAACGGCCCCTCACCCTTGGGGCTACAAACGCGATGACCGAGCAGGCCGCTTAGGTTTAGCAGAAATTCGAGAGGCGCTTGACGAATATGGCCCAGATCGAACTGCGTCGCGTCCGCTTCCAGATCGATGTTGGCCGCCTGTTGGAGTTTGGCCGCCTGTTGGAGTGAAGGCTCCAAAGTCGGCGGCTATACCTTTGGCTTGGCTGCTGAAGAATGAGGACGATCAGACCCTGTGGGCCTGAAGTTATTGAACGTTGCGGAAAATATGACAAGCGTTGGGCCAAAGCCGCGAGCGAAACCATCAATTCGAAACAACACCATCTCGATTTGATCACGCGAGGCTTAGGCTTTGCCAAAAAGCTTCGTATAGTCGCACTCGAGGTTCCGCATGAATCTGTGGGTATCCAGTCTGAAAAAGGAACAGAGGACAACGAAGAGAGCCAGCGTTCTGATGCAGGGATTTCCGATGTTGAGCATTTGTTCAGTCGCTTGAACAGCGCCGGCACCGTATTGCGTGGGGAGGAACTCGCCTATTCAATGATTAAAGCCTATTGGCCGGGAATCGCGCAATCATTTGCGGCTTTGACACCCCTCCCGATGGCTGAGGCATATCTCGCGACTATGGGCACTCGAGCTGCCTTGATAGACAGCAAAGAGCAGGCCAATACTGAAGGCAAAGGGACGGTCAGCAAACTGCCTCCAGAGCAAACGGTAACTACCGTGCGGAGCTTAGCTCGAGTCAAAGAGCGACGTGGAACAGTGGAGAAATACTTTGGCATAGGCGGCAACTTGGAGGATTTTGATTTACGAAAAGACCTTCAGCTTGTTGACGGTTGGCTTCTCTACAGAAACAAAAAAGCCGATTTTGGTCTTCCGCCTGTGCTACGGACAGCCATCGCCCAAGAAAGCCCCGAGGTTTTCCTGCTACTGCTTTGTCTGGCGCAATTGGCAAGGAAGAGATCATTACCTCATGACGCCATTGAAGCATTACGAAAGCCAATTGTTGCTTTGGCTACAACATTGCATTTTTTCGGAATTGAACGAGCTCTCGCAATTAACCGCATTTTCGGTAAACTCATGGTGCAAATAGCTGGTCTGGACCCGCAGGCTTTTCACGACATCTTGTCCGATTGCCTCGAATTTGAAGGCGGCAAGCGCGGCGTACTCAAAATTCTTTCTCCGAAAGATCTTGGCGATTTGATTCCGGAAGCTCAGGTTAGTGACAATTTTGAGGTGTGGAGTTTCTGGAAACTAATGATGGAAAACCTTACCGGCCATGAAGTAAAAGCAAAGCAGGAAAAATATGATTTTTTTAACCGCGTCAAAAAGAGTAGGTCCCTCCTGCTCTTTGCTCAGCGAAGCTATCTAAACAAAACGTTCAAGGATTATGATCCGTCAGTGCCCGACATGTGGATAGAGCATAATCGGCCATGGGACTATGATCACATACTTCCTGCCGCGAAAACCTACCGTGAAGCGAAAGCTAAAACGTGCAAAAATGCGCTCGATGAATGGATGAATACGATCGGTAATCTTCGGGCATGGCGGCTTGAAGAAAACCGGTCAAAGTCTGCTGAACTTGCTAAGGATTACATAATTCCGGCTGACTACGCTTATAGTCTGCTCGAAGATGACGAAGATTGTGCGAATTTTTCCCTCGCAAACATCGCCGACCCGGATGGGTCAGCAAAATTCATGAATGCAGCTCGCAATCGCTTGCTGCGTATCTATAGCAGTTGGTTTGACGAGCTAGAGATATCGAATCTTTGTCCATGGACAGGGCGCGTGCCCGTTTGACGTGGGTTATTGACACTCCGGATTTCTCGAAAGAGCGATTGTATGGCGTCGAAAGAGGGCGGCAATTTGGCTGTTTCGTCAACCGAACCCGTTCGGCGTCTCTGTGCTCTGGCAGTGCCAGTCGCTTTGGACCTCGGTGCGCTCCGCCGGCAATTGAAAGTGCGTTTTGATGCGCGCGATCATTGCCGATGTCATGAGCTTGCGATCGGCATACAGGATGAACAGATCGCGTGCCCGGTCGAAGACAATGCGACCGTGCGGCCAGTCTTCGTATTCGTACAACCGCGCAGTGCCGCGCAGGGCGGGATCCACAGTCCTCTCGCGGCGCCATTGCGCCCAGGTTTCGTAATGGCCCGGGCCGTAGGTGAGACAATCGCCATACGGCTCGGCTTGCTCGAGCGGGCAGCCTGCGGCGAGCAGCCTCGCTTCGCCATCCCGCGTCTGCACCAGCCAGAAAATTCCGACGTGCGGCGCCTCGCGCTCAGCTGTTCCGAACATGTCACCGTGCCTTTCGCGTGGGCCCGTTATGTCGTCGGTTTTCCGTCCTGCGTCAGCGCCTTTTCGAGCTCCCGCTTGACACCGAGAGCGTCGTCGGGGGCGCGTGTCCAGAATATTGCGCGCGCGCCAGGTCGTGAGCGTGAGCGTGTCGCCAGGTGGCGCGGGGCCGGCGCGACGCGACGCACAGGGAGATCGCCGTGGTGCGGCTCCTCGCCGGATGCTGGAAATTCAAAGTGGGGTGCTGGAAATTTGTAGACGCGTGCGCCGTCCGGCCCTTTTGTTAGGGCGCGTACTCATAAATCGAGCTTGTTGCATACGGCTTCCGCAAGGTCCGCTTACCATTCCATAGCGACTGGATAGCGGACATTATAGCAGGTCAAAGTCGCGCCAGAAGCGACATCAAAGTCCTCACGATGCTAGCCCAACCGCTTGCCGAGCAAACCGAACGCCGTTGTCGAAAGTGGAGTAATATGTCTTTTTTGTCATTCCCGGATCAGATGGAGGGCTAAATGGCTTGGACAATTCGCTATCGCGTTAGAGTTTCGAAGCCGCTCACCTCGGACGCGACGGAGCTGACCCTAATCATTGGGGGGCGGGAAGCACTTGTTTCAGGTGAGAGCAACAAGCCGCTCAAGGAGTCTAATTGGCTGACTCTGAATATCCACGGTCTGGAAAATGAAGACGCTGCTCGCGAGTTCGGCCGCCGCGTTGCACTTGCTGTATTGTTAGCTGGAGCTCGGCAGGACGTCGGAATCGACGCGGGAGAGGACCGAGCAACCTCGGGGTTCGGAAAGATCGTTGCCGATGAAGTGGCGGAACAGGGTGGCAAGTTACTGCCGAATGTGCACGGCCTTTTCATCTATGAGCGCGAAGGAAACGAAGTTTTCTTTCACATGAGCGCCAACGCTAGGGTCACGACAGACCCCTCGATGTTTCTCAATGGAATGGCATCATCCTTTGATGAGACCCCTGGCCTGGGAGAGCGTGAGCAAACGGCGCTTGCCCTCATCGCCTTCTCGAAAATCGCCCGCGAACCGCTTGCCGAGGCCGTGCTATGTATCTCGGCGGTGGAATACCTTTCAACCGATGCGCCGTGGACGCCTGCGCAACTTGAGCTGCTTACTAAGTTGCAAGCGCAGGCTGCCGCTTCGACCGAATTGCCCCAAGATGAAGCCAAGGAAGTCGCAGATGGGGTCCAACGTGTCTTCAAGAGCATACGCCAATCCATCAAACGAAAGATGATGGCGTTTGGCTTAACCGAGACCAACTGGAAGTCATTCGACGACATTTACTCCCTCAGGAGCAGCATCTTTCATGGCTCAATCACGGGCCGAGATCGACACACTGAACTTGCGACCAAGGCCCGGGAGATTTGCTCCTGCATCGTAATGGCAGCAGCAAATAAAGCTGCATGAGTTTTATGCCATCGGGCAAATGGGTCTCTGCGTCAAAGCAGAAGGGAATCCACCATTACTTAGCGGGCGTTCGGTCGATGAACTCTGTCCAAACAGGGTCAGGTTGCCAGACCCGATCCAGATCAGCTCGCGCTCGTGCCTCATCCATGCCGAGGATCGTGCGGCGGTAGCGGTAAACGAAGGCCGAGACGCGGTAATTGGCGATGCAGTGCACGTGCACCGGACTGTCACTCGCCTTGTTTAATGCCGTGCAGGACGTATCGAAGTCGCGCTCGGTCGGATTCTGGAAATCGACTGGAATGTGCACGTAGGTCATGCCGAGAGCAGGCACAGTCGCGGCTTCGTCTCGGAGCGCCTTCTCATGACTATGTAGCCCGAGATTAATGACGCAGCGCACGCCAAGCGCGGCAATGTCCGCCAGTTCTGTTTCCGTCGGTTGGCCGGACGTGGTTATCCGATCATCAAGACGATACCAGTGATAGATAGTTTCGGGGTCGACCATCACCAGAGCATATCTAGATTTACGCGCTCGTCGACCTTGCGATCGATCGAACTGGGCCGGAATTCTGCGGATAAATGAGACATGCCATTAATTCGATCAGGTTTTCACACGGTCTTCTGGATTTGATCCATCGGTCACTGTCCAATTTCGCCGTTCATCGCCCGGCGTACAGTATCGGCGAGACGGCCTCGATCCTATCCAGGACGCGAGCTAAAGCTCGCGCGGGCCTAACCGGTGCTTCGCATCCTTGACGGGGTCGCCGCCAAGAGATGAATGGCCCATTGCGATGTCCTGCGGCAACGGCAGGCGGCGCGCGGCCGCCTTGGAGTTCATTCCCGATGCTAACCCTGTTCTCCTACCCGGACCTTTATGGCGTTGCGGACAACAACCCCTACGGCCTAAAAGTCTATGCTTTTCTGAAGTTGTGCAAGCTTGCCTTCCGGCATGAGCACATCCTCGACACGAAGAACGCTCCGCGTGGTCAGCTGCCATATCTATTAGACGGTGAGAAGACCATTGGCGACAGCGACGCGATCATCTCCCATGTAATTGCGCGCTACGCCCTTCCGATCGACAATGGTCTGACGGCAAGCCAGCGTGACACCGACCTTCTCGTAAGACGAATGCTCGATGATCTTTACTGGGTCATGTCCTATTCGCGCTGGAAAGATCCACGCTTCTGGCCAACTTTCCGGGACGCACTTCTCAGGACGCATCCCGACATTACCGACGGCGCGATGGCAGCGGCGCGAGAGTACAATTTCAAGCGTTACCACTATCAAGGTATCGGACGCTACGAGCCAGAGGCAGTTTATGCCAGGGGTATCACGGACCTAAAAGTCCTAGCGGACCTCGTTCCTAGCAGCGGTTTCCTGTTTGGCACGAGGCCAAATAGCATCGACGCGGGCATCTATGGATTTACTGCCAACATCTATTTTTATGAGATCGACACGCCACTGAAACACTTTCTCGTATCCCGGCCAAACCTCGTGGCGCACTGTCGAGCGGTCCACGCTGCGATCGACGGGTAATGGGACTTTCCCTCGCTTTCCTTGCTCCGGACATCGTCCGGGCGGCAGTCGATTGAACTTTATTTGCTTGCTTCACAGAGAGCTGGCTTGGCAAATTTTGAACAGCACGAGAAGTGGATTTTCTGCCTTAAGGCGGCAATTCGCGGCTGCAAGCGAAGCGGCTAGCGCTCGGTGATCGCGCCGGCCGGCGGCGGGACATTGAGGAGAACGGTCTGCGCGTCGGCGCGAAAACTGCGGGACAAATCCTGCGGCACGTCCGATCCGGTATTAGCGCAGCGCGCCCTGGCCGTTCACATTGGCGGATGGCGCCTGCGCACCGCGATGAGGAACGCGCCGGAGCCACTGGCTGGATCGATGATGGCGAGGCCGCGCAGCTCTTGCCGGCAATCCATCTCTGGCTGGGCCGCCGGCCAGGAATCGGGTGAAACACTTAAGTTGCAAGGAATTTGGCGAGGAAGTCGGCGTGCCATGCGGCGGTTCTGCGGCTGCAGGGAACCTTTTCCTGGTGCTGTGTGAATTAGTTTGGGGGCCATGAGCTTTGGCGCGTGCTTCTTGCGGAAGCCTTTACCGGCGGAACTGGCCGATGGCGGCGGACCCTTGGCCGTTTTGGGGGCTGAAAAGCGCGTCAGGAATTCGCCGCGATGGGATTGAGCGCCGGCGTTCCGGCTTGCACGGGCAGATCGGCCGCCCCTGCCATGGGCGCGAGCATGTCGGTGATCGCCGATGCGGCCTCGTCGGCTATCGACTTGCGACTTTCTCCCCGCGCGTAGGCGAGCGGCTTGCCAAATACGAGATCGCACCGGATCGGCTCACCCCTGAGGAGCAACCAGAGGTGCGGAAGCAAGGTCGCATCGCCGAACCATGCCGCCGCGGATGATGAATAGCGGATCGCGACAGGCTGCACGCAAACCATCTCGATACTGCTAGCCATGGCGAGAAGATCGCGCGCGGCAGCGAAATGCGAGCTGTGAAATTTACGAAGCGCCGAGCCGTCGCCAGTCGTGCCCTCCGGGAAAAGCAGCATCGGGCGGCCCGCGAGCATTCGCTGCGCCATCGACGCGTTGGCGGCGGGGATCGTCCGCCGCCGTCGGCGATCCACGAACACGGTTTCCTGCAGCCGCGCGAATGTGGAAGCGGCTGGCCATGCGCCGACCTCCGCTTGGCGAGGAAGCAGACCGGCTCGACGCTGCAAAAGCGCCAGGATGTCGAGCCACGAAACGTGATTTGCGGCAATAAGACGAGGCCCTTGCGGCGGCGGGCGTGCTTCACGAAAACGCGCAGGCGCAGCAGCGCGGCGAACGCCCGGCCGAAGGCGACCGGGAGCCAAAGCCGCAGCGGCCAACGCCGGCACAACGCGAGCCACTGCAAGGGAGCGAGGGACAAAAACAAGAGCACGGCAAGAACGACCGCCGCAGCCCGGAAATAAGCCATGTCTCACCGCGGGTTAGGATTGCGATTCGCGTCTCTTTAAAACGCTTAGTCTGCAGTTTGATGACGGCGCCGCCGTTTTTCTTTCCCCATGGAGCTTGCCCTTTCGTCATCAAACCTTCGCGTCCGGCTTCTAGATTCAATTCATAGGCTTAACGCGAGATGCGCCGGCTCATGTGGAACAAAGTTACGCCTCCCGGTTTCAAAGGGGCGGTCAGGCACACCGCCGCCTTCATCAGACCGAACCGCGTCGTGCGCGATCTGTCCGGCCTGCCGGCCGTACTTGGCCGTTTCGGCCCGTTTGAAGTCCGGCTTGCGACGACAAGCCGAGAGATTAGCAAGGCGCAGCGGCTGCGGTTCAAGGTTTTTTTCGAAGAAGGCCCCGCAACTCCTCAGCAAAGCGCCGCGCTGACAAGGCGGGACATCTGTCCTTTCGACAAAATCTGCGATCATCTCCTCGTCATTGACAAAGATCAGCTCAATCGTTTCGGCCGCAAGAAGCCGAAAATCGTTGGGGTCTACCGCCTTCTTCGCGGGGATACCGCCGCAGCCACCAAGGCTTTTACAGCGAGACGGAATTCGATGTGGCTCCATTGCTGGCGCGCCATCCCGGCAAGCGCTTTTTGGAACTCGAGGCACCGGACGTGGGTTAGTCGGGAACCGAGCGTGCCGATATAAAAGCATTTCGCGTGCAAGGCCGCGCCGAGCGCGGGGTCGTCGATCCGAAGCTCATGCGCAAGCACGGCAACCGCCGTCTAACAATAAAGTCTGAGCCGGGGCAGCGCCGTTTCGGGCCGATATCCGGCTCGGACGCATTGGTTCCTTCATCGAGATCGCAGGGCGTAAGGCGCAGGGCGAACGACGCATCCGCCTGCTCGCTCTCCTCGCCTTCCTGTCACCCCGCATTATTGCGGCGATCGTCGTCGGACCGCACCGGCGGACCTTACGGTCACCGGCCTTGCCAAAGCCCTCTACTCAAGGGCCAAGTACGCCTCATTTCAAAAAACTAGATCGCGCGGATGGCGTGAATGTTCATGGCCTGACCTCACCAGACTGACGAAGATCTCTTCCAACGAACTTTGGCTTGTCTGGAGGTCCTTGAAGTCGATCCCAAGCTCGCTCAGTTGTCGCATCAACGCGGCGAGTCCAGTGCGATCGCCTTGCGCGTAGAAGGTGTAGACGAGTTCGTTTCCGTCGACCGATAGGTCCAGGTGGTAACCGGCGAGTTCATCCGGAATGCTGTCCAGCCTCCTTGCAAGTGCCGGCCGGCTGGGCCGAACAGCGCAAGCTCCTCGGCTTTTGCTGAGAAACAAATCGTCGGTTCTTCGAGTTCCTGCCTCCAATCACCTCGGCTTCGCCTGACGTCAGCTGCTCCGCTCGCGAAGAAAGTCAACCACGAAATGGCGCCGGAGAGCGGCCGCAGCCGAAATCGCGCGTGCAACCGTCTCTGCCACGAATCGCTTTGAACCGAGACCGGTAATCCCCGCAAATTCGCGACAAAATGGCGCCTGGAACAAGCGCATAATAGCCGGCGGTGGGAGAGGAACTGTATTCCACCATTCTCTCGCAGGATTTCGCTTTAATTCCTGTTAGCACCCAACGCCGGACGTTGTCCGCCTGTTGAGAACTCGGGCCGATTGAAGGTTCGTACTGAGGCGCTTCACTTGGCCCGACGCGTGCGGCTGATGACCATCGCCAACGAGGATTTCCAAACTGGCGACTTCCGTTATTGGAGAACCTCAAGGCAAAGTAGGTGACCATCCGGATCGCGCAACATTGCGCGCAGCGCGCCATTTTCAAATCGCACCGGATCTGTCAAGAGAGCACCGGGGCAATGAGCGCAGAGCGCTTCCAATATTTCACTGGTCTCCACAGCCAAAGCAAGCCGCGTCGCTGGTGTGTCATTTGTGCTGGGCAGCACCGGTTCCCGGGCGAACCTACCGCGGTAGCAGAGCAACTCGACATGAGGGGTTGAATATATCGGCGGCGCCAGTGCCGTAACCTCGACCAGCGCTTCTGCGACGCCGTCAAGCTTGTCCTGTTCCGGACCGCGGTTGAGCGAGCTGCCGATGCGTCGTAATCCGAGCCGCTCATAAAACTTCACGCTTCGCTCTGTGTCGGCGATTGAAATCGCGGAATGATCGATTCCGAGGCATCCGGTTGCCGAAGCCTTTTGCCATCGTGCGGGTATGGCGTCGGGCGCAAAAGCGAGCAATTCAAGCGCATGACCCTCGGGATCGCGGAATTTGTACGCGCTGACGCCGCCGGATGCAGCGGGCAGCACCTGCGGCCCATCGGTCGAGATCGTTCTGCAGCCCGGCTCTGCCGCCAGTCGTGCGTACACAGTTGGCACATCGGAAACGACGATTGCAAAATGCTGAAAAAGAAGACTGCTCCCGGGGACCGCTGCCGGATAGGGCTGACCGGGCGGGCGAACGCCGACGAGTTCAACCTCTTGTTCGCCAAGTCGCAGAGTTGTGACCCGGGCCGTCGCTCCTGGAATGCCCATAAGCGCGGCGAAGGCCGGCTCGGTTATCGACGCATCGCCGGTTCGCTCGAATCCAAAAGTTGATTCGTAGAAATCGGCCAACCGGTCCGGTTCGCTGCAGATCATTGCGATGCGAGACAACCGTTGCACTGCGTTCACGGCGTCTGCACACCACGGCAATTGAGGAAGATGGAATACAGCGTGTTCGAGCCTCCAATAAAGAGGCGGTTTTTGACAGCGCCGCCAAATGTCAGGTTCGAAACGCGACAAGGTACAAAAACCTTTCCAAGCAGCTCCCCCTCCGAATTGATGCAGTGGACGCCGTCGGCTGCACTGCTCCAGATGTTTCCGTCCTCGTCGACGCGCATACCGTCGCAGTAGCCCGGCTCAATCTTGTAAAAAATGTCGCCGCCGGACAGCGTTGACCGGTTGGCGCCGACATCGAAAACGCGGATATATTGGCGCGGGTGGTCCCGCGTCTGGTCGCCAGTTTCGGACACGTAAAGCCGGCTCTCGTCGGGCGAAAAGGCGAGCCCGTTCGGTCCGTCGAAATCATCAGCAACGATCCGGATGTCGCCAGCTTCCGGATCGAAACGGTAAAGCGCAGGCGGCTGTTCCGAGACTTGTCGGCCGCCTTCATAATCGTTCGATATTCCGTAGAGTGGGTCGGTGAACCAGATTGAACCGTCGGATTTCACCACGACATCGTTCGGAGCGTTCAGCCGCTTGCCGTTATGCCGATCGACCAAAGTCGTAACCCGGCCGTCATATTCGGTTCGGTAAAGACATCGCCCGCGATGCGAGCAGGCGACCAGCCGCCCCTGGCGATCTCGCGTTTGTCCGTTCGCGTAATTCGAGGGCGAGCGATACACCGATACGCCAAGTCCTTCGGTCCACCGCATCGTGCGATCGTTTGGCAGATCCTGGAACAACAGGCAGTTGGCATCGCCCATCCAGACCGGCCCCTCAATCCAGCGGAATCCAGACGCCAACGTCTCCAGTAGCGCATTGCCCAGGATATATCGCACAAAACGCGGATTCCGAATTTCAATCCCGCCCATGGCTCACCCGAACCGACAAGGCGACGCAAGCGGCAGTGCTTCGAGCTGCACGATCATGAGTACAGCGGGATCGTCTCCAAGCGTGCCGGAAAGGTGCCCCTGCTTGCCCGCCACCTTGCGCGTGTTCTTGTCCTCGCCAAAGGATATCTCGCCTGGCCCCATCTCGACGCGCAGACCGTCCATCGATTCGACGAACCATCGCCCCGACAAGGGAATGATCCATTGCGGTTTTGGATTTTCGTGCCAATCGCCGATCCAGCCGACCGGCAGCACCGTGACGAAAATGGTCGCGGCATCCTTCACCTTGACGCCGATCCATTGCGAATCGGCTTGCGGCGCAATCGCCGCTTTCTCGAATTCAGTCATCATGCAGCGGGACTGATGACTGATGCCGTCGGCGTCGGTCCAAAGATGCCAATAGGACACGGCCGGATTGGAATCCGAATTCACGGTCGCTGGTGCTCCTGTGTCATGCTGTAGGGGTGGGATGACGACAGCGGGTGGGCGAGGAAATGTCCGACCGACGCCGCGTTGGTGCCAAAGGTGATAAGCAGGAAGCCAGCGCCAAGGGCGAAGTTCTTCAGGAAATCCCAAAACAGCGTCCGCCCCTGGCCATTGTTGGAGCGCCAGAAATCGCCTGGCTTCCAGAATTGCTTCCAGAGCAACGCCGTGACGCCGCAATATGCTGCCAACACGAAGGCGCAGGCTCGGTCCGCAATCCCTGTAACAACCCCAAGCGACATGAAGACTTCGACACATAATCCGACAAGTATCAGTCCAGTCGCGACCGTCGTGTTCGGCACCGCTTCGCGCGCCTGGCCCACGGCACCACGGAAGTTAAGTATCTTGTCCAGGGCACTGAATGGAAAAAATAGGAGGACTAATCCCATGCGGATCGCCGCGGCGAGGCCGATGCTCAGCACTATCATCGGGAATCACCTCGCAGTAGCCACAAGCATTTATTTTCAAGCGTTCTGATGAAAACTCTGAACCTTCGCCGAATCTCAAACGTTGTTGTTTTCTGGTCCGGAGACAACCCATGACGAGCGGCAGCGACCATTACGATGTCGTCATTATTGGTTCCGGCCCTGGCGGCGGCACCATGGCGTGGCGGCTGGCGCAAACGGGAAAGCGCATCCTCCTGCTGGAGCGCGGCGGCTACCTGCCCCGCGAACGCGAGAATTGGGACAGCCAGGCCGTATTCGTGGATGCGCGCTATCAGGCAACCGAGACCTGGTACAGCTCCGATGGCAAAAGCTTTCATCCCGGCCTTCATTATTTTGTAGGCGGCAACAGCAAGGTCTACGGAGCCGTTCTGCTGCGGCTGCGAGAACGCGACTTCGATGAAATCAGGCATCCGAACGGGATTTCTCCGGCCTGGCCGCTGAAGTACGACGCGTTTGAGCCCTATTACCAGGCGGCCGAAGAACTCTACCACGTTCACGGTCTGCGCGGGGAAGACTCGACCGAGCCGCCGTCGAAAAAGCCGTACTCTTATCCGCCCCTCACCCATGAACCGCGCATCCAGCAACTGTTCGATGGGCTCAAGCGAGAGGGGCATCATCCGTTTCATCTGCCGGTCGGCATTCTGCTCGACGAGCAAGATGGCAAAGCGTTGCCGCACTCTCCCTGTATTCGCTGCAATGCCTTTGACGGTTATCCATGTCTTACGAATGGCAAGGCAGACGCGCAAATCATCTGTGTTGACCCTGCCTTGCGCGCGCATTCGAACCTGACGCTGCTTGCGAACTCATATGTGGACAAACTGATAACGGATTCGCACGGCAGCAGAATATCCGGCGTAGAGGTGCTGCGAGGCACCGAGCGAACGATCTATTCGGGCGACATCGTCGTCGTGGCTTGCGGCGCGCTTTCGTCGGCTCTCCTCATGCTGCGTTCGACGAACGACGACCATCCGCAAGGGCTCGCCAACGGTTCAGGCCTTGTCGGGCGCAATTACATGCGACACAACAACTCCATAGTCATGGCCATTTCGCGCACTCCAAATCCGACCAAGTTTCAAAAGACGCTTGGACTGAACGACTTCTATTTCGGTTCCAATGACTGGGAATATCCACTCGGCCATATCCAAATGGTGGGAAAGTCCAACGGCGTGCAAATTCACAGCGGAGGACTGCCAGATTTTCTCCGATGGTTCCCTGAAAGGCCATTCGATTGGCTCGCACAGCACTCTCTCGACTTCTGGCTGACCTCAGAGGACCTGCCGTTGCTCGAGAACCGAATTTACTATGATAAGGATCGCGTGATGCTCGATCTCACCGAATCGAACATGGAGGCTCACCGTCGACTGCGAGAAAAATTGCGCGATCTCTGTGGCAAGCTAGATGTTCACCCGCACTTATTCGACCGGTCACTATATTTCGGCAAAGACGTCCCGATCGGCGGGACCGCGCATCAGGCGGGAACCATGTGCTTCGGCCCGGTTCCGTCGCAATCAGTGCTCGATCTCAACTGCAAGGCCCACGGGATCGACAACCTCTATGTTACGGATGCAAGTTTTTTTCCCTCGATCGGGGCCGTAAATCCCACCTTGACCATCATTGCGAATGCATTGCGCGTCGGAGACCATGTCATTGCTCGATTCAAATGATGGGAATCGCTTTCCGGCGCTTCCCCAACACCTAGAAGAGCGAGAAAGTCGCAAATGGCTTTTAAGGTACAGGTAGCCCAGCGCAGATTGCCATTCATCAGGGCCAGACGGTGCTGGTGACCAGGCCCGACGGGCAGGTGCGTAGGGCAACAAGTAAATCGCTGTGGAGTCCCGACAACGGCGTGAGTTTGCTGCTGCTCACCGAAGGGGCCGTGTTCGCACCGTTCGTTTTCCTGGCCGCGGTCCTGACGGACGTATTCATCGCTGGCGTTCGTCACAGCTCTACGTGACGGTCGCGGTCGAGGCGGCGCCATAAAAACCGGGCCAGTTTGCGGCGTGGTCGAAGGTATCGGCCTATCCAAATTCACGCTCTTTCGAGGGGACGCGGTTGATGAAGAGGGCGCGCCTATTGCTGGTTAATCATCGAGACGGAGATAGGATCATGTTGGCTCAGGCCCGAGCTGATCCCTACCGCTTCCCGACCGGCCTAGCCAATGCCGATGAAGCCTCCCGTGGCGCCTGGAGTGTTTGGCGTTCCGCGGCGTCCCGCGCCTCCAGTGCCGCTAGGCGTGCGGGCCCGCCGGCATGCCAGAGCCGGGACTGGCGGGCCGGTTGGGCGGCGGGTGCGGCCGGAGCAATGGGTTGGCCGGATTTCCGGGATGCTGCGCTTGACGATGAAGCTGCGGGCGCCTGGTTGCATGGAGGTGGAGCAGGATTAAGAGGCGCGCCGGGCGGCTCGGAGATAAAGACCAGAGCCACTGGGTCGATGGGGGGCGGGACGAGGGACGTGAAATCCAGTTTGTCGAGGAAATAAGCGATGGTGACCAGGAACCATGAAACATATGTGACTTTCCGCGTTGGATCGTAGGACGCCGCCCAACGTTCATTGAAGAAGTTTGACGGCGCCTGCTCCTCCATGAACTCCTTGATGGCGTAGCGGACGGCGGGCAGGTCGGGGTCCTTGGGACAGCGGGGATGCGCACAAATGAACGCCGAGTACATCGGTTCGAGATTAGTCAGGAAGTTTTCGAAGGCTTGCGGATTGGCCGGGAGGGACGTCCTCAGCCGGGCCGCGGCGGGGGGGATTTGGAAGAGCGTGCCGAATTTATAGAAGGTAGCCATTGGGTAGTGTTGCTCGTCTAGATTTCATTGCCAGCCCGGCTAGATATCTAGATATCTTTAGCTAGTTCGTTCTCTGTTCCAGAAGCCCCTGGTCTCCTGAGGCCATAGCTTTCCCGAGCAGGGGAAAGCATAGAGGCCAACACAGACCCTGAGGAGGGCTCCATCGGCCGGGTCTTTACCACAACCTCCATCACCCAGTAGGGCGAGGGAGGAACGGGCGGGGTCAGCGGTCTACCCTTTACGTGGTTGCTTTAATGGCGGATCGGGTCTTTGCCGAAAGAACCGAAGAACGGCAAAGACGATTACAAGTCGCGGCGACGCGGAGCTTGCTCCTGTGCAGTTTCGCAGTTTGTGCCGATGCCCTTCGGCTCTGTCCGGCGATCCCCGAGTTCGCCTGGCTAGCCCCCGAGACCGGAGCCCGCAAGGGGCTGGCTATATGCGTTGCGGGGCTATGATGTAACGAACAGTAGGCTCTGGCAGGCCACATAAAAAAGCGCCCCTCGCTGAAACGACGCGCGGGCGCGAGAGTATTCGGAAAGCTTTCAGCGACGCTCGTAGGCAGGGAGCAAGGTCCTGCGCTCACCATCGCCGTGCTCGTAGTCCTCAATTATGAGACCGTAATCGAGAATGCGATGCGCGTCTGAGCGGTCTCCACCATCCCAATGGCGTTGCGGAGATCAAGCGCGTCGAAAATGAGCTTCCGGGGCTTTGGATAACTCAGGCGAACAGGGGCGGAGTTCACAGGCTTTGCCGAACCTCGGCAGTCCTCGGTGCAACGGCGGCGCCGCGCCTCCTACCCACCGGAGAAAGCTACGGCAGGTGCGGGAATTGCGTCGCAAAATAGCATTCTTGGGGACTTCGAAACGCAACTCAAGCCCGGGTTCGAGATCCGGCCGTTAGCGCCGGAGTTTATTCTCCAATGACGGAAACCGATCGATGATGCCGTCGATCATACGCTCGGCTTCTTGTTCCGACAGAACCGCGATTAGGCGACTATGAACCTGGATCAGGACCGCTGACCACGAAGCAGGTGCGTGAGGTCTTCGATGTCGACCACACCCAGGTGTTGGTCGAATATTTCCTCGCGCTAGCCGACGGCGACTTTGCACGCCAGACGCCGCTAATGTCCGACTGGGGTGAGCCGCCCGCAGAGACCGTTGGAATAGGTGAGGGTTGCGGTGAGGCTGGACCCGGTCGAGGTCGAGGAAAGCGCAGATCCGCCAACGGTTGAGGCCAGCGAAAAATTGTTTCCCGATACGCCGACGACATAGTACGCCGCGCCGGCGGAAAAATTCCCCCCTGTCGGCATTGTGCCCGCGAGCACCACAGTCTGCCCATTGACCAAGGGGTTGCTTGACCAGGTAAAAACGCAGGGGGTTGCCGATGTTGCGGTCACCGACGCGGAAATCGCGCTTTCAATCGTGCGCGCTCTGCTTCGCTTAATCCATTCAAGAAACGATCGAACATCAGTCGAATCTCCGCGAGATCGGGGTCGGGCAACGCGGCACTGAGCCATGGCGGTGGCTTGAAAAAATCGACCGGCTCGCAATCATATGCCCGAGCTGCGGCTTCGAGGTACGCCTGATCGACGTTCGCGCCGCGCTCTTTCCTCCCGACTGTTGTATAGCTTACGCCAATTTTCTCCGCCGCTTCCCCTTGTGAAAGCCCCCTGTATTTTCTCCAGGCGAGCAAAAATGTGTGGCGCCTCGGGCGATCACCTATGTTTCCAAGCGTCCTCTTAGGCATGTGCAAATAATGCACCCATCAATTTTTTTGCGCGACGGCAATGAATGCATATTTTTTAGTCGAGAAATGGGTGCAGTCATTGCACATTTAAAACATGACGCTTAACGAATAGCTTGCGGCGGCAAGCCTCACAGACAGTAAATTCGCCGAACAAATGGGTTGCGACCGCACCACGGTTTCACGTTGGCGGCGCGGTATAACGCGCCCAGAATGGGAAGAAATGCGCGCAGGTCAAGTGGGTCTCTGCGTTCCTTCTGGCGCTCTATTACAACGACCTATTCGGCAAGCAGCTTGTCGTGGACGCATTGATACACTCGATCCAGCAGCAGGAGCGAGTTGAGATTCTGGACGGCTTCCGAAAGCGGTTGGGCTTTGCGAACCGCAAAGATCTCGAGTTCTGCTGGCCGAAGATGCTGGAATATTGGGTGGGCGCCGACACAGACGTCGATGACGCTGCCGTCCTACTGCGGTTCACCCTGTTTCATCATCTCGTCAACGAGGGGCTGCCTCAGTCAAGGGCTTCGCAGTTTGGAGCAGGCTTGGCGCCAGAAACGGAGCAGCGATCGCACTGCGGCGGCCAGCACTGAAGAATAAAGATCACCTGGATCCTGGTTCCTGGGAAGGAGATTTTGAGTTTTTCGAGCGCGCGCATGCACAAGCTATCATAAATCGTGCATCCTTTCTCATTCAAGAATATGGCGTTCTCTTCAATGCATCCATTGAGCTGATTACAGATCGGCTTGGCGCGGATACCGAAGCTGAGGGCCGTGCCTTGGTAGAGGAGTTCGTCGCGGAGCTTGAGGAAAAGGCGCACGAATGGGATACGCAAAGAGACGAACGCTTTGCGCATTTGACGTTGCTCGAGGACGACGGAGATGGGGTGCGCGGGCTCCTAATTGCTCATCTTCCGAACCCCAGCCGCAAGGACACCAAGGCCGAACTGAGCTGGAGGCAGAAATTCGAGGCGTGGTCGAGTGGCTGGCGCGGCGAACGAAGAACATATGGCGAGGCTGTAAGCTGCAAACTGGAGCTCTTGGAGAAGCGCGCTTTGGCCTTTCATTGGGATCAAACCCTGAATCTTTGTGCCGGCCTCAGCGAGGAAGGTGAGCGCCAGCTTCTTGAACTTCTGAAGATACCGAAGCGGGCCTGGCGTTCTAGCGCTCGGATCAAGGGAGGCCTATTGCTCGCCTCCGATCTATTGCAGCCAGAGGCGATCGAGACTGCGAGCCGCGACGGGATGGAGCCTCTGTCCGCCTTCGACAATGGTGCATGGGTTTGGCTCCGCAAAGGATGGGAGTCCCTGGAGTTTCTTGACCGGCGCGCATTGAGAGACGAGCGTCAGCAGCAGATCGCCGAATTAGAGCAGATTTTCGGAGCCGAAACAGCCGAGGGGCGTGCTGCGATAGAGAAGCTTGTCAAATCCTGGCCTTCAGACCCACGGGATCGTCAGCGAACGTGGCGCGGGTGGTTTGATGAGGACTAAGCCGCAACGCATGTTGGACGTCGAATTCCTTCTGGAGCGCCCGTCGTTCGACATCCCCTTGATTTATCTCTATCGTTCAGGCGTGCTGCGCGCGCCGATGAGGAAATGCCTCGCGGAGCTTGGAAGCACGCTGGGCCTGGAGGTTTCCGGCTGTGAACCGCAAGAGCTGCTCAGCGTGCTAGGTGGAGCGAGCTTATTGCCCGGGTTCAACATCTGTGACTGGACGCGGGAAACCAGAGCCCTGCCGAATAAAAGGGTCGAACTTACCCTAACATCGCTGGCTTCTCACGATCGTGGTGATTGCGCCCTGTTCTTACCGGCAAAGAGCCCGCTCACTGCGCACCCGAACTGGGCAACGGCCGAAGCGGCTTCGCTCGTTCTCGAAGAGCGCTTATTAACGCCCGATACGCTCCCTCCCGTTCTACGCTACCTGGAGGCGACCACTGATCTCGCCGATAGGCCCAACTTTCTGGCGCAACCAGGTTTTGTTGAGAGCTTTGACCACCTGCTCGATGATAGGAAGGCGGGGCTCTGCGACGCCATGCGCGCCTTCGACCGATTGGTCCTCACTCAGACGGATCCTAAGACGAACGAGTTTGACGTTCGACGGCGTGAGATCAATCAGCTGCTCCGTTTCGGCAGCACATCCCTTCTTAGCCAACTACGGGCACTCGTCGATAGAGGTCATCATTCAGATCTTGTCCAGTTTATCGTTTCGTTGGAGGAGCGTTACCGCAGCGGAGTGACTGCGCAGGTAATGGTCGCTGCCACATACCGAATGACGGACAGTCTCCTTCGGACTCTGGCAGGCAAGACGATCATGTCTGGAGCAACTGTGCGGGGGAGTTCCCATATGAAGGGGCCTCTGTGGGCGGCGCTCCTACTCGTTCGGGAACACCAACTTATAGAGAGCTCGCGCGTTCAAGACTTTCGGCGTCGGCGTGGTCCAGACATGACGACCGTGAGATTTGAGCAAATGGGGCGCGACTTTCTCGCGCGAGCAGAACGAGGATGCCGCGAGGATCCTCTGGCCGGCTTATGGGCGGCTCTTCGCCGGGCGTTGATGACGCACGAAACGGAGGGCGTGGGAAGGCTGGGCATCAATCGTGCTAAAATGACGCAAAGCCTAGCGCACTATTTGGGCGCGGTGCCTGAGCGCGGTAGGATTGCTTGGCTCGACAAACTACATCGCGTTGTAGCAGCAAGCATTCCCGATCCTGCGGAGGAGGCAGCCGACTTGATTGACGGGACCGTATTGTGATGAACGGGGTATTGCATGAACCTGGCAAGTCCGCTCCCCTAGAAATGGCGCCTCAACGCTTCGAAGAAATGCTGGGTCAGGCAAAAGCAATTGACGGTTTGCGCACGCGGGTGCGATTGAGGGATCATTCTGGCGGCGTCATCCTCTATGGACCAGCAGGGGTCGGGAAGCGCACCATGGCCCGCCTTTTTGCTAAGGCCTTGTTGTGCAAAGAGCCCCTGGCATCGGGTTCGCCCTGCAATCGATGCTCCGCGTGCGATGCCTTCGAAGGAGCGCGCAGCATCGCTTACACCGAATTCGACGCCAGAGTCGGGGAGCCCGGAGAGATCGCTCGTAGGCTTGTGGCCGAGGTTCGCTACGGCTTCTTGGCTGATCGGACGGTCATCGTTATTCGCAATGCCGATTTGTACGAACCACAGGAGGTTGATGTCTTTCTGAAGACGCTGGAGGAGACGCCCTCGCTGACAACCTTCGTCCTTCTTGCCAGCGACCTGAAACGGATGCGGGTCGCGGTTCAATCGCGATGTGCGCTTTACCGACTGCGTTGCCTCACGCCCGATGAAATCCAGCAGCTCGGTAAAACGCTGTCTGAGGCGCATGGCATGCGCTTCGATGAACCAGTCCTTGACTTGCTGGCTGTCGCGAGCCGAGGGCTGCCCGGCCAGCTGCGCCAGCTGATCACTCAACTCGCCGGCGACGATGAGATCACGCTTGCGGCAGCATGCCAGAAGCTCGGATTCTGCTGGGCCGAGGACATGATCGCCTATTGGAGCGCGATCCTTGTCGAAAACGAACCGCCTGACGAACTACGCAACTTGATCACAGGGCCCGATCCAGACGAGTCTATGAGAAGGCTTCGTCTCTTCTTACACCATTTCTACGCCCGCGAATTGTGCCAACCGCCGTTCGAGGGCATGACCGATCCAGCCTTGATGCACATAGAGGAGAGTGCGTGGAAGGAACTTGTCGCGCGCTTCAACGAGCGTGCCAGCGCAAGCGAAGTGACGCCGCAAGAACTATGGCATGCGCTGGCACTACGCGTCTTATCCGGCGATCACTTCGAGGCCGTCGGCGCGCTTACAGCTGGTCTCGGCGTACGGCGCCAACGGAAACCGGCGAAAACCTGATCACGAATGATGGGCGGACGGCGCGCGGCTCAATGCGCCGGGCTAAATGAAGACGCCGCTGAGGTTCGGAAATTCCCAGGCCAGTCGGCCTGCCGAGAGTAAATTCTAGTCGTAATTTTGGGCGAAAAGGCGAAGGAGAAGGCTTTCGTGCCGCGACGTGCGTCAGCTTTATCCAGCGGAATTTTATGACAAAATCACGAAACTTCCACGCGTACCCTATTCATCTTAGGCGAGAGCAACCTGGCGAAAACAGGCGGCACTCAGGCAAGGCAGTCCACGGAACAATTGCCAGTAACGCGGACAGCGCTCTAAGACTAATGTGCAAGCCATGGGCGGCTTGTTCGTCATTAGTCTATCGGGGCAGATTTCAGAACAATATCCATGAAATCACCACACCAAATATAGTGGGAGAACACTTCCACTAAGGTACTTTCTGGAATTTCCGCCAATACCCCCGCCGTCACATTGCAACCTAGAATTTGCAGAACATCTTTGCGGCGTTGGTCGAGATTCGAAATCTTCAGTTTGAACGCACCGAAAAATAACAATGACCTCGCTTCGTGCGCGTCCTAAGTCTTGATGATCATGACCGGTAGACCCATTCTCTGGTCCCGATGGACATGATCTTCCAGGGCATGTCGATGAGCTTATTCCAGGCGAAGCAGCATTGGTCGAGGATGTCGTCGTAGGATTTGAAGACGCGGTTCGAGAGCCAATTGTCGCGCATGAATTGCCAGATATTCTCGACCGGATTGAGCTCGGGCGATTTCGGCGGCAACGGCAAGAGCGTGATGTTGTCTGGGATGGAAAGCCTCTTCGAGACATGCCATCCCGCTTGATCAAGAAGAAGGATGGCGTGCGCGCCGGGCGCGACCGCAAACGAGATTTCCTCCAGATGAAGCGCCATGGCTTCAGTGTTGCAGGAGGGTAGTACGAGCCCGGCGCCTTTTCCTTCGGCCGGGCAGATGGCGCCGAAAATATAGGCCGAACTCGTCCTCTGGTCGTGCGGCGCCGAAGGCCGTGTCCCGCGTTTCCCCATCGGCGAGTAACCTTGTTTTTCTGCCCGATCCGAGCTTCGTCCTGAAACCAAATCTCTATCGACTTGCCAGGAGCCTCTTTTGCGGCTGTCTCCTCCACGAGGGCGAGAAAGTTTTTTTTAAAAGCCACCGCGGCTTCCTCGTCTTGCACATGATGGCGCGGTCGCGCCGAGAGCTTGCGAAAGCCCATATGCCGCAGCTCGCGGCTGAGCGTCGGCTTGGAGATCGAGACCCGGAACTCTTCGAAGAGCCACTGCGCCAGATCAATCAGCCGCCAGCGCACGACGCCATGCAGGGCGGGAATCGGCCCATCTTCCACCACCTGCCGCAAGGCTTGGCGCTGGCGCTCGTCGAGAATGCTGGGAGCGCCCGGCGCTTTGCCGGTCAAGAGACCATCAGGACCTTTGGCGTTGAAACGGACAACCCAATCGCGCACGATCTGCACCCCGACCCCGCCGATCCGTGCCGCATCCGGCCGCGAGCCGCCATCGTAAATCTCGGCCAGTGCCAAGAGACGCCGGGTCTGATCGGGATCACGCGATCGCCGCGCCAGCATGCGCAGGCCAATCGTGTCAAAGTCAGAGCGAAGCGGAACCGGAGTAGACATGGCAAACCTCTCGAAAGCTGTTTGCCATGGTGAATCAGATAAATGCCGATTCGGGAATCCGCCGCAGGAGTCAAACTCTCAGAGACTTGGTTATTATTTAATGTTTTTCGATATTGTCCGGGCGCCGTTTGAGGGTCTCAAGACTTAGCCTCCAAACCTCTCCCGGCAGATGTCCGCGAGCGTCGGAGGGCGAGCGATTGTAGCGATGGCATCACCATCAGGAGACCAATCAATTATTTTAAGAGCACCGTTGAAGTGCTGCATCAACTTGACTTGGTATCGATGTGGGATACCGCGTTGTCGCCACACCCGGATCGCGTTGGGCGTTGCCCCGAGTTCGAGGGCCGCCTCGGCGAGTTGTTTGAAGGTTAGTTGGATTTGCTGCATGGGCGGCATATAGCACAAAGTGTGCCGAGTGGATAGTACAAATAGTAGAATGCAGTTAATCTTCCAAGACCGAAGTCTAGGCGAGAAAGAACAGAAAGTCAATAATTTCCAAATACATTGCCAAACCCCCCATATTGAATAGTTTCAAACAGATAAGACAATCCTAGAGTTAGAGTTGGGGAAGACCGGTTTGACCCCCTCTTATACCGTTCCTGGAGGGAAAAATGTCGCATCGCGTGCATAATGAGCCATGAAGCTCGCAGCCAATAGATGATTCCCGTGACTGATGGCCCTATAAGAAAAAGGGAAATATCTCGTATCATCAACTTGACCTCGATCCTCGGGGGAGGGGTATCAGAAAGTCGGCCCATTGCTGCATCAGTTGCCGCCGTTTGTTGAACAGATCAGTCCGCCGAGTTCGCCGCGCCCGCTGGGGCATTTAACCCACGTGTGTTCCGAGGGAAAAATGTCGAATGCGCCCGCGCAGTCGCGCTGCGCTTTCCGGTGTTTTGGCCCTGAGCGGTTGGAGGACAAGATCAGGCCGGTCGTAACCTCGTCGATGACCACGTTGTGATTAGGGCTGCTCGAGGTCACGGTAGCGGTCCGCACCTCGCGTCTGTCTTGCAGGAAGGCCGGAAAGACCGAATATTTTCGTCAGTTCAGGGGTCATCTGGAGAATCCTGGTTCAAGAGGACGCGAAATCATGAAAGTGGGAGTGCTTGGATCTGGGGACGTCGCGAAGGCCTTGGCGGACGGCTTCGCCAAGCATGGCCATCACGTCGTCATGGGGACGCGCGACCCATCCAAACTAAAGGACTGGAGTGGCCAGCACCGCATCGACCGAGTTCGGCAGCTTCGCTGATGCCGCGAATTTCGGCGAGCTGGTGGTCTTGGCGGTCAAGGGCACTGCGGCGCCCGCCGCGCTGCGGGCGGCCGGTATGGCGAACGTGGCGGGAAAGCCTGTTATCGATGCAACGAACCCGATCGCCAACTCGCCTCCCGTCAACGGCGTGCTGAAATTCTTCACCAGTCTTGATGAGTCGCTGATGGAACGGCTTCAGTGCGAGTTTGCGGATGCGCGCCTTGTCAAGGCTTTCAATTCCGTCGGCAATTCTTTGATGGTCAATCCGCAATTCGCGGGTGGCAAGCCGACGATGTTCATCTGCGGCAATGATGAGGCGGCGAAGAATATCGTGAGCCACATCCTTGATCAATTCGGCTGGGAGATCGCCGACATGGGAAAGGCCGAAGCTGCCCGCGCCATTGAGCCACTCTGCTTGCTGTGGTGCATTCCGGGCTTTCTCCGGAATGACTGGACTCATGCGTTCAAACTCCTGCGCCAGGAATGACGGCCATGACCGAGCACAGGCCTATCATCGTCGTTACCGGAGGCAATCGCGGAATTGGCTTCGAAATCTGCCGCCAGCTGGCCAGCCGCGGCGCGCAGGTTGTATTGACGGCGCGCAAGCCCGACGCTGGCCAGGAAGCGGTAAAGCAACTGGCCGCGCAGAATCTGTTCGGTGCAATTGCACCCGCTGGACACGACCAGGGCGGAGAGCATCGCGGCATTGTGCGAGTTTCTGGAGCAGAGCTTTGGCCACCTAGATGCATTGGTCAATAATGCTGGCATTATCACGAAAGAGGAAGCGTCCGGCCTTGAGGTAAAGCTGGCAGCCGTGCGTGAGACACTGGAAACGAACACGTTGGCGCCGCTGCGTCTGTCGCAAGTGCTCGTGCCGCTGCTCAAACGCAGCAAGGCGGGCCGGATCGTGAATATATCCAGCGGCATGGGCCAGCTTTCCGACATGGAGGGCGGCTATGCGGCCTATCGCATCTCGAAAACCGCGTTGAACGCTGTTACCGCCATTCTGGCAGCCGAATTACGGGGCGCGGTGGCGGTCAACGCGGTCTGCCCTAGCTGGGTCAAGACCGACATGGGTGGCAAGAATGCCGAGCGCGAGGTTTGGCAGGGCGCGGCAGGTGCTGTGTGGCTTGCGCTCGATGCGCCGCAGGATTTCACCGGGAATTTTACGCGCGATGGAAAAGTAATTCCTTGGTGAGGAACATGTGGGTTATCGTGCGGAAGCGCAGAGCTTGGAGCGGGTTCAAAAAACGCTGCGCATTTTCTAATCCAGCGTCAATCAGGGTGAGAAAATGCCTTGGCCGTTGAAAATGGCACATAAGGGTGGTACACAGGGTTAACACAAGCGGCTCGGAACCTATTGATATTACTTGATGTCTTGCTTCAAGCGGACAATCCTCTCCAGGGCACCAATACAAATCGATAGCCGTTTAATGCAGCCAAAAAGCGTAATAAAATATGAAAAATAGCTTTACGAGTGTCGCGGCGCGATGAAACTGACCGATGAGATATGGAAGGCGTTTTCGGCAACGGCGTTTGTTGGGGAGTGCGCTGCGGGCATCGGGTTCAGGCCCGCTGTTTGGCAAGCCGGGCCACCATGGCGCCGATCGTCGCCGCCGCCGCGGTGACCATTGCCGCGTCCTTTCCGCGAACCACGATCTCGTTGTGAAAGCCGCCGTCACGGAAAGCGGGATAGGAGCCGATCGAAAGCTCCGGGTTGGCGGCGGCGAGATCGCCGAGTGCCGCCGCATAGGCTCCTTCGAATAAGACTCCCCGCTGGAATTGTCTCGGCGATCATCGGAACGCCGGTCGCGAGCTTCGGCGCGACATTGTCGAGCATGGCTTGCATGATCGCGGGAACCCCCGCCATAACGATGACATTGGCGATCCAGAAGCCGGGCGCCGCCGATATCCTGTTCTCGATAAGGATGGCGCCATGCGGAATGCGCGCCATCTTCCGGCGCGCCTCGTTCAGATCCCCAGGCTCAATTCGCTCAAGCAGGAGGTTTATCGCGCGCGGATCTTCCGAAATTTCGACTTCGAGCGCGGCGGCCACTGCGCCGGCGGTGATGTCGTCATGCGTCGGGCCGATGCCCCCGGTTGTGAAAAGATAATCATAACGCGCACGCAGCGCATTGACCGCCGCAACAATTTCCGCCGTCACATCCGGAACGACGCGCGCCTCGCGCAGATCGATGCCGATCTTGGTAAGGTAATCCGCGATATATCCGATATTCTGATCCTTGGTGCGCCCGGAAAGGATCTCGTCGCCAATGACAAGGAGTGCCGCCGTCACAGATGCAGCTTGCGCCATGGCCGTTCTCCAAGAGCTGGCTAGCATGAAAGCAACAAAAACTCGACTTTTTTGAAGCGCAAGCTGCCTATCGAGTTAAAGCCTTCTAGACTGCCGGACCTAGGCAGACCTATCGACATTGCCATCGGGAGAAATGCGTGCTTCTCATGTCCGTGGTCAAGCACATTGGTCGCTGCGTTCATTCCGCGGCGGCGGCGGCGATCGCCCAAACGAAGGCGCCTGCCGTCTCGCGCAGTCCGCCCGCGACGGCTAAAAAAGCCGCAGGGCTTTCGGCAATTCCTGTTTGAGAGGGCATGATGGCGGAGTTAGCGGTTATGATCGACGGCCGGGTCTACCGGGTGGCCTGCGACGAAGGGGAGGAAGTCCGTCTCGGCGACCTCGCGCAATTGGTTGATGCCAAAATTTCCGCGTTGCGGCAGCGGTTCGGCGAGATTGGCAACCAGCGTCTGATCATCATGGCGGCGATTACCCTCGCCGACGAACGGGCGGAAGCGAACACTCGCGTCCGCGAGCTCGAAGCCGAGCTCGCGCGGCTGAAGGCTTCTTCGACTCCCACCCCTGTCTGGGCCGACCAAATGGCGTTTTCGCTGAGTGAGGCGGCGCAGCGGATCGAGCGTGTCGCTCAGGATCTGAATGACGCCAGCCGCGAATAAGCGTGCGACGTGAACTTGGGGCCGCCGTCCTCTCGCAGACCGTGATCCCGATGATGCGCAACCCTTTCCCAATGCGCGCCGCCAGGGCCTCGGCCGCGAATGCGGCGGTCGGTTCGTTGCCCGGTCCGATGGCCATGCCGCCCTCAACTTCCTCGACGGCCCTGCGACCGCCATGGGCTTCGGGTCTCGTGCTTTGGCGGCAACGGCATCATCCCCCATTTGCCTCCACCGCCGCCGCATCGGCAAAGAGGCACAACGCGCCGGTCGGGTGGAGATGCGCTGCCGGCAGGCTCTCGTCGCCGCGGCGAAGCCGGCCGAAGATCGCGTGCTTCTCTTTCCCGGCGACCAGAAAGGCCACGTGCCGGCTGCTCTCGAGTGCCGGATAGGTCAGCGTGATGCGTGCTTCGGACTTGGCGCCGATGACGGCGGCAACCCACCGCCCGCGCTCCGCGAGCACGGCCGTGCCGGGGAACAACGAGGCTGTATGCCCATCCGGCCCCAGCCCTAGAAGGGTCACATCGAAGAGCAGCCGAGCCGGGTCGAGGCGCTCCGCGCCGTAGAAGGACTTGAGCTCGCGCTCGTAAGCGAACGCCGCTGCTTCCGGGTCGACCCCTTCGGTAGGAATCGGATGGACGTTAGTGGCGGGGATCGGCGCGCGCGATAGCAGCGCCTCCCGCACCATCCTGTAGTTGCTCAGCGCGTCATCGTGAGGCACGAAGCGCTCGTCGCCCCAGAACCAATGGGTGCGGGACCAGGGGAATAAATCGCGATACGGCGGCCCAGCCAGTTGCCCATAGAGCCGTCGCGGTGTCGAGCCACCGGAGAGTGCGACAGCAAAGGCGCCGTCCTTCGCCCTCGCCGCCGCGAGCAGCCAATCCGCCACCCGCCGCGCCACATCCTCGGGATCAGCTAAGATCTCCAGTTTGGCCTCGGACGGGCTCGTCATGGGCGTGTCTTTCTGCCCGGCGTTCGGTGGGCCTCGCGGATCAACGCTTTCGATCCCGGTCTGGTGCCGCCGCATAAATATCCATGACGGCGCCCAGCAGCCTGAGCGCCTCTTCCTTCGAACGTTGGAATGAGTTGCGGCCAATGATCGAACCGAACCCCCCGCCGGCATGGATCGAGCGGATCTCATCGAGCAGCTTGTCATCATCGAAGACCGCGGCACCGCCAGAGAAGATGACGATGCGGCGACCGGCGAAAGCACAATCGACGACGTGACGGACTCGCTCCGCCGCGGTCGCGATCGGAATGCGCCGCTCGTCGTATACTTTGCGGGCTGCATCCTGCTCTATATGCGCCGTCGGCAGCTTCACCTTGATTATATGCGCCCCAAGCTGAGCCGCGATCTGGACGGCGTAACCGACAACGTCGATCGCTGTTTCGCCATCCTTGCTCAGACCCGACCCGCGTGGATACGACCAGATGACGACCGCAAGCCCGTTGCGCTTTGCCTCCTTGGCATAAGCGCGGAGCTGTCCGTACATCTGGAGCTCGTGCGCCGATCCCGGATAGATCGTGAAGCCGACCGCGCAGCAGCCCAAACGAAGCGCGTCCTGCACACTGGCGGTCAATGCCTGGTTCGGATCTTTCTCTTCCCGCAGCAGGTCATTATCGTTGGTCTTGAGAATGAGCGGAATTTCCCCAGCGAAATCGCGGACGCCTGCTTCCATGAAACCCAGCGGCGCGGCGTACGCATTGCAGCCCGCTTCGATCGCGAGCGCAAAGTGATAAAGCGGATTATACGCTGGGGGATTTGGGGCGAAGGAGCGCGCCGGCCCATGCTCGAAGCCCTGATCGACCGGCAAGATGACCAACTTTCCGGTTCCCGCCAACCGGCCGTGGTTCAATAGGCGAGCAAGGTTGGTTAGTGTTCCAGCGCTATCTGCACCGTACCAGCTCAGAATCTCCCTTACGCGTGGGGTCATTGTCGCTCTCCTGTCGAGGCTCCCGCGGCTGCCGCCACTCGCGATGTAGATTCGTTACGGCTACCGCTGCCTTGCCGCTCCTCGAGCTGATGCAAAATCGCGGCAGCGATCTCGGCTGGCCGTCCTCCGGCATCGACGGTGATCGGATGCTCGTCCGGGGTCGGCTCCTGCAGTGTCGCAAATTGGCTGTCGAGCAAGGCCACCGGCATGAAGTGCTCGTGCCGCGCGATCATCCGCCGGCGGATGAGTTCATACCTTCCTTTGAGGTAGATCAGCGCCACCCCCGGGCGGCCGCCGATGATGATGTCCCGGTAGGAACGCTTCAGCGCCGAGCAGGAGAGCACGCCGGATTCGCTCCGCGCGCGCCAGCTATCGATCTCTTCGGCGATCTTACGAAGCCAAGGCATCCGGTCCGTGTCCGTCAGCGGGGTACCACCGCGCATTTTCTCCACGTTCGCAACTGGGTGCAGATCATCGCCCTCCTGGAATTGGCAGCCGAGCGCGGCGGCGAGCAACGCGGAGATTGTGGTTTTGCCGGATCCGGAGACGCCCATGACAACCGCGATTACCGGCTTGGTGATGGTGTGCGCGATGGCGGCGGACCACACGCGCTGACGTTGGCGATCACGTCGCATCATCCGCTTCTTCCTAACCACGCGCCGATGTCAGCCGGGGCGCAATGCAGCCACACTCCGGTCATCAGGGTCATGCCCTGGCCGGGGGTAGGATAAACTTCCGCACCGCTTTGGCGAAGCCCTCGTTCTCGTTGCTGTCGGTCACCGCGCTCGCCTGCGCCTTCACCTCGGCGCTGGAGTTGCCCATGGCGATGGAAAAGCCGCTCTTGCGGAACATGAGGACGTCGTTCGGCATGTCGCCAATGGTGGCGATCTGCGCGGGCGGAATGTTCAGAAGCTTGGACAGGGTTGCGACGACCGTCCCCTTATTGGCCTGCGGGTTGGTCACGTCGAGATAGTACGGCTGCGAGCGCGCCGCGCTCGCCTTCTCACCCAAGGTGTTCTGCGCCATTTTCTCGCAGGCGGCGACCAGGTCGAAATCGTCGGAGACGCCAACGATCTTCACCGCCCGCCTCAAGTGCGCGTCGGTGAAGGACGCGACGACCTTGGCGTCGAACTTCACCGTCCACGTCTCGCGCGCCACATGCGGCGCCTCCTTGTCGCGGATCAACCACTCCTCCTCGGTGTATACCCAGGCGTCCAGCCCCTTGCCGATTATCAGCTTCACGGCCTCCTTGGCCGTCGCGGGATCGAGCGTGTGGCTCTCGATCACGGAGAGATCGGGATTGACGAACACGCCGCCATTGAAGCCGGCGATGGCGCCCTTTAGCGCGAGAGGCTCGACAAGCATTCTCATGCCACGTGGCGGCCGGCCGCTGGTGATGGCGAGCATGATGCCGGCATCGTGTAATGCACGCGCCGCTGCCTTCGCCGCCCCGGTCAGCACCTTCTCCTGGGTGACCAGGGTGCCGTCTACGTCGGCTAGCAGAAGGCGGATGTTGCGCTGCCCGCTCACGGCTTCCGCTCCGATGGTGGTCCCAACGGCCGCCAGGCCCGTTCTCGGTTTCGCATCAGCAGCTCGTCGGCCGCATTCGGACCGTCGCTGCCGGAATCGTAGTTTGGGAAATCGGCCCTCTCAGCCGCCCAGGCGTCGAGCACCGGCTGCACGATACGCCACGCCTGTTCCACCATGTCGGCACGCATGAATAACGTCTGGTCGCCGATCATGATGTCATAGATCAGCGTCTCGTAACCCACATTCGGCTCCTTCGGGAACCAGTCATCGTAGTGGAAGTCCATCTTCACGGCGGCGAGATCCATCACCGGCCCACGACGCTTGACCTCGAATTGCAGGGAGATCCCCTCGTCCGGCGCGATGCGCAACGCCAGCCAGTTGGGCCGCAGGGTGTCAACGGGCGTGTCCTGGAACGCCGCATAGGGTGCCTGCTTGAAGCGAATGGCGATCTCTGTGTTCCGTTGCGACATATGCTTGCCGGTTCGCAGGAAGAAGGGCACGCCGGCCCAGCGCCAATTATCGATCTCGAGCTGCATGGCGACATACGTCTCGATGTTCGAATCCGCCGCCACGTTCGGCTCGTTCCGGTACGCATTCACCTGCTTGCCCAGCACGGTGCCGGCGCCATACTGGCCGCGCACCGCCCGTGCCGGCTTGACGGCGGGCATCGCGGCAAATACTTCGGCCTTTTTCGTGCGGATCGAAGCGGCATCGAAGCCTGTGGGCGGCTCCATGGCCACCATCGAAAGTAGCGTGAACACATGGTTCGGAACCATGTCGCGCAGCGCCCCGGTTTCCTCGTAGAACCTGCCGCGCTGCTCGACGCCCACCGTCTCCGCCACGGTGATCTGCACGTGATCGATCCGGTCGCGGTTCCAGATCGGTTCGAACAGCCCATTGGCGAACCGAAACGCCATAATGTTTTGGACCGTGTCCTTTCCCAGAAAGTGGTCGATCCGGAAGATCTGGTCCTCGTGCAGCGTGCGCAGGATGCGGGCATTCAGCTCGCGCGCCGAGTCGAGGCTGTGGCCGAACGGCTTCTCGATCACCACCCGGCGCCAGAACTGATGCTTCCCGTTCTTGTGCTCGCCTTGATCGGTGAGCTTCGCGTTGCCGAGTTGCTCCACCACGGTGCCAAAGAACCGATCGGCGACGGCGAGGTAGAAGATGGCGTTGCCCTGCGTGCCGTGGGTGTGCTCCGCCTCGACCAGCGTGCCGCGGACCTTCTCGTACAGCTCGGGCTTGGTGAGGTCACCCTGGACATAGGACATTTTCTCTGCGAGCCGCTTCCATGCCGCCTGGTCGATTTCGTCCACCTCGAATTCCGCGGCGGCGTTCCCGATGAAGCTTTTCAGCATGTCATGAAGATGATCATGCCAGCTCTCGGCTGTTCCCTCCGCCAGGTCCACGCCAATCAATGCGAATTTCTCGGGCAGCACCTTGGTACGCGAGAGGTTGTAGAGTGCCGGCACTACCAGGCGCTTGGTCAGATCACCGCCGGCGCCGAAGATCACCATGGCGCAGGGATCGGCCGGGCTGGCCAAGCGCCGCGGCGGCGATTCGACGATCTGCGCGGTCTGAAGTATCCGGATCGGCTGATTGCCGCGCATGGCGCTACTCTTCGGCGTTCTGTGCCGCCGGGTGATCCTGCAACTCTGTCGGCTTTGGTTGAGGGTCAACGGGCTCGTTAGCCTCGATATGGCCGCCAAAGCCTAAGCGCATGGCCGAGAGCATCTTTTCTCCGAAATTGTGCTCCTCCCGCGAGCGGAATCGGGCGTAGCGCGCCGTGGAGAGCACGTCTGCCGGGACCAGCTCCTCGATAACATACTTTGGCAGAAGTCCAAATTACCTGCGTGCACCCGTCCGTGCAGCAGTTCAGGCAAGGCGCGCCCCTTTGCCCCGAGTGGACTATATGTCCACATAGCCGACCTCGGGGGGGACCGGCTGCGCCGGCGCGTTTTGACGCCGGCGCTGGAACAGCCATGTTTCCGGTACTGTAGGTCCGCGGCTGCGAAGCGTCTCTAAATCCACTCTTTAGTGGACATGATGAAATGCGCCTATAAATCCGTCCAGAAACTCGCGGGTGCCTCTAAATCGCTAGGACTGTTACAGGAACCGGCACCTCGTGGCTATGCCTTACAGAGTTCGTTTATGGGATGACCTCCATCGAGGGCGATATGACGCAGCGACATACAGAGCGGGGATCGTGGCCGGACCTGCCCTATTCGGCCTGGGGAGAGACCTGCGCGACGCTTCATCTGTGGACGCAAATCATTGGCAAGATCCGGCTGTCGCAGACGCCCTGGCTCAATCATTCGTGGCACGTCACGCTCTACGTGACCGCCCGCGGCCTGACCACCTCGCCCATACCGTATGGCGAACGAGTTTTCCAAATCGACTTCGATTTCATTGACCACGCGCTGCGTATCGAGACCAGCGACGGCCCTCGATGGCGGATGCCGCTTCATGCGAAGCCGGTGGCGGATTTCCATGCGGCGATCATGGCCGCGCTCTCCGATCTCGGCATAAAGGTGCACATCGATGAGAATCCCAGCGAGTTGCCTGACCCGATCCGCTTCAGCGAGGACCGGGTCCACGCCGCGTATGATGCCGATTATGCCCAACGCTTCTGGCGGGTGCTGCTGCAGGTCGATCGCGTGTTCAAGGCATTCCGCACGAGCTTCATCGGCAAGTGCAGCCCAGTCCACTTTTTCTGGGGCAGCTTCGACCTGGCGGTGACCCGCTTCTCTGGCCGCCGCGCGCCACGGCATCCGGGAGGGGTCCCAAATCTTTCGGACGAAGTTGTCTGCGAGGCCTATTCGCATGAGGTGAGCAGCGCAGGCTTTTGGCCCGGCGGCGGCGGCATCGATTATCCGGCATTCTATTCCTATGCTTATCCCATGCCGGAAGGTTTTCGCTCGGCTCCCGTCCGGCCGGGGACCGCCTTCTTCAGCCAGGAACTGCGCGAGTTTGTGTTGCCCTACGATGCGGTGCGAACGACCGCGTCGCCGGATACGGCACTCTTGGATTTCCTGCAAAGCACATACGAGGCCGCAGCCGACGCCGGCAAATGGGACCGCGCAGCACTCGAATGCGCGCCGGGAATTCCGGGTGTGCCGCGTGCAATTTCATAGCGCCGGTGCGACTTGACGGGAGCTAAATTTCCAACGCCGCGCACCCGAGCCAACTGCCAGCTAATCGGGCATTGCGCTGGCCGGATTTCGAGTCCCCGCCGCAAGATCTCGTGCGTACTCGGTCAGCCCCTTGCCCGCCCGACCGTGTCTGCCACCCGCGCGCCGCGCTGGCCGAGCGGCTTGGCCGGCCCCGTGGTCGTATCGTGCGCCGTCTGATGCTCCATCTCGGCATCGAGCTCGGCGCCGAGCAGAATCATGATCGAGGAGAGCCAGATCCACACCATGAACCCCATCACCGCGCCCAGCGAACCGTAGGTCTTGTTGAAGCTGCCGAAGTTCGCCGCGTACCAGGAGAACAGTATCGACATAATCAGCCATGCGATCGCCGCAATTGCGCTGCCCCAGCTGACCCACCGCCACTGCGGCGTTTCGCGACTCGGGCCGTAGCGATAGATGAGGGCAATCGCCAGCACGACCACCAGAAGGAGAAGCGGCCATTTGCCCAACGCTACCAACCACTGGGTTCCGGCCATTGGCCCGAGGCTGCCGATCGCCCTCGGCAGCACGGTCATCGCGGAAAGTGCGACCACAAGGAAGAGGACGACGCCGAACGTGAAGGCCAGCGATATCACATTCAGCCTGAGAAAGGAACGCCGCTCTTTCTCTCCATAGACGATGTTGAGAGCGTCGAACAGCGCCTTCACTCCGGCATTCGCGCTCCACAGCGACACCGCCAGCCCAAATAGGAAGGCAAGTCCCAAGGTGCTGGGCTCGGAAGTCAGCCGATTCAGCTGCTCGCCGACGACGTCAGTCGCGCCGCCCGGCAACACCCCCGAGAGGTCGCTCAAATGCTTGCCGATGGTCGCCGGGTCGGAGAACAGTCCATAGAGCGCGACCAGCGCCCCAATGCCTGGAAAAATCGCCAACAAGGCATAATAGGTGACGCCGCCAGCGATGGCGACGATCCGGTGCTCCTGCAGGTTCTGATATACCCGCCATAAAATGTCCTTCCAGCCAACAGCTGGAATCTCCATTGGACTGGCGGCCTTGCGGCCGCGGCCGGCTTGCGCCGCGTCGCCGGGTTCGCGCGAAATCGCCCAAGCGGACTTGTGGCGATCGAAGCCGGCGAGCAGCAGGGCGAGAGTCGCGGCAGCCGCCCACAGCGGCAACCGCTCGCGCGATCGGTCGTGGGGCGGGTGCGCCGCCACCGATTAGCCCGGCGCTTCGCCCGAGACATGCCCGGGATTAGGGAAGGCGCTCGGCACATCGCTGCTGGTCGCTGGCACCTCCGTGACTCCCATACCTTGCCGCTTGGCCTCCCGGGCTGCGCTCTGGTAGGCACCGTCGGCGACGTTTGCCGCTTTGTCGTAAGCGTCCGCGGCGAGTGTGTGGGCACGCGCCTTGAACTGGTCACTCGCATCGCCCAACAGGCGGCTCTCCGTCTGGGTCGACGGGAATGCGGCGCCCAGGGCGCCTCCCAGGGCGAAGCCGAAACCTGCCAGGACCAGTGGCTGCTCGGTACAAAAGTCGCTGAAGCTACGGCTTGCCAATGCTGCGCGCCGGCCCGCCGAGGCAGCCGTGCCGCCGATCCGCTGCGCGGTGCCGGAAGCTGCATCCATCGTGCCGGAAAACGCCGCCGCCGCGCTGTCGCCCAGCGACGAAACGGTCGATGTGGCCCGGTCAGCCAAGTTCGATAAACGGTCCTTGACGTCAGTGGCTGCGCCGCGGGCGCGGTCCCCCAACTCCGCGCCGGCCCGGCTCGCCCGATCGGCAACATCGCCGAGACCCGCGCGGCGGTTCTCCGGCGACAGGCGCTCGCCGTCCTTTTCCGTCATCAACCAAGCCATGCCGGCGCCGATCAGGGCAACCGGCAGCGGGTTCCGGCGGACTTGATAGCCGAGCGTGCGCATGAACTCGCCGCCACTGTCGCGCACATAGTCGACGAGCTGGTCCACCACCTCGCCAGGGGTGATGCGCGCGCGCAGCTCTTCAAGCTTCTCAGACAAGCGGGCCCGGCTCTCCTCGGCCTTACGCTCAAGGTGCTCGCTGGATAAAGTCATGTTGGTTCCTCATCTGGTTCTTTGCCACAGAGGCATCGCGCTGAAGCTGGTGGATAGTCTTGTGCGGCACGAGGCGCTTGGCCTTGAGCCGGCTGGCGCCGGCCGCCAGCAGAACGAGGCCGACCACAAATGCCGCGCCGCCCACGACCAGAGCGGCCGACCACGGTGCGAAGATGTCGCTGTCCTGCAGGGCGTTCACCGCGGCCTGGAGCAAAATGACCACGGCGGGGGTCATCAGCACCGCGCCGCCGACGATCAGGCCGAGACCCACCGCTACGTGGGTGATCTTTCCCGAAGTCTCGCTGCGGGCCAGATCGGCCTCGGTCCGCACCAGCGTGCCAAGTTCGTTGAGGAGGTCGATCGAGATTTCCGGAATGGTTCGGGTGTCTCTCATGGCGACCCTCACGATGGGTTCGAGGGCGAGGCCGGCGCATTGGCCGAGCTCTTCAGGAATCGGGCGACGGCGAAGCCGGCCAGGACGGCGGCTCCAAAAAAGGCAGCTGGCTGGGCGCGGGCGAATTTGCCAACGTCGGCGACTAGATCTTCGACACTGCGTTCCCGCAGCGTCGCCGAGGCGCGCTCGAGCGCGGCTGCGGCGTCGTGGATTAATCTCGAGGCCTGGGGCAGCTCGGATTCCAGGCTGTCACCGACCCCGTGCACCGAGCGGGCGATCTCCTTGATTTTCTCTGCGCCGGCGGCCCGTTGCTGTTGTGCAGTCCCCGCCGCCTTTTGCTTTGCGGTCTCTATATTTTCCGCAACGCGGTCCCCTGCCGCGTCGGCGAATGCCGAAAGCTTATCGGCCAGTGCCTCGCCCTGCGCCTCCTCGCCGTCGCCGCCACTGCGGATGCTTGCCGATGCGGCCGTTCGGCCGCGAGTTTCCATTGCGTCGCTCATGTGCAGTCACCTCTGTCGGGTTTGGCGCCCATGTTTTGCACAGAACAACGGCGCGAAAGGATGGTTCCGGGTCGGCGCTGCAAATAGTTTGTTGCTTCGCGCTGACGTCCCGGCACCGCCTGAGCGAATCGCCGCCGCTATTGCCGCTGCAAACGCGATGGCCACCGGCCTCAGCGATGCTTTGCGCCGCCGATCCGCATCCGCGAGCATCTTGGAACGGCGGACCGACGCTGCTGCGCATGCGTGCCGATTTGGGCTCGAAGGGTCATCTCCAAGCAGCATCTGTGCGATGCATGCGCACGGACATGCCAAATTTCCGCCACAGCCAATCTCCGATAATATGACAAGCCTGGCGGACAGGTACGCGCATGATTTCGACGATCCAGATTCTAGTATTGCTGCTGGCCGTGGTTGCGGCGGTTGCGGTCCTCGCCAGACGACTTAAAATTCCGCCAGCTATTCTTTTGGTGCTGGCTGGGGTCGTCCTGGCACTCGTCCCCGGCCTGCCGACGCTGGAGCTTGCTCCAGAGCTGGTGCTGCTTTTGGTGTTGCCACCCGTCATCTACGCGTCCGCGGTGGCAATGAGTTGGCAGGAGTTCCGCTTTAATCTACGGCCAATATCGCTGCTGGCGGTCGGTTGCGTCGTGTTCACGACGATCGCCGTCGCTGCGGCAAGCCACTGGGTGCTGGGCCTGACCTGGCCGGTGGGCTTTGTATTGGGTGCCATCGTTTCGCCGCCGGATGCGATGGCACCGCTCTCGATTGCTCGTAGAATGCAGCTTCCCAGGCGCATCCTCGTCATTCTCGAAGGCGAAGGACTTGCAAATGATGCGACCGCGCTCATTCTCTACCGGTTCGCGATAGCCACAGTGAGCGCTGGCGTATTTTCGTTCGGCCAAGCCGCCGGAACGTTCGCGGTAATCGTCATCGGCGAAGTCCTCTGGGGGATCGGAATCGGTTGGCTGACATTGCGCATGCGGCGCTGGGTGCATGATCCGCGCATCGAGATCACGCTCTCGATTTTGGTACCATTCCTGGCCTATTGGCCACCGGAACATTTGGGCGGCTCGGGCGTGCTCGCCACCGTGACCGCCGGGCTCTACACCAGTTGGAACGGCCTTCGGCTGATTAGCGCTGCGACGCGCCTCCAGGGCATCTTCTTCTGGGATCTCCTTATTTACCTCATCGAAGGCATGGTGTTTCTCATCACGGGGCTGCAAGCGCGCACGTTGATCGACCGCATCGGCGATCATTCGATATCCGACCTGGCCATCTCCGCCATAGTCGTCAGTGCCGTGGTGATCACGACCCGCTTCGTCTGGGTGTATCCCGCAACCTATCTTCCGCGCTGGCTGTTTCCCCCACTCAAGCGCAGGGATCCCTCACCACCCTGGCAGTTGCCGTTCGTGCTGGCCTTCACTGGGGTGCGCGGCATCGTTTCGCTCGCGGCAGCCCTCGCGATCCCCTTTGCAACGGCGAACGGGCAGCACTTTCCCAATCGCGATCTCATTTTGTTCCTCACCTTTTCCGTCATTCTGGTAACGTTGGTTGGCCAAGGATTGCTGCTGCCCGCGGTGATCCGCGCGCTTGGCCTCGCCCATGCCGGGCGCCTCGAGCGCCACTCCGACAGCGTCGAGGAGCACAAGGCTCGGCGGCAGGGGATCGAGGCAGCGATCGAGCGGCTCGATCGGATCGCGTCGGAGCGCAATCTCTCGGAAAAAATCGTCCAGCCGCTCCGCGTGCGGCACCGCGAGCGGCTCAAGCACATCGAGCACAGGAGCGACGGCAATGAAGGCCATAGAAAGCTCACTGAATGTCATGACGAGATCGAGCGTTTGCTGATCGCCACCGAACGGGAGCGCGTTAACGAGCTCTTTCGCAGCGGCATGTTGAAGGACGAGGCGCGTCGCCGCATCGAGCGGGAGCTCGATCTGCGTGAGGTTGATTTGGCCAACCAATGGACCGAGCAATAAGCGGAGGACGCGCTCGGTCGGCCGCGCTTCAGCGTTTGGCCATCGGCTAATGCCGCGCCGTTTGACCGGGATCCCCCGCCGCCTGCATAATCAATTGGCGGCGATATATCCGCCTAGGTATGGATCGAATCCAATCAGCCGATCGCCAAACAAGGTCCTCGCGACAGCTGGGCGATTGTCGCCTTAAGGACGCGCGACCAGTGTCATCGCGTCGATCCATTCGCACACAAGCGGAAAGACATCCGCCAGTTCCAGAACGAGATGGTTGCCGCTGGGCACGCTCACGAATGTCTTCGGCTGATTGGCGAGGTCGAAGAGCCGCCTGGCCGAGTTCAGTGGAATGACATCGTCTCGCTCCCCGTGAACCATAAGAACCGGAACGTGCACCTCTCGGATCGCGAGATCCGAACGGAACTTATCGAGCATCAACCAACTCACCGGGAACATCGCGTAACGAGCGGAGGCAACGTCCAGTGCCGAGAAATAAGGCGACTCGAGAACAAGGGCGGCCACTTCATGCGTCGCCGCGAGGGCGGCCGCGACGCCGGTCCCGAGCGATGCACCCACCAGGACGATGCGACTGACGTCATAGCCTTCCGCGCGCGCTTCCCGGTAGGCGGCCTCAGCATCCTGCATCAATCCGATTTGCGTCGGCGAACCGGTCGAACCGCTATAGCCACGATAGGAAACGGCGAGAAGAGCGTAACCGCGCGCCGTAAACATGCGGAACCGTGGAATGTAATCGACAAGCGCGCCGCCATTGCCGTGAAAATACAAGATCAGCGGCCGCCCCTCCTTTGCCGGAAAATGCCATGCGACGAGCGTCTCGCCGTCAGCGGTCGGAAGGCGCAGTTCTTCGCCGCCGCCCATGCCGGCTTGCGCCAGATCGGTGAGACGGCGGTCGGGGAAATACTGGAGCCTGCGCTGGAAAATGGCCAAGCCGACGAAAGTCACGACATAAGCTGCTGCGAGCGAAGCCAGCGACCATGTCAATAGAGGCATGACGAATCGTCACATAATCATACACAGGACCGACTTGTGGCGACTGAGAGTTTTTTTACGGATTTTGACAATTCTAACGTGTGACCGCCGCGCGACTTGGTCAAGATCAAAAGCCGGCCGACGCCATCGCTGCGCTCATTTCACCACACAGCCGGATGCCACGCCCCCAGTCAAGGCATTGGGAGCGCTCAAGGCGCGCCATGCGATCATCGTCGCGCCCCATCCGAGGATCACGAAAGCCACAGGCCCGCCAACGGGGCCGGGAGCATTGACGCCGGCCCCGCCATGACCCCCATTTATGCCTTCGCGACAGCGGAGGCCTGGTGAGGAGATTTCGCGGGTGAACAGGAACGCTACGTGATAAACTGGCCCGGCTCTGTTTTGACCGGCAATAAGCAGTTTTTTGGAACAATCCTCGTGCACAAACTCATCAGTTTCGCGGCTTCCACAGGGCTGATCTTCGCCATGGTCGCGGATCTGCCGCGTTCTCTCCCGGCAGCCAACCGGAGCGGGTTATGGGTCGTCGTCCATGACATTTGTCTGCCGGCCTATCAACGCATCGGCGTGGCGTTTCCCTGCGCCGAGGTCAACATCGCCAACGGTCTCGATCGAGGTTTTGCCGTGCTCCGGACGCCTTCGAGCGCCGCGCATGTCATCGTTGTCCCAACTACTCGCATTTCCGGCATCGAAAGTCCGGCGTTGCTGAATAAAAACGCGCCGAACTACTGGGAGGCAGCGTGGGAGGCCCGCCGTTTCGTCGAAGAAGGGGCGCGCCGCTCGCTGCCGCGCGACAAGATCGGAATGGCGATTAATTCGGCGGCCAGCCGCAGCCAGGGCCAGCTGCATATTCATGTCGCCTGCGTCGCCCCGGCGGTTGCTGATTTCCTGCGCCGCCACCAAGCGGAAATTCACGGAGCCTGGTCTTTTCTTGGATCCGCGCTTCTCGGGCATAGGATTGCGGCAATGAAAGTCGAGGCGGATAGCCTGGCCCACGTGGAGCCTTTCAAGGTGCTAGCGCGCGGCTTTCCGTCGGGCAGGTTTTCCATAGGAAGCCATACACTGGCTGTGATCGGAGCGACGTTTGCCGACGGCAGGACCGGTTTCTATCTTTTGACCAACGATCCCGGCGCATCGCGGAGGAATATAAGTGCGGAAGCGCTGCTTGACGAAAGGTGCGCCAGCTAATTAGGGCCGAGCTTCGGGGACGTCCAAGATCTGCCGACTGAGCGTAGGATCTGAGCGTTCTCGACAATAAGGCCGCAGGCGCTGCTGTCCCAGGCTGGGCACGCATTCGTCCAGCTTCGCCATCCAGGGATTCGGGCCATTATTAGCTCCCTCAACGCCGTGATAAACCCCGGGAGACCCCTCGCGTCTCGAGTCGATGAAAGACAAAACCGTTGCCATTCTTGAAAGCCGGATGCGGGATCACATTGCCAGCCTGATCCGCAAAAATGGAGGCACGCCGTTTTCGGCGCCCGCACTGGCCGAAATCCCGGATATCGATCCCGCGCAGATCCGAGGGTTGATCCGTGACTGGAGTTCCAGTCCGCCCGATCTATTCATTTTCCAGACAGGCGCCGGGACGCGCGCATTGTTCACTGCAACCGATTTGCTGGACCTAACTGGTGTTCTGTTGCAGATTTTGAGCGCGGCGCAGGTAATCGTGCGAGGCCCCAAGCCGACGACGGTGCTGCGCTCGCGCAAAGTGCGCATTGACCGCGCCGCCAGCAATCCTTTCACGACGCACGAGGTGCTTGCCGAAATGCATGACGCTCCGTTACGGGGCAAGCGCATCGTTGTACAGCGTTACGGAGAGACCAATCGTGATTTACAGGCCGCGCTGGAAAACGAAGGCGCGGTAGTAATCGAAATCGTGACCTATCGCTCGGCCTTGCCCGAGGACACTTCGCCGTTGCTAAGGTTGATCGACGCACTTGGTCACGATGAAATTGATCTAGTAGCGTTCACCAGCGCATCGCAGGCGGCCAACCTTTTCGCCGTCGCGGAGTACGGGGGGAAAGAGGCGTCGCTTAGGCAAAGCCTCGACCGAACGCTCGTCGCGTCCATCGGCCCTGTGTGCAGCGCCGCGCTCCGCATGCGCGCCGTCAAGGTCGATATCGAAGCACGACCGCCGAAGCTCGGACCGTTTATCGACGCGATCAACGCGGCGTTGTCCGACCCACGCTCCCCAGACCCGCGAAAGTCCGAGCGTGTGCAGGCTTCTCGGACGCTGCATGGCAAAACCAGAAGGTGATGCGCGCTTCGCCATCAATTTCGCGTCCTCGCCTGTCCAGCGGATCAAGCTCGTAACCAATCTGAACGTTACCTGAGTTCAGGGACTCGAATGGAGTTCCCAAATGTAGAGAGATATTACGGATGGTATTCGCGAAGGTCCCAAAGCGGACGGGCACATCCCGACCGGGAATGCGCCCGTCAACTTCACCGCGCCAAAGCGCATGGCCCACGATCTAGTCGCAAGGCGCCGGGGATGGCGGCCTTCCCCGCAAGCCTCGTCGCAGCAGGGCTTTTCATGCGAGCTCGCCGAGTCAAACTCAATGCGCTGGTATAAGATCCCCGCATTTCTCCGTTTTAAGCTAGCCCCGGTCTGCTTGACGATGGCCGCGCGGGGCTATCGAAGCGGCAAACCGAGCCGCTCAAGTTCCGGCTCAGGCGTCGAGCCATTATCGCGGCGCCGGAGTATCACGATGTCCTGGAAATCGTGGATCGCGCCGCGAACGATTGTCCTGAAGCTCGAAATATCTCGACCAGTTGCGGGCGATGTAAGCCTCGGAAATGGATGTGACTCCATATTCGTACCGGCTCGAAGTCAGATGTCCATGCTGACGCAAGAAGCAGAAGCCGGATCCGGCATCGAAATGCCAGCCACCGCATCGAAGACGGCATCCGCGAAACGGCAGCGTCCCGATACATCAGCGCCGCCGGCGGGGGCTCTTACTGCGCAATCTATGCGCCGTAGCGTTTGTTACTGTTTTCAGGCGGGATTTGAGTTGTTTTAAGATTCGTTCGCTGCCCCGTTTGGCCGGCGCGATATTTTTGAGGACATACATGTCCTGGCATCCGAACCAAAAGGCCTCCGAATAATTCAGAAGCTTTAGACCTTTGAGGGAGGAAACCATCTCCTCGACGTAAGCTCGGTAAGTTATCGAGTGAACGTAGAACTCGGTGGACAAATCAAATTGCTCAGATGTCTCCATCATCCCATAGCCTTGGGGATCGACGACTACATCGGGCATCAGCAATTGGTGAGATATTTGACCGTGGGTCGAAATCATTAAAACGCCACCAGGTCTCAGCATCCACTGGAATTCCGACAGCCATCCAAGGAAATGTTCGCGCCGCAAGTGAGTGAAGAAAGAAAGCGCAAAAATAAAATCGAAAGTCTGCCCGACATAAAATTCTTCAGGCCTTTGAGTGGATTGCAAAGTTAGAAGTCCAAGTACATCTCGATTGAAACGAACAGCATCATTGTGAATATCCATTCCGACATATTTAGCATTAGGCAAAACATTTCGAAAGTGGCGTCCAACGCGACCGTAACCGCACGCAAAATCCAATACAACGAATGGCAAAGTGTTAGAAGGCTGTTGACTCGTGTGAAAGCGTTGGCCGCAATAGGACTCAATTATGTCTCGGATCATCTCCGCGTTCATCCGACCGTCCGAGATGTACTGCCGGTAGGCAGCCGCGACATCGCCCTTAGAGGACCACACAATTGCGTTCAATAAATAGTCACGCTCAAAAATCGTGGTCTCGACGCCAAATTCGACGGCCAATTCCTGCGCCAGATCGCTTTTAAGTATCCCTTGTTCATCTGTGAACATCCCCCAGCGCTCCACAGGGTCGCTCTAGTTGATTTTCGACATAGTATTAAGCAATTTGGAAGACCGCAATATCTTGGAAGTCTGCGATAACTGCTTTGTGGAAACGCACGTTTGAAACCACGGAGCCCCAATTGTGCTCCACGAACCCCTCTGAAACAAAAGTCATTCCATATTCATAATTTTCGCTCGTGAGATGTGTATTCATAGGAACGAAACAATATCCGCTGCCTTTGCATACCTCATCACGCGCCCCTAAAACCTCCGAAGGACTTCATGCAAAGCATTTCTCTAATCTGTAACTCGTCCAATGCGCGCTCTAACGCGCGTTCCCCCTGAAGTGACACCAAAATATATCCGCCAGGCTTCACAACACGTTTCAATTCACTGAGATAAAACATACAGTCACCTTGGTTCATGTGAGTAAATACGGAAACGCTGACAGCGGCGTCGAAGAAAGCGTCGCCAAAGGGTAGGGCTCGGCGCGGAATGGTCCGAACCGCGGCAACATAATCAAGGTTATCTGAAATCCATTCAATATTCCGACGGTTGATGTCGACTCCGACATAGGTGCCCGCGAAGCCCTTGAACATTCGGGCTAGTCGCCCGACGCCTATACCGAAATCAAGAATGGAATCAAGTTCATTGAGCGGCGTGGGACAAGCTTCGACAAAAGGACGCCCGATCAGCAGGCCGTGCACGGCGAAGTCTTGAGGTCGTTGCAGGCCCGACGTTTCCATCATCAGGTCAGGAGGCGGAAATGGCGCCACCATGTTCAGACCCCCATCCACCGCGAATGCGCCGAACGCGTTAAATTCGAGCCATTCGTCGAGATGGACGCGGATCCCTTGTAGCGGGTCGTAACTGGAAGTACTTTTCATTTTCGTCGCGCACCGGATTTGCGAGGTTGCCTTGGCGCAGCCGCATCGCGAATGAACAAAAACCGGCATCCCCTCGGGGGCAAAAGGTTTAAATCCTGCATTGCGTGTCCGATTGCAAGCCTGAAGCATCGCCGTCGACGGCCGCCCGCCGGCATTCGTATTTCCCAAGGACATCGCGAAGATTGATTATTTGGCGGCCCCGGAAGATTATGCTCATCGGGTCTGCAATCGGCGCATTGATCATTATCGCTGGGCCTTGATATTACTTTGAAAGAAGCGCACGCCTCGCGAGCCTTTCGGCGATCAAGCTGAAAGCAAGACACGCCGTCGCAAAAGTGAAGAGGTAAGGAATATTGAGAAGCTTGTCCGGATAGTCCTCGTAATAAGCATAACGAATCCACTCGACGCATTGCAGCAAGGGGTTCAAGGCAAGCCACCGGTCATAAGGGTCCGGAATAGCGGTTGGAAAGAAAACAATGCCCGACGCGAGCCAAAACACCGGAATGGAAAAATTGAAAAGCAAATACCAAACCGGGAGGACACAGCCGATCAACGCGTTGGGAACACCGATGGAAAAACTAAGATAAATTGTCCCGGCGACCGCGAACACGATCCCAGGCCAGTCGCGCGGCGAGAAATCATTCGAATAAATCGCGAATATGCCGACGAAAATAATAAAAACAACGACGGAGCCGGCCGCCTCCAACATACCCCTTGCAAGGAGAATATCGAAAATCTTCACACGGTTAAAATAGAGAAGCGGACGGTTTTCGGCGACCGATATGACGATCCGCCGCGACAAATATGTGAAAACCACGAAGGGCAAGATGGACAAGCCGAAATAGACCACCTGATCTGTTCCTTGCGGAGCCAAGCGGCCGAAGATGTGGAAAGCCGTGACAACGATCAGTAAATGCGCCAGCGGCATCAATAAAATCATCAAAAATCCTGAATAGTATGGTCCGGCTCGCTGCTTGATATCGCGCAATAGGATCGCCCCGATCGCGGCGGCGTTGATCGCGAGCGGGGAAGCGCGTGGCCGCCGTATCGGCTCTGTTACCGTTGCTTCCATTATCGCCTCCGGATCCGAACGAACTTTGTCATTGTCCCAGTTCTTAGCCGCAATTCCCCGCGCCGGCACCGCTGATATCGCTTGTATCGTCTCGAGCCGCGGGATGCCCTGGACCGGGGCGGCTTACAGGTAAGTTATCAAAGATTTTTCCGGTAGAACTCGATGGCATCGTCGATGTGGCCGAAGGCCACGAGCTTCCCGCGGTAAAGCACGAGGCCGCGCTCACAATAGGCCTTAATCGTCCCGATGTCATGCGACACCATGATCATGCTGCTGCGGCCGCGTTTTTCTTCGAATGCCTGTCTGCACCGCAAGCCAAATCGCGCGTCGCCGACGGCGGTGATTTCGTCGACGAGGTAGCAATCGAAATCGATAGCCATGGAGAGGCCGAAGGCGAGACGGGCCCCCATGCCGGACGAATAGGTGCCGACCGGCATATCGAGGTAATTGCCGAGTTCGGAAAAATAGTCGACGAAATCGATCACGCGCCGCAGGTTGGCGCCATAAATCCGGCTAATGAATTTGATATTCTCGCGCCCCGTCATCAGGGGATGAAATCCGCCGCCAAAGCCAAGCGGCCAGGAAATCCGGAGATCGCGGGAGATTTGGCCCGAATTGGGCAGATCGGTTCCCCCGATCAGGCGCAGAAGCGTTGATTTTCCCGCCCCGTTCGAACCGAAGATGCCATACGTATAGCGCGTATCGAACGAATACGTCACATCGTCGAGGACGACCTTCCGATGGTTCTCGGTTCTGTAAGATTTTGACACGTGGGAAAGCCGGATCATCGCGCACCGTCAGCTCGCGAGCTTGCGGAGCACCGCCCGCCATAGAGCCATGCCAATCGCGTAAAGCAAGGCGGCCGCGGCTATTCCGAGCAAGCTGAAAAGAAACCGTTTTGGATAGGTTGAAGTCCGCGGAAGAACCGGATGGACGAACGTCGCGAGATAGACGTGCTTTCCCTCCGCACTGACACGGGCGCGCTCGAGGGCGGCGGCAGCCAGCGTATATTGTTTTTCGGCGATCTGCTGCTCAAGTTCGAACTCGTCGAAGCGAGTAATCTTTCCGGCGATTGTCCCGGGCTCTGTACCGTCTCGCGAAGTCAAAAGCTGCTCGAGGCCGGTAATCTGTTCGCCGATCACATCGACCCGCGTGCGCATGATCTGAACCTGCGGCGCGGACTCGCTGACACTTCCGCGCTCCGATGCCGTCAAGTCCTGTTCGAGGCGGATTTTTTCCAAGCGGAGCTCCGAGATCAAGCGGCCGATCCCCTCTGCCGAGCGTTGCGGATCGAGGGTCGATTGCTGATTGCGGAGATCACGCATGGTCACCAGCGCATCGGTCAATCGCGTTTCGGCTCGCGCAAGTTCCGCTTCTGCTTCGGTGACCGCGTCTTGCCGCGCGCGGGAGGAAAGCCCGTCCACGAGGCGCTCGCTCAAATCGACCGTTGCGTTGGCGATTTTGAGTGCCTCTTCCGGCGAAAACGCATTCACCTGGAGGGTCACGATCCCGGACGGCGCTTCGATCGATGTTTTGATGCGCGATTTCCAATATTTGACGAGATCTTCGATCGGATCGTCGGCATTAAAGCGGGAAATCCAGTCAATTCCGTCGCGCCCGAAAATCGCGCGAAGGTCGAGCTGGCGATCGAGCGCTTCGACCAGGGCTTGGCTTTTCACGTAATTGACGACAATGAGAGAATCCTGCACCTGCGTAATGGATGCCAGGCCAGTCAGGGCCGAGATGGCGTCTATGGGCGGCCGAGCGCCGCCTCTGACCGCAAAACGCGCCTCCGAAGTGTAACGGCTCGAAGCAATGAGCGAAAAATAAATGACCGCCAACGCCGCCGGCGTGGCAAAAAACACCAGAAATCCGAACAGGCCAGAGCGGGATCGCCGGATTGGACGGAAGGTCTGATAGGCGATTCGCGCGGTGATGGCCCAACTCATCCGCGAGACGGTCCGTGCGTTGGCGAGCCGCACCGAGCGCGCCGAGCGACGCAATTCCTCCGAGGCTATCGCGCCGCGTTCGAGAGCTGCCGCGTGCATCCCGGCAAGCGCGCCAGGCTCTGTTGGGTCAGCGGAATTGCTTTTTGAAGCAGTCACACCATGCGTCCCATCCGGTTTCGAACCGCTATTGGCGGCTTCTTAGGGCGGCCCGTTCCCGGAGGTCATCAATGGCCCTTTTTGAAGAGCAAATCGTAACCAACATTTTGTCAAAACGGCGTCGATAAACCGCCGGTCGAGGAAACTTACCCGTTACGATAACCGCGGGTGCCAGTCCCGCCGGCTTTCCCGCCGCCGACGCCAATCAGGCTAATTCGGCGCAACGAGATCATGCGCCGCATAGAGGGCGAGGAGATCGCGGGCCATATCGGCCGGAATCCTCTCGTACGAACTAGCGGCGCACATCTCGCCGGCAAGATCGGGCTCGTCCGAGACTTTACGTAATGTACCGATAAGGCTACCGAGATCGCCGCGCGCGAAATGGAAACCATTGACGCCGTTTTCGACGAACTCCGTCATCCCGGGCACATCCGCCACGATAACCGGCGTATGCGTCGCCAAGGCTTGCAAAAGAATAAGCGGACTGTTCTCGTACCAAGTGGACGGAATAACGAGGTAGTCCAGCGTGCCGAAAGCCGCCGCCAGGTCCGCCCGTGGCAAAATTCCCGGAAATTTGACCTGTAGGCCCTCGGCCAAGCCCAGCAATTTGGCGTAATAGGCTGGGTCTTGGTCACCTGGGCCCCATAGCCTCAGCGAAAGATTGGCGCGGCGGCTGGCGCGTAAGGCCTCGACCAGGAGATGCGCGCCCTTGTGCGGGGAAAGCTGGCCGATGAAGCCGAGCCGCACCGCGCCGTTATCATGCCGCGCCGGTTTTGGCGAGCGGTCGATTTCGATGCCGAAATGGCTGAGCCGCAGTGGCGCGGGAAAACCATTGCGCTCGTAGGCGCCCTTCAGGAAGAGCGTAGGCGCTATGGCTTCGCGGTAGACCTCCATCGCGCGGCGTAAAATACCGGGCCGCAGGATGATGTCGTTCGGAGCAAAGGAGCTGATGGTGAACGGCTCTCGCTCGCGGCGGCCGAGCCTGGCGAGTTGGCGTGAGATGGCGGCCCGCAGAACGGGGTGTCCACCAAGCTTGGCGATGAATTCGGCGTTGGGGCGTGAGCCGGCGAGCTTAAGAAAGCAGCCGATGCAATTGGCGCGCTCCGGGTTCGGCCCCTCGCAAAGAGCCCCTTCCGCGCTCTCAAGCTGGTTATTATAGCAAAACCCGAAAAAATCGGTTAGCGTTGCAAACACTGGAATATCCATCTGCCGCGCCACGTCGAGCAATGCCGTCGTGTGGCTGATCAGATGGCAGACATGAATGACATCGGGCCGCAGTTGGCGCAGCAGGCGCTCATGGAGATGCCGCAGGGCGGGCTGCTCATAGCTGTCGCGAACGCAGCGGTTCGGAAAAAGATTCTTATCGATCGAGGCAACGCGAACGCCGTCGTGCATATAGTATTCGATAGCGTTCCTTTGGCCCGGTTCGCCCGCCAATGTCGCCGACACCACGACAGGTTCATGCCCTACCGCGGCGAGTTCTTTCGCAAGGGCCAAGGTGTAGGCCTCCGTGCCGTAAATATGGCGCGGGAAAAAGCAATGGACGTAGAGCGCGATTTTCATGGTAGGGCTTTGGCCATGCTTGCGAGGGTTCTTGCGATGCCTTCCTCGAACGAAACCCTTGTCGACCAGCCGAGTTCGCGCCGGGCTTTGCCCGAATCGAGCACTGAGACCGGCACGTCGAATGGTCTTCCTGGCTCGCGCTCGACCATGATCGGCTTAGCCAAATGCTTCTGAAGAACGGCAACGATGTCGTTCAGCGAACGGCCTTTGCCGCTGCCAATATTGAACGCGGCGGATGACTCTTCGGTGTGCCCGGCGCGTACCAGCGCTTCCACGGCATCGTCGATATACACGTAGTCGCGCACGACCGCGCCATCGCCAAACATGTAGATAGGGACACCCGCGAGCGCGCGTTTGCTGAAATGAGCGACGGCGCCGAAAAGCCGCGCGGTCTCCTGCCCCGGCCCAAACAGATTTCCGATCCTGAGCGACACCGGCCTAATGGCACCAAAAGACGCAAAAAGATCGAGATAGGTTTCGACCGACCGTTTTGACACGCCATAGGCGGATAGGGGCTTCAGCGGATGCTCCTCCGTCGCCGGCGCTTTAACCAGCCGCCCGTAGATCGTTCCACCGGAAGAAGCGAATATGAACCGCGGAGTTGTTCCATCCTCGACGCTTTCGAGCAAGCGCAACGAGCCAACAATGTTGATCCGAGCGTCTTCGGAAGGCGTTAGATTGGAATCGGCGGGGATCGTCGACCAGCTCAAATGATAGATTGCATTGACGCCGCGCAGGATTCCGGCCAGCGGCGCGGCCGGATCGGTGAGATCGGCTTGGTGCCAGATCAGGCGCGGATGCGCCGCAAAGGGGCAGTTTTTGCGGCCGGTTGCGACCACGCTTTCGCCCGCGGCCAACAGAGTTGGGACGAGGGCTCGGCCGAGAAAGCCGCTGGCGCCCGTGACGAGGGCTCTCACCGTCATAATTGTGCACTCGTTAAATCGGAAAATAGACCGCGTCTGGAAGCCCGCTTAGAAGTTCGACTTCGCGCGGTGCAAGATCGCGGTAGAGATGGAAGTACTTGACCGCCATATCCTCCACCGAAAATCGTTCAAGCGCGAGGGCGCGATTGCGTTCGCCAAGTGCCGCAATTCGCTCAGGATCGTCGAGAAGCGCGGTAATGATCTCCGTCGTTTCGGCGAGAGTTGCGCCGAGCGTCTCCGCGCTACCGAGAATTTCGGGAATGGCGCCAACATTGTACCCCGCGACCGCCATTCCGTTTCGCATAGCAAAAGGGACGACCTGACCAAAGCTCTCTTGCCGCACCGGCGCGACGAAGGTCCTGAACCTTGTCAGCTGCGCCGGAAGTTCCTCATACGGCACATAGCCGGTGAATTCAAATTGCAAAAGTCGGCCTTCCTGCTCGACGCGCGACCAGAAATGCGCGAATAAGGACCCATCTCCGATGATGAAGATGCGTGTTTTGGGCCGTCTTTTGGCAATCGCTAGGAATAACTCGATCGCATCCTTGTCGAGCTTGTCGTTTTCGAGCCTGTAGATCATGCCGATAGCATCGAACGAAACAGGGTCGATAACGGCCGCCGGCGCGAATCTGTCCAGATCGATGCCAGGGTAAATGACGCTCGTCGGAATGGCCGAGCCGAATTGATCAAGGACGCTGCGCGAAACGAAGACATTGCGATCGATGCGCACGCCCGCGAACGGAGCGACTGGCGTATTGATGTTTTGCAATATCGAACAGCCGAACTCAGCTGCGATCTCAAAAATCGTCTTGTACCAAGCTTCGTCAACGTCGCCCCAGTAATGGACGTGCACGATGTGTGGCCGGAAACGGCTGAATATACATCGCAGAAGATGACGGGAATTGGGTTTTGGCACGACATTGATCGACATCCCCTTGTGAAAAGCATGGGCCGGCAAGGTGGATGTCACGACCTCCATTTCGAATCGGTGCCCAAGATGGTTGTGCAGATCGACGATAAGCTGCGTCGAGCCTCCGACCCAGACATTCGCGATCGCGTGCAGAACTCTCGGCCGCCGGGCAAGAGCGAGCCTTTGGCGGGGCTCGAACTCGATAGACGGTAGGTGGGAAAAAACCGAATGAGCGCCGCAAGTGTCCCGCGAACGCGGGAAAATCGACCCTGCGCCTAAAAATGTTTCGCAAGGAATCGAAAACCAGCCGTTCGCTGCGAAAGCGCGCGTCATTGATGCGACGGCCGGTCTCGCGCCAATGCAAGACTAGACCCGCGAGCTTGAGCGAAAACCGCAAAATCCTCGCCAGACGGCGAAGCCCGGTTCGCGCCAAGGAGCCCGCCCGCAGCAACGGTTCGAGACGCGCCAGCCGCGCGTCGAGCTCCGCTAAATGGTCTTGCATCATGAAAAGACTACGGTTGATCGCCGCCCGCTCATCGCACACCGTTGACTGTTCCGCGCCGGCGCCCGCCGATGGATGGGACAGGCCAGGGCTGCTCTCGTCGGACGCTTCGCTATACCAACCCGGCATATCGAAGGTCGTGCGCGCGCCCTTGTATTCGAGAGTCAGAGGGCGCTCCACGCGTTGCATAAGCGCTCCCATTTTCGACAGACTAGATTAATCATCGTCTTTCCCCTTAAACGACAGCAACAAAAACTCGGTCACGACATTCCCGTGAATTTGAATAGAGCGTCGCTACGGCGTCAAGCAATGCCGCATAGACGCTATATGTAAATCGCTTATTACGAGCCGGCACCTCTCTGTAGTACCTCATTCCGTGAAAAGGTATGTGCTTGAGGGAAGCGGCGACGCCCTTCGCCGTCCGGTACTCGGAAGCCGGTAAGTTCAAAGCAACGAAGTTCGTCAGGGCGCACACACATTGTGAACATCACAGAGCGCGCGGTTCCTAGCTGATAAGTAGCAGGAGATGATGTCTTCGGTCGTGCCATGGCTGGAGGGCATGACGATGTCAGCTTGGTCCCACGGGTTTGCCCACGAGAGAATAGCCACGCCCTCGCCATTTGGGAGACGATGATAAAATACGAGCTGCTGCCCTGCCTCCTCAGTAAGGCCTAGAACATCGGCTTGAGTGTCGTGAGAGAAGAGTACTTGCACGATCCGAACAGCACCAACTGACGGCGCATCAAGCCAGATTACCCTCTTGGAGGTCGTCGGTAGGTCTGGTGACAAGTGGCCTTCTGGAAAGAAGATCGTGAGGACAGCCACTGCCTTCATCTGGCCAGCGGATGGGGTCTCAGCGCGCGTCCAGCGCTGAAATCGGCGGCAAAGGGGGTTTCGCTACAAACGCTTGGCGATATATGCGTGACGAGTGGAAGCTAATCTTTTCGATGTGTCCCATCGTACGGTGGAGGGCATACACTTCATTGCGCGTGGAAAAAATTTTCCAAATAGGGGACCTCCGGCCATGCTGGCAACCTACCGCAACCCGAATACCGAAATCTCTCTTCACAGCCATTGTTTGTTGCGCCCCGGCCGGGACGACCGGCCTTTCGCCGGCCAAACTCGCGGCGGCCGACGCCGGCGCCTCGTTTGCCTCGGGGTTCACGCTAGATCCGTCCAATGCTCCTCCATATCGTCGCTCAATATGGCCGAAAATTGCCGCCCGTCGAATGCCCCTGGGACGATGGCGCCAGATAACGCCTTTTTTTTGCAAACCCGGCAACAAATCGCTTCCTTTCAGAGCTCTCAGGCGAGGGCGGCCGATAAGCTGACGAGCGAGAGACCGGGATGAAAGAACGGATCGTCTCGCAGCCGGTCGGCCCAGCGTTGGCGGAAGTAGGCGCGCTCGGCCGCATGCGTGTCAAGACGCCGGAAAGTCGCCTTGCCGCGGCTTGCCAATTCGAAATGAACAAGTTTCGCGAATGGCGTCCACAGGGTCGCGAACCCGAGCTCCTCGAGCCGCAGGCAAAGGTCTATGTCACTGAACTCGACCGGGAGATGAACGGCGTCAAATCCACCAACTGCCACGAATTTTGCCCGCTCCACGGCAAGACACGCTCCGGTGACCGCGGATGCTTCGTGAAGGATTCGATTGCGGCCAAGCCAGCCTTGCTCCCCATCGCGGCGCCCCGCATCGAAATGCCCCACGCCCTCGCCAAGCCCGACCACAACTCCGGCGTGCTGAATTCGCCCGTCCGGATAAAGGAGCTTGCAGCCGACAGCGCCAGCCTGTGGGTCGATGGCCCGTTCCGCAAGCTCGCGGAGCCATTCTGGCTCGATGATTTGCACGTCGTTATTCAAGAAAACAATGACGGCGCCCCGCGCCTGGGCGGCACCGAGATTGTTCAAGGCCGCGAAATTGAAAGGCCCCGGCGCACGCAGTAGCGTGACGCGCTCGTCCTTGGCGGCCGATTGAAGCAGGCCCAGAGCCCGCAAATCGGTGCTGCCATTGTCGACGATCACGAGATCGAGCTGTGTGTATCGGGTTTTCTTCAAAATGCCGCAAATCGTCCGGCGCAAAAAATTCTCATTGTTGCAGGTCGCCACCACGATTGTTGCGCTTGTTTCGGGAGCCCCCGCGCGGCGCGGCTCACTTAAGGAGGTTACGTCCTGCTCGTCGCGGCATCTTCGTCTCGTCCGCACGAGAAAGCGCCGGATATGGCGAACGTCTCGACGTCCCAGTCCATGGAGAACGTTTTCGACAAAGCCAGTCTCGCCGACGGGGACTTTCGCCAATCGAATCCGGCGTCGCGCATGGCCGAGCCTCGTCAACATCAATCGCCCAACATATGGCCTTACGGCCTGCAAATGGGCGCTCCAATCCGGTTTGAATATTGGCGCCTGGCCTTCCGCCGTCGCAGTCTCCTCGTCGCAATAGAGCACCAAAGCATCCGGCGCCCTCTGGCTAGCCTCAATAAAGCAAGCGAGCGCATGGGGCGCGAGACGGTCTCCAAATCCGACAAAAGCAACAAAGTCCGCGTCTTCTCCATCAAGTTCCATCCGTTCGACGCGCACCGCAAGACGGGCGTCCTTGGCAAGCCATGAATTGAGCCGGCCGTTGACCTCGGCGTCCTCCGAGGTTCCCAGAATGGTGAGCGTCCAGCGCGGGTAGAGTTGGTCTCGAAGCGCCGCGATGGTTTCATCGATCCGCGCCGCCGTGGTCTCTGTTTCGAGACGAACGAGCAGCCTTGCCGTCGGCGCGCGCGCCCAGTCGCAGCGCGGGCGCTCGAATTCATCGAGACGAGCGGCCACCGCGAGCCTGTCGCGATAGGCGGGCCACGCGGCCAAGGGCGCGCCTTGAATGGACCAGCGGAGATTCTCTTGGGCTTCCTTCCGCCAGCCCAGAAGCCAGGTCCCGGCCGCGCTCAACAATCGGCCCCTGTTACCTTCCAATCCCCTGCGCAGCAGAGCAAGACGTGATAAAGGTTCGATCTCCTCTATGTTAAAGCAAAAATGGCCGGGTTCGGAAACCGGCGATATCCACACCGCGGTGGCCTCCGCCGGCACGATGGCAAACCAATCCGCGCGCCCAAGGACAGGACCTGGCAGCAGATGCCAACCGATCTCCTCCGAGCCGCGCCGGTAGCTTACCAACGGCCGCACCGGCCGGTCATAAAGCCCGAGCCGGTAACGCATTCGAAACCACCGTCCGGGGGCAAAAATCGAAATCGGTTCAATCGACAGCCAAGGCCGCCTGTTCGCGGCAAGATAGCCTCTGGCGTTGCCTTCCACGCCGGAAACGGCGATCAGGCGGGCAGTTGGCGGCGCGCATTCGATATCGGCGATCCACTTGAATTTTTCCGTCAAAGCGCTTCCCTATCGAATGCCTATTTGATTGAACACGAACGGCTCAAGATCAAACGATTGGAGCTGGACATTATCGAACAAATCCGGCAATTTTTCAACGGCCTGCTAGCCTCAGTGATCCGCCGGATGCGGCGCGAGAACCCGGGCGACCTCGGAATAAACTTCGAGGTCTTTTTCGATCAAGGCGCGCGCCGGGCCCATCTTACGCAAACTTTCCGCAAGCCCAATCACCGTCTGGCTTGTGCGCGGTGAAAAGCCGGGTAGCTGATCCGGCAAATCCAGTACGGCGGCGATAAGGCGGAGGAACGCACCCGCATCGTCGCGCAAGCCTACCGCGTCCATCTCCGCCAGCGAATCGAGCGCGGCCGCGGTTTCCGGTGGCCGTGGAGGATCGAAGGCGTTCGGGGCCGCCAGTTGATAAACGATTGGATTGTACAACACGGCGCGCAACTCGTCGGAGGGGCGCAACAGCAGATCCTCCAGAGCGGCCAAATCACCGAGATTGACATTGCGAAACGTCTTCGCACAAAGCTGAACGGCTTGCCCTAGGACGGCAGCCGTCGAATTCGCGCCGGAAAGCGATGCCCACTTCAAGATCAACAGCCGTTCGGATAGCTCCTCGAACGGCTCACGCAACAGAATCCCAGCCTTGAAGCCACGATCGCGGATCATCGGCTCCCACACCCGCCAAAAAATGCGGCCAGATGCGAAAAGCGAGTTCGTGAACGAAATGGCGAATATTGACCTCGTGGTTTCTTCGGGAAGCAGCTCCAAGGATTTATAGGACATCTGAAACCGCGCGACCAGCGCATCATCCAGACTGGTTGAGCGAAACAATTGAGTCTCGACCCGCAAGAATTTCTGATCAACGAGCTGCGAATCATTGCGGCGCCGGTAGATGAGGATATGGTTATCGGCATCCTTGATTTCCAAATTGCCGGCGGCGGTCACCCCGGGGCAATTATTTTCATCCACCACGAAGCCGCAAACGCCGGTATTGTGGAGGCCTTGTTCCCTCAGCAGTGGACGCACCACAAAGGCGTCTATAACGATATGATGTTCTGGACCGAGATGGATAATGACCTTCGGGGTCGTCGCCGGATTGTCAGGCATGACCCAACCGACGATCTGCGAACCCGTGTCCTCGTCGATACTGAATAACATCGCCGGCTCGCGTTCCTATTCGCGGCGCCCGCGCGGTCTGCGCGATGCGCCGCCGCTCAACGTTCGATTTCGTGATCCCTAATGCCCGCGACCGCGAGCATCATGACGCTCCACAGCGAAAATGCACATATCCCGGCGAAAGCGACCGATCGCGCGCGGCGCGGATATTCGGCGATTTCCGGTTTCTTCGGTTCGACGAAAACGGCAAAATAGACATGCTGCCGCTCGGATTCTAGGCGCGCGCGTTCGTAGGCGGCCTGGGCGACCTCCAGAAGACGTTTCGAGAAGCGGGATTCCAGCTCCCGTTTTTCGAATTGCGCGATGGATTGAGCCGCGGTCTTTGCGTCCTTCCGATGACTCGTTAGAGCCTCGGTCAGCGAGGCGACCTTAGACCCGAGCGCCCGAATCTGATCGGAAAGAACTTTCTGCTCAGGTGCGTCGGCGAACAAAACTTTGAGGTTGGCGTCGCGGTCGCGTTCCAGCGACAATTTCTCGCGCATGACGCCCAATAAGGTGTCCGCCGAGCTCTTTATCGTTCCTTCCGGATCGACGGTTCCCTCCTGGTTGCGCACGTCACGCAAAGCAGTGAGCGCCGCCGAATAACGGAGGCTCGCCCGTTGCAATTCCTGGTCGGCCAAAAACAGCACGTCCCGGCGCTCCCGCATCGAGACACTGTCGATCATCTTTTCGGCGGATGCCGAGGTCGCGCGAGCCAGGGCAAGCGCATCTTCCGGGGTGAAGGCGAGGACCCGCACGAGCACCAGCCCCGAGACGCGGTCAACGTTGACGCTTATCATACCCCGCCAATAAATCCAGAGATCGTCATCGCTCTTCGTTGAATTGAAACGAGACAGCCAATCCGCCTGATCCCGCGAAAATACCGTCCGCAACCAACCGTCCCGATCGAGTTCCCTGACAACATTGCGGCTTCGCAGATAATCCGCGGCCATGTAGGGGAGACGCCCGATCTCGTGTGTCCCAGGGTTGCCGGCCTTGAGAAGCTGCGCAAGTTTGTCGTCGTCCGCAACGAGCTCCGACGCGGATCTGACGCTAAATCGAAATTCCACGCTATATTTCCCCGCGGCAATCAGGCCGTAGTAGATCGCCGTGCACACTACAGGCAGTACGACTATGAGGGCGAATAACAAGCCGTGCATTCGCCAAGACCCGAACTGATCGATCGGGACGGAAACGCGGCGCAGGTCTTCCCTTAGGACAAAAGGGTCTAGCCCGGTCTTGCCTGACGGGTCCGCCGGAAAACAATCGGGGGGCCTGGCCACGAAACGCGCTTCGTTCATCGGAATGCCGCCATATTCTTCACAGGGTGTGGTCGCGCACGTTGGCGGCGATCACCGCGATGAGTGACCAGAAGCTCAGCGCGCCCAGCGATATTAGCAAGATCATGTGTGCTCGCCTCGGAGCGATCGGGCTTTGCGGTATGGTCGGGTCTTCAATGGCGACGAGGTAGATGTGATGACGGTTGGCATCGACCTTTGTGTTGTCCAACATCCTCTCCGCGAACACGGCGGCTTGCTCGGCTAGGCTCTTTTCGACGTCCAGTCTATCATATTCGGCGAGCGCGGCGGAGGCGGTCGGCGAACTGAGGTTGGCGCCCGTGATCTTGGCTTCGAGCGCCGCGATCTGATCGGAAAGGATTTGCCGACTTGCCGCGAGCATCTTGATTTGCGGCGCATCGGAGCCAAGCGAAGCCTTTGCGGTGTCCAACTTTACTTCAACGCCGATGAGATCGCGCCGCAATGTCGTGATCGTCTCGCCCAGAGACCGCGCCAAGGCAAGCGGATCGATCTGCATCCGCGCGTTCCGGAACTGTTCGAGACTCGCCTGGCGCGCCGAGAGTTGTGCCATCGCGGTCTTCACCTCGGCCTTGGCGCGCTCGATCGCATCGTGCCGCGCCCGATTCAGAAGCTGATTTGCAGCGATGTCGCATCGCGCGCGAATGGCGGTGGCGACGCGCACTGAATCCTCCCGGGAAAATGTTTTGGCGGTGACCATTACGATGCCCGAAGCGGTGTCCACCGACGTTTGGATCATGCTGCGCCAATAGCGAAGCAGGCCCTCCGCCGCTCTGGAAGGAACGAACCCGGCCCAACCGTCGATCCCCGGCTTGCTAAACACGGCGCCCAGATCGATCTCCTTTGAGAGATCGTCGATCATCGAACGGCTAGCGATATAATCGGCGACGATATAGACATCCTGATTGGAGTTGAGGGACGCCAAAATGCCCAATCCCGAAGCGGCCAGGACGTCGCTGCCGGGAAGCACCTCCGTCGCGCCTCTCACCGCGAAGCGCATTTCGGACCCGAACTGATCGGAAGCGAGGAACCCAAAGTAGATGGAACTTGTGAAAAAGGGGGCGAGGACAAGGACAATGAAACTGCGCCAAAGCCAAGACGATCGCGCGTCCGGCGCGGTCGTCGCTTCGGCCGCGCCGGTCCCAGGAAGACCGGTTTTTTGCAAGCTGTGCCCGGCCTTGGTGGCAAGCCAGTTCAAGCTCTCGATCGAAAACCATAGGCTCACGCGCGGGTCGCGTGGGCGCCCGCCAAGGCGCGGCCTCGGCAACCTTCGGGCATCGGACTTTTGCAGTCTTTCCAACATCGTTCCTGGTATCGCTCAGGTATCGCTCGGCTGTAGTGATACGGGTTCAGCCAGACATTTTCAGCAAAATTTCACAATACGCTAAAAAGCCAGACGTTAATCCCGTTTTTTTTTGTCTTTAGCGCGAAACCGCGTTTGCCAATCAACAAAGACAAAGGTGGAACAATATAACATTATCGAGGTTGCATATACATGTTAAATTTCAACGAGTACTGTAGTTAAAAATGCGTATCTAATCAACGCTGGATACATGCTTTGCCGCAAATAACTTACATTTGCCATAATAAGGTCTTAAATACGCGGTATCCTCATCAACAACAAAAATAAAATCGCGCATGTTGGCCTTTCAAGGTTATATTAAATGCCCAGTAAAATCGCACTAGCGGCGCGGTTGATCTTTCTTAACCTGCCTTGACGGTTTTCCGGAGGATTTGCTTCCACAGCTCTAGGCAAAGCGCATTCGCGGCTATATGACAAAGTTAAGATGTCGCGTAAAGATTTCCCCGATCGTGTGGGAGTGGACGCTGCTGGGGTCAACTTAGCTATTATAAATCAGGCAGGATTATGAGAAAAAGCCAGAGCGATCGCCCAGCGCCGGCCAATTTGGATGGGGCGGAAATCGCGATCATTGGGCGCGCGTGCAGGCTGCCCGGCGCCAACTCCGCCAGCGAGCTTTGGGACTTGCTTTCGGCGGGCAGATGCACGGTTTCCCGCATCCCCCCGGATCGATGGCCGCTCGAACGGCTAGCCCATCCGCGCCCAAAGGAGCGTGGCCGCAGTTATTCCTGGGCGGCGGGCATTCTGGATGATGTCTGGGGCTTCGATCCGGCCGTTTTCGGCATTTCCCCACGCGAGGCCGAACAAATGGACCCGCAACAGCGATTGCTGCTCGAACTCACTTGGGAAGCTCTCGAAGATGCCGGAATTCGTCCGTCGGACTTTGCCGGAGCGGAAACTGGGGTGTTCGTCGGCGGCTCCGCGCTCGATTATGGCAACCTCAGGCTGCACGACGCAGCCGCCGCCGATGCCTATTTCGCCACCGGCAATACGCTCGCCATTTTATCAAATCGGATTTCCTACGTTTTCGACCTCCATGGCCCTAGCTTCACCGTCGATACGGCGTGCTCGTCGTCGCTCGTCGCATTGGATGCGGCGGTCGCGGCGATCCAATGCGGAAGGATTGACACGGCGATTGTCGGCGGCGTGAACATCCTGGCTAGTCCCTTCGGCTTCATCAGCTTCTCGCAGGCCACGATGCTGTCGCCAACAGGCCTTTGCCGGGCATTTTCGGCGAAAGCCGATGGCTATGTTCGTGCCGAAGGCGGAGTCGTTCTCGTCCTGCGCGCGCTCGGCGCCGCTCGCGCCAGCGCGGATCGTATTCATGCGGTGATTGCCGGTTCGCACAGCAATTCTGACGGCCGTACGATCGGTATCTCCTTCCCTTCGAAGGCGTGTCAGGCCGCCCTCCTCGAACGGGCCTATTTGAAGTACGGCTTTAATCCAGATGCGATCGCCTTCATCGAGGCGCATGGGACGGGAACACGCGCCGGTGACCCAATCGAGGCGGCCGCAATTGGCGAAGTTTTGGGCCAGCGGCGCACCCGGCCTTTGCCGATAGGTTCGATCAAGACGAATATCGGCCATACCGAGCCGGCATCTGGCCTCGTTGGATTATTAAAGGCCATGCTGGCGCTCGAGCATGACGAATTGCCGCGCTCGCTGCATTTCGAAGAAGCAAACCCCGACATTCCTTTCGCTGATCTCAACCTTTCGGTCTGCGCCGCACCCCTGGCGCTGCCCCGCTATGGCCGCGCGCGTTATGCCGGCATAAGCTCGTTAGGTTTTGGCGGCACGAATGCGCATGTGATCCTCGCCGACCCGCCATTTGCCCCCAACCACCAAGCCCCGGCGATCGCGCCTCGGTTTTTGCTGCTCTCCGCGCAAAGCCGGGATGGCTTGGCGGACCTCGCGCGCCAATATTCCGTCCGGCTCGCCCGCGCCGGCGTCGAGGAAACGCAAAGGCTCGTTGCCGCAACCGGCCACCGGCGCGAGCTCCATTCCGAAAGACTAGCGATCCCGTTTGACCAGCCCAAGGCTTTGATTGCGGCACTGGACCAAAACGGCGGCGCGAACGCCGGGAACTCGACCGAAATCATCGGCACGGCGGTTGAACGCTCCGCGCCGGTCGCGTTCGTGTTTTCGGGCAATGGCGGCCAATGGCCGGGCATGGGCCGCGCCGCCTATGAGGCGAACCCGGATTTCCGTGCTCATTTCAATGCGATAGACCGCGTTTTCCTGCGCCTAGCAGGCTGGTCCCTCGCCGAAACAATGTTTAGTCCCGGCCTCGCCGCGCGCCTTAAAAAGACCAGCGTAGCCCAGCCGCTCATATTGGCGGTCCAGGTTGCGACGACGCGTTGCCTTGCAGCGCTCGGTCTCGCCCCGGCTATTGTCCTCGGCCACAGCATGGGCGAGGTCGCCGCCGCGGAGGCCGCGGGCATTCTTGACCTCGAAAGTGCCGTGCAAGTCATCTATTTCCGCAGCCTCCACCAGGAGGTTGTCCGCGACGCCGGCGGCATGGCCGCTGTGTTCGGCCCGCTCGAGGTGATCGAAATGTTGGTCCGCAAGGCGCCCGGGCTGGCGATAGCGGCGCATAATTCGCCCCGCAGCTTCACGGTTGCCGGCCCTCTATTCGCTTTGGACCAAGCCGCCAAGATGGGCCGCGTCCTTAAAACGCGCATGCGCCGCCTCGATCTCGCCTATCCGTTCCACAGCGATCTCATGGCGCCTGTCGAGGCACCCTTTCTTGCCGATCTCGAAGGGCTTCGGCCGGGATTAAGCCGGGTGTGTTTTGTATCGACGGTGGACGCCGCCGTTATTTCCGGTCCCGGCCTCGGCGCAAAATATTGGTGGCGCAATGTCCGCGAGCCGGTGCGCTTCATGGAAGGCGTGCAGCTCGCGATGCGCCTTGGGGCGCGGGTTTTTGTCGAGATCGGGCCTGGCCCGGTGCTGCTCGCCGATCTTAGAAAGATTGCCGAGCAGTCGGACTTGCCGATTGCCACGCTCGACATGCATGAGCAAAAGCCAACCTGCGGCGACCCGTTCCGCCATGCGGTTGCGCTCGCCTTGTCGCTTGGTGCTCGGATCGATGCAAAGATTGCGTTCGGTGACGACCCAGGCCCGGTGTCGAACCTGCCCGCCTATCCGTGGCGGCGCAAGTCCTACCGGCTGGCGGAAACCTCCGAAATCGACGGGATGGCTCAGCGTGGGTCCATCGCATCCGCTCATCGGCGCGCGCCTTTCGTCCGCTTCGCTCGAGTGGCGCGCCCAGCTCGACCCCTTGCTCGTGCCCGGTCTCACCGATCATCGGATCGACGGCCAGGTGCTTCTTCCCGGTGCCGCCTTCGCCGAAATGGCGCTCGCGGTCGCGCGCGATTGGGCCGGCGCCGAAACCGCGACGATCAACGATCTCGAAGTCGCCCAACCGATGATATTTTCGCCGAATGCGTCGCGCGAGATCCTCTGCCGGGCGGCGCCAGTCACCGGCACGATCGAGATCATGAGCCGGGCGCGGTTGAGCGACGCTCCCTGGGTCGCTCATGCCAAGGCGAAAGTTATCTTTAAGCCCGCGCCACCCGCCGCCATTCCGGCAATCCCGAGGCCGCGCGCAAAGCCTGCCTCCGGCGCCGATCTTTACGCGGCAGCGCGGCGTTCGGGCCTCGAATTCGGTCCCGCCTACCAGCAAGTCTTGGCCGCCACGCGGATCGGCGACGATGTCATCCTCGTGGATCTGATCGCGGCGGAGGCTATTCCGGAGTATGGTCTCGATCCGGCCCGCCTTGATGCGTGTTTCCACGGTTTGATCCTGCTCTTTGCGGCCAATTCTTCGAGCCGCCGCCCTGCCGCTTACTTGCCGGTCCGTTTCGGCGAGATAAGGCTGGAAAAACCCGGCGCCGCGATCGCGCGGGCACGGATCGACATCCGCCGCCACGACGCGCGGGCCATCGTCGCCGATTTTGCGCTGATCGATGGCGATGGCGGCCTGATCGCGAGGTTGCAAGGCGTGCGTTACCAAGCGGCCCGCCCGCGCGGGGCGGGCGTCCTCGCCAACCATACTCTTATGCCAATCGCGGTCCTCGCCGACGAGCCCACGGCGGTCCCGCACGATCCGCCGCTCTCCCTCGAACTGCTGGTCAAAGCGGCGATCCCAGAGGCGGCCGCCGGGGAAACCTTGCCGCCGGATTTGATGCTGATCGAGGGGTGGGCTACCGCAACCGCCCACCGTCTCGCCCGCGCGCTGGCGGTTGAAGGCGCGATCGCTCCGGACCGGCTGATCGCGACGGGACGCTTTCCAGCGGCGCGCCGCGGTTGGCTCGTCAATTTGCTGATTGCGCTCGAAAAGAGCGGCCTCGTCCGTTCCGATGGGGAATTGTTCGTTTTGACGGACGGCTTCCCTCTTCCCAGTCCAAGGGACATTTTACGAAGTATCGCAGAGGATTGCCCGCGCCGCTCCGCCGAGCTTCTGCTGGCTGCTCGCTCCAGCGCCGTGATGGAGGCCTTGGCGAGAGGGGAAAGCGAGATCGCCCCGATAACCGGCTCCATGATCGAATCGTTCGAAATCGGTTCGGTCTCGGTTGTCGCGGCGGCGACGCTCCTTGCCGAGCTCTTGCGCCGCTTGGACGCATCCTGGCCGCGCGACCGGGCCCTACGAATCCTGCAGATCGGCCATGGGCCTCTGTCGTGGCACGCGGCGGAACTGGCAAATGCGCATGGTGGACGGCTGACGATTGCCGATCCCAATCCCCGGCGTCTCGAACGCGCCCGCCTGGCATTCACCCGGGAGCCAGGGATTTGCTTTGCGGACGGGCTCGAAAATCTTACCGGCGGCTCCTTCGATCTCGTCATCGCGGCGGATGCCCTGCGCCGCGCCGCGCCGGACGCCGCGCTGCTCGCGCGGATCGTCGAAAAGATGGCACCTGACGCCTTGCTGGCCGCGATCGAGCCGGCACCTTCGCTATTCCGCGATATTGTTTTTGGTCTCTTAGGGGACCGGATTGCAGGCCCCGCGGCCGAAGAAATATCGGCTTTCTCGCTGTCCGATTGGACGGCGCGATTCGCGGCCACGCCCTTGCGAGGGGTTGCGATCAAGGCCATCCGGACTTCGGCCGGCCCGGCGCTTCTCGTCGCCGGACAGATGCCGGCATTCGCCGGCCGGCGAAACCTTCCGGCCAAGGTGGTAATCGTCGGCCGGAGCGGCCCGCGACAGGCGGAAACCGCCGGCACGCTTTCAAGCTTGCTAGTGGCCGCCGGGGTTGCTTGCACGATCGTGGATGAGCGCGCGTTCGAACAGCTCCCTTTCGCGGATGCCGAGACGATCGTTCTTCTTGCGCCGGTCATGGCGGGCGACGAGACATCCGCCGGGCATCTTGCCGAGCGATGCCTGGCTCTCAAAAATTGCGCGGCGCACCTCGGAAAACACAAGCGGCGGCTTTGGATCGAAAGCCCCGGCGCGCTGCGCGCCGCGCCGGGCGCGGCGGCTCCCGTCGAGACCGGATTTTGGGCCTTTACACGCAGCTTCGCCAACGAATTTCCGATGCTTGACGTGCGGCGGGTCGATCTCGACCCCGGCTTACCGGCACGCGTCAAAGCGCGGCGGCTGGCCGGCATCATTCTTTCAGGGACGGCCGAGACGGAAATCATTCTCGACGCGCATTCCACCAGGGTCGTGCGTTTGCAAGCACGCGATTCCGTGGCGATGGCGGCGCAAGAGCCGCCTGCTCCAGCGAGCCGCCTCGAAAAGGGCGAGGGGACCGGCCTCGACCGCATCCGGTGGATGCCGATCGAGCGTCGTCCGCCCGGACCTGGGCAAGTGGAAATTGCCGTCGCGGCAACCGGCCTTAACTTCCGTGACGTCATGTGGGGGCTTTCGGTTCTGCCCGACGAAATGCTCGAAGATGGCTTGGCCGGTCCGGCCCTCGGCCTTGAATGCGCGGGCCACATCGTCGCGACGGGAGCAAATGTCGAGGGCCTCAACGCCGGCGATGCCGTTGTCGCAATTACCGGGGGAGCGTTCGCCACCCATGTCACCGTGGACACAAGTACGGTGGCAAGGGTCCCGGCGGGCCTGCCGCTCGAAGCCGCCGTAACCATCCCCGTCGCCTTTCTCACCGCCTATTATGGCCTGGTCACTTGCGCCCATCTCACGCGCGGCGAATGGGTTCTTATCCATGGCGGGGCGGGCGGTGTCGGTCTCGCGGCTTTGCAGGTCGCTCGCTGGCGCGGCGCGCGGGTAATCGCGACCGCGAGTTCGGTGGAAAAACGCGATCTCGCCGCGGCGCTCGGCGCCGAACATGTCTTTGACGCGCGCGCCCACGGTTTCGTCGATGGTGTGCGCCGGGCGACGGGCGGCGGCGTGGCGGTCGTGCTCAACAGCCTTTCCGGCGAGGCGATGGAGCTTACGGTCGGGTTGCTCGCACCTTTCGGCCGCTTCGTGGAACTGGGCAAGCGCGACTTTCTGGCGAACACCCATATCGGTCTGCGCCCGTTCCGCAATAACCTGACCTACTTCGGCGTCGACCTCGACCAGCTCATGCTCGCGCAACCGGACAAAAGCCGCCAGTTGTTCAAGGAAGTCATCGAGCTTATCGCGGATCGCGAATTCTCCCCCTTGCCGTATCGCACCTTCAGAGCGCGCGAATTCATCGACGCGATGCGGCTCATGCAGCAGTCCGGACATGTCGGCAAAATCGTCATCACGCCGCCCGAAGCAAGAGAGCTTGGAATTGCGCCGCAGCGGCGGTTCAAGCCCGCGCCGGACAAGACGCATCTTGTCACTGGAGGTTGCGGCGGATTCGGTTTGGCGACGGCGCGTTGGCTTGCCGAGCGCGGCGCACGTCATCTCGTCCTTGCCGGGCGGAGCGGCGCGGCGAGCCCTGAGGCGCGGGAGGCGCTCGCCGGTCTCGCGGCTAGCGGTGTAAACGTCCACGCCGAGGCGCTCGATGTCAGCGACGCGGCCGCGGTCGAGAAGCTCATTCAGAAGATTGGACGCACTCTGCCGCCGCTTGCTGGAGTGTTTCATGCCGCAACGGTGCTCGACGACGCACTCATCGCCAATCTCGATGCCGAACGGCTGAAAAAAGTGTTGGCGCCGAAAGTGACGGGCGCCGAAAATCTCGACCGGCTTACCCGAGATCTGCCGCTTGACTATTTCGTTCTGTTCTCCTCGGCGACCACGGCGATCGGCAATCCCGGTCAAGGCAGTTATGTCGCGGCCAATGGCTTCCTCGAAGGGCTCGCGCGGCAAAGAAGAACGGCCGGCCGGCCCGCGCTCGCCGTTGCCTGGGGTGGCATCGAGGATGTGGGCTTGTTGGCGCGAAACCGCGTTGTCAAGGACATGTTGGCGAGCCGCGCCGGGGTGAAGCCCATGATCGCCCGCGATGCACTCGATCTCATGGCGGAAGCCCTGGCGGGCCCGCGCGCGGCCCCCGAGGAGGCCGTTCTCGTCATTAGCGAGATGAACTGGTCGACCGCGCGCGCCCATTTGCCATTGTTGCAATCGCCGACGTTTAGCAGGCTCGGTCGCCCGGATGAGGCGGCTGCCGCCGACAACCGTGGAAATGTGGACATCCGCGCCCTGGTCGCTACGCTCCCCCTAGAAGAAGCGCGCAAGAAAATCATCGGCGTGATCGTCGAAGAAATCGCTCATATTTTGCGGCTCCCGCAGGAGAATTTGAACCGCGGCAAGCCGCTTGCGGATATCGGCCTCGATTCCCTGATGGCGGTTGAATTGGCGGCCACTTTGGAAGAGCGCTTGACCTTCGAGGCTCCGCTCGCGGCGCCGGCGAGCGGATTCACAGTGACGGAGTTGGCCGACCACATTCTCGGGCTTTGCATGAACCCGACGAATGAAGACGAGTCCATCGCGCAAGGTCTCACGGAGCGCCATCTCGGCAAGGGAATTGATCCTGCGGCCCTGGAAACACTGACTGTCCTCGTTGAGGAGCGGAGCCGCGATCTTACGCAGATTTTGCGCTAGGGCATTCCGGCGAGGGAGACGCCGATCCGGCGCTACGGCAGTGCAATAAATAATGCCCAGCCACTAATTTCCCGAAAGCAGTCGCGGGCCGGATTTGTGATCCTTTGGCCGAGACGCGCTCTCGATGCGAGCTTTCTGAAGACCGGAACGCGCAAGCTCTCTCTTTCAATTTGCGCACGCGGGTTATCTCCAGCAAGCCTTTCTTTCTCAAGAATTGCTCTCAACCCGACTTCCCGTCGGCGCGCGCTTGAAGGCCAAATGATGACTGTCCCCGTTGCGTTCGATATTACGAGGCTTGCCACGCGCGTGCTGAACGTTACGCCGAACGGCATCGACCGGATCAACTCCGCCTTCGCCCGCCATTTTCTCGACCCCGCGCGGCAAGATCGATTAGCCATCATGATGACACTGCTTGGGCCGCGCGTGATCGCGGCGGCGGCAGCGCGCGACATCGTGGAAGGGATTTCCGTTCATTGGGGCGAAGAAGATAAGCCTGAACACGATAAAACCTATCGCAGGATTACCGCTTTTATCCGGGGCGAGGCCGGAGCATCCTCCGCGGTTCACCGGATTGCGCGGGGGCGTCCCCATCGCACGGCCGGAGTTCTGCGATGGATCGGCGAGCACGGCCTTCCCCTCGGACGCTCTCCTGCCGCCGCTCTGCCGGACGAAGCGCGCTATCTCAACGTCAGTCAATTCCCGCTCTGGATCGCGCGCTATTTCTCCTGGCTGAAGGAGCGCCCGGATGTCAAAGCCGTCTTCTTCATTCACGATCTGCTTCCGATCGAGACCCCTGAGTATTTCCGTAAAGCCGAGTACGAACGGCATGTGCGCCGGCTGATCAATCTGGCGCGTTTCGGCGCTGGGGCGATCGTGACGACGGAGGTCGTGAAAGCCGCGCTCAAGCGCCACTTGGAGTCACTTGGCCGCACCGGCATGCCAATTCTTGTTGCGCCTGCTCCCGTCGCGCCGATCTTTTGGCGGCGCGACCAAGTGGACCCAGCATTGGCGGACAATCCTTATTTCGTGACCTGCGGCACAATCGAGCCGCGCAAGAATCATCTCATGCTTTTGCACGTGTGGCGGGAACTCGTGCGCCGCGACGGCGCCACAGCGCCAAAACTCGTCTTGATCGGCAGCCGGGGATGGGAAAATGAAAATGCCGTCGATCTGCTCCAACGCTGCCCCTCGATCGGCGATCATGTCATCGAGGTCGCGGGCCTATCGACGCCAGGCCTGAAGCGGCTGCTCGACGGCGCCCGCGCATTGCTCATGCCGTCCTTCGCCGAAGGGTACGGACTGCCGGCCGCCGAAGCCTTGGCAGCTAACGTGCCGGTGATCGCCTCGAATATCCCGGTGTTCCGGGAAACCGGCCGCGGCCGCATCACGGCGGTGAGCCCGATCGACGGCGAAAGTTGGCTCGAGACAATTCGCGCCTTGGCCCGTTCCAATCGCCCGGAACGCCAGGCAGTCCGTGCCGAATGCGAAAGGTATGAAGCAACGGCAGGGTCAAACTATTTCGCCAAAGTTAGCGGCTTCCTAGAAACCCTATAAGGGGGCTATTACCTATCCCCCCGGCCGGCTGGGCGATGCGTCCTCGAGCCGCAGCTTCCCCGCCACGTTGAAAACGTTGACGGCGAAGAGACAGACGAAAACAATTCCTGCGCCGCAAAGCACGAGATCGTAGGGCGAGAACGCCTCGCGTCCGATCGCGATTTTCGAATCGCCGGCGAAATACATCCAGCAATTGATGCCGACCAACCCGACGCGCAGCTCCGTCGGTCCTAGGGCGAGAAACGATAATTGAAACCTTTGCGAGACTTGGTTGTACAGGAACACGTACATGCAAAGCATGAAATAGCCAAGCAGCGCAAACAAAGCCACGTCCAAACGGATATAGGCGGAAAGCCCGGCGCCGGCCATGATCGTCAAGTTGCACAGCGCATCGACGGAATGATCGAGAAAATAGCCGTAGCGCGGGCGGTCTATCCGGCGGTAACGGGCGAGGCTTCCGTCGAGCAAATCACCGAACCAGTGAATGACGACGCCGAGCGTCGCCAGCCAGAAAAACGCCGGATGCGAGCGGGTCGCCGCATAGCCGGCGAACGCGAGCGCGGCGCCGCCGGCGCCAACTCCGGTGAGCCGGTCCGGGGTGACCGCGCGCGGCATATGCAGGCAAAGCCAAGCGAGGAAATCGCGTTCGCGGCGGGCGAGGATGTTGTCTTGAACGCGCGAAACCGCTGACGGCCTTGGCGCCGGTTCGGCCTCTTGAACAAAAGCGACACGTTGCATCACAAGCCCCCCGCCCAAACTTATTACCATCGACGGATAATGTATATTTTCAGCAAACATTTCTCTTTTGACAACGTAAAAGATCGCAGGATAATGTGGCAAAAAAACGCAAAGGCCGCCGCGGCGGGCGCGGATTCGGTTGGGACATGCTCCAAATCTTTGATTTTGCGATTAATTTTACCAGCAAAATGATTGCATTTACTTTACCGCGATTGCGAGGTGATTGGCTTTGTGTCCCCACGCGGTCCCGATTGCAGTTTCGAACTTTCTCCAACCTCCGGGAAAGCAAAAACTCGCGAAACGCGCCATGCGCGCCGTCAAAGGTTCCGCCTAGCACAGCTTGGTGGAATTGCCAGCGGAACGCGCCGTTCACGACCATGACATTATTATTTTAAGTACACAGATGAGACTACCCCGGTGTAGGCCGGCCCCGTAATTAAGCCGACGATTTCCATGACTTTCCGCAGACTGGTGATCGGAGCGTTGGAGACATAAAGCAAGTCCCTGTTGAGGATTTGGAAGCTTTGCGCGACAAACAGGCTGTTCGCCTCGCGCAGGTTAAGCCGATAGACCACCGGCGTCGAATAGCCATGCTGGACCAGCGGACTATCCGGTTTCAGCGCGCGCGCGACATTTTCCGGCTCATAGCGGAAAACGAATACGCCCGTCGGATCGGACTGGACGTCGAGAAGCCCGCCAGCCTTGGCTATGGCCTGCGACAGGTTGATGCCTTCGGCATCGAAAGGAATTTCGGCGTTGCGGCCCGTGGCGCCGTAGGCGATGAAAGTTTGCGGATCCCGGATCAAAGTCAAAACGTCGTTCGCGCGCATGTAGATATTTTCTTTTGGGTCGGAGCTCACTCGGGTCATCGCGACGCGCTCGGTCACCTCTCCCCTCGACAGCTGGACGTAGGTTTCGTTGACCGGCGCGCGAATTCCGCCGGCCGCTGCGATGACATCCATCACGCGATCGCCTTTAACGCTTAACGGCACCCGGGCGCCATTCGCGACTTCGCCGGTGACCGTGACGGTATTGCTGACCGAGTGCGCGACATTGACCAAGGCTTGCGGCTGGATGGCTTTGCCTTGGAGCGCATGTTCGACGATGGTCTGCACGGCTCTGGTGGTGCGCCCGGCGACGGGGATACGGCCGGCATAGGGAACAGTGATCGCGCCGTCCCGTCCCACGACCTGATCGGGGATCGTCGCGCTTTTCGAGCCGGTACTGAACCGATCGGCAACGAGAGGCGCCGAAAAGAGGCCGCCCGCGCCCGCTTCCCAAATTGTCACCGCGACCGTGTCGCCAACGCCAATGCGAGGTTCGACCGACGGCCGGTAGTCGCCAAAGTGGGCAAGAAAGCTGTCCGGCCCGCGATGCCGCAATGTGTCTATGACAGAGGAATCTATATCGACGAGTTCGTAGCGTGGCGCGGCCCCCGCGCTAAATTCATCAGCAACATCGCCCGCGCTCGGCCCGATCCCTGACATGCCCGAACATCCCGCAAACGCGAGACATGCAGCGCCGGCCAATAGGGTGCGCGCGAAAATTCGGAAAAGTCTCGGCATTCACAACCTATTCCGCATGGAACCAATCTCCTACCATCCAGAAGGCCATGCGGCCATTCCGCGATCGTTCCCAAACGACCTTATCCAGACAATGTGTTTAAAAAGCCACAATCGCCCGTTTGCTGAACAGCTCTTCATCTGATTCGAAGACTGGCATGGTTGCCGGGTTCGGGGCCGCGGCGATTCGCGGCTGGGTGAAAGAGCCGCGATCCGGCAGCTGCCAGTCAAGGCTCGACACTCAGCTGACCTGGCCGTCAAAATTCCCCGCCCAGCTCGCAAACCTGTTGCCAAAACCCTTCGCCAATGTAGCATTCACGCCTGGAGTCGGCCCGGCCCAAGCGCCTATACGTTCGGCGGCAAACTCCGTAAAAATGCCGGTTTAGCTCAGTTGGTAGAGCAACTGATTTGTAATCAGTAGGCCGCGGGTTCGAGTCCTGCAACCGGCACCGGAAAAATCAAATAG
>CAWEGU010000009.1:0-179751 GCA_963808645.1 uncultured Alphaproteobacteria bacterium
TGACCGCCGGACGGTCCGGCTCGGCGATTACCGCCGAACTCGGCTCGATGAAGCTCCACGAGGAAATCGACGCGCTGACCGTCATGGGACTGCGGCCGGTCGATATACTGATCGTTCCACGCGTCCTGGCGCTCGTGATCAGTCTTCCGCTATTGACCTTCGTGGCCGACATGGCAGGGATATTTGGCGGTCTATTGGCGAGTTGGGCCTACGGCGGGATCACCCCGGCGAGGTTTATGACGGGGTTGCAATCGGCGATCGGCCTCCACACCTTCCTGAGCGGCCTTATCAAGGCGCCATTCATGGCGCTCGTTATCGGGCTGATTTCTTGCGTGGAAGGCTTTGCCGTTGCTGGCTCGGCCGAATCGCTCGGGCGGCAAGTTACCGCCTCGGTGGTCAAGTCGATCTTCATGGTCGTCGTGGTCGATGGGCTGTTTGCGATGTTTTTCGCGGGGATCGGATATTGAGCGACGGGCAGGCCTTGGAAAACGCCAGCTCCGGGCCATCGCCGGAGCAAGACCAGCGCGCGCCGCCGGAGACCGCCATAAAGGTGCGCGATCTCGTCGTGGGTTTTGGCGACAAGCTCGTCATGCAAGGCCTCGATCTCGACGTTTACCGGGGCAAGGTGTCGGGATTCGTGGGCGGGTCGGGCACCGGCAAATCGGTCCTCACCCGAACGATTTTGGGGCTCGTTCCCAAATGCAGCGGACTTGTCGAGATTTTTGGCAGCGATATCGATTCCCTCTCGCCGCGCGAACATGCCGCGATCGAGCGGCGCATCGGCGTGATGTTTCAGCAAGGCGCGCTGTTTTCGGGACTCACCGTCAAGCAGAACGTCGAGGTACCGATGCGCGAGCATTTGCGATTATCGCCGCGCCTTTCGGAGGAACTCGCGATGCTCAAGATCGAGCTCACTGGCCTCGATCTCGATGCCGCCGGCAAATACCCATCCGAACTGTCCGGCGGCATGACCAAGCGGGCTGCCTTGGCGAGGGCTCTGGCGCTCGATCCGGAACTCGTGTTTCTCGACGAGCCGACGTCCGGTCTCGATCCGATCGGCGCGGCAGAGTTCGACGAATTGATCGCCACCTTGCAGAAGACGCTCGGGCTTACGGTGTTCATGGTTACCCATGACCTCGACAGTCTTTATTCGATTTGCGATAGGATCGCCGCTTTGGCGGATGGAAAGGTGGTCGCGGAGGGGCCGGTTTCGGCGATGCTTGCCTCCCAGCATCCGTGGGTGCACGCTTATTTTCACGGCAAAAGGGCGCGTCTCGCCAGTTCCGCCTTCGCCGGCCGCTCGGGGGCGGGCGGAGGGGTGGCGGAGAACAGGCCGGGCGATCACACGAACGGCTTCCCCGGCCAGACGTGATGCGGCTTTCGCGAACTGAAACAGCAGGCGAGGTTGGTTAGATGGAAACCCGTGCGAATTATGCCTTGATCGGCGTTTTCACCTTGGCGGTCATCGCCGCGGCCTTCGGCTTTGTGCTGTGGTTTTCGGGGGCTGAAAAGCCGGGCGGGCGCACGACCTACAAAGTCATTTTTACCGGTTCGATCTCAGGGCTATCAGAGGGCGGCATTGTTCTCTTTAACGGCGTGCGGGTCGGCGCAGTTACCAAAATCGATTTATTACCGGAAGACCCTTCCCGCGTCTTTGCATTGATCGACGTCGATGCGAAGGTACCGGTGCGCGCCGACACCAAGGCGCGGCTGGAATATACCGGCTTTACCGGGATCGCTTCCATCGCTCTGACCGGCGGCGCTCTCGATGCGCCGCCACTCGATGCGACTAAAGGACCGGCCGTCATCGTCGCCGATCGCTCGGATTATCAGGATTTGGTGGAGACCGCGCGGCGGGTCGCGACTCAGGCCTCCGATTTTTTCAGCAAGACCACCCGTCTGATCGACGACAATTCGGCCTCCATCACGGCTGCCGTAAAAAATGCCGAAAAATTCTCCGATGCGCTTGCCGCCAATTCGGACGGCCTGAAGGATTTCATGGGCGCCATCGCCGATGTCGGCAAATCCATCAAGCCCTTGACCGCAAAGCTGGACGCCCTCGCGGGCGACGCCGACAATGTGGTGAACGGCGAAGTTGCCGCCGCCGCCAAATCGATCAAGAAGGCCGCCGACGATCTCGATTCCCGGATGAAGGAAATCGCCGCCAATATCAACCGCTTCACGGGCAGCGGCCTGCGCCAGTACGAGGCCTTGGCGGTCGACGGCCGCAAGACGCTCGAGCAAATCAATCAGGCGGTTCGCTCGATCGAGAACAATCCTCAGCAGTTCCTGTTCGGCAAGTCGCCGCAAATTCCGGAATATTCCGGCGCTCGTTAACGCCGCGTGACGAACAGCGCTGATGCCGGCGCTTACCTTGACGCAAGCATTCGCTGCTATTAGCGCAAGGGAGGGCTCATGCGTTGCAAGAAAATTCTCGCTGCGGTAATGCGCCGATGGCTCTGGGGCCGGGCTGGTCTTGCGCCCGGTCTATGGGAATGGATTTTGAGATGGGGTATTTTGCCCTTATCCGTGCCTTGATCTTGGACCGGTCCCGCCTTGCTCGCCGCCGCTGCCTTTTTCCAGTCTTGCTCGCCGGATTAGCGTTTCTCTCGCTCGCCGCTTGCTCATCCGCGCCACCGGCCACTTACGATCTCACCCCGGCGGAGGGTTTTGCCGCGCGCGCCGGCCGCGGCCAGCTCGCCGTTCTTTTGCCCGACGCGACACTCCCCGCCGACTCGGATCGGATTGTCGTGCGTACCAATCCGCAATCCGTCGCTTATCTCTCCGGCGCGCAATGGGCCGACAAATTGCCGACACTTATTCAAAGCCGGCTCATCGAGAGCTTTCAAAACGCGCACCTTCTGCGTTCGGTTGGCCGATCCGGAATGCTCGCGGATTTCAGCCTCCATACCACGATACGGCGGTTCGAACTCGATGCAGAGCGGAGCGAGGCAACCGTCGAAATTTCTGCCCAAATCATAGGTCCGGGCGGACGCATCATTGGCGGCCGGATATTTACCGCCCATGTTGCGGCGCCGCCAAACGATGCGGCGGCGGTCGCCTCGGCACTCGACGCGGCGCTTGCCGAAGTCATGCGCGAGATCGTCATTTGGACAGCGCCGAAAATTTGACGAATGCCGCGCCAACACACGAAAGCCCAGCTTAAAGGGAAGCCGCACATTGAGACCCGGACCCATCCCGCGCGCGGTCTTCACCGAAGGCTCGACCATGCGCCACGTCATCGTAATGACGGCGGCGAGCTCTGTTGGGCTCATGGCGATCTTCGCCGTCGATCTGTTGTCGCTTCTGTGGGTATCGCGGCTCGGCGACCCTAAGCTCACCGCCGCCGTCGGATTCGCGACGCAGGTTTTGTTTTTTTCCTTTTCGATCAGCATAGGCCTTTCGATCGCGATCGGCGCCGTTGTCTCGCGCGCGCTCGGCGCGGGCGATCGGGCGGCGGCAAGGCGGCTTGCGGCATCGGGTCTCGTGCATTCATTTCTCATCGCGGCCGTGGCTAGCTGTGCCGCCTGGCCATTCCGGCGCGAGATTCTCACCCTCTTTGGGGCCCGCGACAACACCCTCGATGTCGCCGCGACCTATCTCGCGATCACGCTGCCCGCCATGGTTCTGCTTGGCCTCGCCATGGCGCTCGCGAGCATATTGCGCGCGGCTGGCGACGCGAAGCGCTCGATGTATGTGACGCTCGCCGGAGCCATCGCCACCGCCATTCTCGATCCGGTGTTTATTTTCGGCCTCGGCCTTGGCGTGAATGGCGCGGCCATTGTTACCGTGATTTCACGGTTCGTTGTCGTGGCCGTTGGGCTGAACGGCGCCGTTCGCAAACATCAACTTGTCGCGCGGCCGAACCGAGAGGCGGCGAGATTGGATCTCGCGCCGGTGATGTCGATCGCCGTACCGGCCATCCTCACCAATCTGGCGGCGCCGGTTGCCAATGCTTACACGATGCGGATATTTTCGCATTTCGGCGAAGCGATCGTCGCCGCCTTTGCCATCGTTGACCGGCTCAATCCCATGGCCTTCGGCGTCCTTTTCGCTTTGTCTGGATCGGTCGGTCCAATCATGGGGCAGAACCTCGGCGCCAAGCTGATCGCGCGGGTGCGCCAAGTGCTGACCGATTGCTTCATCTTTGCCGCGATCTATGTCCTCGTGGTGTCGGTTTTTCTGCGTTTGGCCGCGCCTTTCATCGTCGAACTCTTTCACGCGCGAGGCGAAACGGCCGGGCTGATAACTTTCGTTTGCGCCTACGGCGGGGTGCTCTGGCTTTTCCTGGGCGCCATTTTCGTCGCCAACGCCGCCTTCAACAATCTGGGGTTCCCGGTTGTCTCGACGCTCTTCAACTGGGGGCGCGCCACCCTCGGCACGCTGCCCTTCGTGTCCATCGGCGCCGCGCACTTTGGACCCGAGGGCGGCTATATTGGCCTGATCGCCGGTTCGGCTCTCTTCGGCACCGGGGCCGTGATCGCAGCCTATATAGTTACGGGACGGCTCGCCAAACGCCCCAAGGTCTTGTAGCATCCCGTGGTTTCTCGCTGGACGTTCATTTGGACAACCATCGCGCGGCAAACTGCGGATCGGCCGGCATCCCGGTTACGGCTCAACCGCGGCCGGTTGGCGGCGCGTCTTGCGACGGGCCGCAAACGTTGGCGCAAGTGAAAGCAGCGTCTGGCAATGGCTCGCGACGTCACGGATTCCACCCCCATCACGTCGCGCGATGAACTGGTCGCCTGGATCGCGGGCGGCGCGCGGCCGCCGGAGCAATTCCGGATCGGCACCGAACATGAGAAACTTCCATTCCATCGAATCGACCGGTCGCCCGTGCCCTATGAAGGACTGCCCGCGCGGGGCCAAGGCGGCATCCGCGATCTTCTCGAGGGAATGCAAAAGAGGCTCGCCTGGGCCCCGGTCTACGACGGACCCAATATGATTGGGCTATACGACACAACGAGCGGGGCCGGGATTTCGCTCGAGCCCGGTGGTCAATTCGAACTCTCCGGCGCGCCGTTCGAGACAATCCACCAAACCAACGCCGAGCTCGACGGCCATTTTTCGGCGCTCGAAGCCGTCGCCGCGCCGTTAGGGATAGGCTTTCTGTCGCTCGGCATGAGCCCCAAATGGCGGCTCGGCGAAATACCGTTGATGCCTAAGCAGCGTTACGCGATCATGATGAAATATATGCCGAAGGTAGGATCGCGCGGTCTTGAGATGATGTTTCGCACTTGCACCGTGCAGACCAATCTCGATTTTTCAAGCGAAGCCGATATGGTTAAAAAGCTTCGCGTTTCGCTGGCCTTGCAGCCGGTCGCGACGGCACTCTTCGCCAATTCGCCTTTCACCGAAGGCAGGCTCAACGGCTTTCTTTCGGCGCGCTCGGAGGTTTGGCGCCACACGGACCCGGCCCGCACCGGCATGCTGCCTTTTGCTTTCGAGCAGGGGATGTCGTTCGAGCGCTACGTCGATTACGCGCTTTCGGTGCCAATGTATTTCGTCAAGCGCGGCGAGATCTATCACGACGTGGCCGGCGCCGATTTTCGCGATCTTTTAGAAGGCAGGCTCGCGAAGCTTCCGGGCGAGCAGGCGACGCTCGCCGATTGGGCCAATCACCTTTCCACCATTTTTCCGGAAGTACGGCTGAAACGCTATCTCGAAATGCGCGGGGCAGACGCTGGACCCCGGCCGTTCCTTCCGGCGCTTCCGGCTCTTTTCGCAGGCCTCCTTTACGAGCCTTCCTCGCTTGACGCGGCCTGGGACATCGTGAAAACCTGGAGCACCGAGGCGCGAGAAAAATTGCGCGCCGGCGTTCCATATCTCGGCCTTGCGGCGACGATCCACGGGCGGCGGCTGCGCGACGTCGCGGCCGAAGTCTTAAGTATCGCCCGCATCGGTCTCGCCAAGCGTAACCGGCGCGACGCGCGGGGTTTCGACGAGACCATGTTTCTCGATCCCCTCGATGCGGTGGTCGCGGAGGCGAGCGAAGCCGAGCGGCTGATCAAGAAGTTCAAAACGCAATGGGCGGGAAGTATCGAGCCGGCCTTCGCGGAATGCGTTTATTGAGGCCGTAATCCTAATCTTCTTTCAAAGCGACGGTATCAAGAGGAAACGAGATGAAGGAGTTCTCCTGGAACTTGCAGCCGGCCGCGATCCTTGCGGGTCTTTGTTGCTGCGGGGCCGCGATGGCCGCCGATCTCTCGACGGTCGGGCAATGGACCAACAAATATCCTTTCGACAAGATCGCTGGCGGCAAGTCGCTCTGGGATCAACCAGGCGTTCAGGCGGCGATGCGCGCGGCCATGGGCAAACGCTTTTTCGCACTCTCGCAAAAGGAAATGCATGGTCCCGAAGGGCCGGTGGCCAGCGATGGCAAAGGTCTTTTCGCCGCGTGGTCGTGCAAGGCGCATGATTGCGGCGACAATCAAATGACGGTGTTTTTCGATTCCGCCTCGGGCAGCGTGCAGGTTTGCTGGCGAAGCTCGGGCAGTAAGTCCGGCAAGGTGCAAGATCTTTGGCTTGCCGATGGCAAGGCGCGCCCGCTTCCGGTGAACGCCTGCGGTTATGGCGAGAACGATCCTTTCGCGGCCCTGAAGAAATTCGGCGGGGCGGGGTGACGGCAAGCCGCTTTACCGTGATGTCGCGGCGTCGCATAGGCTTTTGGTGCAATTGCAGGAGGGCGGCGGCGGCGCCTCGATGGCCCAGTCAAGGAATACGACATAGCTATGCCTTGACGCAATCTTCCGTGACATAGGCCTCACGATCGTTGACGAAGGAAGGTAAGCCGGGAGCTTGCACCGGGTCGCCGTTGGCCTCTGCCGCTTCGACAAGCGCATTAAGCGCAAGAAGGAATGCGAGCGGTTCCTCGCTGGCGGTCATTCCATAGGCTTTACGCACAGCGCTATCCAGTGCCGTTTGTGCATCCTTCAAGGGATGAGTGCCCGGCAAATCCAGGGCCCGATATAAGTCACGCAACGAAAGATTATGTTTGGCTCTGAGTTCAGTTCGCTTCTTACGAAAGGCAACCGCTGCTGCGGCGACGGCCTTAATGTCCGTGACACTCGGCTCCTGCGGCCACGGGAACGTGTCAAAGACCGTGTTCGAGGTATAGCGAAACCGTTCCGTAAGCGTCGAGCATCTGTTTATAAACCACACCCAGTGAATGCCGGACTGAAGTATCCCAAACGAGTAATCGTCGTCGTGGGCAAACACCATACAAGCGGCGTTCGGACGAATTTTTGCTGATATGAAATCGAATATTGGGCGCTTGGTGACCTGTCCGCAAACTATATATCTCGGGAGGTCGTGCATCGACTCGATCATGTCCTCTCGGTCATAGGACATTCTCCACCAACTCTTTAGAAAATTTGCGTGGTGATTGTTAACCTTGGCTTTGGGGTTGGCAGACAGCACGGCTTTATTTCGAGCTTCCTCCTTTGCGGCCGCCTTTTCTCGCGCACGCAAGACTTGGGATTTAATTCGCTTAAACACTTCAGGGAAGTTGGCGGCTTCCATCACGTCTTTGCCTTGAAAGTCGATGACATATCGCGACGGCTTCGAGGTTTTGCTGGCGATTAGGTCATTCGCGATAAGAAAGGGGAATACCACGCCGCCATATTTCGGATTTTTAGCGATTAAGAGCTTGGCATCGTTAGGCGACATCAGGAAGGCCTTGTGACCATGAGTTTGGCCCTGAAAACAACCGCCATGCTTGGCATTTGCTTCGAGACGGCGCGCCTGCGTCACGTCAAATACGAAGGAGAGTGAAGGGCCAATGGCATCAAGGTCGCTGTGACGCCATCCAGCCTCTGGGTCATTGCCTTCCTGAATGTACAGCCGCTTCTTGCCTTTCTGGGCTCCCTTGATCCAATTGACGATTGAAACGTGGACGTTGGCTTCGCCAGACCATGCCATGCTGGAGACTGCCTCGGTTATGGTTCCACCGTTGGCAACAATGAAATCAAGCCCGGATTGGCGGCTGTAATTCTGGCGAATGGTGTTCGTGCCAACGAGGCCTGCCCGGTGGCCTGGCTTTATGTGGTTGTGCGCAAGCCGGAACCAGTACACGCAGTAGTCAGCGCGACCATCAACCTCGGGGTACTGCCTTCGAATCCTGTTGATGTAGTCAGGACCCATTTCGGCCTGGGCCTTGTTCTTACTCTGATAAGGCGGATTTCCGATGATCACGTCAGCGTCAGGCCATTTCGTGAAGAGTGCGTCATCGCAACGAATATTTTGATCCAGATTGTCAAGCGGCAGTGCATCTGAACCGCCCAATGCCATCTGCTCCTGCGTGATTTTGAGGGTGTCCGCAGCTTCGTCATAAGCGAGCTTCTTTGCGAGCATCAACGTCACCTTCGTGAGCTCAACTCCGAAAACGTCTATATCCAATCCGAAGAACTGCTTCGGGGTGATAATTGTGAGGGTCGTAGCCCGCTTCGAAAATTCTTTCGTACTGATTAGGTCTTGCAGGCGCGTCATGATGCGGAGATCGAGCCGTGACATCTCACGGAAGGCGACATAAAGAAAATTTCCGCTACCACACGCGGGATCGAGTACATGGAAATTCATGAGTTCGCGGCGGATTTCCAAAAGCTCAGTCGCGGTCTTAGCTGCGTCAATGCGTTCGCGCCACGGGCGAACGATAGTCGGTCCCACGATGCGCTGAATATCAGATTCGGATGTGAAATGCCCTCCAAGGGCATGACGCTCGTCTGCGTCCATGCTGTGTTGAAACAGCGTGCCGAAGATCGCCGCATTGACCTTCGACCAGTCCTTGGTCGCCGCGCCGTCCTTCCCTCCCATCAATTGCAATTCGAAGCGTGTCAGCTCGATTGGTTCGATTTTCGAGAGGAGTCCCCCATTGAAATAGCGAATTCCTTTGAAGCGGCCGCCAGTCGCCGGCGTCGAGCTGTTCATTTGCCCGAAGAGGCCACCAAAAAGATCGTAAGAATTCTGCTTGTTGTCCAGGCAATCATCGACAATGCCTTTGATGGTTCCCGACGGCAGTAGGTCAATATCCTCAGCAAACATCGAAACTACGGTCTGGAGCACAAACCGCTGCGCTTGGGGGCGTGGGATTGGCTTTACTGGACGCTTCGTAAGCTTGCGAAACAGCTCCGCCATTTGATCGGCGGCTTTACGTGAGACGGCTTCACGATCATTATTGAATTGGGGCTTGCGCTCATCGGGGAAAAGAAAATTGAGGGCTGTATATCGCTTCGGAAGATCGACAAGCGCAACGGTATCGACGGGCTCATCCAACTGTTTATCGAAGTCGTAAATCCAAAATTCCCGGAAGTTACAAAGCACCACATAACGCGGGCGGTTCGGAACCGCGTTGATCCAATATTCGAAGGCCTGTCGGTAGTGAAGATGGAGCTTTTCGTCCGCCTTCTTCATTTCGATGAGAAGGCGCGGCTTCCAAATCAAATCCGCGAAGCTGGTTCCTCTGCCCTTACCCTTCTTAATCCGGAATTCGAGAGTAGCTCCGGCCTCCTTGTAGCCCATGTGCCTTGGACATATCCTGCTCTCAAGCAGCGCCAGCTGCTTCGGCTGACCCCGTCGGGACCCGCCGGCCGGTTCGACGCGGCAACGAGCTCACTGCCCGTGACGCGCGAACACAACGGAGCGGCTCAATGCCATTCCCTAATATCGACGAAGTGGCCGGCGATCGCCGCCGCCGCCGCCATGGCGGGCGAGACGAGGTGGGTGCGGCCCCGAAAACCTTGGCGGCCCTCAAAGTTGCGGTTCGAGGTCGAGGCGCAGCGCTCGCCAGGCGCGAGCCTATCGGGATTCATCGCGAGGCACATCGAGCAGCCGGGCTCCCGCCACTCGAACCCCGCGGCCAAAAATATCGCGTCGAGACCCTCGGCTTCCGCCTGTTGCTTGACGAGGCCCGAACCCGGCACGACCATGCCGTTGACGGACCCGGCGATGTGCTTGCCCGCGACGATTTTCGCGGCGGCGCGCAAATCCTCGATTCGTCCATTGGTGCAGGACCCGATGAAAACCCGATCGATTTTAATATCCGTGAGTTTTTCGCCGCCGTTCAAGCCCATGTAATTTAACGCGCGCGCGATGGAGGCCTTTTTGGTCTCGCTCAAGGCGTCGTCCAGGCGCGGCACGGCGCCGGTGATCGCGGCGACATCCTGCGGGCTCGTGCCCCAGGTGACGAGCGGCGGCAGTTGAGCCGCGTCGAGGCGGATTTCCTTGTCGAAGACGGCGCCGTCATCCGAACGCAAACTTTCCCAGTAGCGCATCGCGGCGTCCCAGGCCGCGCCCGCCGGCGCCTTGGGCCTTCCTTTCAGATAAGCGAAGGTCTTTGCGTCGGGCGCGATCATGCCGGCGCGGGCGCCCGCCTCGATCGTCATGTTGCAGACGGTCATCCGCGCTTCCATCGACAGCGCGCGGATTGCTTCGCCCGCATATTCGATGACGTGGCCGGTACCCCCCGCCGTGCCGGTCTCGCCGATGATCCCGAGCGCAATGTCCTTGGCGCTCACCCCATCGCCGAGCGCGCCGTCGACGGTGACACGCATGTTCTTGGCCTTGACCTGGATCAACGTCTGGGTGGCGAGAACATGCTCGACCTCCGACGTGCCGATGCCATGGGCGAGCGCGCCGAAGGCGCCATGCGTCGAGGCATGGCTATCGCCGCAGACAATTGTCGCGCCGGGCAGCGTAAAACCCTGTTCGGGGCCGATGACATGGACGATGCCCTGGCGAAGATCGCGTTCGTCGAAATATTCAATGCCGAATTCCCGCGCATTCGCGGCGAGCTGTTCGACCTGAATGCGGCTTTCGGGATCGTCGATGCCATGCGAGCGATCGGTTGTCGGAACGTTGTGATCGACCACCGCGAGCGTCTTTTGCGGCGCCCGGACCCTCCTCCCGGTCAGCCGCAGCCCTTCAAAAGCCTGGGGGCTCGTCACCTCATGCACCAGATGACGGTCGATATAAATCAAGCTCACGCCATCGGCTTCGGCGTGGACGAGATGGTCGTCCCAAATCTTGTCGTAAAGAGTGCGAGGCTTGGCCATTAACGTTTCCTGGCGCGGAAGGCGGCTCTTGCAACAAAACAGTTGGAGTGGCAGTTCTTACTCGCAAGATCCGGCCAGGGGAAGTACGATCGCGACATCGACGATAGTTCATGCGTGGAGGAACTCGTGCGCCCGCCGGTCGCGCCCTATCTGACCGTTTCCCCGGCGATGGCGGCGGTCGCCTTCTACACCGCGGTTTTTGGAGCGCGGCAAAAAGCGATCATGCCCGCGCTCGACGGTATGCGGGTTATGCATTGCGAGCTCGAAATCAACGGCGGCTCGGTCATGCTCGCCGACGCCTTTCCCGAATTCGGCCACACCCGCATGCCGCTTCCGGGCGAGCTTGCGACCGCCTCGGTCAGCTTGGAATATGCCGAAGCCAAGACGGTCGACGAAATTTTCGCGAAGGCCACCGGTCTCGGCGCAAGAGTCGAGACGAGCCCGACCAATTCCTTTTGGGGAACCAGGGTCGCGACGTTTCGCGATCCTTTCGGCCATCGCTGGATCTTGAACGCGCCGCTGGCTTGAAACGGCGCAACGCTATTCCATCAGCAACGAGCTTAAATGCACGGATTGAGAGCCCCATGCCGGGACAACGCCTAGCACTCCGAGCCTGAGAACGAATCGCCGCGAGCTTAATGATCGGCTTGAGTGGTTGTCGAGACCCCAGCGCGCAGGAGTGCAGCCACTTTGGCGGCGGCTCCGGCCGGCGAGGCGGCGGCCTGAGGCTTAACCGGAACAGGGGCTGCGACGGAGTTTTGCGGCTTGCTATTGGCGTCGCGCGGCTTGGCGGCGGTGGCTTCATTACGCCTTGGCGGCAAGGGAACCTTGGCCAGCTGCGGTGCAGCTATTCCGGTCGCGTCGAGCGGCGGTGCTTTGGCTTTCGCCTCGACCGGCTTAGCGCCCCATAGCCGGGCGAACAGGGACGATCCTTGCGGCTTTGCGGGCTCGGGAGCGGCGGTCGCGACTGTGGCGAATTCAACCGGCTTGGGGCTGGGGCCCCGAACGGAATTAGCGGCCGTCCGGATCGCGCCCGGCTTGGCGGCGGCCACCCTTCTAGCTTTCCTTGAGTTGCCTTCGTCGAGGGCAATATCGATGGGGCCTTTTGCCAGCGTCTCTGGGCGGCTCGCATAGCTTACCAGCGAAGCAAAATCCGGATGCTGGCCGCCATCGGCGTAGACGGTGTGTACAGGACGCACGCCTTGCGCGGCGAGTTCGGCGATTTTAGCTTCGTCGCGCTTTTGCTTGGCGGCGACTTCGGCTTGCATTTCGCCGTCGTGTTTCAGCGGCGGGCAGGCGGCCGTTGCGTCGAAATGCGACCCGTCGGCGGGAGTCGCGTTGAAGACATAATGCTTGTCGCAAACGCCGGCGATCACATCCTGTTTGGTCACTTCGAAATTGTCGGAACCCTCCTTCAGTTGGTTCCAGAAGCCGATATTCGGATCAAGCCTGTATTTGGCAAGATTTTCCGCGGTCATGCGGAATGGATAGGACTGCATCTGGATGTCGTGCTGACCGCCGGCGAAAGCTTCCCGGGCGATCGCATAAATCTCGGCGATCTGGCCATCGGTCATCGAAAAGCAGCCGGCCGAGGAACAAACGCCATGCACCATGATCGAGCCGCCGGTGCGCCCCATGGCGCGATCGTAGGCATTGGGATACCCGACGTCAAAAGAAAGGTAATAGGCGGAATTCGGATTCATCCGCGCCGGCGTGACCGCGTAAAAGCCTTCCGGCACCTGCCTATCGCCTTCCCGCACCTTGGGTCCTAGCTGCCCCGACCAGCGGCACATCGGGAAAGATTTCAAATAGGCGTAGTGCCCGTCCGCTTTCATTTTCCAGATTTCGAGTTCCGCCTCTTTTTTATAGGTACGAATAAGGACGGGAGCGTTTTTCGAAGACCCGATCGCCTCCATCGCGGCGAGTGTCTTAGGCGGGAGCGGCGCGAGCGAACGGGATGACATCGGCGAGAAGGTGGATTCCTCGCAGCCGGCCAATAGCCCGCCCGCGAGCGCAATCAAAGCAAAGGCAGGAAGCTTATTCACGAAACGGTGGCGCCGCATGGATTTGGCCCGCTGAGCTAATGGTCTTGGCGACATGCTGACTAGCCTACGGCCGGTAGCCTTATGCGAGGGTTACCGAAACCTTGAACTAATCCAAGACATTCTAAAGCTACGTTAATGGCCAAAAAAAGTTTCAAAATCGGCGAACACAAGGTTTGGCGTGGAGTTTCCCGCCGGCGCCTTATAGCTTGCGTCCGATATTCAAGAATTTCGCGGCCCGGGAGGCCCTGAGCTCGCTTGGCGGCATATCCCACAGATCCGCCAAAGCCGCGGCGATCGCGTCGCCAGCCGCAACGATCGCCGCATCCGAATCGCGATGGGCGCCACCCGCCGGCTCCGCCACGATGACGTCGATGATTCCGAATTTGAGCAGATCTTGGGCGGTGATCTTCATGCTTGTCGCGGCGTCCTCAGCACGGGAGGAATCGCGCCAGAGGATCGCGGCCGAGGCTTCGGGCGTTGCGACAGTGTAGATCGCATGTTCGAGCATCAAAACCCGGTTGCAGCTCGCGATCGCAATGGCGCCGCCGGATCCGCCTTCGCCGACAATGACCGAGATACTCGGCACACCAAGCAAAAGCGAAGCATCGGTCGCCCGCGCGATCGCTTCGGCTTGGCCGCGTTCTTCCGCGTCCACGCCGGGAAACGCGCCGGCCGTATCGACAAGGGAAACGAGGGGCAAACCGAAACGGTCGGCGAGCTGCATGAGGCGCGCCGCCTTGCGATAGCCTTCCGGTCGCGCCATGCCGAAATTATGCTTAATTCGTGCATCGGTGCCGGAGCCTTTTTCCTGCCCAAGAACGCAGATCGCGCGGCCGCGAAACCAGCCGAAACCGCCGACGATCGCGGCGTCCTCGCCAAATTGCCGGTCGCCCGATAAGGGCGTGAAATCACGCACGAGGACCTTAATATAGTCGCTAAAATGCGGCCGCTGCGGATGCCGCGCGACTTGCGTCTTCTGCCAGGGCGTCAGATTGGCATAAAGATCGGTAAGCGCCTTCTCGGCCTTGGCTTCGAGCCGGGTCAGTTCCTCGCCAATGGCAACCGCGTCGCCCTTCGCCGCGAGCTGGCGGAGTTCCAGAACCTTGGCTTCGAGTTCGGCAACTGGTTTTTCAAAATCAAGATAGCTTCGCATTGCCGCCGGAGAGGTTATACCGCACCCGCCTTGGCGCCGCCCCCGAATTTCCGTCGGGATGCCACAAGCAACGGAAACTCGCGAACCGAAACCACCAAATGCATTTCGGCGCTTCGTTTTTCATCGGCGCTTCGGATTTCAGAAGCGCGGAAGCTCGCTATTTTGCGCCGCGAAGTCAAGAAGCTGCGCCCGTCGGCGCGCATGGTTTGGGAGCAGATCGGCGCTAAGCCGCATGCGAGGCCGGTTCCCCGGTCAATACGGCGTAAAGCGCGCTGACGTCGCACGCGGCGCGAAGCTTTGCCGTAACTTTTGGGTCGCGGAGCATGCGCGCCATCCGCGCCAGCGCTTTTAGATGGTCGGCGCCAGCCGTCTCCGGCGCGATTAAAAGGCAAATGAGATCGACCGGCGCGCCGTCGAGGGCATGAAAATCAATCGGGCGGGCAAGCCTCGCGAAAATACCGAATATTGTTTTTGCCCCGGCGAGCTTGCCGTGAGGAATGGCGATCCCTTCGCCGATTGCGGTCGAGCCGAGACGCTCGCGCTGAAGCAAAACATCGAAGATTTCCCGTGGCGCAAGGCCGGAAATCAAGCCCGCCCGATCGCTCAATTCTTGAAGCGCATGCTTCTTCGAGTTCACCTTGAGAGAAGGGACAATCGCCTCGGGGATGATCAATTCGGTCAACAGCATGGTTTGATCCGGTCCGCGTCCGTTGCGACTGTGCATGAATCCCCGGCCAAGGCGGGGCGGGGAGCCGCCCGAGGCCTCCGAGAGGCTCCGGTCTTTTCACTCCCGCCCTGGACCGATCCAGCCGATATTCCCGTCACGGCGGCGATATACAACATTGGTCCGCCCATCGGAAGCGCGACGAACGACAACGGCTTGGGCGTCGGAATCGAGCTCCATCGCAGCCCCGGAAACGGTCAACTCCCTAGCTCTCGACGCTGACTCGGCAATACCGCCGGATGGTGATCGGGTGTTTCGCCTTGCTCCGCCCGTGGCCCGTTGGGTTGCGTGCCGGAAGCCTTTGCGGGCAAAAATCGTTTTAGCTTGGTCCTGCCGGCCGCCGCCGCGCTGGCGTGATGATCCAGCAGCCGCTCTCGATGGCGCCGGACCTGATTTTCGATGAGATCCGCGGCGCGATTGAAGCTGGCGTAGGGCTCATGCGCATAGGCGTCGGCTTGCACCGTGGCGCCGGAAATCAGATGCAAGGCGCAGTCGGCCCGGAATCCCGGCCCTTCCGGTTCGATCGTTACATGGCCGGCAGCCGGTCCCGCCCGGAATTTCGCCAACGTGGCGTCGATTCGCGCCCCGATGTGAGCGCGAAAAGCTTCGCCGATGTCCAAGTTTTTGCCCGAGACGCGCAAAGTCATTACCCATTCTCCATTACCGGCGCCGCCCCCTTTCGGGCCGGCGCAATTTATCCTCACGGCCGACTGGCCGTCGATTCCCTCAATTCAACGTTCCTCTCCAATATAGGCAAATATAGGCAAAAATTCGAGAAATTCACTCGGAGCGCGGCCGGCAGCCGGTTTGCCAAGCAAAGCTTGGCGGAATGGCCAACATACTCTCGATCCCCTTCATCATAGCGTAGGTCATGCTCCGGATGGCGGTGCGATATGAGCGAGCCTTGGAGCCGCCTGATTTCGCTTAGCATGCATCCTCTTCTTCGACGTTTCATCTCGACAGTGTCCCGAAGTTGAGTAACGTTAACCTTGCGCTGCCTTGGCGACCCAGCAAAACGATCACTGGCATAAATCTTATAGTGGTGGTTAACGGCTGACGATTAACGTTATGGGGAACAACACGAAAAAACTACTTGGAACAGCTCTAGTTGGAACAGCTGTAGCGGTTGCCGGAATGGCGTTCGGCGCTCCAATGCCAGCGCAAATCCGACTATTGGTATCGGTTGTTCGTGCGATCTTTTTCTTAGGAATGGCACCTTTGCTACCTTCACGGGTTGCGCACGGGAGGAAATACTTATAATGTACGCGGAAAGCGGGGGCGTAAACGCTCATTGTCAAGTAGATCTTGGATCGGGTCCACAGGCGACCTTCAATGCCACCTCAACGGATTCCCGTGCTTCATTGACGGCGTTGCGACCAATGACTGGCAAGAGGTTATAGCCGCGAGCGGCCATACTACTTTAGTGTGTCACATCAAGCATTAAGTAGGCCCCTGGGCGGCGGAGTTAAGGTGGAAACGTGCGGGGCTCTCGTGGTTCCAAAATCAACCGGCCGTTGGCCGCTCGCGTAGCTGCGGCAGACAGATGGGAACGCGTCGGTTTTGCCCAAGCGAAGCGGCATGTCCACAGATTTCATCGCCGCTTCGATCGCGTCCGGGCATGTCCACTCTTTAAATACCGACTTTCGATGAACCGGCCGTCGGTATTACAACGATGAAGGCTCAGGATAGACGTCCCGCGTCCGGCCAAGGCCACGGCTTGAAGCGTTTCCAGCTTCGCCGCGAATCCTGCATCAACGCCTCGCCTTTTCGCGCCGACGTTCCACCGAAGAAGGAATTTTCAGGCTTTCGCGATATTTGGCGACCGTGCGCCGGGCGATGCCGATATTGGCCTCCTTCAGCCTGACGACGATTGCGTCGTCGGACAGAATTTGCGAGGGACTTTCCTGGTCGATCATCTGCCTTACTCGGGACCGCACCGCTTCGGCCGAATGCGCGGCGCCACCGTCGTGCGCGGCGATCGCAGCCGTGAAAAAATATTTTAGTTCGAAGAGACCGCGCGGCGTCGCCATATATTTGTTGGAGGTCACCCGGGAGACGGTGGATTCATGCACGCCAACCGCCTCCGCGATCGTCTTGAGATCGAGCGGGCGCAAACATTCGACGCCATGCGCCAGAAATCTATCTTGCCGCCGCACGATTTCGCTGGAAACTTTCAGAATCGTGCGAGCCCTTTGCTCGAGGCCTTTCGTCAACCAATTGGCGGTTTGACGACAACTCGAGATAAAGTTTCGGTCGGCATCCTTCCCCTTCCTCATGCCGACCCGCGCCGCATAGCTATTATTGATCAGAATGCGCGGAAGAATGTCCGTGTTGAGTTCGACATGCCATGAGCCATCGGGCAGCGGCCGCACGACGACATCGGGCAGGACAGGTGCGATCGGCCCGCCGCCGAAGGCCCGCCCTGGCTTGGGATCGAGCCGCCTGATCTCGCCCAGCATGTCGAGAATGTCCTCTTCGTCGACTTTGCAGATCTTGCGCAACGCCGCGAAATCGCGTTTTGCGAGCAGGTCCAGATGGCCGACGAGCGCTTGCATGGCCGGGTCGAACCGGTCGCGCTCACGCAATTGAATGGCGAGGCATTCGGCGAGATCGCGGGCGCCGACGCCGGAGGGATCGAACCCTTGGATGAGGCGGAGGACGCGTTCGGCCTCTTCCAGCGGCGCATAGAGACGCGCGGCGATCTCGTCGAGCGAACCGGTGAAATAGCCATTCTCATCGATCGAGTCGATCAGGAGCTGGCCGATCAGCCGGTCCGCCGTCCCGGCCGTGGCGAGCCCCAACTGCGTTTCCATATGATCCTTGAGATTGGCCGGCGCCGCGAAATAGGCGTCGAGGTTTGCCGCCGCTCCGCTACCGGTCGCGCCCGGCGGCCCGGACCATGCGGTCACCGAGAGACCCAAGCCGCCCGCCCCTAAACCGTATTCGCCCGGCGCCGTTGTCCGGCCGTCGTCGAAACTGTTCGACAATTCGGTGCCGAGGCTGGTCTCGAGGGCCTCGCGGTTCGTGTTCAAGAACGCCGAGTCGGCCTCGCTTGCCTCGTTGAAATTCTCGCCCGGCGAAATCCCTGCGGGATCGATCCCGCCGTCGAGGCCAGCGCCATTGAGGCCGGGCGGCTCGGGGCTGTCCTCGGCTCGTTCGAGCAACGGGTTACGCTCCAGTTCCTCTTCGATGAACGCCGCCAATTCGAGATTGGAAAATTGCAGAAGTTTGATGGCTTGCAAAAGCTGCGGCGTCATCACCAGCGACTGGTTCTGACGCATGACGAGCTTGGCGGTAAGTGCCATGTCTCGTGAAACCCTCAAACGACCGCCGCCTGCCCGTCACAAGGGCGACGGCCCATTGTCGGCCCGTTTGTCGCCTTCCGTTTGTAAGTATAGCACGAAATATGCTTGCGTACGCAACCCATCGCCCGTCGGGCCGCGCTCATGCGGGATGGCCCCCTAAGGAGCTTTCCTCGATGTTCGGCTGATCACCAACGTGGCCAAAACCGAGAGTCAGCTCGTCGAACTCGATCAATGGAACCGGATGCTCCTCATGACGATAGTCGTGACGATGGACGCCCGCCGTATGCGGCCTTGGCCTCAATAGCGAGCGCCTTCATCCATAACGGCTTTTTTTTGGCCCGGAGAGGCTTTTAGCTTCGAGGAAAACAAAGGGGAAGGGAAGGAGGCTCAAATTGCATCCTGAGGCAATCGACGACGACCCAACAGACAAGCCTTAAACCAACATCACCGTGCCGCAAGCAGCATGCGCGTAACTCTCTTCGATTTCGATTTGCCTCCGGAACGCATCGCGCTGCGCCCCGCCGAACCGCGCGAGGCCGCACGGCTCCTCATTGTCCGGCCAAACGGCTCGCCGCGTTTCGAGGATCGCGCGGTCCTCGACCTGCCGGGTATTTTTGGGCCCGGCGACGTTCTCGCCGTCAATGACACGCGGGTCATCCGCGCGGGGCTACATGGGGTTCGTATGCGCGGCAAGACCTTGGCCCGGATCGAGGCAATCTTGATCAGACGCGAGGGCGAAGCGTTGTGGCGCGCTTACGTGCGGCCGGCGAAGAAGCTAAAGCAAGGCGAAGTCATTCGCTTCGCCGCCGCAAACAGCATGGAGAACAGCGCGGAAAGTCTCGATGCCGAGGTAGTTTCAAAAGGCGACGAAGGAGACGTGCTGCTAAGGTTCGTTGTGTCCGCCGATACGCTCGACAAGGCAATCGAACGAATAGGCCAAATGCCTCTGCCACCTTACATTTCCAGCCGGCGGCGAGCCGACCGAAGGGACGCGCAAGACTATCAGACGCTGTTCGCGCAAAAGCCCGGCGCGGTCGCGGCGCCGACCGCAAGCCTTCATTTCACGCCAAGGCTCATTGCCGCGCTTGCTGCGCGGGATGTCCTTATTCAAAGAGTTACGCTGCATGTGGGGCCGGGCACCTTCTCGCCGGTCAAGGCGCAGGACACTGTGGACCACAAGATGCACGCCGAATGGGGCGAGGTTAGCCAAACGGCGGCCGACGCCCTGAACAAGACGCGCGCCTTGGGGGGAAGGATCATTGCCGCGGGGACGACGAGCTTGCGGATTCTCAAATCGGCGGTGGGGCCGGATCGAAGGTTCGCGGCTTTCGCCGGGGAGACGTCAATCTTCATCACGCCCGGCTATAAGTTTAAGGCGGCCGATGTGCTGTTGACGAATTTCCATCTGCCGCGCTCGACGCTTTTCATGCTTGCCGCCGCTTTTTCGGGCCTTGAGACCATGCGCGCTGCCTATGCTCACGCGATCGCCGAAAACTACCGGTTCTATAGCTATGGCGATGCATGTTTGCTGTTTCCGGCCGCCGCGGAGAATGGCGGGTGACCGGTGTTTTCCGTTTCGACATTTTAAGCCAGGACAGGGCGGCGCGCGCAGGACTTATCACAACTGCCCGCGGAAAAATCCGCACTCCCGCGTTCATGCCGGTCGGCACCGCTGGAACCGTCAAGGCGATGCATCCGGAAGCGGTCAAGGCGCTCGGCGCCGATATCGTGCTCGCCAACACCTATCATCTCATGGTGCGGCCGGGCCCGGAGCGCATCGCGACGCTCGGCGGCCTGCACAAATTCATGGACTGGCCATGGCCGATCCTGACCGATTCCGGCGGATTCCAGGTCATGTCGCTCGCCAAACTCCGAAAGCTGGATGCGAACGGGGTGACCTTTCAATCTCACATCGATGGCGCGCAGCATGTGTTGACTCCCGAGCGGGCGATGGAAATTCAGGAGCTGCTCGGCTCCGACATCGCAATGCAATTTGACGAATGCGTCAGATTTCCCTGCGCGGAAGCGGAAGCGCGCCGCGCCATGCTCTTGTCGCTGCGATGGGCGGAGCGTTCCAAGGCGGCGTTTGTGGCGATGCCGGGACGCGCGGTGTTCGGCATCGTCCAGGGCGGCGTGGCCGAAGCATTGCGGATCGAAAGCGCGAAAGCGCTCGCGGACATGGGATTTGACGGTTATGCGCTGGGCGGGCTTGCCGTCGGCGAGCCGCGGACGGTCATGCTCGCCATGATCGAATGCGTGCTGCCGTGGCTACCTCACACGAAGCCTCGCTATCTCATGGGCGTTGGCACGCCTGACGATCTTCTGGAGAGCGTGCGGCGCGGCATCGACATGTTCGATTGCGTATTGCCGACGCGCGCCGGGCGCCATGGGCTTGCCTATACGCGGGCCGGGCGGCTCAATTTGCGCAATGCCCGCCACGCGGCCGATCCGTCGCCGGTCGATCCGCTGTCGTCTGGCGCCGCCGCGCGAAACTATTCCCGCGCCTATTTGCATCACCTCGTCAAGGCGGGCGAGATTCTCGGCATGATGCTGCTGACCGAGATTAATCTCACCTATTACCAGGATTTGATGGATGACATGCGCCGCGCCATCGCGGCAGGCAGTTTTGACGGTTTTTGCGACGAGGCGAAAACGGCGTGGCGAAGCGGCGAGACACGCGGCAAGCTTGACGGGTGACGAGCAAATTGTTCTCGCCCAATTCTGAAACGTCGGATCGTTTCCGGCCAATCTTACCAAATTCCCTCGCGAGAATGTCCAGCTTGTGTATTAAGTAAAATAACCGATTTGGGTTATCCTCCTCACCAAATTCTTCCGCTTGACGAACAGAGTTTTGGGTGGAGCAAACGCAAGAGCTTTTGCGCGAGGGTAACGCCGCCTCCGCTCGCGCATGGAGATTCTTGGCGAAGGGCTGACGCTCGGCGCGGGCACAGTGCTTGCCGGGATGGGCCAAGACGAACGCGGCCGCCCGCGTCTCGCGCTCGACGACGAGCCGCGCGCGTTGGCGCTGCTCGCGACGGCTTATGAGGGGCTGGTGGATGTGCGGCTTCTGGGCCAGCTCCGGCGCGCCTGCGAGCGCTGGACCGAAGGCGAGAAAGCGCTCGCCCATATTCATTTGGCCCACGCCGGCCTGCCGCCTTGCGGCCCGGATCAGGCCTTGCGACTCTTCGTGGCGGACGAGCTCGTCGAAGCTGGGGTTACACCAGAGACGTTGATGGAGGCGCAAGGGTTTGATCCCGCGCGGCTCGCTCTCTTGAAATTTAACCCTTACCAACCGCGCGTCCCTGCCGGGAGTGGCCGGGAAAGCGGCGAATGGACAGGCGGCGGCGCCAGTATCACTCCGGTCGCATTCCGCAGCCGCCGTGAGAGGGGCAGGCATGGAAGAAGGAGCGGATTCGATGCGTTCCACGGCTTCCTCGAAAGGCTGCGGGGGCGGAGCCAAGACAAGGCCGAACCCGCCATCAAAGCCGTTTGGGTCGCTCGAATCGGATCTCCCACAGCCGGGCTACGGAGAAGAAATCTCCATTCCCCTGGGCAAGATTTCGGTAAACTAGGAATTGGAATCGAGAAGCCAGATCTCGAAATTCGCGAAATGGATCCCCGCCTGGAAGCAAACCGCCGCAGCCGCCGAAGGCCGAGGATTTTGGAGCTTCCGGAGGGCAGCCCGCCAATTGCTTGCCCGGACCTGCCGTGGCACGCTTCCCCGGAGTGTGTGGTGGCCGGATCCCAGCCATATTCCCTGGCGCCGCAGGGGCGAAGCGTTACGTTCAAGCCAAATCAGCTGTCCTTGGGGTGCCCGGTCAAACGCGCCCAGCCGCCCTGGACAGTGGATGATATGGCTTTGATGCCGTGATTGACCACATCCCAATTGACCACCGGACGCTCGGCGGTTCCTTCGGCGCCGCTCGTGTTGCGTATCGAATCGGTCACATACGCCGCGCCGATCGTAAGGACTATGCCAATTATGATCCCGAAAAACATGCGCATTCAAGCCCCTTCTTGCCCAGAGCGTTCCCCAAAACTCGGGGAGTGGTTCCCCCGAGATTCGGACGCACACTAGCTTTTGTTTTCCCTTCAGGTCAACCCCGGCGGGTGATTTCCCTCGCTAAGTCAAGATTGAAAAGCGCTTCACCGGCGCGCAGGCGAAAGGCAAAGGGTTCGGGCAGCATGGCAGGGAACGGACGTGTCATCGCCGCGTTCACCCGTCAGCCGGTTGTGCACGCGAGGGCAAAAAATCTTCAAATGCCTTTGCGAAGGCGAGGGAATCCGGCGAAGTCAATGCTTAACTTCGGGGCCTAAGTTCAGGGTCTCAATTCACGGGCCGGCCCAACGCGAGCGGTGGAGTTCTCGAAGGTCGAATTTGCGCTGGCGGAGTTATTCAAAACGCCGGCAGAGGAGACACGATGACCGGTGAAACTGTAGGATGCGAGGTCCGGTCCTCCGCGGAGCTGCAAGAGGTCTGTCTGCGGACCTTGAAGCAGTGCCCCGGGTTCGAACAGGTCAACGAGATTTTAATCCAGCCGCGCGACAATGCCGAGGGTTCCGCTAACTGGACCTTGGCGGCGGTAAGGCCGCGTGTGGATAATCGCTACCTGCGCGCCGCCCGCGAGACGATCGGATTTCTGCAGCAAACTTACCGGTTGATCCCAAGCGAGACGCACGACCGCGGCAAACGCCGCGGCTAAAAGATCTGTAACCAAGTTTTTCGTGATGCGGGACATACGAACTTTGTTGGCGGGCCGCACGATGGCCACAAACCGAACTTTATGCGATGTCGATGCGCCGGAGCCCTATATTTCATAATGTTTACGAGTGTTGATGGTTGCCCCTTTCTTCTTCGAGCCGTGGGGCTCTAGCGAAATGTGCCGTTTGGGCTTATCGGATTATTTGTGCCGGCAATGCCGCAGCCTCCCTTGGGGCTCCATTGCAGCGGCAAAACGGGGCCCGTGGTTTTTTGTTACACTCGCACCTTCTCGGGACTGGCGCCTATTGTCCGAAACGGATTTTGACGAACCAAGATCTTGAAAAGCTGGTCGACACGACCGATGCCTGGATCATCGCGCGTACGGGGATTAGGGAGCGCCGGATCGCGGCGGAAGGAGAAGTTACTTCGGATATGGCCGTTGTCGCGGCGCGGCACGCGCTTGCGATGGCCGACACAAGAGCCGAAGACCTCGACACGATCATCGTCGCCACGGTCTCGGCCGACATGCCGCTGCCTTCCTGCGCGGTTATCGTTCAAGCCAAGCTCGGCGCGTCGCGCGCCTTTGCCTTCGATGTTTCCGCCGCATGCGCGGGCTCTCTTTATGGGTTGAGCATCGCCGACCAGTTCATAAAGACCGGCAAGGCCCAGCGGGTACTCGTCATCGGCGCCGAGATTTTGAGCCGCCTCGTCGATTGGAGCGATCGCAACAGTTGTGTGCTGTTCGGCGATGCGGCGGGGGCGATGGTCGTCGGACCGGCGCGCGATCCCGGACGCGGCCTCCTGTCGACGCATCTTCATTCCGACGGAACCGCTGCTGGAATACTATCGGTTCCGGGCGGCGGCAGCCAGCATCCGCAGTGCGCCGAAGTGCTTGCGAAGAACATGCACAAGATCGCGATGAACGGACGGGAGATATATAAGTTCGCTGTCCGCGTGCTGCCGCAAGCGATCCTCGAAGCGCTCGCGGCGAACGGGTTGACGGTCGGCGACATCGACCACATTGTCTCGCACCAGGCCAACGCCCGGATTGTCGAATTGGTACTGGGGAGGCTCGGCATTCCACTCGAAAAATGTTGGCTTAACCTCGAACGTTACGGCAATACATCGAGTGCCTCGCTGCCGATTTCGCTCGACGAGGCCAATCGGGCGGGTCGTCTCAAGCCTGGCGATCTCATCGCGATGATGGCAATCGGCGCGGGAATGACTTGGGGCAGTGCCTTGATGCGATGGTAGGCAAGTGCCAAGGCGCGGAAGCCAGGACGCCGTTCATGAGCCAAACCACATTAAACGGCGGCCCTTTTTTCGCGCGGCGCGCGGTTTTATTTGGCGACGATGACCTTGCTGGCGGCGGCAACGACGGCTTTCTTGAAAGCCCCTTCTATGGTCACCGCGAAATTATAGTGGGACCGCGAAAACGGCGCCGAACGGAACGGCTTGTTGCTGCGCCAGCCGACCAAGATTGCGCCTATCGCCGGTTTGTCTGTTCCCGTGACGAGCGCGCCTCCGGAGGCTCCGTCCCCGGTTTCGCAATCGAACGAAAATTCCCGCGTTCCTTCGGCGCCGGCCGACAATTGGTCGTGCAGGAGGCATTTTTCCATCGATAGCCTGCGCCCATCGCCCCAGTCGATGTGCCCGCGCGCGACGAACTCGACCGGCATGTTGGAGCGCGCCGCATCAGCAAGGCCATACGGGGTTACGCCTTCAATTGGATGCGTCAAACGCGCGAGAGCCCAATCATGAACCGCCGCGACCGCGTAAGGATTGGTGCTGCCGGCAACGATCGAGCCGAGGTCGATTGGTACCCTGGTCTCTTTGCCGTGGTTCTCTATGGAAAAGAAGCACGTCTTTGCGCGCGGAGCGCCCTTTTCGTCGAAAAACACATGGGCCGCGGTTGTAACGAGGTCGTTGGCGAGCGTGAGCTGGCCGGCGCCATGCGCATCGCCGCATTCGATGAGGCCGGAGCCCGCAAAACGGGTACGAAGCCCGGCGGCGTCGAGTTTCTGCTCGGCCGCGAATTCCTCCACGCTGCGCCGGCTGTTCTTGCCGAAGACGACAACCGGCACCGCTTTAAGCGGCGTAGCCTCCGGCAGCATATGAGAGGAGAGCGGAACCGCGGAAGCTTGAATGGAAATTCCGAAAAGGAAGAAGCAAATGGCGACGGCATGCATTCCACCTTTTTGAAACATCTCGTTTTCTCCTGTTGAGTCGGCGCTGTGCCCGCTTAGAACCGCGCGCAACGCTCTGTCAAGCTGAACCGTCATCTATTTTGCCAATGCGAAAACAAAAAGGCAGGATCCCGGCGGAAGTGCTTTTTGGCGAATTGGCTCATCTTTCGCACCAAATCCGCTCGGTCGGGGTGCCATAAGGCACATCTGGAACGCTACGCCGCCAACATTTTCCGGGGCTGGCGCGGAACCGCTCGCCTCCGCAATGCGGCCATAATAAGGCAAACGCCACTGCGTGGCATCAGGCCGAGGCCGACGCCAGACAAGACGGTGTCTCGCGCCGGTGGGAGGAGTTGCGGTCTCGTTCCCGGTTTAAACCCATGGCGGACATCGGGCGCTTCGGCCGGCTCATGAGCTCCGAACGCAACAGGTCACCGCTCACGGCGCTGAGGAAGTTCTTGGCGATCACGAGCACTGCGGCGGTCGCCCTATGGGAATATGCGAGGGCGAAATCGGCGCTTCCGACTGATCCATATACGTCAGCGAGGTTATCAAGCTCTGGGCCACATCCGGATGGCTCGGGCCGAGCGATCAATCCCGGCCGCGCGGCTCAATGAGAAGCTCAAGCGGATAACCCTGAAAAGCCTTGTCGATGGCGAGCACGACATGGCCGTGGAATTTCTCGACGCCCAGTTCGCCACGGCTCATAAAGTCGCTGAGCTCGTTGTAATGGGCGATGTCGCGGCAAAGCACTCGCATTAGATAATCGATGCGGCCGCCGATTTTGTAGCATTCCAAAACCTCGTTGCGTTTGCGGATCGCGGCCAGAAAACGCTCGAAATCGGCTTCGCGGTGGTTTTCGAGGATAACCTCGACGAGGAGCATCACCGTACTGCAGATTTTCGCTAGATCGAAGTCCGCGACATAGCGCCGGATCAGGCCGTCCTTTTCGAGCGCCTTGACCCGCTCTAGGCAGGCGCTCGGCGACAAATGCACGTCCTCGGCGAGACGGACATTGCTGATCCGGGCGTCGAGTTGCAGCCGCTTCATGATTTTGAAATCCATTTCGTCGATCATGTGCCGGCGCGTCATCTCTCGCTCGCTTGTCGCCTAAACTTTCGAGGTTTCCGCCGTTTGGCCTAGGGCAGAATACGTGCCCGCGCATTTTTGCGCATGGAAGGGGCTTTGTCGCGGATATTCTGCGCGAAAACGGGCCAAGTTCCGGGGCAAGAACGCCGTCTTCCGTGCGATAATCAGCTTGGGAGGGAGTGTCGATAGGAGGCTCCAATGTCCTTGCAAAGCCCCAAGTCCTTGCCAACCATATCCCCGCAAAGGGTCATCGCCCAAGAAGCCCGCTTTGGCGCCAAAAATTACGCGCCGCTTCCGGTTGTCTTAGCGCGAGGCGCCGGCGCGCATCTCTTCGATACCGGCGGCAAGCGCTACATCGATATGATGAGCGCCTATTCGGCGGCGAGCTTCGGCCATCTGCATCCGCGTCTCGTCCACGCCATAAAACGTCAGCTCGACCGCTTGGATATCGTCTCCCGTGCCTATCATTCGGATAATCTCGGGCCGCTTTGCGAGGAACTCGCTGGGCTTGCCGCGCTCGATGCGTGCCTGCCGATGAACACCGGCGCGGAGGCGGTCGAGACCGCGATCAAAGCCGCGCGCCGTTATGGTTATCATCGGCTTTCGATCCCCACTGGCAAAGCCGAGATTATCGTCGCCGCCGGGAACTTCCATGGCCGGACGACCTCGATCATAGGCTTTTCCAGCGAACCGTCCTACCGGCGCGGTTTTGGCCCTTTCGCGCCCGGCTTTGTCTCGGTGCCTTTCGCCGACGCGGGGACGCTCGAGGCGGCGATCTCGCCGTTCACGGCCGCCGTTCTCATCGAGCCCATTCAGGGCGAGGCCGGGATTATTGTGCCGCCCGGGGGATATCTGGCAAGCCTCCGGCGGATCTGCGACCGGCACGGCATATTGTTGATCTTCGACGAGGTCCAGTCGGGCTTCGGGCGCACCGGGCGAAACTTCTGCTTCGAACACGAGAACGCCAAGCCTGACGGGCTCATCGTCGGCAAGGCGCTCGGCGGCGGGTTGATGCCGGTCTCCGCGTTTGTCGCGCGGCGCGCCGTCATGGACGTTTTCGATCCAGGCAGCCACGGCTCGACCTTTGGCGGCAATCCGCTTGCCGCAGCGGTCGCGCGCGAGGCGATCCACGTTCTCCAAGACGAGGATCTCGCCTTGCGTAGCCGCGTCCTGGGGAAAACCCTGCTCGGCGCGCTCGCAACCATCGACCATCCGGCGATCGTCGCGGTTCGCGGCAAAGGGCTTTGGGCGGGAGTTCGAACTCGATCCCGCGCGCGCCAGCGGGAAGGACGTGTGTCTTGCCATGCTGCGGCGCGGCGTTTTGACCAAGGACACGCATGAAACCGTCATTCGCTTCGCCCCGCCCCTCGTGATCGAGGAAGCCGATCTCTTGCAGGCGGTCGAAGTCTTCCATGATGCGCTTGAGGAAACAGCCACGCCCCATGCCGAGAGGAGCGTAGCATGAACATTCGTGTCGCAAACGCGCCGGTGCCCCAAAATGGCGCCGGAGCCCTCGCCGCGAAACGTCCCTTCGTGCTCGCCTTGCGCGGCTTTGTATGCGATCGCTACACCAATGCCGGGATGCAAGGCGCCTCCTTGCTCGCGCGGGCCGTCGCAGTCAGGCTTCAGGCGCCGTCGCGCGAGCTTGGCTTGCCCGAGCCCGCCATCGATCTCGGCTGGCGCGAGAACCTCGCCAAGGCCTCGCCTTATCTTCGCGATGTCGCGGGAGAGGTCGATGAACTCATGCGCCATCACCGGTTGCCGTTTATCTTCGCCAACCGCTGCGGCGTGAGCCTGGCGACAATCGCGGCGATGCTGTGCCACCGGCCGGATGCACGGATCGTGTGGTGCGACGCGCACGGCGATTTCAACACGCCGGCGACGACGCCGACCGGTTATCTCGGCGGCATGGTCTTGGCGGCGCTTTGCGGCCTGTGGGACTCTGGCTTTGGCGCGGGCCTATCGCCGGATCGTATCGTCCTCGCCGGTGCGCGGGATCTCGATCCTGGCGAGAGCGAGCTGATCGCGGCGCATGGCGTAAGGGTCATTGCCGCGAAGGATGGCATGATCGACACGGACCGCGTGATCGAGGCCGTGGACGGCGCGCCGATCTGGCTTCACATCGACACGGATGTGATCGACCCGCTCTATCTGCCCGCCGAATACCGGGTCGAGGGCGGGCTGCGCCCTGCGGCGCTGCGCGCGTTGTTGCGCGAACTCGTCCGCGCGAGCGAACTCGTCGGTTTCGAACTGACCGAATTTGAAGCCCCTTCGAGCCCCGCGCGTCGCGCGCGCACGGTTCACGCGGTCATCCGCATGATCCAGCCCGTGTTGCTGGCGGGATCGGAGCGCGGCAAGCGCGGTTATTAACAAGTGGCATCTTGCCTTAGTGTCGAGGCGGTCTAGATTTAAAGCTATGTCACAGCGTCAGCCCAACAGCGATCGTGCCGAATCGCCGGCATTATCGCCGGGACGGTCGCGTTATATATTGAATTCTATTCCTACCGTCATTTATGTGCTTGCGATAACAGCTCGGGGTTTTCGCAGCCAATGGGTAAGTGACAGCGTCAAGAGAATCCTGGGTTACGAAGTTGAGGAAGCGCTGGCCCCTGACTGGTGGATCGACAGTCTGCATCCCGATGACAAGGAGACCGCCGTCGAGAAAACTTCGATCCTGATGACCCAGGGCCGTTTGGTGCAAGAGTACCGGTTTCGATCCAAGGACGGCCACTACCTTTGGATGCAGGACGAGGCGAGCCTCTTGCGGGAAGCCGATGGCCGACCCAGGGAAATTGTCGGGTTCTGGACCGACATTACAGAACGCAAGCAGGCGGAAGAGCAGGCAGCGCAAGCACGCAAGCGAGAGGTCGACATTGGCGAGCTGAATCGGTCTAACAACCGCATTGCAGTTCTTCTGGTGATCTCAGCCCTGATCGTCGGCTCCTGTTTCTTGCTCCTTGCAGACAAAGGGCCCCTGATGTGGGGAATGACTATTATTGGGCTCGCCGTCTTTGCGGCCGGCTGCAGCCTGGGGTTGATATTGATTTGGCTCGTGGTCAAATCAGGCAAACGGTCGCGCCATATACTGAATTCCATTCCTACCGTCATTTATGTGCTTGCGATAACAGCTGGGGGTTTTCGCAGCCAGTGGGTAAGCGACAGCGTCAAGAGAATCCTGGGTTACGAAGTCGAGGAAGCGCTGGCCCCTGACTGGTGGATCGACAGTCTGCATCCCGATGACAAGGAGGCCGCTGTCGGAAAAACGTCGATCCTGATGGCCCAGGGCCACTTGGTGCAAGAGTACCGGTTTCGAGCCAAAGACGGCCACTACCTTTGGATGCAGGACGAGGCGAGCCTCTCGCGGAAAGCCGTCGGTCGGCCCAGGGAAATTGTCGGGTTCTGGACCGACATTACGGAACGCAAGCAGGCGGAAGAACAGGCAGCGCGAGCGCGCGAGTAAGAAGTCAAGAGTGGCGAGCTGATTCGGTCTAGCGATCGCAACATCGCAGGCGGTCTGGTGATCGCAGCCCTGATCGTCGGCTCCAGTTTCTCGTTCTTTGCAAACAAAGCACCCCTGATGTGGGGAATGGGTATTATTGGCCTCACCGTCTTTGCGGTCGGCAGTAGCCTCGGGGTGATATTGATTTGGCTCGTAGCCACATCCGGCAAATATTAGTGGAGGGTCATTGCCGCGAAGCATGGAATGATCGACACGGACCGCGTGATCGAGGCCGTTGACGCGCGCCGGTCTAACTTCACATCGACACGGATGTGATCGACCCGTTCTATCTGCCCGCCGAATACCGGGTCGAGGGCGGGCTGCGCCCTGCGGCGCTGCGCGCGTTGTTGCGCGAACTCGTCCGCGCGAGCGAACTCGTCGGTTTCGAACTGACCGAATTTGAAGCCCCTTCGAGCCCCGCGCGTCGCGCGTGCACGGTTCACGCGGTCATCCGCATGATCCAGCCCGTGTTGCTGGCGGGATCGGAGCGCGGGAAGCGGTTTACGAAGGTTGCGCGTGAAGCCCGGTCCCAAGGCTCCGAATCCGGATAGATATTTTTGGGGTCACATAAGTGCTAAGTGTCGCTTCACTTCGACGCGGAGAAAATCGAGGTCTATTGGCTTTGGCTGGTAGGAGATCGCATTAAGGTAGGATGCTGGGTCGGTCCCGAGCCGGTATTTTTCTATAACTCTGTGTCCCGTCATAACCATAACTTTTATTTTTTTCGTCGCCTCAGATTTTTTCAAATTCACCACCAAATATTCACCAGATCCATTTGGCATCTCGACGGGCTCGAACTCATCCACGACTTGCATCTCAAAACCATGGCGCTCGAAAGCGGTCAGGAACTCTCGTCCAAAGTAATGGCGGCCCTGTGCGATCAGAAGCCGGTGATGTCGTGCAGGTGTCACATGTGATGCGGTGGAGCATTGAGGTTGCTTTTCCTCATTCGCAAGCTCTTGTACGAGGTTTTCGACTTCCCGGCGGTTATCCTCCCCGGGCGGGGCGTGGTTCGCTAGGAGGTTTTCTAGGCAGCCCTCAAGAGCCAGGGCAAGCTGTCCAATCCGAGGATAACCAAAGGTGGGAGCAGACCCGGCTAGTTTGTGGGAAAGCGCCCGGCCTCGAGAGAAGTACGCGTTCGCTTTTCATTATTGAGATCAAATTCTCTGGCTATTCGCTGGAGACTTTCTATCTTCTCACGAAGAGTCATGCCATATGTCTTGCGAATGGCCGCTAATTGATCTTCAATCTCCAAGTTATTAAGAGCGGACATGGCGCCCCCAGATTTTCCCAACTTGATCCGATAGGGCAAGAGGATCGAACGGTTTCTGAATAACATCTATAGCGCCAAGAGCTTTAAGGGCGTCCAAATCGTTCGATTGGACCCTGGCGGTCATAAACACCACCGGAGCGTCCATTCCATAGGGCATCTTGCCGAGCGCGCGGAGGACATCTGGACCGCTCATTTCCGGCATCATCACGTCGAGAAGAATAATCTCTGGCGAGAATTCGGAAAGTTTTTCGAGGGCAACCGCGCCTGATTCACAAGAGCAGACCGTATAGTTCCCGATCGATTCGAGAGCTAATTTTGTGACCTCGCGGATGTCATCCTCATCATCCACATGCATCACTCGGTTAAGCTGTGCTGGCAACATTTGCTATGCCTTCTGACATCCTAACCTGTGTGCACGACAGCAATGGCGTTCCCCGGTGGGGGACTCATGCCGCGCTTTCCCCGGTGATCACGCAAAAAGTGTCCGAACTCGCTAAAAGCCGGTTGCCAAGTAATTGCAAGATCGTCTCCACGATCTTGGTTTCCAACACGCGGGATTTCACCAACGAGGCAGCTACTTTTAGCTGCACTTCTTTCGGTATTTCGCGGGCGGAGAGTATCACCACGGGAGGTAATGGGTCGGTAAGTTCAGGGAGTTTTTCCAATAGGCTTAACCCTGATCCATCAGGCATGCCTATATCCAAAACAATCATGTCAAATTTCTGCAATTTAAGCAGACGTTCAGCTTGCCTTAGCGTCGGTGCCGTGATGACATCAACTTTGCCGTGAAGCGCGGCGGCCAACACGTGACTTAAATCGAAATCATCCTCAACGTGCAATACGACTGGGCTGTCCGAATGATGCTCTTTGTAATGCAACAATGAAGCTTTGCTGCCGTTTAGGCTCGATGATGGGGATGCATCCTCCTGATTTACTGCGATAGGAAATTCAATCCAGAAGATGCTGCCCTTGCCGATTTCTGTCTCAAACCCAATCTGGCCGCCCATATTTTCAATGATCTGCTTGCTGATATGCAGGCCAAGGCCGGTACCGCCTTTGATTCGGGTAGCGGAGGAATTCGCCTGTGAAAACTTAGCGAAAATGCGCGTGCAGAATTCTTCTGCAATGCCGGGTCCATGATCTTTTACAGAAATTCGGACCTTATTGCCGGAAAGCATTGCAGCAATCTCGATTTTATCTCCCTGGTTAGAGAATTTCGCGGCGTTGGAGAGCAGATTAGCGAATACCTGCGACAGTCGCGCTGAATCCACATTCACATGAAGCTCTGCATCGACCGGCAGCATTGTAATGGAAACACCAAATTTATCGGCGTATGGCTGATTCGTTTCGACGGCTTGCCAAATAAGGGGAGAAAGCGCCTCTTGCTTGATATCAAAGCGCATCTGGCCAGAGGCAATCTTGTCGATATCAAGCATGTCATTAATGAGCATAATGAGGCGCTTACTGTTTTTATGGGCGATGTCGATTAGCCGGTTGGCCTTTTCAGGTAAATCTTTGGTCATGGTTCCAACCATCAAGCCAAGCGCGCCACGAATAGAGGTAAGCGGTGTACGCAATTCATGGCTCACCATGGAAATGAACTCGCTTTTCATGCGCTCCATTTCCTTGCGTTCGGTAATGTCTTGGACCTGTTTAATCAAATAATTTGGTTTGCCATTCGCCGTGCGTAGCAATGAAACGCTCAGCAGTACCCAAACAATTTGCCCACTCTTATGGTAGAAGCGTTTTTCTAACTGGTACGTTTTGATATCATCGGCCAGCAACTTGCGGAGATACCCCAAATCCGCTTCCAAATCATCGGCGTGGGTGATAGATTGAAAGTCACGGGTTAGCAATTCATCTTGCTCATAGCCCAGCAAATCGCAAAGCGCTTTATTTACCTTAATCCAGCGACCATCCGGGTCTCCCAGCGCCATACCGATGGGAGCATAATCCATGGCCGTGCGAAATGTTTCCTCGCTTGACTTAAGCTGCTCCGCAGCCTTGCGCTGTCCCGTCACATCCACGACCGCGACAAGCTGCGCGCGCCGCTCGCGAAACGTGGTGAGGCGCCAATAAGTGTGGACGTCGATTTGTGTCCCATCCGCCTTAACATGTTGCCATCGATGGCTAGCGTCGGCTCCGGTCAAATGAGGTGTGCTTCGAATCGCATTCGCGACGGCGCCCCTGTCCTTTTCCGGCAAGACGTCGAGCAACGTCATCGTCAGGAACAGCTCTTTATCATAACCGTAAAGAACGACCGCCGCGTCGTTCACGGCCAAAAATTGCATGCTCTCGGGATCGAAGAGCCACATCGAGACCGGATTGCTTTCAAAAAGCAATCTGAAGGATTCTTCCGCCTCAAGAGTCTCGGTCACATCCCTGTATGTCCCGATCCAGCGGACCGCCTCGCCATGTTGATCCAAAACCAGTTCGGATTCATTGTGAATCCATCTAACCGCGCCGCCCGGCTGGACGATGCGAAACGGGCGGGAAATGGGCGGCTTGTCATGAGGCCGGCCCGCGGCTTGGTGAGCGAGCCACTGCGTTTCAGCTGCGGCGCGATCATCAGGATGAAAGAGAGCGAGGAAAGCTTCCCCCACGGGCGCCGGCAGATTCGGATCGAGACCAAAGATCCGGTAGGTTTCGCCGAACCATTCGATGGCGCCAGTCTGCAAGTCTTGCTCGATGCTGCCGGTACGGGCGATTCGTTGAGCGCGCGCCAAATGGTCCTCGCTGCGCCGGAGCCGTTCCGCCTCGCGCGCGGCCCTCAATGCCAAATATTTATCTAGAATCAGGCCCAGTAGGCCGAGCCCGGCAATGAGAGCCGTTACCGTAGCGATCGCGAAGGCGAGGATGGTTGGAGCGACGGCATGGCCGGGCACCGCGATCAGCGGATCGGGCACAAGAATGACGGCCGTCATGGCCGTGAAATGAAGCCCAACAATCGCCAGGACGAGCAGCAACGCGGCAATGACGCGGCCCCGTAAGGCCGGTCCGCCTGACGAGACCTGCATCGCAGCGGCGGCGAAGGTCATGGCAATTGCGACCGACGCCAGGACATAGCCGGTGTCCCAGTGCAGTTGGGCGGGCGCCCGCAACGCGGCCATTCCTATATAGTGCATCGCGGCGATGCCCGCCCCGATCATGGCACCGCTGAGCATGGGAGCCGTATACCGATGCGCGACAAACATCCCGAGCCAGGCGGCTCCTATCGCGGCCACGAACGAGAGTACGGTCAAACCGGCATCGTAGCCTATGGCAAAACCCGGCTCAAAAGCCAATTCTGCAATGAAATGGGTCGCCCACACGCCCGCGCCGAAGACCGTGGCCGCCACGAACAACCATGAAAAGGCCTGATTTCTGTCCGCGTCATTGGCGCGAACGAAAATATTCATCGATATCAAGCAAGCGGCAATGCAAATCAATGCGGCGAGGAAAACGAGCCGAAGATCATGTTGTCCGGTAAGACAGGCATATACACGCAGCATCGTGCATCCTTGCTCGGTTCGGATCGTGCTTCCGGCGCCACCAAATGCTGGATTAGAAATGGTTAGACAAAGGATCTGACGAGCCGCCGGCATCCGGCACTTCTCAACTCCTCAGGTATGTCATAAGACTGTTGCGTTTTGCTGTTTCGGAATGCGCAAAGTTTATCTTGTTGGCCGACGTAGCCGCCGGCCTGCGCGAAAGCGGAGCAACCGTTTATTGGAGGAGCGGATCGACTACCTAGCGACCACCCTTAGCCCGCAAGGCTCGCGAGGCCATCTGGCGTTGGCCCGCCATGGGCGAAGTCGAGAAGTTCGACCGTATGGAGCACCGGGACCGTTGTGCCGCTAGCGATCTGCGCGATGCAGCCGATATTGCCGGTGGCGACGAGATCGGGCGAGGCCTGCACGCCCAAATCGAAATAAGGGGGTAGCCGCGCCATGATGGTCGCTCCTCGTGGTCATCGATGAACCTCCGACGGTGCGAATCACTGGGCGACACCGCCCGTCGCGGCGCTCTCGGCGGATAGGCGCCGATCGCGATAATCGGATATCCAATATGACAGAGGCATCAGAAGATATTCAGCATATGTCCGTCGGCATCGATGGCAGCGATGAGCTTGTGATAATGATAATGGAAGAGAGCCTTCAACGCATAGGCTTGCAGCACAAACGGATCGGGACGCTGTCGCACTGCCTTGAATAAGGCGCGCCGATAGTGGCGACGAAGATCGGCCGCCTCTACGGCGGTTAGCAGCTTGAAATAGATGAAAGCTACGTAAAGCATCGCTGCCGCATATTGAATGAACCGGGTGAATGGCCGGCTCCGCAAATGAGCGTCGCGGGCGGCGCTCGCTGCCAGACCGCCTTCGAGAAAGAGTGAATCCACACGGGCGAAATAGGCTTTCGGATCATAAAGTGCATGCAGCACCCGCAAATATCCTTCCCGCAAAGCGTCGCGGCCCATGCCGAGGGGAATGACGTTCGTTCCGTACGGCGTCCGATCGGCGGGATCGAGTCGATTCTCGCCGGCAAGCCTTCCATAGAGTGGTGTCTTGGGGATCGCGGTGAGCATGCCGACCGAGGTATGGATCACACGGGCCTGCTCGACGAATTGTATTTGCCGATCGAAAATGTCGGGGCCGTCATTGTCGAAACCGACGATCATCCCACTCCAGACCTCAATTCCGTGGGCCTGGATGGCGTGCACCTTGTCTACCAAGCTGCGCTCCTTACCGCGCAGGTTTTGCAGCTTGCTCGTTTCACGCAACAATTCCTCGTTGGGCGTTTCTACGCCGACAAAGACCGAACGAATATTTGCGTCGTCCATGAGGACCAGGAGTTCTTCATCATCCGCCACATCAAGCGAAGCCTCCGCAAAAAAAGTTACCGGATAATCATGTGCCTTCTGCCAGGCGACGACTTCGCGGAGAATGAGTTTTACCGCCTTCTTATTGCCGATCAGATTGTCGTCAACGATGAAAACGGCACCGACCCCGCCTAAACGGTGAAGCACGTCCAGTTCGGCAATAATCTGGGGTATCGTCTTGAGGCGCGGACGACGACCGAAGGTTACAATGATGTCGCAAAACTCGCAGGTGAATGGGCAGCCGCGCGAGAACTGCACCGGAGCCACGGCATAACGGTTCATCTTCAAAAGGTCGTAGCGAGGCGGCGGCACTTTGCTCATGTCGGTGCGCTCAATCTGCTCGTAGCGGCTGACATGTTTCCGTTCGGCCCAATCGGCAAGAAATTGCGGCCAGGTCTCTTCGGCTTCCCCCACGAATATGACATTGGCCAACGCGCCGAAATAATCCTCCTGCACGCTGACCCAGGGACCGCCGACAACCGTAAAGCAGTCCCGCCCTTTCAATTCCTTGAGAATTTCAGTCATACGAAATCTCTGCACCGTCATTCCCGTAAGGCCGACTATGTCGGCCTTGGTACAAAGAGCAAAATCGATATGTTCGACATTCTCATCGATCAAAGTGATTTTGTGCTCCGCGGGCGTCAGAGCCGCAAGCAAGGGTAGGGCTGAAACTGGCATATTCGCGCGCTTGCCAGACGCGGCACAAAGGTGGATGGCGTGCTCCATACCCCAATAGCTCGCCTCGAAACGCGGATTGATCAGCACAATATCGACCATGTTCCTATATCCGCAGATGTTTTCCTTGACCGATAAATCCAAAACCTAGCAGAACCGCCGTGCGTCGCCTAGGGCGATCCTCGCTCAACGCACCGGGAAGCGGCCTTCGGTGGCAGCGCGCGCGATGCTCTTGCCGCTCTTGTCTAAAGCCTCGATCGTCCAGACGTAGCGATAACTCGTGCCAGCCGGCGGGCAAGGCCCTATGTAATTAATAGTACCCTCCGGCACGCGTCCGCTGCCATTATAAGGAATAGTGCTGCCGCCATGCCGAAAGTTTGGCGCGTCCTTATCGTTCATCGTAAAGCGCAGGCTTTCTGTTTCCTTCGGCGCATCGTCGATCGTGAAGGCAGGCGAAGTTCTACCGCAAGCTTTGATCCCCGACCATGAGAAGTGGGCACTGAAAGCCGACGCTTCGTGCATTGAAGTGAACACAAGCACGGTAGCCAATCCAAGAGCCTGAGGCAACTGGCGCATATTCGGCCCTTTTCCACTGGAGTTGGATAGATGCTATTGAGGATTGTCACGTTGGTCAAGAATAGTCGCAACGGGCGAAAACCCGCATCGTTGCAGACGCGACATTATCACGGCGAAGCCGCTCACGCCATGGAGCACAACGAGTCCGATTGCCGCGAAGCACGGAATGATCGACACGGACCGCGTGATCGAGACCGTTGACGACGCGCCGGTCTGGCTTCATATCGACACGGATGTTGTCGATCCGCGCTATCTGCCCGCCGAATATCGAGTCGAGGCGGGCTGCACCCGGCGGCGCTGCGCGCGTTGGTGCGCGAACTCGTCCGCGCGAGCGAACTCGTTAGTTTCGAATTGACGGAATTTGAAGCCCTTTCAACCCCGCGCGTCGCGCGCGCGGTTCAAGCGGTCATCCGCATGATCGAACCCGTGTTGCTGGCGGGATCCGATCGTGGCCCCACATCGTAATGATACTGGAGACGAATGGACGCGCGGACGCGGTACTACTCGACAACGTCCGAGCAGGCCTCCTTCATCTTCGTCGGCTCTGCCCCAGCAACGCGTTACCGGCCCCCGGCCTTCCGTACATCCCCACCTTGCCACACCCCCCGATCTGGCCTACGATCCCCGTCAACGTTCCTCCGGCACCGGCAAAGGAAGAGACGCATGAGGACGCTCGTGGTGAGCCTCTTCTTCCTGACCTTGAGCGCCGTCGCGGCGAGGGCGCAGGCAGTGTCGTGCCAGGCTTCGCGCACCGTCGTCGACATTCCTGGCAGCGCCAATCCGGCCACGCGGATGTGTCTGCGCAATTTGCTGATCAGCGCGGTGACGAGGCCCAATACGGTCGTGCGCATGGGGCCGGACGTCGATTTCGACTTCTCCGACGTGTCCGACGTGAACAGCTTTCCGATCCAGATCGGTCGCTGCACCACGCTGATGAGCGTCGCCGGGTTCGGTCCTTTCCCGGTGCGCAACGCCTGCACCGGAGGGGCGAATGCGCGCGTGCGCCCAGGCCCGACCGTCGCGCGTCGCAACGGCTTGCGCGGGGTCGTGGCCACGGTTGACGGGGGGCGCGGGGCCCTTGTGCTCGCGCCTCCGGGCGCCGCAGCCTCGGCGCGCTCGTCGCATTCACCCGGGCCGGTGCTCCGATACGGCAATCACCCGAATCTGCGGGACGACACCGCCTTTTTCCAAAGCGGTTGCGGCGGAGACCTGGAAAACGACGGGGTGCGCCTGTCGGGCTTTCGGCTGTTCGGTCCGAGCTTCGGCGATCAGACGCGGAACGAGGCCGGGCTCCGTGTGGATGGCTGCCTCGATGCAGAGGTCTCCAACATGGAGGTAGCCGGCTGGGGCGGCGCCGGGATCGACGTCCGAAATCTGAACCTCACCGGCATCCCGGACGCCAAGCCGAACCCGGTCACGGTGTTGATCCACGACAGCTATTTCCACGACAACCGTCACCCTACCGACAGCGGCCATGCCGAGGGGTATGGCGTCAACACCGGGTTGGGCGGCTGGTCACGGATATTCAACAACCTCTTCGACAACAACCGCCATGACGTGGCCGCCGCCGGCAAGGCCGGGGGCTATGACGCGGAAGACAACCTCCTGCTGAAGGGCGGCGGCTATCATGGCGCGTGGTACGAGAAATTCACCCATGTGATCGATGCCCACGGGACCGGCTGCTGGTGGAGCAGCGACCAGTGCGGCGAGGCGGGGCGATCCTTCCTGATCAAGGAAAACGTCGTCCAGTACACACGCAACAGCGACATCCACATCCGGGGCAAGCCGCGCGGTCAGGCGGTCATCACCAACAACATCTTCGCGCGGTCGAACCAGGACGCCGCGATCGACGGCGCCGACAATGGCAATATCGACGTGAAGGGCAGTAATCAATACGGCGTCGACGATTTCGGTAAATACGCCCTGTGCGATTTCGACGGCGACGGGGTAGACGACCTGTTCTTTGCCACCGGAGTATCCTGGTGGATTTCCGGCCAGGGCAGGTTACCCTGGACCTTCCTCCGCGCCGACCGGCTTCCGCGGGCGGACCTCCGCTTCGGCTATTTCGACGGCGACCCCCGCTGCGACGTGGCGGTCGAATTGCCGACCGGCAGCGGACAGTGGTTCATCTCCAGCGGCGGCGTCACCGATCCCTTCGCCACCCCGCTGGTCGATCTCGGCCATCCGTCGAACCAGGTGGTGTTCGGTCGATTCAACCCGTTGGTGCGCGACCAGCGACCGGGCGCGACCCGCCAGACGACGGACGCCTTCTGGCGCCGTGACGATGGCCAGTGGTTCGTCGCGCCGCTCGTCGGGGTCAACAAGGGCGTGTGGACGCCCGTGCAGAGTTCGAGCTTTCCGCTCAATCAGCTTCGTTTCGGCGATTTCACCGGCGACGGGGTGACAGACGTCCTGGCAGTGGTGAATGGCCGTTGGTCGATTTCCGAGTCGGCCCGGGGCGCGTGGCGCACGCTCAATCCGACGCTCGGCGACCCGGTGGAGAACCTCTACATCGCCAACATGGATAAGGATGACAACATCGACGACATCCTCAAACTGGACCGGACCTATACGACTCTGCAGGTTGCAGGGCAGCCGCTTTATGTGGTGGCCAAGTTGACCTGGTGGCGGTCGAAGAACGGCGTCGAGCCGTGGAAGGTGTGGAAGACCTACACTCTGCAATACCCGGCATTCGACGATGGCTACGTCCCGGTGCAATTCGGCTTCGCCGGCAGGCTCGGACCGGGTGCGGGCCAGGGCGCGACGATGATCATCGACCAGAACCGCATGGGCCAGTTCACCGGCGGCGGCGGCTTGGTTAACTGGCAAAGCGGGTTCCCCTACTAGCGCGATCGACGCCTGACCTGAACCACCTCTACTTCCGCGAAAACCGGGGCGGAGACTTTCCGCGCCAGAATTCGACGCGATACCCGTTGGTCTACACCAAATTACTGGCGGATGACGCGAATGCATTATCCGCGCTCACCTAGAGGTCCTCCTGGACGAGTTCGCCGTTCTCGGCCTGCTGGGGCCGATCGAACGCGCCTTCGGGCTGATGGCCGGCTACGGCCTCCAGGATGTGCACCAACTGCACGCCATCTATGGTCAGCGCGCCGGAACCTTTCTATCCAACGCCGGCGTCGTGCAGCTCTTCAACGTCGCCGACATTTGTTCCGGCCGTTTTGCGGAAATGACGTTCAGCCCGCAAGGCGCGCGAGGCCATCCGGGGTTGGCCCGCCATGGGCGAAGTCGAGAAGTTCGATAGTGTGGAGCACCGGGATCGATGTGCCGCTCGCGATCTGAGCGATACAGCCGATGTTGCCGGTGGCGACGAGATCGGGCGAGGTTTGCACGATATTCGCGATCTTGCGTTCGCGCAGCCGCAAGGCGATCTCCGGCTCCAAAATATTATAGGTGCCCGCCGAACCGCAGCACAAATGCCCTTCCGGAATATCGCGGACATTAAAGCCTGCTTGCGTCAAGAGCTGTCTTGGCACGGCGTCGATCTTTTGGCCATGCTGCATCGAGCAGGCGGAATGATAGGCGACCGTTAGGCCGGACGGTTTCGCCGGCTCCGGCAGATCGAGCGTGGCCAAAAATTCCGTCACATCCTTGGCAAGCGCGGAAATGCGCGCCGCCTTTGCCGCATAGGCGGGATCATTGCGCAGCAAAAATCCATAATCCTTGATCATGGTGCCGCAACCCGATGCCGTGATCAAAATCGCATCGAGTCCCTGCCCCTCGATTTGCCTGCTCCAGGCATCGATGTTTTGCCGCGCCTGAACTAGCGCGCCCGCTTCCTTGCCCAAATGGTGAAGGAGCGCGCCGCAGCAGCCTTCGCCCTTCGAAAGCACGGTTTTAATCCCGAACCTGGTCAGCAAGCGAATCGTGGCGCCGTTGATGTCTGGCCGCAACACCTGCTGCACGCAGCCACTAAGAAGGGCCACGCCAGCAACTGGCGCTACGGCCGGAGCGATCGCACCTGCGCGGAGATAGGCGGGTTGCGTGCGGCGCGGCGCGAGGCGCATCATAGCGGCAACCCTCTTCCCGGTCCGGCCGAGGCGCGGATATAGAGAGTTGAAGGATCGGGCCAATGGCGCGGCGGCAAGCGCAACGCGGAAACGGTTTGGATAGGGGAGAACGGCGCCGAGAAATGCCCGGAACAGCCGGTCCGCGAGCGGCCTTCGAAACGTCTTTTCGATATGGCTTCTCGCCCCATCGACAAGATGCATATAGTTCACGCCCGATGGGCAGGCCGTCATGCAGGCGAGGCAGGAAAGACAGCGGTCGATGTGCTTGACGGTCAGCGCATCGGCGGGCCGGTTCTGTTCGAGCATATCCTTGATGAGATAGATGCGTCCGCGCGGAGAATCGAGTTCATCGCCAAGCAACACGAAGGTCGGGCAGGTCGCGTTGCAGAAGCCGCAATGGACGCAGGCGCGGAGAATTTTCTCCGCCTCCGCCGTCGCCGGATTTTTGAGTTGCGCGGGGGAAAAATTGGTCTGCATCTCAAAATTCCGCCCACATGCGGCGCGGCTCCAAAACAGCATTAGGATCGAACGCATTTTTCAGCCGCCGCGTCAGAGCGGCGAGCCCTTGCGGCTGCGGCTCGAACACCGGGACTTCCGAGCGAATTTCGGCTGGCGCGCGGATCAAGGTCGCGTGCCCGCCGCCATTTTCCGCGACCGCTTTGCGAATGAGGCCCGCCGCCCCGCCGGGACAAGGATCGAGCGCGAGCCAGACCAAGCCGCCCGACCAATCGAACAAGGTTTTGGCGTCATGCGCGCGGGCAACCGTCTCGGCGACCTTGGGTCCGGCGGTTGGCGCCACGGAAATTTTCCAGATGATCATTTCGCGTGGGTAGGCGAGCGGCGCGACATCGCGAATGGCCCGCCAAAGCCGCTGCGAGTCGGCCGCGTCGAGCCGTGCCATTGGCGCTACGCCTTTCAGCATCGCTTCGAGCCGGTCGAGACGCCCAGTGACGGAGGGCGCGAAACCTTCCAGACGCAACGCCGTGATCGAGGTTGAAAACCCCTGAGTCCTCGCGGCGTACGGCGGCAAATGCGCGGCGCCGGATACTTCGGCCGGCGCGCCCATCGCGGCGCAAAGCGCCTTTACGGCTGGCGCCGGATCGAGGCCGGTCAGTATCAATGTCGCCGAGGTTTCCCCGCGCGGAAGCACTTTTAAGGTCACCTCGGTTGCCACGGCGAGGGTTCCGAAAGAGCCCGCTAGCCCACGCGAAAGATCATAGCCGGTGACGTTTTTCACGACCCGGCCGCCGGCCTTAAAGGCCTCGCCGCGACCGGACACCGCCTTGACGCCCAAGACAAAATCCCGCGCCGCGCCCGCCTTGATCCGGCGCGGACCGGAGAGATTGGTCATGATTGCGCCGCCGATCGTTCCACTGCCGGTGCCATAGAGCGCCGCGAAGGAGATCGGCTCGAAGGCAAGCTCTTGCGCGCTTTTGGCGAGCATGGCCTCAATGGTCTCGATGGGTGTTCCGGCAAGCGCCGAAAAAACAAGTTCGCCGGACTCATAAAGGGTCACACCGTTGAGGCGGGAGAGATCGAGGCGGCCCGCGTTTTCCACCGGCCTGCCAAGCGCCGCCTTTGATCCGAGACCCGTGATCGAAAGCGGCATGCGCCTTGCCGCTGCCTCGGCGACATATTCCGCCACCTCGGCCGGTTGGGCCGGCAGAAAACAGGACATTTTTATTTATGCGCCTTAACCAAGCGAGGAGATTATACTTTCGGTCCAATCGTACCAAAATGTTTCGTTGAGAGAAATTTGGTGCGATCGACGCCCGAAATCGGACAAAAAGCCCGCTCCAGCCGCCCGCTGAGACTCGTCGTATCCCATCGCGCACCGTCCGCCGGCTGGACATTAGGCGTGAGATCGGCGCCATGCGCTTCGCCTGCGGGGTTCACTATGGCGGCGTCGATGCCCCGCATTTTTGGATTGACGGCCCACCGCTGGGGTTCGATAGACGGCGGCGATAAGCCCGCGGCAGCGGCTTCGACGTGTTCAGAAACGCAACCGCTGCTTCCGAGGCGCCCGGGACCGCCAACCGGTGCCGGGGGCGGCGCCTTTCCCAACCTTCCAGAAGGACAATTAATCGTGTGACTCGCCTGGTGCGCGGATTGGCCGATCTCGCGAGCGGATACAAAGTCATTTTGAGCGACGTCTGGGGCGTCGTCCATAATGGACTCATGGCCTTCGAGAGAGCCACGGAGGCGCTTGGCCAGTTCCGGGCGGGCGGCGGAAAGGTCGTGCTTATCACGAACTCGCCCAACCCAAGCCGTTTCGTAGAGAAGCAGCTCGCCCGGCTCGGCGTTTCTCCCATAGCCTATGATGCGATCGTCTCGTCCGGCGACGTCACCGTTTGCCTGCTCGCCGCGCGCGCCGGCGCGGGCTTGTTTCATCTTGGCCCGCCCAATGAAACCGCCCTTTTCGCGGAGGTTTTGGCGTTGTGTGGAGAGGCGCCCCGCCTGGTGCCGCTGAAACAAGCGAACTTTGTCCTCTGCACCGGCCTTGCCGATCCCTGGCACGAGACGCCCGCCGATTATGACGCAATTCTTGCCGCCATGCGCGCCCGTGGCCTCGAGTTCCTTTGCGCCAATCCCGATATCGTGGTGGAGGACGGCGGCAGGCTGTTTTATTGCGCCGGCGCGATCGCGGAACGTTACGCAGCGGCGGGCGGCAAGGTGATCCAGGCCGGCAAACCTTTTGCCCCGATTTTCACGCGGGCGCTCGAGGTGGCGCGAGGGCCGGACAACAAGACGATCGATCGCATGCGGGTCCTCGTGATTGGCGATGCCATGCGAACCGATATCAAAGGCGCCCACGACCAGGGCTTTGACAGCCTCTTTGTGACCTCCGGCATCCATCGCGAGGAGCTGCATGGCGCCGCGGAGGACGCGGCGCTCAACGCCGCCGCGTTCCGGCAGTTCATGGAAGCATCGGATTTCGCGCCCACGGCCGCGATCCCGGCGCTGGTTTGGTAGAAAGTTCCCGGGAGACGGCATCGCCGGCCTTGACGCGGTCCGTCCACCCATGCAGTTTTCGTCGAGTCCGGAGTTCCGCCGCCGCCCGCACGGCGTATTATGATTTTGGGTCCCCTTGGCCGATCCTTCCTCCGCTAAAAAATTTATTGTCGCCATCGATCCGGTGGCGCCGCCGATCGGACTTGCGGGCGCGGTGGTCGCGATCGGCAATTTCGATGGTGTTCATCGCGGTCATCTTGCGGTGATAAAGCGCGCCAGGACGCTGGCCCAGGAAATTAACTGCCCCTGCGCGGTGCTTACCTTCGAACCGCATCCGGCCGATTTTTTCAAGGGTCCCAATACGATCTTTCGCCTGACGCCACGCGACGCCAAGGCGAGGGCGATGGAACAGCTTGGCATCGACGGCATGATCGTCATTACCTTCGACAAGGTTTTGGCGAGCCTTCCGGCCGAGGCTTTCATCGTTGAAATCCTGGTCCGCCGCCTAAAAGTTCGCGCCGTTGTCGCGGGCTATGATTTCCATTTCGGCGCGGGACGCTCCGGCTCGCCCGCCGTTCTCAGGGAAGCAGGCAACCGGCATGGCTTTGCCGTCGAGATCGTGGCGCGGGTTCCGGCGGACGCGGCGGGCGATAACGAGGCTGCCTCCTCGACCGCCGCCCGCGCGGCGCTCGAGGCAGGCGATGTTGCTCATGCGGCGCGGTTGCTTGGTCACCCCTTTGCCATCATGGGCAAAGTCATCCATGGCCAGGGACTCGGCCGGAAATTGGGATTTCCGACGGCCAATCTTTTGCCGCACCCAAGCTGCCGGTTGCGCCACGGCATCTACGCCGTCCGCGTCGTTGCCGGGACCAACATCTATGATGGCGTGGCGAGCTATGGCCGCCGCCCGACATTCGATAACGGCCAGGCGCTTTTGGAGGTTTTTGTGTTCGATTTTTCCAGCGATCTTTACGGCAAGACGATCGAGGTCCTCTTTATTGGCTGGATCCGGGCCGAGGCGAAATTCGCTTCGGCCGAAGCGCTCATAGCGCAAATGAAGCGGGACGAAGCGCGGGCAAAAGAGATCCTGCGCGGTGATTGCCACTCATTGTTCTCGATCAGCTCGCGTAGCTAAATTTCGGTTGCCAACCGGCTGCGCCTTCCGGAATGAGATCCAAGAGGTGCCAGACACTGCAAAAATCGTCACCCGGTGAGAAGGTGGTATCCGCTACATGCTCAGGGATGCGCCTCGCCTCTATTTGATCACGCCGCCTGTCTCCGATTGGACCCCTTACCCGCTCCATTTCGAGGCGGCGATGGCGATGTGCGACTTGGCTTGCGCTCTCTTGCGAACCGCCGCGCGAGACGAAGACGAGAAAGAGAAGATCGTGCGCGCGCTCGCGCCTTTGCTGCAAAAGCACGGCGTTGCGTGTCTCGTCGCCGACGATCCTCAATGGGCGGTCCGCGCCAACGCCGATGGCGTCCATGTCGATGGAGCGGGAGAGCGCCTGCAATCCGCCTTGCGCGCCTTGCGACCCGGCCACATTGTCGGCGCCGGAGGATTGCCGACGCGGGACGCGGCGATGACCGCCGGCGAGGCGGGCGTCGACTATGTAATGTTCGGCGGGCCTTGCGGCGGCGAGCCCCACGCCGGCGTCGTCGAGCGCGTCGCCTGGTGGGCGGAAATCTTTAACGTCCCTTGCGTTGGCTACGCACATGATCTCGGTGCGATCGACGATCTTGTTCGCGCCGGGGCCGATTTTATTGCGCTTGGCGATGCGGTCTTCGCCGATCCGCGCGGCGCCGCGGCGGCCTTGCGCGACGCCGCCCGCCTGATGGCGCCAACGCCGGAAACGGCCGAATGACCGATGACTCCGGCAACAGCGTTTTGCGACTTTGCGCCGGCTTGGCGGCTGCATGGGTGGTTTTGCAAGGCGGCGCATTTTTCGCGCATGCGCAGGTTGGCCTGACCGGGCAGCAGCCGTCGGAAGCCGGAACGCCGCCCGACACGCCATCGGCGACGGACCCTTTGCCGGTTCCGGCGCGGCTCGGCGGCGCGCCGGATACCGCGTTCGCGGCTTATCAGCGCGGCTATTATGCAACCGCGATGCGCGAGGCGATGAAGCGGATCGCGACCGATCCAGGTGACGGACCGGCGATGACCCTCATCGGCGAGCTTTATTCCCAGGGGCTGGGCGTCCGGCGCGACGCCTCGGAAGCAGCCCGCTGGTACAAGCTCGCGGCCGAGCACTCCGACCGGCAGGCCATTTTCGCCCTCGGGATCGCCAAACTGAAGGGCGAGGGCGTGCCGCGGGATCGCGCCGGCGCGGCGGAGTTGTTCGAACAGGCGGCGGCGCAAGACCATCCGGGCGCGCTCTATAACCTTGGCGTTCTGGCCCTTGAAAACGATGGCGTCACTTCGGATTTCCCGAGGGCGGCGCGGCTCTTCAGGCAATCCGCCGAGCTCGGCTATTCCGACGCCGCCTATGCCTTGGGCCTATTGTACCGGAATGGCACCGGCGTTGAAAAAAGCGACGCGCAAGCCGCGCAGTGGATTGGCCGCGCGGCGAAGGACGATAACGTTCCGGCGCAAGTCGAATACGCGATCATGCTTTTCAACGGCATCGGCATCGATAAGGATGAGACGGCGGCGGCGAAGCTCTTTGTCAAGGCGGCGGCGCGCAACAATCCCGTCGCGCAAAACCGCGCCGCGCGTCTTCTGGCGGCCGGGCGCGGACTCCCAAAGGATATGGTCGAAGCGATGAAATGGCATCTTCTCGCCAGGGCCGCCGGAGAGAAGGACGCCTGGCTCGACGGCGAACTCGCCAAGCTTTCGGCGCAGGAGAAGTCCGCGGTCGAGGCGAGCTTGCATCAATATGTCGGGAATTGAGAGTCAGGCGCTCCGTTGCCGGCACACTCTCGACCGCCATCCACCGTCAGTTTTCGAAACGCCTGGAACAAATCCCTAGGATCGGCATTATTTTTCCTTGCGACTATTTTTTGAGCCGCCTCAGCCACAGCCGGGCCTGCGCGCGCACGTTTTTGGGCGCGGTGCCGCCAAAGCTGGTCCGGCTGCGCACCGAGTTCTCGATGCCCAGAACCGCGAATACCTCCTCGTCGATTTGCGACTCGACCGCCCGCATTTCGGCGAGAGACAGCTTTTCAAGGCCCTTTTTCTGCGCGGCGGCGATGGCAACGAGGCGCCCGGTGATGCGATGCGCCTCGCGAAACGGAATTTTCCGCCGGCGCACCAGCCATTCGGCGAGATCGGTAGCGGTCGCATAGCCCGAGCCCGCGGCGGCCTTCATGCGATCGAGATCGGGCGTGAGGTCGCCAACCATTCCAGTCATGGCGGCTAAGCACAGCGAAAGCGAGTGCAGGGCATCGAAGGTGCCTTCCTTGTCTTCCTGCAAATCCTTCGAATAGGCGAGCGGCAAGCCCTTCATCACGATAAGTAGGGCGTTGAGCGCGCCAATGATCCGGCCGGCCTTGGCCCGGATGAGTTCCGCCGCGTCGGGATTGCGCTTTTGCGGCATGATCGACGACCCGGTCGAAAACGCATCCGACAAAGAGACGAATCCGAATTGCGGCGTTGCCCACAGCACGATCTCTTCGGCCAAGCGCGACAGGTGAACGGCGCAGATCACGGCGGCACTCAAAGTTTCGAGCACGAAATCGCGATCGGCCACGCTGTCGAGCGAATTCGCTGTCGGCCGGTCGAACCGAAGCGCTTTCGCGGTCATCGCCCGATCGATCGGAAACGAGGTTCCAGCCAGCGCCGCGGCGCCGAGCGGAGATTCATTGAGGCGGGAGCGTGCGTCGCGCAATCTTGAACGGTCCCGCGCAAACATCTCCACGTAGGCTAAAAGATGATGACCAAAGGTGACGGGCTGCGCCGGTTGAAGATGGGTAAACCCCGGCATCACGCTTGCCGCATGGGCGAGCGCTTTTTCGGCAAGCACCCATTGTAGGTCGTGCAACTGGTGATCGAGCGCGTCGATGGTATCGCGAACCCAGAGGCGAAAATCGAGCGCGACCTGATCATTGCGCGAGCGCGCGGTGTGGAGCCGCCCCGCCGTGGGTCCGATTAAGTCCGTAAGCCTTGCCTCGATGTTCATATGAATATCTTCGAGCGCGCGCGAAAAATTGAACGATCCCGCCTCGATTTCGCGGGCGATTTCGTCTAAGCCATTGCTGATCGCTTGCGCGTCCGCGCGCTCCAATATGCCGGTTTGCGCCAGCATGGCGGCGTGCGCCTTGGAACCTGCTATATCTTGGCGGGCGAGCCGAAAGTCGAAACCGATCGAGGCATTGATTTCCTCCATGATGGCGCCGGGGCCGCGCGCGAACCGGCCGCCCCACATTTTGTTGCTCATCTTCTCGCGCTCAAAAAACCAATGTCCATATGACCCAAAAAGATTCCAAAAAGGAGCGCGCGCCGCGCGTTTCGCGCGGGATCGCGTTCGCGGCGGTAGCCCTGGCCTGTGTATTGCTGGCTTTCGTCCTATACGGGATCAAGGCGCCAGGCGGCAAGGAAGCAGCCGAAACCCCGGCCTGTCCCGGCGGGGCGGGGTTGGCGGCGCGGCTAAAACCGCTGGTGCATGGCGAGATCGCCGCGTTGGCTCTTGCGCCACGGCCGAAGCCACTTCCGGAGCTCAGCTTCGACACACCGGAAGGGCTGAAAGCGAATCTGGAGAATTTTACCGGGCGCACGGTCCTGCTCAACCTTTGGGCGACTTGGTGCCTGCCCTGCCGTCAGGAAATGCCCGCGCTCGATCGGCTGCAAGGCATGTTCGGTTCGAAGGACTTCGCGGTGGTGGCGGTGAATATCGATACCGCCCGGCTCGACCGGCCGCAGGCTTTCTTGAACGAAATCGGCGTCAAGAATCTCAAGCTTTATACCGATAACACGGCGGCGGCTTTGCAAACCTTGAAGCAGGCGGGCAAGGTATGGGGGCTGCCGACAACGATTCTCATCGCCAAGGACGGCTGCGAAATCGGCACCATGGCCGGGCCGGCACAATGGGATTCGGAGGATGCACTGGCGCTGCTGCACGCCATTCAGGGTTGATCGCGGAGAGAGCCGTTAGCGTCATTCAGCAGCGGTGCCGATTTCTGCTTCACAATCTAAAGCATCTCGCCGATATCCGATGCTCCGGTCGGGTACGCAAATAGGGTCTGCTTGAGAGCCGTTGCTGTCAGGCCTTGGCGGATTGCAAGAGCGAATAGATTGATGACCTCATCGACATGCGGACCGACAAGGTGAACGCCAAGCAGGCGATCCGTCTCTTCATCGACTAAAACCTTGAAACCATAGACCGGCTCGGCCGCCTGCCGGGCCGTAAACCAGTCTTGGGCCTTTTGCACCTGCATGCGAAACTTGAACCCCTGTTTTCGCGCATCCGCCTCGCTGAGCCCGACAGCCACAATCGGCGGAATCGTAAAGGCGACGCTCGGAACACCACGATAATCGGGCTTGTACCGGTTACCTTCCAGCAAGTTTCCGGCCACCACCTTGGCGTCATGACTTGATATCGGCGTGAGCGGCGGTCCCGAGCTGGCGGCATCGCCCGCTCCATAAACGCCCGGGTTCGAGACGCTTTGCAGATACTCGTTGAGCTGCAGGCGTCCCTCCTTCACGGCCACCCCGGCCCGATCCAGATCGAGGCTGTGGAGATTTGGCGCACGGCCGGCGGCATGCACCACCAAGTCCGCCTCGAAGGCCATGCCCTGTCCCTTTGACGAGGCTTTGACGCGGTATCCAGCTCCGGTTTTCTCGATGCCTTCGACGACGGTTCGAGTGCGCACGTCAATCCCGACCGCCTGAAACTTCTCCATCAGCCAGCCAACCAGATCGGGATCGAAACGGGGGAGCATACGCTCGCCCCGTTGCAGCACCGTCACCCGAGCTCCAGCGCGCGCCGCGATGTGCGAAAACTCGCCAGCGATATAGCCGCCGCCCACCATCACAATCCGTTCCGGCAGAATTTCGAGGGCGAGGAACTCCTCGTTTGTAATCAGATGCTTTTCGCCGGGAATGCCGAGCGTCACCGGCGTTGCTCCCGTGGCGATCAAAACACGGCGGGCATTAAGCGGCTCGCCGGCAATCTCCACGCTGTTCCGCCCCGTAAACCGGGCCTGGCCATGGAAGGTTGCAATGCCTTGCGCCCTGAAACTTTCTTCACGCTTCGAGGGGACGGGACCGGTAAAGCTGCGCTTGAAGGCGATCAGCTTCGGCCAGTCGATGTTTGGCGCGCCGACAACCCCCTTGCCGCGCATGCGCCGGGCATGATCGATCACTGAGGCGCCAGCGACCAGCACCTTTTTGGGGTCGCAACCGCGCAGGGCACAGGTGCCGCCAAAGGGCTTGCTATCGATCACAGCTACGGTCCACCCGGCCGCACGGCAGCGCGTGGCAGCCACCCGTGCCGCCGTTCCCGTTCCGATAGCGATCAGATCAAACTGCTGTGCCACGTCTGATCAGCCAACAACGGGCCGGCCGCAACAATGCCTGGCGGACCCGCTTTCCCGTGCATCCTGCATCGGCGGACACGGCACCGAGCCGTAAGAGCAGTACACACAACAATCGCCATCGTTCGGCCGTAGGACCACGCCACAGCCCTTGCAGTCGTAGAAGAACTGGCAAGCGTCGGTGGGCATGGTTTCGGTTTCTTGATGCCCGCAGTGTGGGCAAGTGAGGGTCGAGCGCAACTCCATAATATCTCCTTGTGATGTCGGATCAGCGTCCGGGGTCGCGCAGCAATCGTTCATGACTTGATTTCCTGATCGTTCGGGGTGGACGTGCGATAATCTGTCGTAACGCGCCGACGGTTGAGCCGGTAGGCAACGACCCCCAGGCACACTAGTAGCGCCGGGATCACGGCATAAGCAGCTTTGGCGAGCCACGCTGTAAGACCGAATGCTCCCAGGACCACGGCCAGAAACGGGGCTGCACAGCAAATTGCGGCCAACACAACTCCGGCAGCGCCGGTAGCAATGAGCACGCGGTCCTTCATGGCCACAGCATCCCTTCCGAATAAGGGAACGAGGGATAGCCTGCTTCGGTCGTTGCATTGATGAGCGCCTTCACGTCCGCCTTCGTGTCGTCGAAGGTGACGACGGCCGTCTTGGTCTTGTCCGAGACTGCGACATTGGTGACGCCCGGAACAGCCGCGAGGCTTTCCTTCACGACATGCGGACAGGCCGCGCAATACCAATTCCGTATTGCGAGAGTCACTGTCGTTTCGCCCGCGAAGGCAGGCGCCACGCCGAGCGTGAGGGTCATAGCGACGAGCATTTTGCTCATGCGCCGGTTCCTTTCACGATTTGAGGATCAATGGCGCAGTTCTCTTTCCTCCGCCGACTTCTATTTGAACGATAGCGCTTTGCAATTGTCAGTCACTGACCACGTCTTCTCAGATGGATTTGTTTTGATTAAGTCAATATTTTGAGACCCCAACTTCGGGCCACCGAACAACGACTCTCCCAACTCGAAAATCCAGAAAAAGGACCCGCCCGGCCCATTCGCTTCGTGTTCATCGGTAGACCAAGTATCATACGCGAGGTCGAAAGAGTACTGATTGGCTTCCGGCCTGCCCCTTGGGTTGTTTATGCCAAGCGGAACGACAGCAATGCCATTGATCTCAAGTTTTGTGCCCTCCGGGATAGTGGTTTCCACGGCGCTCGAAACGCCCATGTTCCGCGCGATCTCGGGTCCAAATACACAAAGCGACGATTCTTGTCCCACACAGCCGTCTTGGCCTTTTGTTCAGGAGTGGATTGGTCCACATAAAGATGCGTTGGGTCGAAATCGAAACTTCCGCTGGGTTTTGTATTGTCCACGGCTTCGATCTTGAAGATAGCAAAGGCTTCGTCAGACCGCGCTGTCACCGGACCGGCTGCCGTGTCGTACCCTTTGCAGATGCCGACCTGATGGTAGGAAATAGCGATCGCTTCCCCCGCGAAGGCGGGCGCCACGCCGAGCGCGACGGTCATAGCGACGAGCAGTTTGGTCATCGGCCGGTTCATTTCACGATTTAAGGATCAATGGCGCAAGGAGGTCGAAGGCCAGTGCCCCTGCAACGGAAGCGCCGATCCACACCGCGTTTCAGCTCTTTGGCGCGGAAGGATAGCCCGCGTTCGTCGTCGCCTTCACGAGCGCATTCACCCCGGCCTTGCTATCGTCGAAGGTCACCACCGCCGTCTTGTCCTCGGCCGACACGGCAACATTGGTTACCCCCGGTACGTCTAGAAGGCTCTTCTTCACAGTGCCTGGGCAGGCAGCGCAATACATGTTCTTAACCGCCAGCGTGACCGTCTTCTCGGCGGCGAAAGCGGAAGACGAAGCGATGAGGCCAAACCCGAAGGCGGCCGTGGCAAGCAATTTGATCATGGGGATTCCTCTCAGGAGTTCAGCAGGAGCGGGGCAAATAAGTCAAAGGCGATCGCGCCGGCGACGAGGATCGTCGCCAGGACGAGGCCCGCCTTGACGATATGGTTTGGCAGCGGCCGGGCGCAGGCGCCTTCCGCGCAGACAATTTTTTTGGGGCGGTAAACCAGCCAATAGCCGTAGCCGAGGCAGGCAAGCGTCGCCGCGATGAAGTAGGGCTGATAGGGAGCGAGCGCCGTGAGGTTCCCGATCCACGCGCCGCTGATGCCGAGGCTGAACAGCACCAACGGCGCGATACAGCACGATGACGCCGCGATTGCCCCCAAAATGCCGCCGACCGCGGTGAGCCGCATCGTCGTCGCGGTCTGGGCTCGTTCCGGCGCTGCGCGGGATGTCTCCAGCGCGAGTTGCGCGTCTTGGTGTTGAACGTTCATAATCGATTCCTCGCTTTTCTCGGACAGTGATATAAGGCCTGTAGTTACTACGGGGTCAAGCAGGTAGGGATCACAAACATGCCACCGCTGACCATCGGAACGCTCGCGAAGGCTTCGGGGGTCCATCTGGAGACGGTGCGATATTATGAGCGCATCGGCCTAATGCCAAAACCTTCCCGGACCGCAAGCAATTACCGGAATTTTGGGCCGGAGCATGTCCAACAGCTGTGCTTTATCCGCCGCGCGCGCGAGATCGGCTTTTCCATCAGCGAGATCAAGGAATTGCTCGTTCTCGCCGAACCGGGCCGGGCATCTTGCGCCGAGGTTCAAACCTTGACAACGATCCATCTGGGCGAGGTCCGCGCCAAGATCGCCGATCTTCGCAGGCTAGAAGCTATTCTCGCCGGCGCCCTGGAGCGCTGTTTTGCCGAGCCCGCGCCTATCTGTCCGGTGCTCGATATGCTCGCGTCGCCGCGGCCTGAAGGGGCCAGCAATGGTGCCAATTCAGGTAATGGCTCACTTTGAATCTCTGGCTGCGGCTTTGCCGATTGTCCTCTGGCGGCCGGGCAAATTGATACGAAAGCAATGATCGCGCACGCGCACGGCATTAAATCGGACTGTAACGGCCCCGGCGACCCGAGCCGCATCCTCGACAATGTCGGCTTCGTGCATCTGCATGTGCACAGCTCCTATTCCCTGCGTGAGGGGGCGATGACGGTAGCCAAGCTCGCCAAGCTTGCCCTCGCCGATGCGATGCCGGCGCTCGCGATTACCGATTCCAACAATCTCTTCGGCGCCCTCGAGTTTTCCGAGAAACTGGCGAAAGAAGGGGCGCAACCGATCATAGGCCTGCAAATCAGCATCGACTTTCAAGACGGCGCGGCAAGGGCACAGCCAGGCGAGGCGAGCGCTGGCTACGCATCTATCGAGCTGTTGGCCCAAGACGCCGCCGGGTATTTGAACCTGATGCATATTGCCTCTCGCGCCTGGCTTGATCCAGAGCTTGGAGATCCGCCGCATGTCGGCATCGTGCGTTTCGCAGGGCGAACACAGGGTCTCATCGCGCTCACGGGCGGCCCGAGCGGTCCCCTCGACCGAGCCTTCGCCGACGACAGAGCAGAACTGGCGTTTGCCCGCGCGGCGGCGCTCGTAAAACTGTTTCCCGGCCGGCTCTATGTCGAAATCCAGCGCCACGGGCTTGCCTCCGAACAGGCGATCGAACCGCGTCTCCTCGATCTCGCCTATCGCGCCTCGCTTCCGCTTGTGGCGACCAACGAGGTGTTTTTCGCGGCGGCCTCGGACCATGAAGCGCATGATGCCTTGATTTGCATCGCGGACGGAGCCGTCGTCAGCGATGGCGCTCGCCGCCGGCTTTCGCCCGAGCATCGTTTCAAGACGCGCGCGGAAATGATCGCGCTTTTTGCCAACCTTCCGGAGGCACCACGCAACAGCGTCGAGATCGCGTTGCGTTGCGCCTACCGGCCGCTGACACGCAAACCGATTCTGCCGCGTTTTGCCGTGCATGGCGGGATCGAAGCGGAGGCGCAAGAACTTCGCGCCGAGGCGGAGGCTGGACTGGCGGCGCGTCTTGCCGCGCATGGCCCGGCGCCCGGCTTCACGGCGGATGATTACCGCGGAAGGCTTGCCTTCGAACTCGACGTGATCGTGAAGATGAATTTCCCCGGCTATTTTTTGATCGTCGCCGATTTCGTCAAATACGCCAAATCGCGGGATATTCCGGTCGGGCCGGGGCGCGGGTCGGGCGCTGGATCCTTGGTTGCCTATTCGCTCACGATTACCGATCTTGATCCGATCCGCTTTGGTCTCTTGTTCGAGCGCTTCCTCAATCCGGAACGCGTTTCGATGCCGGATTTCGATATCGATTTCTGCCAGGAGAGGCGCGACGAAGTGATTGCCTATGTCCGGGCCCGCTACGGCAGCGATAAAGTCGCGCAGATCATCACTTTCGGTTCGTTTCTGGCCCGTGGAGTCATGCGCAATGTCGCGCGCGTCCTCGAAATGCCGCTTGGCCAGGCCGACAAGTTGGCCAAGCTGGTGCCGCAGAATCCCGCGGCGCCCGTGAACCTGAAACAAGCCATCGAGTTGGAGCCGCGCCTCAAGGAAGCCGCCGCGGCCGAGCCTCGCGTGGCAAAAATGCTTCAGATCGCGCAGACGCTTGAAGGGCTTTATTCCAATGCGTCCACTCATGCGGCGGGGATTGTCATCTCCGACCGGCCGCTGGACAAACTGGTGCCGCTTTACCGCGATCCGAAATCGGACATGCCGGCAACCCAGTTCAACATGAAATGGGTCGAGCCGGCGGGCCTCGTGAAGTTCGATCTTTTAGGCCTCAAAACGCTGACGATCGTCGCCGACTGTCTCAAGATTTTGAAAAGGCGCGGAATCGCGGTCGACCTCGCGAAAATTCCTTTGGACGACAAACAAACCTACGCGATGCTGGAGCGCGGTGAAACCGTGGGCGTCTTCCAGCTTGAAAGTGCCGGCATGCGCAAGGCCCTGGCCGACATGCGCGCGGACCGCTTCGAGGATATCATCGCGCTCGTCGCCCTCTACCGGCCGGGCCCGATGGCGAATATCGCAACCTATTGCGCGGCAAAGCGCGGCGAGGAAGCCCCGGATTATATCCATCCAAGGATCGCGCCGATCCTCGAGGAGACCTTTGGCGTCATCATCTACCAGGAACAGGTGATGCAAATCGCCCAAATTCTCGCCGGATTTTCCCTCGGCGAGGCGGATCTTTTGCGCCGCGCCATGGGCAAGAAGATCAAGGCCGAGATGGCCGCGCAGCGCCATCGTTTTGTCACCGGCGCGGTCGAGCGCGGCCTCGATCAAGTGAAGGCCGACGAGATCTTTAACCTCCTCGCCAAATTCGCCGACTACGGTTTCAACAAGAGCCATGCCGCGGCGTATGCGCTGATCGCTTATCGTACCGCTTGGTTCAAAGCCAATTATCCGGTCGAATTCCTCGCTTCCTCGATGACGCTCGACAAATCGAACACCGGCAAGCTTGCCGAATTCTGCAATGAGGCCCGGCGATTGAAGATCGCGGTTTTGCCGCCGTCGGTGCAAACGTCGGGTGCCGATTTCGAGCCCGCCGAATGCAATGGCGAGCCGGCGATCCGGTATGCGCTCTCGGCGATCAAGGGCATCGGCGAGGCGCAGGCGCGGGGGCTTGCGGCGATCAATGGCTGTGGCGAAACAGCTCGCCCGGAGAGGCCCGCGTTTCGTGATTTGACGGATTTCGCGGCAAAGCTCAATCCGTGCGACATCAGCAAGCGCGTGCTTGAAAGCCTCGCGTCGGCCGGGGCCTTCGATGAACTCGAACCCGACCGCGCCCGGGTTTTTGCCGGCGCCGAAGCCATTCTCGCCGCGGCGCAACGCCACGAGGATGAGCAGCTTGCCGGGCAAAGCGCGCTGTTCGGCGGCGAAAATCTCGCTGCCATCGTGTTGCCGAAGGTCGAGCCTTGGCCACTCACCGAGCGGCTGCGGCGCGAGTTTGAGTTGGTTGGATTTTTTCTGTCCGGCCATCCGCTCGACGCCTATGCCGCGATCCTCGCGCGGCTGCGGGTGCAGCGCTGGGCCGAGTTCGCCGGCGCGGTCAAGCAGGGTGCTTCCGCCGCGCGGCTCGCCGCGACAGTGCTTGAGCGGCACGAGCGCCGGACCAAGTCGGGCGCGAAAATGGGGATCGTAAACCTCTCGGATCAATCCGGCCAATACGAAGCGATTTTATTTCAGGAAGGTCTCAATAAATATCGCGATCTTCTGGAGAAAAGCGCCTCCGTGCTCGTTTGCCTGCGGGCTTCCCTTGAAGGCGAGGATGTGCGGGCCCGGATCGTCTCGGTGGAACCTTTGGATGCCGCGGCAAATCGGATCGGCAAAAGGCTACGCGTTTTTCTGCGCGACAAAGGTCCGTTGGGCGAGATCGCGCGGAATCTGCTTACACTTGGAGACGGCGAAGTGTCGCTGATGCTATTAACGAACAGCGGCGAGGTCGAAATAAAACTGCCGGGCAAATTTTCCGTATCGCCGCAAGTCGCGGGCGCGCTGAAGGCGATCCCCGGGATCGTCGCGGTGGAGCATATGTGATTTTTTCCAACCAGACGGAGGCGCTTATGATGAAGCTCTATTGGGCTCCGCGCACGCGTTCGCTGCGGGCTCTTTGGATGCTCGAAGAGTCGGGCGTTCCCTATGAGCGCGTCCGGCTCGATCTGTCGGCCGGCGAACAAAAAAGCGCGGAGTTTCGCGCTATCAACCCGATGGCGAAAGTGCCCGCCCTGACTGACGGAACGCTCGCGATCGCGGAGTCAGGGGCCATCTGCGCTTATGTCGCGGAAGTCCATCCCGAAGCAGGCCTTGCGCCGCCGGTTGGGGATCCCGCGCGCGGACGTTACCTGCGATGGCTGTTTTTTTCACCTGGTTGTGTTGAGCAGGCCTTTTTGGTGAAGTCCGCCAATGTTTCGGTAAGACCCGAGTCGGCAGGATTTGGCGATTTTGACCGGGTTTTTGACGTGCTCGAAGCGGCGGTTGCCACTGGCCCCTGGCTGCTGGGCGAGCGGTTCTCGGCGGCCGACGTCATGATCGGCCTCGATCTCCATTTCGGGATCGATATCTTTAAGCTTGTTCCTTCGCGGCCCGCGCTGCGCGCTCATGTGGACCGCTGCCTTGCACGCCCGGCGCTCCAGCGCGCCAAGGCGATCGAGGCCGCGGGGGTTTGATGGGTCAACTCGCACGCGCTCAAGACCGTTGCGGGGTCGTGGCGACAATCATAGGGCATTAAGATCGTCGATGATTTCGCGCAAAGAGCGCGCATCGACGATCGGCATGGCCGTGCCGGACATCAGCGGCGACCATGGGCGTCGAGCCAACTTAAGCCTGCATCGCCTCAACACGTGTCATTTCATTGCCGCAATGCGGTGACATGGTCGGCGAGTTCTTGCCATGGCATCGCTTTCAGGTCACAACGGGGCGATGCTACTATCCCCAAAACCGGCTCTACCGGTGGGTTAAATCCAAGGTTCCGAAGGAAAGTATTCCAGTAGCCTGACGGCCGCGTCAGCCAGACGGGTTGCTCCTGGTATTTGTGCCCCCGGAAAAAGAAAAAGAGTTGGTCGTCCTCCGAACCCAGCCGGCGCAAAAAATCCCGCTGCCAGCCCTGATACGCCACTTGGGTGATGAGCAATTGGCAGCCGCCGGAACGGCCTGACGCGCCGGGCATGTTTTGGATCGCTATGACGGGATCAGGCTGGAATCCCTGCCGCGCCAGAAACGTGGTTATGTACATTCTTACCGTTTCGTCTTGTCCGGGCACGAACAGGCGCATACCAACCGAGACCTTGAACAAGAGGGTCGCGACGAGCAGGCCGCAGAGTACGAGCTTAGGCACGAGCGAGGAGATCACCGCGAACCCTGATCAAATTGATTCCGACAATCGCCGCGAGGGCGACAAAGCTCGCGAACTCCTGCTCCGATCGTGCCGTGAATGAGCTCGAAGTGCTCGCGGTGAAGGCCTATCAGCGCAATGCGCGTGACGTTGATCACGATCACGGCGGAGCACGTCGCGAGACACCACCCCACATCCTTCAGGGATGGCCGGCGCGTGAGGGCTTGGGTAAAAAGGGCCCACCCCAACACCGCGAGAGAGACATCCGCCAGCGACGAACAGGACGGTAGGATGAAGACATAGCCCGAATTATCGGCGAACCCAACCGTGTTCCCTACGCGCTCCGTTCCGACAATCAGACTGACCAAAATCGCATCGGCCTGCAAAATCCAATCGCTCAGCATCGCGAACACCAATCGGCTCCAAAACATCGGAACCGTTACGGCGAGGATGACGAAAGCCGCCCGCCGAGCCGGCGCGCCGGCTTCAAAAAAGCGCAACCCGTAAAGCCCAAGCAAGGTCAGTGCGATCCAACTCGCTTTAGCGGAGGGAATGAGCGCGGCGGCGATGACAACCACCCCGAGGATTAGGTCGTTGCGGGCCACGGGCTCCGGGGGTTGGCGAAGCAGGAGCGACACCGCGATCACGCCGGCGGCCCAAACAAGAACGCTAATTCCGAACGTGCCCAAGATGGCGTTCTCGAACGTGTCCTTCTCGATCGTCGAAGTGATCCGCTCGAAAATCCCGTTTGAAAATCCCAGGATGAACAGGCCCGCAAAAAACTCGCCGCGGCGCAACGCCTGCCCGATGTTCGAGAAGAACCGGGCCGCGATTGCGCCGCGAGCGTTCAAGGCATCGACACGTCCTCGGGCATCTTTCAGCGCGTCAAGCAAGCGGCGGCTCCTTGCTCGCGCGCGACCCTGGGCCACGCGCGTCAAGAGGACGTGCAATTGGCGAGGCTACCTCCCGGTGTTTTGCTTGCGCCAACGGCGCACCGCGTAATATCCGCCGGCGAGGATGAGATAGCCAAGGCCAACGCCCGCGACCGGACCGGGAGCAGCAGCAATGTGGGGACCCGCAACAGCATTGGTATCCATGGCAATGGCAGGGGAGGCGGCCAACGCGGCGAGAAGCGCGGCCGCGGAGGGGAGTCCTTAAATGAAAACGCATGAAATGTTCTCCGTATGTTCTGAGTAATGGCCGGTCCAGTTGAAGCTTTCACCGGCCACAACAATCATTGCATAAACTTGGTACCAAATCAAAGTGTTTGTAAAGATGGTAGTATCTCAGTTTGAATAAGGCAACTCGTCGAGCATGGCCGCGCGCTTTTGCGTGAGTACATCTTTTTCCTTGGCGTCCATGATTGCAATAATATCTTCCCAGCCCATGAGCTTCCCGGTTAGTCCAGCGGCCATTGCGGGCGCCACGCGAAGCGTTTTGTGAATGCGCATCCAATTGTAATGCACGAAATAAAGCGCCAGCGCATGAATGTGGTTTTCGACTTTCTTGGAAAACGCGTTTGTCAGGCGCGAGAAGCGGCGCATTCCCATGCGCATGCTGAGATTGTGCCGCTCCACGAACGAAGTCGAAATGTGTTTCGGATCTGGCTTTCCTTCGACGGATGTCTTCTTTATGCCCGTGCATTCAGCCGGGCTATAACGGCCCTTTGCACTGTCCGAAGTAGGTCCGTACAGCTTCACTAACTGTCCATAATCCACGTCACCGCCGAACGCGCCCTCAACCGCCTCAAGATACGATTTATGACCATCCGTAGTTAACTGGACGCGGTTGGCGAGCCGCGACCGAAGATCGTCCATAAACTCGATCGCATAGCCGCAATCGCGCCCGCCAACGAGCCACGACACGATCAATTTGCTATCTGCGCAAATCCCCGTCCATGTCCACGTATCACCAGAGCCTTGCGGCGGGGCTTTTGCCGTCACGACCTTTTTCTCCTTGCAATGTGTGAATGCCCAAATTTCATCGCATTGGATGCGTTTGGCGACAACATCGCGCACATGCTCGTCATGAAAAGCCGCACAAACCTCGCCTGCATCTTCCAGGAGCTTCGAGACGGTGTTAATCGACACGTCGCACACGCGAGAGATCGACCGCATGGACGACCCTTCGCAGAGCATGGAAAGGATTTGGGCGCGGGTTTCGAGAGGCAGCTTGTTCATAGGCAATTGAATAGCCTATGTTTCTATAAATAGCAAGCATTATTTTCACTATCGGCGCTTGTTGTGCCGTTGCTGCTGTCGGCGAGCTGGAGCAGCGATTGCGACGTCTGAAATATTAAATTCGGCACCAGATGGTATTCTGAAATGCACATTTCCGCTGACTTTGTATAACCTAACTCTATGTTGTCCACAAAATGAATAGTATTGCTCTATGCACCTAAAATCATAGCCAACTATCTCGTGATTTGTCGGTATAAAAGCTAGTGAACCCCATTTCTCGCCTTTATATTCTCTTACAGGAATTTGAACACGTTCCATCATTTAGAAGGCCTGACACCTTTATCCTCCAATGCTTGCAGAGCGGCCATTGCGGCACTTAAAGAAATTTGAAGCGCCCTAGAAACATTTTCTGATCTAACGCGAGTATGTCCAAGCGTCCGCATCGCTCGGACGTAAGCATAGACCGCGCCCTCAATATCTTTAGAAGTTGGCGTTGATAAAACCTGGCGAGATGGCAAGCTTATGATAGTAGCACCAGTTACGCTTGGATTAGTCATTACAGTTCCGTGCGTTGTTCCAGTCGTCGCGCCGCTGAAAACCTGCAAATGGTCGGGCAGGCTCTGCACCTCGCTATTCATGTTTGCCTCTCCACCTCTTTAATTTGTATTCCGTAAATTTTTTCGTAGAGTTCTTTTTGCGCCGTGAGTATACGAATCAATCCAGGGACTAGCGTTACAGGTATTACAATCTGTACGTCTGGTTCGATAACTAATGCTCCAACTTCTTTGACTTCTTCAAGCTTTGTTGAATTAAGTTTCCCTGGCAACCGGCCGCATATTACACTGAAATCTTGTGGAGTGGTTGCGACTTCAATAAAATTAACGTAGTATACTGACGTACTTTCTGAAGGCTCAAGTCTAATACTGCCGATTGTTAGCGTGTCGGCTTGTTGAGAATGTTTTTGTCTTGGATTTTTTTCTACTGGCAAATACTACCCCCAACGCTGCGCTGCCGCCTTCTTGGCGATGGCCGTGCGTTCCTCCTGCGAGAGCTTCCCCGCGCGCGCTTTCGAGCCAGCTTGTCCCGAGCGGACTTTCCCGGATGGCTCTTTTAAAACTTCGGTGATTTCGCCCGTAGCGATGCGGCCAACCATGACGGCACAGCCTATGGCATCAGCCGGGCGTTTTTGGCCTTCTGGGCCTCGTGCCATCAAATCTCCTCCTGCTTGCAATATGAAAGGTAGCAAACAGGGGTTAGTTATTCAACACTGAACTTAGCCGGTGTTGAGCGATTCGCCGCACCTGCTAAGGTGGCAAAATGTAAGATTACGCAGATTGAAAGGCAACGATCACGCTGCCACAAATGGACGGTCGCCGCCATTACGCCTCCAGCCACGGAACCATCGGTCGCTATTTTTGTGACACTTGTAACAAAAGTCTGTCCCGCACCGTATTAGCTCAAACGGCAGAAGCACCGATTGTGCATTGCACAAACTGTGCGAACTGATTATGTGTGAAATGGCCGAGGAGGAACAATGACTAAACGTCGGGTAAAAGAGCGCCGCAAGCGCGCACATGAATTTAAGCGGCTAGCCCAAGTCCATGGCGGCCGGAAAAAGCAGCCAACAGCACCATCGCCTGATCAGCATCTGCCGCCTCGCAAGGCAAGTTGAGCAGTTGGAACGCGGCAGAGATTAATTGCCACAATCAAACTGAGACACTACCGTAAAGATACACTTAATCCGATCGATCGCTACCCAATTGGGTTACGGATTAATCGATACAATAAAAGCAAATCGGCCAGTGGACCGTTCGCCGCGCCGCCCGTGCGGCCCTCGCCGATGCGCGCTCGAATCAAGTTCGAACTGATCCTAAGCGGGCGCTGGGCGGGTTAATCCGGAAGGCCCCAGAAGGCAAAAAGGATCCGCGCCAGAAGAAAGAGTGAGGCAAAGGCTAGCAAAACAACGACTAAGGAACGGGCCTGCTCACCTGATCGATCAGGAAAATTCCTTTTGAAGCTGTCCCAATACCGGCGCCACCAAGGCGAATTTGGCGGATGATGAAGACGTAAAGGCGACATGAAAGTTCTCCCTCTTTGCCGCAAAACCGCCCATTAAGCCTGCCCGCGGGTGCCACGTCTCCTCAGACCTTGCCGAGCCAGCGCACGACGCTATCTTCGAGCATCTCGAATGTCGTTCCATAGCGGGCGACGAGCATAAAAACAGCCGCCAACGCAATCCCAACCGCGACCATTATGCCACCGGTCAACAAAATCCGGTCCATCATCGTGCCTCCTCATCATCATGGTCAACCATTTAATTATTATAGCTGAGTCGTCCCAACTGCCCCGGCAAACTCGCGCGTCATCCGGGGGATGCGCGCCAAAGCCCGTTTCAAAAGTTTCGCCCTTCGTCCCGGGGCGGGTTCGATGAGCCCCTCTCAAAAGATGAGGGTTCAGGATTCCGGTCTAGCCGCAAAGGGATGTTTTAAAAAATTACAGGGCGAAGGCTAAATACTACCGCATTATTTCGCACGCTCCAAATCCCCGCGCCGCACTTCGCCGTCGGCCTCCACGGGCCCGGCGTGATCTTCCTCAAAGCCGGAGTGCCGTCATGCGGAAGATAATTTGGCAGTTTTCTCTACGGCGAAAAGAAGCCCAATGATGCTAAGCTTGATCGGCGGCGGGCTCGCTGCCGTGGACGGCGGACTTTGGTCGGCCTTCGTCTATTTCTTCGGCGAGCTTTTATTTTACCATCACCGGAGGCTGCACGCGACGCGGGATATCAAGACCGCTGGCCTCCGCGAAAAAACGGCTGCCATAAATAAAGGCGCGCCTCATCCTATCGGCTGAGGTGGGGCTAGACGCCGGCAAGGTCAGCCAATGTCGCTTCTAAAGCTTGCGCCCCTTTCATCGCAGCTAATTTCGTGTATAAACGCGCCGTGCACCGTAGCGTGCGGCATTCGTCTGAACCCTGCTGGACGACATCCTGGCGGGGCCGCGCGGAGGCAAATTTGGGCGGGCCGCGGCTGCAAATCAACCCTTGGCACGCCCGGGATTCTTTGGATCGGCCGTTTTTGACTGGGTTGGTACATTTCGAAGAGGTTTCGATGTCGATTACGGCAGAGCGCAAACAGGCGCTAGTGAATGACTATGCTTTGAAGCCGGGCGACACCGGCTCTCCCGAGGTGCAAGTTGCGATCTTGACCGAGCGGATCGTGAATCTGACCGAGCATTTCAAAACGCATGTGAAAGACAATCACTCGCGCCGTGGTCTGCTCAAGCTCGTGTCGCAACGCCGGCAGCTCCTCGACTATGTCAAGGCGAAGGACGAGCCGCGGTACAAGGCCCTGATCGAGCGCCTTGGCATCCGACGCTAGGGCATGTCCCGTGGTTATGGATGCCGCGTCGGGCCGGCAAACGAGCGTAGCGGGAGTGGCACATCGGGAACGGCGCCGCGAAATACTCCGACTATGCTGCACGTCGGCACAGGCCCTGCTTTCCATGTACGGCAAGCGTCCCTTGTAAGGAAGGCCCCAATAAGCCGACCCGATTGTTCTGGATAAGATCATGCAAGGAACACAAATAGATTGAGGCCAGAGCGATCCGCTTCAGCGCTCCCGCTGCTCGCCACCTTTAAGGACTTGGCATTGCTCACGGTTAAAAGCTTGCTCGCAGACTCGACGCCGAAAGCGGTATGATTGTAAGATCAAGCCTTTATGGCTCAAATACCCGGCAATGTGGCGGCATGGGGCCGCTGCGCCAAACAATGGTGAATACCAATGCTCATGGCAGGATCGCGAGGCGCTGTTGTACAGCTTCTCGCCGTCTTGCTTTGGTCTTGGGCTTCGCCTTTACCTAAGAAAGACGAATGAATGTTTGAGATCCATCGTGAAGAACTCGATTGGGCCGGGCGCAAGCTCGCGCTCGAAACCGGCAAGATCGCCCGCCAAGCCGATGGCGCCGTCGTCGCGACTTATGGCGAAACGACGGTTCTCGCCACTGTCGTCGCAGCCAAGACAGCCAAGGCTGGGGGCGATTTCTTTCCCCTGACGGTCAATTATCAAGAGAAGGCCTTCGCAGCGGGCCGCATTCCCGGTGGCTATTTCAAGCGCGAGGGCCGCCCTTCGGAAAAAGAGACCCTTGTCTCACGGTTGATCGATCGCCCGATCCGCCCATTGTTTCCCGATGGGTATCGCAACGAGACGCAAGTTGTCGCGACGGTGCTTTCGCATGACCTCGAGAACGATCCCGATGTTGTTGCCGTGATCGCGTGTTCGGCGGCGCTGACCTTGTCTGGCATCCCGTTCATGGGGCCGGTCGGCGCCGCGCGGGTCGGTTTCATCAATGGCGCGCTGAAAGTCAATCCGGTGCTAGAGGAATTGAAAGATTCCTCGCTCGACCTCGTGGTCGCGGGAACCGGCGACGCCGTGCTAATGGTCGAATCCGAAGCCAAGGAACTCTCCGAGGCAACCATGCTTCAGGCCGTCATGACCGGCCACGCCGCATTTCAGCCGGTGATCGACGCGATTGTCAAACTCGCTGAAAAAGCCGCCAAGCTGCCGCGCGATCTCGCCGTCGCCGACCGGCACAAACTCGAGACAGCGGTGCGTGAGGTCGCCGAGGCCGAATTGCGCGAGGCCTACAAGATCACCGCGAAGCAGGACCGCCATGATGCGATCGACGCGGTGAAGGCAAAAACCATCGCCGCGCTATCCCCAGCCGATGCCGAGCCGGAATTTTCTAAGGAGGAGGTTGCCGAAGTCTTTCACGATCTGCAGGCCAAGGTTGTCCGTTGGAACATCCTCGACACGGGCATCAGAATTGATGGACGCGACGTCAAGACGGTTCGCCCGATTGCCGCGGAAGTTGGCGTCTTGCCGCGCACGCATGGCTCGGCGTTGTTCACCCGCGGCGAGACGCAGGCGCTGGTCGTTGCGACGCTTGGCACTGGCGAGGACGAGCAGTACGTTGATAGTTTGGAGGGCACCTACAAGGAGCGCTTCATTCTGCACTACAATTTCCCCCCCTATTCGGTCGGCGAGACCGGCCGCATGGGCTCGCCCGGACGCCGCGAAATCGGTCATGGCAAGCTTGCCTGGCGCGCCATCCGCCCGATGCTGCCCACGGCGGCGGAATTTCCCTATACGGTCCGGATCGTGGCCGAGGTCACCGAGTTCGAACGGCTCATCCTCGATGGCGACGGTTTGCGGCTCGTCGCTTGCCTTGATGGACGCCGGCGTTCCCATGAAGCGGCCGACGGCGGGCATCGCCATGGGCCTGATCCTCGAAGGCGAGCGCTACGCGGTCCTCTCCGATATTCTCGGCGACGAGGACCATCTCGGCGATATGGATTTCAAGGTGGCGGGCACCGTCGAAGGCATCACGTCGCTGCAAATGGATATCAAGATCGCCGGCATCAACGAAGAAATCATGCGGGTGGCGTTGGATCAGGCCAAGGCGGGCCGGCTGCATATCTTGGGCGAAATGGCCAAGGCGCTCACCGGCGCGCGCGCCGAACTCGGCGAATTCGCGCCCCGCATCGAGACCCTGAAAATTCCAACTGATAAGATCCGCGAAGTGATCGGGACCGGCGGCAAGATCATTCGCGAGATCGTCGAAAAAACCGGCGCCAAAATCAATATCGACGACGACGGCACGGTGAAGGTCGCTTCCTCCGACGGCAATTCGATCCGCGCCGCGATCAATTGGATCAAGTCCATCGCGAGCGATCCGGAAGCCGGCCAGATCTACGACGGCACGGTCGTGAAAGTGGTGGATTTCGGCGCCTTCGTGAATTTCTTCGGCTCGAAGGACGGCCTCGTCCATATTTCGCAGCTCGCCAAGGGCCGGGTCGCCAAAACCTCGGACGTCGTCAAGGAAGGCGACAAGGTCAAAGTTAAGCTGCTCGGCTTCGACGATCGCGGCAAGGTGCGCCTGTCGATGCGCCTCGTCGATCAGAAAACGGGAGAAGACCTCGAGGCGAAGGAAAGGCTCGAACAGCGGGAAGCGGGGGAGTAAAGGCCTGTAAACCCTCAAGGAGGCCGGAGGGCGGCGTGTGCTCGCGCGACGCGAGCAACCCTTGCGGGTTCGTGCCGCACGGTTTTTTGATTGCCCCCATCTCACGGCAATTGGCATCCCGATGTCCTTGGAAAGGAATCATCAGGCCGGTGTCATCTCCGCCGTTGCGGCCGGGGCTTGCGAAGGCAAATAGGCGTCCCAAACCGGCGCCGCGCCGAGCGTGGCGGCAAAAGCATGGTGGCGAACCAGCTCCTCGATGCTGACGAGCGCGGGCAGCGGATGCGGCCTTTGCGCAAGCAGGCTCGCCGCCGCTGCCCCGATCGAAGCGGCGCCACGGGCGAAAACGAGAGCTGCCTGGCGCCCGCCGGTCAATTCGGCATAGACTTCGGCAAGAATTCCGGCATCAAGCAAGGCGCCATGGTTGCTCCGCCGCGACGTGTCGATGCCGTAGCGCGCGCAAAGCGCGTCAAGACTGTTCGCCGCGCCAGGATATTTGCGCCGCGCCAGGGCCAGCGTGTCGATCACCCGATCGGATGCGATCGGCGCGATTCCGAGGAGCGCGAGTTCCGCGTTAAGAAACCGCATATCGAATTCGGCATTATGCGCGATGATTTTGGCGCCGCCGGCGAACTTGAGGAAATCCGCCACGACCTTGGCAAAGACCGGCTTGCCCGCGAGGAACCCGGCGGAAATTCCATGCACCCGGAACGCTTCCTCGGGCATGTCGCGGCCGGGATCGATATAGGCGTGGAAAGTCTCGCCGGTCGGGATGGCATTCAAGAGCTCGACACAGCCGATCTCGACAATTCGATGCCCGCTGGCGGGGTCGAGCCCCGTCGTCTCGGTGTCGAGAACGATCTCCCGCATCGTGCAGCCTCAAAGCTTGTTTTTGGCTCCGGCGAGCGCCCGCAAAATCGCGCGCACTTGCCGCGCGGTCGCCGCAAAACCGCCGCCGGTATCGATGATGAAATGCGCCCGCGCGCGTTTTTCGGCATCCGGCATCTGTCTTGCCAATATGACGGCAAGCCGCTCCGGTGTCATGCCCGGACGCCGGCTCACCCGCTCTTTTTGCACAGTTTCCGGCGCCGTCACGAGAACCACGGCATCGACCCCGCGGTCGCCGCCCGTCTCGAACAGCAAGGGGACATCGAGCACGACGAGCCTTGCGCCATTTTTTTCCGCCTCGGACAGGAAAGCATCGCGGCTGGCGGCGACCAGCGGATGCATGATCGCTTCGAGCCGCGCCAGCGCCGCGGGATCGTCGAGGACCCGGGCGCCAAGGAGGGCGCGATCGACCACGCCGTCGCGGGTGGTCCCCGGAAAGGCCGCCTCGATCACCGGCGCGGCTTCGCCTTGATACAGCGCGTGGACCACGGCGTCGGCATCATGGACCGCAATTCCCTCGCCGCGAAACATCCCGGCGACGGTCGATTTCCCCATGCCGATCGACCCCGTGAGGCCGAGAATAAACATTAAACCGCCGCCGCAATATCCGCCTCGACTACGCCGCGCAGCTCCGGCGTGACGCAAGGTTTCACGCCGAACCAGCGCTCGAACCCAGGCACCGCCTGATGCAAAAGCATGCCGACGCCGGAAACCGCCCGGAGGCCGCGCGCTTTCGCCGCCCGTATCACCGCGGTTTCGAGGGGAACATAGACGATATCGCTGACCACGGCATCCGGCGGCAGAGGCGCGAGATCGATGGCGAGCGGCGGCTGGCCCCGCATGCCGAGCGAAGTCGCATTAACGAGAAGGTTGGCGCCAGCCAGCGCGCCGGGCAGATCGGGGAAGTCCACAGCCTCGATCGACGCGCCAAAATCCGCCGCAAGTTCCATTGCGCGGTCTTTGCTACGATTGAGCAATAAAATGCGCTTCGTGCCGCGCAGCTTAAGCGCGTAAACAATGGCCCGAGCAGCCCCTCCGGCGCCAATAACCACGGCCTTCCTGGAGTTAACGTCCCACCCGGGCGCATCCTGATCCAAGGCGCTCACAAAAGCCGCGGCGTCGGTATTATCGCCGCAAAGTTTTCCCGCCTCTATCCACAAGGTATTCACAGCCTTGAGACGGGCCGCCGTCGGGGTCGTGACATCGCAGAGTTCGAACGCCGTTTGCTTATGCGGCAAGGTCACGTTCGCACCGGCAAAACCTTGCCGCGCGAGATCGCATACAAAGGCCGGAAACCCGGCTGGCGCGACCGCGGCCAGTTCATACGACCCGTCGATCTTGAGCCGGTCCAGCCAAAAGCGGTGGATCGACGGCGAACGCGAATGCGCGACCGGCCAGCCGATGACGCAAGCTTTTCGTTTGCCGTGCGCCGGGGATTTCACGAGAGGAGACTTCCTTCCTCGCGCAGGAATTTCAGGAGCGGCAAAAGGGGGAGCCCCAGAATGGTCGCGTGATCACCCTCGATCGCATCGAAGAGATGGATGCCGAGGCCCTCGACTTGATAGGCGCCGGCGTTGCCAAGGAGAGCGTCGCCAACGTTCGTCAAATAAGCGTCTATGAAAGCCGGGGAAAGCCGCCGGCAACTTAGCCTCGCGACGCCAACCGTTTCGAAAAGGACGGTATTTTCGCGCGCGGCGCAGCAGCCTGAAAAAAGTCCATGGGTGCGGCTGGACAAGGCTTCGAGTTGCGCCCTCGCCGCCGCGCGGCCGGCCGGTTTGCCAAACACGAGGCCTTCAACACACAGCGTCTGATCCGCGCCGACAACAAGCCGGCCTGGCATTTCCCGGCTGACCGCCAAGGCCTTAGCCCGGGAAAGATGAAGAGCGATTTCGCCTGCGGCGGCACCGGACGCCACGAGCGGCGCTTCGACCCCGCGTTCGTCGATCGCGGCGGCGCAAATTTCGACCGGTATCCCGGCGGCGCTAAAAAGGCCCTGGCGGGCGGAGCTTTGGGAGGCGAGAACAAGCGGCGTCGTGCCGCGCCAAAACCCTGTCATCGCGAGGCTATGAATTTCAACTGGTGAATCTTGTAGAGATCGATGACCGCCGCCGCGGTTTCCTCGATCGAGCGATGCGTCACATCGATGGCCGGCCAGCCGTGCTCGGCGCAAAGCTTGCGGGCCCGCGCGAGTTCGCCTGCGACTAGGAGGCGGTCGACATAGGGTGAATCGGGGTTTGCGTTCAGCGCGATAAGGCGATTCTCGCGAAATCTGGACGATGCGCTCCACCGAAGCCAAGAGTCCGACGACGAGGGGGTTGCGCAATGCCAAAACCGGCTCCGGCAGGGGGACATCCGGCACCAAGGGAATGTTCGCTGTTTTGACCCCTCGATTGGCAAGATAGATACTCGTCGGCGTCTTCGACGTACGGCTCACGCCGAGAAGAACCACATCGGCTGCCTCGAAATTTTCGGTTTGCTGCCCGTCGTCGTGCATCATCGTGAAGTTCAGGGCTTCGATACGTTTGAAATATTCCGCGTTGAGCATGTGCTGGGCACCGGGGCGAGGCCTTGAAGCCATTCCGATGTAGGATTGAAACAGGTTCACGATTGGCTGCAATACCGAAAGACAGGGCACGCTCAATTCTTTGCAGGCCGCCTCGAGATGCGCGGCCAAATCCTGATCAACCAGGGTAAACAAAACGATCCCCGGCGCCGCCTCGATTTCGGCGATCGCCTTGTCGAGCTGCCCTTTGCTGCGCACGAGGGGATAAACACGCTCGAGCAACAACACTCCGTCGTATTGGGCCGCCACGGCGCGGCTCGCGGCAATCAGGGTTTCGCCCGTCGCGTCGGAAATCAGATGCAAATGGAAATAGTGACGCCCCAAGACTTTGCATGCCTCGCCATGGTTTTCCCTATGTTCAAGGGAATGCTGGGGAGAAAGGGGGATAACTGGCGCTCCCGCCCCCTGGCAACCGTTTTATCGAGCAAAACAACTGGGTCGATCCACCGCCATCGAAAGCTGAACAAAAAGGCGCTCATTCCTGTGAATGTGGTGGACAGGCAAGAATCTGTTGGTTGAAAAACCGGCCGTCCCCCACCCCCTTGAATAATCACCGGAAAGTTAAATTCCAATCGTCCGGACCGGCTTGTTGATTGAGCGGAAAAACACAAAACCGGTACTGGCTTGTGCGAACCGGTGAATAGGCATAATTCCACTGCCAATCAAACAAAGACAACATCTCTAAATAAAATTCTTTGGGTTTTAAGAGGATTTTGGTGTTGGTAGGCGAACCGCGTTTCCAACCAAAACCTTTCCTTAAAGTCATGGGCGGCGAGGCATGTTTTCCACCTCCTGTCTGGTTGATGCGGCAAGCCGGGCGCTATCTGCCGGAATATCAAGCGCTTCGCGCCAAAGCCGCTTCCTTTCTCGATTTTTGTTACACACCGGCACTTGCGGCCGAAGCAACCCTGCAACCGGTGCGGCGCTTCGGGTTCGATGCCGCCATTCTGTTCAGCGATATCTTGATTGTTCCCGATGCCCTTGGCCAGAAGGTTACTTTCGAATCGCATGACGGACCGAAACTCGATCCCATTTTGACGTCCGAGGATTTCGTCAAACTGAACGGGCGGATAAATAGCAGCCGGCTGAGCCCGGTTTTCGAGACGATCGAGCGGGTCAAGACGACCCTTCCCGCCGAAATCGCGCTGATCGGCTTTTGCGGCGCACCATGGACGCTTGCATGTTACATGATTGCCGGCAAGAGCACGCCCGATCAGGCACCGGCCCGTCTGTTTGCTTATCGCCAGCGCGATCTGTTTCAGAGTCTTATCGACCGGCTGGTCCAAGCGTCGATCGACTATCTCGCCTGGCAGATCGAAGCCGGTGTCGAGGCCGTGCAAATCTTCGATACTTGTGCGGGTGTCCTGCCCTTCGCCGAGCTTGAACGTTGGTCCCTAATACCGGTCGAGGCAATCGTCGCCGGCCTCCGGCTGCGCCATAAAAACGCCCGCGTGATCGGTTTTCCGAAAGGGGTGGGCCAACATTTAATGGATTTCGCGGCACGTACTGGCGTCAATGCGCTTGGGCTTGATAGTTCAACCGATCCGCGATGGGCCGCGAAAACATTCGATCAAGATTTGGTGTTGCAAGGCAATCTCGATCCGTTGGCGCTCGCCGCCGGTGGCCCGGCGCTTGAGGCCGGGGTGCGCCATATCCTTTCGGCCTTCCGGGGAAGGCCGCATATTTTCAACCTCGGCCATGGCGTCTTGCCCCAAACTCCCATTCAGCATGTCGAGCTTATGCTCGATTTCCTTCGCGGGGACTCTGCTAAATGAACAATCTTTATCTCTGGTTAAAGGCGCTGCATATCTTGGCCATCATCTCCTGGATGGCGGGGATGCTCTATCTGCCGCGTCTTTTCGTCTATCATGCCGAAGCGCCGAAAGGCTCCCTGCAAGCGAAAACCTTCGTGGTGATGGAACGCAGGCTCATGCGCGCGATCATGCTGCCCGCTTTACTCGTGACCTGGATAACCGGGATTATGCTTGCGTTTCAGACTGGGATTCTGCGTGCGGGCTGGTTTCACGCAAAGTTCGCCCTGGTGATCGCCCTCAGCGCGCTGCATGGATTTTTCGCAAAAGCCCGGAAGGATTTGGCGAAGGAGACAAACCGGCATGGCTCTCGTTTTTTCCGGGTCATTAATGAGGTTCCGGCGATTCTCATGGCCGCGATCATATTTCTCGTCGTCTTCAAACCATTTTGAACACAGCCATCAAATGACCCGCGCCCGGCGCGCAACTGCCTCAAACTCATCCGATTCTCTTCGATTAAGCAATCGCAACCGCCGCCTTGCCGCGCGCTGTATGAGCGGCAATAATTCAATCGCGACACTGGGGTGGTGCCTCGTGCGAAGCCTTACAAATTGTTTTGCCGCGCCAGCATATGATTGAGTTTCAGCCCGATTCTCAGCTGGTAGTGAATGGCCAAAAAAGGTGGTTTGGCGGAGGGAGCGTCCGTCATATTGCCGTTTTCGGTTGTCCAGGGATGTTCCAAGAGTCATCGTAAAATCAGGTGATTAGGGATTATATTGTCTTCCCTTATCCAAGCTTGTCCGCTATAATCCGCGTCGGATTGTAAGACCAATTGCAAGACCGGTGGCGGGATGGCTGGAAAAGAGAAGATGACCGCGCGGGCAGTGGCGGCTGTGAAACCGGGCCGCTACTGCGACGGGCGAGGGTTATGGCTGGTTGTCTCACTTTCCGGTGCTCGCAAGTGGGTCTTCAGGTTCACCTGTTGCGGCCGGGTCACGGAAATGGGGCTGGGCGGACAGGGAACCACTCTTGCCGAGGCTCGTAAGAAGGCTGACGAAGCCCGCAAGATCGTCGCGGAGGGGAACAACCCCATCGAGGCTAAGCGCGAAGCCCGCACGGCATCGGCGGCAAAGCCAACATTCGGCCAATGCGCGGACGCGCTTCTCCAGGCCAAGTCTTCCGAGTGGCGCAACGAGAAGCACCGCGCCCAATGGCAGATGACACTTGCCGATTATGCCAAGCCGTTGCGCGCTCTGCCGGTTGATGAAGTGGACACGGATGCCGTATTGGGCGTGCTGCAACCGATCTGGCAGACGACGCCCGAAACCGCCTCAAGGCTTCGGGGCCGGATTGAAACCGTCTTGGACGCGGCGCGCGCTAAAGGACACATATCCCGCAATGAGGCGAACCCGGCCCGGTGGCGCGGGCATCTCGACAAGCTCTTATCGAAGCGCCAGAATCTCACGCGCGGCCACCATGCGGCTATGGCCTTCGATGACGTGCCGGAATTTATTGGCAAATTGCGCGAGCGGCCGGCCATCGCGGCGATGGCCCTGGAATTCCTGATCCTGACGGCGGCTCGCTCTGGCGAAGTACTCGGCGCGCGATGGGCTGAAATGGACATGGTTGCGAAAGTCTGGACGATTCCCGCCGCTCGCATGAAGGCCGGGCGCGAACATCGCGTGCCGCTCGCGGGCCGGGCTCTGGCGATACTTGATGAAGCCGCAAAAGGGAGAACGGGCGAATTCGTCTTTTCCGGCCAACGCGCCGATAAGCCTCTTTCTGGCATGGCAATGGTGCTCTTGCGCCGGATGAAGGCGGCGAGCGTGACGGTTCACGGCTTCCGCTCTTCCTTCCGGGATTGGTGCGGAGAGGCGACATCGTTCCCCCGCGAGATTGCGGAAGCGGCGTTGGCCCATACCGCTGGCGATGCGACGGAGAGGGCTTACCGGCGGGGCGATGCTCTCGAAAAGCGGCGGACGCTCATGGAAGCATGGGGGGCGTTTTGTGAGCCAAGGGCGGGCTCTAATGTGGTGCCAACAACGCGCCGAACGGATGCGTTTGCGAACTGAATTTCGCACGCGCCCGCTGGGCCCATTTCACCACGCTCGCGACGCTGACATCGAAACGCACCGCCACAGCCCGGCACGACGGGCCGCGCAAAACTGCCGCCACAACCCGCTCACGCAAATCAAGAGAATAAGCTCGCGCCATGCAAGCTGGCCTCCATTCCAGCTCACATGTTGAATCAAACTTATACCGATTCGGGAATCCCCTACCAATTCAGCCAAAATCAGAAGCGCTCTAGCAAATAAAACTGTGAATATCTCGTCGCGGCGAAGCGGTGTGTGCGCTTGAGGCCGTGCGACATTGTTACCCTCCGCGGGGCCAGGCGAGAGCCTTGCTCCTCGCGTTCTCGGTCACGCGGTGGACAACGGCCCGGAGACCCGCTATCGAGCCGCCGTATTGCCCCGACGGCAGAGCCCGCGGGCGGACCCGGGACGGGTAAAGCTTGAGCTAGCCGGGACCGCTCAACTCCCTAGATTCGCATCATATATGGTCCGATGTCATTGTGTACGACGATATATTGTAGTATACGCTCGGCTATCCGTGCGAATCGCGTTGTAGGCGCCGCCGGTAACCTGGAGCGTATGGATCATGACAAATCCCGGTCCCGGACCGAGGTTGACGGACGGCCTCACGGTTCGCGAGGCCGCGCAGCGAATAGGTGTCACTCCAGAGGCCGTGCGTCGGTACATTCGCGAGCGAAAGCTCAAAGCGGCAAAGAAAAGGGCGGTGGGCTTGAAGACTGTCTGGATCATAGACCCAAAGGCGTTAGATGAGTTTCTCAAGTGACCGACCGCCGCTCCGTTGGAGCCGGATTTCCTGCAACGGCTGTGTTCGCGCGCCTGTGCACAACAGGACCTGCAAGCGCGTCGCCCGAGAGAGCCCGGCAGTATGTCAATCTTCCATCGGCCCAAGTGATATAGGGGAATGAGAGATGGCCGGTTCCAAGAGCAACCACCGGAGCATCATATTCAATACCGACTGCGAGGGCCCAACCGTCGCGAACGACCATGCATTCGAAGTCGCCCAGCAATGGGCGGGCCCGGATGGCGGACGCCTGTACAAACAGCTGAGCAACTTTGACGACTTTACTGCGTATGTGCTTCAGCGACCTTTTTACAATACCGGAGACACATTAAGGTTGGTGTTGCCTTTCCTCAAGGCATTCGGCCAATTGACTGACGCACGTCTCGATAAGTGGACGAGGAGTCCTCCGCGAATCCAATGGATCGCGGGCGCTGTGCAAGCGATCGGGCAGCTTCTCAAGACCCGGCGCATCGAAGTTTTTGAAATTAGCGCGAGTTACTATCCCTTCGCATCCCTGGTGGCGGAGCTTCTTCGAATCCCGAAGGATCGCGTGTACGCTACATACTTTTCCCTGGATAGTTTTGACATGGGGCCGACGGAGGCGACGCGGCTGCGGCAGCTCGCGGCTGAAATCGTTATGCTCGATGACATCCCTCCGGTAAATCTGGAGTGCGGCTTTCGCGGCATCGACGACTTTCCGGTCGAACAGCGGCCACCGTTGAGGCGGATGACTGAAATAGTCTGGGGTGAAATGGCGGAGGAACTGCCTTGCTCCGCGAGGATGCTGAAAGAAATTCGCTCTATGGGAGGGCACGAGAAATTCAACGCAATATGTGACTCGCTGTGGAGGATGCAGAAGGAAAAAGGCAAGGTAGAGAAAGAAGATATTATTTACGTCGGTGACAGCATCACAGATGTCGAAGCGTTCCGTGCGGTTTCGACGATGGGCGGAGTATCCGTTGCATTCAATGGGAATCACTACGCAGTAGACGCGGCCGAGTTTTGCGCGTGGGGGGACACGTCTCTCATTAATGCCATGGTCGCTGGAATCTGCAGAGACCACGGCAAAGATGGATTGCAGGAGTTTATCGAGCGTCGTACCCCCAAGCTCATCCCGCCGGAGCTCAGCCCTCTGTATAAGAAGCTTCTTGGTACGGATTGGGATATCGCCAAACTGTCACGGGCGAATCGAGACGAGCTTATCTCGAAAAGTAAATATTACCGCGTGAAAACACGCGCCGCTGCATCGGCGCTTTCGTAAGGTGTGGATGATGCCCTGGACCATCCACTTAAAATCGAGTGTCTAGAACCCCAACCCCCAAATGGGAGCCTCGTTCAACCGCGCGGGCCGTGCTGGTGGCGCTCGATGTGTGCGGTTTTTCTCGTGACCCAAGACTAGATACGTTGCTCGATCACAGGCTCAAATTTTTTACCGCCGTAAATAACTCGCCGGACCGGGTCCTGCGGCTGCTAAAGAACGGACAAATTAAGGTTCAATTCCTTGGTGATGAGCTGCGCTTTGCACTTGGTACGCGTGATCCCAAATGCGTTCGCACGGTGCGTGAGTTCATCGACACCATCTTTGCCGATCTTACCATATCATCTCCAAGTATGAGACTGCGTGGACTTGTGCGTGAGGGGAATTTGTCGTGGGACGAATACCGGCGCTGCATCTTTTTTGTAGGTGGCCCCGCGAGCGAATGCGCCCTTCAGCTGGGTGGCGCCGAAGAAAACGAGGTCTTGTGCGATGAGAATTTTAAATATTCCCTCGGTGACGAAGCCATGCAAAGCGATCTCCACGAAAAGGTGTGGCCAGAAGGTCATCCGCTTAAGGACTTCAAAGCCTACGTTCTCTACCCGCGTAAAGCAGGGGAGAGCGTGAAATGATGTGTACGATCCTCGGCCTAAAGATCGCGCATGGCAAAGTTGGTCCTGGAGCGCTACCAATAAAAGCGCTTCAACTGTTGATCGAGAAAGCTTTTTTTGCCGTCGGTCGCGAAATCCAATGCGAGCTTGTTTCGATTGGACCAACGGGTACGATCTTGTTGGCTCAAAAAAACCAGGACAATGCGCGCCATGCCTTGGAACTAGCCGAAGCGGTAGCAGCTCAGTCCAACCTGCTTGGTTTCGCTGACTCCAAATGGCCCGTTGCCGGAGTTATAACTCAAGGACGCATAAGGAACGTTGGCGTCTTCGGTAAGTCATGGAACTTCGAGGGTCGCGCCGCAATTGCGGCATCTCGAATATTATCAAAATTGGCCCCAGGCCTGCTAGCGGTTGAAAGCGATGTGACGTGCTCTACGTTAGACGAGAGTGCTCTTGGCAATACCACTGTTGTTATTGATGGAAAGCGTGAGGGCGAACAATACACCGTAAGAATCCATCCCAACGTGAAGTTCAATCGCAATTATGAACCGGCTCCTCCTCCCCGAAATGCATCCAAAAAAGTGCAGACTCACCTGGCGGCCGAGGGAGGATCGCCTAAGGGACAGAGGGCGATTACAAGTCCCAATTGTCAACGACTATGGATCGAGGCCGTCTCTGAGCCGGGATGGCCGCCTCGCATTCACGAAAGACACGAACTGCTGATCCCACCTACCGCGGACACCATAAAAATACCGATTGCCTTGTGTGCTCCCTTCGCCGAGGCGACATCGGCGGATATCAGAACCGATGGTCCAGTGCTCGTTTTTGATGAAACCGGTCCGCTGGCCGCGGAGATTGTTTTGCCGTCGAAGGCGGACGAGAGGATTAGGATCATCGTTACTTGCAGTAAAGGGTCAAAACTCTCGCCTCAAGCTGTAAACATCGTGTATCGACCAGTTCCTATCCGGGGACGAATTTTCATTCGAATGCCCGCAAGTCGCTATCAAGTTAAGCGCGCTCTGGTGTCGCTCTGGGGTCAACGCACACAGCTTGAACTCAGAACATCAGCCCTCACGATCCGGTCCAAGGACGGGGGGCGCCATCCCATTGTTGCTGCCTGCTTCAATATGGCGACGAATCCCTATGCTCTTGCCTGGGATATCGAGCGGTTCGAAGGCGGACTCGACCACGAGATATCGTGGGCGCTTGGCAGCCAACCTCCCTACTGTTAGCAGTCGCCCGATATATCAGAACACCCGTCGCAGATAACGAGGCCCTAATTTTTAAGCGCATTCTCAGTGTCGGCGCAGTGAACGTCGATCGGTTCTATGCCGTTCGATGCTTGGATCAGTTCCGTTCGTTCAACTGGTGGCCGCAAGCAGGTGAACGAGTCCTGTCACAAAAACAACGTGCCGCGCTCGACACCTTTCTCGCGTCCTCGCCTAGTTCCATCCCAACAATTGTTTGCGGAGGAGGCCAGGCAGCCAATTTTGCGATCACAGCAGCTCAATGCGGCTTGCGAAGCGCCCTGTTTAGCACCATAGGCGTGGATTCGGCATCCTCGATTGCATTAGCTGATCTCAGTCAAGTGGACCTATCTTTCCTTAATCGCTCAAATGGAACGACTGAAGCGTTCATTTTTGTTGAGCCGTCTGGCACGAGGGACATCCTTATCTCGCCCTCCGAGGAACCGATACCGTCACGTCCCGAAGTTCTGTCCAACACAAATTGGGATCATATCCATTTCACATCGCTCCCACTTAGAAAACATGTTGATATCCAGGTTAGAATAGCGGCTCTCGCGCATCGAACTGCAGGGCGAAGTCTCGATATCGGCGCGCTTTATGCGAAGATGGGGCGACGGCGCCTCAAAAAACTTCTTCGGGCTATAAGTGTCTTGTTCGCGACTGAGCAAGAACTGGAAATCTTCACTGGTGTCGCGAGTGACAATGCCCCAGAGCTGCTGTTCGGTGAGGGGGTGAAGATGGTCTGTTGCAAGCGCGGGGCAGCAGGCGCCAGGCTCTACCGCAACAACGGGACTGTGCTAGATTGCGTCGCCCCAGCGGTGCAGAGTGTCGATACGACAGGCGCAGGGGACGTATTTGCGGCTGTGTTTGTTGCCGCGTGTTTGAGGGGAGCAACAGATATTGTCGCTTTACAGGTCGCCACTAATTTAGCGTCGAAATCGGTCACGGTCTGGGGTAGAGGAGCATACCCGCGTATTGAGGGCTTTCTTGACGCTCTAAAATCCCCCGGGACCTAAATTGATGGTTGCAGCTGCGCGCCGGAATGTGGTCATGACGCAAACGGTAATAGAGCGCATTGGGTGGTTAACAAGTGCTCGCGACAAGGCGGCCGTCGACCTCTTGAATGCAATCTTGGTCGCAGGCATTCGGCCGACTTTGGTAGCTTGTTGCCCCCAATCGAATAATCGTACGTTTGTTGAGCCGATCATCCATCTTTGCGGAAAATTCGATGTTCCACAGCTGATTTTTGAACCCGTCAAGGGCCGCTCGCCTTTGGAGCGTGATGAAAAGCTTTGGAGCGAGCTCAGTTCTTACAACTGTTCCAAATTGTTCCTAGTCGGCTACATGAGGTTAGTCACACCCGAGCTTCTGGCGAGAGCACAAGGCCGCTTCATCAATTTGCATCCAGCAACGCCGACCGGGCCAGTGGGCAAGTGGGAAGACGTCGTTTGGTCATTGATTTCGGAATCAAGCTACCGAAACGGGTGGGATGTTGCATATCACAACGAAAACCCCCGATCGTGGTCCGGTAATCAGCTACTACACAATTTCCATTGCACCAAACGATAACGAGCTTGCGCCACTTTGGCTAAGGTTTACAGAAAAGCTTCGAGTGAAAACCCTCGAAAGCATTGCCAAAGAGGAAGATATCAATGAACCTTTATTTGCGGCTATCCGAAAACGCCAATTCGCGCGCGAAGCCCTGTTACTAATCGTAACGCTGCAACGGCTGCTGGACGGCAGCCTTCGCGTTGTGCCGGGAGGTGTCAGGATCGACAGCACGTTCTCGCCGACTGGTGTTTGTCTGAATGAGGAAGTAGAAGCCCTCCTCGAGAAACAGAGCCTGTACCCATCCGTTAGGGCGTGGCGATCGACGCCCGGCGAATAAGCGATGCCCGCTAAAGTGAGCTAGCAGCCGGCAGTCAGAGGCGATCTCCCAGCCGGATCGAAGGCGCCGAGGCCAGCAGGGGGCAAGCTGCAGTGGCTCCTCTGTCTCATCGGGCTCCTTCCATTGAAACCCGTAGGTCCACAGATACCCGAGCGGGTCGCGCAATAGCTTTGCCAGTGACGTAGCGGACTGCCGCCGATTGAGTGAGGCAAACGATGAGAGGGTGATTGGCTTTCATCAGGCCGTCATGCGACGCTCATGGGCGATTGCTGAACTAGCAGGATTTAGCAAATGCGCGGATCAAGACCCGGAGATTAGCATTCGAGTGCGCGCTTGCCGATACCGCCGCGAAAATCACAGGCGCGCTTGGCGCGGACGCGTTCGATGGCGACGCGCACGCTCTCTTGACGGCAATTTACAAGGATGCGGCGCAACGGATCGGATTGCGCATGGATGCGGCGAAGGCGGCGATCGGCTATGAAAAACCCCGGCTTACCGGTCGAGGGGAAAGTTGAAGGCGTGCTGACACTCGAAAGAGCTCGTTCTTGCGAGCATCAAGCACGAGGAAGAGGAAGCGGCTTCCCGATGACCGCCACCATTGCAAGTCAAAGCCGCGCTCGAACGTGGTTCCACTATCGAAGCGGGGCGGATAACAGGACGCACGCGGGCTAGGCCGGCCAGCCGAAAGCGGATCGCACCATCCGTTGCCTGCGTGTCCACAGGTGCAACGCGAGGTGCGCGCGATGAGTGATGCGGGATTTTCGTCATACGACGAACGATGGCCGTTAATGGCCGTGCTTACTTGGATCGCGACGAGAAGTCTAAAATTGGCGGAAAGGTTGGCGTTCTGTGATCCATCGGAAGCCGGCCAGTTTTTGTTTGAAACTCGAAAGATGTTTGGAGCACCCTGTCAGATAAGCTATTCGGATTCCTTTCAATCATTAAGCGAAAAGATTGAGTCCCGCGCCATCGTCGGGTCGGCACGCAAGATCAAATGGACTGTTGCGCCAGCGCAAGAACAATTGCCGATCGAGAAATGCTTCTCTCTAGCCAAATCGTCCGAAATGTTTAATGCTTGCGTTTTTCGCCCGCAAGAGCTCTTGAATGCAAATCGCGGCGACAATTACACGTTGATCTTTCAAGACTTCATTTTCCATGATGGGGATTGCATCACTCCCAAGGGAAGCGGATTTCGGCTCCCCGAACCCAGACGGTTCGCGTGTCCGGTGGACGTGGAAATCTGTCACCTTCTCTCGTGAAGATGTTCTCCGCGTTTGGGGGGATTGGCGCTGTTTTTCCGCGTGGAAGCAGGCAAGAGCGCGTGCTTGGCAACCACCGCGCGGCACTTCGGCCGATTGGCTAAAGAACTTGCCCCCCGGACAATATGTGACTCTTTCCGACGCTGTAGACATGCTGGCTTTTGGACGCGACCGCTTGCCGATCGGGTTGAGTAACATCGCGGAACACGCAGCCCGATTGAGAGCGGGGCTCGCACTTATGCTAGCAGGAAAGGAAGGAAAAGTGACGTTGTGCGGGAATGCAACATTTCGGCTTCCTGAGTTTCCAGGCGGAATTGCACATGCCGCGATGTTGCGCAAGATCGAACCCAGCGAACTCGCCGACATGACATTGGTAGTGGATGGCGCGCGAGACTGGCTGGGGCCAACTCGATTCGCCGACGAATATCCTGAAATCGGCCAAGGAACGAACAGCGTTAGTTTTGTCGGAGTCACGGTTCATCGTGAATTGCTCAGACGAGGGCTCGCTGAGCTGTCCGGCAAAGCGAGCGACAAAAAGCGAGGGCCAAAGTTCAAGTATGACTGGATCTCCATTGAACAAGAGGCAAATCGGCTCATGAATGGGCATGGCGACTTCGCCGCCACGAAGCGACATTGGGATGCGCAGGCGCGACTCGAAAGACAATTGCTGGAATTTTGCGCTCGACAATTCAATGACGAGCCCGGCCTGACGCAGCTTCGAGCACACATTGGGAAATGGCTAAGTGTCTGGCATAAAAAGAGTAATTGATGGTCGGTATTTCAATTGCCGACTAATGCGGGCGACAAGCGCGGACTTGTTCGCATAATGGCGGACCATCTTCCACATTTGGGGATGGTTAAATGTCACAAACAACTTTGGTTCCAAAGCCTGACGAAAAGCGAGCCTTTCATGTGAAAGAAGCCGCCTGCGTTTACGGCTGGTCGCGCTCAACACTGTACAAGATGATGAAAGCCGGAACGCTTCGCACCGTCAAAATCGGCGGGAGGCGGCTCATTCCGCGCGATGCGCTGGAAGCCCTCATTTCGGAGGGCAATCAATGATCGGACGCCCTAAAAAGCGAAGCCCGGCCCCCCGCGCCAACGCGGGAAACCGAGCATGCATTATTCCGACACCTTCCAATATCACAGGCCGCGTTTCTTTCTACCATAAAAAAGAGTGTGGGCCGCTCGATTTCGATTCGATCAATCGAATGGCGCTTGCCGCCTTCCCAGCCGTTCTCGCACGCATTCTTCCGCGCGGGAAAATCATTGGCCGGGAATATGTGGCATTGAACCCGACACGGGCGGATCATCGGCCGGGCTCTTTCAAGATTCGCTTGTCCGGTCCGCGCGCGGGCTCTTGGGCAGACTTCGCGACCGGCGAGCGTGGTGGCGATCCGGTTTCACTGGTGGCCTATCTCGGAAACGTCTCGCAAGGCGAGGCGGCGCGGTTGCTTGGCCGGATGCTTGGCCTCGATACCCGGGAGGCCAGGCATCATGGATGACTTCGATGATCGTTTCGAGCCTCTGACCGAAAGCGAACTTACGGCGGCACAAGCTGGCGACGATACGCCGAAAGACGAAGGCGAGTGCGTCATGCCGGTTCCGCCCGGTGCGCCGCGTATGCCGTCGGAGCATCCAAAACTAGGCAAGCCTTCGGCCCGCTGGCCTTACCGCGATGCGGACGGCGCGCTGCTTTTCGAGGTGTGGCGCCTTGATCCCGATGGCGAGCGTAAGCAGTTTCCCCCGTTGTCACTCTGGCGCGATGCTTCGGGCGCGCTGCGCTGGCGCTGGAAGGCCGTTCCCGCCCCAAGACCGCTCTATGGCTTGGACTGGCTCGCGGCCATGCCTGGCGCGTCTGTGGTTGTTTGCGAGGGCGAGAAAGCGGCCGATGCTGCGGCGCTGACCTTTCCGAAAAGCGTCTGCATAACTTCAGCGGGCGGTTCCAAAGCTGCAGCAAAAGCGAATTTCGAACCTCTTGCCGGGCGGCGCGTGCTGATATGGCCGGACGCGGACGAAGTGGGGGCGAAATACGCAAGCGAAGTGGCGGCCATACTTCACCTGCTCGGGTGCGAGGTTTCCCTTATCGACGCCGAGGCGCTGGCGAGCATGGTGCCTAACGGTGGTCAGCGCGAGCCGGTGAAGGGCTGGGACGCGGCGGACGGAGTGGCGGAATGGCAGGACCTTGCCGCGCTGCGCCAAGCCGCTGACGGGCTCGCCAAAGCCTTCGTGCCGGGGGCGCCGGGGGCATTTGACGGTAGTCGGGAGGCTCAACCGTTCTGGACAATGTCGCTGTTGCCTGCATCCGGCATCAAGCCGGAGCCGATTTCATGGCTTTGGAGAGACTGGCTCGCCCGCGGGAAAATGCACATTATCGCGGGCCAGCCAGGAACCGGGAAAACCACCCTCGCCATGAAAATGGCCGCTACAGTGTCGGCGGGGAGTCGTTGGCCGGACGGCACCATTGCGACAAAAGGCAATGTTATAATTTGGAGCGGCGAGGATGACCCCGCCGATACGCTCGTTCCCCGGCTTGAAGCTTCCGGCGCTGATCTCAGCCGCATCTTCTTTGCTGGCGAGATGTCTTGCGGAAAAGAGCGGCGCGACTTCGATCCAGCCAAAGACATTACGGCGCTGCAAGCCGCGATTGAAGCGGCGGGGGGCGCGAGCCTTATCATCGTTGACCCCATTGTGTCCGCTACGGCTGCGGACTCCCACAAAAATTCCGAGACGCGGCGAGGCTTGCAGCCGCTTGTTGATATGGCCGCGAAGCTCGAAGCAGCGCTCCTCGGTGTCACGCATTTTACGAAAGGCTCGGAAGGTCGCTCGCCAATAGACAGGGTTACGGGCTCGGTCGCGTTCGGTGCGCTCGCGCGCGTTGTGATGGTCGCCGCGCGGGAGCAGGATGGCGGTGACGGCAAGCCGGGCCCGCACGTCCTGATGAGGGCAAAGTCAAACATCGGCCCGGATGACGGCGGCTTTAATTACGAGCTGCAATTAGTGCCGATGCGCGAACGGCCGGACATTATTGCCTCGGTTGTTTCGTGGGGCGAGAGCGTAGATGGCAACGCTCGCGAAATTCTCGCCGAAGCCGAAAAGGTTCCTGATAAAGAGGCGGCCGGCGCGCTTCAGGAAGCGACCGATTTTTTGCTCGACTTGCTGATTGACGGACCCAAATCCGCGAAGGTGGTTCGCGCCGCGGCGCGAGATGCCGGGCACAGCCCGCGAACCATTGACCGTGCCAAATCCAAGCTCGGAATTGCTTCGGTCAAGGATAGGCTGACAGGCGGTTGGAATTGGTCGCGTCCCGAAGAGCGCCAAGGACGCCAAGGGTTGGCGTCCTTCGAAGATCTCCAAGTACGCCAAGAATCCTTGCCTCAAACACGTGGCGTCCTTGGCGTACTTCGTGGCGAGAGCGAAGCTGTAAGCGGCGATTGGGAGGGCGGCCTTTAGAACGCCGCAACCATCATCAGGGAGGCGGCCGAGTGCGGCGTCCGGTCAGCCTGAGCGGCGACCGGGTGAGGGTCGGGCGCCAATGGGCCAACTAACCCAGCCGCCCTAACCACCAAATGGTTTAGGATGCGAGAAGTGTGTCAATTTTGGAAAGGCCGGACCGGTGGTTTGTTCTAGAACGTAGCCGAGGCGTGTTGCTCGATCGGGAACCTTGTGAATGACTGAGCCAATCAACCGGAAAACGGAGGCGCGTAAGCCAACCAACCCAGACGGCTCCGCGGAAGGGGCGAAAGCCACGCCAACGCCGCAACAGCGCGCGGTTATCGAGCGGTACCTCAAGCGACGCGACAGCCGGCCGGGCGCGCCGCGCTTGATCGTCAAATCCAAACCGAACCAGCTGCTGGAAGTCAGCCATCCCTCATCGGCCGACGGCGCGGGCTTGGCGCTGGCATTCGGGACAACGGAAGCAGAGGTTGCGAGTATTCTGCTCAATAGCCTCATTAATGCGGCCTGTGAGGGCACCCCCAGTCATCCACCAAGCGAGCAAGACGTCAATGGAGTACTCGCAGCGGTTCATGGGATCCGGGCGAACGACGAAATCGAGGCAATGTTAGCAGTCCAGATGGTTGCGACGCATTTCGCTGCGACACGCGCGCTGCGCCGTTTGAAGGGGTCGGACATGGTATCCCAGCAGGACAGCAACGGAAATCTCGCGGTGAAACTGCTGCGAACATTCGCAGCCCAGACCGAGGCATTGCAGCGCTATCGAGGGAAAGGGCTGCAGAAGATGACTGTCGAGCACGTGCACGTCCACACCGGCGGGCAGGCGATCGTTGGCTCGGTGAGCCAAACTGGAGGGGGGAGGGATAATGACGAAAACCGAGGACAACCCCATGCACCTGAAGACGCGGGAGCCATCACGTTTGCGCCGGGCACCACGCTGCCTAGCGCGGACGAGACGCGGGAGGCCATGCCAGTCGCCAGCGGCCGCCGGTAAGACCCGTTGCCGAATGCACGGCGGGGCGTCCGGCAGCGGAGCGCCGAAAGGGAAGCGCAACGGGAAAATATCGTCATGGAGGCTTCACTTTAGAGGCGATCGATGAACGAAGGCGTCTCGCGTCATTGATCCGGGATAGCCGCGATTTCCTGTCGCGGCTGCGATAAGCCCAAGCAAACGTACTCAGGCCGCGACCCTTGGGTTCCAAACTCAGGTCTGAGCATTAGAGCACGCATTGTCACGTCGCCGGCGGGCTTGCCGTCAGTGAGCATTTCGGGCCGATGATCGCAGCGGACCTGCGCAAACGAAGGTCAAAGCCACAAACCCAAGTGTAATATTCTAGGGCCAAGGTCGGGGCTAAATGTGAAGTTTGAGGCTGAAAATGACGCTATGACAACATCGAAAACGATCGCGGCCCTGCTCGGCCCCACGCTCGTCGCGAGCGCCATCTCGCTTCTTGCCAACCTCGGCACATCGCGAACCATTATCGAAGGGCTATCTCAAAGCCCTGCGCTCATCATGATCGCGGGTTACGCCGCGTTCGTGCCGGGTCTCGCTATCGTCTGTTTCCACAACAGATGGACGAGCGGCTGGCCGATGCTGGTGACCGTAATGGGATGGCTCTCGCTGGTCGTCGGCCTCCTGCTCATGGTGTTCCCCACACAAATCGCCGCACTAACGATGAAAATCGCTCCGTCCGCCGCAGGCGTCTTTCCTGTCGTCGCGGTCGTATTCCTGCTGATCGGAGGGTTCCTTTCGTTCAAACGGCGGAATGTCACCGGGCGCCCCGAAGAGTGACAAGAACGCATTCAAGCACGGCCGCTACTCGGCGGAGGCGATTGAGCGGCGCCGAAAGATTGTCAGAGCAAATCTTTCAGACTACCGCCCGGGATCATGCTCACTGTTGCATATTCGGCCATATACGTCACAACTGGCCAGGAGCGACACGGGGATCGGATGAAGGCCCTGACGGCGAAGGACGCCAAGTACGCCTTCGGCGTGCTGATCGGCCTCGCCCATGCCGCGCCGATGGCGGTCGCCGGTTTGGGGCGCGGCGCCATGAATGCGGCGGCCATTGCCGGCTGAGAGGCGTCGATTATGTCTAACCCCTTCTTTGACCATCCAATACTGAACTCTCCCTACGAATACCCGATGAGGTATTGGGAGCTTGATGAAACTGGGCAGCCCACTCAGAAGATCATTGAGCGGCGGCGCAGCGCCAAATTCATCACGCCGATCCCAAAGCCGAAGAAACGCAAAGCCGCCGCACAATCGGGGTTTGTGTTCGACGAAGGCAAGGGGCTTTCGACTAAAGAGCAGCAATACGACCCCACTTCGATCATCAATGAAGTCCGCGGTCATGTGGAATGCATGGCGTTCCTTGCCCAATCCCAATCAGTGGCAGGTCACGCCGGACACAGCCCGTCTTCTTCAGCACTGGCGCCATGACAAGTTCGGCGGTGTCCGCCCTTTCTTCTGCCAGGTGGAGGCAGCGGAAACCGCGATCTGGCTTACTGAGATCGCACCGCAATTCAAGAACGGCAAGCGCCTGCTTGACCATCTCGCGTTGGCGAACAGAGATGCCAACCCTGAACTGTTACGTCTCGCGCTGAAACTGGCGACCGGCGCAGGCAAGACCACTGTCATGGCCATGCTCATCGCCTGGCAGACAGTCAACCTGGCCGCAATTGATGCCGGTGCTCATGACGGCCCCGAAGGTGCGAACGTCAAAGAAGTTGCCACACATGAACATCCGCAGCTTGATGGCCTCGTCGTCATTTTGCGGGTTCAGCGTTTTTTCCTTCTGAACCTTAGCGCCACGAGAAGCGAAATGGACATAGCCTTCGGCGATCAACCATGCGCAAGGCGCGGGTTGCTCTCGCACGCAGGCTTGCCATCATCATGTTCGCCATGCTGAAGCACGGCACCGAGTTCGAACCCGTGTAGACCCCACCAGAGATCGGAGACCGAGACGAGCTCCCAGTGGGAGCATGACCCGAGGGAGGGAGCAACGGACGGCGCCGATTCTGTCGCATGGCCAGACCACGAGCGGCCAGTGCGGTTTCAACCAAGCCGCCTCGCACCCAGCTGACCCCATCAAGCGCCATCGAGCACGCAGAGAACGCAGTCACCCGAAGGCAATGCCAACCACCCAAACCAGCGCAGTCGCCCTTGACCTATTAGAGAACAGCATCGGCGGCAGGCAGACCTTCTGCGTTACGTCTCACAGCCAATTATGACCCATAGTGGCCCTTCGCCGGAGTTGGTCGGAACGTCAATGAACGGCTCGAAGCGGTCGTCCGCGATGCCGCAGTCATCCGTAACCGGAGCCGCCATCCGAACAAAAGAGGTCGGCGCCGCCAGGCCTGTGGCCCGCGCCGCCTTCCGATTTAGTAGTCACCGCTTCCGACCAAAGGGTGGATGCCGTTGCCACTGCGACTGTGACGATGACGGATGCCGTCCTCACTGCGACTGTGACGATGAGAGTGTGGGCGGTTGCGCCTCACCACTTGCACCATTGGGTCCGCTTTCGACGCCGAAAGCGAATTGGGGCTGACCATTGGCAGAGCGGACGCCGCGGGCATACCGACCGTCCAAACGAAGATCGTCGCAAGAACGAAGATCGTCGCAAGAACGTAGCGCATTTGGTCATTCTCTTTGGACCGATAGGCCCTGGGCCCTGAGGCGCACCCGATGCTTAGCACAGTTTGCCCCCGCAAACGTTCTCAAAAAACATCGCGTCCACGAGCCGCTCGATACGCGGTACCGGTCCGCCGCCCGCCTGCTCCAGGCGCTCTGGCGCGATGGAGGCCGGTCCCCATCAACAACTGGCGGAGGACCTTCGCACTTAGTTTTCTTGACATCGCTCGTCGCCACCTCGGCTGGCTGGGACGCCGACAACGTCGCTTGGCCTCTAACCGGACATTTGCCAGCTAGTGCGAATGACCACAGCTAGGCCTCATAATGGACACGATGGCGCACGAAAATTCCATTGCTTGATTGCGCGCCAATCGCCGTTCGAATTCCGCGGTACCGAACCCCATTTCGCCGGATTGGTTTGCGCTTTCGCCGGGACATGCCACCGTCCGCGCGCAAAAGGGTGAGCGCGTTCGTCACGTTGGCGTGCTCATGCATTCGGTCGCGGACGCATAGGAGCCACGAGCTCGCCTCGTGGTTAACATCTACCTATCAGGAGACGTCATGCGGTACTTGGCTGCGACCTTACTTGCGCTGATTTCTGCCCAGGCATGGGCGAACGAACTCGATTCCCTTTTGCAACAAGCCCAGGTTCTCGGCGGTCCCATGGCCGCGGTTCAGCGCGCCATTCAGGATCTCGCGCCGGCCAATCTTTCCAAAAAAGACGTCGATTCCCTTTTGCAACAAGCCCGGGTTCTCGGCGCTCCCATGGCCGCGGTTCAGCGCGCCATTCAGATTTCGCGCCAGCCGACCTTTCCCAAAAAAGATGTGCTCGCGGTCTTTGACATTTCACAGCCGTCGGCGACGAAAAGATTCTACGTTTTGGATTTCAAATCAGGTCAGGTCACCGCCCACTATGCGGCCCATGGAAGAGACAATGGACCCAACGCAAGAGCCATCAAATTTAAAGGCTTCCAGACGGACTTGGACATGGTGCCGCTGGGCCCGCTTAAAACCGCTCATTCCGAAGTGATGGATCCCTACAAGACAATTGTGGACCGGTACTACGGAACCGTTTATCCAGACATGATTGTCGCAGCACTCGAGGGCGTCACCTCCTACAACAGTTACATCAACCACACTCCCCCGTTCAAATGGATTATCCACCCGAACTGGTACACCACCGCTGGTTTTCGCGCCAAAAATCGCGGCATGCTGGGGAGGAGCAACGGTTGCGTCGTCGTCGATCCGGTCGAAAACAACCAGCTCGTCACTCGACTTCAGGATGGAGCTCTGGTTTACGTGACGGTCGGAGATGCCCCGATCGAACAATATTTGTAATTCGAGTCTTCTCCTCTCAAAGTGAAGCTTTCGTGGAAATGCCGTGTTCACTGGGCCGGCTTCTGGGTAAGCTGTTGAACCGCATCCTCAAAGATTGGGGATCGATGGTGCCTGCCTGTGATGACCCACGCCCGACTATGCCGACGCCGCGGAGGTAAGACTGCGAAGGGCGCTGAAGTCGCGGAGCTGCAATGCGCAAAAGGATGGGGATTGCGCGCCGCGACGAGCATGGCGCGGCTCTGGCGCGATCAGGGCAACCTTTCCGCTATTGGCGCATCCCCGAAATGCCGCACTCCGCTAGCGACGGCCGCTTACGGTTCGATACTGTTGAAAAACTCGGAAAGTGCATAGCGCCGCAAATCCGCGAAACACACTTTGTGAATAGCAAGTACCAGTCAAGGCCATCATAAAGCAATTAGGATGGCCCGACGTTGGCGCAGATGTAGACGAGGTGCTCCCTCGCGTTCCTCTTCAACAGTACGGCCCACGGCCTCAAAGAATTGCGATCAATCGAGAAAACGGACTTTTTCAACGGTATCGTTCGATACTGTTGAAAAACTCGGAAAGTGCATAGCGCCGCAAATCCGCGAAACACACTTTGTGAATAGCAAGTACCAGTCAAGGCCATCATAAAGCAATTAGGATGGCCCGACGTTGGCGCAGATGTAGACGAGGTGCTCCCTCGCGTTCCTCTTCAACAGTACGGCCCACGGCCTCAAAGAATTGCGATCAATCGAGAAAACGGACTTTTTCAACGGTATCGTTCCAAAGCGGACGCTGGAAAGTTGTCCAAGCCCACGTTCATGAGTTCACGCCTTAATCCTATGCCGCCAGCCGCATTTCCCGAACTTCTTCCAGGACGCCTAAAATAAGGCTGCGGAACGAGGCACATGGTTCGATAAGTGTCCAGGAAGGGCAGCCAAATCTCACTTTACGGGCTGAGTACCGGGATCGCGATATCTTTGTCGTTCTTCTTCGGATCGGGCGCGATAGTGATAATGCTCACCTTCTCGCCGATCTTGAATGTCTCGAGCTGGATGTCTTCTTCGCGTTCGAGCTGCTCGATAAACTCGATGAACGTCTTGTTGCCGATCACATCGACGCGTTCGATATAGCCGCTGGCGCCTCGAAACATCAGGCGCAGCCCCCGCCCGACCGTCTGCTCGGGCAGGATATTGGCTTTCGACGTGTAAGGCCTGAGGCCGACGATGACCGTGACGCTTTGTACATCCCAGCCCTCGCGCAACATCATCACGCTGACGATGCAATTGATTGGGCTCCTCTCGTCATCGACCTCGCGCGAGGCCCTTCGTGCTATGTCCAGATCCTTCTTCGATACCTCGCCCTTTCGGTCGGTGTGAATGATCAGTAGCTTCTCTGCGCCAAACTCTGAGGGATATTTATTCCGCAGCCAGTCGCCCACGTCGTCGGCTTCAGTCGTGTCGTTCATCGTCACAAACAGGACAGGTTTCTTGCCCAGCGGCGTCAGCTGCTGGCGGTATTCCTTCCATCGCTCCACGCCCGCCGCCAGGTAGGCCTGATAGCGGGTGCTCGCCAGGTCCGATCGTTGCTCGGCGATGCCCTGAGCGATCCCCTTGAGCGGGCGTTTCACGACATTATCGATGATCGCCTGCTTGAGCGGAAAGTCGTAGACCGTCCAGGAGAAGAGCTGCCCCTTGCTGTGGCGCGGCGTGGCCGTGAAATCCAGTTGCGCGGTCAATCCTCCGGTGCCGCTGAGTGCAGTCCACGCGCCTTGCGCTCGACTCGCTGGCCATAAAGCTCGCGCCGCATCTTCTCGATTGCCAACCGCAGATGCGCAATCAAAGCCTCGGCGCTCAAAGCCTGGGCACGCGCCCGCTCAATCGCGGATACGAAGCAGGCGCTGCAGCGTCTCGACATCGTCGGGAAGAGAATCAGTGGCGCTCATCGCCAATGATGGAACCACAAGAGGCGGGGCTTGTAAGCCCGCAAGCGTGCAATGAGTCACAATGGTGCAATCAGCCCACAGCTTCTGGCCGCCACGTCCGCTGCGGATGTCTCCAATCAATACCCTCCAACATATAGGCAAGCTGCGCCGGTGTGATGACGACGATACCATCGGCGGGCGAGGGCCAGGTAGTGGGTCATGTGTGGATGGCCCCCGGCTTGCAAGTATTTTGTTGCGTGCGGCGTGATCGCTTGCGGTCATGTGTCCGGCCTGTGGATGCGTTCGCGCATTGACCGCTGGCCCTGATGGGTTCCGCGGATCGAGGCCTTATCAGTTTATGAGGCAGCCCGTGGCGGGCAACTACGATTGCTCCAACTGGTAGGCGCTGGCCTTTTGATAATTGCATTGCTAATCGGGGCATTCGATGGGCGGTGGCGTTGCGCTCATGATCGCCGTCGATTTCATGGAAAGGATCGCCGGCGATCGCTTGTAAAACGCGTGCAATCTCGCAACCGGCTTGCATTTTTCACTAACGGCTGCGCTATCGCTTAGGCCGTCATGCTCGCGCTTGGCCAATATAGGCCGTTCGAATGTAGTCATGCTTAAGGTTAATTCGTGGAAAACGCCGGACCTATCGCGCCGGGCGAAGGCCGGTTGCGCTTCAAGAACATCGAGAAGCATGGCATCGACTTCATCGACGCGGATATTTTGTTCGGCAATCCGTACCTAGTCGCGCCAGGAATTATATATATCCCTATTGAGATAATTAAGCGATTGCATTTAGCAACTTCATCTGTAGGGTGAATTTAGAGAATTTAGGAAATTCATTTTAGCAAATTCTCGGAAAGGTTTTCATGCCATACCTATGCACGCCATCGAAGGCGGCTCTGTCGTTACTTGTTCTCGGTTTATTTTTTTCTGGTGTTATCAATTCTTCCGCTGAACCATTTTTGTACGTCGCTACTATTTCTGGTTATCCTAATTATGTAAGCAATTTTACGGTGATCGATACTGAGACAAAGAAGGTGGTGCAGACGATCCCAGCTTCTGTTCAGCCAATAAGTTTTGCTCAAACTCCGATGGTTGTTTCTCCTGATGGGAAAGCGGTTTATTTCATCTCAGGACAAAGTCTTGCGGACAGTACAATTTCTGCCTTAAACACCAGTACTAACAAGATCGGAAAACCGATTTCTGTTAAACGGATTGCTTTATCATTAGCAACGTCCCCAAACGGCGATAAGGTCTATGTGAATCATACTTATGAGCATGGTGGTTGTGGTTATGACCCTTATGTTAACCCAGCGTGTTCATTTGATTTCACGACGATTGACGTTCGGAGTAGGAAAGTATCAGTTATTCCTAACCTTCCTTTGTCCGCAGGGTTTGCTATTTCTCCGGATGGGAAACGGGCATACGTCTTTGATTTTGTCGAATTTATATCTGATACCATACATGTAATTGACCTAACGAGGAATCAGATCCTTAAACCTCTTGTGTTGCCTGACGTTTATGCCATTCAGGGGATTGCTTTTGGACCTGACGGCGAACATCTTTATGTAACAGCCATACCGTTAGGTTTGCTGGTTGTTAATATCCGATCTCAGACGGTCGAAAAAACTATCCCGGGCGTAAGTGGAAAAATCGTCATTACTCCAGACGGTAAGCTAGCTTATGCTTTTGGTTTCATGCCTGGGTCCGTAGTGGATTTAAAAACCAATAAGATCATAGCTTCTCTCCCAATGAATTTATATGGGGGCGCTGTGAATCCTGATGGGAAATCGATTTATTTCCTTGCATATGGAGAACAGTCTTTCTCTAATTCTGTTTCTATTATGGATACCAAATCTCAGAAGATTGTTGGATCAATTCCTGTAGCAAATGCCACGGCTTTGGCGATTGAACCGGCATCGAGGGAGAAAGAACATCCCTGAACTAAAATAATTTTCCAATTGAGTAGCAAAACTAGGGCCTGTGTTCAGTTGAGCAAGACGATAGCGGATGCCAACTGGACTCCGGCGAGAAAATTTCTGGCGAGTTTGTCGTAGCGTGTGGCGATGGCTCGAAAATGCGTTTGTTGAAGGAGTGCTCGACGAGGTTGCGTTCGCGGTATAGCGCGAAATCGCAAAGCCGTTGGGTTTTTGCCGAAATTCAAACTCACCGACCACCAGAGGCGTGAGGCGATCAGGCGACGCGAGCAGGGCGTCGAAACGCTTGAGCATATCGGGCGATCCTACAACGTCTCGCACAGCACGATTTCGAGGCTTCGGGCATGAGCGCGATAATCCTGCACCGCATTGACGCCGTGAAGAACATGCGCCGGTTTTACAAGCTGGACGTGCAGCCCGATGCCCGACCGGCGCGGCGGAAGCCGGGCGCGAAGCCGTTGCTGGAACTTGTGAAGTGACCCTTGCCCCTCACGTAAAAAGGAATTTTGAAAATGATGAAGACGACAATCGCCGCGACGATCGCCGGGTTTTCGCTCCATTCCTTGTTCGATCCCGCGCCGGAGGCGCAAAAAGATCATTCCTCGTCCCGATCAACACCGCGATCCCTCGACGCTGCGGCGGCTGCTCATGAAGGGGTGAAGGCCGGTCAAAACCGGAAAGTCTAGTCGGCTTGGGTGGTGCCAGCCCTCCGAGCGGCCTCTTTTTGCATTGCTCGTTTAACTCGGTCACTAGCCATCATCTCCGCTCGCAGCGATTCGTTCTTCTGGCCCAGTGCTTGGATTTGAGGCCAAAAATTATCTACGAATTTGATGACGTCCCGCCGCTCATTTATCTTGTAAAAGAAATGCAAGAGAGTGAGAGCAACATGCCCGATCTGCCATAGGTGTGTTTTAACGAAATCCTCGTCCTCGATGTCGAAAAATGGGGTGGTAAACAAGCCTGCTTCGTCGTCAGTTCGAAAAGTGCTGTGTGCGCTGATGAGATTCGCATGGGCGTCGGACGTGTTGATCTGCTGTTTGATTTTCTCAATCTCGATTGAGCCGTCCGGGTAGTTTTTGGCGAGCCAATTGTACCGCTTTTTCGCGAGCTTCTGCGAAGGGTCGAGAATGCCGTGCTCATCGGCGTCAACGAACTGCGCGGGATCGGGGTTCGCAATCGCAAACGCTGCGCAGGCCCCCGCTTCAAGTGCCTGCCGCAGAACCATCATCGCCTGCGCCTTGTGCAACCGCACTGCCGAAAACAGCGCTAGGGTGTGATGTTTTTTGACTTGTGAAAGGAAAGCGGCGAACACCCACCTATCCGGGTCTACTGACTTCAGGAAATGTGTCATCAACAGAGAGCATTCTAAAGCGGTTTCGTAATATTTGCCGTATCGCTCCGGAGCGCTCAAAACCATCTCTTTTTCACTGTCGAGAATCTGCGGGACTGTGCCCTGTAGAAATTCCATGATGCGGTTCTCTGTATCGTGGCTTCCACTCAGACCGGGGAACGATACCCCCGCCGCTCCTTCACGCGCTGCTGCATGACAAGGGCTTCGTGCGCTTCGACTGGCGTAGGATATGGAACCATGCGGACCTGTCCGGCGTGGCCTATGCGTCCCCACTCGCGGATAAAGCACCATTGCCCGAAAAGATCGCTCAATGTGAAACGCGATATCCTGACCATGCCCTTGCCGGACCCTGATGATGATAGCCCCGAGGCCCACCGGATCAGGGCCTTGGTCCTTGACGCCGCCAACTCAACAATTGAACAAACGATCCGCTTGCGGACAAACCAGCTCACGCCAGCCGCCAACGATGACGGAATAGAGAAGGTTATCGAGGAGAGGCGGCTCGCGGCGAGGGCCGCGATCGAGCGGATGAGTGGCAAGCCGTCCAACCCGGACTAGGACCTCGCCATGAACAAAGATGTTAAGCGCGTGGCTGGCCGCAGGCGTCAGCCGCTCGACGTGGTACATGCGCCGCAAACGGGCGCGGGACGCGGCCACTGCATCAGCTATCTTCGCCCGCGCGGAATCCTTCGCAGCGGAGTTGACCCGCGACCTTGCCCGATGCGCGGCGCCCGAACGCGAGACAATGGCGATTTAGCGGAACTGGCGCAGACCGTGTGGAAAGTCGCGTCAATCGGATTCCATTGCGGCCTGCGGCGCGCTAGAATTTGACATGACTCACATCTCCGGATTCGAACGTTCGCAACTTCTGTTGTTGCCAGAGGCGGTCGACGATTATGTCGTCGCCGACAATCCCGTTCGGTTCATCGACCCCTTCGTTGGCGGGCTCGATCTCGCGGCGGCCGGGTTCAAACGCGTCACGCCGAAGGTGACGGGCCGTCCCGGCTATGCGCCGGGCGATCTGCTCAAACTCTACATCTACGGCTATCTCAACCGCGTGCGGTCAAGCCGGCGGCTTGAGGCCGAATGCCACCGCAACATCGAGGTAATCTGGCTGTTGCGAACCTTGAAGCCAGACTTCAAGACCATCGCCGACTTCCGGAGCGGCAATCGAGCCGCCTTCCGCGCCGTGTTCCGCCGGTTCACGTTGCTGTGTCGGGAACTCAATCTTTTCGGGCGCGAGCTGCTGGCGGTGGATGGCACGCGCATCAAGGCGGTCAACAACAAGGACTAATATTACGGAGTTGCGCGCGAGGGGCTGGCGGGTCGAGATATATGGGAGTGCGACGCGAGAAACGCCGAGACTTTGGCGGCTCGCCCCGCAGGGGCGGTCGAAGGCTGGCCTGCGCTTTCATTGCTGTTCTCACGACCCGAGCGGCGGCCCCAAAGCCCCTTCTTCACGTGCGACATCCGTCGCGACATATACGCTCTCTAATCGAGCGGTTCGCCTATGGTCGTTATTCGATCACCAGACCGGCCGTCAACGCGCATAAACGCTTGATATTTCTTCCGAAGAACATTCCTATCGGCGCGAGAGACGCTCGGATCTGCCCATTTGCATTTCCATGAGACATATTCTTTCGACCAGCCAGATTGCTGACGCGTCGAGCGAACCCATGTCTCGACACGGTCAACCGGCGCATCGCCTGTAACCCAGCCTCTTGACGTCAGATGATATTCATCCTCGCTATTGTCGTATGACATTCTGCGCTTTCTTGCACTGATGCTCTGCAGTTCTTTGAATCAGATCATGATGGGTCACGGATGATCTTTGCTTAGGACCTTGTCTTCCGGTGAGGCTTTGGCGGCATCTTCGCCAGCCGTCCAAGCAATTCGTCGGCGGCAGTAGAACCTTCATCGTCGCAGCCAAGTTCATGGGCCGTTTCGATAAACGCTTTTGATTGTTCTATATCATCCTGGGGCTTAGTCGAACGGGAAGCTGTGTTCGACATAGGTTTTTTCCGGGGGTTCCACTGGCGGTTCATTTCCATCAATCCGGGGATCTTTTAGCGGCTCCATCTTTGTGTGGTCAATCTGCACCCAGTTAATTGGGATTCGCCATCGATCTCCCGTCTGAGAAATCTTAATTTTCTCGATAATCGCTGGCCACCATCGAACGATGAATGCGGCGCGCCCGAACCCACTCAGGTGCTGATATGCTTTCGGCGGGAAAAACGAAACTAAACCTGATTCGGTATAGGCAATTAAGTTCGGCCAATATCAACACATCAGCATCTGGATAACTCGATCAGCTCATCCTCGATACCACGACCTGGTTGGTCACGACCGACCACGATACCGTTCCACCATTGTCATCAGAAAAGCCGTGCCCGTTCAATCAATTTGTCGTACTGTCTTTGGTGGACAGCAGCGATGTTGTTCTGGGCTCTACTGGCTTCGGGGCAGATCACAATGCGCAAAGTCGATGGCTGGCAGACCCTCAACGAAAAGCCTTCCGATCCGGCGATTGACCTCGCTGCTCCGTCTCAGAAATTCCTCGCCATAACCGTTGGGTCGTGATTCCCTCTCCCTGTCTTCTTGATTCGGAGGTGGAGATGGCGCGCGGTCCAGCGGTGAAGATCATAATCGGGGACAGCGAGCGCAGCGAGTTGGAAATGCGCGCGCGTCGCCGAAAGATTGCTCGGGTCGATGCGGTGCGAGCCGAGATCGTGCTGCTGGCCGCTGATGCATGACGCGCCCAAGCCGTTCCGCTGGACAAAATCCGCCGATGACATCCTCGCATCCATCGATGATCATGGACGTGGAGGCTACCACCGCCGTACGTCAGGCGGAAGTCACAGCGGCCAAGACGATGATCGAGCGCACCGCCGAACGGCTCGAGGTCAACCCTTCGCGTCTGGCGGCCGACACCGGCTATGGCTCGGCCGAAATGCTCGCCTGGCTGGTCGACGAGCGCGGGATCGAGCCACACATCCCGGTGTTCGACAAGTCGAAGCGCCCTGACGGGACCTTCTCGCGCCCGATTTCGCCTATGACGCGGAAAGCGACGCCTATACCTGCCCGGCCGGAAAGCAACTACGAAAATACCATCGCCCGTTCGCTGTGCCGCGGATCGGCGTGACGAAAGACAACATGGTGCTCTATCGCGCCAGCAAGTTCGACTGCGGCGCCTGTGCATTGAAAGCCAAGTGCTGCCCGAACGCCCTGGCGCGAAAGGTTCCGCGCTCCATCCATGAAGCCGCTCGCGACAAGGCCCGAACCATTGCCAAGACCGAGGCCTACATCGTCTCACGACGAGAGCGAAAGAAGGCAAAGCCGTTAGTTTTGAGCGATGCGCAATGGGAACGAGTAGCGCTAAGCTTGGTGATCCAGACCGTTTGGCGGCGGATCACCGGAGACACACAAAAACAAAACTTGCCTGACGAAGATTTTGAATCACTCATTCCCAGCAGAGGAAGACCCCATGTCCGAGTCCTCGCCGGCCACTGCTGCGCAGAAATGCTCGAGCTGATGCGCGAAAGATACCGCGGCACGCTCATCATCGCCGGCGGTTTCGACCACGACACCGCGGAGGGCTGGCTCCAGCAAGGGAAGGCGGATCTGATTGCCTTCGGGCGCAAGTTTTTGGCCAATCCAGACTTGCCGGAACGGTTTCGCTCGGGCGCCTCCCTTAACGCCGACGATCCGACCACCTACTATGGCGGCGGCGCCAAGGGGTATACCGACTATCCCACCCTTGCCCGAGAGCGAGGCGAGGAACCGCACCCCTGCGTTGACGAAAGGTGGCGATAATGCCGACGTGCTACCAGAGACTTTCCAAGTCCTCAGAAGCTCGCCAACCTGAACAGTTTCCTGCCGACGCAACACGCTATTTTCCCACAATTTGGCCCGTGCTACCCTGTCGCACATAAAATCCGCCGACGATGCTGAAGCTGCTTTTATCTCCGAGAGTGAATTGCAAATACTCGAAATCGGCGCTCGCATAAATATGCTTCCTCCAAAAGGCGCACTAACCTTTATTGGACTCGGCTCTAACGATCTCCGAGAAGTGCTCCGGTGGAGCGAGCCTGTACGGCGGATGTTGCGGCTCGACCTCGCTGGCGCGCTTACGGCAGAGACGGCGATCCAACGGATCCTCGACGATCTCGCGGACCTTGCTGCCGCGCTATGGCCGGACTGGAATGGACAGGAGCCGTGTGCCATGTCCGGCATTCAGTTTTCCTGGCGACGCGCTGCGGCGCGCTTGGTACGGGCCGGCCGCCGGCCTCGCTTTCGAAGACTCTCTCCCGAGCTAGAACTCGATCAGCTGCTGCGCACTTTAAGCGGTCTCGTTCTTCTGGCGGACGTCGACGCGACGCGTTCGGACCACGCGGCGCCAATCATTGCAACGCTCGAATGGTGCCGCCGCCACGGCGCCATCGTCGTGGCTTTGCTTGCCGAGCAGCCGCCGTGCGAGCCCCCGTGGGACCGCCTGCTTCACGGTGCGTTTGCCGTCGCGCGGCAGATCGAACCGGCTCTGCACCGACTTTTGCCGCCGCTTGAGCTGAAGACATTGTGCGGCAGCGCCATCGAAAAGCGCATGCGCGAAGCCTTGCGCGCCGACGGCGAGCTTTCGGGCCTCTTCGACGACGAGGTGACGCTGTCTCTTGGACCGCTTGGACCGTCGCCGCGTGTCGACTTGCTATGGCGCGTCGGCAAGATCGTCGTCGAACTCGATGGGGCTGAGCACGGGCGCGATCCAAATTATGGTGCGGACCGTCATCGAGATTACGAACTTCTCGTGGCAGGCTACCTCGTGCTGCGCTTGACCAATGCCGAAGTCGAGACAGACCTTGGCCGCGCTCTCGAGAAAGTGCGCCGCGTCGTCAACCTACGAAGGGAGGCCACATGAACGATGTTCCGACGCCGACGCAGGCGATGCTGCTCTTTGGTCTGCTTGCCCGCCACGGCGAGAGCTCGCAAAAGGATCTCACAACGGTGAAGAAAGCCGATCGTGAGGCGCTCGCAAAGAGTCGCCTCATCGGTGTCGCGAAAGTAGGCCGTGGGTTTTATCTCACCTTGACGGATGATGGATGGGCTTGGGCCGCTGCCCATCTTTCGGCCGAGCTGCCACCGGCGCAGCAGACCTTGCACGAGATGCTCGCACGGCTTGGCGAGCATCTTGAGACGTTCGGCGAGACGCTGGCGGATTTTATCGGAAGCAAGCCGGTCACCACTCCGGTAGAGACGAAGCCGACCAAGCCGAAGAAAAGCCGCGAGCCCGCGACGCAAAGCGCATCCGGCGAGAAAAAAACGAAGAGAAGTCGCGCGATATTGGACGAGGCTCCAACTACGCCGGCACCTAACAACAACTCACCTGCAGGTGCACGGCGAAAAATCGAGGACGCTTACCTGGATATCACCGGCGGGCGGACCAGTACCGACGTTCTCCTCGCTGACCTTCGAGCGCGTCTCCCAGGCATCGATCACAAAACCTTCGATGCGGCCCTTGCCGAGATGCATCTCGAATCCGGCAAAGCCCGTCTCATGCGCATCGAGAGCAACCGGGCACTCACCGAGACAGATCGGCAAGCCGCTTTCCACTTCAAGGGCAACATTTTTCACGTCTTGTGGATGGAGTCATGAAGACAGCATTGGACGCTTTCGGCGAAGCCGATTTCTCCTGGGTGAAACCGCTCGAAAGCATCTGGAGCGATGCCGACGCGACAATCCGTGGACCAAACGAAACCTTGGAAGACGGTCTCGTCGCAACGCTTCTGCAACAAACCAAGGACGCGTCGCGAAAGCCTCCTGGGCGGGTGCTCGTCGGCCAGGCCGGTATAGGGAAAACTCATCTCGTCGGCAATCTGCGCCGCAAGGTCTGGGTGGCTGGCGGCTGGTTCGTTCTGCTCGACGTCATTGGGATCACGGATTTTTGGAAGAGTGCCGCACTGAGCTTTCTTACCTCTCTCCTGCAGCAGGTGCCGGACGGTCGCAGGCAGTCTGAGGCCGTAATCGCGGGCGTCGCCCGCCGACTCAACGTCGAGAACCAAGTCGAAGCGGCTTTCAAGATGCCGGATGTCGAGGCCAAGCGCATCGTCGATCTGCTGGTACCCGGTCTCGCCATGATCGACTTCATGAAGGCGCAGCAGCATCAAGATGTGTTCAGGGCGCTCGCCCTGCTGCGCTCGCAGGATTTTGCCGCAGTCGGCGTCGCCCATGGCTGGCTCCAGGGCTACGAGGCGGATGAGGAGAAGCGGATCGCCCTCGGCCTGACAAAACCGCCGCCCTCGCCGATCGAGCTCGTGCGCGGTATGTCATGGCTCATGAGCATCGCCGGTCCGACGCTTGTTGCCGTCGATCAGGTCGATGGGGTCATCAACGCTGGTCGGGTCACGATCCATACCGATAATTTTTCCGAGCAAAAGAGTTTCGGCGACCTGCTTTCTGCCGGGCTGCTTCAGCTCTATGATGTCTTAGCGCGAAGCCAGACAGTGATTACCTGCCTGTTCGATTCCTGGAAGGAACTCGAGCAGGGTTTGCAGCCGGCGATCGATCGTTTCCAGCCCCCGCCGACCGCGCTCGAAGGCATGAGCGAAGCGGCAGCGATTGGTGCGCTCATCGAAAGCCGTTTAGCGCCGGCTCTCGCTGGAGCAGGCTATCAGCCGCCCTTTTCGACTTGGCCGTTCACAGCGGCCGCGATCGAAAGCGCACGCGGGATGATGCCTCGCCAGATCCTTATGGCCTGCGATAATCACCGCCGCCACTGCCTTGCCAATGCATTGATCGGTCTGTGCGACAGCTTTAAAGTCAGTGCGCCACCTACGTCGTCAATCTCGAACGGCTTTGAACAGGAGTTTTTGTCCTTACGGGCGACCGCAACATTCGGTGAGCTCCTTGACGACAAAGACGACGGGGAAATCGGCCGGCTCCTGCGCGATGTCTTCGATCTATACGCCAAGCAAATCGAGCCGCGCGACAACATAGATGTCGTAAGCAAGGGTGATCCTGCTCAAAAAATGCCGCCCCTGCATGGTCGCCTCACGTTCGTGTTGCACGACGAGAAAGACCGCGAAATGCACTTCTGTTTTCGCGCTATCAAGCACGCCAATGCGATTTCGTTCCAGTCGAGAATGCGGGCGGCGCTCACAGCATCCGGGATCGACAGCGGTATACCTGACCGTCATCTTATTGTGGCGCGCCGCGGGCCAATACCAAGCGGCAAGAAGAGTAAGGAGTTGCACGATGCTTTCCTTGCTGCTGGCGGCATGCTCATCGATCCGACAGACGAAGATTTGAAGTGCTTCGTAGCGCTGCGTGACATGCGAAACGCGGCAGCGATCGGCGGCGCGCTCGCTGGTTTCGAGGCTTGGCTGCGGAAGGCGAGTCCACTTTGTGCGACCGCGTTTTTCAAGGCGGCTAGGCTCTGCCCGCCACCAGGTTTTCTTCCAACCCCAGAGCCAGCCGGAACCCGCCCGAGCCGCGCTGATGAAGCGGTAGCGCCATCGGTCGCGCCTGGAACGGCGAGTTCGTTGCCGACAGCACCATTAGGCCGATCACTTTCCATCGAGCCCCTAACTAAACCGGTTCAAGCCTCGTCTGCCGAGCCACGGCCTTCCCCGACCATTATTCCCATCGGTTATCGTATGGGCGTGGACGGCGCTCAGGTCGATCTCGCGACAAACCTGTTGCCGCGCCACACCGCGATCATCGCTGGGGCTGGCTCGGGCAAGACAGTGTTGCTGCGTCGTATCGTCGAAGAAGCAGCGCTGGCCCGGATCCCGGCAATCGTGATCGACCCGAACAATGATCTCTCCCGTTTTGGAGACGCATGGCCTGAACGACCGGCCGGGTTCACGGCGGAAGACGAAGCGAAGGCGAGGCGCTACGCCGAGTTTGTCGATGTCGTTATCTGGACGCCGGGAGTACACGCCGGCAACCCGCTGTTCTTGTCCGTGCTGCCTGACTTCGCCGTGCTCGGTGACGATCCGGACGAGCGGGCGCAGGCCATCATCATGGCGGCCGACACGTTAGGGCCGCTCGCGGGCGCCAAAACCAATCTCACCAAAGGCGTGCTCGCCGATGCGCTGCGCCATTTCGCCAGCAATGGCGGCGGCGCGCTGAAGGACATGATTGCGCTCCTCGCAGACTTGCCGGACGGGGTGAGCGACATCGGCAATGCCGAGAAGCTCGCGGCCAAGATGGCCGACGAGCTCAAGGCCGCCATCGCCACTAACCCGCTGCTAAAGGCGGAGGGACCGGTGCTCGATCCGAAGCTCCTCTTCTTCGGCGAGGAGCCGGCGCGCACCCGAATCTCCGTGATCAACCTTTCCGGCCTCGCCTCGGACGACGCGAAGGAGGATTTCGTCAACAGGCTGCAAATGACGCTGTTCGGCTGGGTGAAGAAGCATCCTTCGCCGAGGGGAATGCTCTACGTGATCGATGAGGCGCAAGCCTTCATACCGTCGGGCGGTGGCGCGCTCTCCAAGACGAGCGGCGTGCAGCTTGTAGCGCAGGCGCGTAAGTACGGGCTCGGAATGATCGTTGTTACGCAGGCGCCAAAGGGAATAGACAACAAGGTCGTATCCAACTGCACCACGCACTTCCTAGGTAAGCAGAACTCGCCCACTGATCAGCAGTCGGTAAAGGCCATGATCGCTGCCACAGGCGGGAGCGCGGATGACGTCGGAAAGCTGGCGACCGGCGAATTCTACTTCAAGACGGAAAAATCCGGAAAACCGTTCAAGCTTCGCACGCCGATCTGCCTCTCTTATCATCCGCCGAATCCACCAACCCCGGAGGAAGTTGTAACACGGGCGAAGAAGTCGGCACTAAGGACCACTCGCCCCGAGAATCGCTAGTTTTCCACGGCAGATGGATCTCCCAAAGCGACTTTCCGAGTGTCTTTTACGGCTCAACAGCGCCCTTTGCCCTTGCCGATCAGGGGACTTCCGAAGTGGGTCGGATCAGGCCGGAGGCGGTTGAACGAACGACGGGTATGGGGTGCGGCTGTCACCCTCCTGAATGACCATCATGGGCGCGAAATAGAAGCAGCGCGCCGAGAGCGGAATGGCTGTTTCCGGAAGATGAGAAGCAAAAGCGGTCGCTCGATGGGCACGATCCAACGACATGGTTCGATCCAAAGGCGAAGTTAACCGGGGCTGCGCAATTGGCTGACCCCGAGAAGTGTCGATCTCGAACATCTTTCGGTGCACTTTGATGTTGCAGATCAGCTCCGAAGTTTTCGCTGGGCGGCCTCAAGGTCTTCCCTCTCAGCATCGCGCAGCCAGCCCTTAGCAATAGCCGTAAGCAATGCCGACGTGTTCGGCCAAGCCGCGGCGATCGCGGCGTATCGCCTGTACTCTTCCGCCAATTCCCGCTCCTTGTCTCCCCCCTCGAACACCGCCTTCCCGTACACACCACGCATGTTGTAGCGCTCAATTTCGACCCCCCGCTCGAGTTCCACTGATTGTATCCGCTCGATCTCGTCACGCACGCAACGGTGCGGCCAACCGCCGTCGGAGTCGGATGGAGAATGTGCGAGCAGGCGTCCGATGCAGCTGTCGGTTACTGCGATCCGATCGGTCTCTCGTCCCAGCTCCCGCACACGATCGATCCACGATCTCAGCGCCTGTGCGTCGATTCCTGCGGGCGTCAGACCGGGAATGGTCGAGAAACGTCTAAACAAGGAATAACTTAACCGCCATCGCGCTTTCGCACGGTCGTCGGGCTCATCCGGCGTCTCGTTCTCGTTCTCGCCCTTAAAAACGTCGCGCAGAATTTGATGGTAGAATGCAGGATCATGCGCCATTAGGTGGTGGATGCGCAAACACCGTCTGCCATACTCCAGAAGCGGCAAAAAACTATATTCGCGCGCGGCGATCTGCTCATTCGGCGCGTCGGCTCGCCCGTCGAGGGCCTCTAACGCCATCTCAATGTAGTAGCCAGTCATGGTATCGACGGGGGCCGCCTTGGAGTTCAGCTCCGGGATGACGCCATCGAGCATTCGAAACAGCAGTTCTGTCGGCACCTCATTGATGCGGTTTAGAGACGACTGAATGGCCTCGACGGCTCGGCCGAACCGCAAGAACATCAAGTTGCGCTGAAGGAGCGCGCGGCGAGTTCCGGTCAGGTAACTCGGGGGCCGTCGCGTCCAGTAGGCCGTGACGCACTCCGGTCCGAAGCGGCGGACCGCGCTCCACGTCTCGCGTCCGTCGGGCCCAGCCTGCAGGAGGGTGGAGATTGCTTCCACATCGAAACCGCCGTCGGCCGCCGCCGACCGCAGCCAGACCTCGGCATCCTTGGCTCCGACCATTTGGCGGAAGATCCCCGCCAGTCCCAGAGTTAACGAGGAGCCTAGATCCTCGCGCAAACTCCTTGAAAGCAGATCTTCGATCTGGACCGCAGTCAGCCCCGCGCCGCTGATCGCTTCAATGACCAAGTACGGGACTTTGGCGGACCCAGCGAGCCGTAGGACCGCATCCGGGCCGACATCATGGTAAAGACGAAGCAAAGCGGCTCGTCGTTCCTGACTACCCTTCGTGAGGTCGTAATCGAGCGCTCGCGCATCGAACAGCGCCGCCACGGGCATGATTGGGTCCGACGGCGCGTAGTTTGCCGCGAGCGCTTGGAATGGGGCCAGCTGGTCGCGTGGAAGGGCCCAGTCTGCGGAGTTGAAGTGTTCGTGGCGGGCAATTTCGTCGCGCAGCTTCCCCCAAAGGCGACTGAGACTTTCGGAATCAGCTTTGGACATCGCCTGATCCAGACCTTCGATAGCGATTTGCCTTTCAAGCGGAGCAAAGGCGTAGATGCGGGGCAGCAGGTGAAGCCAGCGCGACTCATCGTCGCTTGCAAGGTTGACCGCGAGCCGGGCGACCGCCGCCTCATTCTCCCAAAGCTCGCGATTTGTAATCGGGCCCCGGTCGGAAGCCCCGGCCTCTCGAATCTTAGGCTTCGCAGTCGGTCTGGATGCGCGATGCCAGGATGGCAGGAGGGTCGTAACGAGTTTCCATCCCACCTCCGGAAAAGACTGTGTGATCTCGTGCAACGCGCTCAGAAGGCGAGCTGACGAGGCATTCGTGTTGGGATGCCAGAGAACGAAGATTTCGGCCAAGCTGTTGGCCGGTGTGTTGCCGATCTTCACACCGGGATCGATCGCCGCAAGCCTCGCGAGCGCGAGAACAGCGCGACGAAAATACTCCGGGTCCCAGGCCATGGTCTCCAGAGCCCACAAGACGCCCGTATGCTTGTAGGTTGGGTGCAGAAAACCCTCATGCTCATTGAAAATCGGGCGTATCAGCGCGCCATCGCCCTCGAGCATGTGCTCAAGAGCCCCTAGCAAAGGGTCGGGAGCTGCTTCTGCGAGCAGAGGCAGCTCGCTTTTCAAACTCGTCAAGACTCGCGGGTCTGTTCTCAGTCCGGGAAGGTCGTTCAACACCCTGTTGGCGAACTCTTGGCCGGTCTCGCCGCCAAGGTTGACCTCCGCCAGTACACTCCACACGGCGAGCAGGAGAAGCGCCGTCGCCAGCCCATCCCTCAGCCATTCACTGTAGCCTGTTGGGTTCGGGCTCGTGAACCTCACGACCGCATCGGGGTCCGAGTCGGGTTCGAGTTGACCGAAGACCTTCAACATCGCCTCCCGCAACAACGCGACGTTCTGGGCGCTGATGAATTGACCCGCGCGCACGAAGGCGTCCATCGGCGCGCGAACTCTCCAGATAGTCCCGACGAGGTCGAACGGCGGATCGGCGTCGCTGAAAAATGCGCGCAAATCCCGTTCGATCTGTGAGCAAGAGGTCCCTCCGGCGATCTGTTCGACAATCGCGCGGTCGAGGCTGTTGGAAGCGTCCCAAGCGCCCGCAAGCATTGCTGGTATGAGGTCGAGACCTTTGTTCATCCATGCGGGATTCTCGAAGGAGCCGCCTGGAATGAGCCGAGCCAGGGCGGTCAAGCTTCTCCCTGAGCCTCGCGCCAGGTTGAGCGCTCGGGTCTCCTCAAGCCCCATCGAGATCATTGCCCGACCTAAACCAAAGCCACTCGGCCTCGCCAGGATTGGTGCCATGTCAGGTTTCTGCGGGCGACCGTGGGGCACAAGGATCGCTCCAACCGCCGAGAATTGCGCCGGCGAGCGTGCGGCGTCGTCGCGCAGTAGGAGAACCAGGTTGTCGTTGGCGAGCAACTGGCGGCCGGCCGTTGCGTTGTCAACGACCAGGGTCCGAGCTTCGAGGAAATGACGGACATCCTCGGCCGCCTTGCGGATCGCCGCGATTGCGAAGGCCACCACTTCGTCCGGCGAATTTGCCACGAGCGAAACGATGTTCGACGGCTGTAGGAGGTCCTGGATGAGCTGCTGCGCAACGTCATCCCGCTCACATAGAAGGACCTCCTCGGTCAGCATCGGGTTGAACCGGCCGGCGAAATCCTGCCAGTATTCGTCTGTGCTGCGGACGCCCTCCTGTGGCTTGACGCCGAGAGTGCGCCGGGCATGCCAGGCGGCGACCGCCGGCCGCTGCTCAAGCCAGATTTCGAGCATAGAGCCGTCGATGTAATGGACGTCCTTCCAAACCGAACTCGCCTTGCGTGCGTTGAGCCAGTCTTCGAGCTTGTTCTTGGGATCCGACGTGTCCCAAGTCCAAGGGGACACAATGACAAGAGTGATATCTGCCTGCTCAGCCCGCGAGACCTGCCGTGTCCTCTTCTCGAAGTCGTCTTTCGCCTTGGCTTTGTAGTTTGCGTCCGTACCGATCTCCCAATATGACTTCCCTTGAGGAACGTTAAGGCTTGCCGCGTCGCTGACGAGAACGCCGTCAAAGCCTCGAACTTGGCCCTTATCGCGGCTCAGGAAGCGAATTGCGGTGATGTCTGGTGACGAAGCCAGGATCAAATGGGAGACGATCTCGGGCAACGTGTCGCGCGCGGTGGTGCTTTGCGCCCATTGCTCGAGTTCGCTTGCAGTCACCCAGCGCATCGACCCTGTCTGTCTTTCCACTCTTCGCGACGCATTATCGCGCAAGATCTGCCCATCTAGTCAGGGTGAAGTGCGAAAGTCGCTCCTCGCATTCGAATGCCCAGAATGGCCCCCATAGTCGCCGAAAGCGTCGCGCCAGTATGGATGAAAGTCTCCGGCCCTGTGTCATCCATCATTTTGAATACGGCTCGTTTTAACGCCACGTTGTCGTGCCGCGCCGGATGCACGAACAACGGCCATAAAGTGTCGCGGACGGATTTGAATTCGCCGGTCTGTGCCATTGCTATTAGCTTGAGGCGCCGTTGGGTCTGCTCGGGGGTGTCGGAGAGCGCCGAAGTATCCAGGAGAGCGAGGCGCTCGATACGGTCGGGCGCCTGGCGCACCATCTCGAACGCGATGTAACCGCCCATCGAAAGCCCGCACAGCGCAAATCGGTCGGGTGCCGTTGCGAGGACTGCCCGGGCGATCGCACTCATGGTGTCGTGTCGCGCGTGATCTGCGACACTTATTGCGACCTTTCCCCGCAATGGCCCGATTTGTTCGGCGAAAAGATCCTGGGTGCAAACCAGCCCCGGCACGAGAACAAGATGTGTCGAACGCGCTGTCATGACGTAGTGGTTCCCGCACACTGACCGGACAATATCGCAAATTCACTTTGTAAATACGCGCCGAAGCGTGCCCCCGTTGATGGCGTCCTTAAAAAACTAAATCGCGGTTGTTTGTGAGGTGGCGCCGATCGTGACCCGCCAAACGAGGTCAAACCACAAGCTGTACCAAACGCTTCACCGAGATAGCACGGGCCATTCATAGCAAACTTTGCCTCTGCGATTTATGCCGCAAGCGCTCGGCATCGCCAAAAGGATGCGCACTCAATGCACTGCGAAACTGCCTTCGGCGGTAGCGCGCGCGATTGTCTTGACACTCCTGTCTAAAGCCTCGATCGTCCAGACGTAGCGATGAGCCGTGCCAGCGGGCGGGCAAGGCCCTATGTAATCAATAGCGCCTTCTGGCGCGCGTCCACTGCCGTTATAGGGAATGGTGCTGCCGCCGTGCCGAAAGTTTGGCGCATCCTTATCGATCATCACGAAGCGCAGCCTTTCCGTTCCCTCGGGCGCATCTTGGCGGCGTGCATTGAAGTAAGTAGAAGCACGGCAGCGAACCCAAAGGCCTTAGGAAACTGGCGCATTTTCGATCCTTTTCCAACCGTTGGCCAAAATAGGCGATTTTCGAACCGGGATAACACGTAACCTGTGGTAACCGAAGAAGGCGCAGACTATCGGCACGCCTCGTGCCGACGCGGATCCGTCGCCGCCAACGTGCGCCCGCTTATACAACCGGCGGACGGCGGGAGCTTCTTCGTTGCGCGTGCAACTTATCCGATCTCGGATGACCTAACTAAGTCTCTGTCATGGCGCGCTCTTTCGCGTGATCCATCCTTTTTTTGTCACGCCGTCGGGGCCGTAATTGCGCCACGTGCTCTCGCACCATTCCTGCGGATCCTCGTCATATGCCCCTTGGACGGCGTCTGCGGCGACCCTAAGACCGAGGGCCATATTGTAGTGTCCATTCGGCGGTGCATCTTCGATCAGCATGAGGTTTTTCACGAGATCGAGACCGATAATCCGGCTGTCGATCTCGAAGTGGCAGCGGTCAACGCCGGCCGTAATGACGGCAAGATTGATTATGAGCTCGGTCTGGGGGGCGGTGGGCTTTTCAGCATGTATCGATGTTGCTGCGCTAAGGCTCATTGCGAGCGCGGCTAGAGTCGCTTTTTTCATGGCTTGGTTTTCCGAATTCAGCATTAGTGATCTGTAATGATCGTTGGCAAAAAATCAGGCGCGATTGGTTCGACAGGCAGGGGACGGCCCCTCTCGCCCTAGCCGTGGGTTTGTTAGTCTTGCGGGAGAGCAGCCGAGACCAAATCGATTCGAAACATATTTGGCCGCATAACCTTACAAACCAGACGAGCTAGAGACTTTCTTGTCTTACGCCGCAACCTGTCCCAACAACCTTGACGACGGACAACCATCAGTAGGTTCGAATTTAATTTCCGACAGAGAGAGGAATGCGGGCTAAGCTATTTTGATGCTGCATCCTTTGACAATAGCCCGAAGGCTTCGTGCACCGACGTCATAAATTGTGCGGGGAAAATGATGGTCGAGTTCTTTTCGACCGAGATTTCCGCCATCGTCTGCAGGGTGCGGAGCTGAAGTGCCACGGGATGCTGCGTGATAATGTCGGCCGCTTGGCCAAGCTTCACCGCAGCTTGGTATTCCCCTTCAGCGGCGACGATCTTCGCACGACGCTCGCGCTCGGCCTCGGCTTCCTTTGCCATTGCGCGCTGCATATTGTCGGGAAGTACGATATCTTTAATCTCGACCGCCGTTACCTTTGTGCCCCACGGCTCCGTGTGCCCGTCGATGACGTTCTTGATCTGCAGGTTGATGCCCGCGGTGTCCGAGAGAAGCTGATCGAGGCTGAATCGCCCGACGACATTGCGCACCGTGGTCTGGCTGATCTGATTGATTGCATTGTAGACATTCTCAATCACGATCACGGCTTTTTCCGGATCGGAAATATGATAGTAAGCGACCGCCGCGATGTCGATCGAGACGTTATCCTTTGTAATGATTTTTTGTGAGGGGATTTGCATCGTGACGGTTCGTAAAGATACGCGTACCATCTGTTGGATGGGAAGGAAGATGAGCGTGAGGCCCGGCCCGCGCACGCCCTCAAATTTTCCGAGCAGAAATACGACCCCGCGCTCGTACTGCCGCAGCACGCGAAGCGAGCCGATAAGATATAGGATTGCCGCAACGCCGAGAATTTCGAGAATGTGGGTCGAACTCAATGGTGTTTCCATTTGGCTGCCTGAGCGGGTCATATCGCGCGCAAACGAAGGTATGCAGAAGGCGGGCGCCGGCGCGCATGCCGAATACGCTCGCGCCAGGTAGCACTCGATTTCAAACCGAGATACTACCTATTAATTGTCCGATTTGACGAACAAAAAATTCCGTTTAAAATACACCCTGCATCAAGAGATAGGGCTGACGCCCTCGCCAACCTGCCCCTCCCGGGCAAGGTGGCCTCCGCGAAAGCGGGATGTGGCCGTTTCCGGCAACAAAACGGGATCTCCGAAGGCATGAATGAATTGAACCCAGCATCCTCGTTCAAAGAGGCCGCCCAACCCAATGAACACCTTTCTATTGATCGAGCTATACTGGCATGGTCCAAGGCCCGAGGCACGGGTTGGCAGAACGAGATAAACGGCGTCCTTGCGTTCTATATTGAGATCGCCGGGCATCCGGCCTCGGAACCGGAGCCGCCGACGCCGAGCGCCCCAACCATGAAGGCACCACACCGCCCCCTTGCGACGGGTTTTCAAAAAATGACCCCGGCAAACGGGCATGGTTCCTGTCTTTCAAACGCTATAGCCCGAAAAGCCATTCCCCCCACCGGTGATTGCCGAGTTTCCGCTACGATTTCAAAGCGCCTCTGTCTTCCATCAGCCGGAGAACGCCTCCGCATAGGTCGCCTCGATCCTTGCAACTTCGTCCGCGGTCAATTCGGCGAATTCCCGTTCCCGTGCACGCCGGGAGAGCGTGCGGTCGTTCTGGCGGAGAAAGCGAAACAGGAGATCGACCGTGTTGTCGGGCATGTCAACGATGTCCTCAACCTGCCGTCTGAAGCTGTCATAGCCCTTTAAAAAACTGGTCTCGGCGGGAACATCCACTTCGATCGTCCGCGCGACGCATTCATAAAGAAACTCCGCATGTGGCGTCGCGTCGAAGAAGCGGTAGTAGTCGCCCGTGTCATTCAGGACGCGGACATTCCCTTTGTCGGTCGGCTCCCACTCGATCAGGGGCAGCAGCCGCGCCGAGTAGCTCTCCAGGATTTTGCGGTAATCAACGATCCGGTCGAGAATCGCGGCTGAAACCGGGAACACCATGCCGGGCGGGTTGAAGCCGCGCTCGGCAAGGACGTGGTGGATAAGGTACCGGTGGAGCCGTCCGTTGCCATCCTCGAAGGGGTGAACGTAAACGAATCCGAAGGCGAGCGCGGCTGCCGCGAGGACCGGATCGAGGTGGTATGCGGCGGTCCGGTCGAAAGCAACCAGTCCCTCTATCAGGGACGGCAAGTCTTCATGCCTGGCACTGATATGTTCCGGCAGCGGCATACCGGTTTCGCGGTCATGCTCGCCGACGAAGCCGCCCTCATGACGCAGGCCCAAACGCACATAGCGCGCGTCGCCGATCACGATGCGCTGCAGGCGAAGCAATTCGTCGAGGTCGATCGGCTGGCGCCCCGCCTCACCGATGGCCCGGCCCCAGCGCTGAATGCGATCCTGCGGCGGATGCTCGCCTTCGATGGCAAAGCTCGATTTGGAATCCTTCAGCAGCAGGAATGCAGCGGTACACGCGAGCAGGTCGCTGGGCACATTCGCCACTGTGGCGCGCGCCCATTCGGCCAGATCGCGCGCGGTGAAAGCGCGAACGCCTCTGTACGGAAGATCATCGGGCAGAAAGATGGCGTGCCCGGCAGATTGTTTTTGACGCGATGGCGCGACGAGGTCGTGCCACCCGCCGCCCATTGCTGGTCGGGATCGACTAGGAGGGCATAGGCGCCTTTTTCGGCCGCAGGCAGGTCGAGTTCCGTTCCGAGCAGCCACTCATGGAGGAACCAGATGCGACGGGCATAGGAACCGGTCGGTGTCGCTCTGACGATCGCCTCGATCGGTCCGGGGCCTGTGGCTCGAAAGAGCGATTTCAAGACGAGAAGATCGAGCCCTTCATATTTCAAAGCGAAGCTCAGATGCCCTTCGAGAGTCTCCGGCGGAGCGTGCCGGGGTGTATAGATATTCCATCCGTCCTGCTGGTAAAGCTTGTGCCGCTGGCCGCTTGCCGAGAGCGTGCGCGGAGCCGGGACTTCTCAGCCGAATGGCTTCGATCAGGGCGGCATACCCAACGGGCATCGCCAGTTCCGGGAGCCGTCATTCCTGAAAAACTGTAACAGGGCCTGAAAAATCGTTGTGATGGCCATTCCCCATGAAAAACGGATCCTGCTCGTGAATTTTCGTTCCATGATTACTCTACCGTGAAAAACTGTAACATTCCGTGAAAAACCGTAACTAAACGCCAATTTTCTGAAATTCCACACAAACACACCTCAGGGTGAATTTCTGAGAAAAGGTCCACTACGAACAGGCTCTCCGATTCCGAGGCTCAACGAGCCTGGAATGAAAAGGTGAGGCTTTGCTCGCCACGCCAGCATTGAGCCCTGTGTCGAGGGAATTGCGTTGCCAAAATCCATCGAAGGCGGCATGCTCAGACTTAGCAAGACTGGCATTCGATGGGTGTTGGTTAAAGATCTGCTCGGGGCACTGTTCGTCAGCGAAAGCGGCGCATTGGCAAGAAGGGCGCTGCGAGACGCGCGTGCGCGGTGACAGACGTCGGCTGAATTTTGCTAACATAGCGTTCGACGTTGATTATGGTAGCATCCACTTTTTACCATTCCCCGTTTCATTGAGCTGAAAATGCGCAAATCGATCCTTCCAGTCTTAGGCATGGCGCTATTTTTCTGGGCCGTCCCCGCGCATGCACAGAAATCTTTCGTAACCGAAGAGCTGACGAGCGACGCGACCCGGCTCGAACTAAACATCGGCAAGGATTTGGGGACCCTCGCTATCCAGCCGCCTTCAAAATTACGTAAGGATGCCGACCAGCTGCTCGCGCACAAGGATTTCAAGACCGCCGTCAAATATCTCGCGGCGATCGTTGCGGCAAATCCAAAGGAAGCAGGTGCTTGGCTTAACTATTCGCGCGCGGCAATCGCCGCTGGCGATGATGATCATGATCTCCAGCAGACCGGCACGGCGGCCGCCTATATAGCCTATCAGCACGCAAGCGATAAACCACAACGCGCCCTCGCTCTTGCCTGGCTCGGCGAAATCTATGCGAAGAGAAGCATGTGGCGTCCGTCCCTCGATGCCTATCGCGCGAGCCTCGACCTCGCGGACATCCCCCTGATGCGCAACATCTATGAGGACCTGCGCGAAAAGCATGGGTTTCGCATTGTCGATTACAAAATCGATAATGAGTTGGCATCGCCTCGGGCGTGCTTCCAGTTTTCCGAGCCTCTTGCCCTCAAGGTCGATTTCGCGCCCTTCGTGACGGCATCGGGTGTCGCCACTGCCGCGATCTCGACCGAGGCTCAACAGCTCTGTGTCGAAGGCCTCAGGCATGGCGAGCGTTACAAAATCGTGTTGCGTCAGGGCCTCCCCTCCTCGACCGGCGAAGCTCTGCTCAAATCGGCGGATTATGAACTCTACGTCCGCGATCGTTCGCCTCACGTGCATTTCACCGGCAAGAATTACGTGCTCCCGCGTGTGGGGCAGGAAGGCATTCCCGTCGTATCCGTCAACACGCGAAAAATCGGCATCGAAATCGTACGGATCGGCGATCGCAACCTTTTGCCGACGATAAGATCGGAAGATTTTCTTGCTCAGCTCTCGTCCTACCGGATCAAGCAATTGATCGACACCGAAGGCAAGAAAATCTGGTCGGGCACGCTCAACGCCAGTCCCGAACTCAATGTCGACGTGACGACCGCTTTCCCGGTCATCGAGGCGGTCGGAAAGCTCGATCCCGGCGTCTATGTCATGGTCGCAAAGCCGGCCGACGATCAGACCGCCGCGACCAGCGGCGACGAGGAACGCGGCGACACGGCGGCAACCCAATGGTTCATCGTCTCAGACCTCGGACTTACCTCCTTCACCGGCAAGGACGGCATTCACGTGTTCCTGCGTTCATTGGCAAGTGCCCTGCCGATCGCCGGAGCGGACGTGCGCCTGGTCGCGCGCGACAACGAGATTCTGACCTCAAAAAAGACCGATGCCGCCGGCCACATCCAATTCGATCCAGGATTTTCGCGTGGCACGGGAGGGGTCGCGCCCGGTCTTCTCGTCGTCGAGGACGGCAAGGGCGATTATGGTTTTCTCGATCTCGCGCAGCCCGCGTTCGACCTCACCGATCGCGGCGTCAAAGGACGCGCGGCGACGGCCACGCTCGATGCTCTGGTCTTTACCGAACGGGGCGTTTATCGATCCGGCGAGACGGTATTCGTCTCCGCGCTGTTGCGCGATGGGCTTGGCACCGGCGTGCCCGCCCTGCCGCTCACCCTCATCGTCAAACGCCCCGATGGTGTCGAATATAAGCGGGTCCAGGTCGAAGATCAGGGAGATGGTGGCCGCAGTTTTGCGCTCTCGCTGCTGTCCGGCATTTCGACGGGGACCTGGCGCATCGAGGCTTTTGCCGATCCGAAAGCCGCTCCGGTCGGGCGAACGAGCTTCCTTGTCGAAGATTATGTGCCTGAACGTCTCGAATTTTCGTTGACCCCGGCTGCGACGACGGCGCGGGCTGGCGATACGGTCGAGATTGCCGCGGTGGCGCGCTTTCTCTATGGCGCAGCCGGCGCAAATCTCGAAATCACCGGTGACGTCCAAATCAATGCCGCAGGCCAATCGCAATTGCCCGCCCTCGCGGGCTTCGCCGCCGGGTTGCAGGACGAGCCTTTCGAGACGATCAGCAATGAGATCGAGGATGTCGCGACGACCGACGCCAAGGGCACGGCGAAGATTCTCGCGCCGATTCCTGACGTCACCGCAGCACGCCCACTTGAGGCCAAGATCGTATTGCGTGCCGGCGAGCCAGGCGGGCGCGCGGTCGAACGCTCTCTGGTCCTGCCGATCCTGCCGAAGGGCGGCCTGATTGGCGTCAAAAAGAATTTTACCACTTTGAGCGACGGCGCGGCGGCGAGTTTCGACGTCATCGCGGTTGGCGCAGACGGTGCTCGCGTCGTCCGCAAGGGTGTGGCCTGGTCGCTGTACCGGATCAGCGATGATTACCAATGGTACCGGGCCGACGGGCGCTGGAATTTCGAACGGGTCAAATCATCGAAGCGAGTAGCCGACGGAACGATAGACCTTTCCACTAAAGCGCCGGCAAAAATTTCCGCCATCGTCGGACTTGGCGAATACCGGCTCGATCTTGCAAGCCACAATAGCAGCGATCAGCCAACGAGTATTACCTTCGAGAGCGGCTGGTCTGGCGAGGCACACGCACAAACACCCGATCTTCTCGATGTCACTCTCGACAAGGCAAATTATAAGCCGCGCGAGGAGATGCGGGTACGCATCGCCTCGCGGTTTGCCGGCACCGCGACGATCGCGATTGTCGGCGAGAGTTTGAACATTCTGACGACGCTCGATCTGAAAGAGGGCGACACGACCAAGTCGATTCCAGTCGCGGGTGAATGGGGCGCTGGCGCATATGCCGTGGTTTTGGCCCATCGTCCGCTCGACAAGGCGGCCAATCGCATGCCGGGCCGGGCAATCGGCCTTGCCTGGTTTGCCATCGATGCAGACGCCCATAAGCTCGATGTGAGCCTCGCGCCGCCGGCCAAGGCGCGGCCGCGTGAACCGCTGACCATTCCGGTCGAAATCAAGGGATTGGCTTCGGCAGAAGAAGCCAGAGTGATCGTCGCGGCGGTCGATGCCGGCATTCTCAATCTCACCCATTATGAAGCGCCCGATCCGCGCGGCTATTTTTTCGGTCAGCGGCAATTGACCACGGAAATCCGCGATCTCTACGGTCTTTTGATCGATGGAATGCAGGGGTCGCGCGGGGCGATCCGATCGGGTGGCGATGCCCCGACCTCGGCAGCGAACGACCGACACAGGAGCCGCTTGCCCGCTTTTCGGGCGTTGTCAAAGTAGGCCCTGACGGCCGGGCCCGGATCAATTTCGATCTCCCTGCCTTCAACGGCACTTTGCGGGTAATGGCCGTTGCCTGGACAAAAACCAAGGCGGGCAGTGCCAGCACTGATGTCATCATTCGCGATCCGGTTGTCGTGCAGGTAACGGCGCCGCGTTTTCTTTCGCTTGGCGATCGGTCGCAATTTTTTGTGCAAGTCGATAATGTCGAAGGAAAGCCCGGCGAGTATGCCCTCGATCTCGACGTACACGGCCCCCTCTCGGCGCTGGCCGATACCCTGCACCGCAACGTCAAACTCGACGCCGGAGCACGCAAGGCGCTGACTGTCCCGGTCATGGCCTCGGGGGTTGGCCATGCCGCCGTCGACCTCAAGCTGGCCGGCCCCGGCCTCGAGGCGCCGCAGACGCTCGCGCTTGATATTTTGCCTGGCACGTCCGAGCTTTATCGCCGCACGGTGCGAACGCTAGCGCCAGCCACGAGCCTCAATGTCTCCAACGACCTCATCGCTGATTTCGTGCCCGGTACAGGGGCGATTTCGCTCGCTGTGTCGCAACTTGCCGGAATAGATGTTCCAGCCCTTCTTCAGGCGCTTGATCGCTATCCTTACGGCTGTACCGAGCAGATCGTCAGCCGCGCCCTGCCGCTCCTTTATGTGAACAAGCTTGCGAAGAGCGCCGCGCTCGGGATCGACTCTGACGTCGATCAGCGCATCCGCGAGGCGATCGAACGCGTACTGGCGCGTCAGGATTTAAACGGCGCCTTCGGCCTCTGGTCGTCGAGCGATTCCGAAGACATGTGGCTGCATGCCTTCGTCACCGATTTCCTGACCCGCGCGCGGGAAAGTCATTTTGACGTGCCGCAGAAGAAATTCGATGCCGCGCTGGAGCGGCTGCGCAACCTTCTTGCCAATTCGAACGATATTGGCGCAGGGCAAGGTGCCCCGATCGCCTATGCCGCTTATGTTCTGGCGCGCAATGGCCGCCAGGTTATGGGCGATTTGCGCTACCTCGCTGATGCCAAGATTGACTCATTCGAGTCCCCGCTCGCGCGTGCCCAACTTGCCGCAGCCTTGGCTCTTCTAGGCGACCGCGCCCACGCCTTGGCGGTCTTCGGCAAAGCGACGGATCGTTTGAGCACGATCGGCAATCCGCTTTACTCCAGTCCCGATTATGGTTCCCGGCTGCGCGATGGCGCCGGGGTTCTCGCGCTGGGCGTCGAAAGCCAAATGCCCGCCGCCGAAATTCTACGGATATCGAAGGTTGTCGAAGACGCGCGTGCGAAAAGCTCTCTCACCAGCACGCAGGAAAATGCGTTCATGGTCCTCGCCGCCGAGGCGCTCGCCGACAAGACGGAGACCACCGCCCTCTCGATTGACGGCGCGCCGCATGCGGGCGCCTTCTTCAAGAGCTGGCGCGCAGCCGCGCTCGACAACAAGACTGTCACGATCGCCAATAGCGGGCAAGCGCCGGTGAGCGTGGTTTTGACTACGTCCGGCAATCCGCTGACGCCGGAGCCAGCCGCGCAACAGGGCTATCGAATCGAGCGTGCGTATTACTCGCTGGCTGGAATGCCCATCGAGCCGGCGGCGCTGATCAAGCAGAACGACCGCTTTGTCGTCACTTTAACGGTTACTGAAAGCGAAGCTGCGTTTGCGCGGCTGCTCCTCGTCGATCATTTGCCGGCGGGACTCGAGATCGACAATCCCGATCTCTTTGAGGGCGGTTCGATCGAGGCGCTGTCCTGGCTCAAGAAAACCGTCGAGCCGGCGCACACCGAATATCGCGATGACCGTTTCATCGCGGCCTTCAATCGCGACGGGCATGACAAAGCGACCTTCTCTGTTGCCTATGTCGCGCGCGCGGTGACGCCGGGACATTATGTCCTGCCGCCCGCGACGATCGAGGACATGTACCGCCCCGAACAATTCGGCCGCACCGCTTTTGGAGCCATCAATATCGCCGCACCCAGATGAAAATGTTTCAGGTGAAACTCTTTGGCAAGATTTCCGCGCTCGTCCTTACATTGACGGTGCTCGGTCTTGCCGTGCCCGCAGCCTATATACATTATGGCCATTCATTTGGTCCGCTCAACCTCGATGCGCCGAGCCAAGGATCGCGCATCGTGGTCGACCGCAATGGCCAGCTCTTGCGGGCCTTCACGACGCCGGACGGGCGCTGGCGGCTTCCCGTCCTGACGGGCGATATTGATCCCCGCTTCATGGCGATGTTGATCGCTTACGAAGACCAACGTTTCAGCACACATCACGGAGTTGATTTTCTGAGCCTCGGACGTGCCGCGCTGCAATGGGCAAGGCATGGCCATATCGTTTCGGGCGGCTCGACGCTGACGATGCAAGTGGCCCGGCTCATCGAGCCGCGCGCCGAAAAATCTATTGCCGCGAAGCTCGCGCAAATGCTGCGTGCCGTTGAGATCGAGCAAAAGACAAGCAAGACGGGCGTCCTTAATCTTTACCTCGCGCTCGCGCCTTATGGCGGCAATATCGAGGGATTGAGGGCGGCGAGCCTTGCCTATTTCGGCCATGAGCCTAAGCGCCTGTCGATCGCCGAGGCGGCGCTTCTGGTCGCTTTGCCGCAGTCGCCGGAAACCCGGCGGCCGGATCGTTATCGAGAGGCCGCGCGCGCCGCCCGCGACACTGTCCTCGATCGGGTTTTTGCACGCGGCGTGATCAGCGCGGCCCAACATGACGCGGCCAAACGCGAAGCTGTCCCCAGTGAACGCCGGGCGTTTCCGATGCTCGCCGCGCATGCCAGCGAGGCAGCGCTCCGGAGCGCGCCGCCGCAACACATCCACCGCCTGACGCTTGAGGCAAAACTACAAGCCTCGCTCGAAGGTTTGGCGCATGAGGCGGCGGCGACGCTCGGACCCGGAGTGTCTTGCGCGATCCTCGTCATTGACAACGCGAGCGGCGAGATTCGCGCTCATGTCGGCGCGGCAGACTATTTTTCGCAAGAGCGCGCCGGTTCGATCGATATGACCGAGGCCATCCGCTCGCCCGGCTCCACATTGAAACCTTTGATTTATGCGTTTGCTTTTGAAAATGGAATCGCCCATCCTGAAACCGTTTTGGACGATCGGCCAACACACTACGGCGTCTACGCGCCGGAAAATTTCGACCACTCCTTTCAAGGCGCGATTACGGCACGCCACGCACTGCAAATGTCCTTGAATCTGCCGGCGGTCGAATTGCTCGCCGAAATTGGTCCAGCCTATTTCATTGCGCGTTTACGCAATGCCGGCGCACGGATCACACTGCCGGACGAAGCCGCTCCGGGGCTTGCCACCGGTTTGGGCGGGCTCGGAATCACGCTTCGCGATCTCGCAGCGCTTTATGCTGGACTGGCGCGCGGCGGAGACGTGCCTGCCCTGACCGAAACGGCGCGGGACAACGCAACGGCGGAAGCCCAATCGCGGCGAATGACCGGGCAGGTCGCAAGCTGGTATGTCGCCGACATTCTGCGTGGCGTGCCGCCGCCGCTCAATGCGCCTTATGGGCGCATCGCCTTCAAGACCGGAACTTCCTATGGCTATCGCGATGCTTTCGCGATCGGTTTCGACAAGGCCTATACGATTGCGGTCTGGCTTGGGCGGCCGGACAATGGAGCAGTCTTTGAACTCGTCGGGCGTCAGGCCGCCGCGCCGGTGCTCTTTGACGCGTTCACAAGGCTTGGCACCGGGCACGAGTTCCCAGCGCCGCCGGCCGGTATTCTCTCCGGTCGCACCGCCGCACTCCCCCCGCCCCTGCGGTATCTGCGCAAGGACGCACCAAAGACTCTCGCTGCGGCGGCGGTAGCACAAGTGAAGATCGCTTTCCCGCCGGATGGTGCCCGTGTCGATCTCGGCCTTAGCGATCCCGTGTCACAAGGGCCCCGCCCTGGCGCGCGCCTGGCCTTGAAAGCCGAAGGCGGAGTTTTGCCGCTGAGATGGATCGTCAACGGCACGCCAGTCGGCGACCCGGACTTGCGCCGGCAAACGGCATGGACGCCTGATGGGGCGGGCTTTGTCCGCGTGTCGGTCATGGATGCCCAAGGCGCAACAGACAGCGTGCTGGTGCGCCTTGAGTAAGCCGCAGCGATAACCGCCGACGATTGTCCAACGGCATTAAAGAGCTGGTCCCGGAAATCTGGACAGTCTTATAAGTGGATTTTCTGCCTGACAACGGCGAGAATGGATGCCGTAAATCAGGAGAGACGATGACGAAGCGAACCCGCCGGAACCACACACCGGCTTTTAAGGCGAAGGTGGCTCTGGCCGCCGTCAAGGGCGAGAAGACGCTGGCCGAACTGGCGCAGCAGTTTGACGTTCACCCCAATCAGATAGCGCAGTGGAAAACCCAGCTTCTGGAGGGCGCGTCCGGCGTCTTCGGGCAGGACAAGAGCGGCACAGGTGGCGGGGCGAGCGCTCTGCGGGTCGACTTGAAGGCGCTGATGCCAAGATCGGGGAACTGGTGCTGGAGAACGATTTTTTGGAAGGCGCGCTCGGCAAGGCAGATATGCGGAGCGCAAGGCGATGATCGACCCCGCTCACGATCTGCCGGTCGTCCGGCAGGCGAAGGCTCTGAACATCAGCCGGGGCAGCGTCTATTACCAGCCCCGGCCGGTTTCGGCGCAGGATCTGGCGTTGCAACGCCGGATTGACGAGTTGCATCTGGAATACCCGTTCGCGGGCGCCCGGATGCTACGCGACATGCTCTTCCGCGAAGGCCTCTCTATCGGTCGGCGTCACATCAGGACGCTAATGAAGCGCATGGGGATCGAGGCGCTCTACCGTCGGCCAAACACGTCGAAACCCTCGCCGGGTCACAAGATTTACCCCTATTTTCTGCGCGGCGTGAAGGTCTGGCGGGCCAATCAGGCCTGGGCCACCGACAATCGCCTGCTTGGCATCGGCGGCAGTTGGACTGAGGCTTTCACCTACGACGCCACCGGCAATATGCTGAGTCATTCGTCGCCGTTCGCCGATTTCCGCTACGACTATCACGCGCGTATCTACAACGTCAGTCACGATTTCACCGCTTAAGGGAATGAACTGGTTAGAGATTGCTACGGGAGGCGCGTATGCGATGAAACACAGGTTTCGGGGGTTAGTGCAAAACCGCGCCGGAGTTATAGATCTTAATGGCAAGCTCAATAAGTTCCCGAAGGATTCCGCCACCAAACATTGCACTAACAATAAGCATCGCAGATGGGGGCGGCCGCGCGCCAGACAACGGTCGAAGGCTGGTGGCGGCGAGCGATGGCCGCGGGTTCGTAGCAAACCAGGACGAGATGGTTGGCGGTACGCGCAAAGGCAAACTGCTGCTTAACGTGGAGAAGCCCGTAGCGGCCGCGCTCATCGTTCCCGCCGATGGCGATCATGTGGCGGCGATCGGCGAAAACCGTAAGCTTCTCGTGTTTCCACTCGCACAATTGCCCGGGAGACCACGCGGCAAGGGCGTGCGCCTACAAAAATACAGGGATGGCGGGCTCAGCGATGCCAAGGTCTTTTATCTTGACCAGGGCTTGACCTGGAAAAACTCCGCCGGGCGGACATTTGGCGTCGGGCCGAGAGATTTACGGGATTGGATCGGCAACCGCGCCGAAGCCGGCCGCTTACCGCCAAAAGGGTTCCCGAAGAACAACCGGTTTGGGTGAGACTTGAGATTGAGCATCACACATCCGCTTCGCCTGTAAGCCGCATTTAGAAGCATCTTAGACAAATGTTTAGCGCAAAAATCAGGGGGCCGGACCAGATTTGCCCATGTGTTTTGCGTGTGCCTAAACTACGGTCGAGTGCTCGCGACGACAGCGCGGGCTTGTCAGATTGGCCTAACTGGGGTAGATTAAGTTCGTCCCGCCGTTTACCTGGGGATGCTGGTCAAATATCTTCCTAATCAGCTCTAACAAGGTTTCCTCTATGCACGGTTTGGTAGCTCAAAATCGACTGATGCGTGCCATCGCGTTGGTAACCTTCATCGCTACGTCAGAGGCAGCTTTTGCCCAACAGCTCCTAACCATCGACGAATACGTTGCTGCCACTCTTGGTAATCAGATCGCCGACGCGATCACCAAAGGCAACGCGTTTGCGAATTCCAAGCAAGAAGCAAATCTTAAGTATGCAGCCGCTCGCGCGGCGTTTTTTGCGGAAATTGACAAAGGTGAAAAAGGATCTGCGGCCGAGAAAGAATTCGGCGGAATGCTCAGAGGCAAGGATATTTATTATCTTTCACTGTATGTAAGTGAAGGCATGTTCGCGGCCAAGAAGCGGGTCAATGCGCTCGATACGCTTACCTCGGGCAGTTTCGACGGGGGTATTGATGCCGAAGATACCTTTAGCGCGTGGGTCCAAGCCGTGCGAACGGAACTGGGTGAACCGAAGGATGGACGACTTCTGTTTGTAGCGAACCCGCGCGCTTTCCAGAGTGCCATTGAAAAGACCGCCGATGTATACGATCGATACCGTATGGCGCGGGACCGGAAGGAATATCAGAAGTGGAGCATCTCGCGGCGTAAATACTCGCCAAAACCCAAGACACCTGAAGATTTTGCGGACATTTATATTAATTATAGTTTGAATGCCTCTATTGAGACTGCCTTAGCCGAGCTGCCTGAAAGTGAGCGGTCTTCCGCTGCCGAGAAACTGCGCGTTTGGACTGAACAGCTGCGGGCGGCGATTATTGATTTCGAGAATGTCGAGCTGACGCCGGAAAAGACGGTCGCGTATCTTCGAGAAAAAAATGACGGAGACGACGCCATAGCATTTTTTCTAAGACGTCTCGGCGATACGAGCAAGCTCAATGCAAAGGAGGTGTGGCCGGCAATCACGCGAGCGTGGCTTGATACAATTGCTCGAGATCAGCAAATACGTGAGCCTAGGTTGCACCCACATCTCCCCGAAGAAGAGTCTCTTAAATCGTTGCTGAGAGGGTGGGTCTTTGGCCGTGAAAGAGGCAAGCTGACGGCCTCGCAATTGGCTGAAATGCAGCAATATAAATTGCGGGAACGTGCAAGCTATTTACCGTTCGACAAACTTAATTACCTTTTTGGTCCTGGTCAGCCCATGAAAATTTCTCGTGCTAATTACTTTTTGGACCGAAACCTCATGGTGGCGAAGAAAGGGCTCTGGATCGAGCCAAAGCCATTTGTAAAGCCGCCAGTTTTAGAGTCCGAGAAGCGGGACAAAGATAAAAAAGACGCGGAGGACGCTGCAAAAGCTGTTGAAAGCGCCCAGCACAAAGCCCGCCTTGCCGAGCAAAGACAGCATGACGAGGCGAAAGCGAAAGCATCAGCAGTTGCGGAAAAGGAAGCGCTGGCTAAGAAAGCCGAGGAAGAGAAGATCAATAGCGAAAGGCAGAAACGTATCGCCGCAGTTGAGGAAGAAAAATCATTGCGCGCAAACAAGAGCGGCCAGCCGGAGCCTTTGGCCGGGACATCGCGAAGGTGCAACTCGGGATGACAATCGAGCAGGCCGACGCGATCATCCGTCAGCAGATGAAGGTCGCCGCCGTAGTAGAGCTGAAACCGGGCACGTGGGGCTACACGCCGACGTTGTTGTGGCGGCGCATCTATGCCTCTAGCAATGGAACGGTCCTGATAGCATTGTACACCTTGCCTCAGGCGGGAAATCGCGTTGTTGGGGTATCGCGCCGTGTGGCTCTGCCCCTGCCCGGATTGACGAAGGAAGAAGCAGCGAAGCTGCTAACTGATAAATATGGCGCCCCGTCTACTACAGGTTACCGAGATGATCTATATTGGACCGATGATCCAGAAGCCCTCGGACGGGCGTGCAAGGAAATTGACGATGATACTCAAACCCGTGGTTACGCCTATACTGAGGGAAAGTTGGACGAAATGCGATCGTATTGGGGTCATTCTCGGGATGCAGAAAATCACGTTCTGCCTGACGGCATCGGGATGACAGGGAGCGCAACGTTAGGCGCCGCCCGTTCTTGCCCGACAACTCTTGTTGCAAGGCTCTACCCCGATGCTCAGGATCCTGCTCTGCGCGTAACCCTCGTTGATGGAGGATGGGTCGCGGGTCTGATCGAAGCGGAGCGGCAGGCGAAATCCGGAGGAAACGTTGAGGCCGTAAAATCGTTATTGGATGGCGCCAATTGAAATATACCTTTGCTAAGCGCGCCAGCACACCGTTTGCGGCGTCTATTGTGAATTCTGCCGACGCTAAATAGCTCTTAATTCAAGAGCTTACTCCACCCGTTCCCAGCCGCTCATCCCAAGCCGTTCCAGCGGCAGGAAACGCGCCTTATAGGCCATTTTCCGCGAGCCCGCGACCCAGTAGCCGAGATAGACATGCGGCAGGCCGAGACGGCGCGCGCGTTCGATGTGGTCGAGGATCATGTAGGTGCCGAACGAACGGCTCTGTTCACCCGGAACGAAGAAGGAATAAACCATCGACAGACCGTCGGCGAGGAGATCGGTCAGGCAGACGGCAACGAGCGGCCGCTCGCCCGCCGCCACGGCACTTTCCTGGGAAAGGCGATATTCGACGAGACGAGTTTCGACATGGCTGAGCGGTCGCGCAGACGGCCTCTCATGTAGGGATTGTGACCGGTCCCGTCTCCGGATCAACGCGGCTCGCTTCCGCACCCTTCGGGATTTGTGCAGCTCCGCCCCGCATGGCGGCGCGCTTGTGCGCGGCGTTTGATCCCTCACCCAAGGGTCCCGGTCCCTTTTGCCCCACGAGGCCGCAATCGCGCGGCCCGCAAGCAAAGGGGAACGACCATGACAAAAGAACGCTTCGACATTCATCAGCACATCACCGACACGATCGTCAGCGCCATCGAACGCGGCGCCGGAGAGTTTCGCCTTCCATGGCATCGCGGCACCGGGAATATCATGCGCCCGGTCAACGTCGCTTCAAAGAAGGCCTATCGCGGCGTCAACGTCGTCGCCCTGTGGGCTTATGCCGAGGTATCCGGCTACAGTTCCGGCACATGGGGCACTTACCGCCAATGGGCCGAGGCCGGCGCACAGGTCCGCAAGGGCGAGAAAGCCGCCTTCGTCGTCTTCTACAAGGAGCTTGAGGTTGCCCCCGAGACCGGTGAGGGCGAGACTGAAACCCGCCTGTTTGCCCGCGCAACCCCGGTATTCGCCGCCGAGCAGGTGGACGGCTATCAGCCGCCAGTGATCGACGCGCTGCCTGTCATCACGGTGACGCCTATGCGATGGAAGAGCTTGTCGCAGAGCTCGGCGCCGCCTTCCTCTGCGCCGATCTGCGGATCGCCGACGAGCCGCGCGCCGATCATGCGCAATATCTCGCCTCCTGGCTTTCCGTCATGAAGAAAGACAAGAAGGCAATCTTCACCGCCGCGTCGAAAGCCTCCGAGGCCGCGGCGTATCTCACCGGGCTGCAAGGCTGATGCCGCCCGGCACGGGGCCGCCTGACGGCGGCCCCTTTGTTTGCCCTCGAATCCTTGTCCGGCAGTGGCGCGTCAGGGAGCGCCTTGATTATCTGACCCGCGCAACAGCGCCGAGAGGACCGTTTTCAGGCGGTTTTTTGGGCGTGTCCCTAACGGGCCTGGCTCTAGGCGCAAGAGCGCCCGAAGCCGCATAGAGGCGTCTTCGCCTTCCGGTAACGATCCATCACGCGAGTCATGGGCCGCAGACGCGGCCTTGCTTAGGGGCCAGCCCCATCGGCGCGCGTCAACAACAAAATTCGGACTTTCGCGGCATAAACAGGAACCCCCTCCGGGCCGCCCCCTATTTATTCCACGTTCCAAATTTTCTTCCTGACGCTTGCACACCCCGCTCTCGGCGAGAGCCAAGGGTTGCATGTGCAACCCTCTAACCAATTTAAGGAAGGAAAGACCGATGAAAACCTATCAATTTACAGCCTTTCGTGACGAGCGTTTTGCAGCCAACGGCGAAGTGAAGGCCGACAGCCCGGAGGAGGCAAAGGCCAAAAGCCATGCAGGCCGCAGGCGGTGTGTCATGACATTGCCATTGCCAGTAAACCAGATTGTGCAGGGCGACTCTGTGCAGGTTTTAAAGGCCTTCCCCAACGCATCCGTCGATCTTGTCGTCACCGATCCCCCGTATCTTGTGAACTATCGTAACAGGAGCGGGCAGACGATCACGAATGACAGCCGCAGCAGCGCCGGAGTCCTTGCGGCCTTTTCGGACGCCTATCGCGTTCTAAAGCCGGATAGTTTTTGCGTCTGCTTTTACGGATGGAATCGCGTCGATGAATTTTTCAGCGCATGGCGCAAGGCGGGTTTCCGGCCCGTCGGGCATATCGTCTGGCGCAAGGATTATTCGTCAAGCGCGGGCTTCCTGCAATACCGGCATGAACAGGCTTATTTGCTGGCGAAGGGCAACCCCGACCGCCCCAGAAAGCCCGTCGCGGACGTGCGGGCGTGGGAATACACCGGCAACAAGGCGCACCCGACCGAAAAGGCGGTCAGCATTTTAACGCCGCTGATCGAAGCGTTTTCAAAACCGGGTGGGATCGTTCTGGACCCGTTTTCAGGGTCCGGCAGCACCGCCGTTGCTTCCCTTCTGTCGGGACGCCGCTATATCGGGATTGAGATTGAGGGCCGTTATTGCCTTCATGCCCGCAACCGCCTTGCCGGCGCTGCGACATACGCAGCCAGAAAGGCGGCATGACATGGATACGGCACTCAAAAACGCGGCCATTCTCGCCAATCTGTCAGCCCTTCGCATGACGCTTGCGGGCGCACTGGAGCGGGCGGCAGACGCGGAAGACGCCATCAAGCTTGGCGAGGTCAATCAGGCCATCGGCGCGGCCCTCGGCATCGACACGATGTTGCAGGACGCCGCCGCGTTTTATGGGGCGGCCTTGGCCCTGCACCGACAAGGCCGCAGGATGCAGCCTTGAGTATTAACCCGCTGCCCCGGCCCCGCCAATCACGGCGGGACCGGGTTTTTTCATCACCATCACAACTCGAAAAGGAAACTGAAAATGACCGACCTCATTGCACTGAACAAACTTGTCGCCTCACGCGATAATGCCCGTAAAACCGGCATTGCCGATGGCCTCGAAGAACTCGCGGCCTCGATTGCGGCGCATGGCTTGCTGCAATCCCTCGTCGTCCGCAAAACCTCTCGCGGCAAGTTCGCCGTCATAGCGGGGCAAAGGCGGCTTCTGGCGCTGTCCATGCTGGCGGAAAAGGGCAGCATCGCTGCGGACATGCCGATTGCATGCAAGGTTCTTTCCAAAGACTCCGATGCCGCCGAAATCAGCCTCGCTGAAAACGTGGTGAGGGTGCCGATGCACCCCGCCGACCAGTTTGAAGCCTTCCGGGCATTGATCGACAACGGCGCGGCCAGTGCGGACGTTGCCGCCCGTTTCGGCGTGACGGAAAGCCTTGTCGTCAAGCGCATGAAGCTGGGCCGGGTGTCCCCTGCCCTGCTATCCGTCTATCGTGAAGGCGGCATGAGCCTTGAGCGATTGCAGGCTTTCACCGTGTCCGACGACCACGCCGCGCAGGAGCGCGTCTGGCAGGACGGTCCTGCCTATCCGGGCGGAATCCGCTCTGCCCTCACCGAAGGCGAGATTCCGTCCACCGACAGGCGGGTGCGGTTCGTCGGCCTCGAAACTTATGAAGACGCAGGGGGAGAAGTCCGGCGCGATTTGTTCGACAGCGGCAACAGCGGCTACATTCTCGATGCCGACTTGCTGCAAAAACTGACGCAGGACAAGCTTGCGGCAGCCGTTGCAGCCGTCACCGCCGAAGGCTGGCAGTGGGTCGAATTGCGGGACTCGTTCGACTGGAACGAGCGCAGCCAGTTCAGCCAGCACCGCGAACTGACACCGCTCCCCGCCGACGAGCAGACACTCTATGACTTCCTGACCGCCGAACTGGACCAGCTTGAAGCCAGCATGAACGACGAGGAGGCGGACGAAGACGAGGCCACAAGCGACCGGATCAGGGAGATTGCCGAAAGCATCGAACGGATGGATGACCGCCCCGCCTTCTACCCGCCTGAAATCGTGGCGCAAAGCGGCGCTGTCCTGTTTCTCGATTATGACGGCGAACTTGTCATCGAGCGCGGCGTGACGGCGAAGGCCGAAGCGCCAAAGACGGACGCGGCGGGACCGAACAAACCGGCAGCCGATCCGTCCGGCCTGTCCGCGCCCCTTGCCGAGTACCTGACGGCGCAGAAAACCGCCGCCATACGCGCGGAACTGGCGCAGTCGCCTTCAGTGGCCCTCGCCGCCGTGGTGCATGCGCTGGCGTTGACGGTGTTCTATCGGGGCGGCGGTTGCCTTGAAATCTCGAACTCGCCTCAATTCCCTGCAATCCGTCATCAAGACCGCCGACGACAGCAAGGCGCTTGCCACGCTCGATGCCGACCGCGACAGGTGGCAGGACCATCTGCCGGGGGATTCCGCCGATCTGTGGGCTTGGTGCGTCGGGCAGACGCAGGACACGCTTCTGGACCTCATGGCGGTCTGCGCCGCCTATACGGTCGATGCCGTGCAGACCAAACACGGCGGACAGCATGGCGGCAGCTTGCGTCATGCCGACGATCTGCATCCGAAATAGGCGATTTGAGGTGGGGCGTAATTTTTTTCGATTCGGCTGGCCAACGTGTCGTCTCTCTCTACTTTGATGCATCTGGCCGTCAGGGCGTAATGGACTCGGAAGCAGTTTCATTTTCACGGCAGATGGTCAATTGGATGGAAGAGAATTTTGCGAATGCGCTCAAGTAACCTCTGAGCCCAATACGGCTCAGTTAACCTGCGATTTTGCTGCGCGAGTCCGTTTGTGGGGAACAAAATGCATATCACCTATCCTCTGCTTATTGCTGGCATGATCGTGGGCGGCGGTGCCGCCGTTCTTGCGGACACGCCGCAAAGTGGAAGATACTGCACGTCCGGCAAGGGTTATGGCGAGATCATGTTCCTTGCACAGCCGAAACCGAATGGCAGTCTCGATTTCGGATTGCTTTTATCGACAACGGAGGGCAACGTTTTTTCCGTTGCCGGGACGGCGCGACGAGCCGGAAGCGGCTGGCGGTATGAGGCCGACATGAATGCGGCGGACCCTGACCAGCGGTGTGCCATAACGATCAATCGCACCGCGAACGGAACCTATCATTTTTCCACGGCCGAAGGAGCGCGCTGCGATAACTATGGCGGGCATAATGCGGCTCCTTACAAGACGCTCACCTTCCCGCCGTCATCGCGCGTTGGTAGCCCGCCCGCGACGTTTGCATTGGAAACCCTCACGGATATCGCTTGCGACAGGCCGCGCAAACGCTCGCATAAATAGGATCTGTCTTTTGGCATCAACGAGAGTGTGCTGGCTGCGTGAAAGGCTACGGTCATGATGACTTTAAGCCGCAAGGGACTCGTCGCAGCAGTTGCATTTCTTGGCTTCGCAGCAGGTCCAAACGAGGCATTCGCGGAATGGAGCGCAGCTGTTTTCAGCAATCAGAAAGGCGTTAATTTTCACGGCAAATCTGTAAGCGGGCGGACGATATTTTACGGGACATGTAACACTGACCTAAAATCCGGGCTTGGCGTGACATTTGAACCCTACTCCGGGAATGCGCTCGACAATATCGATGACGTAAACCGCCCGGTCATTTTTGCGGTCAAGAGCCACGATGGCGCGACCCGTGAATTCCCGGCGATCATGCACTATTACGAACCGGAAAAAGCGTGGGTTTTGAACGACCTGCTACCCATCGCTTTCATGGACGAGTTCGGTCGCGGCGACTCGCTGACCATTCGCAATGCCCGGGAGACAAGGTCGTTGACTTCGATTTAAAGGGTGCAGGAAAGGCCCGTGAGATGGTGCGCCGCGTTTGCCGCATGTGATCGGAGATGAGCGCGAGGGGAGGGGCAGTGATCGTGCCGAGGCACGATTTTGAGGCGGCCGGCTCAGTGTGGGACCCCGTCGCCGAACAGATCGTCTAAATCCTTCACGCGCTGCGCCGTGAGAGAGTACAGGCAAGTACCGATCACCAGGCCCTCCCCGCTTCCACCCAACATTTCTACTCCTTGTAAGTCACATTCTGCGTCCCGATAGGTAATCCAGGCTCTTTCTGAAGCCAGCAGGCGTTTGAACTCTTCTTTTTTGTCGTCTGCCTCTGAATCTCCGGGCGTGGCTTTGAGTGCCGCTTGAACGGACCTGTAGGTTTTGGTCAAAACTTTATCAGCTTCTGAATAGGCCGTATGAGTGCATTCTTTTAGGCCCACATTGTCTGAGTCCTTTGCCATGCAGGCCTTATAATGCGCGTCGATCGCGGCCAGCTCAGAGGAGACGCTGGCAATAGCCGATGTTGAGCACAAAGCAAGAGCGATAATCAGAAGTAGCATGGCTTTCATTAGCATGTGTCTCTTCAATTTCAATCCGGAAATTCCATCTGCTTTAGTTTTTTGGTGCCAAAAGAACAGCCCTGCTCTTCCCCTTCGTCCCGATCGAACAGCTTGATTACGTACAAAACAAGTCCCGCGCTGTTGCTCACTGCCAAATGCTTCAAAACCGTTGGTTTCGCGGCAGCTTGCGGCGCTTCCCGGGTTGCCCTGGTATGCCTGTCGCCGCTCCATCATCGGGCTTGATCCCGCACGCCAGCCTTGAGTGCCAAACCTATCGGAACGCGGCCCTGATGGACGCAAGCACTTCTTTGGCTCCCCCGAAGACGGTCCCCCCAAACAAGTGCTTGCGTCCGGGTCTATGCGCTCCGCTGACGGAAAGGCATGGCTGGCTTGAGGTCAGCACAAATTGGTGTGCGTTCCGCCAATCGACCGAGCGGCGTTCTTGCAATGAATGCCGCAATGATCGACACACGAGGACGTCCGCTGCATGGACAGCGACTATCGCCCTACATGCAAATCCGTGGCAAACTGAAAGAAGAAAGTCCGCCCTAGGCAGAGTGATCAACCGGTGGTTGCCAGGATTCTCGACGTCGGTCCCGCGAGACTGCCGACGCGCACGGAACAGGAAGGGGTGGCAATGGCGACGGTCACAAGCAAGACCTCTGTTCGGTCGCTTGGCCTGATTTTTATGGTCCTTCTCGGATTGATCCATCCTTGTATTGCCGGAGATACCGACCAGCCGAAGCAGATCATTCTGAAAATGTATAGCGAGCTCCTGAGAGGCAATTTCGCTGGAGACATCACATCAAAAAATAATCGGACAAAATACCGGTGCCGTCTCTGGCGAGACTCTACGATGCCAATGATGCTGCCGACGATATGGACAAGCCGCCGTGCATCGATTTCAACATTCTGGTGGCCGGTCAGGATTTCGATGCAAACCAGCTTCGGAAATCTCTGTCCATTAAGCAGACATCAAACGATGGCATGCGCGCAGAGATCGTCTCGAAGCCGGGTGCCACCGATACGTTTCGATATGAATTCGTCAAAAACTCGGGACGGTGGAAGATAAGCGACGTCATTCTGCCCTGGGGGAAGCGGTTGTCTGAAATAACCTGTAGCCAATCATCGAAACCTTTCTAAACATCCGCAATGGCAGCGGAAAAGATGTCGCCGGCGACGCGCGTAACGGGAGGGGCCATATCATGCGACATATTTCTTTGCTGATTTTCTGTTTGTTGTCTTGCCGGCTTTGCCCGCGAAGTCGAGGCCATCATGTACTGGCAGGAAGGAGAGGCCGCACGGGACGCGACAAAGCTGTCCCCAGCGGAAAGGCGGTTTGCCGCTGAATGTGCAAAATGCTGGAGGGATGCTTGGGCGCGGCAGGTTAGCGTCGGCGGCCGCTGCGACCCCGGATGCGTCGATGTTTTAGACAAGCTGCATGTTCACGATTAGTCGCGGAATGGCTGCTAACCGGTGGAACAGATGCGCATCGCCTATCCTCTGCTTATAGCTGGCACGATTACCACGAGTTCTGCGATCCTTGCGACGGCGGTTGCGGCACACGCGAACGACCTCGATGTTCCGGTTCTGGAACAGGGCGGAGACGGTCAAGCGGCAAATTGCTGGAGTGCCATGGTCTCGGGGTTGAAAGCCGACGGCGATGGCTTCCTCGCCGTCAGGTCCGACCGGGCAGCCAGTATCGCAAGATCGACGAACTCCATAATTGGAGAAATCGTCATAGTTTTCGATAGTCGCGGTAAGTGGGTGGGTGTTGTCTATCGCACCCCGAACGCGACCTGCCATTCAACGAAAACCCACCCGGTCCCGTATCGCAAAAAGGGCTGGGTTCATACTGATTGGCTCAAAGACGTTGCGGGCTGATAGCACAGCACCGCGATCTTCGTTTTGGGCCGGATCCGGGAGCGGACAAGGTCGAGGATGACAGCCTCGGAGCATCGGGTAAAATCCTCACGTTGGGAAATCCGATTTCAGGAAATCATGCAGCGTCGGCGCCGCTGCGTTCAAGGCTGTCACAATCCCGCTTCCCCCTTGGCGAAATCCGTTCCCGTCCCACCGGATGCTACGCAGCCCGCCGCCATGGGCGTACATATAAATCGTGGGAACAGGGCCGCCTTCAACGCGTACGCGCGCCCCCAGCGTTTCTAGCGTGAGCTTTAGCAGCTCACCGCGCCGGACATAGATATTGACCGAACAGACTTGCATCCCGCAGGCCAAGCTGCGTGTCCCGTCCGCGCACCTGATGCCTTCATCGCTGATGATGAGGTCCGTCTTGCCGTCGCCGGTGAGATCACGCTCGATGACCGAGGCGGAGTCGATCTGCCCGTTCTTGCCGCCGCACGCGCCTGCGATTGCTTCGGCGACCAGGTAATTCGCGGCCTTTGAGCGGGCTGCCGCTGCAACCGGCAAAAAGGCGAGGATCACAGCACAGACGACAGTTCGCGTTAAGAAGGGCCATATCATGCGACATGTTTCTTTGCTGATTTTTCTATTTGTCATCTTGCCGGTTTTGCCCGCGAAGTCGAGGCCCTTAATCGGTTTCATTTTGGCGCCTTCGCGCATCGCACGTACTCGACGACCTTCCCCTTGGCGGTTTCCCGCAAATGCCCGTCGGGCAGGATTTTCCAGCGCAGCGTAAGATTGTAGGCGTCACCCTCCCCACTGCAGGAAAGTCGGACAAGCCACCCGCCACCGTCTGGGGTGGCGCGTTTTGTCGTGCAATCGAATTCATGCCCTTCTATCCCCTTGGCCGTGATCCTGAAGGGGCCGGCCCCGCTGAAATCGCAATGGCCCGGCTCTCTTGTCCAGACGCCGAGATAGGAACGATCTATTGCCAGCGCCGGGCCGGAGATCAAAAGCAGGATTGGGATAAGATGTTTAGTCAAGATCGGTGAAACACTTTGCTAGACGGGCGATCAAGGACTCGTATAACGCGCTCACGGAACGGTCATAGGTCAGTTCAAAAGATTTAAACTGCTCATCATGGCTGTTATAGAGAACTTTCGAATAGAAGACAGTCTGTCCATTCTGACCGGACACGACGAACCAGTCCGCCTTTAACATTTTGTATGTCACCTTGCCTGAAGGGCCGGCCAGCCGCGACCCGGTGTCGGCCAACGCCTTTTTGAGTGATTCCTCCAGCGCGTTGTTCGATCCATAGACGATAAGACTTGCCCCGTCATGCGCCAGAAATTTTTGACCGTCGCTATTATCCGGCTCGCCCTGGGGAACCATTAAATCGGCGGGGTAACAGATATGATACTGGAATCTTACATTGGTGTACGTCTTCCAGCTATGGCGGTCGATCCCATATCCGGGGCCGCCGAGCGCAAACCCGGCGCAGGTCAAAGCCGACACAAGGATGAGATAGAAGGCAGTTCGTTTTATCTGCATGCAAAAAACTCAAGCGAAATTCTGGTTCCGAGGGAGAAATCAATGGGTCTAAACTTTGGTGTTTTTAGTCCCACAATTCGAGTGGCGGCAATTACATTTGCGCTCACATCGACACTTCCGGGCGGTGCTTCGGCACAGGATCTTGAAGTTCCGATCTTTGAGTACGGTTCTGACGGCCAGGCCTCTTGTTTCACAAGCGTGGTATCCGGGCTGAAAGCAGATGGCGACGGTTTTGTCGCCGTTAGGTCCGGGCCGGGCACGCAATACAGGAAGATCGACGACATTCATAACGGGGACATTGTGACCGTCTACGATACCAAAGGTCAATGCTTCGGCGTCATGTAAGGCGAAAGCACAGGCCGTTGCAATTTCGTGGGCGTGGGAAAGAATCGTCGTGTGACGTATCAGGCAAGAAGGGCTGGGTGAATCGCAATTGGCTAAAGGATTTTGCTGGCTGAGACTGGACGACGACGCATAGGCCGCGCGGGCATGCGCTCGATGACGCAGGATCCGGGCGCGGAACTTGAAAAAGCGATGAAGTGCGATAGAGCTAATTTTTTGACTTCGCGCTGACGGGCAAACGCTCTGCCTACAAGCTGCGCGAGGCTACAATCTCGGTAATTTCCTACGCACGCTGGCGACGCCGGAGCCGATCAAGCAGCTGCCTGAACACGGGCCGCTGAATGGGGGGCAATCTCATGCAACGTCCTTTTCCGCTGATTATTCCGGCGCTCGTCTTGCTGGCTTCGGCAGCCGCCGCCGAGATGTTCGGCGAGGATTACTCGCCGTGCGGGGACCGATCCAATACCGCCGACATCGTCGATTGCATCGAAGCAAAAACCAAAGTCTGGGACGAGCGGCTGAACAAAGCTTACAAGGATTTGCCACAGCGGCTTGACGCCGGGCAGCTCGGCCCGTTGAAAGAGGCGCAACGCCTGTGGCTGAAGTTTCGGGACGCGAATTGCGGCTTTTATGACTCGCAGGAAGGGACCATTCGCCAGATTCAGGCCGCCGAATGCATGCGCTCCATGACCAAGGACCGGGCGCTCGAACTCGAAAACGCAATGAAATTCGATTGATTGCTATGTAGGGCGATAGTCGCTGTCCTTGCACCGGACGTACTCGTGCGACTGGCCCTTCTGAATCTCGTGAAGGTGGCCATTGGGCGAGAGATACCACTGCAGGGTAAGGGTGTATGTGTTGCCCTCCGCATCGCATGACAGATGCACAAGCCACCCGGCGCCGTCGTGAGATTCCTGTTTGTCGTCCACTCACGGACGTCGGCCCCCTTCGGCGTAATTCGGAAGGCGCTTCTGTCGTCGGCCTTACACGCCTCGGGACTCAGCGCCCATTCCCCGCAATCGCTGCAGACGCTATTCGTTCCCTTCGGGCATGGCTCCAGCCGCATGGCGCCGTTGCCAGACAGCGGCGCGTCAAGGAGCGCCGGGATTACGCACCAAAACGGCCGGGCGTATCGTCTCCCGCGTGACCGTTGAGCCTTTGCCGCGCCATCCATTGCATGAGGTGCGGCGGCAGGCCCCGCCACCCTTCCGCGAGGCACTTGGTCCACTGGTCAAACAGCGTCCGGCAGACGAAGCTTTTTTCACGGTCCGACAAATAGGGGAACGTCGCAACCACGTCCTCCGGCGTCCGCGTCAAAAGCAGGGTGTTGAAGGTCTTGAAATCGTAGCTCTGGATATAGGCCAGCACGTCCGGCACGTATTTTTCGTCAGCATCCGGGAACAGAAAATCCCGTTCTGACAGGCATTGCACCGGCAGGCCGTTGTCCATGTACGCAATCGTTGCGCGTCGCATCTCATCCCCCTTGTTTCAGGCAGGGAATCTTACGCGCACCGGAATCAGCCAGCCAGAGTCCCCGGATTCAAGTTTTCGTGAATCGCCTGATCGAACAAGTTGACATGCGACATGATGCAGGCTACATTACCTCATTATAAAGGGTTTTCGGCATCGTGGTTTGAAACGTCTTTTTGAACGCGGCGACAAATCACAGGTCCGGGCGGACATGCTCGACAAGATCGAAAACATTCTTGCCGTGCTGGACCATGCCGACACGCCGGAAAAGATGGACCTGCCCGGCTTCCATCTGCACCCGATGACGGGCGATTTACGCGGTTTCTGGTCTGTCACCGTCCGCGCCAAGTGGCGGATTATCTGGCGCTATGACGGAGCCGACGCCGTGGACGTGGAATTGATCGACTACCACTAGTAAGGAACGAACCATGCCGATGAAGAACCCACCGCATCCGGGCCGGATTGTCCGGCAGGAGTGCATTGAACCCCTCGGGTTGACCGTCACGGACGGCGCGAAGGCGCTTGGCGTGTCGCGCAATGCCTTGTCCGAATTGCTGAACGAGCGGCGCGGCATTTCCCCGGAAATGGCGATCCGGCTGTCAAAGGCTTTCGGCAGTGCGCCCGAGACATGGGCAGCCCTGCAACTCGATTACGACATGGCGCAAGCGATGAGGCATGCCGACCGGATCAAGGTCCGGAAAGTGCCGCAGCCGCGACTTTAGCCCTTCATCAACAGCCGCCGCAGCATCGCGGGATGAGGCTCTATCCGATGTTTCCCGCAAAGTTAGCTATTGCGCCAGCCAAGACGCTCGAAGCCGTCCAGAGCGCCGTACGCTTGTTTAAACCGGCTGAATCTTTCGCGGCGACTAACAAAGCTGCGAGCCAGCCTGAATCCGATTCCTGCGAGTCGCCCGGTTCCACTCCGCCGAAAACACCCGCTCCCCCTGTGCGTGGAACAGCTCACGCCGGAACCGGGACGATTTGTGCGGACCGATACCACCATTAAGCGGCGATCAGGCCAGTGACGAGCGCTATAACGCCCGCAGCAATGCTAAAACAATGCATGTGATGTCTGTCCCTTCACCCCTTCATCAACAGTCGCCGCAGCGTCGAGGGATGGACACCGAGTGACCGGGCGACTTGCGCCCTGCCTTCGCCTTCAACGATCATGCGGCGGGCATAAACAAGCTGATCGGTGCTGGGTGTCGCGGGACGGCCCACATGCCGACCGCGCCGACGCGCCGCAGTCATGCCCGCTTTCGTCCTTTCCGAAATCACGCTGCGCTCGAATTCGGCCATGGCGCTGACCATCGAGAACACCATGCGGCCCGCCGCCGTGTTCGTGTCGATTCCGTCCATGATCGACTGAAACGCGATATTCCGCCTGCGCAGGTCTTCGAGGATTTGCAGCAGATGGAGCGTTGACCGCCCGAGCCGGTCAATCCGCCAGACCGTCAGCGTATCGCTTCCCCTGCCATTTCCAGAGCCGCCAGCAGGCCGGGACGCGCCGCCGAGGCACCGCGGATCACCCCTGATCCTCTGAAACACCTTCTCGCAGCCCGCACCCTTTTAAGCGGTCCAGCCCTTTTGTTTTCAAGGGCTTACGAGGGGGCGCTTGACCGCTTAAAACCGTTCCATTTTGAGCGGTTCATTTGCGCAGCGTTGTTCCGCGCGAGCGGGCAGCGTCAGCCATTTCACAAGGAAATTTCGCAGCTGCCGGCCTATTTCCATTCTATGTATGGAGACGCGCAGCCGGGCGCTTCAGCGAGATCAGGAAAGGAGAAGACCATTGACCATTCAGAACGAGAGCTACTCGGGCAAGGTCGCCTTCGTGAGCGGGGCGACGAGCGGCATCGGCCGCGCCACGGCGCTGGCGTTCGCGCTCGCGGGAGCCAGTGTGGTGGCTGCGGACATTTCGGATCAAGGCAATCAGGAAACCGCCCGTATGATCGAGGAGATCGGCGGGAAGGCGCTCGCCGTCCGGTGTGACGTGGCTCGGGCCGAGGACATCAAGGCTGCGCTGGACAAGACAGTCGCCATGTTTGGTCGTTTTGACTTCGCCTTCAATAACGCTGGAGTAGAGCAGGTCGTCACGGCTACGGCCGACATTACCGAAGACGAGTGGGACCGGATTGCTACTATCAATCTGCGCGGCATGTTTCTGTGCATGAAGTATCAGATTGCTCTGATGCTTAAGCACGGCGGCGGCGTGATCGTGAATACCTCCTCGGGCGCAGGGGTGAAGGGGATCGCCGGTCAGGCGGCGTACTGTGCCGCCAAACATGGCGTGATTGGCCTCACCAAGGCCGCAGCACTGGATTATGCGGCGCAGAACATCCGTGTGAATGCCGTGTGTCCCGGCATCATCGACACACCTATGATGCAGCGGTTTACAGGGGGCACCCCCGAGGGTGTGGCGCGGGTGATCGCGCAGGAGCCGATTGGGCGAATGGGCAAGCCCGAGGAGATCGCTGCGGCGGTGCTCTGGCTATGTTCCGACCCGGCCGCCTTCGTTATCGGGCATGCCATGGTCATTGACGGCGGCCAGACGGTCTAGAGACACGCGCAGCCGCAGGAGCGGAAGTATGAAGGTGACGGGGCGAGCGCAACGGCATGTATCGGCACGGGCTCAACACGAAGGAGGCCGTGAAGGAACGCCGCTTCCTGGTCTGATCCTGTGCAGCTTCGAGGCCAGCAGGTGAAGGCTGGGGGCGCTGCCCCCAACGGCGCGGCAAAGGGTGGGGCCTCGCCCATGCTCGCCTCGTCGCGACCGGTCGATGTGCTTCACATTGTTGTCGGCGAACCATTAGCCTACGATCATATGTGACGCTTACATGTGATACGTTGGTCATCATTTTGGCGGCACCCATAGCCGTAACTGTACAAGGGGATAATCACCTAATTTTCGTTCCCAACGTTCTTGCTTTTCTATGCTTTTTTCACGCTCCACAGCTAGCTACGGCACTGATGCGCTCATCATGATCGCGGGTTACGCCGCGTTCGTGCCGGGTCTCGCTATCGTCTATTTCCACAACAGATGAACGAGCGGCTGGCCGATGCTGGTGACCGTAATGGGATGGCTCTCGCTGGTCGTCGGCCTCCTGCGCATGGTGTTCCCCACACAAATCGCCGCACTAACATGAAAATCGCTCCGTCCGCCGCAGGCGTCTTTCCTGTCGTCGCGGTCGTATTCCTGCTGATCGGAGGGTTCCTTTCGTTCAAACGGCGGAATGTCACCGGGCGCCCCGAAGAGTGACAAGAACGCATTCAAGCACGGCCGCTACTCGGCGGAGGCGATTGAGCGGCGCCGAAAGATTGTCAGAGCGAATCTTTCAGACTACCGCCCGGGATCATGCTCACTGTTGCATATTCGGCCATATACGTCACAACTGGCCAGGAGCGACACGGGGATCGGATGAAGGCCCTGACGGCGAAGGACGCCAAGTACGCCTTCGGCGTGCTGATCGGCCTCGCCCATGCCGCGCCGATGGCGGTCGCCGGTTTGGGGCGCGGCGCCATGAATGCGGCGGCCATTGCCGGCTGAGAGGCGGGGGGTTTGCGGAGCGATTGGAGCGCGCCCGGAAGCGCGTGCTAGCCGGTGAGCACGCGGGAGAGCCGCTGGAAGGAGATGCGGGGGTGCAGGCAGAAGCCAAGATGCTCACCTACCAGACACAACCAAAATAGGTAGCACCCTCTGGCGCGCCGCGGCCTGCGAGCGCGTCCGTCAGGAAGCTTCATGTCCTTCATGGGGGCGAGGAACGCTTGGGCTTCCATCTCGGCGCCCGGCTGTACAGCGAGCCCCATTTCATGGCAAGGTTAGCGTGCAACCTTGGCGGAAGCGCAAAATCGAGCGTGTGCGATGGTAGGTCTCGTCCAGCACAAGCACTCACAATGTCTGACACCTGCCAATACATATGCGAACGCGTCTGCATACGCGCCGCCCTCTGCGCCTAGCCACTATCCGTCCCCGCCCCCCGGCTTGCCGCCGTACCCTCCACCGCCGCAATGAACGATGCAGGGAAGCAAGCGCGCTTATGAAGCCGTTCTTGGTCGTTTTCGTCATTCTTGTCGCCGCGGTCGGCGGCAGCTACGCCCTTTCCCGCATGCCGTCGAGGCCTCCGCTGCCGCCGCGGCCCGAGGTCGACTACTCGGCCGAGATCGATAAGCTGGCCCGGAGCGAGCACCTGCGGCACTGGGGCGTCGAGGACTGCAGCGCCCTTCATGACCTAAACGATATCCAAGCGTGCGAGATGGGGATGTGGGATAAAGCGCCGCTACTTCGGCCGCCAGCGACTCCGCCTCCGCCTCCGCATCGGGCGCCAAACCCGAACATCAAGAAATACGGCATATGAACATCGCCCTACCCCAACCTTAACCAAATGGAAGGAACCTCAACCGCCTCCATCGCCCTCGTGCTAATATCCCTCTCCCTACCCGCGTTCGCCCAAGCTATCTGCTACGACGGCAACTACTGGACCCGCACGGGCGGCCAGTACCAGGCCAGACCCGACACCCCTGATGGCTATTACAGAAACGAACCTCCGCAAAACTCGCAAGAAGACCTCACGCATAAATAATTACAATGACAATTCCCGCGACCGGTGACCCCATGACGCGGCGGCTTCTCTTCATCGCCTTCGAGTCCGCCCTCACATCGAGAGCGCTTAGCCCGTGATGCTCTCGCGTGCCACCAAGAAATGGCCAACAAAAACGGCACCTCCCGCCAAATTGAGGATCGACCAGACGCCACGGGTCATGTGAATTGGGACAATCGGATTGAAAACCATCGCGACAATTAGAAATAGGCCAATCCAAATCGTGAAGCTCTTGATCCGTTGATAGATGAGCGCCGCTAGCAAGAATCCCGCGGCACACACGATCACGCGGAGGAGCATGTAGTAGTCGTAAGGCCACCGGCCGATCGCAAGAACCAGCATGCTGGCTGGTACAAAGTGAACTAAGACGGAAATCACTTTGTTCATGATCATGATCGCCGCAGACGGCCACCGTTCGGATCAGCGGCTCGATGAAACGGCGCAGAAGGCGGACGAAAGTAATGCAGCGTGTCGTCTGCGAAACGGTCGAAGCCGTTGCGACGCAGAACCTCATGCGCTTCATCCTTCGAAGGGAGAGGGATCTCGTCGAAGACACCGCTCGTGTCATTTATGAAATAAACGCTAACACCGAAGGGATGGGATTGTAGCGGTGTAGCGGTTTCCAGGGGGAGAACAGGTGACAAAGGATAAGTATCGGTCAATTCTATCAAGGCCCAGATGATCTCCTGGACCGAGACTTTCACCCAGAAGTCCGTGCTCTGGATCAAGACCGGCTCGCTCATGCTGCCTTCCGGTCGGCCGGCGTCAGCGCATCTTTGGCTTATAGCCGTCTGAAAGATTCCGAGCATATTGAGGCATACGCCCGCATCGTCATTGTAGATCAACCGTTTCTTATCCGCCTCCCGAATTTCAAGCTCTAGTGTTCTAAGCACCTTCGCCGCCATTTCCGGATCACGCACTATCCAACGAATTTCATTGAGTTCTCGCTTTATCAGCTTTTCAAACTCCGCAGATTTTGCCGCCCTAATTTGTAGCTCAGAAAGCTTATTAGACGAATGTTCTAGACCGCTAAGCAGCCCGATCATTCCAAAAAACGCTCCCACCGTTGAGAGGGTTTCAGCAATCCAAATTGCATTGCCATCCTCGTCATACTCAATCCATTCTTGTGGCATCCACGAGAACAGAAAGCTCAGAGAGCCATACAAAGCAAGCGCAACGCCTAGTACCACGATCGTGCAGTAAGAGTTATTTGTCAGGGTGTGAAAACGGTCCTTGAATGGCGGGAACGACGGCAAGTGCCAATGAAGCTTCATGAAGCAGTAATGGGTTACGCACCCTATTATCGCTACGTCAGCCGCCAAAAACAGGGCGTACTTCACCAGATTGGGCATTTCTCCCTCGTAATTTCTCACCCCCCAAATTCCTGAGGTGCGTCTATCATTGCCGCTTTGACAAGCGGCGCCGGGGCTGTTGGGGAGGTGGCGGCTTTTGAAACCGCGGCGAATTCTTAAAGAACGTTTGGCGTACGCTGCTACCGAAATTGCTACCGAACTCGATAGCACGGCCTGGGATTGAGAGGGAAGAAGAACCATTCGGGGTTCAAAAAGACTAAGCAAAGAGGGACCTTAGGGGATTTGCAGTAACCCGCCGGGACGGTGGCGAACGAATTTCAAGACCGCTGCCTTAAACCGCTCGGCCATCCTTCCGCGAAAAGACAAACTCTTGTTCAGATATGCGGCGCCAATAGGCAACAGCTTATTGCCTGATCCCGCCGCATCGTCCAGGTGAATACGATATTTCCAGCGATCTTGCTCTCGAGCCTGCCCGCACCCTATTATCGCTACGTCAGCCGCCAAAAACAGGGCGTACTTCACCAGATTGGGCATTTCTCCCTCGTAATTTCTCACCCCCCAAATTCCTGAGGTGCGTCTATCATTGCCGCTTTGACAAGCGGCGCCGGGGCTGTTGGGGAGGTGGCGGCTTTTGAAACCGCGGCGAATTCTTAAAGAACGTTTGGCGTACGCTGCTACCGAAATTGCTACCGAACTCGATAGCACGGCCTGGGATTGAGAGGGAAGAAGAACCATTCGGGGTTCAAAAAGACTAAGCAAAGAGGGACCTTAGGGGATTTGCAGTAACCCGCCGGGACGGTGGCGAACGAATTTCAAGACCGCTGCCTTAAACCGCTCGGCCATCCTTCCGCGAAAAGACAAACTCTTGTTCAGATATGCGGCGCCAATAGGCAACAGCTTATTGCCTGATCCCGCCGCATCGTCCAGGTGAATACGATATTTCCAGCGATCTTGCTCTCGAGCCTGCCCGTCAAAGGACCCATAGGATCGGCAATGGATCGCTGAAAATCAAAGAGTTGAAGCCTCGATCGGGATCTTGAAATAACGGCGGCCGTTCGACTCGGGCGGCGGCAGTCCGCCGGCGCGCATATTGACCTGCAGCGACGGCAAAAAAAGCCTCGGCGTGTCGAGCGTTGCATCGCGGGCGGTACGCTGCGCGACGAACACGTCTTCGGTGACGCCGTCATGGATATGGACGTTATGCGCCCGCTCTTTGCCGACGGTTGTCTCGAAGGCGTAGGCGCGGCCGCCCGGAGCATAGTCGTGGCACATCAAGAGCCGGGTTTGCGACGGCAATTCCAGAAGCCGCTGGATGGAACGATAAAGCGTCCGCGCATCACCGCCGGGGAAATCGCATCGCGCCGTTCCATAGTCCGGCATGAAGAGCGTGTCCCCCGCGAACACGGCGTCTTCCAGCATGTAGCTCATGTCGGCCGGCGTATGACCCGGAGTATAGAGCGCTTTCACATCGAGGGTACCGACGCGAAAAGTCTCGCCGTCCTCGAACAGATGGTCGAAACCGGCGCCGGGCGAGATTGCGGGCTTGTCGTTGAACAAATTGCCCAAAATCCGTTGCACCTGTCGGACATTCGAACCGATGCCGAGCGCACCGCCGAGCTTTTTCTTTAAATAGCGCGCCGCCGAAAGATGGTCGGCATGGACGTGCGTCTCCAGAATCCATTCGACCCGCAGACCCTCGGCTTGCACCGTTTTGACGATGGCATCGGCGGAGTGCGTCCTTATCCGTCCAGCCGCGGGATCATAGTCGAGCACTGGATCGATGATCGCGGCCGCCTGCGTCGGAGGATCTATAATAAGGTAGCTAAAGGTTTCGGTCACCTTTTCGAAGAATGGGACAATCCGCGGACCCATGGCTTGCTCCGTTTCGACAGCATGGACAGAGAACTATTGCTCTGGATCAAATATAAACTTCAATCACATAAGGGACGCCGGCTACGGGCCATGAGCGTTGGGGCTAGGCGGCCCGCCGGCAGGCAAACCGCGCGGACGTTTTCGTGAGCCTCGTGGCGCGTCCGGCCATCGCTGAAAATTCTCTATTTGCCGTCTTCAAGCCCGCCAATATGTTTCTGGCTGTAGAGCTGGACGCCGAGTTGTTTGATGAGCTCCAATTGCGTTTCCAAAAAATCGATGTGCTTCTCCTCATCGATTAGCAGCTCGTCATAGAGCTCCTTGGAGACGAGGTCGTGGGCCGAAATGCAATATTCAGCGGCTTCGGTATAGAGCGCGCGAGCGGCGGTCTCGGTGTCGAGATCACAGCGAAGAATCTCCTCCACCGTTTGTCCGATTCGCAGCGGGTCGAGGACTTGGAAGTTGGGGAATCCTTCCAGAAAAAGAATACGAGCGGTTAAGCGATCGGCATGGTGCATTTCCTCAATCGACTCTTCGCGCCATTTCTTCGCCAGATCTTGGAAGCCCCAATTATCGAAGACACGATAATGAAGCCAATATTGATTGATAGCTGTCAGCTCGCTGCGCAGGCTGCGATTGAGATAGTCGAGGACTCTGTCGTCGCCCTTCATTGCTCGAAGTTCCTTGACACGTGGCGCTCTTGCCGTTGAAACCGCGGCGACGGCCGCCGGCAACACCGCCATGCTTCAAATAGACGGAAATTCATATAGACGGACGGCCGGCGTCCGGAAAGAGGCTGCACGGGAGGCGCGAAGGCGAGAATTGCCTACTGCGGACACAGCGCCGGGGCATCGATATCGCAAGCCTCGCGGGATGAGCCGCCGGTCGCCGACCCGGCGTTAGCCTCGTTGATAATCGTCCGGACGGTGGCGACGCAACGGCCGCAATCTAGATGGCAGCCGAGGCGTTCGTAGACCGCGAATGGCGTGCGTGGGCATGCCTCGCCGACCAGGGCCGCTCTTATTTCCGAGTTGGTAACGATATTGCAGGAACAAACGATCATCGCGGCGGCAAGCGTGAAGCTAAGGGAAGAGCCGGGCAACGACTACCTAACTCTTTAATAATAGGCAAGACCGGAATGGCATATACAATCGTTCCAAATGGCACGGCGGCTTCGCGTAGTTTAGCGTTACTCGAAACAATAATTTGACAGAAAGCAGTAATTTGGCCGCTGCCACCGCCGTGGCTGCTCCGGTGCAGCCAGATACCCGCAAATAAAATGCATGGATTTTTACCGCGCATTTTCTCCTGTACGGCCTCATCCTTCTGAGCGGTCGAAATAAAAAAGCGAAAAAAAGATTTTTTCCAATCTCACCCAACCTCGCCGACTATATTCCGGCGGGCGGTGGTTTCCCGGCCGATGTTGTTTCTCATCGTTAATTCCGTTTCGGGGTTGTTCCACGGGCCAAGCCTTGGAACAACCCCTTCCCCTCGCAACTGCTGCGGATCGTCCCTCCACCATCACCAAGCTAAAGTTGGAACTGATGGCCTACAGGCGTGCGTTCACGAGGAAGTAGAATCTGAGAGGTCTCACGCCCGATCACAGGAGGCCGTGAAGGCGCCGCTCCCTCTCGGGCCTACTTCGACAATCGCGCGCAATGTTATGCGAGGAAATCTAATGAAGGAGACGTGGACCACGCCGGCGACGCTCCTCCTTTCCCGACCAGCATGAGCGTCCCTCGAGGGCACTCACTCGCCCTCGAGCAAGTCCTTCAGCCCCAGCTCGCGCAACGCTGCTTTAGTCTCATCTACTTTCTGCAGCGAAATCCCTTCAGCGGGGGCGACCTCCACTCGAAGCGTGAGCTTCAAGCCGGCGGTTGTGGCGAACTTCGAGAGCACCTTCGTGTAGAAGTTCATCCACTTTTGGTGCGGGACGTCTCCTCTCCACACGAGGCGAGGAATGCTTGCCGGTATGGGCGGCTTGTCATCGGTTACTGGAGAGGTGGCAGTTGTGTCGGGGTAGCCCGTTATCGTAGATCCGGCAACAACGTCCGGTGTCGGGCTGATCCTGCCGGCTTCGTATGCCTCCGCGAGTTCGCGCTGGATGAGGAAGACGTCGTCGGATATCTCGACGTCCTGGGAGGGCAGCGAGCTGTTCCAGTGGAACGGCGCATAGCTGCCGTCGACCTTCTTGCCGACATAGCCCAGCATCCCGTTCTCGACGCCGCGTGCGATAGTGTCCTTGATCGAGTCGCGGTTGAGCAGGCGCGGGAACTGTGGTGACGCGAAGAACGCGTCGCGGACCGACCTGGTGTTCCACTCCTTGAACGCGGGTGGCCAGTTGCGCGCGAGGAAGTTCGGGCTCACGCCCTTGTCCTCAATATCGCCCGCCTGGCCTAGACGTTCGATGATGAGCTGGCCGATCGAAGGCGCGGCGCTAGAGTGGACAAGTCCTAGATCGACGGTCTTCCACTCGCCGTCCTTGCCGAGGAGCATGACGTTCTTGTATGTGCGCCAGACCGTCTCTTTGATGTCCCGCTGCGCCTTCTTGAGGCTCTCCGCGAGCTGCCGCTTTAAGCGCTGGCTATGATTTTTACCGGCGCCGACGCCACAGGTTTCGAGGAAGACGCACGGCTAACCGCGATGTGGCTTTGGACGCTCTCGACTGCTGCTTCCAACGGAAACGGCACCAGTGCGGCGGAAGACGACGAGCCTAGCGAAGACGAGGCGGACGAGAGCACAAACGCCAAGATCAAAGCACGACGAGCGTCAGGCGTGCCACGTCGGGAATCTGACCGCTCTTGTCCGGGAAGAATATTCGGTCGATGACTCCCTTCCCCTCGGCGAACACCTTCTGCACCTCGGCGCGGATACGCTCTTCCACGCGCGGTGACTGGACGCTCGCACGTCGGTCGGCGAGCAGCTTGTTCAAGTTCGGCGACAGGCTGAACCGATAGCGGTTCTTCTCGGCCGAAAGGTAGTAACAGGTCGTTGACAGTGCCTCGAGTGTCGTCTCGACGTTGCCGATGTCAAGGTCCGGTTCGGCGACCGCAAGACGCATCTCCGGGAGTGTCGCCTCGGCCTTCGCCTGACCGCCGTTCGACTCGAAGAAGATGGTGGTTGCGACTTTCTGATGGAGGCGCGCCTTGCGTATTGTCTCGACCGCCTCTTTGTCGAGGCGGAGAGCATGGGAGTCCTTCTTGCCGCAGATATCCGTCGTGACCGCGCCCTCAAGCTTTGCGCCGCCGAGCTGCGCGAAGATTGCCGATCGGAACAGTGGGTCGTCGAGCGGTGCCGTTCCCATCCCAATGAGCGGGTCCTTGTGAGCGCCCTTGAATCCTGCCTGATAGGCATTCGCTACCCAGAGCGCGAGTAGGCGCAATATGCCGCGGGTCTGCTGAAATCGCGGCAGCGCCTGCCACTTCCGCTCGAACACCGATAGCAGCGTCGGGTGAAATGGATAGGTAGTGGCGAACGCGTCATTCGCGTGGTCGACGGGGAACCAGTTCGGGACCTGGGTCCGATGGGACTGGACCCAGTCAGTGTATTCGGCGGCGGTCTTCTTCGCGTCGTCCGGTAAGCCTCCCCACTCGAAGAGACGCCGCCGGATAATCTCCGAGGTTTCCGACCCTGCCGACATGATCATTGCCTTGCCAAGTCGGTCAAGGAGCTTCTCAAATCGCTGGAAGTCTGCCTCGTCCTCGGGTGTCATCTCGTCGACGACTGAGGGCAACGACACCGCGAGCACCACGCGGTCTTGCGCTCGCGCCTCTTCCGAGAGGTTCTGAACAAACGAATAGAGCTGTCCACCCAAGCCCGTTTTTCGATTCCGCTCCCGGTTCAGATAGTTGAGCAGCTCGTCCATGAGGATAAGCGCCGGCTTTCCCTTGGGCAGAAACTTCCGGACGCTCTAGTGGCATAGGTTCTAACGATCTGTGATCCGACGTGCGGCGCGAGCCCCGCAGCGGCGGCAGTGAAAGGAATGCCCCGCGCGACCACCAACGCCGGTAGCCGCTTCCGAGTCAGTTCACCAGACCCGCGAACCGCTGGTCGCGCACTCCTCGGCATCGCCCGCGTCGAGCTGTTTCAGATAATCCTCCAGTTTCTTGTTGACGGCCTCGATGAATTTTTGCAGCGACCCCGTCGTGAAGTTTCGGTCTTTGTTGTTGACCGCCTTGATGCGCGTGCCATCAACCGCCAGCAACTCGCGCCCGAACAGATCAAGCCGCCGGCACAAGATCACGAAATCCCGGAAAACCTTTTTAAACGCGGCGCGATTGTCGCTCCTGAAATCGGCGATGGTCTTGAAGTCCGGCTTCAAGCTCCGCAACAACAAAAAGGTGCTTGTGTTGCTCGTGAACCGGTGGTGCGCTGCGGTATGACAGCGGCGCAATAGTGTACCGGTCCTGCTATGGCCTCACGCGGATTACCAAGCCTCATCCAAGCAGGTTCGGACACTTGAAACCTTTATCGCCGCCGAACATTTCTTCGCTTGGATTATGTTACAGTTCGAGAGAGGAAGTCATGGCACGTGCGATGGAAATGCCCCAGAAATCTTTGACTTCAACCCGAGGCTTTGCCTCTATGGACCGAGAAAAACAACTTGCGATTGCGCGAAAGGGCGGCGAAAGCGTACCGAACGAAAAGCGCAGTTTTTCGCAAAATCCCAGATTGGCAGCCGAGGCTGGGCGAAAGGGCGGACAGAGTGTCAATCCCACCAAGCGCAGCTTTTCGCGCAATCACGCGCTCGCCTCAGAGGCCGGCCGCAAGGGCGGACATGCTTCGCACCTGGGCCGAAAAAAGCCGACGATCAAGTAATGAGGCATCCTTCGTAAAGCGCAAACAGTCGTTTGTGTGGTTTAGGGCGCGGGCTCCACGGCCCCGAGGCGGATCGGGCTGGCTTGCGTCCACAACCTCGCCGGCTGGCAATTGAGAGATACAAGGCGTGCTGGCCGCACGGCGGCACCGCGCAGCTCGGGAGAGACTCCACTGTCCCACCGCACGCCGCTTTGAGCCCCTCCCAAACGGCGGGAGGTATGTTTTCAAATAGTAGACTTTCTGCCGCCCGCTCTTGACCTTGAGCACAAAGTACCCGAGCTGGCCGCTTGAGCAATATTCCGCCAATTCGATCCAAAAACCGTTCGGGGCGCAAAAAACCATGTAGTTCAAACAAACAATAACGAACGGCAGGTCAAATGCGGTCTTGGGAATAACGTAATTATTGACCTAAATAGGAAAACCACTATCAGCTGTATGGGATATTCTGAAGGTAATTGGAAAATTACAGAAGGACAAATAATATATAAAAATAAAATATTAATAGTGCCAGGGACTAGCGACGTTCCCGTTGCGCGGAACAAAGCGAGAGGACCTATTGGCCGGGTTGCGAACGGTCGGGTTTGAGCGGCGCGTCACCATCACATTCGTCGTCACCGCCGATACGGTTCTCATCGAGGGCATTTTCTACGGCGGGCAGGATTTCGAGGCGGTGTTTCAGGAACAGGAATAGCGGGATGTGCGGACGGTTCACCCAAAATTACACTGGGCCGAGGTGCATGCGTTTTTGAGCATATTCGCAGTCTGTAAATATAAGTTCCGGCCACCGCGGGCGGACGCAAAAACTTGTTCGCCCGCGTGCCGCCAAATGCGCCATCGGCGACGGCTGGGCGTTACGGCTCGCAACATAGAACGGCGCTTTAAACGTAACGTTCAGGCATGCAGCTGCACGGGCGTCCATTTTTCCAGCAAGACCGACCTCTGGGCAACGCCGCAAGACTTTTTCGACAAGCTCGACCTGGAATTTCATTTCACGGTTGATTTGTGCGCCACTCCCGAAATGCCAAATGCGCGGCCTTCTTCAGTCGGGCAGAGAACGGTCTTGCACAGACGTGGACCGGAACTTGCTGGCTTCACCCTCCCTATGGAAAAAAACCGGCCTGTGGCTCTCTAAAGCGCGGGAAGCGGCGCTCGCGGGGGCGACTGTGGTCGCACTTATTCCAGCCCGAACGGACACGAAATGGTGGCATGGCATTGTCACGGCCGCGAGCAAGATTCGATATTTGCCAGGCCGCTTGCGTTTCGGCGGATGTAAACATTCGGCGCCGTCCCCGAGCGCAGTCGCTACTTGGAGGCCGTCTCGATACCCGATCGCAATTTGGAGGCCGGCGATCCCTCGACGCTGCGGCGGCTGTTGATGAAGGGATTCACGAAAGCTTGAATCCGGGGACTCTGGTTCGCGGATTCCGGTGTGCCTAAGATTCCCGCCTGAAACAATGGGGGATGAGATACGACGCGCAACGATTGCGTACATGGACAACGGCCTGCCGGTGCAATGCTTATCAGAATGGGATTTTCTGTTCCCGGAGGCGGCCGGCGCGTAGTGAATTTTGGCACGGGATCGGAGCGCCCCTGCGAGCATAGGGCGAGAACCACAGCGGCCGTAATGAACGCCCTGGATAGGCTCACTTTCGTTTTCCTTTTTTCGGCTTTCTGTGCTGGCCTGGCGGGGCGCGAGCTCTATTCGACTATCGAAGCTTCCTCCAGGTGAGATAGCGCGGGATGCGGATCGTCATGGGCGCCACGGAGTTAAGCACGACATTGTGCATTGCACAAACTATGCAAAGTAATTATGTATGGAATGGGCCGAGGAGGAACAATGACTAAACGTCGGGTAAAAGAGCGCCGCAAGCGCGCACATGAATTTAAGCGGCTGGTCCAAGTCCATGGCGGCCGGAAAACGCCGCCCGCGGCGCCGTCGCCTGATCAGCATCAGCCGCCTCGCAAGGCAAGTTGAGCAGTTGGAACGCGGCAGAGATTAGTTGACTACTCTCCGCGGTGCCCCGGTCACTCCGGGCCCCTGAAACTTGATTTAGGTTTATCTCGATCTTGCCGGCTCGCGCCGCCTGGCGCGTGCCCGCGCCAAAAAGCGCCGCAAAGTGCTTTCCGAAATGTACAAAAATCGTGCAATCGCCGATTTTGGCCGACGCGCCGCGAGCATGTCGGCCAAAAGCGCGCACTCTTGCGGCGTTGGCTCCCAATTTTTCCGCATTGGGTCCATTCCACTCACTCCGGTCGCGCAAGCCAGCCGCGTTTGCCTCGCACGCAGCCGCCGCAAGAAACCCAGCAAACGCAGCCGCATGAAGCCCTCATTGCGCATCGCCCAAGTCTTTGCCGCGCATGCGCATGAGTGTGTCGTCCACCCAATCCTTAGTGGAAATGCCCTCGACATAGGCATTGTTCGCCGCGTCCGTCGCTGATTTGGAAGTTTGTTCCAACCCGAGGTCGTCGAGCCCTAGCCCGTTGGCTGTCCAAATCAGCCAAGCGGCATGCGATACGTCTTTCAAGCGGGTTTCGAAATCAGGCATTGTTCGCCTCCATAAGACAGCTGCAAACTTTCGGCGATCCAAGCAACTTGCGCCGCCGAGCGTCACGTAAAGGCAACGCTTAGCTCAAAATTAAAGCTCGCCACCGACCGACCGAAGTCGAGCCACGTTAACGAGAGCGGTCTCCAGAGGTTCAAGCTTAGCTGCTGAAATTCGGGGCAACTCCCGCTTCCCGCCGGATCGGCAACCCTGCCGCTCGCGCACAGGTGGAACTTTTAGAGCCCAGAAGCGCAAGGGGGCAGTCGCACCTGATTTCTCCACGAAAAAGCCTGTGATTTCAGGGCGTTTTCGGCACGAAATTCTTACCAATTATCTTTGGCGCTACCCTATAAACCAGATCCTTTTTTCACTGTCCTGTTGGAACTTCCCCGGATCCGAAGAGTTGCGACGGCTTCAACAACTAAAGACGGAGGCTCCCATGGTGGCCAAGACCGTGCTCGTTGTCGAAGACGATCCGTGCGCTCGCATAGTTGCGGAGGAAATGTTCGCAGCGGCCGGCATTGAAGTCGAATGCGTGCAGAGGGCCGATCACGCGCTTGCTATCGTCGCACAACGCTCCGAACAAATGGCGTTGCTCTTCACCGATGTCCAAACTCCCGGCCCGATTGACGGGATCGATCTTGCAAGGCTGGTGAAAACACACTGGCCTCATGTCGAAGTCCTGGTCACATCGGGCAGACCTGTTTCGAACATCGTTCTCCCTGGTGGGGTGCGATTTACTTCAAAGCCGTGGTCGCGCAAGGAGGTTCTTGAGCTGGCAAGAACAGCCGTCGCCAAACAGTAACTATACTGATACTCTTGTAAATGATATTCGCGGGCTTCGGCTCGAAAAGGTGCTTGGAGCGGGTTCTGTCCGACTCCGAGCTTTCGGCCGTCTGGCAGGCCTCGCAAACCCGCTTGGCGACTAGGGCCAGGGCGTCAGGCTTTTCGTCTATCGGTAGGCGGTATCCGCCCATACGCCGCTCGCCGTATTGGTTTTGTCGAGAAGTCCCTCGCGTAGATGGCGGCCTTCATAGGCGGCGGCGTCCGTCGCGCTCCATTGCCGGATGAAGCCAAAGCCGCGATCGATCGAGATGTGATTTTGATAGCCAAAGACCGGAATCGCCAGATCGACCGTTGGCGATGAGCCGTCCTCGTGCGGCTTGGCCTTGGTGAACTTCACAGTCCACCGGGCGTCGCGGTCCTTGTGGCGGAGCTTTGCGGGCTTCTCCTTCCACTCATCGGGAATGCGGCCCTCCTTGATTGCTTTCTTCTCGTCGTTCGTATTGCGCTGGCGCGGCGCGGCGATGAGGCTCGCATCGACGATCTGGCCCGACATGGCGATGTAGCCTACTTCCCTCAACATCGCGTCGAAACGCTCGAAAAGTGTTTTGATGGCTCCAGCTTTCGTGAGCTTCTCGCGGAATAGCCAGATCGTGCGGGCATCGGGGGCGCGATCCGCTAAGGAAAGCCCAAGAAAGCGCATGAACGACAGGCGGTCGTTGATCAGGAACTCTGAGCGCTCGTCGGAGAGATTGTTCGCCGCCTGAATGACAAGAATCTTGAACATCATCACCGGAGCGAACGGCGGACGGCCACCCTGCGATCCGTTCGAATAAGAAAGCGCCGCGTTGAGTTCCGGCCGGAACGTCTCGAAATCCACCGCGACCCGAAAGGCCTCGAGCTGGTCGCCGAGGTCGCTCAGACGCTTCAACCGATCATCGATATCAAAAAAACCAGGCTGGTCGCGCATCAAATCATCTCCCATCCGCCCACCCGGATGGAATCAGAAATGCTCAAAGAGGCTCGCGCAAGCCCGCGCCGATCTTGCCCATATAACCGCTGCGATCACGATCTTTGAAGCCTCTTGCGATATCGCAGAAATCCCGCCCTACGTTGACATTCATCGATGCTTCAAACGTGGGGAGGCGATCAACCATTGCAAGGAAGCGCTCGCCAGCGGCCCGCTGAATACTCGTCAGCTTGCCTTAAAAGTCATGGCCGCCAAGGGCCTCGATACCGGCGATAAGGTACTCGCCAAGGCCGTTGCTGGGCGCCTCATTCATGCGCCTCGCCAGCAATGCCGGCGCGGGCTCATCGATGAAACGGAGAAACATTGGGCGCGCGGGTTTGGGCCTTGCCGAATGTGCATGCATTGTGACATATGAGCGTTGCAAAACTTATGGTTGTCAACGGGTTAAGGCAAGGTACCTTACGATTAGTGCGGACTATTCATTGCACCGGCTAGGGCATGGTACCCTCCCACCTAGCCGTAAGCGCCTGCCGATCCCCCTCGGCGGGCGCTTTTTTGCCCGGCGGTCGTCTATGGAGCCCAGCCGGAACGCTTATGTGTGCTCGGGCCTTCGCTTACAATTGTTAAAATTTCCTGGGATTAGGTTAAGATCAACTTGACCTGACGTTCGCGCTGGCGTTTTCTGCGCCCGGCGCGAAGTCGTCCCGTCGCCGCACGTGAACCATTTTGGTACGATCCGGGCGACAACATACGGGTTCTTCAGGAGGAAGACTTAGGTTTTTGCAAGCTTTTGAAACAGGCTCGTAAACGGGGTCTCGAAGAGAATGACCCATCGCCCCGGCCGTCAAGTCCGAGACGGCCATGGCGACGAGAGTCACGAGCAATGAGACGTGATATGAGAAGTAATCCCATGAGATTGAGCGGGCCTTCGATCTGGATCACTTGTCGATCGCGTCCAAGGACCGCGCGGCAATCTACGAGAAGGCCAAGAATGATGGCATCGCCAAGGAAAAGCTCGGGCCGGACGCCCTGTGGCTCCACCTGATGCCGCTATGGCCGGAAGATAAGCCGCACCTCGGCGTCGGCGAGGTCGCGGATTGGTTCGGATCCTATGTTTACCTGCCGAAACTTCGCGATCGCGTGGTGCTCGACGGTGCCGTTCGGGATGCCGTCGGGAAACTCGACCCGCCGTTCGGATATGCGGATCGCTTCGATGAGGCTACCGGAACCTATGTCGGACTGGTCTGGGCCAAATCGGCACCGGAGCTCATATCGTCGTCAGCTGTTATCGTGCGTTCCGATGTGGCGTTCGAGCATCAACGCCCAAAGAGTGACGCTGTTGATCAAACGCGTGTGGGTGACGGTTCGACAGGCGGCGTCGGCAAGCCAGCGCCCGGGCCGCGACAACCGCGCCGTTTTTTCGGCTCGGTCGAGATTGACTTAGACAGGCCTGTGAAGTCCTTCGACGCCATCCTGAACGCCGTGGTGATGGAACTGCAGCGGACCCAAGGAGCCAAGGTGAAACTGACTCTTGAGATTGCGGCGGAAGCGCCCGAGGGATTCGCGGAAAGCGATATCGGCGTAGTTCGTGACAATGCGCGCCAACTCAAATTCAAGGCAGAATCGACCGGCTTTGATGACTAATACCAATTCCTTAAAAGCTTGAGTCTCCAGTCGATTCCCAAATCGGCCAGGGTCCAATTCAACATCGCAACCAGCTTCGAGAGGGTTTGCCGTGGCATACCGCTTCGCCCCAACTTTGACGCCGCTCAACTGCGTAGGCTTTCGCGACAATCACGGATCCCGATTAGACCCGCCGTCTTTTGGCGCTAGCCGGGATTTATGCCTGCGGCTCGCGCTCGGATGCGGCCCGCATTGGCGCAGTCGGGTTGCAAACTCCGACCTGTCCGTCGGAAGAAGGCTTGCCAAGAAGGCTCCCCCGCGAATAATTCCCGCCTATAAAAAGGACATGCCGAAGAAGAGCTAAAGCTGAAGCTATACGGCTTCGGTATGGCCGCAACTGGGCACTGAAGTACGCGAATCGTCCGCCTCTGTCCGCTCAAGTCCTCCCCAAGCGCCGTCCGATAGTAAGACAAATTGTAAGACCTACGAGGCGTATTTGTTATTAACCAACAAAATCAATATATTGTAAAAACAAATGGCGGAGGGAGCGGGATTCGAACCCGCGATACGGTTTCCCGCATACACACTTTCCAGGCGTGCGCCTTCAACCACTCGGCCACCCCTCCGCGGCCCGCATTCGCGCGTCCGGCTGGCCGGCTAAACCTCCAGGCGACGTGGGTATCCGCGAAAGGGGCGCAGTATAGTACGGCGAGCCATCAGCGCAAGCGAGGGAGCCCATCAAGCACACCCAATTAAAATGGCGATACGAGTCCATCCGCTTACGGCTTGCCTCACCGCATCCATCGGCTCCAGGGTTATCTCGATGCTTTCCCTTCCCGATTAACCACAGGCCACGCGACGCCCGTTGCCCGACGCGCGCTGGCCGAGTATCGCAAATCTCTCTGCCGCGGCGGTCCAAAGCCGCTTCACAAACGCTGAGCCCGGACACGGGATTGCCAGCGGGGCCCAATAACTCTAAACTTCCGCGTCAGAAAGATTCCCGCTATCGGCGGGGCAGATCACGAGAAAACACCAACCAAGTGATGCTAAAGGCATGGCCCGAAAAATGCGCTTACCTTTTATAGCTCAGGCAGCGGATCGAGAGCAGCACAGCCTCACCTCTAAACAAGCGCGCTCGTGAAGGGTACTTTTTGGCGGCCGGGATTAATAGGAATAACCGCCTTCTTTCGCGGGGCCGCCGATCATTACGTTTTCCTGCTTGGAATGAATTTGATGGGCGCTCGTCCCGTATCATCGAGGAAACAACGATCATGCTTGCATGTCATGCCCGCATTCTGTTCTCCGCCGCTTCGGCCTTGGCCCTCGCCGTGCTCGACCCGTCGGTGCTCATGGCGTCCGCGGCATATTCGGCAACGGCCAATGCCGCGCCCCTGCCCACAGCGACGACAGACCTCGCCAAGGAGATTTCGCTGGTCTCGCATCACGCGGTCTATGAATTGACACTTTTGAAATCGGTGGGCAGCAAGAGTCCGACAGCGGCGCACGGACGCATAGCCTTCGATTTCACCGGCTCCGCCTGCGACGGCTACGTGCAAAATTTCCGGCAATTAACCGAGTTGCAACCCGCCGAAGGCCCCACCCGTGTGTCGGACATGCATTCGGCAACGTTCGAGGGCGCCGACAGCCGGAGTTTCGACTTCAAGATGCAAACAAGCATTGATAATAGCGCCGCCGAGTCGGTCGATGGAAAAGCCTGGAAATCCGCCGGCGGGCTATTATCGGTAAACCTCGCCAAACCGAAACATAATGAGTTCGAGCTCGATCCCGATGTGGTCTTTCCAACCGAGCATCTGAAACGCATTTTAGCGGCGGCGGAAGCGGGCCAGAACCTGCTCGAAGTCAAGGTCTATGACGGGTCAGAAACCGGTGAAAAGGTCTATCAAACGACAACCTACATCGGCCGCCCGATCGCCGATCCCGCCCTGGAAAAGGCGGCGCATATCCCAGAGCTCGACAACATGAGGCGCTGGCCGGTTTCCGTCAGCTATTTCGAATCCGGCAAAAAGGACGACGCGCCGAGCTATATTTTGTCGTTCGACCTCTATGAGAATGGTATTTCGCGCGCGCTCAGGCTCGATTATGGCGATTTCGTTCTCGCCGGGGAAATGTCTAGTCTCGAGCTGCTTAGCGAGCCCGCCTGCGCCAAATAGGGCAAGCCGCAAATCGTGAAGTGGCATGAGCGAACCGGAAATCACGTGCGAAAAAGCAGGCCGTTGCGGCGCCATCACACTCAACCGCCCCAAGGCACTCAACGCGTTGACCTTGAATATGGTGCGCGAGATGGCGGGCGCGCTGGACCGGTGGGAGCGCGATCCGGGAATTACCCGCGTCATCATTACGAGCGCCGGCGGCAAGGCTTTTTGCGCGGGCGGCGACATCAAAATCCTGTACGATCTCGGCAAGGCCGGACGCCATGCCGAACAGCTAAGCTTTTGGCGTCAGGAATACTGCCTCAATCGCCGCATCAAACTCTATCCCAAGCCGTTCGTCGCTTTGGCCGATGGGATCGTCATGGGCGGCGGCGCCGGGATCTCCTTGCATGGCTCGCACGTCATCGCGGGTGAACATTTCACCTTTGCCATGCCGGAAACAGGCATCGGCTTTTTCCCTGATGTTGGCGCGACTTTTTTTTTGCCGCGTCTGCCCGGCAATGCCGGTATCTATCTCGCCTTGACGGGGGCCTGGATGACGTGCGGTGACGCGCTAGCTTATGGGGTCGCCTTCGCCCATGTTCCTTCGGCGCGGCACGCTGGCCTCGCGCAAAGGCTGATCGGTGGCGAGGACATCGCAGCCGCCATCGCGGCTGAAAGCGCGCCGCCGCCCGCCTCGACGCTCCACCTGCAAAGCCCCCATATCGAGCGTTGTTTTTCAGCCGCGACGCTTCCTTCCATTCTCGCCAAACTCGATGACGCAGGCCATGCCGGCTTGGACTTCGCGCGTTCCGCCGCCCATGCGATACGCTCCAAATCGCCGTCGAGCCTTGCAATCGCATTGCGCCAAATGCAAATTGGCGGCAAGCTCGACATTGGGGAGGCATTGCGGATCGAGTTCCGCATCGCCTCTCGCATTGCCAGATGTCACGATTTTTATGAAGGCGTGCGCGCGGTGATCATCGACAAGGACAACCGCCCGCTTTGGAATCCCGCCGGAGTAGAGAGCCTCGAAGCAGCCGGTATCGAGGCTTATTTTGCGCCTTTGCTTGAGGGCGAACTCGAGTTTCACCCGCAAGATTGCTGCCTATGAAGCTTTCGCCCGGATCGAGCGAGACCCCCGCGCGCCCCAATTCGGGGGCCGCCATCCGTCTCGGCGAACCGGCGCGCATCGCCGGCGAGGAGAATCGCGCGGGGCTTTTCCTCGTCGTATTCAAGCGCTTGCTTGCGGGACTTTGGGTTATCCAAGGCCTTTTGCAATGGAGCGCGATTCTCCTGCCGCCGGAGCCGCTGTTCGACAATGTGAGCGCGTTGCACGGCGCGGCCGTGATTTTTTTCGCGACTGTCAACCTTGTAGCGGCGGTTGGCCTGTGGCTAGCGACGCCCTGGGGTGGCGTGATTTGGCTTTTGGTCGCGATCGCGCAAATCCTAGTTGCTCTGGCGCTGCCGGGGTTCTTTTCGATGCTCTGGATTGGCGCCAATATCATCCTGATCGTCATCTATTTCGGCTTGATGTGGCGGGCCGGCCACGCGGGCGCGCCGCCGCGATCGGTGTAGAGATATTCAACCTTGGCCGACCAATCGGGCAGGGCGGACAACGTAGGCGATGCGGCCTTCAAACTCCGGCAGGGTTATCAGTCGGGCTTTGGCGAACGTTTCCAGCTAACGACCGCGAGGCCTTTTGCCGCATCAAGCACCTGCCGCTGGCCACGGGCGAGGCCATGGCTTGCAAGCACTTCCTCCGGAGTCCGCGTGGGCACCTCAGGAAACACCGGTCGCCCCGTGGGTATTCGCACGCCAGGCGCCCGCGACAGGTGGAAAACGTCGTAGCGGTCCAGGAACATCCCGAACACATCCGTACCGCCAATGACGCCAACGACGCCATCTGGCGCCCCGAGCAAAGCCAAGGCTTGCTCGAACGAAGCACCCGCGGGGTTCCAGAATAGCGCGTTTTCATTCGACGGGTCGGCCGCGGTGGCCGGCACTTGCCGGGTCAGGATCAGCCGGCGGCGCAAATACGAACACGGTTGCCGCTCATAAGAGTGGCGCCCATGAACCACCACGTCGACCCCGTCGAGCCCGCGTTCGAAGAATTGCTGATCGGCCTCGAACTTGAGCGAGTCCGGCATGAGACCCGCGGAATTCGCGAGCATGCCGTCTTCGGAGATGATGGCATACCCTTCGATTCGCCGAGGACGGGGCATGGGAATACTTTCCGACGCGGCCCATTGCCAGGCGGCATGCCTCGGCAAAGCTTCCGGCCCGCAGCGATGCGCGGTGCCGGCTGCCAGGAGCGGTCAATCCTTGTTGTGCCGCCCCCGAGGCGGCACCGGATCGGTTTCCAGCAGGCCGTATAGCAAATGATCTTGCCAGGCCCCATTGATCCGCAGATAGGCGCGGGCGTAACCTTCCTTGGTAAAACCCGTTCGTTCCAATAGTCTTTTCGAGGCTTCGTTGTGCGGCAGGCATGAGGCTTCGATCCGATGTAGCCGGAGCGTTGCAAAAGCGTAACCGGTCACTGACCGGAGCGCGACCGACATCAAGCCTTGCCGGGCATGTGGCGCGCCGATCCAATATCCGAGCATTGCCGCCTGAACGACACCGCGTCTGACTTGCCCCAGGCTGAGACCGCCGACAAGCACATTGTCGTCGTCGCGAAAGATCAAGAAAGGGTAGGCTTCGTCGTTGGCGATTTCCTGCTGGTTGTGGCGCAATCGGCGCCGGAACGAGGCGCGCGTTAGATCGTCGGCCGGCCATGCCGGCTCCCATGGAGTCAAAAACGCGCGGCTTCGTGCACGCAAATCCGCCCAGGCCTCAAAGTCGCGCATCTCCGGCGGCCGAAGGTAGATGCCTTCACCGCGCACCAGATGTGCGGCATGACTGGCTGGAGGGAGACGGAAGAGAGCCACGACGCCGCTCCTTCAAACCCCGCCCAGCCGCAGCGCGACCTGCTCGGGTGTAAAAGCCTTGGCGACCGGACCGATCGCCGCGACGGTCGGCGGCGACCGGAGCGCACGTGCGCCGGCGGTGCGGATTTGGGCAACATCCAGGCGATCGATCGCCGCAACTATTTCAGGGCGGGTGAGGACACGGTCGAAGGCGATCAATTGACGGGCAAGCTGTTCGCAGCGAGCGACGGGGGATTCGAGCGCCGCGAGAAGCGATACTTTCATCTGCGCCTTGGCCCGCCTGACTTCGCTGTCGCTAAGGTCCAAGGTCGCCCGGGCCATGCAGTCAAGCGCGACGGGCATCAATTCCGCGGCATCCTTTGCGTTCGTCGCGGCATAAAAGCCAAACACTCCGGTATCGGAATACCCCCAATGGAAGGCATGGATGGAATAGGCGAGCCCGCGCGCCTCGCGCACCTCTTGGAACAGGCGAGAGGACATCCCGCCGCCGGCCGCGTTCGCGAAAATCTGCATGGCGTAAAAATCCTCATGCGCGTAAGCGGTGCCTTCAAAACCGACGGCGATATGGGCCTGTTCGAGCCGCCGCCTCAAGCGCTTTTGGCCGCCCCGGTAGTGCGCCCGCGCGGTTCCGTTTTCGATGCCCCGCGCCGGAAGGTTTACGAAGCGCCGCGCGGCCTCGTCACAAAGCGAAGCGTGCTCGACTGCTCCGGCGGCGCCGATCACCGTCGCGTCCGCGCGATAGTGAGTCGCGAGATAGGCATTGATCGCATCGCTGCCGAACCCCGAAACTTGCTCCCGGGTTCCGAGGATCGGCCGCCCAATCGGCTGATCCGGAAACGCGGCGGCGTTCAGCAACTCGAAGACGAGATCGTCGGGCGTGTCTTCAACCGCGCCGATTTCCTGCAGAATAACGCCTTTTTCGCGTTCGAGCTCCAAGCTGTCGAAGACGCTTTCGGTCAAAATATCGGCGAGGATATCGAGCGCAAGCGGAATATCTCCGGCCAAGACATGGGCGTAATAGGCGGTATGTTCGGTGCTCGTCGCGGCGTTGAGATCGCCGCCGACGGTCTCAATCTCCTCGGCTATGTCGCGCGCCGAGCGCCGCCGCGTGCCTTTGAATGCCATGTGTTCGAGAAGATGCGACAAGCCGTGCTCATTCACTCGTTCGTGGCGCGATCCGGCCCCGACAAAGACGCCAAGCGAGGCAGTCTCAAGGTGCGCCATGCGATCGGTGGCAATCCTCAGGCCCGACGGCAACGTGGTGATCTCGACGCTCATAGCGCGGCCCAATTCGACGCGCGCGCGGCGCGGGCATGGATAAAACGCTCGATTTCACTCTGGCTGTTGGGCAAGATCGCAAACTTCTCTTTTCGTTCGAAAAGACCGGCAAGATGGCCAGGCAAATCCGGCCGCATTCCTGTCGCGCGCGCGATCGCGGCGGGAAATTTGGCGGGATGAGCGGTGCTCAGGACAACGAGCGGGCTCTCGGATGCATACGCCCTTTCCTTACGCGCGGCGCTCATCCCGACGGCGGTGTGCGGGTCGGCGAGGAAGCCCGTTTCTCGCCAGCTCCGGGCGATCTCCTGTGTGGTCTCGGCCTCGGTGACGCTGAACGAATCGAACTCGGCGCGAATAGCACGAAGTGGGCCAGGCTCGATCGTAAACCCCTGCGATTGCCGCAACCCCGACATTAAGCGGCAAAGCGCGCCCGCATCCCGACCATGCACTTCGAAAAGGAGACGTTCGAAATTGGATGACACTTGAATGTCCATCGACGGCGATTGAGTTGGATGAACCTTTTGCACAACGTAGTCGCCGCTCGCCAGCGTGCGTGTTAGAATATCGTTGGAATTCGTCGCTATCACCAGCCGGTCGATCGGAAGTCCCATACGTTTGGCCATCCAGCCGGCTAAGATATCGCCGAAATTGCCGGTCGGCACGACAAAGGAAATTTTCCGGTACGGCCCGCCAAGAACGGCCGCGCTGGTAAAATAATACACCGTCTGGAAAAGGATGCGCGCGAGCGTGATCGAATTTACCCCGCAAAGATTAAGTTCGTTGCGCAATTTACTATGATTGAACATGTTTTTGACGCAAGCTTGGGCGTCGTCGAACGTGCCTTCAAGCTCGATTGTGTGAATGTTGCCGGCCTCGGCCGTCGTCATTTGGCGGCGCTGCACCTCCGATATGCGTCCATGCGGATAAAGGATGAAGACATCGACTTGGGGCAGACCGCGAAAGGCTTCGATGGCGGCGGCTCCCGTATCGCCCGAGGTTGCGCCAATGATGGTCGCTCGCTCGCCCCGCGCCTTGAGAACATGATCGATGAGCTTGGCTAGGAGCTGCATCGCGAGGTCCTTGAAGGCGAGAGTTGGCCCGTGAAACAATTCGAGCACAAAGAGATTGGAATCAAGCTGCGCCAGAGGGGCGATCGCCTTGTGCCGGAAATCCGCGTAGGCGGCCTCGATCATGCCTCGCAACGGGCCAGCCTCGATCTCGCCTGCCACGAATGGCGTCAGGATGGCTTGCGCGACCTCCTCGTAGGATCTGCCCGCAAAGCCAGCAATCGCTTTTTGGGAGAGCTGTGGATAGGCTTGCGGTAGGTAAAGGCCGCCGTCCGGCGCGAGGCCGGCGAGCAGCATCTGAGTGAACGAAATCGGCGCCGCCGCGCCGCGCGTCGAAATGTAATTCACGTGTAAACCCCTCGCCTCCACCGGCCGAACGGACGTCTCTTCATTTGTAAGAAACGGGACGCGATACGATGGACCGCCGCAGGAAATCGCGCCTTGCTTTTCATTCCACGGCGCCGAGTGTGGCGAGCGGATCGCTCCTCGCCGCTGATGCGGCGATGAGACGAAAGGCGGCATCTGACTTTATTCTTAGGGTAAAGTCCCGATTTATACACTTCAATCGAATATAACTGGCCCTAACGAATGGCGGTATCGGCGCCGTATGCTCTGTCTGCCCAGTCTTACGTCAATATGCGGCGCGCCAACCATTTTGCCAAGCTACACCAAATAGCGCCAGGGCAAGGCCGAGCCGGGCCAAGGATTGTTTCGCACTGCCAAGCCGCCGTTCAGCCACCATGGCGAACGGATGCGGCATCGGCACTGATACGCTTCGGATGCTGGGCGATATTCCAACTGCTGATCAACCTCGTATCGAGAAAATAAAGCCCTTTGTCGCTTGGCCAGGGAATCTGGCCGTAATTGTCGGTGACCAAGATAGTATCGCCCTGATTAATCACGAGTTGAGGTGGGCCGACTGCGATTTCGACCGGCATGGGCTCCCCTTGGCGCGCGCTCTTCGGCCGCTCAAGCGTGCACGTAAGGCAACGCTCAAGATCGATATTCTCTGGTTATCCGATAAGAACGGTTCTATTGGGTGAAGCAGCCCGTTCGGCATTAGGCGCGAATAATCTGCGGTGGCCAATTGCGCCACTTCAATCGTTTAGCGATGCCAATCTCCTTACTTTAGTTCATCGGCGTGCCGTCGCTAATGGTTGGAACCGAAACTCGCTGGGGCGCAAGTTGGATGGTTGTCGAGCCACCTCTTCCCTCCGCGCTGGCCCCGCGTTGAGATCGGAGACAACCAGGCATTGACCGATTCATCTCACGCCCATCACGTCGTTATCGTGGGCGCCGGCTTCGGTGGTCTTGAGGTCGCACATCGTCTGGCCCGCGCGCCGGTTCGCATCACGATCATCGATCAGCGCAATCATCATTTGTTTCAACCGCTGCTGTACCAGGTCGCCACGGCGTCGTTAGCGGCCTCGGAGATTGCTTGGCCAGTCCGTCATCTCCTCCGCAATCGCAAGGAAGTAACGACATTGCTCGCGGCGGTTATGGGCATCGATAGCGGGGACGGCAAAGTCCTGCTCGTAGACGGCGGCGTGGTCGCTTATGACACGCTGGTCCTGGCGACCGGAGCGCGACACGCCTATTTCGGCCATGACGAGTGGGAGTCCCATGCGCCCGGCCTTAAGACGTTAGAGGACGCCACCACGATTCGGCGGCGGATTCTTCTTTCCTTTGAACAGGCCGAGCGCGAGACCGATCCCGAGCGTCGCGCTGCGCTGCTTACCTTTGTGATCGTTGGCGGCGGGCCGACAGGCGTGGAATTGGCCGGCACGATCGCTGAACTCGCGCATGAGAATCTGCGCGAGGACTTCCGCCACATCGACACGCGTAGGGCGCGGATCGTATTGATCGAAGCTGGCCCCCGCATTCTGCCCAGTTTCACCGAAGACCTCTCCACCTATGCTCATGCCGCGCTCGAGCGGTTGGGAGTCGAAATTGAACTCGGTCGCCCGGTCTGCGAATGCACCGACGAGGGCGTCGTCTTCGATGACCGGAAGCTATCGGCGAAGGTCATTCTCTGGGCTGCCGGCGTACGAGCTTCGTCCGCGGCCGATTGGCTCGGTGCGCCGGCCGATCACGCCAACCGCATTAAGGTGGGGCCGGACCTCAGCGCTCCTGGTTATCCGGAGATCTTCGTAATCGGCGATACGGCGACCATTGACGGATGGCATGGCAAGCCGGTGCCAGGGATTGCGCCGGCCGCCAAGCAGCAAGGCCGCCATGTCGCCACCACGATCAAGATACGCCTTCGCGGCGACGCTTCACTGCGACCGTTTCGCTACAAGCATTCCGGCAGTCTCGCGACCATCGGCAAGCGCTGCGCCGTAATCGATTTTGGACGGATCAGGATACGCGGCTGGATCGCTTGGTGGATCTGGGGGCTCGCCCACATCTATTTCCTGATCGGCGTGCGCAATCGCCTGGCCGTCGCTTTGAACTGGCTGTGGATCTACGCCAGTGGCGATCGCAGCGCCCGTCTGATCACCCAGGGCGACCAGCGACCGAAGCTACTGTAGGTCAACCGGTCCAGCGAGTTGGAGGGTCCGCCGGCGACGGCGGTCACTATCCTGCGCCGAGCGGCTTGGTTCCGGCGATTCGAATGCCCACCTACCGCAACAAGGCGAGAGTTCTTTTACATACGTTCTCGACTGTAAAGCCATATTCATGCATCACGATGTCGCCTGGAGCCGACGCACCGAAGCGGTCTACCCCCAGCACGTCACCGCGATCGCCGACGTAGCGATGCCAGCCCTGCGAGGCACCCGCCTCGACGGCAAGTCGCGCATGGATTGACGGCAACAACACCTGGTCGCGATAATTTTGCGGCTGTGCATCGAACAATTCCCAGCTTGGCATGGAGACGACGCGCGCCAGGACTTTTTCATCTTGCAGCTTTTGGCGAGCCGCCATGACCAGGCCGACTTCCGAACCGCTCCCTATCAGAATGGCGTCCGGCCGGCCGTTCGGCGCATCGGCCAAGACGTATGCACCGTGCCGCAAACCGTCCGCCGGGGCAAATTGGGTGCGATCGAGCGTGGGCACATTCTGACGCGTCAGAACCAATGCAACCGGATGGTTCCCCGCCTCCAGCGCGACGCGCCAAGCGACGGCCGTCTCATTGGCATCGCCCGGACGAATGACCGTGAGGCCTGGAACCGCCCGCAGACCGGCGAGTTGCTCCACCGGTTGATGGGTGGGTCCGTCCTGTCCCAAGGCAAGGCTGTCGTGGGTAAAAACATAAATCACGTGCAGCCCCATCAGCGCGGCAAGGCGGATTGGCGGCCGCATGTAATCGGAGAAAATCAGAAATGTCGCGCCGAACGGCAAGGCGCCGCCGTGCGCCGCCAAACCGTTCAAGGCTGCCCCCATGCCATGCTCGCGTACGCCAAAATAAAGATTGCGGCCGGCGTAGCCCCAGACACCATCTGCCGCGCCTTGCTTATCGCATGCGTTCATTCCGATGGGCTCAAAATCTCCCCGTCCCGAAAGCGCAGTAAAGGTCGATGGATTCAAATCCGCCGAGCCGCCGATCAGTGCCGGCAATCGAGATGCAACGGCATTCATCACTCTTCCCCCCGCGACGCGGGTCGCCAGGCCCTTTGCATCCGCGGGGAAAACCGGAATATCTCTATCCCATCCATCGGGCAGTTCGCCGCGCATGGCCTGTTGGAAAGCTTTGGCCAGATCTGGAAATGCTCGGGCGTACGCCGAGAATTTATCTCTCCACTCCGTCTCGGCCAACTTTCCCCGCTCGATCGCCTCGCGAAAGTGTTCGCGCGCGCGCTCCGGGATATAAAATGGCGGCTCCATCGGCCAGCCTAGCTTCTCCTTTGTCAGACGCACTTCGTCGGCGCCCAGCGGCGACCCGTGCGATTCAAAACTGTCTTGCTTGTGGGGCGAACCGTATCCTATGTGGGTGCGCACCAGAATGAGCGACGGGCGTTCCGTTTCGCCGCGAGCCGCGCGCAGCGCCCTGTCGATAGCCGCCAGGTCGTTGCCGTCCGCGACCAGCTGGATGTGCCAGCCATACGCCTCGAAGCGGCGCGCACGATCCTCGGTGAAGGTGAGATCGGTTCCAGCCGACAGCGTCACATGGTTGTCGTCATATAGGTAGATCAACTTGCCGAGCTTCAAATGGCCGGCGAGGGATGCGGCCTCCGAGGAGACGCCCTCCATCAGGTCGCCGTCGCTGACGATCCCGTATGTGAAATGGTTGACGATCTCGGCGCCGGGGCGATTGTGACATGCGGCGACGTACGCTTCGGCCATCGCCAGACCCACGCCGTTGCCGAAGCCTTGTCCTAGCGGCCCCGTGGTCGTCTCGACGCCCGGGGTAACGCCGCGCTCGGGGTGGCCCGGCGTCATGCTACCCCATTGGCGAAACTTTTTGATTTGTTCGAGAGGCAGATCATAACCGGTGAGGTGAAGCAAACTATACAGCAGCATCGATCCGTGTCCAGCAGACAGCACGAAGCGATCACGGTCGAACCATTCGGGATTGGCCGGATTGTGTTTGAGGAACCGGGTCCACAGCACATAGGCCATCGGCGCGGCGCCCATCGGCAGTCCCGGGTGCCCGCTATTAGCCTTTTGCACGGCGTCCACGGAAAGGAAGCGCAGAGTGTTGATGCACTCATTATCCAATACCGGATCGGGAGGCATTGTAGAAGGCATTGCGTTCATTCGAATTCTCCTCGGCTCCCATCTCGCGTGTTTCAAATCGGCATACGGTATCCATAGAACTCGTGATCTTCGTTATAGCCGCCTTGGCCGGCGCCCAGATCAGCGAAATCGTCGCACGAACTCGATCGCCGCGATCCACTTGACCATCTTGAAGCCCAGCTCGTTCTCGCAGCGCAGCCGCAGCGGCGCGCCATGAAGAACGCTGACGGGCGCGCCGTTCATCTCATAGGCGAGGATGGTCAGTCGGTGTCGCATATTGTGAATCTCGTGAACGTCGTAATAGCCGCCACCCGCGGCACCCTTGGAAAACGAGTAGAACACGGCATAACGCGCATCCGGCGTCGGTTTCACGATATCGAGAATATCGCGCATCGGAACGCCGCCCCACTTGGCGACGCCCGACCATCCCTGGATGCAAAAATGAGTCGTGATTTGTTCTTGCTTCGGCAGGGCTTTGAGGTCGGAGAAGGAAAATTCCCGAGGCGCCTCCACCAGTCCACCGACGCGTAGCCGGTAGCTATCAAACTGTTTCGCCACGAGGGCATCGAACTCGGCGGAGTTCGGCATTGTGCCGTTCGGCCAGAAATGCGGCGAGATGTCCTTCTCCGTTAGTTGGGCGTTTGGTTCCCACCACTCGGATAGCCCCTTGATCCAGCCGACCATGAGCCGGGCGGTCCGCTGCACCAGGCGGGCGTGCCGGATCGTGAAAGGCGAGGCGGCCCACCAAGCCAGCCCTACAACCGCCATGGCCAAGACGAAGAGCGGGAGCCCGCTCCAGGTGTTGTTCTCCACGCCGAAGAACATATGATTTGTGTTCTGCCGCAGGCCGGTGATGAACACCATGATCCCATGCGCCAGGATGAACAGCACGAACCAGGAGAACGAGATGAAGTGGATGGATCGGGCTGCCTGCCGGTTCAGCACCGTCCCGAGCAGGCCCAGCCTATTGGAGATCGCTGGGCTCTGCATGAGGCCGGTCGCGATCGAAACCGGCGCGGCGATGAATACCGTGATGAAATAGCTGAGTTGCTGCAGGCCGTTGTAGCGGGTCCAGCTTTGGTCCACCGGAAAGTTGAGCGAGGCATATTGGATGGCGGTCGAGAGCGCGTTCGGGAACACGTCCCAGGTAAGGGGCACCAAACGACGCCACTGATCGGTCGCAAAGAGCAGCACGTAAAAGGCGGCGCCGTTAATCGTCCACAGCAGCAGGATCGAAAAATGCCACCAGCGGGCGAGCCCGATGGAGTGCCGAACGCCAGGGATGCCCAGCCAGCCCGGTAGGGTCACCGAATCGTCCTTGGAGGTCCAAATCCGGCCCTCCGGGACCGGGTGCTGGAAGCGGAACCACTCCGTGCCGGGAGTGCAGTCCCGATGCCAATAAAGCCGCGGATGATCGGCCAGGATCTGGATTCCGGCGCGGATAATGAACATCATGAAGAGCATGTTCAGGAAGTGCTGCAGCTGCAACCACCACGGAAAGCCGGAATCGACCGAGGGCGCGTCCTGCGCGATACCAGGGTACGTCTTGATGAAGGCCTGGACGATTTGATATTCCCGCAAGCTCTGCGCGAGGGCGACCAGGAGAACGAGCGCCGCCGCTCCGATCGGTATCGCCCACAAGATGCTGACCCAGCGCCGGCCCATGCGGATTTGGGGTACTATGCCTTCCTGGGGAGGCAGCCAGTGGCTCAGGACGATTCGGTCGTCCGCCGCGCTCAGGGTCGAGGCAATCGGATCGTGGGGCGGCAGTTTGATCTTCACCGAGTCCGCCATAGGCTTTGGCCTTCCTCCGAGCCGTGATCGTGCGCGAACCAGAGTCCGTACTCGCCGGAGCGTCTGGTTCGAGAATTGGGTCCAGCGCTCGCTTTGCTGGGGCCTGATTGCCCAGAGCCGGCAGTGGCCATCCTCGGATGCGTAGCGGCGCGCCAGCTTACTACCGGCAAGCCGTCTCGGGCTTTCGATTCGTTTATCGTCCCAAAAGAAAGTCCCGTAGCGCAACCGCGTCGTTATGAACCTCGTCGTGAGCCGAGTACACGAGCGTGATCGGGCCTTGTCTTGCCAGGGCACGTAGGCTGCCGAGCTGCTGAGGATGCTCCTGGATCTCGGCAGCGTAGCGGCGGCGAAATTCCTGCCAGCGGGCGGGATCGTGGCCGAACCATTTCCGCAGCGCGGTGCTGGGCGCGATGTCCTTGATCCATTCATCAATGGCTGCGTCTGCTTTCTTGACCCCGCGCGGCCATAGCCGGTCGATCAATATGCGGGTGCCGTCATCCGCGGCGGCGGGCTCGTAGGCGCGCTTAAGCTTGACATTATCCGCCGTAATTCTCTCGCTCATCAACATCACTTCGAATGACAAAAGCAGCCCTTCAGGCGCTCGCCTTCTTCAATGCTTGACCTTTATGCATCGCGATGTGGGCGGTCTTGTCGCTTTTGATTTCGTACTGTGGATCATCCGGGCTCGCGTGATGAGTGTACCCCTTGTAATCGACGTCTTTTGTATGCACTTTGACGATCTTGCCGCTGACATGGCCGGCCTCCGAGTTCCAGGTCACGTGATCGCCGACTTTGAATTTTGTGGTCATGATGATGAGGTGCCCTCGGTTAGCGCGGCTTCGCGGCACGCCGTTATTCCCGTCCTTCGACGCCTACGCCATAGACATGCACCATTTGGCCGCCGAGCCAGCCTGATACAAAGAGGAGCGCCACGCCGATAATCGAAAGCAGAACGGGAATTCTCATGCTTGTGCTCACACCGGAGGGGCCGTTGGCGCGCAGCCAGATATTTACCGCATATAGCACGACGGCGGTGAGATTGATCACCATGTGGGTCAGAGCTATTTTCTTGACCGGCCGAGCGCCCCCCTCATAGAAAAGCAAGTCGATAAATCCTGGCACCGCGGCGCAGAGAGCGCCGATGAAACCGCCTACCATGCTGAAAAACGCGACGGTGGACCACGCGTCTCCAGGAGCGCCAGCCAGACGAATCAAATCGCAGGCTAAGGAAAAAATCCAAAGGCCGATCGGAAAGACGATCAGCATGGGGTGGATGGGATGCTTAAAGATGCTCGCGGGCGTACGCATTAAGGGTCCTCTTTTTATTGCCAGATGCCACCGGGAACTGTTGAGAGTTCGACTGCCTGAGTGAGAGATCAGCCCCGTAGATGTCAATCCTTTCTTCGCTCATTCGAGCCTTTCTGGAGCAGATGCTGTCAGTACGCGCCGACAGGCCGCTCGAAACAAACCAGGCTGGAGATGTATGGCTTCAGTTTGATCTTGACCGAGTCCGACATCGGCTTGGCCTTTCCCTGAGCCCTGATCGCGCTCGAACCAGGATCAACGCTCGCCGGAACATCTGGTTTCCGAATAGCGCTCCCTTGCCACAACCTGAGTGCCTTGAGCCGACGCTCGCCGTCTGGGATGGTACCGGCGCGCTAGCTTATATGGGGCGCCGGCGGCGCGCTCATGGAGGCGTCACGACCGGAAATGAGCGGCTCGTTCAACAAGATCGACCATTTGGGCCGCCGCATGGATCGTCAGAGGATGATGGGAAAAGCCCGGTCTTGGAGAAATGTAGGCCGCCATTTCGCGAGCAAGGTCGAGCTGCCGATCAGAGGCTTCTGCGAGCAACGAGATCACCAAATTCTCCAGCGCGATCACGCGGATGCGAAGCTGCACCAGCTCGGCATCGGTCAAACGAGGGACCTCGGGTTGCACATCGCCGGAAATTGGGTCCCCTTGCGGGCGGCCGGGTGCGCCGCCGCCGTCGCTGCCCCACCTCGAAAGCGCCATTTGGCGCTGTTGTGAAGGGTCTACGAAATCTAGCTTTTTATCAGGCATGAGAAAGTTCCTGAACGAAGAGGGAACGTGACTGCTTCTATCGCGTTTCGGTCGGCCTCACCACTTAGGGAGGAGAACCTACCTGAACCCACCGGAACGTCTAAGGAGCACCAACTCCGGTCGGTAAAGTCGAGTCGCCTACCGCGGACAATGGCAGGGAGCCTGAATGACAGCCTGGGCTACGCGGATTCCGCCTAACAATATCCGTCTTCCGCTCCGCTGCCCAAAGCCCAAGAGGCGAGCTTCCGGTCAGATCTCCACCGATTATACATCCCCGAATGCCTTGATCGTTTTGTCGAGCATAGATGCGACGCCTCCCGGTCAAACGCCAGGTCTCGAGCACCCCGATCAATGTGCGTAGAAGCCAGGTTACGATCGATTTTCTGCCGCCTCGTGCTTGTTCAGAAGTTCGACCGAAAGCTGCAGCTAGTTTAATATCCGATACCCATCACGTAATCTCGCAACATTGCTTCCTCGTCTTCGGATTCTTTCAGGAGAGCTTGCAGAATGTCTCGCGCATGGAGCATTCCCAGCGGTCGAGAATCCTGGTCCACGACAGGAATATTTTTCAAGCCCCGCTCTTTCATTCGCGTCCAGACGTCGTGCAGCAATTCGCCCGGCCGGCAAAACACAACGTCGCGTGTCATCGCCAATGAAGCTGCCGTTATGCAGCCCGCCCCCTCGCATCGGCTGATTTGGCTGACGATGTCAGTCCTTGTGATGACTCCAACCAAAAGGCCTGCAGAACCGCACACGACCACGAGGTCGGTCCCCGTACGCAGAAGTTTCGCCGCTTCGACCAGCGTGGCATCATCTGCAATCGTGACGAGCTTTTCACGTGCCGCGGGCAACAACCTTTCAACGAACATCGCTTTGTCTCCTGGCCCGTTCAAGATCCGGCGGGGCTGTCACGCAGCCGTTTGACGCCGCCGCGGTCCGCATCCGCTGCGCCAGCATTGTTGCACGCTTCGGTGCGCGTGGACCCTCCCTCTCAACCACTGAAGGCGATGCGCAGGGTGGCCACGGTAACCCTGCTGAGCTGTTCAGGATGCTCGTGGACCTCCGCGGCGTAGCGGCGCCGAAATTCCGGCCAGCGGGCGGGATCGTGGCCGAACCATTTCCGCAACGCGGTGGTGGGCGCGATGTCCATGATCCATTCATCAATGGCCGCGTCGGCTTTCTCGACCCCGCACGGCAATAGCCGGTCGATCAATATGCGGGTGCCGTCATCCGCGGCGGAGGACTCGTAGGCTCGCTTAGGTTTGACATTATCCGCCGGATTCTCTTGCTCATCAGCATCACTTCGAGATAATGGCCCGAGAGGATGGTCGGCTCAAACCCCAGCTCTCAATCAAACACGGCCCTGCTGCCGGACCTTTTCGCGCCAACTATCGAACGTTCTTCTCCCGTGGCGATGCGCGATATTCAAGTCGGCATATTCAAAGCTATAATCGCAATAAACCGCTCGCCGGCGATCGCGGCGAAAAGCAGGAAAAGATAGAGGATCGAAAAGCCAAACAACTGCATCGCGCATCGATCGGCTTTCGTGCCGATCCGGTTATAATAGACCCGCGTCGAACACAACAGCATCAGCGCGCCAAGAGCGAGTGCGATAACGGCAAAGGCCGAGGAGGCAAAACCGATGAGCCAAGGCGCAATGCCAAGCGGAGCAAGAAGGAAAGTATAGAAGAGAATATCGCGGCGCGTGCGATCGGCCCCCTTTACGTTGGGGAGCATCGGAATCCCGGCGCGCCCATATTCCCCGGCCTTAACGAGAGCGAGCGCCCAGAAATGCGGCGGAGTCCAAACGAAGATAATCGCAAAAAGAATGACGCTCGCGAGGCTTATTTCCCCCGTGGCCGCGGCATAGCCGACGATCGGCGGCATGGCTCCGGCGGCGCCTCCGATCACGATGTTTTGCGGAGTCAAGCGCTTGAGCCACATCGTGTAGACGACGACGTAGAAAAAGATGGTGAAGCTGAGAAGCGCGGCGGCGACCCAATTGGCGACGATGCCTAGGGTAAACACCGAAAGGACGGAAAGGACCAAGCCAAAACCGAGCGCGGCCCCTTTATTCATCCTGCCCGCCGGAATAGGGCGGAGGCAGGTCCGCCGCATCAGCGCGTCAATATCAGCGTCATACCACATGTTGAGGGCGCCCGACGCGCCCGCCCCGGCCGCGATGGCGAGCAGCGAGGCGAAGCCAAGCAGCGGGTTGACCTGCGAAGGGGCGATCAAAATTCCGATAAATGCCGTGAAGGTCACAAGCGACATCACGCGCGGTTTGAGCAGCGCCAAATAATCGGCAGGGCTCGCGTTCGGATGGGCGTGCTTTTCATGATGGTGCGCTGCCGTCGCGGGCAATATGGAACTCCTCGAACTCGGCTTGCTATGGCCTTCCGCGGTGGCCGCGTTATTGGACGCGCAATGGCCTGGGCCGGGGTCTGCCGCGGCATATTTCTTATCGGTTCCGGAGCTTTCCTCGGTCACTCAAGAAAAAGCAATCGGCATATTGCAATGGCCTTGCCGCAAAGCTTGAAATATTGGCGATTTTGGAACATTAGTCCACAATAGACGCGCGTTCCGCCCGAAAAAGCTCGTAGGTTTCGATAAGTCATGCGGCCGATCAGGTAAAAAACCGTGCCCTCGGGCCGCGGCAGCTATGGCGCGCGTTTCATTTCCTCCTCTTTGAGCCCTTGGTCCTTTGGTTGCAAATCACAAACGCTTGTCGAGCGCAATCCGCAGCATTGCGGCATAAAGGCGCGTTGAAAGCGCTGTTAGAAAAGGCCGCGGTGACACCCACGTGGTTCATGATGCGGAATCGGCGCCGTAGCGCCGCAACAATATAGGTTTTGGCGCCATTTGCATCGAAGCCGACTCGCTTCCTCGCGCAGGTTCTTTAAGGTACGGGAACATGACGAAAGCTTCATTTGAAGCCCGCGGCGCACTCGTCTATTCCGGGCCGCAGCAACTCGACATGATCTTGCGAGAGTGGAAACGGTTTCGCGGATCGTGCGTCTATCGAAAATTGGAGAACTGCCATGAAACCGGGTTTGCCTTTCGCCTTGACCATGATCGCCCTTGTTGGCTCCGGCGTCGCGCTTGCCTCCATTAATGCCCACGCGGAGCAACCCCCCGGCAACATTCCGCGAGAAAAGCACGTTTTCTCGCCCGCTGACCACGCCGCTTTCCTCGACGCGCGGATCGCGGCCCTTCACGCCGGTTTGAAGTTATCTCCAGATCAGGAGAAGCTCTGGCCTGGCGTCGAGACCGCGGTGCGAACCGCGGCCAACAATGCGATGGCCAGGCGTCAGAAGTTCAAGGATGCGCCGGCGCCCGCAAGTTTCGTCGACCGGCTGCGGCGGCGCGGCGAAAACGCGGTGGCGCGGGGCCAAAATCTCGAAGCAATCGCTGATGCGGCGGCGCCGCTTTACGCTACCTTGAGCGAAGAGCAGAAGAATCGTCTGCCCGTGCTCATGCACCGGTTCGGGCCGCGTTTTCACCAACGCCATTTCGCCATGATGGGCGATGGCCAGGAGTTTTGGTGGCGGCGCGGCGGTTGGGACAAACCGGAGGGTTTCACGCCGGAGGGCGGCGATCGTTCCGGGTCAAGGGGCCAGTAGGATCTTGAACGCCGGCGGGATGCGGCCGGGCCTGGGATCGGCATGGCGGAGGCCGGCGCGCTACCCCTCAAGCAGCTAACCTTGCCAAGCGGCGCGGGCGTCGCGCTTTGGCTCGCGGGCCCCGCGGTTCCGGGCGGGGTTCCAGAGCACTTGTGGAACACTCTCTCACGTGGCGAAAAGGACCGGGCGAACCGTTACCGACGCGCGGAGGACGGGGCGCTGTTCGCTTTGACGCGCGGCACGTTGCGTTGCCTTCTGAGCGAGGCGACCGGCGCTCCAGCGGGCAAGATCGCGTTCGCGGAAGGACCTTACGGAAAGCCTTGCCTCATAGGGACCCGTGGGCCGCATTTCAATGTTTCCCATTCGGGCTGCTGGGCATTGATCGGATTTTCCGACAGCCGCGATATCGGCGTGGATATCGAATTTATGCGGGCGGCGGGCGGCGAACTGGACTTGGCGCGGTCCTTTTTTTCGACGGCCGAATACCGCTCTCTCGAAGGCCTTGCGAACGGCACGCTGCTTCGATCCTTCTACAAAATCTGGACGTGCAAGGAAGCGGTTCTGAAGGCGCATGGGGCGGGAATTACCAAGTATCTGAAGGATTTTTCGGTCGAATTGACCGGATATGGATATGCAATCCATCCCGAGCCCGATTGCTTTTCGTCCTCGCTCGCCTCGGTCGCCGTCCATCCCGTCGAGGTCCCGGAAGGCTATGCGGGATGTTATGCCTTAGCGTGAACCAAGTGTTATAATGGGCGTCGGCTCGAACACGCGCGCGAGGCATCAATGCGAAAGGTCTCCCGCCGCCAGACCTTGGCGTCGATACTGGCTGCTGGCGCGGGCATCGCCGCCCCCGCCAACCGTGCCGCTTCCACCGCTGATTCCACCGCCCGCCTATCCTTTCTTCTGGTCAACGATGTTTATCGGATCGAGGAGAACAAGGACGGGCGCGGCGGCTTGGCGCGTTTCTCGGCTGCCGTAAAGGCGGAGCGGGCCAGGGCGCTCGCCGAACACCGCCACCTTGTCTGCGTCCATGCCGGCGATACGCTGTCGCCGAGCCTGTTATCGAGCTTCGACCAAGGCGCGCATATGATCGATCTCTTTAATGACGTGGGGCTCGATGTTTTCGTTCCCGGCAATCACGAGTTCGATTTTGGCAAGGATATTTATTTCAAGCGGATAGGGGAGTCCCGTTTCCCGATTCTCGCGGCAAACCTTAAAGGGAGCGATGGCGCCATGCTGCCGCGCCATCGAGAACGATTGCTGATCGATGCGGACGGCCTCAAGCTCGCGCTCATCGGCGCCGCCTATGAAGCGACAGCGAGCGCCTCGCGCCCCGGCGATCTCCTATTCGCGCCGACGATTCCTGCGGTGCTCGCGGGCGCCAAGAGCGCGCGCGCGGCGGGCGCCGATCTCGTCATCGCCATCGTGCATGCCGACAAGGCGACGGGCGCCGCCTTGATGAATACGCATGCGGTCGATCTTGTCCTGTCCGGCCATAATCACGATCTGCATATTGATTTCGATGGCCGCACCGCGCTCGTCGAATCCGAGCAGGATGCAAATTATGTCACGGTTGTCGATATCGATGTCGCGACGGCGCGAGATGAAGCAAGCCGCTCTTTTCCATGGTGGCCGGATTTCCGCGTCATCGATACTGCGAAGATCGACCCCGATCCTTCGATGCTTGCCAAGGTCCGCGATTACCAGGCAGGATTGGCGAAGCGGTTCGATGTTGAGATCGCCACCCTTGCCGCGCCGCTCGATAGCCGCACCGGGACCGTGCGCGCGGGGGAATGCGCGATCGGCAATCTCATCGCCGACGCGCTCCGCGCGGCGGCAACGGCCGAAGTTGCGATCATCAATGGTGGCGGCATCAGGGGCGACAAATTCTATTCTGCGGGCACTAAACTCTTGAAGCGCGACATCCTCGACGAACTCCCGTTCGGCGATAAGACCATGCTGACCATTGTTCCGGGTAAGGCTATTCTGGCCGCGCTCGAAAACGGGTTTTCGCAGGTGGACCGCTTGTCGGGATGGTTTCCGCAGGTTGCCGGGCTCTCTGTCGTTGCCGATCCGGCGGCGGCGCCGCGCGCGAGGGTAAAGACGGTGACGGTTAATGGCGAAGCGCTTGACATAGCCCGCGATTACAAGCTTGCGACCAATGATTTCTTGGCGCGCGGCGGCGACGGCTACGGGATGCTCGCGGGCAAGACGCATGTGACCGCGGATTCCGGCACAAGGCTCGTCGCCCTCGATGTGATCGACTATGTCGAGGCGGCCAAAGTTATCGACTCTAAAGTGGAGGGCAGGATTGTGTTTCGATAGCGGCGCAGGGCACCGTCGACTTGACCACCTCTGACCAGATCGCTGCCGGGACTCCCGGCAACACCTTCCCTGTGTTGAGCTTGTCGCAACGAGCGGCGAGAACCCGCACTGACCCGGGGCGAGGCCGATGAACGAACGAAATCCTAACAAGCAAGAATTAGCTCAAGCGCAAGCGCAACAGCAGGCGGCAATCCTCATGCAGGCCCTGCCGCATATGTTGCGCTACGACGATGCGATCGTCGTCGTCAAATATGGCGGCCACGCGATGGGCGACGACAAGGTCGCGCGGGATTTCGCGCGGGACATGGTTTTGCTCGAGCAATCCGGGGTCAATCCCGTGATCGTTCATGGCGGCGGGCCACAGATCGGCGCGATGCTCGCCAAGCTCGGCATCAAGTCGGAATTTTCCAGCGGTTTGCGGATCACCGACCGGGCCACCATGGAAATTGTCGAGATGGTGCTGGCCGGTTCGATCAACAAGCAGATCGTCGGGCTTATCAATGCCGAGGGCGGCCGCGCGATTGGCCTTTGCGGCAAGGATGGTAACATGGTGACTGCCAGCAAGCTGCTGCAGACGAGCAACGACGCCGATCTCGGCTTTGTTGGCGAACCGGCCAAGGTGGATAAAACGGTGCTCGACCAAGTGCTCGGGCGCGAGCTCATCCCTGTCCTCGCGCCGGTCGCTCAAGGGGACGACGGCGAGACCTATAATGTCAACGCCGATACGTTCGCGGGGGCGATCGCCGGCGCGCTGCAGGCGAAGCGGCTGGTGCTGCTCACCGACGTGCAAGGTGTCCTCGACCGCGACAAGAGGTTGATCAAACACTTGCGCGTCGATGAAATTCATGCCCTCATCGCCGATGGTACTATCACCGGCGGCATGATTCCGAAGGTCGAAACCTGCATCGATGCGCTCGAACGCGGCGTCGAAGGTGCCGTGATTCTCGACGGTAAGATGCCGCATGGCGTGCTCATCGAGCTTTTGACCGATCACGGCGCCGGCACTCTTATTACGCGGTGAACGATACGAAACCCTTCTTGAAAAACTCATTCAATATGCCACACGCGCTTGCCGCCGGCGCCGCGCCAGCCGCCCTGAAGCAAACAGTTGCAAACGGCGAAGCCTTGCCGGTCGCCGATACTCTTTCCCGCGTTGATACCTGGGTCTTCGATCTCGATAACACGCTCTATCCCGCGGATTGCGATCTCTGGCCGAAGATCGACCAGCGGATTACGCTGTACCTCAGCTATCTCTTTGGGCTTGATGGCATATCGTCCCGCGCGTTGCAAAAATATTATTATCAATGCTACGGCACGACCCTGCGCGGCCTGATGGAGGAATATGGCATTGGCCCGGAGGAATTTCTCGATTTCACGCATGACATCGACCGCTCCTCGCTTCTCCCCGATATTGCTCTCGCCAACGCCATCACCGCCTTGCCCGGACGCAAGCTCATTTTGACGAACGGGTCGCGCGAACATGCCTTGCGGACCGCCCGGGCACTTGGGCTGGAGGCGATGTTCGAGGATATTTTCGATATTGCCGACGCCGATTTCGTGCCGAAGCCAGCGGCGGCGACCTACGAACGCTTTTTCGAAAAGCACGCGGTCGATCCGGCGCGCGCCGTTATGTTCGAGGATCTCGCGAAAAATCTCATTATTCCGCACGAAAGAGGAATGATGACCGTGCTCGTCGTGCCGAAACCGGGTCAAATGGACCATCGCGATGCCTCCGAGACCGTGCGGGGAGAGGCGACATCCCATATCGATTTCGTGACCAGCGATCTGGAAGCCTTTCTTGCTGATATCGGCGTCAGAAGCGGGCAGACGAAGGCGGCATTGAAAATTCGCCGGCGGAAATGGATAGCGGCGATCAAGTAGACGGCGCTGAGGAAGTTCGCGCATCTGCAGGCATCAGCCAAAATGACCGCGTGATCCATCCTCCACAGCGGTTGAATCATTCGTCCAATTAATGCTCATTAAATCGTGTTCAGACCCGAACTAAAAAGCCGGCAATAGATGGCATCGAATTAAGTTGTGGCTCCCCTTCCTGAAGACTTATAGAACTATGTGCCTTGCGCCGCAGCCGGATTTTAGGCGCGTCTTGGAAGACGTTCGGGCGATGCAGCTGGCCGCATAGGATTAAGGCGTGAACTCATGAGCGTTGGCTTGGACAGCTTACCTGGCGTCCGCTTTGGAACCGTAAGCGGCCGTCACTAGCGGAGTGCGGCATTTCCGGGATGCGCCAAAAGCAGCCATTCCCCTTCTTCCCGAAGCATTCACGCTACGAGAGACTACTTCCCGGCTTGGCCGCAACTCTTGAGTTTCGCCTGTTAATTGAAAATGCGCGGCAATGGTCTTGAAGCAATACCTGCTTTCCGGCAATCAACGACATTATCCTTCGATCCTATACGTTGTTCTGGTCGATGTCGGCGAAGCGATAACCAGCGCCCGGTTCCGTCAGAATAATGCGCGGCGCGGAAGGGTCGTCCTCGATCTTGGCGCGCAACTGGCCAATGAATACGCGCAGGTATTGTGTATCGTTCTGGTGCGCCCGCCCCCAGACCGCCGTGAGAATTTGCCGATGTGTGACAAGACACCCGGCGTGACGCGCGAGGGCCGTCAGAAGATCATATTCTTTCGGCGTCAGCTTTACCATGACTCCGCTTTTCGTAACCGAATGCTTGGCGAAATCAATGCAGAGCCCGCCGCTCTCGATTCGTGTGACTTCATTTCCGTCCTGCGCCGCGTGGCGCAACGCAGCGCGCAGCCGCGCCATGAGTTCCCCGATTCCGAACGGCTTTTCCACGTAGTCATCGGCGCCCGAGTCGAGCGCCACGATCTTCTCCGCCTCGCGGTCGCGCGCCGAAAGAACAATGATCGGGATGTTCGAGAAAGTACGCGCCTCGCGCAGCACCTCCTTGCCGTCCATGTCGGGAAGCCCGAGATCCACCACCGCGACATCAGGTGCCGAGGCGGCGATTATCCTCAAAGCGTCACGGCCCGTCATGGCTTCGAGAACCTCATAGCCACAAGCCGTCAATGCTGGCCGCAGGACTCGTTGAATTTGTGGCTCGTCATCGACAATGAGAACACGAACACCAGTCACGCCGCCATCCCCCGCCGCGGCTGCTCGGGAACAGGAAAGCGGATGACGATACGCGTGCCGCGCCTTCGAATCGCCGGGCTCTGCGCAACGATGATCCCGCCCATCGCTTCGACGAGGCCTCGGCAGATGGATAGGCCGAGGCCAGTTCCCGCCTTGCGGCCGTCCGGGCGCCCGCCTCGATAGAATTTTTCGAAGATGCGTTCGAGATCGGCAGGCTTCACGCCCGGACCTTCGTCAGTGACAGTGACGACGACATACAATCCCTCTTGGCGCGCGTGGATGACCGTATCCGATCCGCCGCCGTATTTTTCAGCGTTGTCGAGCAAATTGAATAGGACCTGCTGTAGAAGGTTCGCATCGCCGCGAATAAACGGCAAATCGCGAGCGACACTGACGCTGACTTTCTGGTTTGGAAACGTCTTGCGGGCGCGCTCCTTGGCACCCC